>CAVQDC010000027.1:0-156914 GCA_963711175.1 uncultured Actinomycetota bacterium
CGCTGCAACTTCGACGTGCGCTCGCCGCCGTCAAGGAGGAACCGAATGTTCAAGAACTCGGATGAGCTGCTCAAGTTCATCAAGGACGAGGGTGTCGAGATGGTCGACGTCCGCTTCTGTGACCTGCCGGGCATCATGCAGCACTTCACGGTGCCGGTGTCCTCCTTCGACCAGAGCGTCTTCGACGACGGCCTCGGCTTCGACGGCTCGTCGATCCGCGGGTTCCAGGCGATCAACGAGTCGGACATGTCGCTGTTCCCGGACCCGACCACGGCGTACCTCGACCCGTTCCGGAAGTCGAAGACGCTCAACGTCAACTTCTTCATCCACGACCCGATCACCGGTGAGGCCTACAGCCGCGACCCGCGCAACGTCGCCCGCAAGGCGCTGGCCTACCTCGACTCCACCGGCATCGCCGACACCGCGTACTTCGCCCCCGAGGCCGAGTTCTACATCTTCGACAACGTCCGCTACAGCACCGGCGTCAACGAGGGCTACTACCACATCGACTCCGTCGAGGGCTGGTGGAACTCCGGCAAGGAGGGCGAGGACAACCCGGCTACAAGACGCGCCTCAAGGGCGGCTACTTCCCCGTCGAGCCCTACGACCACTACAGCGACCTGCGCGCCGACATGGTCAAGAACCTCGAGGCCAGCGGCCTGCTCGTCGAGCGTGCGCACCACGAGGTCGGCACCGCCGGCCAGGCGGAGATCAACTACCGCTTCGACACGCTGCTCAAGGCCGCTGACGACGTGATGAAGTTCAAGTACCTCATCAAGAACACCGCCTGGGAGCAGGGCAAGTCGGTCACCTTCATGCCGAAGCCCATCTTCGGCGACAACGGCTCCGGCATGCACGTGCACCAGTCGCTCTGGAAGGACGGCGACCCGCTGTTCTTCGACGAGACCGGGTACGCCGGCCTGTCCGACATGGCCCGCTGGTACATCGGCGGCATCCTCGCGCACGCCCCCTCGCTGCTGGCCTTCACCAACCCGACGGTGAACTCCTACCACCGCCTGGTGCCGGGCTTCGAGGCGCCGATCTCGCTCGTCTACTCCTCGCGCAACCGCTCCGCCTCGGTCCGCATCCCGATCACGGGCGCGAACCCGAAGGCCAAGCGCGTCGAGACCCGCTTCCCCGACCCGTCGGCGAACCCCTACCTCGCCTTCGCCGCGCTCATGCTCGCCGGCCTCGACGGTGTCCAGAACAAGACGGAGCCCGCCGCCCCGATCGACAAGGACATCTACGAGCTGCCGCCGGACGAGATGGCTGACATCGCGCAGGTGCCGACCTCGCTCGACGCGGTGCTCATCGCGCTCGAGGAGGACCACGACTACCTGACGGCTGGCGGCGTCTTCACCGACGACCTGATCGAGACGTGGATCCACTTCAAGCGGACCCAGGAGATCGCGCCGGTGCAGCAGCGCCCGCACCCGCACGAGTTCGAGCTCTACTACGACATCTGAGCAACGCTCGGCGCTGATCCACGAGAACGTCCTTGGCCATGTGGTGGTCCAGGGGCGTTCTCGTGCGTGGTGTGGCCGTCTCAGCGACCGGCCACCACTCGCTGGTCCTTCATGCGCTGGGCCAGGTACGGAGCAGTAGCGCTCTCCGCGGACTCGGCGACCTGTGCTGGAGTGCCGGTCGCGACCACAGTCCCGCCGGCGTCTCCACCACCGGGCCCGAGGTCGATGACCCAGTCGGCGGTGGCGATGGTGTCGAGGTCGTGCTCGACCAGGACGACGGTGTTGCCGGCGTCGACGAGCCGGTGCAGCTGGCGCACGAGCAGCGCGATGTCCGCCGGGTGCAGCCCTGCGGTGGGCTCGTCGAGCAGGTAGAGCGCGTGTCCGCGCCGAGCCCGCTGCAGCTCGGTGGCGAGCTTGATGCGCTGGGCCTCACCGCCGCTCAGCTCGGTGGCGGGCTGGCCGAGCCGCAGGTAGCCGAGTCCGACCTCGCGCAGCGTCTCCAGGCTCCTCGCCGCCGCCGGCACGTCGGCCAGGAAGACCGCCGCCTCGTCGACCGCCATCGCGAGCACCTCGGCAACGTTCCGGTCGCGGTAGGTCACCTCGAGCGTCGCAGCGTCGTACCGCGCTCCGTGGCAGGTCGGGCACGGGGCGTAGGTGCCCGGCAGGAACATCAGCTCGACCGACACGAAGCCCTCGCCCTGGCAGGTGTCGCACCGGCCTTCGGCAACGTTGAACGAGAACCGCCCGGCGCCGTAGCCGCGAGCGCGTGCCTCGTCGGTCGCGGCGAAGACCTTGCGCACGGCGTCGAACAGCCCGGTGTACGTCGCCAGGTTCGACCGCGGGGTGCGACCGATCGGGCGCTGGTCGACGCGCACCATCCGGTCGAACGCCTCGAGCCCGGTCACGTCGTCGACGTCGATCTCGAGCGCGGCGTCGTCGGGGTGATCGAGTGCCAGCCCGAGCCGGTCGCGCACCAGCTCGGCGAGCACCTGGGTCACCAGCGTCGACTTGCCCGAGCCCGACACCCCGGTCACGGCGGTGAGGACGCCGAGCGGGAGGTCGACCGACACGTCCTCGAGGTTGTGACGGGTGACGCCGCGCAGGTGCAGCCAGCCGTGGGGCTCGCGGGGCTCGTGCTCGAGCGGCTCGACGCGACCGAACAGGTAGTCGCTCGTGACCGACCCGGTCACGGCCTCGAGCCCGGCGACCGGGCCGCTGTAGAGCACCCGGCCCCCGCCCTCGCCCGCTCCTGGCCCGATGTCGACGACCCAGTCGGCGCGGCGTACGACGTCGAGGTCGTGCTCGACGACGAACAGGGTGTTGCCCGCTGCCTTGAGCCGGTCGAGCACGTCCAGCAACGGCTCGGCGTCGGCGGGGTGCAGCCCGGCCGACGGCTCGTCGAGCACGTAGACGACCCCGAACAACCCGGAGCGGAGCTGGGTGGCGATCCGCAGCCGCTGCGCCTCGCCGGGCGACAGCGTCGTCGAACCGCGACCCAGGCTGAGGTAGCCGAGCCCGAGGTCGAGCAGGACCTCCAGGCGCGCGACCAGGTCGGTGCAGATCCTGACCGCCGCCTCGGTCGTGCCGTCCTCCTCCTGAGCCTCGGTGCTGGGGCGCAGCAGGGCGACGACGTCGCCGAGTGCCAGCGCGTTGACCTCTGCGATCGAACGACCGGCGAAGGTCACCGCCAGGGACTCCGGCTTGAGGCCGCTGCCGTGGCACACCGAACATGTCGAGTCGCGCACGAAACGGAGCGCCCGCTCCCGCATCCGCTCGCTCTGCGAGTCGGACAGCACATGCATGACGTGCTTGCGGGCGCTCCAGAAAGTCCCGTAGTAGCCGTGGTCGATCCGGTCACGCTCGGGCTTGACCAGCACCGACGGTTGCTCGTCGGTGAAGAGCAGCCAGTCGCGGTCCTTCTTGGCGAGCCGCTTCCACGGCCGGTCCACGTCGATGCCCAGGCCACTGACGATGCTGCGGAGGTTGGCGCCCTGCCACGCTCCCGGCCAGGCGGCGATCGCGCCCTCGCGGATGCTCAACGACGTGTCCGGGACGAGCAGGTCCTCGGCGACGTCGTGCTCGACGCCGAGGCCACCGCACCGCGAGCAGGCGCCGGCAACGGTGTTGGGCGAGAACGCCTCGGCCGGGAGGTGCTCGGCACCCTCGGGGTAGTCGCCAGCACGCGAGTAGAGCATCCGCAGCAGGTTGGAGAGCGTCGTGATCGTGCCGACCGTCGAGCGTGAGCTCGGCGCGCCGCGCCGTTGCTGCAGCGCCACGGCCGGCGGAAGACCGGTGATCTCCTGCACGTGCGGCGCCCCGACCTGCTGCAGCAGCCGGCGCGCGTAGGGCGCCACCGACTCGAAGTATCGGCGCTGAGCCTCGGCGTACAGGGTGCCGAAGGCCAGCGACGACTTCCCCGACCCCGACACCCCGGTGAAGGCGACGAATGCGTTGCGAGGGAGGTCGACGTCGACGTCGCGGAGGTTGTGCTCGCTGGCCCCGCGAACGCGCACGAAGGGGTCTGTCATGTCGGTCATCGTCACTGCTCATCGCACCATCGAGCACCCACGCGCGGGCACACCCCAGCAGGCGAGGGGGCAGCGCTGTCCCACCCCGGCGGGCTGCACCACATCGCCATCTCGGTCCAGCCTGACCTGGCGCGACGGGTGGTGTCGCAGTGGAGCTTCAGAGGCGTTCTCCCGCTTCGACCCGGGCCGGGATGGTGTTGCCGGCCGGAGCGAGCGGGCAGCGCCAGCGGTCGTCGTAGCGGCACGACGGGTGATAGGCGAAGTTGAGGTCCACGACCAGGTGCCGGTCGTCGCCGCCGAGCCAGGCACCCTTGGCCGAGTCGAGCAGATAGCGCCCGGCGCCGTAGCTGCCCTCGCCGGCGGTGCCGTCGCGCAGCGGGACGAAGATCCCGCCGCCGTACTGGTGCAACCACCACACGTCGAGGGTGCCGCCGAGCGGTTCGGGCAGTCGGACCATGCCGATCCGGTGCAGCGTGACCGAGCCGTCATCGCCACCGTCGACGTCCCGCTCGTCGGCGTCGGCCGGCTCGATCTCGAGGGCGAAGCGCAGCGTCGGGTCGTACGGCCAGTAGTCCACTCCGCGCTCCGTGAGCTCGGGCACGCCGGCCGTCGGGCTCTGCGGATGTGTGGCGAAGAGGTCGGCGCGCCCCTCACGCCAGAGGCGATGTCCCTCGGCGGGATCGCCGCTGGCCCGCACGGCTTCGTAGAGCGAGGAGACGCGGGCGCGCCAGTCGGCGAGGGTCAGGGCTGACGAGATGCTAGGCACCAGCCCACTCTCGCATGCGGTCCGGGGCGGAACCGGAGGTCACTCTGCGCGTTTGGCCACCTCGTCCGTGATACGCGAGCGCCAGAGAGCGAACGCAACCTTCAGCACGATGAGGGCTCCGGCTTGGCCGGGGCCCTCATGCGGTCTCAGCGACCATCGGTGCTCTTCGGTTGCGCATGCATGCACGCCGGCACCGCTCCGCCTCACAACCAGTCATTGTCACTCGCGATCCGGATCGCATGGATCCGGTTTCGTGCCCCCAGCTTGTCGGTCGCCGAGGCCAGATAGTTGCGGACTGTGCCGTACGAGAGGAACAGCCGCCCTGCGATCTCGCGCGGATCAATGCCCTCGGCATGGAGCCGGAGGACGTCGGTCTCCCGGGGAGTGAGTGGGCTGGGTCGGGCGTCCAGTGCCGCAAGGGCCACCGTCGGGTCGACGACCCGCTCGCCGTCGGCGATCTTGCGGATCGACCGGATCAGGTCGACTGCTGGCGTGTCCTTGGCGAGGAAGCCGGCGACATCGGCAGCAAGCGCTGTCCGCAGGTTCGCGGGCTGGGCCAACGCAGTCAGGATCAGTACCCGGCACTCGGGCAGGTCCATCGCCAGCTGCCCGGCGGCAGTCAAGCCGTCCTGGCCGGGGAGATCGATATCGAGGATCGCGACGTCGGGGTGCCAGCGGCGCGCAGCCGGGAGGATCTGATCACCGTGAGAGACCTGCGCGACGACCGTCATGTCCTCTTCGAGATCGAGGACGGCGACCAGAGTGTCACGGAGGATCGCAGTGTCCTCGGCCAGCAGGATCGAGATCATGTCTGCAGCTCCGGGACCTGATCGTGGGATCGGGCCCCGGTGCAGGGCACCAGGGCGGTCAGCGTGAACGCGTCGCCGTCGATCCGGGTGTTCAGGGTCCCCCGCACTGCGTGCAGTCGTTCGGACATGTTGACGAGGCCCCGCCCGGGCTCGCCGCCGGACGCCTTGAGGACTCCATCGTTGGAGACCACCAGCGAGCTCCCCCCGTCGTCCTGGGTGAGCCTGATCAGACACTGGGTCGCACGGCTGTGTCGAAGTATGTTGGTCACTGCTTCACGGAGCACCGGAGCCAGCACGTCGACGTCGTGCCGCGCAGGCCCTACGTCGATCTCGGTGCGAACGCCGGCTGCGGCGAGGCTGCCTCGTGCGGTTGCCACCTCGGCATCCATGGTGAGGCTCACCCTGTTTCCACTGACCGCTTCGACGTCCGATCCGACCAGCTTGGTCAAGTGCAGGGCCTGGACCGTCTCCTGGCGCGATCGGTCGGGGTCGTGCTCCAACAGTGCGGCGGCGAGGTCGGTCTTGAGCGCGATCGTAGAAAGTCCCAGACCCAGCACGTCGTGGGCGTCCCGGGCCAGCCGGAGGCGTTCGGCGACGCGCGCCACATCGGCGATGCGCCGCTGCGCCTCGTGCAGCTCACCCGCTGCCCGGGTCAGCTGGGCCAGTCCGTAGATCAGGAGCGAGGTGGCTGACACGATCGCGGTGGCGTACACCGACCAGGCACGTGACTGCGGGACCTGTGAAGGGTCGAGCACCGCGAGAGCCGGGAGCGTGACGACGACGGCTCCGAACAGGAGCCACCTCGCCCGGCCCTGGATGAGCAGCAGTCCGCGAGCCGCCACGAAGGCGAGCAGCCCGAAGCTGGACGCGCCGGCCTTCGGGTAGAACACCAGACTCAACACAGCGAGCGCTGTCAGGGTCCATCGCCAACCAGCGGGTCGCAGGACGCCGTCCGAGGCGGTCGAGTGCCGGATCTGCAGCACCACGACGGCGACGGCCACGCAAGCCGCACCGCTCGAGACGAGCCACCCCGTGTGGTACGACCCGTACGGCACTGCGACGTTGACCAGGTACTGCGCGGCGTAGACCACGAGGACACCGACCGTGATCCACTTGGCGAGCCGTGGTGCCACCAGGTCACGTTGAACGACCGCGTTCCCCACCTTGGCCTCCTCCGGCAGGTCGAGGGCCAAGCGTCGGGCGTCTGCTCCGGCGGCGCGCGCCACCTTGCCGGCCTCGCCCACCAACTCGCGCCACCTGGCCTCGGTCGGCTCGGCGAGCCCGGACTCGAGCAGGTCGCCGATCCGGTGCAGCCGTCGCTGGACGGTCCCGCGCAGGTGGCGGGTCGCTGTCAGGCGTTGCTGCCCGACCTCGGCGCGTGCCAGCGCGTAGCGGTTGGCGTCCAGCTCCTCGACGATGTCGGCGAGTCGACTGAGCCCGAAGACGATCAAGCTCTGGTTGATGAATGCGACGAATAGCCAGGTCACCGCGGAGACCGTCGGCTCGTACGGAAGCCCTACCTCCGACCACAGTGCGAGCTCGAGGATCAGGAGTGCGGCGTACAGGCGCCAGGCGACACGGCTCGGTAGCACGACGAGCACCAGGCCAGCGAGCAGGCCGGAGACCCCGCCGACCCAGTGATCCCCGAACAGCGCGAACGGCACGAGGGTGAGCGCCGCCTGGATGCCGAGGAGGAGCCAGCGGTAGCGCTCCCACGGGTCTCGCAGCCGTCCGCTGGCGTACCACCCGGGCAGCACGAACAGCGCCACCACGAACGGAAGGTAGGCGAGTGACGGGTGCGAGAACGCGTCAAGGCAACGACCGACAAGGCTGCAGGCCAGCACGACGAGCACCAGGCTGCGGGAGCCTGATCTTGGGTCTGGCTGCGGCATAGGAGGACCCTCCGGGTCGGATTCCCCACGATGCTGACACGCCCGACTCCCGTCGGGTAGTGCGATCTGCACACCCTGGGCGTGACGCGCAACGACGACCACAGCGGATCGGAGTCCGGCCCGACCCACGGAGGACGCCATGATGCGCTACCCAGAGCTGTTCTGCTGGTCGGGCAGAGTGTCGCCCGGGAAGCCGAGGCACGGGAGGACCTCGCAGGTCATCATGCCGGCCTGCACGCACGGGTCGGCAGCCATGATCTCCTGCGCCCGCTCGACTGATTCGGTCATGATCGCCACTCCGGCAAGGTCGTGAGAGATCACGGGGCACAGGATCGCGACCGCACCTTCGGCGCGTAACGAGACGAGCCGGCGTTGGTGCTCGAGCTCGATGGCCGCGGCTCCGTCACGGTGCCTCTTCGTCGTCCATCGAAGCTGGACCAGGCTGAAGGGCCTGGCCGTTGCGGCCAGGGTCTGGATCTGCTCGTCGGTCACGCACATGAGACTCCCATCCTCACCATCGGTGGTCGGCATGCGTCAGCTGACCTGCTCGAACAAGGACACGACGATTCCCTCCGGCCCACGCACATAAGCCATCCGCACGCTGTCCTCGTGCTCGCCGATGCCGCCGACGAGCCCGTAACCGTCAGCCGCCACCGCGTCGACTGCCGCCTGCAGATCGCCGACCTCGAAGGACACGTTGCGCAGGCCGAGCTCATTGGCCATCGCATGGGGCGACCCGAGGACGTGATCGGGGGTGATGAAGGTCGCGAGCTCCAGTCGCGACCCACCGTCGGGCGGCCGCAGCATGACGATCTCGCAGTGTGCGCTCGGGATGCCGCAGACGGTGTCGATGAACTCACCCTCCACAGATCCGGTTCCCTCGACCTGGAGACCCAGGCCGACGAAGAACGCTGTTGCCGAGTCGAGGTCGGCGACGGTGATACCGATGTGGTCGAAGCGCTTGATGTGTGACACGGGTGCTCCTGCCTCACGCCTGGTCGTAGGCCGACTGGAGAGCGGCGCTCTCGAGCTTGCCGCTCTGCAGCATCGAGGCCATCACGGCTTGAGACTTCGCCGCGTCAGGATCTGCGACGAGCGTGAACAGGAGCTCGGGGACCACCTGCCAGGACAGGCCGTAGCGGTCCTTGAGCCACCCGCACGGCCCCGGTTCTCCGTCGTCCGTGAGTCGCTCCCAGAGGAAGTCGACCTCGGCTTGAGTGTCGCAGCGGACCATGAGCGAGATGGACTCGTTGAACGTCTCGTGGGGGCCCGCGTTGAGGGCCATCAACTGGTGCCCGGCCAGCTCGAAGTGGACGGACTTGATCGTCCCCGGCTCTCCTGGACCGGCTGAGCCCCAGTAGTCGACGAGGCTGATCCTCCCGTCCTCGAAGAGCGAGGTGTAGAAGGTTGCCGCCTCCTCGGCTTGGTTGTTGAACCACAGAAAGGTGTGGATGCCGTGCATGGTGTCTCCCCTTCGGTCGGTCGGCGACAAGCGCCGATGAACCCGTTCACTGTCGGCGACGAGTCAGGCAGCACGGCAGTGCCGCCTCGCACGTCTGGAGGTGCACATCGCACGGGTCGGCCGTGCGGCAGCGCCTTGCCGAGCGGCTCTCTCGGTTCCTACAGTGCCGAGCACCCCGCAGCCCCGACGTGAGAGGACGGTCGACCAGAATGATCGAACTGATCGGAGTTCCATTCGACGGGATGGGCCGACAGGGCGCTCAGGCGGATGCGGCAGCTGCCCTGCGGGCCTCCGGCCTGTTGGAAGTCCTTCGGGGACAGCTGGCTGGGCATGTCGACCTGCAGCTTCCGCCATCGAACCCGCAACGCGCGCCGACGACGGGACTGTTGAACGAGCCCGCCTTGGTCGAGATGGTGTCCCAGGTGCACAACCAGGTTGTCGAGGTGCTGGATCGAGGGCACCTTCCGCTGATCTACGGCGGCGACTGCTCGGTGTTGCTGGGCGCGATCCCAGCGCTGAATGCGCACGCCGGAACGGCTGGACTGGTGTTTTTGGACGGCCATGAGGACGCCACCCCGATGGAGGCGTCGGCCAGCGGTGAAGCGGCCAACATGGAGATCGCGATCCTGCTCGGCCGCACCGGAGCCGCCGCCCCAGCCCCACTTCGACCCGCCTACGGGCTGCTTCGCCCTGATCAGCTGGCCATGCTCGGTCCCCGGGACCGCGAACACCGTGAGCGGCTCGGCGTCGAGAGCATTGCCGATGCAGTGTGGTTCCGCGCCGGCGATGCTGTGGCCAAAGACCCGGTGGGCACCGCGAGAAGGGCTGCCGATCACGTGTCTGCGAGCGCCACCCAGTGGTGGTTGCACGTCGACCTCGACGTGTTGTCCAAGGACGAGTTCGGCTCGTGCGGGGCCGAGAACGAAACACCACTTGCCGGCGGCGTGACCTGGTCCCAGCTCACAGCTGCCGTGGAATGTCTCCTACGCGATCCGCGCTGCGGTGGCTGGAGTCTCGCCGTGTACAACCCAGACCTGGACCATGAAGGTCGCGACGGTGACGCCGTGGTCGAGATGGTCGCTCGAGCCCTGACGAGGGTTCCCTGACCGGCCCACGACCGGGTCGACGAAGTCGGACCACGACTTCAGCGCGCTACAGCACCTTGGTGCCGTACATCTCCCCCAGCGGATCGGCGATCAGCTCGAGCCGTGCGCCGTTGGGGTCGGGGAAGTAGATCGATGTACCGCTCTCCTCGAGGTACGCGATCCCGGCTGCGTCGAGCTTGCCCTTGAGGTGCTCCCAGGTCGCGGGTTCGACCGAGATGGCGATGTGGTGCAGGCCGCCCAGCACCTCGGCGTACGGGCCGACGTCGAGGCCCGGGAAGTCGAAGAAGGCGAGCAGGTTCTCGTGGCCGATGTCGAAGAAGAAGTGGTTGGAGCCGGGATAGTCGCGGTTCTCGAAGATGTCGGTCAACGGGAACTCGAGCACGCCCTGGTAGAAGTTGATCGTCTCCTCGACGTCGCGAGCGACCACGGCGAAGTGGTGGAGGCCGCGGGCGCTCGAGGGTGGTCGGGTCCCCTCGGGCCGGAGGTACGCCTCGCGGATGCGGTCACGTTCGGCGTCGATGGCGGTGCGGTCGATCGGGGTCATGGGCATCTTCCTGACGCTCGACGTGCGAGATCCGGGACGCTACTCCTGCAGCGGGGCGCCCTGCCAGTGCTCCAGTCGGGTCAGCTCGTCCACCCCGACGCGCCTGAGCTTCGTGAGCTGCTTGACCGGCTTGCCCAGGGGCACGACGGCGGCGACGGCATAGGCCTCCGGGATGCCCAGCAGCTGCTTGAGCGCCGGCTCCTCGGCGACGGCCATCGTCGTGATGGTGCCGCCGAAACCCTCGTTGCGAGCGGCCAGCAGGATGTTCCACACCAGCGGGTAGACGGATGCGCCGGAGACGACCCCGACCCGGTCGAGGTCCTTGTCGAGAGCCGCCACCTCTCGCAGGTCCACGCACACCACCAGGACGACCTGGGCGCGGCGCAGGGGCTCGGTGACGTAGTCGGGGACCTCGGTCTGTGCCACCTGCTCCTCGGTGACCCGGCTCGGTTCGTAGCCGCTCCACGGCGTCTCCCCCGCATCCTTCTGGGCCTGGTAGCGCCGCGCACCCGGACCGGTGATCTCGACCAGCCGCTCACGCGTCGCAGGATCGCGGACCACGACCAGCTGGCTGCCCTGGCGGTTTCCGCCGCTGGGCGCGAAGCGCGCGTTCTCGAGGATCGTGTGGAGCACGTCGTCCGGCAGCGGGTCGTCGGTGAACTCGCGGACCGCCGCCGTCGTCCTCATCACGTCGTAGAGGTCCATGGCTCGCAGCCTAGTCACGGAGCCCGATCCCGCTCGGACGGAATCGGCACGACCTCGTGCCTGTTGGGGATTGCATGACCTCACTCATGGCCCCTTTCCCGCTGCGCGGCCGCACGGCCCGCAACCGGATCTGGCTCTCGCCGATGTGCCAGTACTCCGCGTTCGCCCGCGACGGCAAGCCCACCGACTGGCACCTGGTCAACCTGGGACGGCACGCTGCCGGTGGGTTCGGCCTCGTCATGACCGAGGCCGCCGCTGTCGTGCCGGAGGGGCGGATCAGCCCCGAGGACGTGGGCATCTGGAACGACGAGCAGGCGAGCGCCTGGGCGCGCATCGTCGACTTCATCCACGAGCAGGGCGCCCTGGCCGGCGTCCAGCTGGCGCACGCCGGCCGGAAGGCGAGCACCCACTCCCCCTTCGCGCGTCCAGGAGCGAGCGAGCGAAGAGCCGGTCGTCCGGGGCTCGGTCTCGATCGAGGACGGCGGGTGGCAGACCGTCGGCCCGTCAGCGCTGGCATTCGAGGGGTACGCGGCCCCGCGAGCCCTCACCACGGACGAGGTCGCGGCCATCCCCGGCGCGTTCGCCGACGCAGCCGCGCGTGCCGACCGTGCCGGGTTCGACGTCGTCGAGGTCCACGCCGCGCACGGCTACCTGCTCCACCAGTTCGTCTCGCCCCTGGTCAACGAGCGGACCGACCGCTACGGCGGATCCTTCGAGAACCGCACCCGCCTGGTCGTCGAGACCGTCGACGCGATCCGCGCCGCGTGGCCCGACGACAAGCCCTTGTTCGTGCGCCTGTCCGCCTCGGACTGGGCCGACGGAGGCTGGGACGTCGACCAGACCGTCCTGCTCTCCGCGATCCTCCGGGACCGCGGCGTCGACCTCATCGACGTCTCGTCCGGCGGCGCCGTCGCCCACCAGGACATCACGGTGGGCCCCGGCTATCAGGTCCCCTTCGCCTCGGCCGTACGCCGGGACGCCGGCATCGCCGTGTCGGCGGTCGGGCTCATCGACGACCCCCGTCAGGCTCAGGACATCCTCGACGCCGGGGACGCCGATGCCGTCATGCTGGGCAGGGCAGCCATCCGCGAACCGTCGTGGCCACTCCGCGCAGCACACGAGCTCGGCCTCAAGCCGTCCGACGCTCCCTATGCCCCGCAGTACGAACGGGGTGCCTGGCGGGCGCAGTAGCCGCTGGGCTGCGCCAGACTCAGCGCATGGCCGACCTCGGGTACGACTCCGACTTCCTCGACATCCCCCTCGCGCCACCCACGGCACCAGACGATGCGGGGCACCCCGAGCTCGAGCTGGCGTACACGCACTTCACGGTCCGCCTGCACCCGACCCGGAAGCTCGCCGCCTGGGTCGCCTGGAACATCGACGGCCTCACGTTGTTCCCGAGCGAGTCCATCAGCCGCTCGGGAGAGCGCTTCAAGATCGACCCGCGCCTCCCTCAGGAGCGACAGACCGGGGAGGACGTGTACGCCGACAACGACCTCGACCGGGGTCACATCGCCCGACGCTCGGACCTGCTCTGGGGCACCACCCTCACCGAGGCGAAGCAGGCCAACTCGGACTCGTTCTACTTCCCCAACATCACCCCGCAGCACCAGGACTTCAACCAGTCCGGCCGAGGAGGCGTGTGGGGGCTGCTCGAGAACGCCGTCCTGGCCCAGGAGGGACTCGACGACCGCCGGCTGACGCTGCTCGGCGGCCCCGTGCTCGCCGAGAACGACCCGCTCTACCGCGGGATCGTCCAGCTCCCGATCGAGTTCTGGAAGGTCGTGGTCTACCGCCTCGACGGACAGGTGAGGTTCAACGCGTTCATCCTGACCCAGGACCTCGGCGATCTCGGTGAGCGCAGGATGCCCGACTTCCTCGAGGACTTCGACACCTATCTCGTGCCGCTCGCCCTCCTCGAGGACCGGACGGGGCTCACGTTCACCAGCCTGCGGGACCTGGCCCCCGACATCGAACGTCGAACGACCGCGCCGCGGCTGGTCACCGACCCGGAACACGTCGCTTGGTAGCGCCTTGGCCGCCGTCGTGCGCATCACGCGTGCTTCGGACCGAGCGCCCTAGCATGGCCGATGACGACAGGAGGGTCGCCGGTGATCACCACGGTGAGCACGGTGAAGGACGACGTCGAGCGCCTCCAGCGGTGGATCGATCGCAACAGAGCCGCCGGCGTGGACCGCATGGTGGTCTTCGTCGACGACCGCGACGACGCACGTACGGCCGCGCTGCTGGACGCCCGACCGGGCGTGGTCGCCGTCGACGCCGGCGCGTGGTGGGGGGAGGACTACCCGGCGAGGCTCAACGCCCGGCAGCGGATCAACGCCAACGCCGCGCTGGGCGTGGTGCGGGAGCTCGACACTCGTGGCTGGATGTTCCACATCGACGGGGACGAGGTCCTCCACCTCGATCGGGAGCGCCTGATGGCGCTGCCCGACGACGTCGAGGCGGTGCAGCTCTCGCCGTTGGAGGCCCTGTCGCAGTGGGAGTGGCCGGACGACGAGGTGACCCTCTTCAAGCGCCTTCTCGCCATCGAGGAGCTCAACCTGCTCTTCCTGCTGGGCATGCTCGAGCGGCCCACGAACGACGCCTACTTCCGGGGCCACACGGCAGGCAAGGCGGGGCTGAGGGTCGCGTCCGAGGCATGGCTGGAGATCCACCGGGTCGTCGACGAGGGCAGGACACCGGTCCCCGCGCACCGTGCGTCCTGGCTGCAGGTCCTGCACTACGAGTCCCACACCCTGGAGGAGTTCATCCGCAAGTGGTCGAACCACACGACGTCGGGTCATCGCATCGTGGCCCGCACCGAGCGGCGTCGGCTGGCGTCGGCCATGACGGCCGAGGGCTGGGCGACGTGGTCGGCCGAGGTGGCCGACCAGGTGCGCCGCGAGCTCTTCGCCGCCACCGCGCTCGACGACCGGGACGGGCTGGAGCGACTGGGCCTCCTGGTCACCCCGGTCCTTCCGACCGATCCTCACGTGCCGGCGGTGAGCGACCCGCACCTCGACCCGATCAGGGAGGGACTCGTCGCGCTCGCGGCCACGGACAAGACCAGGTTCCGGCTCGGCGACCAGGACGCCCCAGAGCCAGAGGTGCCCGCGCCGCAGTAGCCTCACAGCCGTGACAATCTCGCGACGACAACTCCGAGAACGAGTCGTCGGGTCAGGAGCCCTCAGCATGTTCACCCGCATTGCCATCGTGAACCGCGGCGAGGCCGCCATGAGGCTGATCCACGCCGTGCGAGACGTGAATGCGCACGGCGATGCAGCACCGATCCGCACCATCGCGCTCTACACCGACGAGGAGCGCACGGCGAAGTTCGCGCGCGAGGCCGATGAGGCGTACTCGCTCGGTCCTGCCTCGGCACGGCCCTACATCGACCTGGCCGTGCTCGAGCGGGTGCTGGTCGAGTGCGCGGCCGACGCGGTCTGGGTGGGCTGGGGGTTCGTCGCCGAGGACCCCTCCTTCGTCGACCTGTGCACGCGCCTGGGCGTGATGTTCATCGGTCCGAGCGCCGACGCGATGCGCCGGCTGGGCGACAAGATCGGCTCCAAGATCCTCGCCGAGGAGGTCGGCGTGCCGGTCGCGCCGTGGAGCCGTGGCGGCGTCGACACGCTGGAGGAGGCGCTGGCCGCCGCCGAGCGGGTCGGCTACCCGCTGATGCTCAAGGCGACCGCCGGTGGTGGTGGCCGGGGCATCCGCAGGGTCGACTCGGCCGCGGAGCTCGAGGACGCCTACCAGCGGACCCGCGACGAGGCCGAGCGCGCCTTCGGCAACGGCATCGTCTTCCTCGAACGCCTCGTCACCGGGGCACGGCACGTCGAGGTCCAGCTGATCGCGGACGCGCACGGCACCGCCTGGGCGGTCGGCGTACGCGACTGCACGATCCAGCGACGCAACCAGAAGGTCATCGAGGAGTCGGCCTCGCCGCTGCTCGACGCGGCCCAGGCCGACGAGGTCAAGGCCTCCGCCGAGCGCCTGGCCGTCGCGGTCGGCTACGTCGGCGCCGGCACCGTGGAGTTCCTCTACCACCCGGGCGAGCGCACGTTCGCCTTCCTCGAGGTCAACACCCGCCTCCAGGTCGAGCACCCCATCACCGAGGTCACCACCGACCTCGACCTGGTCAAGGCGCAGCTCCACGTGGCGGCCGGCGGCCGGCTCGAGGGACCGAAGCCGCCGGAGAAGGGCCACGCCGTCGAGGCCCGGCTCAACGCCGAGGACCCGGACCGCGACTTCGCTCCGTCGCCCGGTCGGATCGCCCTGCTCGACCTCCCGTCGGGGCCCGGCATCCGAGTGGACACCGGCGTCGGCGAGGGCGACACGATCCCGGCCGACTTCGACTCGATGATCGCCAAGATCATCGCCTACGGCCGCACCCGCGAGGAGGCACTGGCCCGGCTGCGGCGCGCGATGTCCGAGACCACCGTGGTGATCGAGGGCGGTGCCACCAACAAGGGCTTCATCCTCGACCTCCTCGACCAGTCCGAGGTCGTCGACGGCGCGGCCGGCTGGGCCGACACCAGCTGGATCGACCGGGTCCGCGCCGAGGGGCGCCTCGTGGTCCACGAGCACTCCGGCATCGCGGTCGTCGCGGCCGGCATCGAGGCCTACGAGGACGAGGCCCAGGTCGAGGTCGCCCGGCTGCTGGAGAGCGCCCACGGCGGTCGCCCCCAGGTGCAGCACAAGGTCGGTCGCGCGGTGGACTTCAAGCTCCGCGGGACGGCGTACAAGGTCACCGTCATCCAGATCGGCCCGCAGCGTTTCCACGTCGTCGTGGCGGCAGGCGGCGACGAGCACGTCGTGGTCGCCGACGTCGAGCGCCTGGACGAGTTCCACACCCGGATGACCGTCGCCGGTCAGCGCTACCGTCTGGTCACCGCGACCCACGGTCCGGTCCACATGATCGAGGTCGACGGCGTGGCCCACCGGGTCAGCCGCGACGAGGGCGGCGTGCTCCGTTCGCCCGCACCTGCCCTGGTGGTCGCCTCCCCCGTCGCCGTCGGCGACACGGTGACGCTCGGCGCCCCGGTGCTGGTCCTGGAGAGCATGAAGATGGAGACGGTGCTGCGCGCGCCGTTCACCGCCAAGGTGCGCGAGCTGCTCGTGATGACCGGCAGCCAGGTCGAGACCGGCGCTCCGCTGGTGCGCCTCGAACCCGTCGTCGAGGACGCCGGCGAGCAGACCGCCGTCGTGGAGGAGTCCGGCCCGGCCCTCGACTTCCCCGCGCGATCGACCGATGCGTCCCCGCGCGAGCGCCTGGCGCACAGCCGGGCCGACGTGGCCTCGGTGCTCCTCGGCTACGACGTCGACCCGAGCGGCAACGGCGACGTGATCTCCGGCTACCTCGCCGCGCGCGACGAGCTGGTCGCGGCCGGCGAGGCTGTGGTGCCCGACGAGATCGCACTCCTCGGCCTGTTCGCCGACCTTGCCGAGCTGAGCCGCAACCGGCCGGCCGGGGAGGAGCTCCACACCGAGCTGCGCGTGCACAGCTCGAAGGAGCACTTCCACACCTATCTGCAGAGCCTCGACGTCGAGCGCGGCGGCCTGCCCGACTGGTTCCGCGACCGCCTGGCCACGGTGCTCGCCCACTACGGCGTGACGGACTGGGACCGGACGCCCGAGCTGGAGGATGCGGTCTTCCGCATCTTCCTGGCCCAGCAGCGCTCGGCCCCGGAGGTGCACCTGGCCACCGAGCTGCTCCAGCGCTGGATCGCCGAGCCTCCTCCGTCCGAGGAGCTGGCCGCCCCGGCGCGCGACCTGCTCGAGCGCCTGGTCAGGTCGACCCAGCTCCGGTTCCCCGTCGTCGGGGACCTGGCCCGCAGCACCCGCTTCCGATGGTTCGACCAGCCGCTGGTGGACGCCGAGCGCTCGAGCGTCCTGGCGGGCGTACGTCAGGAGGTCGCCGCGCTCGCTGCCGACCCTGACGCGCCCGACCGGGCCGAGCGGATGGACGCACTGGCGGCCATCCCCGAGCAGATCGTGAAGTTCCTCGCCGAGCGCCTGGAGAACGGCGTCCCCGAGCACGAGCCGATGCTCGAGGTCCTGCTCCGCCGCCACTACCGCGAGCACGACCTCAGCGACCTGCAGTCGGTCCCGCGCGCGGGCCGCACGTTCGCCATCGGCGACTACACGCTCGACGAGAGGCCGACGCACCTGGTCTCCACCGTCGGCAACCTCTCCGAGCTGGCCGATCCCGGCAGCGAGCTCGTCACGGCCATCAGTGCGGAGGTCGCGGGCCGAGCCTCCGGCCACGAGGCCGTGGTCGACCTCTACATCCACTGGCCCGACGCACCCGAGTCCGCCGAGCAGACCACGGTGGAGCTCGCCCGCATCGTCGGTGCGCTGCCGTTCGCTCCCGACGTACGCCGCATCGCCGTGGCGGTCTGCCCCGCCGGTGACCGGCCGGTCAGCTACTTCACCTACCGCCCAGACGGCGACGGCGGAGTCGTCGAGGACGACCTGGTCCGCGGAGTGCACCCGATGGTCGGTCGCCGGCTCGACCTGTGGCGCCTCCGCAACTTCGACGTGACCCGCATCGACGCTCCCGAGGACGTCCTCCTCTATGAGTGCGTGGCCAAGGAGAACCCCGCGGACCGTCGGCTCGTGGCCCTCGCCCAGGTGCGCCAGCTCGCCGTCGTACGTGACGACGCCGGACGGGTCACCGCCATCCCCCACGCGGAGCGTGCGGTCGAGAACTGCCTCGAGGCGATCCGACGCGTGCGCACGTCGCGGGGCGCGGCCGGCAGCAAGCTCGACTACAACCACGTCTGGGTGCAGGTCTGGCCCGACGTCGAGGCCGATCCCGAGCAGCTGGGCGCGCTCCAGGGCAAGATCACGCCGCTCACCGACGGCGCCGGCATCGCCGAGGTGGTCGCGCAGGGTCGCGTCGTGGGCGCGGACGGCTCCCGTACGCCCCTGGCGATCCGGTTCCACGCACGACCGGGCGCGGGAGTCACCGCCTCGCTCGAGGCGCCGCCGACCGAGCCGCTCATGCCGCTCGACGAGTACGCCGGCACGGTGGCCCGCGCCCGCCGGCGCGGCCTCGTCTACCCCTACGAGCTCGCCGGGGTCCTCACCGGCCCGGACGGCGGCTTCGTCGAGCACGACCTGGACGACAACGGGGTCCTGGCGCCCGTCACCCGGCCGCCCGGGATGAACACGTCCGGGATCATCGCCGCCGTCGTCACGACCCCGACCGCCCTGCACCCGGAGGGTGTCGTCCGCGTCGTCCTCTGCGGCGACCCGACGAAGGCCCTGGGTGCCGTGTCCGAACCGGAGTGCACACGGATCATCGCGGCCATCGACCTCGCGGAGCGGATGCGGGTGCCGGTCGAGTGGTTCGCGCTGTCCGCCGGAGCCAGGATCTCGATGGACTCGGGCACGGAGAACATGGACTGGGTGGCCGCGGGGCTCAAGCGGATCATCGAGTTCACCCAGGCCGGCGGCGAGATCAACGTCGTCGTGGCGGGCATCAACGTCGGGGCGCAGCCCTACTGGAACGCCGAGGCGACGATGCTGATGCACACCAAGGGCATCCTCGTGATGACTCCCGACAGCGCCATGGTGCTGACCGGGAAGCAGTCCCTCGACTTCTCCGGTGGCGTCTCCGCGGAGGACAACTTCGGCATCGGCGGATACGACCGGGTGATGGGTCCCAACGGGCAGGCGCAGTACTGGGCTCCGGACCTGGCCGGCGCGTTCGCGGTGCTGATGGCCCACTACGACCACACCTACGTCGTGCCCGGTGAGTCACGGCCACGACAGGCCTCCTCGACCGACCCGGTCGACCGGGACGTCTCCCCCTATCCGCACGAGTCCCCCGACAGCGACTTCACGACCGTCGGCGAGATCTTCTCCGCGACGTCCAACCCGGACCGCAAGAAGGCCTTCGACATCCGCACGGTGATGCGTGCCCTGGCCGACCAGGACCACCCGACGCTGGAGCGCTGGGCCGGGATGGCCGACGCGGACACCGCGGTCGTGCAGGACGCCCACCTCGGCGGCCATCCGGTGTGCCTGCTGGGCATCGAGTCACGGCCCGTCGCGCGGCGCGGCTTCCCACCCACCGACGGACCCGACATCTACACCGCCGGCACGCTCTTCCCGCGCTCCTCCAAGAAGGCGGCCCGGGCGATCAACTCGGCGAGCGGGAACCGTCCCCTCGTGGTGCTGGCCAACCTGTCGGGCTTCGACGGATCACCGGACTCGATGCGCAACCTGCAGCTGGAGTACGGCGCCGAGATCGGCCGGGCGATCGTCAACTTCGACGGTCCGATCGTCTTCTGCGTGATCTCGCGCTACCACGGCGGCGCGTTCGTGGTCTTCTCCAAGGCGCTCAACCCGAACATGACCGTGCTGGCCCTCGAGGGCTCGTACGCCTCGGTCATCGGTGGCGCCCCAGCTGCGGCGGTGGTGTTCGCCGGCGAGGTCGAGAAGCGGACGTCCGCCGACCCCCGGGTGCTGGCGGTCGAGGAGCAGATCGCGCACGCCGTGGGTGCGGAGCGGAGCCGACTGGTCGTCGAGCTGGCCGACCTGCGGGCGGCGGTCCGACCCGAGAAGATCGGCGAGGTCGCCACCGTGTTCGACGGCGTCCACGACATCCATCGCGCCGTCCGGGTCGGCTCGGTCGACGAGGTGATCACGGTCGCGCGGCTCCGGCCGCGGGTGATCGAGGCGATCGAGGCGGGCGTCAGGCCGTGAGGAATGGGCGGACGGACCGGCGGCGGACGTGCGGTCGTCGGATGAGCACCTCGGCCACGGCGAGGTTGATCACCCACGCGGCAGCGGTGACGGCGTCGGTGACCGTCGTGCTGGTGCCGAGGAGGGCCTGGCCGACGCCGATGGTGACGACCTGGGTGCCGGCGCCGAGCCCGAGGGCGTAGGCGCGGATCATCCAGGCGCGGTGCGAGGGGATGTTGCGGACGAGGACCGCGCGAAGTCCCAGGACGAGGCACAGGGCCATGCCGGCACCGAAGAGGAGCCGCGACCAGTGGAGCAGCGGGCCGGTGCCCACCTCGGACGGGTAGACGAGGGTCATCCACACCGCCGATCCCGCCACGCCGAGCCCCAGAGGGACGAGGGCCCGACCGGCCGCCCGGTGCCACTGCGGGCGTCGCCGGCGGAGGCCGGCAGAGAACTGGAGGGCACCGAGGAGCGAGTAGCTCACCGCGCAGACGATGTGCACGACCAGTGCGACGGGGATCGCCGGGTGGTGGGCCTTCACGGGCATGAACGTCGAGCCGGTGGACAGGTCGGTGAGCCGGAGGGAGCCGGCGACCACCGGGACCAGGCAGAGCGCGACGAGGGCGAGCGGGACGCGCCACGTCGACGCACGCCTCACGGCGACCCGAGCAGGCCGCGTGCTGTTCGCGGTGCTCACGACTCCTCCACCCCCTGTGGGCCGGCCCCGTTCGTGACCTCCAGCAACGTCAGCCCGAGGTCGCCGACCTTGTGGATCAGCCCATGGAGGGCTGCCTGGTCGCCGACGTGCCCGTGGAGGACCGTGGTGCCGTCCTCGCCATGGGTGAGGGACATCCCGTCGAACCAGGTGCTCCACCTCTGGTCGAGTCGTCCCTGGATGCGGATGCGGTAGAACCCGTCGTCGCTCCGGGGCTCGGTGGCTGCGTGCGGTTCCATGCCGCGGACGCTAGGAGCCGACATGGTGAGCGCGGCTCACCACAGGTGGTGAATCCGGTGGTGAAGCTGCCGCCGACAGGCTCCTCGTGCTGGGTGTGTCCCTAGCGCCTGGGTGAGCCGCGGATGCTCCTGCTCAGGGCCGGTTGACTCAGTGCGAGCGCAAGGCACAGAACCGCCATGCACGACCACGCGAGCCGTGGCCCACCGAGTTCGAGCAGCTGAGTCCCCAGCAGCGGGGCCGCGATGGCGGCGAGTCCCCAGCTGATGCCGTAGACGGCCATGTACTGGCCGCGTGCCGCCTCGGGGGCAATGCTCGCGACGACGGTGTACACGCGCCCCAGGAGGATGAGGTCGCCGATGCTCCAGACAGCCGTTGCGACAAGGAAGCCAGGGACGGTTGTGACAAACCCGTTCAGCACCAGTCCTCCGGCCAGGACCACGTAGCCGAAGGTCATGGCGCGGAAGTCGTCCAGCCGTCGCATCCGGGGTCCCGCGACCACGGGTTGTAGCACCACCATGGTCGCGGCCGACAGAGCGAGGAGCACTCCGATGAGCGAGGTGCTCTGCTCGCGCTGGTCGAGGGTCAGGGGCAGGGCGATGGTGATCTGGAGGTAGACGACCGCGAAGACGGTGCCGAGCGCGAGCAGGGACAGCAGCCGCCGGTCAGCCCAGGCGTTGACCCGCACTTCGTCGAGGGGCCCCACCTTGCGTTCGTCGGGGAGACATGCGGCGACCACTGCGGCGCAGGCCAGACATGTGGCTGCGTCCGCGACGAAGAGCCACCGCAGGTCCACGCTGGCCAGCAGCGCCGCCAGGAGCCCGGCTCCCATACCGGCTGCTGCCATCGCGGCCGCCAGGAACCCATACGCGACGGGGCGCTGGTCGGCCGGCGTCACGTCGGCGATGATGGACTGGCTCGGCGGCTCGTAGACCTCGAACGTGAGGCCGAGCGCCACCACCGCCACTGCGGCCTGGGCGAGGGTCTGCGATGCGGCCACGCCGAGTTGTGCGACTGCGGTCCCGGTCAAGCCGATGACGATCGTGGCCTTGCCACCGATGGTGTCGGCCAGCCGGCCACCGAAGAGGCGCGAAGGGATCGTCGCCAACCCGAACGCCGCCAGCAGGTACCCGGCCTCCGTCACTGAGGCATCAAGGTCCTCGACGACCGTGACCGCCAGGAAGGGCAAGGTGAACGCTCCCAACCTGTTGACCGCGCGTGCGAGCACGAGGATCCACACGGTTCTCGACAGCCCGCGCCAGCCGTTCACGGGCTCCGTGCCTGTGGTGACCGTCATCAGTCCCTCACGTGGGTGTCGTGACCGGTAAAGTGCTTCATGCCAGTGACATGTCGCCGCGAGCGTAGAGAACACGAGGTAACCGGTCAAGTGCCTTTCGATAGTCACGTCCTGACGTTGGTCGAGGTCGCCGTGCGCCTCGTCAACGAGTTGACGCCCGGCCATCGAGGTGGTCGCGCCTTCACCGCCCCGATCGGCAACGAGCGCATCCAGGCGGCCGCCAGAGCGCTTGGTGGCGACGGACGTCGAACGCCTCACGTGACTGCCAGCGACGCGGACACCGTGGCCGACTACGCGACCGACATGCGGCGCACCTTCGATGCCGTGCACGACGGCGACCTTGCCCGCGCCGCCGCCGTCGTCAACGACTTGTTGGTCCGGACGGGAGCGCGACCCCAGCTCGACCCCCAGCGCGGGGGTGCCTGGCATGTGCACTTCCACGGCTCCGACGACACTCTCGCCATCGGATGGGCGGCCGGCTGCTCCGCAAGCCTCGCTCTCGCCCTTGGCAGCGATCTCGCCGGACGACTGGGGATGTGCGACGCCGACCGATGCGACCGCGTCTACGTGGACACCTCCAAGAACAACAGCAGGAGGTTCTGTTCCATCAGCTGCCAGAACCGCGCGAAGGCCGCCGCCCACCGAGCACGCAGGTAGCGCTGCTCGACCGGACTACTGGATCCGTCCTGCTCTCTCACCGGACCCGATAGCCGCCCCGCCTCACCAGGGAGACACGCCGCTAGAGCAGGTCGAGCTCCTTGGCCCGGAGCACCGCTGCGCGGCGGCTGGTGACGCCGAGCTTCATGTAGAGGTTCTTGGTGTGGGTGCGCACCGTGTTCAGCGAGACGACGAGCTCACGCGCGATGTCCGGACCGTTGAGCTCGGAGTCGAGGAGTCGCAGCACGTCCTGCTCGCGGCTGCTCAACGGCTCGACCGGCCAGGGGTGGCGCGACTGCTTCGGGGCTGGCTCCGTGCTGGCGCGACTGCCAGCCAGCGACTGCAGCAGTCGCCCGACGTACGCCGACTCCTGGCGCTGCTGCTCGGCCCGCAGCAGCGAGGCGATGGGCGCACCTTCGACGGCGAAGGTGCGGACGTGACCCTCGGGCTCGGCCAGCGTCAGTGCGGCACCGAGCGAGACCAGTGCCTCCTCGAGGTTGCCCAGCCGCTGGTGGGCGAGCGCTCGCGCGACCTGGATCTCGAGGACGGACCCGACTCGGCCGCCGGCCGTGGCGGCGTCGAGCATCCGGCCGAGGAAGGCCAGGACCTGACGAAGAATGCCGTCGTCCCCGACCACCGTGTGCTGGGCCAGGAGTGTCCGGGCGAGGGTGAGGTGCTCGTACTCGCGCAGGTAGCTCAGGTCGTCGTCGAGGGACACACCCTGCTGATGGATCCAGCCGACCGCGAGGTCGAGGTGGCCGTGGCGCAGCCACGTCCGGGCGCGCACCGCCGGGATGGGCTGGACCTGCGGCTGGAAGTCACCGACGTAGAGCCGCTCGGCCTCGTCGAGGAGGTCGAGGGCGGCCTCGACGTCCCCCTCCGACTCGCGGACCGCGGCCATGACCACCCGCCAGCGGTAGGCATCCTGGAGCAGGCCGGCGTGCTCCCCGAGCTCGCGGCTGCGAGACAGCTCGAGATGGGCGGCCGGAAGGTCACCGAGCTCCAGGTGGCGGGCAGCCAGCCCCACGTGCATGTCGGCACGACCCCGCAGGACGGGCGAGTGGTGGCGGTCAGCCAGGTCGAGCGCGGCCCGGTAGGTGCGCATCGCAGCGCGCGGTCGGCCGAGGGCGACCTCGAGGTCACCCAGGGTGATCGAGCAGCCCAGCACGTCGGACACGTGGTCGATGGCCTCGAACTCGACCAGGCAGGCGGTGTACGACGCATGGGCGGTCGCCAGGTCCCCGGTCGACCAGGCCGCCAGGCCGATCAGGGCCAGGCCGGCCCCGCGGGTGATGTGGTCGTCGTCCGCGACCTCGTCGAGCGCCCGTCGGGCGAACTCCCTCGTCTGCTCCACGTCCCCGCGGACCAGGGCCAGGCCGGCGCGGTGGACCGCGATGTCCGCCGGAAGCCTGAGGTATTCCTCGGTGTCGACGGTCGGCGCCTGCTCCCGTCCCCGTCGCTCCGCCGGGGCGGTCAGGAGGGCCTCGGTCGTGGCCAGCAGCTCCTCGACCCCGTCGAAGGAGCCGGTCGACATCCGGGCGCCGGCCAGGGCGTTGGACAGCACCGGGCGGGTGATGAGCACCTCGTACGGCAGCGTCTCGAGCCAGCTGCGCATGGTCGCCTCGCGGCGGTCGCGTCGCAGGGCCCGGATCATGCCCTCCACCAGCTCGGCCGCATGCACGAAGTCGCCCCCGAGCAGGAAGTGCTGGATGGCCTCGGAGACGTCTCCCTCCTGCTCGTACCAGGACGCCGCCAGCCCGTGGAGCTGCGGCGCGAGGCCGGGCTGCTCGTCGAGCAGCCGTCCGCGGAGGACGTCGGCGAACAGGTGGTGATAGCGGTACCAGTGCCGACGGTCGTCCATCGCCACCAGGAAGAGGTTGTCCCTGTCCAGGGCTTCCAGGACGGTTCGACCGTCCTCGCGCCCGGTCACGGCGTCGCACAGCGCCCCGTTCAACCGGTCGAGCACGGAGGTCCGCATGAGGAAGTCGCGGATGTCGGCAGGCAGGCGCTGCAGCACTTCCTCGACGAGGTAGTCGACGACGTACCGGTCGTCACCGGTGAAGCCGGCGATGAACGCCGACACGTCGTCGCGGCCCGCCATCGACAGCGCAGCGAGCTGGAGTGCCGCGATCCAGCCCTCGGTGCGTCCTTCGAGAGCCTCGACGTCCTCGGGTCCGAGCCCCAGCCCCATCACCACGTTGAAGTAGGACGCGACCTCGTCGGCCGTGAAGCGCAGGTCCGCCGCGCGCACCTCGACCAGGTCACCTCTCGCGCGCAGTCGCGGCAGGGGAAGCGCAGGATCGGTGCGGGTGGCGAGGACGAGGTGCAGCTGCTCCGGCAGGTGGGCGAGGAGGAACGTCATCCCTGCGTGCACGGCCGCCGAGTCGATGACGTGGTAGTCGTCGAGGACCAGGACGACGTGTGCGTCTGAGGCCGCGAGCTCGTTGACCAGCGTGGTCAGCACGAGCTCGACGGCCGGCGGCTGCGAGTCCTGGAGCAGGTTGAGGGCGTCCTCCCCCACACCCGGCACCGCCGTACGGAGGGCGGCCACGAGGTACCTCCAGAACCGGGCGGGGTCGTTGTCAGCGGCATCGAGCGCCAGCCACCCCGCGACAGGTGCCGAGGTTCCGGCACCGGTCGGCCAGGACGCCATCCAGTCGACGAGCAGCGTCGTCTTCCCGAATCCCGCCGGGGCCGAGACCAGCATCAGCCTGGACGTGAGCGCACGATCCAGCCGCTCGCGGAGCCGCGGTCGCGGCACGAGGCGGGGCCGGGGCGAGGGGAGGTAGAGCTTCGTCTCGATCAGGGGATGCGACATGTGCCTCCATCCTTCCCCCCATCCTTCTGCCTGGGGACACAGGCACCGCCGCTGGTACAGACCGGACCGCCCTGACGCGCCCACGAGGGCGCTCGCACGCCTACTGTCGGAGGGCGTGGTCGTACGACCTGGCACGGAGCCCCGCTGCAGAGGAGGGCGACATGCGCGGTGCGACCAGCTCGCCCGTTGCGGAAGGACTCGTTCCCGCGCGTCGCGTCGACGCCCGCTTCGTGACGACGTACGCCCTCGCCTACACGAGCGTCGCCCTGATGCTGATCGCGCCGCTGCTCGTCACTCTTGCGCTCAAGATCAGGTCCCTCGTCGGCACGGAGCAGTCCGCCGCGAGCCTGGCACTGGTGACCGGGGTCGGTGGCCTGCTGTCCCTGTTCGCGGGACCGGTGTTCGGCAGGATGAGCGACCGTACGACGTCCCGGTTCGGGATGCGGCGGCCCTGGATGCTGGGCGGCCTGACCGGGGGCGTCCTCGGGATCGCCCTGGTCGCCACGGCCCCGAGCATCCCCGTCGTGCTGACCGGGTGGTGCCTGGCACAGCTGTCGTTCAGCGCACTCCAGGCCGCACTGACCGCGGTCCTGCCGGACCAGGTGCCCGCGACCCAGCGAGGCACCGTCTCCGGGGTGCTGGGCATCTGCCTGCCTGTGGCCGCGGTGAGCGGCACCTTCCTCGTGCAGCTCTTCGTGGGCAACCAGGTGGCCATGTTCCTCGGCCCCTGTGCCCTGGGCAGCTGCCTCGTCCTGCTGTTCCTCCCCCAGCTGCACGACCGGCGCCTCGAGCGTCACGACGTACGACGCTGGTCGCCGCGCGACCTCGTCGGTGCCTTCCGCCTCGACCCGAGGCGGCACCCGGACTTCGCCTGGGCCTTCACCGGGCGGTTCCTCTTCATCTGTGCCTATGCGTTCCTGACGACGTACCAGACCTACTACCTCCTGGAGCGGGTCGGCACCGCTGAGGGCGACGTGCCTCGGCAGGTCTTCGTCGCCACCCTCGTCCAGTCCTCCGTGCTGGTCGTCGCCTCGCTCGTCGGCGGCCGGCTGTCCGATCGCTCAGGCAGGCGCAAGGCGTTCGTGACCGCCGCAGCCCTGACCTACGGCGTCGCGCTGTTCGTCGTGGCCTCGGCCGCGAGCTTCGGCGGGTTCCTGGTGGGCATGGCCATCAGTGGGTTGGGCTTCGGGCTCTACATGGCGGTCGACCTGGCGCTCGTCACCGATGTGCTGCCCGACCCCACGGACTCGGCGCGGGACCTGGGTCTGTTCAACATCGCCAACGCCCTGCCGTTCGCCTTCGCACCCGCCGTGGCTCCGGCCATCCTCGCCGCGAGCGGCGACAGCTACGCCGTGCTCTACACGGTCGCCGGAGCGTGTGCCGTCCTGGCTGCCGCCGCCGTGATCCCGATCCGTGGTGTGCGCTGAAGGTTCACCACGTCGTTCACCACGTGTGGTGATCCGGTCTCACCACGTCGCTCCCTAGGTTCCGGGCCATGCCCCCGCGGCACCCGACCTCCGAAAGGGACGATCATGCACAAGCTCATTCGAAGCATCTCTTCAGCAAGCGCGCGACACCCGTGGCGCACCATCGCTGCCTGGTTCGCAGTCATGGCCTCCGTCTTCGCCCTGGCCTTCATCGGCGGCGGCACGTTCGTCGATGACTTCTCCTCGCCCGGCAGCCAGAGCGCGAAGGCTCTCGACCTCCTCGACCAGAACTTCCCCGAAGCAGCCAAGGGCTCCGCCCTCGTCGTGGTCGCCGCTCCGGAGGGCGACACCCTCATCCAGCACCGGGAAGCGATCGCGAAGACCCTCGACGACGTGGCCGGGTTCGCCCACGTGGAGTCGGTGGCGGACCCGTTCGCGGCCGGCACGATCTCCGACGACGGACGCATCGGGTTCGCCGTTCTGACACTGGACGCGCCTGAGCGCGAGATCGGCAAGCCGGCGTTCGCCGTCCTTGCCGATGCCGTGTCCGGCACCGACGTCCCCGGACTCCAGGTGGAGCTCGGCGGCGACGCGGTGTTCCTCAACGCGCCGAACGAGCAGTCGCCCGAGGTCCTCGTCGGACTCCTGATGGCCCTGGTGGTGCTGCTCGTCGTGTTCGGCACGGCAGTGGCGGCGGTCGTCCCGATCGGGATCTCCCTCGTCGCCGTCGGCGCATCCATCGGCGGGATCCTCTGGCTGGCGAGCGGGATGAACGTGTCGGTCTCCGCCGTCCCCGTGGCCGGACTGGTCGGTCTGGGCGTGGGAGTGGACTACGCGCTGTTCATCGTGGCCCGCTACCGGGAGAGCCGCTCTCGCGGTCAGGACAACACCAGTGCGCTTGCCAACGCCATGGCTACGTCCGGCGTCGCGGTGGTCTTCGCGGGCGGCACTGTCGTCATCGCGACCGCGGCCCTGGCCATCACCGGACTCGGGATCCTCACCTCGATCGGCCTCTCCACGGCGCTGATGGTCTTCAGTGCCGTGGGTGCAGCAGTCACCCTCCTCCCGGCCCTGCTGGCCCTGCTGGGCGACCGGATCGACTCCGGACGCGTCGTCCGACGTCACCGTCCCGTGGCCCGCACCCAGGACAGCGCCTGGTGGCGGTTCGGACACCACGTGTCACGACGTCCACTGCCGTACGCCCTGGGCGCGGTTGCCACCCTGCTCGCCATCGCCGCACCGACACTGTGGATGCAGACCGGCTTCCCGGCAGCCGGGGACGCACCCACCTCGACCACCCACCGACAGGCCTACGACCTCCTCACGGAGGGCTTCGGCATCGGGTTCAACGCACCGCTCACGGTCGTGGTGGACCTCGACGCGGCCGGCGCGACCCCCGACGACGTGGACACCGTCGCCGCCGCGATCGCCGCGGTCCCGGGCATCGCCTCCGTCAGTGGGTCGACGACCTCCGCCGATGGCGATCTCGCCGTGTTCAGCGCCCTCCCCACCACGGGCCCGGCAGACCACGCGACCTCGACCACCATCGAGCAGGTGCGCTCAGTCATCCCGCGCAACGCCTACGTCACCGGCATCACCGCGGTCACCGACGACCTGAACAGCCAGCTCTCCAAGACGCTCCCGCTCTTCATCGGCGCGGTGATCGCCGTGTCGTTCCTCCTGCTGATGCTGGTGTTCCGGTCCGTGGCGGTCCCGCTCAAGGCAGCCGCGATGAACCTGCTGTCCATCGGCGGCGCCTACGGAGTCCTCGTCGTGGTCTTCCAGTGGGGCTGGGGAGCCGAGCTGCTGGGACTCCAGGGCCCGACGCCGATCACCTCGCTGATCATCGTGATCATGTTCCCGATCCTCTTCGGTCTCTCGATGGACTACGAGGTCTTCCTGATCTCACGGATCCGGGAGGAGTACGCCGCGACGGGAGACAACGCCGAGTCCGTGGCTCGAGGACTGGCGGGGACCGGGCGGATCATCACCTCGGCCGCGCTCATCATGATCGTCGTCTTCCTCAGCTTCGTGGCCAGCCCCGTTCCGTCCCTGAAGATGCTCGGCCTCGGCCTGGCCACGGCGATCTTCATCGACGCCACCCTGGTGCGGATGGTCCTGGTGCCGGCGACCATGGCACTGCTCGGCGACGCGAACTGGTGGATCCCTCGCTGGCTCGACCGGATCCTGCCCGTCATCGCCGTCGAGCGCAGCCACGACGAGGACGGCACCTCGATCGACGACAGTGCACCTGCCGCCCGTGCCGATGAGCTGGTCTCCCGATGACGTCGAGTCCAAGCGGTCACTCTGTCGTACGAGAGTGTGGTCATCGCCCCGACGCACGTGCTGGCACCGGAGGCGTGAGCACGCCCCAGGCCCGTGACCACCACCACCCAGGAGACCTCATGACGGACCCCGCACTGGCCACCCGGATTGCGCCGACCGGCGTCCTGCGCGCCGTGATCAACCTGGGCAACCCGGTGCTCGCCCAGGGAACGACGGACGAGCCACGCGGCGTCACAGTGGCGATCGCCGGAGAGCTGGCGCGCTGGCTCGAGGTGCCCCTGGCGCTGACCTGCGTCGACGCAGCGCGCCACTCCTACGACGCCATCGCCGGGGGTCGGGTCGACCTGTGCTTCCTCGCCGACGAGCCCGCCCGGGAGGAGGCGGTGGTCTTCACCGCGCCGTACGTCGTGATCGAGGGCGTCTACGTCACGGATGCCGGCTCCCCCCTCCGCGACTCCCACGCGGTGGACCGCGACGGGATCCGCATCGGCGTGCGGGAGGGGTCGGCGTACGACCTGTTCCTCACCCGCACGCTCCAGCACGCGGAGGTCGTGCGGGCCGCCGAAGCCACGGACGTCTTCGAGCAGGAGGGGCTGGACGTCGCCGCCGGTGTGCGACAGCCGATGGCGGAGTATGTCGCCGACACCGGGCGACGGATCCTCGAGCCCGCCTTCATGGAGATCAACCAGGCCGTTGGCCTCCCCCGCGCCCTCGACCCCGACGCGGTCGCGGCGGTGGCGACGTTCATCGAGGGACTCACGAGGTCCGGTTTCGTCCGCGACGAGCTCGCGCTCAGCGGCGTCGATGCCTCGGTGGCTCCACCCGCGTGAGCCGGCCGGGCGCCGGACGGCCGTTGGCCTCCAGCGCGGCGCGCAACGGTGGTGAACCGGCGACTGCCCGTGGCCGTACTCCCCGGTGTGACGCGGCGATCAGCCACGTCCGTCCCGGTCTCGATCACCTCGGAGGTACCGCCATGCACGCCACGACCCGCCTCACGGCGCTCGGGGCAGCGACGCTCCTGTCGCTGTCCGTCACCACAGCCCCGGCTCACGCCAGCTCGCACGACGTCATCCGCGCCGACCTGGTCCCGAGCCAGGTGACCTTCCCGCCGATCAACGGTCTCGTGCCGGGCAGTGCTCCCTGGGTGCTCGACCGCGGCGAGGTGCGGGTCCGCGATGACGGGCGCATGGACGTACGCCTCGAGGGCCTGCAGATCCCACGCCCCGACGGCACCGAGGACAACCCGCTCACCTCGATCACCGCCGTCGTCTACTGCGCAGGGACAGCGGTGGCCGACAGTGGCCCGCAGCCGCTCTCCGTGCCCGGTGGCGACGCCAGGTTCCGCGTGACGGGGCTGGACCTGCCGGACACGTGTGCCTCGCCGTCGGTGCTCATCAGCCCGACCGCGGCCGTCGGTCGCGCCTACATCGCGTTCACACCGGCGTGACGGCTGGCCGAGCACGGCGCCCCGCGCGGATGCAACGCTGACCGGCAGGGCCATCGCAAGCAGGCGGTCTTGGCGCCGCCATGGACACTGAGCCGATGAGCCCCACCACCGTCGTCGTTGCCGGAGCCACGGGAGACCTCGGGGGTCGTGTCACCCGGGCGCTCCTCGCTCGCGGCGCGTCCGTTCGTGCCCTGGTGCGCCACGACGCCGGTGATGCCGCACGCGAACGACTCACCGCACAGGGCCTCGACGTGGCAGTGGCGGACGTGGGTGACGTGACCTCCGTCGCGGAGGCATGCGCCGGTGCCGCCTGTGTCGTCTCGGCCCTGAACGGGCTCCGCGACGTCATCCTCGACCGGCAGAGCGTGCTCATCGACGCAGCCGTGCACGCGGGCGTCCCCCGGTTCATCCCCTCGGACTTCTCAGCGGACTTCACCGCGACTCCTCCGGGCCGCAACCGGAACTTCGACCTCCGACGCGAGTTCATGGGTCGAGCTGACCGTGCCCCGATCGCAGTCACGTCCATCCTCAACGGAGCGTTCATGGAGCTGTTGGACGGCGACATGCCGCTCATCCAGCCGCGCATCCGACGTGTCCTCTACTGGAGTGATGCCGACCAGAGACTCGACTTCACCGCCAAGGACGACGTCGCGGCCTACACCGCGGCCGCGGCCATGGATCCCACCGCGCCGCGCATCCTGCGCATCGCCGGTGACTCCCTCAGCGTCAGGGACCTGGCCCGCGTCCTGTCGGAGACCACCGGCAGCACCTACCGACCGCTGCGTGCAGGGAGCCTGTCCAGCATGAGCGCCCTCATCGGCGTGGCCAAGCGGCTGGCACCGGGTGACGACACTGTCTTCCCGGCCTGGCAGGGCATGCAGTACAGCCGGGACATGTTCGACGGACGGGTCCGGCTCGACCCCCTCGACAACCACCGCTACCCCGACGTGACGTGGACCTCGGTCCGTGACCGGTTGGCGGCCTCGGACCGGAACCACTGAGCTACGCCCGTCGCCGATAGGCTCCCGCGCGTGACTGCCACGCTCGTTGCGAAGGACCTGTCCGGCGGGCACGGCCACCGGGTGCTGTTCGAGGGTCTCGACCTCACGGTCGCCCCGGGTGACGTCATCGGGGTCGTCGGGGCCAACGGGGCGGGCAAGTCGACGCTGCTCTCCCTGCTCGGCGGTGCGACGCAGCCGATGGCCGGGTCCGTGAGCAGCGCGCCGCGCGACGCGTTCATCGGGCTCCTCCCGCAGGAGCACGAGCGGGTGCCCGGCGAGACCGTCGGCCAGTACGTCGCCCGCCGCACCGGCGCGACCGAGGCCACCGCGGCGATGGAGGAGTCCGCGGGCGCCCTGGGCTCGGACCAGCCGGGCGCCGACGACACGTACACCGTGGCCTTCGACCGCTGGATGGCGAGCGGGGCCGCGGACCTCGAGGACCGCGTCGGCCCGGTGCTGGCCGATCTCGGCCTCGACGTGGGGCCTGAGGCCCTGATGACGTCCCTGTCCGGCGGCCAGGCCGCGCGGGTGGCCCTGGCTGCCCTGCTCCTCAGCCGGTTCGACGTCGTCCTGCTCGACGAGCCGACCAACGACCTCGACCTCGACGGCCTCGAGCGGCTGGAGGCGTTCGTGCAGGGGCTGCGCGGTGGCGTCGTGCTCGTCTCGCACGACCGCGAGTTCCTGGCCCGTTGCGTCACGCGGATCGTCGAGCTCGACCTCGCCCAGGGGCAGGTGAGCGTCTACGACGGCGGCTACGACGCCTTCCTGGAGGAGCGCGCCGTCGCCAGGCGGCACGCGCGGGAGGCGTACGACGAGTACGCCGACACCCGCGCCGACCTGGTGAAGCGGGCCCGCACGCAGCGCGAGTGGAGCTCGCAGGGTGTGCGCAACGCGATGAAGAAGAACCCGGACAACGACAAGATCCGGCGCAAGGCCGCCACCGAGTCGTCGGAGAAGCAGGCGCAGAAGGTCCGTCAGATGGAGTCGCGCATCGCGCGGCTCGACGAGGTCGAGGAGCCGCGCAAGGAGTGGGTCCTGCAGTTCGACATCGCGGCCGCTCCGCGATCCAGCGGTGTCGTCGCGACCCTCAACGAGGCGACCCGGCGGCTCGGCGACTTCACGCTCGGGCCGGTGTCCGCGCAGGTCAGTGCCGGCGACCGGATCGGGATCACGGGGCCCAACGGAGCCGGCAAGACGACGCTCCTCCGACTGCTCCTGGGCGAGACCGTGCCCGATGACGGTTCCGCCTCGCTCGGCGCGTCGGTCGCGGTCGGCATCATCGACCAGGCGCGTACGACGCTGGACGACGAGCTACAGCTGGGCCAGGCGTTCGAGGCCGTCGTCCCCGCGATGACGCAGGCCGAGGTGCGCACGCTGCTCGCCAAGTTCGGTCTCAAGGCCGACCAGGTCGCCAGCACGGTGGGCCGCCTCTCGCCCGGCGAACGCACCCGGGCGGCGATGGCGCTGCTCCAGGCGCGCGGCGTCAACCTGCTCGTCCTCGACGAACCCACCAACCACCTCGACCTGCCGGCCATCCAGCAGCTCGAGGAGGCCTTGGCGTCGTACGACGGCGCCCTCCTGCTCGTCTCGCACGACCGTCGGCTGCTCGAGAACGTGCAGCTGGACCAGCGCTGGGAGGTCGACGGAGGCCGGGTCCTCGTGCGGCACGTGTGAAACCCACGCTCACGAGGAGAATTACACGATTGATCTTCTCCCAACGGCGTGGCGCGCTTGACTGATCGTCCTTAGGGTTGCTCATCGTGCACCATCAGTCGCTCCAGTCACACCAGTCACAGACGCCTCGTGGCGTCCCCGGGCGCGTCCGCGTGGCCGTCCTGCGCGTACGCCGCCTGGTGGGGATCGTGGCCGGAACGCTCGCCCTCGTCGCTGCCGTCGCCCCGAGCGGCGTCGGTGCCCTCGCGGCGTCGTCGACCTACCTGTGCACCGGCTACGCGGCGTGCCAGACCGCCGGCTACGGCAACGCGGGCTACAGCAAGACCTCCTCGACGATGTACTGGAAGATGTACGCCGGGCACAACTGCACCAACTACGTGGCGTACCGCCTCATCCAGAACGGGATGGCCACCACCAGGCCGTGGTCGGGAGACGGGAACGCAGCGAGCTGGGGCGTGGCGATGGCCACGCTCGTCGACCAGACCCCACGGGTCGGAGCCGTCGCGTGGTACCGCGCCGGCGTCACACCCGCCGGCTCGGCCGGTCACGTCGCCTACGTCGAGCAGGTCATCTCCCCCACCGAGATCATCGTGTCGGAGGACTACTGGGGCGGGGACTTCCACTGGCGCCGCGTCACTGTCGGCTCGGGCTGGCCCAGCGGCTTCATCCACTTCAACGACGCCGTGGTCGAGCCCACCACCGCGCCCACCATCACCGGCTCGCCCATGGTCGGTGCGCCCCTCGAGGTGGCGCCCGGAGCGTGGACGCCTGCACCCACGGCCATGACCTACCAGTGGCTCGCCGACGGGGCCGCCATCCCGGGAGCCACTGCGGCGAGCTACGTGCCCACGCCCGAGGTCAAGGGCAAGACGCTGACGGCACAGGTGAAGGCCGAGCTGAGCGGCTACACCGCTGGCGAGGCCCTCCTGACGACCGCGCCCGTGGCCCCCGGTGCGCTCCAGCCCACCGCCCTTCCCGCCATCCAGGGCACCCCGGAGGTCGGCCAGCAGCTCACGCTGGCCCCCACCTCGTGGTCACCGCAGCCCTCGAAGGCCACGACGCAGTGGTACGCCGACGGCAGCCCTCTCGACGGCGCCACCGGTCCCACCCTCGTGCTCGGGCGTGACCAGATCGGCGCTCGCATCAGCGCACGCGTCGTCGGCAGCGCCAAGGGCTATCGCAAGTCGAACCTCACCGCTCCCGACACCGACCCGGTGCTGGCGAAGGCCATCACCATGACGAGTCCCAGCACCATGGGTGGCGAGGCCCTGGTCGGCAGCGTGCTGACCGCGAAGGCCGGCACCGCACGACCGCGCAACGCGTCGGCGTCGTACGCCTGGCTGCGCGACGGCAAGCGGATCGCCAAGGCCACCAACCGCCGCTACACACTGCGAGCCGGGGACCTGGGACACACGGTGTCCGTGCAGGTCACCTCGAGCCACAGCAACTTCCGCGACGCGACCGAGACCATCGCGACGGCGGCGCCCGTCACCACCGTGCCGGTCGTGCGCGTGCGACCCGACGCCACGAAGCGACGCGTCGCGATCGACCTCCGCGTCAAGGCACCCGGAGCCACGGCCCCCGACGGTGCGATCAGCGTCCGGGTCGGCGGGAGCACCGTCACCGGCGAGCTCACGCGTGGCCGGGCGCGCCTCGTCGTACGCGATCTGGCGCCCGGCCGCTACCGGGTGCAGGTGCGCTACGCCGGGACCACGTTCGTCCAGCCGGCCAGCGCACGTGCGACCGTGGCGGTCCCCGCGGGCCGCTGACGAGCGGCACCTCCCGACCGCCGTCGACTGTTAGCATCGCGGCGCGACGTGAGGGGGACAGCGGTGGTGGACCGGTGCTGACCCTTCCCGCAGCACCTCACCACGGCCTGGCCTTCGGCCACGACGCCCTCGTGGTGTGCGACAACGTGGTGCGGATCTACCAGTCCGAGACGGTCGAGGTGCAGGCCCTGCAGGGGCTGGACCTGCTGGTGCACGAAGGTGAGCTGATCGCCCTCGTCGGTGCGTCCGGGTCGGGCAAGTCCACCCTCCTCAACGTGCTCGCGGGCGTGGACGCTCCGACCGCCGGTCGCGCGGAGGTGGCCGGTCACGACCTGGTCGCCATGTCGCGCACCGAGCAGGTGCACTACCGCCGCCACGTCGTCGGCTTCGTACGCCAGCAGGCCGCCCTCAACCTGGTCCCCTACCTCACGGCCCGTCAGGTCGTCGACCTCCCGATGACCATCGCCGGGGTGCCGAGGCGCGAGCGGAGTCCACGCGTGGACGACCTGCTCGAGCTCCTCACCGTGTCCCACTGTGCGGACCGTCGGCCGCTCGAGATGTCCGGCGGCGAGCAGCAGAGGGTGTCGATCGCGGTCGCGCTCGCGAACCGACCTCGCCTCCTGCTCGCCGACGAGCCCACCGGCGAGCTGGACAGCGAGACCGCGGCCGAGGTCTTCGGTGCCCTCCGCACGGTCAACCGTGAGCTCGGTGCCACCGTCGTCGTGGTGACCCACGACGCCGAGGTCAGCGGACAGGTGGCCCGCACCGTCGCGATCCGGGACGGACGCACCAGCAGCGAGGTCGTACGAAGCCCCGGGGCGGAGGGGTCGCCGGCCACCGCGGAGGAGTACGCCGTGATGGATCGTGCGGGGCGGGTCCAGCTCCCGCACGACTACCGCGAGGCGCTGGCCCTGACGCGCCGGGTCCGCCTGGCACTCACCGAGGACCACGTCGAGATCCGCTCCGACCGTGGCGAGGGGTCGTGAGCGTGGCGCCGGTGCCCCGGCGGGACGCGGAGCCGGACCCGATGGTCGCGGTGCGCGGCCTCACGAGGACCTATGGCTCGGCGGCGAGCACGGTGACGGCGCTCGACGACGTGTCGTTCGACGTCGCACCCGGTGAGATGGTCGCCGTGGTCGGCCGCTCCGGGTCGGGCAAGACCACGCTGCTCAACCTGCTCGGCGGTCTCGACCGCCCGGACTCGGGGACGGTCCGGATCGCCGGGGACGAGGTCACGACCCTGGACGACGAGGGTCTGAGCAGGCTGCGGCGCGACTCGGTCGCCTACATCTTCCAGACCTTCGGGCTGATCCCTGCGCTGACGGCTGCCGAGAACGTGGGAGTGCCGCTGCGCCTGCGTCGTACGCCGGTCGACGAGCGCGAGCACCGCGTCGAGCTGTTGCTCGACCTCGTCGGGCTGCGCGACCACGCCGGCCAGCGGCCCGCCGAGCTGTCGGGCGGCCAGCAGCAGCGGGTGGCGATCGCCCGTGCCCTCGCCGGCTCACCGCGGCTGCTGCTCGCCGACGAGCCCACCGGCCAGCTCGACACCGAGACCGGCCTGTCGGTCATGTCCCTGCTCCGGGCCGTGGTCGAGTCCGAGGGGGTCACTGCGGTGGTGGCCACGCACGACGCGGTGCTCATGGCGCTGGCCGACCGGGTCCTCGCGATCTCGGACGGCCGGATCCAGGGTTGAGGGGCGCACCCGTGCTCGGTCTGGTGCTGCGACGAGCGTGCGTCCAGCGACGACTGCTGGCGTCCGTGGTCGTGCTCGTCGCGACCGCAGCGACCCTCGTCGGCGTGTGCACGCTCCTGCTGGGCGCGACCGCCGACCGTGCCTTCCACGTGGCCGTCGAGCAGGCGCCGCCGTCGGACCTCAGCGTGACGGCGTTCCTGGTCCAGCTCGACAACGACGACGTCGCCGCCGCCGGCGCCGCTGCGGGACAGCTGGTCGAAGAGGTCATGGCACCGATGGCCCCCCACCTCGCGACCACCGCCACGTCGCGGCTGCGGGAGCTGGGCGACGACGGCGAGCAACAGGCCTACCTGACGACGACCGACGACCTGACCTCGCGGGCCGACCTGACGTCCGGGCGCTGGCCGAGCGACGCCACCGGTCCGGCCGAGGCGGTCGTGCCGATCACCACGGCACGCCTCCTCGACCTCGACCTCGGCGACGAGGTGGTGCTCGGCAAGGAGATCGGCCTCGGCGGCGTCGACGACCCGGTCACGGTGGTCGTCGTCGGCACCTTCCGAGCGCGCGCCGGCGCGGGCTGGGAGCTGGATCCCCTGGGTGGGGCGGGCTTCTCGGCCGCCTACAGCGACGGCGCCACCGAGGCACCGACGTACGGCCCCTTCGTGGTGGGCAAGTCAGCGTTCCTCGGCTCGGGATCGTCGGCCAGCGGCCTGCGCGTGACGGCTCAGCCCTCGGTGGAGCTGGCCCGGGACACGGCACTGCGGGCTGCCGCGAGGTCCCTCGACGGAGCATCCGGACGTCTGTCCTCGCAGGTCGGCGACCGGGCCCGGATCACCCGCCTGGCCTCGAATCTTCCCCGCACGCTCACCCGGCTCGACGCCCAGCAGGGCAGCACCCGCGCCACGGTGCTCGTGGTCCTGCTCCTCGGCGCCGCGCTGGCCCTCGCCGCCGCTCTGTTGGCGGGACGGCTCGTCGCCTCCGTCCGCGCGGACGAGCGGGACCTCCTGCTCGCCCTCGGTCTGGGACGTCGCCAGCAGGCTGCTGCAGCGGGGGCAGAGTCGCTCCTGCTCTCGCTCGTCGCTGCTGCCCTCGCCGTGCCGGCCGCCGCCGTCCTGCACGCGCGGCTCACCCACCTGCCCGACCTGGCGGCCGCCGGACTCGAGCAGGACCCCACGGTCACGACCAGCCTCGTGGTCGGTGTGCTCGCCGCTGCCGGGGTCCTCACCACTGCGCTCGTCGCGAGCACGCTGACCCCGGCCCCGACACCCGGACCCGCGTCACGAGGCACCGCCTGGGCGAGGCTCGGCGTCGGTCCGGTGCTGCTGGCGGCGGGGGCCGCCGCGTGGTGGCAGGTGCGGTCCCCACCCGCGGCGGCGACCGACACGCGCGATGTCACCCTCACCCTGGCCCCGGTGCTCTGCGTTGCGGCACTGACCGTCCTCGGCGTCCGCGTCGTCCCCTGGTTCCTCGCCCGGGTGGCACGGGCGGGGGCTCGCTCCCGGTCCCTGACCTGGCCGCTGGCGACCCGGCAGGCCGCCCGGCGTCCGCAGGCGGGTACGGCGCTGGTGCTGGTCGCCGCGGCGGTCGCGGCCTCCGTGTTGGGGACGGCGCTGCGCACCACGTGGGAGCGCTCGCAGGGCGACCAGGCGGACCTGCGCATCGGCACCGACCTCGCCCTCACCCTGCCGGCGCCGGCCGGTCCCGCGGAGGCCGAGCAGGTCGCCGGTGCCATCGAGGACCAGTCGCCGGTGCCCGGCTTCTCCTCGGTCATCCACCGCCCGCTGGCCCTGGGCCGCTACGTCGGCGAGGCAGGCTCGCGACCCACGCTGGTCGCCGTCGACACAGGTCAAGCAGGCTCCCTGCTGCGAGGACGTACGCCCGAGGGGTCGACGTGGGGCGAGGTCGGTGCCGGGCTGGCACCCGCCGGCGTCGTCGCGGGAGTCCCCGTCCCCACCGGCGGCACCGGGATCACGCTCCGCGCGCGCAGCCCGCGCGGCGCGACGATCATCGCGACACCGACAGCGGTCGTCGAGGACCGGTCCGGGTTCCGCAGCGCCGTCTCCGCCGAACCGGTGCCCCTCGACGGAGCGGCGCACCCGGTGAGGTGGCTGAGCCCGCTCGGAGCCGGGGTCCGGCTCGTGGGCCTCCGGCTCGAGCTGAACGGCTCGGTCCGTCGGGCACCGAGCACCCGCGCACGGCTGCGGATCGTGCTCCTCGTCCCATCGACCGAAGACCCTGTCGCCGAGGGGCCTGCCTGGCAGCTGCTGCCGCTGCAGCGGGACAGTCCGGTCGCAGGGGCTGCCGCCTCCGTGCTGACCACCCCCTCCGGCACCGAGATCCGCTCGGAGCTCGGGCTCGACCTGGAGTACTTCTCCTACACCGGCGCCGACCTGCTCGCGACAGCGTTCCCCGAGACCGCCGACGTACCCGTCGTCGCGTCCCGCGCCCTCGTCGACGCGGTGGGTGCAGGTGTCGGCGACCAGCTGTCCGCGATCGTCGGCGACACGGAGCTGCTCCTGAGGATCATCCGGGTGGTGCCGAGCGTCCCGTCAGCCCCCGGGCAGGTGGCCGTCCTCGCCGACGTCGACGCCCTGTCCCGCGCGCTCATCGACGCCGGGCGGCTCGACCCGGTCGTCGACGCCTGGTGGGTGGGGCGACCGACCCCGGCCACGGTCAGCGCCCTGCGGTCTCTGGAGCTGGGCGACGTCACCGTCCGCGCCGACGTCGCCGAGCAGCTGGCCCAGGGGCCCCTGCGCGTGGCGGTGCCCACCACGCTCCTGACGCTGGTCGCGTTGGCCGTGGTCCTGCTGCTGGCTGGCGTCGGACTGGTCCTCGGTGGTGAACGGCAGCGGCGATCGGCGGAGGTGGTCCGGCTGCGAGCCCTCGGGCTGTCCCGGCGGGCGGCACGACGGCTCCTGCTGGTCGAGCACCTGGCGTTCTTCGTCCCGACGGTCCTCGTCGGCGCCCTCGTCGGCGTGGCGGCCGTGGTGCTCCTCGGGCCCCACCTGGTGCGGTCGGACCTCGGAACGGCACCTGTCCCGCCGGCCGTGGTCGCGTGGCCGTGGGCGGCGGAGGGCCTGCTCGTCGGCGGACTGCTGCTCGGCACGATCGTCCTGACCGCCGTGCTCACCGCCGTGCACGTCCGTCGGTCCGAGCCCGCCTCGCTGCGCACGGGGGTGGGAGCATGAGCCGGCTGCCGCGCGTGCACCTGCCCACCCTGACCGGGCGCCTCCGGACCGATCGAGGGCTCCTGCTCCTGATGGGCCTCGTCGCGACCCTGACGGTCGCCCTGACGGCCAGCGTCTCCCCCGCGACCGTACGCACCGCAGACCGCGCCGTCGCCGCCGTGGTCCAGGGTGCCGGGCCGCGCGGCGCCGTCGTCGCGACGCTGCCCGAGTGGTACGACGACCCGCGCGGCAAGACGCTGGACCCGAGCACGGCGACGCAGGTCAGGCAGGACACCGACTACGCCCTCAGCGTCGTCCCGCCCGGGCTCGCGGGCGTGCTGCGCCCGGGTGTCACGTCGGTCATCACACCTGCCCTGCAGCTGCTCGACGGAAGCACGGGCCATTTCCTCCAGCTGGTCTACGTCGACACAGGCGGCACGGAACCGGCCGTCACCTACAGCGAGGGCGGACCGCCGCGTGCGAGCGCCTCGGGGCCGCAGGACGACGGCGGCCTCGCCGCCGAGCCGTGGCCGGTGCAGGTCGCCGTGTCCGTGCAGGCGGCCGACGCGCTCGGGCTCGACGTCGGCGACCGGCTGCAGGCCAAGGACGAGTTCAATCGCGCGCTCACCGTGCAGGTCAGTGGGACGTACCTCCCCGTCGAGGAGGACGCCGAGGCCTGGCAGGCGTCTCCCCGACTTCTGCACCCGGTGCAGGGCATCTCCCTCGGCCTTCCCTTCACCACGGCCGCTGCCCTGGTCCCGGCAGCGTCGCTCCCGGACCTCCGCTTCGCACTGCCCGGGGACGACCTCACCCGCCGCGTCGTGTTCATGCCCGAACCGCGGGAGGTGCGGTGGCGCGCCGCGCCTGGGCTGGAACGCTCCGTCGTCTCGCTCCAGTCGTCCGCCGGCCTCCCCACCGGTGACATCACCTGGGACAGCCAGCTCGGCTCCGTGCTGCAGCAGGGGCGGGCCCAGGTCGCGTCCGCCCGCGGTCAGGCGCAGGTCCTGGTCGTCGGCCTGGTGTCCTGCGCCCTGCTCGTCCTGGTGCTCGCCGCCCAGCTGCTCGTGGCCAGACGCAGCGCAGGGCTGGCCATGGTGCGCCAGCGCGGCGGCTCGCTCGCCGCGATCGCCGTCGAGCTGCTCCTCGAGGCCCTGCTCGTGGCCGGGCTCGCGACCGCCGTGGGACTGGGAGCCGTCCGCGTCCTCCTGGGCTCCGCCGGCTGGGGGTGGTCGGTCCCCGTGCTCGTCGTGGCCACCACCGCGGCGCCGGTCCTGGGAGCCGCGACCGCGGCCGCCCGGGCGAGCGCTCGACGCGCGCCCGCCAACCGCGCCGCACGTCGTACGGCGGCCCGCGCCCGGCGGCTGCGCCGCCTCGCGGTGGAGGCGACCGTGCTGGCTGTCGCAGTGCTGTCATGCACGGCCCTGGTGCAGCGGGGTGTCGTGGACCCCGCCGGCGACGGGGGTGACCTCACCGCCGCAAGTGCCCCCACCTGGGCGGCGGTCGCCGGAGCCCTCCTGCTCGTCCGGCTGCTTCCCGTGCTCGTGGGGTGGTGCCTCGGTCTCGCCCGACGCTCCACGGGCAGCGTCGGGCTCGTCGCGACCGCGCGGCTCACCGAGACCGTGTCGCGCGTCGTTCCCGTGGTCGTCACCGTCGTCGCCATGGCCGGGATCACCGTCGGCCTGGCCATGACCGCGACCGTGCGACAGGGTCAGGCCGACAGTGCCCTGTCCGCCGTCGGCGCGGATGCCCGGCTCGACGCCGAGGCTGCCGCCGACCTGACCAGCACCGCCGCCCGTCTCGAGGACGCACCCGGCGTACGGGCTGCCGCGGCGGGCCTGGTCGAGGACGGGGTCCGGCTCTCGTCGGGCCGAGGCGTCGACGTCGTCCGGCTCGTCGTGGTCGATCCGGATGCCTACGGACGCCTGCTGCGGGCGAGCGGGCTCGGGGACGCGCCCGACCTTGCCCGGCTGCCGACCGACGACGCGGGCCCGGTGCCCGCGCTGGTCCGGGGGCTCGAGGGTGAGCTGCGAGGCGACGTGACGCTTGCGTGGGGGGACCTCGACATCCCTCTCGTGGCGGTGGGCGTGGCACCGGACGTCGACGACTCGACGGATCCCGTGGTCGTCGTGGACGCAGCGGCGTTCGCGGCTGCCGGGGCAGTGGCCCCGCCCGACACCGTGTGGGCCGTCGGGGCCGGCGCCGGCGACGCCCTCGAGGCCGCGGCACGCGACGTGGACGCGGTGGACTCCGTCGAGCGCTACTCCGACGAGCTCGCGCAGCGTCGTGACGCACCGTTGCCGTCGGCCCTCGTCGCGCTGGCGGTCGTGTCGGCCGGGGTCCTGCTCGCGCTCGCGATCCTCGCGGCCGTGCTGGCAGCCGTCGCCGGGGCGGAGGCCAGAGGTCAGTCGCTCGGTCGCCTGCGCGCGCTCGGACTCCCCCGTCGCGACGTACGACGGCTCCTCGTCGTCGAGCTGACCGCTCCGGTCGCAGTCGCCGCGCTCGTGGGTCTCGCCCTCGGCGTCGCGGGCTCGTACGCGCTGCTGGACCACCTCTCGCTGGAGCTGGTCACCGGCCAGGCTGGGCCGCCGTCGCTCGTCGTCCCCTGGTGGGGCGCGGTCGCGGCGCTGCTCCTCGTCGGTGCCGTCCTCGTGGTCGCGAGCGTCGAGCTGCGAGCGGTCCGACGCCAGGCGCTCGCACGCCTGCTGCGCACCTGAGACTCGCGTCGCGGGTGCGTACGCGCGCTCGAGACCGGCGTCCTCGTGGACACCGGCCTCGAGACTGCTCAGCCGTTCGACGTGCTGCCGCGCGTCCTAGGAGCCGCAGTAGGCCTCGTCCAGCAGCTGCATGAAGATCGGTCCGATCATCTTCTTCGGGAGCGACATCGGGTCCTCGTTGAGCATCAGCACGGTCTGGCGGCTGCCGTCGGGCGAGGAGTAGACGTAGGTGAGGTAGCCGGGGAAGTTCCCGCCGTGACCCCAGGCCGTCCCACAGCGCGTCTCGAAGCTCTGCAGGCCGAGGCCGTACGCGGTTCCGGGACCGTCCTCCGCGGACGAGTCGTTCGTCGTCATCATGGCGGCCATGAGGCGTTGCGGCAGAAGCTCGCGGGACATGAGGTGGCGGTAGAACCGGGCGACGTCCGGCGCGGTCGACACGGCCGACCCGGAGGCCCACGGGTAGGGGTAGAGGCTGGTCAGGTCGGTGAAGTCGCCGGCCGCGTCACCCTGTGCCACGTAGTAGCCGTGCGCCGCAGGTGCGGGCAACGTGCGGGACGTGGTGAAGGTCGTGGAGTCCAGTCCCGCCTGGGCGAAGACCCCGCTGCGCAGGACGTCGTCCAGCGGGCGATGCGTCACCTGCTGGATCATCAGTCCCAGCAGGACGTAATTGGTGTTGGAGTAGTGGTACTCCGCGCCGGGGGCGGACACGGGCTCGTTGCTGAGGGCGATGTGCACGAGCTGACGGGGCTTCCAGACGTGCCCGAAGTGCCCGCCGAAGTAGGGAGCCAGCACCCGGGGGTCCTCGTTGAACTCATAGATGCCGCTCGTGTGGTTGAGCAGCTCGCGCACCGTGACGTGCGGGGCGCGGGCGAGGAGGCTCGGGAGGTAGCGGACCGCGGGAGAGTCGAGGCGGATCCGGTGCTTGGCGACGAGCTGCAGGACAGTGGTGGACACGTAGGTCTTCGTCTGGCTACCGATGCGATACGTGGTCGAGGGACCCATCGGCGTGCCGGCGGCGAGGTCGGCCAGCCCGCTCTGCAGCTGCGTCTCCTGGCCCTGGTCGTAGGTGTAGAGCAGCGCGCCGGGCACGCCGGCAGCGACCATCTGGTCGAGCGCCTGCTGCATGCGCGCCGTGTCGGTGGTGGCCCGCGGAGCGACCGCAGGGCGGTCCGCCGTGACGGCCGAGGCCGCCGGCGCCACGAGGGCCAGACCCGCCACCAGGGCTGCTGCGACCAGCCGCGGCGTACGTCGCGAACCACGCATCCAGCGAAGGGTGGGAGTGGAGGAGAGGAGAGACATGAGGAACCTTCCATGGTCCTGATCGGCCCGGGGTGGCCGCGGTTCCACAGTGGTCGTCCCGCCCCTCCCGGGGCTTCTGTCCCGGGTCTCGACGTCACGTTCTCCGTCTCCCTCCCGGGAGGGAGCCTCAGCTGCTCCCGGGGACGCTCAGTCCGGACTCGTACGCGTGCATCACCAGCTGCGCGCGGTCACGGCACCCCAGCTTGGTGAGCAGGTGGCTCACGTGCGTCTTCACGGTTCCGTAACCCATGTGGAGCGAGTCCGCGATCTGCTGGTTGGACATCCCCCGCGCCACCGCGACGAGCACCTCGCGCTCGCGGTCGGTGAGACCGTCGTCGGCGGGCGGCGTCGCCGGACTCGGCAGCGCTGCGAACTGGGCGATCAGACGACGCGTGATGGAGGGCGCGAGGAGGGCGTCCCCGGAGGCGACGACGGCGATGGCGTCCAGCAGCAGGGTCGGCCGGGTGTCCTTGAGCAGGAACCCGCTGGCGCCGGCTCGGAGGGCCTCGTGGACGAGCTCGTCGTCGTCGAACGTCGTCAGCACCAGCACGCGGGTCCCGGCGCACCGGGGATCCGCCAGGATTCGTCGCGTGGCCTCCAGGCCGTCCATCCGCGGCATCCGGACGTCCATCAGCACCACGTCGGGAGCCGTACGTCGGCACAGCTCCCACGCCTCGGCGCCGTCGCCGGCCTCGCCCACGACCTCGATCCCGTCACTGGAGGAGAGGAGCACCACGAACCCGGACCGCACCAGGTCCTGGTCGTCGACGACGGCCACGCGGATCACGACGCCACCCCCACCGAGGACGGCAGATGAGCCACCACGGTGAACCCGCCCGACCCCGACGGGCCACACCAGAAGTCGCCCCCCAGCAGCCTGGCGCGTTCGCGCAGTCCGACCAGTCCGTTCCCGCCGGCTGCGTCAGGGGCGCTCGACCTCGTCGAGCCACCGCGACCGGGGTCGCTGACCTCGACCTCGACGCCGGCCTCCCCGTAGGTCACCGTGACCTGCGCCTGCGTGGCCCCCGAGTGCTTGAGCACGTTGGTCAACGACTCCTGCACGATCCGGTACGCCGCCAGCTCGATGGCGTCGTCGAGCGGTCGGGCACGTCCCGCGACCCTCAGGTCGACCGTGATGCCCGCCTCCCGCATGTCGCGGACCACACCGTCCAGGTCGTCGACGGTGTGCATCGGGGCTGCAGGCCCTTCGGCGTCCTCCCCCCGGAGCAGACCGAGCATCCATCGCGTCTGCGTCAGGGCGTTGCGACTGGTCTCCGCGATGATCTCCAGCGCGTGCTCGGCGGCGTCGGTGTCGGACCGGATCACGTGGCCCCCGACGCCGGCCTGGACGGCGATCAGCGACATGCTGTGGGCGATGACGTCGTGCAGCTCCCGGGCGATGCGCAGCCGTTCCTCGGCCACGGCCCTGGCCGCGTGCTCGCGAGCGGCGACCACCTCCTGCTCGGCGATGCGCAACCGCTCCGACTGCTGCAGGCGGCGCGACCGGATCGCGTCCCCGAGGGCCCAGGCGGCGAGCAGCAACGCACAGGCCTGCAGGAGGTCCGACGTCCCCAGGTCGGGAACGTCCAGCAGGGCGAGGCCGATGAAGACCAGCAGGACGGCGCCCAGACCGACCAATGCGTCCTTGCGCCGACCATGGGCGGCCAGGGAGTAGAGGCTGAACAACAACAGCACGGAGAGCAGACCGATGTAGTGGCCCGTGAGCGTCACGCCGAGGCAACCCGCGACGAACGCCGTGAAGGATGCGACCGGTCGCGAGCGCCGCCACACCAGCGACAGCCCGGACACGCTCGTGGCAGCGACGGACCAGGGGTCAGCCGGCTCGAGGCGCACGTCGATGGCGCCGATGTCGGCGAACAGCAGGGACGAGACAGACAGGGCGGCCGCTGCGAGGCCAAGGGCCAGGTCGAGGTAGGGCGACGTGCGTCGTGTCAGCGTGGCCCACGCCCCGGCGTCAGCAGACTGCCCGTCCACCTGACCTGTCACGTCCGCAGGCTACGCCAGCGCGAGCCCTGGTCACGTCTGTCTGCAGACCCACGCGCCTCTGTCTGCGGACAGAGGCAGGAACGGGGCGAGGACGACTCGGCCACTTGACTCGTTCGAACACCTGTTCGATGATGAGCAGATGTCCTCCGCCCGCTCCGTCACCGCGCTGGACCCGGCGCGTTCGGTGCTCGAGCAGCTGCGGGAGCGGGTCGCGCTGATGGAGCAGAAGCAGGCGCTGCAGCCGGTGCCGACGCTACCCGGGCTCGCCGACATCGTGCCGATGCAGGCTGGCGCGACCTACGCCGTCGACTCCGCGTCGCTGGCCCTCGCGCTGGCCGCAGGCGCGTCCCGTGCCGGGGAGTGGGTGGGCTTCGCGGGGTGCCGCGACTTCGGCGCCGAGGCGGCCGCGGAGCTGGGCATCGAGCTGTCGCGCACGGTGCTCGTGCCCGACCCGGGCGAGCACTGGCTGGAGGTGACGGCGGCGCTGGTCGACGTGCTCCGGGTCGTGGTGCTGCGCCCGCCCGCGTCGGTCACCGAGCGGGCGGCCGGTGTACTCGACTCCCGGCTTCGCACGCGCTCCGCCGTGCTGGTCGTGCACGGCGACTGGCCGCGCGCCGAGGCGCGCCTGAGCGTCGAGCAGTCGACCTGGTTCGGTCCGACCGCGGGCCCCGGGCAGCTGGAGGAGCGGCGTGCCCTCGTCGCAGTGCACCGTGGAGCCCGTCCCCCGCAGCGCGCCGACCTGACCTGGCCGGGGGTGCACAGGACCGAGCCCCGCGTCGAGCGGCAGGTCCGCGAGATCCAGCGGGTCTCCGGGTGAACCGGCCATGAGGACGAACAGGCCGTGAGGGTGATGGTCGTGTGGTGCCCCGACTGGTCCGTGGTCGCCGCGCTCGAGGAGGCCGAGAGGTCGCTCCGCTCCCCCGCCGCCGTCATGCACGCCAACCTCGTCGAGGTGTGCAACGGGCCGGCGCGGGACGAGGGCGTACGCCGCGGGCAGCGCCGTCGCGACGCGCAGGCTCGCTGCCCCGAGCTCGTGCTGCTGCCGGCCAACCCCGACCGCGACGCCCGCGCCTTCGAGCCGGTGCTGGCGATCATCGAGGACCTGCGCCCGGGTGTGGCCGCGCTGCGCCCCGGACTGCTCGCCGTACGCGCACCCGGCAGCTGGTACGGCACCGAGACCAAGGCCGCGGCGACGGCGTGCCAGGCCCTCGTCGAAGGTGGCGTGTGGGACGTCCGCATCGGGATCGCCGACGACCTCTTCACCGCCGAGCAGGCCGCCCGCACGAGCGACGTCCAGTCGTGGGTGGTGGTGGCCGAGGGCGGCTCCGCGGACTTCCTGCGCGGCCTCCCGGTCCACGTGCTCCAGGACGAGGGACCGCGCGGGCGCGAGCTCGTCGGCCTCCTGCAACGGCTCGGGCTGCGGACGCTCGGCGACCTCGCCGACCTGCCCGGTGATGCCGTCGAGCACCGGCTGGGCACCCACGGTGCGGCCGTACGCCGGCGGGCGCGGGGCGAGGACCGGGCGCTCTTCGCGGCGCGCACTCCCCCGCCGGACCTCGAGGCCGAGGTCGCCTTCGAGACGCCGCTCGACAACGTCGAGGCGATCACCTTCAGCGTGCGCACCACGGCGGAGCGCTTCGTGAGCCAGCTCGCCCACCACCAGCTCGTCGCCACGGCCGTCCGCGTCGAGGCCGAGTCCGAGGGCGCCGTCTGCTCGGCGCGGGCGTGGCTCCACCCGCGCCACTTCAACGCCCGTGACCTGGTCGACCGGGTGCACTGGCAGCTGCAGGGCGCTGCAGTGGGTGGTGCGCTGCGCGGTCGCAAGCAGTCCGGCGAGGTCCGCGCACCGATCGACCGGGTCCGGTTCGTGCCCGAGACCGTGGAGCCGGCCGCGGCCCACGGCGAGGCCCTGTGGGGCAGCGCGTCCGACGACCTCGTCGAGCGGGGCGTCGCCCGCGTCCAGGCCATGGTCGGCTTCGAGGCCGTGCACCGTCCGGTGCTGCAGGGCGGCCGCAGCCCCGCGGCCCGCCAGGCGCTGGTGCCGTGGGGCGAGCGCGCGGTCGACCTGCGTCCCGTCGACCGGCCGTGGCCGGGCCGGGTGCCGGGTCCGGCGCCGGTGAGGGTGTTCGCGACACCGCGCGCCGCCGAGGTCGTCGACGACGCCGGCCGGGACGTACGCGTCACCGACCGCGGCGTCGTCACCGGCGAGCTCCGACGGTTCCGCGTCGGCGACGCCGCCGACGAGCGGGGCCTGCCCTGGCAGCCGGTGACCGCGTGGGCCGGCCCGTGGCCGACGGACGAGGGCTGGTGGTCGGGTGGGGCCGGGCCGAGCGCTCGCTTCCAGGTCGTCGGGGCCGACGGACGCGCCTGGTTGTTGCTGCGCGCGCCGGACGGGTGGGCGTTGGAGGCCGGCTATGACTGACGTCCGGACGGTTGAGAGCAGAGCGACCCACTCCCTAAGGACGCGTGAGGGACCACTCGTCGCCGTCGACCTCGACGGACACGCCCATCGTTCCCCCGCTGCCACCGGCATCGAGAGTCAGCTCCACCTGCCCTCCATCAGTGTCGACGAGCCTGACCTCGAAGGCGGCCGGCTTCGACTCCCGACCGGCGATGCGCTGCTCGTCGGGCGAGACGGTGACGCCGTCCGTGTCGGACACCGTGACGACCGCCGCCTTGTCGACGATGCCGAGGCACGCGTAGATGGTGCTCGGCTCGTCGAGCGGGTGCGGTGTGTCGTCGAACGCCACGACCCAGATGCTGCCCGAGTCACCGTTGCCGGAGGAGTCGGCCGCCTCGTAGCACGAGGCCATGTCCCCCGGCGGAGCGAACGTGTCGTCCGCGCAGCCCGCAGCGAGGAGGGACACGACGAGAAGCACGCTCGCGGGGGCGGCGCAATGGCTCATTCGGACTATGTCCGGAGGTCGGGGCACCTGTTTATGGTCCCACCACCGTACCTATGTCAGGCCACCCTTTACTGATCAATCTCGGGTGTCCAGAAAACTCCGGGGGGAACCACGTGGTCCGTCGTCTGCTCATCCCTGTCCTGCTCGCCGTCGTGCTGGTCTTCGCGACACTCGGGTTGCCCGCCCAGGCAGCCGAGGTGCGGCCCCCCACGGCTACGGACAAGGGCGCCTCGGCGGAAAGTCCGGGGAAGTCCGCCGGCGAGAAGTCGACCGGGCGGGCCCGCCGCGAGCGCCGCGAGGGTCCCGACGTGCGGCTGCACCTGCGTGGTCGTGACCTGACCGTCACCGTGGACGGTGGATCCCTGACCAGGTATCGCGTCGGCCTGCGCGGCCTCGGCGTGCTGACGCCGATCGCGGCGGTCCGGCGGGTCACCACCAACGCCCGCGGCCACGCCGTGATGCGGGCGACGGTCGACCGGGCCCCGGGCAACCGCGGCGGTGTGATCGCCCGGGTCGAGGGCGGAGGAGGCGCGTCGAGCCGATCGGTCTGGACCCACCGCGTGCGCGGTCAACGCTGGGTGGTGCGCGGGACCGAGCTCGGCAGCCAGCTGGCCGCGATCAGGGCGCGCCACGGCGACCGCGCCACTCGCCAGGCAGCCTTCGCACGCCTGCGGACGGCTCCGGACGGAGCCACGACGGTGCGGACCAGCGCGCTGGCCGCCGGGTCCGAGGACATCGAGATCACTGGCACCATCAGGTGGCAGGACTCCTACGGCTCGCTCAACCCGGCGCGCCACGTGATCGTCGACATCACCGACCTCGACGGCGCATTCGGGCCGATGCTGGTCCAGCGCGTGGAGACCGACGCACGTGGCCAGTTCTCCTACACCTACACGCCGGCCGACACCACGCCGCCCGACCGCGACATCCAGATCGAGGTCTTCGCCGAGGACTTCGAGGATGTCGCGCGCGTCCTGTTCCCCGCGTTCGACTACCGCACCCACAGCCAGATCACCTTCGCCCGCGGCGTGGACTACGGCGAGTCGGTGGACGTCAGCCTCGACATGGGTGACGACTCCGCCTTCGAGCAGGCCTTCGCCATCCACGATGCGCTGTGGAGCGCGCACCAGTTCGCCGAGCTCGTCGGTGATGGCGAGGAGGACGAGGTCCCCGTGTGGTTCCCGTACGGCGACGACGACCACGCCGCGGTGGCCGGCAACCTCATGGAGGTCGGCGCCTTCGAGTGGAGCGCCTGGGAGGTGCTCAACCACGAGTACGGACACTGGTACGACCGCGCCCACGACATCAGTGGCCTCGTTGGCGGGAAGCACTGCGCCACCCCGCTTTCCGCCGTGCCGGCACCGTGCGACCCCAGTGATCCGTACAACTATGACAAGGACAAGGGCACCCAGCTCGCATGGTCCGAGGGCTTCGCGACCTTCTTCGCCCAGGGGGCAGCACTCCAGACCCCAGTGCCTCTGAGCCTCAGCCAGCAGCTGCGTACGGAGATCATGGACGGCGACTACGACGACACCTGGACCGAGGCGGACGGGACGCATCGCAACGAACCGACGTTCCCCGCATCGAGGGGCTCTGGCGATGCCGAGGACGACGAGTCGGCAGTGGCCGGGGTGCTGCGCGGCGTTCTCGACAAGGAGGGTGCCACCACCGCCATGGACCTGGTCAAGGGTGCCGATGCGCTACGGCTCGACGACTTCACCGACCACGTGTGGGAGGCCGACGGCTCCACCCTCTTGCAGGACGCCGAGGACTTCGGCTGCTCGCTCGAGAGCTCCAGCATCGCGCCCAATCTCGGCATCGTCGGTCGTGAGGCGCGGCTCGTCGCGCCGACCCTGACCTGGAGCGCGGGCAACGCCGGAGCGCACGAGAACGACCGCTTCGTCGTCGAAGCGTTCGACGTGGACGGCACCTTCCCCCACTTCACATCACAGGCACTGACAGGCACGTCGTGGCAGCCCAACGCCAGGGAGTGGGCCGAGATGGTGCGCGGACGAGGCGAGATCGAGCTGCGAGTGACCGGGTGGAACGACAGCGAACCGGCAACCGGCCCGTTCCGCGGCTGTCGAGAGGACGCCCTCATCGATGACGCTCCGTCGCCACTCGACACGCAATCATGCGATGACGTCACCCTGCCCCCGAACGACGACGGCTCGACCGGCGCAGTGTCGCTGCCCTTCGCTCCGAACTTCTTCGGCACCACGTACACCGAGTTGTTCGTCAACAACAACGGCAATGTCACGTTCGACGCGCCGTTGGGGACCTACACACCGTTCACGCTCGATGCCAACACGCCACCGATCATCGCCCCGTTCTTCGCAGACGTGGACACCCGTGGCGCGGGCTCGGCCCCGGTGGAGTACAGCTACGGGTCCACGACGTTCAGGGGCCGCGACGCGTTCTGCGTCAACTGGTTCAACGTCGGCTACTACAGCAGACCACTTCGACAAGCTGAACTCCTTCCAGCTGTTGCTGGTCGACCGGTCCGACCTCGGCCAGGGCGACTTCGACATCGTGTTCAACTACGGCGACATCACCTGGGAGACCGGTGACGCTTCCGGCGGCTCGGGCGGCATGGGTGGTACGCCGGCAGCAGCCGGATACTCCGCCGGCAACGGCTCGAGCGGCAGCTTCCTCCAGGTGCCGGGCTCGCTCGAGACCGGAAAGTTCGTCGCCGGCGGTGCCAATGACCTCGCCACCTACACCAACGTCACCGGTGGCGTAGGGGGCCGCCAGATCTACAAGGTCCGCAACGGCTCCGCCGGCAACTCTGCGACCGGGGTCGAAGGCGTCATCACTGCCGGCGGCTCCCCCGTCGTGGGCGCCATCGTCCAGGTCTGCCCAGCGGGTGGCACCGCGCAGTGCGTCTTCCAGACACGCACGTCATCCAGCGGCAGCTACGAGGCAGTCGGCATCGAGCCGGGCGACTACGTCGTCAAGGCGTATCCGCCTGGCGGCACCACCGTGAAGCCGAGGTCGGCCACGGTGACGGTCGTCGACCAGGAGCGGGCGACCGTGGACCTGGAGCTCTCGACGGTGAAGGGGCCACCGCCCGGCACGTCCATCAGCCCGACCATCGGATCCGGCTCGCCGCCCATGGTGAGCATGTGGTCCTCGGTGAAGCTGCAGACCACGGGCTGCATCGGCGGCACGGTCACCTACCAGGTCATCGGGACCGAACCGCTCGACTCCGGGGTCTGGGCAAGCGGCGCCATGACCGGCGACGCCGATGGCACGTACACCGCCACCGTGGGCCTGCTCCTCCCGCACAAGGGCGACGCCAGCGTGGCGATCTCGATCGTCTGTCCGTCGGCGGGTAACCAGTCCTTCGCGTTCGACGTGTACATCGACCCGTCCGGCCGGATCCTCGACCAGGAGGGTGACCCCGTCGAGGGCGCCGTCGTGACGCTCGAGTCGTCCGACTCGACCGAGGGTCCGTGGACGGCCGTGCCCGATGGCAGCGCAGTCATGTCGCCCGCCAACCGGACGAACCCGACGACCACAGGCGCCGACGGTGCCTACGGCTGGGACGTCGTTGGAGGCTACTACCGCCTGTCAGTGTCAGCCGAGGGCTGCACGGCTCCGGGTGGCGGCGACGTCCTCAGGTCCGATGCGCTCACGATCCCGCCGCCGGTGATCGGTCTCGACCTCGTGCTCGACTGCCCTCGGCTGGGAGACGTCACGCCGCCGACGATCAACGCCACACCGCTGACGCTCGAGGGGAACACCACAGGCGGCTGGTCGGGCACGCTGACCGGCGTCACGGCGACCGACGATGTCTCGGGGCCCGGTGAGGTCACTTTGACCAACAACGCTCCCGCGTTGCTCGGCCTTGGCGTCACCTCGGTCACCTGGACGGCGACCGATGCCGCGGGCAACACGGCGAGCGTCGACCAGGCGGTCACCGTCCTCGACACCTCGAAGCCGGCGATCACCTGCCCGCCCGACGTACGCCGCACCTACGTCACGAGCCCGGTAGTCGGCACGGCGACCGCGACAGACGTGGTGGACGCCGCACCGCGGGTGACGTCCAACGCCCCGCCTTCGTGGGGCCTCGGCTCGGTCGACGTCACATGGACTGCGACCGACGCCTCTGGAAACGTGAGGACGTGTGTCCAGAAGGTGACGCTGGTGGTCGCCGCCGAGTCGACCACGGCCGCTGGCGACCAGCACAGTCTCGCCCTCAAGGCCGACGGCTCAGTAGTGGCCTGGGGTTCAGGCGGCAACGGCCAGCTCGGGCGAGGCGGCACCACCGCATCGACGGTCCCCGTCGTGGTGTCCGGCCTGACCGGAGTTCGCACCCTTGCAGCTGGGGGCCTGTCATCCCTGGCACTGAAGGGCGACGGCAGCGTCTGGGCATGGGGCGACAACAGCCAGGGCCAGCTGGGTCTGACGACCGGCACCACCATCCTGTTCCCCACCAGGGTGTCGGGACTGCCACCGATGAAGGCGCTCGCCGCGGGTCGCTTCCACGCGGTCGCGGTCGCCCTCGACGGCACCGTGTGGAGCTGGGGCGCGAACTCGTTCGGCCAGCTCGGCCGCACCGGATCCGCAGCGCCCGCCAAGGTCTCCGGCCTCGCCGGCATCGATCACGTGGCGGCGGGCGCCTACCACTCGGCCGCGCTGCGCTCCGACGGACGGGTGCTCACGTGGGGTGCCGGCTACGCGGGACAGCTGGGCGACGGCACCGCTGTGAACCAGCGCACCGCTCCGGCTCTCGTGCCGGGGCTGACCGATGTCGCGTCCATCGGCGCCGGCTCGCTCAACATGATGGCGGTGACCACGTCCGGCGCGATTCGGATCTGGGGTGACAACGCGTCCGGACAGATCGGCGACAGCACCACCACCCGGCGTGCCTCGCCGGTCGCTCCGACGGGCGGCTGCCTCGCTCGCTCCGCCACCGGAGGTGACGCCACGACCTACGTCCTGTGTGTCGACGGTCGAGTCCTGGCCGTTGGCAAGAACGCCTCCGGCCAGCTCGGTGACGGGTCGACCACGACGCGGCGGACGCTGGTGGCGGTCACCGGTCTGGGCGATGCGGTCGGCGTGTCGGCGGGGGCCTCGCACGCTGTCGCGGTGACGGCGGCCGGTGTGCCCCAGGTGTGGGGTGAGAACAAGCACGGCCAGCTGGGCGACGGCACCACGACCGTGCGCAAGGCCCCGGTGGGGGTCTCCGGACTGACCGGACTGATGCCCACCGGCGCCTGACGCGAGGCTCCACGGAGAGAACGGGGCGTCCCGAGCGTCCCGTTCCTCCGACGGGCGGGGGCCCAGGCTCGACGTGTCGGGTCGACACTTGACCTGTTCGAACGCTTGTTCGATCATGGGGTATGTCATCCGACGCCCTGTCCGCCTGCGGTCCCACGCGTCGCTCGCCCCCTCAGCCACCGGAAGACCAGGCCACCTGATGGGCTGGAACAACCCCGCGATGCACTGGAAGGAGCTCGAGCGTCGGCTCAGCGGGCTCCCCGGTGCCGACGACGCGCCCGTGTCGCGGCGCAAGCGGGCGGCGAGCGAGGCGCGCGAGATCGAGCGGCCGGTCGCCGCCACGCCCTACGCCGAGCTGCACTGCCACAGCCACTTCAGCTTCCTCGACGGCGCCAGCTCTCCGGCCGAGCTCGTCGAGGAGGCCGTACGCCTCGGGCTGCACGCGCTCGCGGTCACCGACCACGACGGGTTCTACGCCGCCCCGATGGTGGCCGAGGCGGCCGCGGCCTACGACCTGCCGACCGTGTTCGGCGCGGAGCTGTCCCTCGGTCTGAGCGGTCCGCAGAACGGCGTGCCCGACCCCGAGGGCAGTCACCTGCTCGTGCTGGCGCGCGGCGTCGAGGGCTACCACCGCCTCGCTGCCGCCATCACCGACGCGCACCTGCGCGGCGACGAGAAGGGCCGCCCCGTCTACGACCTCGACGAGCTGGGCGAGCACGGGCGCGGCCACTGGTCGGTGCTGACCGGGTGCCGCAAGGGCGCCGTCCAGCAGGCCCTGGCCACCGGGGGCGAGAGCGCAGCCGGCGACGCGCTCGATCGTCTGACGTCCCTGTTCGGGCTCGAGCACGTCCTCGTCGAGCTCTCGCCGCGCCCGAGTGCCGACCGCGTCAACGCCTCCCTCGCCCGACTGGCACGAGTCCACGGCCTCGACGTGGTCGCCGCCGGCAACGTCCACCACGCCACGCCACAGCAGCACCGGCTGGCGTCGGCCATGGCAGCCGTACGCGCGAGACGCAGCCTGGCCGACCTCGACGGCTGGCTCGACCTGTCCGGCTCTGCCCACCTGCGCAGCGGTGAGGAGACGGCGAACGCGCTCGCGGCCCATCCCGGTGCCGTCGAGCGCAGCGTCACCCTCGCCGACGAGCTCGCCTTCGACCTGCACAAGGCCTCCCCCGCCCTGCCCAAGCGGCAGATCCCCGAGGGCCACACCGCCGACTCGTGGCTGCGGGTGCTCGCCGAGCGCGGGTTCGCCGAGAGGTACGCCGGCGTCCCCCACGAGCGCGAGGCCCGCGACCGGCTGGAGCACGAGCTGCGGGTCGTCGCCGAGAAGGACTTCGCCGGCTACTTCGTCATCGTCCACGACATCGTCGCGTTCGCCCGCCAGCGGCGCATCCTCTGCCAGGGTCGGGGCTCCGCGGCGAGCTCCGCGGTCTGCTACGCCCTCGGCATCACGGCCGTCGACGCCGTCTTCTACAAGCTGCCCTTCGAGCGCTTCATCTCCGCGCACCGCGACGAGGAGCCCGACATCGACGTCGACTTCGACTCCGACCGGCGCGAGGAGGTCATCCAGTGGGTCTACGACACCTACGGCCGCCGCAACGCCGCCCAGGTCGCCAACGTCATCAGCTATCGCCCGCGGATGGCCGTGCGCGACGCCGCCAAGGCACTCGGCTTCTCGCAGGGTCAGCAGGACGCCTGGTCCAAGCAGATCGACGGCTGGCAGTCCGTCGTGGCCGGGGACCAGGGCGACCCCGCCGCCCACGACGTACCTCCCCAGGTCGTCGCGCTGGCCGAGGAGCTGATGGGCGCACCGCGCCACCTCGGCATCCACTCGGGCGGGATGGTCCTCACGGAGCGGCCGATCGGCGAGGTCTGCCCGATCGAGCGCGGGCGGATGGACAAGCGCACCGTGCTGCAGTGGGACAAGGACGCGTGCGAGTCGATGGGGCTGGTGAAGTTCGACCTGCTCGGCCTCGGCATGCTCGGCGCGCTCGACCACATGATGCGACTCGTCGCCGAGCACCTCGGCGAGCAGTGGGACCTCGCCACGATGCCCAAGGAGGAGCCCGCGGTCTACGACATGTTGTGCCGCGCCGACTCGATCGGTGTCTTCCAGGTCGAGAGCCGGGCGCAGATCGGCACGCTCCCGCGCCTGCGGCCCCGCGAGTTCTACGACCTCGCCATCGAGATCGCGCTGATCCGGCCCGGCCCCATCCAGGGCGGCGCCGTCCACCCCTACGTCCGTCGCGCCACCGGCAAGGAGGAGGTGACCTACGACCACCCCGAGCTCATTCCGGTCCTCGAGCGCACCAAGGGTGTGCCGTTGTTCCAGGAGCAGCTGATGGCAATGGCGGTGACGCTCGGCGACTGCAGCCGCGACGACGCCGACCTGCTGCGCCGTGCGATGGGCTCCAAGCGCGGGGTCGAGCGGATCGAGTCGGTCAAGAAGAAGCTCTACATCGGCATGGAGCGTCGCGGCATCACCGGCGAGCTGGCCGACTCGATCTACGTCAAGATCCTCTCCTTCGCCAACTTCGGCTTCGCCGAGTCCCACGCCCTGTCCTTCGCACTGCTCGTCTACGCCTCGTCGTGGTTCAAGCTGCACTACCCCGCGGCGTTCCTCGCGGGCCTGCTGCGCAACCAGCCGATGGGCTTCTACTCCCCGCAGTCGCTCGTGGGCGATGCCCGCCGTCACGGTGTCGACGTACGCCGGCCCGATGTCACCCGGTCGGCGGCGCAGGCCGACCTCGAGCCCGCCCTCATCGGTCCCGTCGCCCCCACCGGCCCCGACGCGTGCTGCCGTCCCCGGTTCGACCGGGTCGAGTGGGTGCCGGGCACGCCCGACCCGGTGCCCGAGCACCGCCGCGACGGCCATCTCGCCGTGCGCCTCGGGCTCGACTCGGTGCGCGGCATCGGGCTGGACGTGGCGCACCGCATCGTCGCTGCCCGCGACGAGGCGCCCTTCACCTCCGTCACGGACCTGTCCCGTCGCGCCGGGCTCACCCCGTCCCAGCTGGAGGCACTGGCCACGGCCGGAGCGTTCGACGCCTGGGGCATGGATCGCCGCGAGGCCCTCTGGGCGGCCGGCTTCGCCGAGGGGGCCGAGCACCTGGCCGGCACCACGCCCGCGCCGGCCGCTCCCACGCTGCCCGGCATGAGCGAGCCGGAGATCACCCTCGCCGACCTCTGGGCGACGGGCGTCTCGCCCGAGCGGCACCCGATCGAGCACCTGCGCGAGGACCTGCGCCGCCACGGTGTCCGTTCCATCGCCGACCTGGCCACCACCGAGTCGGGACGCCGCGTCCACGTCGGGGGGCTCATCACCCACCGGCAGCGACCCGGCACGGCGATGGGCGTCACCTTCCTCAACCTCGAGGACGAGACGGGAATGCTCAACGTCGTGTGCTCGATCGGGGTGATGAAGGCGCACCGGCACGCCGCTCGCAACCGCGTCGCCGTCGTGATCCGTGGCCGTCTCGAGCGCAACGAGGGCGTCACCAACCTCCTTGCCGACCGGATCGTGGGCATCGACACGATCGTGCCGGGAGCGGGCGCCGTGCTGCAGGCGCGAGCGTCATCGCGCGACTTCAGGTGACGAGTGAGACACGACGGACCTCGAGTGGTGGGTGTCAACTCCCCCCAGGGTGTGTACATCGCGGCCCGCAGGGAGTCTGATGGCCTCAGTGGCCTCGCCATGGTGTCGGTGACCTGACGAGGCAGGGTGACCAGCAACTGATGCGGTCCCGAGCAATCCACCCTCGGAGTGACTCCGAACACACCTCAGCCTGGCTCACACGTGAGTCCTGGGCCGCCCGGACAGGCGTACGCACGATCGCGACCCCCGGGCCAACACAAGGAGTAGTTGCTGATGAAGCGCTCACGACCCACCAAGCGGCAAGGGGCAATCGCCCTGGCCTGCACCGGAGGCCTGCTGACAGCTGTCGGCATCGCCGGTATGGGACCACTCGCCGCGACAGCGTCCAGCCACCGGGAGGCACCACTCATCTCGGGGACGCCGCAGTACGACACGACGGACCTCTACGCGTTCCGCAGTCCCGAGGCGCAGAAGACCGTCACGCTGGTCGCCAACTGGCTGCCCTTCGAGGAGCCGGCCGGCGGTCCGAACTTCTACAGCTTCGCGACGGACGCGCAGTACGACATCCACATCGACAACAACGCGGATGCCAAGCCCGACGTGACGTTCCGGTGGACGTTCAAGGACCACTACGTCAGCGGGGACACGTTCCTGGCCGCCACCGGCCCGGTCACGTCCCTCACTGACAAGAACCTGAACTTCTACCAGACCTACAAGCTGGTCCGGATCAAGCACGGCAAGAGCAAGACGATCGTGCGGAAGGCTCGCGTCGCCCCGTCCAACAGCGGCGTCGCGTCCATGCCCAACTACGCCGCGCTCCGCAACCAGGCGACCACGAGCCCGAAGAAGGGCGTCAAGTCCTTCGCCGGTCAGGCCGAGGACCCGTTCTTCCTCGACCTGCGTGTCTTCGACCTGCTCTACGGCGGCAACCTCTCCGAGGCCGGCGACGACACCCTGGCCGGCTTCAACGTCCAGTCCGTCGCGCTCCAGGTGCCCCAGCGATGGGTCGCCAAGAAGGGCAACGCCAAGAAGAACCCGATCATCGGGACCTGGTCGACGACGCAGAAGAAGTCGACCAACGGCAAGTATGTCCAGGTCTCCCGCCTGGGCAACCCGCTGGTCAACGAGGTCGTCATCCCGCTCAAGCTCAAGGACGCGTTCAACGGCCTCAAGCCCACGGGTGACGCTGCGGCGCTCAAGTACGTGACCAACCCCGAGCTGCCCAAGCTGATCGAGGGCGTCTACGGCATCGACGCTCCCAAGACCCCGCGCAACGACCTCGTGTCGGTGTTCCTCACGGGCGTCAAGGGCCTCAACATGCCCAAGGGCAAGATCACGCCCAGCGAGCAGCTGCGCCTCAACATGTCCACCCCCGTGACCGCCACGCCCAACCGGCTCGGTGTGATCGGTGGAGACACCCAGGGCTTCCCCAACGGTCGCCGTCTTGGTGACGATGTCATCGACATCGCGCTCCAGGTGGTCGAGGGAGAGCTCGTCGGTTCGCCGAACGACCTCGGAGACGGCGTCAACACCAACGACGTCGCCTTCAGCGGCACGTTCCCCTACCTGGCCCTCCCGGCCAGCGGCAGCAACGCCGACCCGCACCCGTCCAAGGGTGCCTCGGCCAAGCAGAGCAGCACGCTCCAGCGACTCGTCCCGGGTCGTTCGAGCTCGATGGCTTTCGTCGGTGTGGGGCTCCTCGCCCTGATCGGCGGCATCGGTGGCGCCACGCGCCGCCGCAAGGCCTGACCTGCCACACCCGGCCCGGCCGCGCGGCTCACGTCGCGCGGTCGGGCCACCCCCCAGCTCCAGCTGTGCTGCACCGGAAGGACCCCCATGCGTAAGAGCCTCATCGTCGTCGGTGTCGGTCTCGTGCTCGCCGTCTCAGGTGGGATCGGTTTCGCCACCTCGACCACGCCGTCCTCGACGACTCCCGCGGCGGCCGTGCCCCGCGTCGTGCCGAACTCGGGCCAGGACCTCGACGCGAGCATCCTTGCGCTGCAGAACACCTTGCGCCGCCTTCCCCAGGACCACGTGTCCTGGGCGAACCTCGCCGTCGCGTACGTCGAGCAGGCCCGGATCACCGGCAACGCCACCTACTACGGCAAGGCCGACGAGGCCGCGGCCCGCTCCTTCGAGGTCGAGCCGGACGAGAACTTCCCGGCCCTCGCAGCGCAGGCAGCCATCTCCGCTGCCCGCCACGACTTCTCCGACGCGCTGTCGAGCGCCGACCAGGCGCTGGCCATCAACCCGCGTGACCTCGGCGCCCTCGCGATCCGGGTCGACGCCCTCAACGAGCTCGGCCGCTACGCCGACCAGATGAAGGCCCTCCGCACCGCGGACAGCCTCCAGCCGAGCACCGCCATCGCGGCCCGCTACTCCTATGCCTACGAGCTCCGCGGCGACCTCGACCGCGCGGCCGACATCCTGCGTCGCGCAGCCGCCGCCGGCTCACGCACCGACAAGGCGTACACGCTCACGTTGCTCGGCGACATCCAGCGCAAGCAGGGTCGCCTCGACGCAGCCGGCCGACAGCTCGCGATCGCGAAGGAGGCCGTCCCCGACTACCTCCCTGCCCTCGTCTCGACGGCTCGCCTGCAGGTGGCCCAGGGTCACCTGGAGCAGGCCGTGACCACCTGGAAGGACGTCGTCGCGCGTCAGCCCCTCCCCGAGTACGTCACCGAGCTCGGCGAGCTGTTCCTCTACCTGGGGCGCCCCGACGAGGCCGACGCCCAGTTCGCGGTGGTCCGCACGACGATCAAGCTCCTCGACGCCAGCGGCGTGCGCACCGACCTCGAGACGGCGCTCTTCGAGGCCGACCACGGGTCCCCGGCGAAGGCGTTGAGCCAGGCCCGGGCCGAGTGGCGCCAGCGCACCAGCGTCCACGTCGCCGACGCCCTGGCGTGGGCCCTGCACCGCAACGGTCGCGACCGCGCGGCTCTCACGATCTCCCGCCGTGCGACCAGCCTCAGCTCCCCCGAGGCCAAGTTCTGGATCCACCGCGGCACCATCGAGGCCGCCCTCGGCATGACCGACGAGGCGCGGACCCACCTGCGTCGCGGACTCGACACCGACCCGGGCATGTCGCCCTGGCAGCGCGATGCCGCCCGGACCACCCTGGCCAAGGTCGGAGGAACCCGATGAGGACGCTCCTGCGCCTGCTGCTCGCCCTCGGCGCGATCGCCACGACCGTGCTCCTCGCTGCGGCGCCGGCCTCGGCCCATCCCCTCGGCAACTTCACCGTCAACCGCTACACCGGGATCCTCGTCTCCCCCGACGGGTTCCAGGTCGACCATGTCGTCGACCTGGCGGAGATCCCCACCGCGCAGCTCGGCAAGCAGCTCGACGACCTGCCCGCCCTCGCCGAGAGCGAGTGCGCCACGACCGGCCGCGGGCTCGACCTGGAGGTCGCCGGCACGCGCGTGGACCTCTCGCTCACAAGCTCGGCGGCGTCCACCACCCCCGGGGAGGGCGGGCTGCCGATCACCCGCATCACCTGCGAGTACGCCAGCGACAAGGCCATCGGGGCCGGCGAGATCACCTTCAAGGACACGACCGCCCCGGGTTCCGTGGGGTGGCGCGAGATCACTGCCGTCGGTGACCGGATGACGCTGACCTCCTCGGACGTGCCGTCCGAGAGCAGCAGCGACCGGCTCACGTCGTACCCCAAGGACCTGCTCCAGTCGCCCCTCGACGTGTCCTCCGCCTCCCTCGTCGTCTCGGTCGGCGGTCCGGACGGCGTGCTGCCCGGCAGCACCGACGAAGGCCCCACCGCCACCGACGGCACCTGGCTGTCCGCGCGCGCCACCGCCCTGCTCGCTGACAGCGGCTGGTTGGCCGCGGGTCTCGCCGTGCTGGCCGCGCTGGCCCTCGGTGCGACCCACGCGCTCTCACCTGGCCACGGCAAGACCGTGATGGCGTTCTACCTCTCCCAGCGCGGCGACAACTCCATCCGGTCCGCGCTCTCCGTGGGCAGCGCGGTGACCATCGCGCACACGGGGTCGGTGCTGGTCCTGGGGCTGGTCGTGTCGCTCAGCAGCGCGTTCGTCCCGGCACGGATCTACCCCTGGCTCACGCTCGCGACCGGCCTGCTCATCGTGGGGCTCGGGCTCTTCCTGCTGGCGCGGCTGCGCCAGTCCGGCGGCGGACACGGGCATGGCCACGGTCATGGTCACGGTCACGGGCACGGGCACGGGCACGGGCACGACGAGCCCACCCCGCAGCCCGCGGCACACCACGACGAGCACACCCACCCCCACGAGCACGAGCACGAGCACGCCCACACGGAGCGTGCGCCCGGATCGGTCGCCACTGCGGTCGCCACCACGACGACCACGCCCGCTCCCGCCGAGCCCGAGACGACACCCGGCCGATGGGGCATCTGGGTGATGGGCCTGGTCGGCGGGCTCGTTCCCAGCCCGTCTGCGCTCCTCCTGCTGCTCGCCGCCACCGCCGTCGGCCGGGCCTGGTTCGGTTTTGTCCTCGTGCTGGCCTTCGGCGTCGGCATGGCGGTGTCCCTCGCCGCGGTCGGACTCCTCGCACGTGACCTCGTGCTGCGTCTCGAGGGCCTGGCGTCGCGGCGCGGGTTCATCGGTGGCAACGTCCGCACCTACCTGAGGTACGGCGCCGCGATCGGCATCTGCGCGGTGGGCGGTGGCGTCATCGTCCGCACCCTGCTCCAGCTCTGACCGGGCGCCTGGCGACGCCGGCATCCGGATCCGCCGACGAGCGGAGGGACAACTCCCGATCACCCTGATGTGTCTCGACATCGGATGGTTCGCCCCGACGCCGTCATGGGAGGGCAATGCCACCGTCTCGGTGGTGGACCCGGCTGGCGGGAGCTTCCCCAAGAGGCACTCCCCGGTCGGGTCCTCCCGGTCTCGCGTGTCTGCCAGTGGGTCCGACACCACAGTGCGGTGACGACGACGCACCCACTGCGTCAGGACCACCGCGCGGCTCGCCCCCGACGACTCCGTGAGACCCGGGTCACAGAAAGTTCTCTCGATCCCCCATCCGCGATGGACCCGGTGCCGAACACCCGTTGTTGCACATGACGTGCAACAAGGAGCTGGGAGGCATCGCATGCACGTACCCGACGGATTCCTGGACGCGCCCACCTCGCTCGTCACCGCCGGAGTGGCGGCCGCGAGCGTGGCGATCGCTCTCCGCGGCGCCCGCCGGGAGGTCGATGACCGCATCGCGCCGCTCGCAGGCCTCGTGGCCACGTTCGTGTTCGCCACCCAGATGCTCAACTTCCCGGTGGCGGGAGGGACCAGTGGGCACCTCATGGGGGGTGCCCTCGCTGCCGTCCTCGTCGGCCCCTACACCGGGTTGCTCTGTCTCACTGTGGTCCTGGTCGTGCAGTCGCTGCTGTTCGCGGACGGCGGCATCACCGCGCTCGGCACCAACATCCTGCTGATGGGGATCGTCACCGTCGTCTCCGGATACCTCGTCTTCCGAGGAGCCCAGTCGGTGCTCCCCCGGCGGATCTCGATGGTCGCCCCGGCCGCCGCACTGGGCGCACTGGTGTCCGTGGTGCTGGGCGCCGCGACGTTCGTGCTGCTCTACGCCATCGGCGGTGCCGTGCCGATCCCGCTGGACACGCTCCTGACGGCGATGCTCGGCGTGCACGTCCTGATCGGGATCGGCGAGGCCGTCATCACGTTCCTCGTGGTGGCGAGCATCGTGTCGGTGCGACCCGACCTCGTGCACGGTGCGCGTCGGGTCCTCGACGTCCGCGAGCTCGAGACCCGGACGGTGGCGGCATGAGCACCACGCGAACGGCGTCCTCGCGGAGGGTCTCCACCCGCAGCGTCCTCCTCGTCGGACTCCTGGTCGCCCTGGTCCTGGCCGGCGTCGTCAGCCACTACGCCTCGGCCAGCCCGGACGGGCTCAACCGCGTCGCCGGTGACCTCGGCTTCGCCGGTGCCGAGCAGGCCTCCGGCACCCAGGACGGGCCGCTCGCCGGCTATGACGTCGGCGGCCTCGGCACCCGGTGGTCCGGTGGCCTCGCCGGCGTCATCGGCTGTGTCGTCGTGCTGGCCGCCACCTACGCCTTGATGCTCCTGCGCAAGCGCTCGACCTCCGCCGCCCGTTCCGACGGAGGCGAGTGACGATGGGCGCACCGCACGGACACCGACTCTTCTTCCACGGGCACTCGCCCCTGCACCGCGCCCCGGCGCACCTCAAGGTCGCCGGCCTGGTCACGTTCATGCTCGTCGTCGTCGCGACGCCGTCGTCGTGGGTGCCGGCTTTCGCGGCGTACGCCGTCGTGCTGGCGGTGCTGGTCGCGATCTCGGGCGTCCCACCGCTCTACCTCGTGCGGCGGATGGTGGTCGAGACACCGGTGCTGGTGTTCGCCGCGCTCCTGCCGTTCATCGCCACCGGCCCGCAGGTCGAGGTGCTCGGACTGGGGCTGAGCAGGCCCGGCCTCGTCGCCGCCGGAACACTCGTCACGAAGGCGACGCTCGGCGTGCTGGCCAGCATGCTCCTCGCCGCGACGACGGAGCCGCGCGACCTGCTCGTCGGGCTCGAGCGCCTGCGGGTGCCGTCGCAGCTGGTCCAGATCATGGGCTTCATGGTCCGCTACCTCGATGTCGTGACCGACGAGCTGCGCCGGATGAAGACCGCGCGCGAGTCCAGGGGTTTCACGGCCCGCGATCCGCGGCAGTGGCCCGTCGTGGCCAAGTCCGCCGGCGCCCTGTTCATCCGATCCTTCGAGCGCGGTGAGCGCGTGCACCTCGCGATGATCTCGCGCGGCTACGACGGGAGCGCACGACGATGACCACCCCTGTGCTCGACCTCCGGTCCGTGGCCTTCGCCTACCCGGACGGTCACCAGGCCCTGTTCGGCGTCGACCTCCAGGTGCAGCGCGGCGAGCGGGTGGCCGTGCTCGGTCCCAACGGCGCCGGCAAGACGACCCTCGTGCTCCACCTCAACGGCATCCTCCAGCCCGGCGCAGGCACCGTCACCGTGTCCGGACTCCGGGTGGAGCGGGACAACCTCGCCGAGATCCGTCGCCGCGTCGGCATCGTCTTCCAGGACCCCGACGACCAGCTCTTCATGGGCAGCGTCCGCGACGACGTCGCCTTCGGCCCCCGCAACCTCGGCGTACGCGGCGCCGAGCTCGACCGCCAGGTGATGACCGCGCTGGACATGGTCGGGATGGCCGACTTCGTCGACCGCCCGCCGCACCACCTGTCCTTCGGCCAGCGCCGTCGCGTCGCCGTGGCGACCGTGCTCGTGATGGAGCCCGAGATCATCGTGCTCGACGAGCCGAGCTCGAACCTCGACCCGGCCTCGCGACGCGAGCTCGCCGACATCCTGACCGGGCTCGACGTGACGCTGATGATGGTCACCCACGACCTGCCCTACGCGCTCCAGCTGTGCCCGCGGGCGATCGTCCTCTCCGACGGCATCGTCGCCGCGGAGGGCACCACGTTCGACATCCTCACCGACGACGCGCTGATGAAGTCGCACCGCCTCGAGCTGCCGTTCGGCTTCGATCCGCACGTCTGCTGAGCCGCGGGTCAGGGCTGGGCGCGACTCACCCTGCCAGGACGAACCAGGTCGTCAGGCCGCCGTCCTGCACGTCCGACCCCCAGCTTCCGGCGAGCGCGTCGACGAGCTGGAGACCTCGCCCGTGCACCTGGAGGGGGTCCTCGGCCTCGCCCAGCACATGTCGTGATGATCCGGGGCTGCGGACCGTCACGGCCACTGATCCTGCATCGTTCGTCACCCGCACCCAGCACCCCGACACGGCGTGGACGACGGCGTTGGTGACGAGCTCGGACAGGCACAGCGTGGCCGCCTCGATCGCGTCCGCGTCCACGTCCCAGGCGCGCAGGGTCTCGCGCAGCTCCTCCCGCGCAGGCCCCACGGCCGCCGGCTCGCTGGCCACCGAGAACTGCACGACCAGCGCTCCTGAGGGAGGTGCCGCCGGGACCCATCCGTCCAGTTGCGGGATGTGTCCCACCTGCGCGCGTCGGAGCCCCTCGCCCAGCTCGGTGGCCAGCACCCGGAGCTCGTCGACCGCGTTCTCGGCGAATGCTCGAGACGCACCGTAGAACAGCACGAAGCCGCCACCACGGTGCCGGCCCACGGTGAGCGGCACCGCGGCGAGGGCCTGCGACCCGGTGTCGCGCTGCCGTTCGACGAAAGCGGGATGCGACTCGACGAGCTCGGCCAGCGTGCCGACGACGACACGACCGGTGCGGACGGCGGTGTTGAGCGGGATGTCGTCGTAGGCGTCGACCAGGCACCACTCGACGGGGCCAGCACCCGCGTGCTCCGCGGAGACGAAGCGGAGCCGACGCCCGCCGCCCTCGACCACGGCGATGCCTGCGCGACGTACGCCCGGGAGGGACGTGAGGAGGTCCAGGGAGCGCTCTGCCCAGGCGTCGATGTCCCCTGCGACGCCGAGGTCTGGTCGACCGGCCTCCTCCACGTCGCGAGAATACGCCCAGCCACCCCGATGCGGGGTCCGGTTTTCGCTCCGCGCTGGAATGATGTGCCGGGTGACCCGCCCCGGTGGTGCCCGGCCCCTGCCCGACCGGCTGACGCTGTTGGCGCGCGCCACGAGCGAGCTGGTCGACGTGCACACCGTCCAGGGCGTCGCCCAGACCGTCGTCACCCACGGTGCCGACGCCGTCGGAGCGACGGTGGCGTCGGTGACGCTTCTGTCCGACGACCTGCACACGATCCGCCTCGTGGCCCTCAGCGGCGGCCTCCTCGGGGACGAGAGGACCTGGGGCACTTTTCCGCTCACGTCCAGGACCGCGTCGGCCGAGGCCATCCGGACAGGCGGCCGGGTGGTGGTCACGGGGACCGAGGAGATCCACGGGCGTTTCACCGACATGCCCCGCCGTGGCGCCGAGACGGTCGTGGCCCTGCCCCTGAGCACGGGCGCCGGCACCATCGGGGCCATCGGTCTGACCTTCGCCGAGGAGCGCCGGCTCGACGACGCCGAGCTCGAGTTCCTCGACATCCTGGCCAACACGTGCGCGCAGAGCATGGGACGGATCGGAGCCCAGCTCGACGCGGCTCGGCAGAGCGCCAAGCTCGAGTTCCTGGCCGAGGCGGCCACCGAGCTCGCCGGCAGCCTGGACTACCAGGAGACCCTGGCACGAGTGGCCCGGCTCGCCGTGCCGACCTTTGCCGACTGGTGCGCTATCGACGTCGTCGACGACGGCCGCCTGCGCAGGCTCTCGGTGGCACATGTGGACCCCGCAAAGGTCCAGCTGGCGCACGACCTGGCCGATCGCTATCCGCCCGACCCCCACGCACTTCACGGCGCCTGGCGGGTGGTGCGCACCGGCCGCAGCGAGCTCATCGCCGAGATCACGGACGAGATGCTGACTGCGGGTGCGGTCGACGACGAGCACGCCGCCCTCGCCCGAGCCCTCCACCTGCGCAGCGCGGTGATCGTGCCGCTCGTCGCGCGCGGCCGGGTACTAGGGGTGCTCACCTGGGTCTCGGCCGAGTCCGAGCGTCACTTCACCCCCGACGACCTCGCGTTCGCCGAGGAGCTGGCGCAGCGGGCGGCCGTCTTCCTCGACAACTCCGAGCTCTTCAGCCAGACACTGGCCGCGGCCATGCAGCTGCAGCGCGCCGTGCTCCCCGACGAGCTGCCGGCGTGCCCACGGTGGGAGCTCGGTCACCACTACAGCCCTGCCGGTCGCACCGAGGTCGGCGGTGACTTCTACGACGTCGTCGAGCTGGGCGACGGCCGCCTGGTCATGTTCATCGGCGACGTCATGGGTCGGGGCGTCGGGGCGGCGGCGGCGATGGCGCAGGTGCGTGCTGCTGTGCGGGCGTACGCCGCCCTCGACCCCAGTCCCCAGCGCGTCCTCGGGCGGCTCGACCGGATGTTCGAGCTCTACGGGACCGAGCAGCTCGTCACGCTCCTCTACATGCTCGCCGACCCGGACCGGGACGAGCTGACCATCGGCAATGCCGGCCACCCCCCGCCCGTGCTGATGCGGAGCGACGGGACCGCGACGCACCTGCCGTCCGCGGACGGTCCTCCGTTGGGCGTGGAGCTCTCGTCCCGCGGCGAGTACGTCGTCGCGCTCGGTGCCACGGACACCCTCATCGCCTTCACCGACGGACTGATCGAACGACGCGAGGAGGACATCACGGTCGGGCAGGACCGGCTGACCGACGCCGTACGCGCGCTGCTGGGTCATCCGCTGTCCCACACCATCCCTGCGCTGGTCGAGGGAGTGGCCGAGCCCTCCCGGGACGACGACATCGCCGTGCTGGGCGTCCGTCGGGTGTCCTGACCGGAGTCAGAACGGGCGGACCCAGGTCGCCACACCTTCGTCCAGCGCGAGCGTCGCGTCGGTCTGCGCGGCGGCCTCGGGATCGTGGGTGGCGAGGACGACGGCAGTGCCGCGGGCGGCCTCCTCGCGGAGCGCGGCGATCATCAGCTCGCGGTTGCCGGCGTCGAGGTCGCTGGTGGACTCGTCGGCGAGCAGCACCGTGGGGCGCAGGGCGAAGGCGCGGGCCAGCGCGACCCGTTGCTGCTGGCCGCCCGAGAGCTGGTCGACCAGGTGCCGGCTGAACTCCGACAGGCCGACCCGGTCGAGCTCGTCGGCCACGCGGCCCCCGGCCTCGCGTGGCGGCACGCCCAGGGCGAGGAGCGGCACGAGGATGCTCTCCTCGGCCGACAGGGTCGCGCTCAGGCCGTTGCGCTGAGGGACGAGGACGACACCGGCGCGGGCCGCGTCCTCCCGGTCGGTGAGCGTGCGACCGTCGACCTGCACCGTGCCGGTGACCGCGGCTGCCGCGGGTCGCAGGGCGCACGCCAGTGCCCAGAGCAGCGACGACTTGCCGGCGCCCGACGGCCCGGTGACCGAGAGCATCCGCCCGCCGGGGACGTACAGGTCGAGGGGGCGTACAGCCACCCGCTCGCCATAGGTGACTCCGAGGTCGTGGCACTCGACGTCGCTCATGTCAGGTCCTCCTCGTCCGAGCCGGGCTCGGCCCGCAGCTCGAAGTGGTCGTCGACCTCGTGGACCCGGACCAGCGTGCCCGGCGGCAGCTTCTCGCGGACGAGGCCGAGCAGCGGGAGGAAGCCGTCGGCGGTCACCACGGCGTACTCCTCGCCGCTGCGGCCCTCGCCGCCGATCCGGCCGTCTCGGATGGTCACCGTGCGCGGGAGGACCCGGGCGACGTCGGGGTCGTGGGTGACCAGGACGACCGTGGTGCCGTAGGTGCGGTTGACGTGGGCGAGCGCCGCGAGGACCTGGTCGCGGGCGGCGTGGTCGAGCTGGCTGGTCGGCTCGTCGCACAGCAGCAGGCCGGGACGGGTGGAGACCGCGACGGCGACCGCGGCGAGCTGGAGCCCGCCCGGGGTCAGCTGCTCCAGCGGCTCGTCGGCGTGGTCGGCGAGGCCCAGGTCGTCGAGCACCTCGGCCGGGGCGGCGAGCTCCCGGCCCGCGCGCCGCGCCTGCTGCTGGGCGAACCGGACGTTGTCCGCGGGAGTGGCGTGGGGCAGCAGGTTGCGTCCGGCCCCCTGCAGCATCAGTCCGACGTCGGTCGCCCGGAGCCGGTCGAGGTCGCGCGGCGCGGCGGTGGAGAGCTCGCTGTCACCGACGAAGACCTTCCCGGCGCTGGGTCGGAAGATCCCTGCGAGCAGGCTCATCAGGGTCGACTTGCCCGAGCCGGAGGGCCCCAGCAGGCCGACCATCTCGCCGGCGCCGACGTCGAGGTCGACGCCCGAGAGTGCGGCGACGTCGTGTCCCTCGGCGTGGTAGATGTGCACCAGGCCGCGGGTGCGGATCGCGAGTCCGTGCATCACGCCCCCTCCCTCACTCGTTCGACGTGGGCCTGCCGCGCCACCACGAGTCCCGTCAGCGCCGCGACTGCCGGCAGCACGACGAGGCAGGTGACCGCGACCACGAGGACCACCGGCCACGACGTGGCCGTGTCGACCACCGGCGTGTCCGGCGGCGCCGGGAAGAACGCGACGTCCGGCATCGCCAGGAGCGCCCCACCGAGACCGGCCGCGACGCCGCCCGCGACCGCGAGCAGGACGGCCGGAAGCTGTGCCCAGACGGCCAGCCGACGGGTCGTACGTCGATCGACGCCGTTGAGCCGCAGCACCGCGAGGTCACGTGCCCGCGAGCGCCAACCGATCACGGCGAGCACCAGCAGGACGAGCAGCGCCAGGAGCATCACCGCGGGCGCGACAGCGGCTCCGAGGGACAGGCTCCAGCTCGCGACGGTGTCGTCGTACGCCTGCCGGATCGCGGCGTAGCGGCGTACGTCGGTCAGGCTGATGTCCCGCTCCTCCAGCGCCGACCGCACGGCCGCCTCCAGCTCGGGGTCGTCGTCGAGCCAGACCTCGAGGCGGGTGTCGCGGGTGATCGAGGCCCCCCGGGTCGCGGTGTCGAGATCGACCAGCGCGGACCCGTCGGGCATCGACGGCACGAGGACGAGGTCCCCGGCCGCCTCGGCGGGCCGGTCGGTGCCGTCCACACCCGTGACCAGCAACGGCTCCGGGGACGGCGCCGTGGGGCGGTCGGTCAGCAACGCGGGCACGGTGGCCGGGACCCAGGCCGGGGAGACCTCGACGGGGTAGAAGCCACTGGCCTCCACCGCGAGCCGGAGCACGCCGTCGGCAGCCGCGAGGGGCTGGATGAGGGTGTCGTCGCCGTCGGTGGTGTTCCAGTCCGAGGTCGACGAGGCCCACGCGACCTCCCTGCCGTCGACACGCAGGTCGGCGAGCCCGAGCTCGCCGGAGATGACCGCGCCCTGCGCGGTCGTGAGCTGCAGCGCGGCCAGCCGACAGCCGTCCGCGCAGGCTTCGGCGTGGCCGGTCAGCCGCTGGCGCGAGCCGTCCGACGGGAGGACGCCGAGCGGGAGGGTGCGGCGTAGGCCGGTCGCCGAGGTGACGACGAGGCCGAGCCGCACCTCCACCTCGCTGCCGAAGATGTCGCCGGACGCGAGGCCATCACCCGCCAGCACCTCGAGCGAGATCCGGGTGCCGGTGAGCTCCACGGGCTCCCGGTCGGGTGGGGCGATCGCCTGCCACTGCCCCGTCGTCGGCCCCCCGCGGGGGAAGAACGCGATCCCACGGATCACATCGGGATCGACGGCGAGGACGTCACGCCCTGCCAGGACAGGTGTCGCCCGCTCGCCCGAGGTGTCGGCCTCTGCCAGCGCGGACCGGACCCCGTCGAGGTCACCACCCGCGACCTGGAGCACGACAGGCGCGCCGGCGTCGTGCTTGCTGGCGTTGGAGCGGTTGCGCTCCCCGATGGCGAGGGCGTCCATCGAGAAGACGGCGAGGGCGCACGCGACGGTGACGACGACGATGACCGTGCGTCCCTCAGCGCGGCGGCCGGTCTCGAGCAGACCGGTGCCGGCGACCAGCCGACCACGGCCCAGCAGGCGCCGGCCGAGCGCACGACCGGCGGGGGCGGCCAGGTGGGCCAGCAGCAGGCCGGTCAGCAACGCCATGAGCGCCGGCCCGGCCAGGGCGAGCGGGCCACGGAGGCTGCCGGTGGCGAAGGCGACGACCCCGGTGCCCACGCACGCGACGACGAAGGCCTCGACCGCGCCCAGTCCCCAGCGGCTGGAGGCGACCGGGCCGCTGCGCACCACGTCGTGCAGGGGCTCACGCGCCGTGCGTACGGCGGCGGCGAGAGCGGTCACGACGATCGCGGCCACGGCGAGCACGAGCGCCGTCCCGAACCCGGGTCCGGCCTCGAAGGGCGAGGACCCCGGCAGCAGGCGCCGCACCACGGCACCACCCGCCAGTGCGACGAGGGCACCGGGCAGGACGCCCACGAGGAGGGCCGGGAGCAGCTCGAGCAGGAGCAGACCCGCTGCCCCGGTCGGGCCGCGCCCGCGCAGCCGCGCCACGGCCACCTCGCCGCGCCGCGCGGACGTCGCGGCACTGAGCACCAGCCAGAGCACGAAGACCGACAGCAAGGCCATCGGCGCCAGGAGCAGCGGCACCGTGCGGTGGGCCTGGGCGACCTGGGTGCGTACGTCGTCGGTGAGCTCGTCGAGACCGGTGCGGAGCGCGAGGTCCTCGCCCCGGATGTCCAGGTCGTCCGCGATCTCCCGGACGCCGTCGCCCAGGTCGAGCACCCCGTCGACGTCGGCCGTCCCGGTGAGCACCGGTGCGCCGGCCTGCGAGGTCTCGGCGGTCATCATCGAGGCGTCGACGAAGGTCTGCTCGACCGTCAGCCAGGCGTCGTGGTTGGCGGAGGGATCGAGCCCGCGGACGATGCCCGAGATGCCGATCGTGCGCTGGCCCTGCCACCACGTGTCGGTCTCCGGGGCGTACGTGCCGACGACCTCGAGCCTGATGTCGGGCGCGTCCGCGATCGCCGAGCCGACCTTGAGGACGGAGCCGGGCTGGAGGTCGAAGTTCTCGGCGTCGGCCTCGCTGACCATGATCTCGCCGGGCATCGTCGGGCAGCTGCCGCCCAGCACGCGTACGTGCTCGCAGAAGCCGTCGCGCCACAGCAGCAGGCCGGACGGCGGGACCTCGCCCGTGGTGGGCGACACGATGGACGTCCGGCCGAGCACGACGGGGCCGAGGCGGTCCGCCACCTCGTCGGGGATCAGGGAGGCCACCTCGCGCGGGTCGCGCGAGTCCGACAGCCCCCCGGCGAAGTCGTCGCTCTCGGAGATCAGGGTGACGGTGGCGTCCGCGGGGCTCGCCTGGGCGAGCAGGGTGTCGACGAGCGCCTGCTGCATCGCCCGGTCGTACGCGGGGGCGAACGCGGTGCAGGCCGTGATGAGGGCGGAGATCGCGACGAGTGCGAGCGCCTGGCCGCGCCGGTGGCCCCACGCCGAGCGCCACGCGTGGCGGGCGGGCGACCAGGCGTGCGCGCGCGGGGATCGCAAGCCCCTCATGGCCACTTCCTGTCGTCGTGCGGTGCCGGGAGGATATCGGGCTCCCGCCCCTGTGGGTGGGACGACAGGACGGGCCGTCCCCCCGTCGGCTGCGGGGCCATATGCTCGTCGCGATCCGCTGCACGGCGGTGTCCGGACGACGATCGGGAGGCATGGTGGGCGAGCATCCGACCGCTCCCGTGCCTACGGCCCCCGACCCGTCGGCCTTCACGTACTCCGTCGTCATCCCGGTCTACAACAGCCAGGACCTGGTGGGGACCACGATCGACAGAGTCGTCGAGATGTTCGAGGCGGCCGGACTGCGCTACCAGGTCGTGCTCGTCAACGACGGCAGCCGTGACGGGAGCTGGGACGTGATCGCCGAGCGTGCCCGCACCTCGCCGCACGTCGTCGCCCTCGACCTGCTGCGCAACTACGGCCAGCACCACGCCAACCTGGCCGGCATGCGCGAGTCCACCGGTGACTACGTGATCACCATGGACGACGACCTGCAGAACCCGCCCGACCAGGTGCTGCTGCTGATCGAGAAGGCCCTCGACGGACATGACGTCGTCTTCGGTCGCTTCGATCGCAAGCAGGCGCGCGGCTACCGCCGGCTCGGCAGCAAGATGATCAACGTCATCAACCGGCGCGTGTTCGACCAGCCGGCCGGCCTCGCGGTGTCCAACTTCCGCATCCTGCGCCGCGACGTCGTCGAGCGGATCTGCGGCTCCCGCACCGCGCACCCCTACATCACCGGCCAGGCCCTGATGTACTCCCACAGCCCTGCCGACGTGGTCGTCCGCCACGATCCGCGGGCCAGTGGCACCAGCAACTACGGCCTGAGGCGCATCGCCTCGCTGGTGCTGACGATCCTGTTCAGCTACTCGGTGTTCCCCCTGAGGGCGGCCGCGGCCCTCGGCTTCGGCGTCGCCGGCATCAGCTTCCTGCTCGGCCTCTTCTACCTCGTGCGCTCCTTCTTCGTGGACTCGGCCGTGCCCGGCTGGACCACGATCGCGGTCCTGCTGGCCGTCCTCAACGGCGTCGTGATCATGCTGCTGTCGATGCTGGGTGAGTACGTCGTCCGGACCCTCAACGCGGTCAGTGCGGTCACGACCTACCACGTGTCCGAACGGGTCTCCTCATGAGCAGGACCGAGCACCCGTCGCGGCACGTGCTGCTCGTGGGCGCCCAGCGCTGCGGCACGACATACCTCGGAGCCGCCCTCGACGCGCACCCGCAGATCACTCTGGCGCGCCCGTCGCGGCCCGAGCCCAAGGTGTTCTGCGACGCGGACCTCTCTGCGCGTGGGCACGAGTGGTACGACGCGACGTGGTTCGCCCACGCGGGAGGCGAGCAGCTCCTCCTCGACAAGAGCACCAGCTATCTCGAGGACCCGGGAGCCCCGGACCGTGCGGCAGAGGTCCTCGGTGACCCCCACGTCGTCGTGGTGCTGCGCGACCCGGTGCAGCGCGCCCTGAGCAACTGGCGGTTCAGCACCGACCACGGGCTCGAGACGCGCGACGTCGAGGACGCGGTGCGCGCCGACCTGGACGGCGCGCAGCCGTGGGACCCGGCCACGACGTCGGTGTCGCCGTTCGCCTACGCCCGGCGCGGCCGCTACGTCGACCACCTGCCGCCATGGCTGTCGACCTTCCCCGAGACCCACGTGGTGTTCCTCGAGGAGCTGCTGTCCGCCCCCTCCGTCCTGACTGACCTCGTCGCCGCCCTGGGCGTCGACCCCGACCAGACCCCGGAGCCGGCGAGCCGTCCGGTCAACGAGAGCTCGACGGATCGACCTGTATTGAGCGAGGCATTGCGGGGCACTCTGGAGGAGTACTTCGCAGCGAGCAACGCCGCACTGACCGACCGTCTCGGCAGGACGCTGCCGTGGTGACCGACGACAAGGAGTCATCCATGGAGCCCGAGCTCCCCGACGTCCTGTTCAACCTGCCGTCCATGGAGGGCCGCGAGCTCGACTACGTCCAGGCCGCCGCCCGTGGTGGGCACCTTGCCTCGGGCGGTGACTTCACCCGTCGCGCCGCCGAGCTCCTGTCGGCCGAGACCGGGGCCGCCGAGGTGCTGATGACCACGTCGTGCACCGCGGCCCTCGAGCTGTCGGCGATGCTCCTCGACCTGCAGGAGGGCGACACGGTGATCGTGCCGTCCTTCACCTTCACGAGCACCGGACTGGCGTACGCCCGCCAGGGTGCCGGCCTGGTGTTCTGCGACATCGAGCCCGTGACGCTCGGCCTGGACCCCGCCCACCTCGAGACGCTGCTCGACGAGCACGTACGCGCGGTCGTGATCGTCCACTACGCCGGCATCGCCTGCGACGTGGACGGCATCCGCGCCGTGCTCGAGCACTGGCCCGACGTGCGCCTCGTCGAGGACAACGCCCACGGCCTCTTCGGCAGCCTGCGCGACGAGCCGCTGGGCAGCATCGGGCGCTACGCCACGCTGAGCTTCCACGAGACGAAGAACTTCGTCTGCGGCGAGGGTGGCGCGCTCGTGCTCAACGACCACGCGGACGTCGAGCGCGCGCGGGTCCTCTACGACAAGGGCACCAACCGGCACGCGTTCATGCTCGGCCAGGTCGACAAGTACACCTGGAAGGACACCGGGTCCTCGTTCGGCCTCTCCGACGTGCTCGCGGCCTACCTCCTCGCCCAGCTCGAGATGCGCGAGGTCATCCAGGGCAAGCGTCGTGCCGTCGTCGAGCACTACACGACCGCGCTGGCGCCGTACGCCGACGAGCTCGGCTTCGACCTGATGCAGGTCCCGCCCGACCGCACCTCGGCGCACCACATGTTCTACGTGCTGCTGCCCGACCGCGACCGCCGCAACGACGTGCTCGAGCTGATGCGCAAGTCGGGCGTGCAGGCGACCTTCCACTACCAGCCGCTCGACGCCTCCGACGCCGGCCGGGACTTCTCCGTCCGCGAGACGCAGTGCCCGGTCTCACGCGACATCAGCGACCGCCTGCTGCGACTGCCGTTCTGGAACAACCTGACCGGCGCCGACCTCGATCGCGTGACCACGACGTTCCTCGAGGCCTCCACGGCGACGCTCGCCAGCCGGTGACACGGCAGGTGGGCGGCGCAGCCGCACCGACGCAGCCCGGCTCGTCGTCGCTGCGACGGCAGGGCTACTGGTGGCACCGCGCCCGCGCCGACCTGCTCGGCGTCGTGATGCGTCCCCACCTCGGCGTGCCGACGCGCACCCTCGACGTGGGCAGCGCCGACGCCCCCAGCGTCGGGTGGATGCGCGGGGCGCAGCAGCACGTGAGCCTGGACCTGCTGCCCGAGGGACTGGTGCCAGGGCAGGGCGTCTGCGGCTCGGCCACGGACCTGCCCTTCGCCGACGAGACGTTCGACGTCGTCTCGGCCTTCGACGTCGTGGAGCACTGCCCGGACGACGCACGGGCGATCGCCGAGCTGGCCCGCGTGCTCACACCGGGCGGGCGGATGCTGCTGTCCGTGCCGGCCTACCAGTGGGCGTGGACCGACCACGACGTCCAGGCCGGCCACCACCGGCGCTACACCCGACCGGAGCTGGTCCGACTGGTCGAGGACGGCGGGATGCACGTGGTGCGGGCGACGTACGCCTTCACCGGGGTCTTCCCGCTGTTCGTCGCCGAGCGCCTGCGCCGGCGCATCGCTCCCCCGCCGCCGGGAGACACGCGGCTCCCCCAGGTCTCCGCCCGCACCGACCGCGCGCTGATGGGACTGTGCGCCGCCGACGCCCGTCTGCTCCGCCGACACGACCTGGCGTACGGCTCGTCGGTCCTGCTGGTCGCGGTCAAGCCCGGCTGAGCCGGAGCGATCCCCACGCGACGACCGCCAGTGTCGCGGTCGCGACGACCTCGACCACGAGGAAGGTCGCCGACGTCCGGGCCACGGCCGACGACCCGCTCAGCGCGAGCGCGGCGACGGCTCCGACCAGGACCGCGACTCCCCACGCGACGCCGACCCGGAGCGGTCGGTGACCCGCGAGCGCCGCGACCATCAGCACGACGTTGGCGACGGCCAGGGTGGATCCGGCCGCGAGCACCGCTGCGACGTCGGAGGAGACGTCGACCGTGTCGCCGAACACCAGCCTGAGCAACCACGGACCGAGCAGGGCACCGAACACGCCGGCCAGCGGGACCGCGACGACCGTGACGACGGCCAGTCCAGCAGCGAGCGAGCGGAGCCGGTCCACGGCGCCGGACACGACGTACGCCGTGATGCGCTCGGTGAGCTGCGGGAGCATGCCGAGGACGACCATGTAGGGAGCGCGGAACAGTGCGAGCGCGGCGAACATCGCCGTCACCTCGACCGGAGAGCCGCCGAGGAGCGCCAACAGCACCGGCCCGCCCGTGAGCACACCCTGCGCGACGACCTGGCCGGAGGCGGCACCACCGAGGAACGACAGGGCGCCGGTGCCGCCCTCGCCCCCTCCTTCCTCGCGGGCACTGAACCGCCACGCCGAGGGCCACAGGGCGACCAGCCCGCCCGCGACCAGCGCGAGCCCGTGGACCTCCGGCGCGTGGACGCCGGCGAGCAGGAGGGCGGCGACGAGCACGCAGCGCAGTGCGTTCTCGGCCACCAGGCTGACGGCCACCGCGGGGAACCGGCCCCGGCCCGCGAGCGCGCCGCGCACCACGCCGACGGCCGCGGTGCCCAGCGTGACGAGCACGACCAGCACCGGGAACCATGCGTCGTCGCGGTGGAAGAGCCGCTCTCTCAGCACCCACGCGACGACGCCGAGCACCAGCGCGACGACGACCACGACGCCGGCGACCCCGGGGGCGGCCTTCCGCACGTCGCCCTCGTGGCCGGCCACGATGCTGCGGGTGATCCAGTGCTGCAGCGGGAACGTGAGGGCCGCCGCGGCGAACGTCCACTGGGTCCAGAGCACGGAGACCGGGGCGGCCGCCTCGGCGCCGAGGCCGCGCGTGAAGAGGGCGAACAGCACGTAGGCGAGCAGCCCGGTGACGATGGATCCGGCCGCGAGCGCGACCGGAGCACGGCGCGAGCCGGTCATCCGGGTGTGTCCTCCAGCTGGGCGTACGGATCGCTCGCGTCGTAGTCGGCGGCGGTGCGCAGCCGCTCGATCGTCTCCGTGCCGAGCGATGCCCGGGCGTACCACTCCCAGAGCGGTGCTCGTCCGACGAAGACGTACTCGGGCATCAGCGAGCGCCGCCAGGTCAGCGAGGTCGTCTCGCCGACCGCGACCAGGTCGGGCGCGTCGGCGACGAGGTCCCGGGCGAAGCCGTCGCGCCCGCCCGGCCACGTGTCCTCCAGGTAGTCCTGCAGCCCGCTGCGGAACATCTGGTAGCGGGTGGGGTTGGTCCGCCCGGTCAGGACGAGCGGCTGCGGAGCCTCGATCGAGGTGATCGTGGCACCGGCCGGGAGCTGCGCGAGGACGGCGTCCGTCGCCTCCACCTGGGCATCGAGCCCGTCCACCCGGGTCGAGACCGAGAAGGTGAGCGCCAGGACGAGGCAGGCACCCGACGCGACGGTGGCGACGGCCCACTGGGGCCGTGGAGGGAGCGGTCGTAGGACGAGGGCGAAGACGGCCCCGAGACCGATCGCCGCGAAGGGCACGACCGGGAACAGGTCCGGCCACGCGTCGTACTCGTGGTGGATCCAGGCCAGCCCGGCGAGCAGGCCAGCGGTCATCGCAGGGAGCACCCGGACCGCGGGGAACGCGCGACGCGCGCGCGGCACCACCGCTGCGAGGGTGATGAGGGCGAGCGCGACGACACCGGCCACCATCAGCCAGAACGTCACGCCGTAGGCCTCCTGCAGGTCCAGCCAGACGCGGTGGAGGTCGTCGGTGAACGGGTCGGGCACGGTGTAGCGGCGGTTGATGACGTAGAAGGCGTCGACCGACTCGCGCAGCGACCCGGCCAGCGCGAACCACGTCCCGAGCGCGACGACCGGCACGAGGCCGCCGAGCGCGACCCGGACCAGCGCGCGGAGCCGGCCGTCCGACGCGATCAGCAGCACGCCCACCACGACCACGGTGAACGTGCTGAAGAACGCGGTCTGGAGGCAGAGCGTCGCGAGGCTGGTGCAGAGGCCGGCGACGAACCACCGGCGCCGTGTGACCGCCCACAGTGCGAGGACGATGAAGAGCACCATGGGCGTCTTCTCGCGCGGGCCGTCGGAGGCGTACTGGATGAAGCCGTGGACGGCGAGCAGCCCGCCCGCCCCCACGAGCCCGGCAGCGCGTGAGCCGAAGAGGTCGCGGCCCAGGACGTACGTGGTGCACACCGCCGCGGTCGCGATCAGCATGAAGACGACGCGCATGGTGACCAGCTCGTCGGTGCCGATCAGGCGCGCGACCAGCGCGCCCACGCCCGGGCAGCACGTGGGCCAGCGGTCCGGCGCGGTTGAGGATGCCGAGGTAGGGAGGTACGCCGTCCGCGACCTGCTGGCCGGCATAGCTGTAGACCCCGAGGTCGCGCGTCAGCTCACCGCGGAAGCCGTGCAGTGTGTAGACGACGACCGAGACGATGCCGACGAGGAGCACGAGCGGATCACGACGGCTCCCCTCGCCTGTCCGGTCGAGGTGAGGGGGCACGCGATCACCCTACGGAGTGGCGTCAGCGAAAAAACTTCTAGGCTCCGTGTCGAAGCAGCCCCGCGCCGTTCGACGTACGTGCGAAAGAGCAACCCACACCCGCCAAAAACAGCAGGAGCGATCACAATGCCGCGTTTCATGGGATTCGTCAGGATGGAAGAGAACATCGGCACGCCGCCGCAGTCGCTGTTCGACGCGATGGACGTCCACATCGGCGAGCGTGCCGCGAAGGGGATCTTCCTCGACGGTGGCGGCCTCTACGGCACCGAGGACGCCGTCAACTTCGTGGTCCGCGACGGCGAGGTCACCCGCGTCGACGGGCCCTACGCCGAGGCCAAGGAGGTCGTCGGCGGCTGGGCGATCATGGAGTACGCCGACCTCGCCGAGGCCGTCGCCGACCAGCAGGAGTTCGCCAGGCTGCACGCCGAGCACTGGCCCGAGGTCACCGTGATCTCGACGCTGCGCCAGATCTCCGACGGGCCGGACGCGCCGGAGGCCTGATCTAGGCTGGCCACGTGCCGGCAGACCCCACCACCGAGGCCGTACACGCCGCGTGGCGGGCCGACTCGGCCCGCCTCGTCGGCGCCCTCACCCGGATGACCCGTGACGTGGAGCTCGCCGCCGACCTCGCGCAGGACGCGCTGGTCGCGGCGCTCGAGCAGTGGCCGCAGACCGGCATCCCGGAGAACCCCACCGCGTGGCTGATGACGACCGCCAAGCGGCGCGGCATCGACCACTTCCGTCGCGCCGACAACCTCCGCCGCAAGGTCACCGAGCTCGCAGGCGCTGCCCGAGGAGAGGAGGCGGACGTGCCCGATCTCGACAGCCAGGTGGACCACATCGAGGACGACGTCCTGCGCCTCGTCTTCCTGTCCTGCCACCCGTCCCTCACTGCCGAGTCGCGCGCCGCCCTCACCTTGCGGTTGGTCGGCGGCCTCACGACCGCCGAGATCGCGCGTGGCTTCCTGACCGCCGAGTCGGCGATGGGCCAGCGGATCTCCCGGGCCAAGAGGACGTTGGCCTCCGCCGGTGCGACGTTCGAGCTGCCCACCGGCACCGAGCGGACCGAGCGGCTCGACGACGTGATGGCCGTGATCTACCTGATCTTCAACGAGGGCTACACCGCGACCGCCGGCCAGGACTGGATGCGCCCCGACCTGGCTGTCGAGGCGACGAGGCTGGCGCGGATGCTCGCCTCGCTCGCCCCCGAGGAGCCCGAGGTCCTCGGGCTCCAGGCGCTGTTGGAGCTGCAGGGCTCGCGGACCGCGGCCCGCCTCTCCCCCTCTGGTCAGCCCGTCCTCCTCGACGACCAGGACCGCTCGTCGTGGGACGAGCTGATGATCCGCCGCGGCCTCGCCGCACTCTGCGCGAGCGTCTTCCCTCGCTGCCACCGGCGTCCCCGTCGGCAGGTACTTCCTCCAGGCCTCGATCGCGGCCGAGCACGCCCGTGCCGCGCGGGCCGAGGACACCGACTGGGCGCGCATCGCGCAGCTGTACGACGTGCTGGCCGAGGTCCGCTCCGGGGCCGGTCGTCGAGGTGAACCGCGCCGTCGCGCACGGCCGCGCCCACGGGCCCGATGCCGGGCTCGCTGTCCTGGCCGCGGTCGACGCGGACGCGCTGGGTGACTCACCACTCGTGCCGAGCGTGCGTGGGGACCTGCTCGAGCGGGCGGGGTCGTACGCCGAAGCAGCGTCCGCGTTCTCCGACGCCGCGTCGCTCACCCGCAACGGGGGCGAGCGGGCCGTGCTGATGAGGCGGGCGGCGGAGGCCCGACGGCTCGGGGGTGCACCATGACTGGACGCGCCCATCCCGGGGTCGATGCCTACCTCGAGCCCCTGCCCGAGTGGCAGCAATCGATCTGCCGTGAGCTGCGCGAGCTGGTCTGGGCGACCGACCCGGAGATCGAGGAGACGATCAAGCGGACCGTCCAGCCCTACTTCGTCCTCGACGGCAACGTCTGCGCCCTGCTGGCGACGAAGGACCACGTGAACCTGTTCCTCTACGACCCGACCGTGAGTGACCCTCACAGGGTGATCAACCAGGGGCACGGCAACGCGACCGGCCGGTCGATCCAGATCTACCAGGACGATCCGATCGACCGCGACGCGATCCTCGGCATCCTGTCCGAGATCGTCGCGCACAACCGACAGGGTGGCTGGCGCCGGCTCGGCCGTTCATGACGGACTGCATCGGGCCATCGCTACCGGACAGTCAAGTCGTCGATTGCGCTGGTGCAGACACGACTGTCCGGTAACGACGCGGATCCTCCCGCCGCCTGTCAGCCGCCGGTCTCCCACACCCGCACCCAGTCGACGTACATGTGCTGGGGCAGCCGACGAGCCTTGATCTTCGGGATCTCGTAGTCCGCGGCGATCAGGCTCAGGATCGGGAACTGCCGCACTGCCGACACCGCTCCCGACATCCGCGTCGTCTCCCTGCCGTCGATGCGGAAGACGAGAGTCCGCGGCGTCCACTCGACGGAGAACACGTGGTAGTTCCTCGACCAGCCGTCGCGCCTGCTGCGGAGGTACGACGTCGAGTCGGGCAGCCACCCGCCGGTCGAGACCCGGCGTCGGCCGTCGTAGCGATGGGTGAAGGACGCGATGCCGCCCTGCGGGTGGTGATCGCCGAAGTACTCCACGACGTCGATCTCGCTGCCGAGGGCGCCCGGGTACATCCCGCCGGTCGGTTGCAACCAGAACGCGCCGTGCTGCCCGCGGAGCCGGTGGAACCTCACCCGAGCCGCCGCGAAGCCGTAGCGGAAGCCGAACGCGCCCTCGGTGCCGACGTGCCCGTTGAGGCGGTACGCGTACCGCCCCGGTGCGGCGTCACGACCACCGATCCTGCAGGTGGTCGTCACATCGGGGTCGCGGATCACGCTCAGTCGCAACGCGCCGTCCGCGACGGAGACGGCGCGCGGGTCGCCCTTGGAGCAGGAGCGACGGTTCGCGTGCACGTAGTCGCGGCCGCGGTGGTTCCACACGTCGCGCAGGTGGGTGCCGGAGAACTCGTCGGTCCACGTCGGGGCCAGCCACCGCTCGCTGCTCACCGGGGCGCTCCTCACCGGTGCCAGGCCGCCCCACCTCCGGGCCTTCACCCGGTAGGTCACCGCCTCCCCCGCGTCCGTCGCCGGCCACGCGACCTGGACCCGACCGCGCGCGTCCTGCCGACCTGTCGCCACCGTGTCCCACCACGAGTCGTGCAGGACCTGCAGCTGGACCGGCCGCCCGACCCGCACCGGCTTCATCGTCGCGGTGATGGCCGCCTTCGCCGCGTCAGGACTCGCGACCCCCGAGCCGTACTGGACGATCTGCGGCAGCACCTCGAGCCGTACGCGCTGGCGCGAGGTGACGCGGACCGACACGTTCGTCGGCTCGACCGACGCGGGTGCCGATGCCGGCTCGTCGGCCGACGTCGGGGCCGGCCACCCGAGCAATCCGGCAGGCAGGAGGAGGACGAGGGTGGCGGCGACCCGGCGAGCTGACATGCGTCTGGGACGCCGCTGCCGCCTACTTGGTTGTCTGCTCCTTGGTGAGGTGCAGCAGCCACTGCTTCCCACCGGTGCTGATCAGCGCGTAGCGTCGTGTGCCGCTCCGCCCGTGGAGCGAGAACACCAACCGCCGCGCGTTCCGGTCGTGCTCCTCCCACGTCCCGTCGTCGGCGATGGACTTGTGCTCGTCCTCGAAGTCCACGTGGTCGAGATCGTGGTCGTCGACCGCCACCGCGAGCCGGTCGTGGGCGGTGTCGTCGGGCAGTCCCTTGGGCACCGCCCAGCTCCGCAGCACCCCGTCCTCCTCGAGCCGGAGGTCGAAGTGCGGGCTCGGCCTGCGGTGGTCGTGCAGCACGAAGCGTGGGCCGGTCATCCCAGCAACGTACGCCCGACCACTCCTGTCAGAACCCGGAGCAAGCCCCTTCCTCGTCGAAGTGCCCCGGGGTGGTCGGGTAGGCGCTGCCGGTGCCGTGGCCCTTGCCGTCGGCGTTGTTGACCAGCGCGAGCTCGTCGTAGGCCGAGGTGCCGGGCACGAGGACATCGGCCTGCGAACCGGTAGCCGCCGGTCGGCCGGAGCCGAGACCGGTCGCCCACTCGTTGATGAACTTCTCCATCGCCGGGCTCGGGCTGCGGAGGTCGTTGAAACCTCCATAGGCCGCGTTGCAGTGGCTGTAGAAGTTGTAGACGCCGCTCCAGTCGATCAGCCGGTCACCCGGGTTGGGGCCGTTGGCCGACTGGTCGCCCTGCATCACGTCGCGGTCCCAGCCGCCGTACATCCAGTCGATGCCTTGGTGGTGCTGGTTGTTGGCCAGCGTCGTGGGGTTCGACGAGACGTCGTCGGCGCGCTCGGTCATCTCGAACCACGAGCACGGGTCGGTCGTCCCGTCCTTCTTCGTGGTCGCCTGGACCGTGCTGGTGGTGCAGGTCCGTCCGACGTAGACGGTCCCCGAGAGCGTTCCGTAGACCCCACGCGGACGCCAGTCCAGGACGTCCTCGTCCTTGCCGCCCGCGAGGTGATCGATGTACTCGGCAGACCTGCCGATGTCGGCGAGGCAAGCCGTCTGGACGGCCGTGCAGACGCGGCCGAGGCCACCCCACATCACGTCGTTCCCGCGACCGCCGAAGAGCGCGTCGCCGCCCGAGTCACCGTTGACCAGGTCGTCGCCCGCACCCGCGTGGATCGAGTCGTGACCGTCGCCACCGCGGATCCGGTCGATGCCGCCGTAGGTGATGCCGTCCAGCGGCATCGGCGCCGAGGTCGCCGAGCCCACGAGGGAGATGCCGTTGACGTCGTGGAACAGATCGGCCTCCCGGCTCACCGAGCCGTCGAGCCGCGACCGGTACGTCTCGGCCGGAGGCTGGTTCGTGCTCGACGTGACCGAGCGGGACCCGGTCTCGTACCTGTCCTGCACACCGCCGCGGTCGCCGAGGATCGCGTCCTCACCGTCCTCGCCGTAGAGCAGGTCGTTGCCGAGCTCGCCGTAGATGTCGTCGTCGTCGGCGCCACCCCGGATCGTGTCGTCGCCGTCCTGGCCGTAGAGCACGTCCTGCCCGGTGTCGCCGAGGATCATGTCCTTGCCGAAGGCGCCCGCCACCTCGCACGTCGAGGTCGCCGACGGGCTCGCAGGAGCCGTGCAGAACCGGGTGGACGTGACACCGGTGATGCCCGGCGGGAACACACGCACCTTGGCATGTCCGACCCGCTGGGGGCCGTAGCGCTCGGCATAGACCCGGTCGGTCTTGCCGCCGTCGACGACCCGTGCAATGGAGCCGTTGTCACCGACCACGAAGTCGTCGTCGCCGTCACCGTTGATGGTGTCGTTGCCGTCGCGGTACCCCTTGCGGCTCGACCCACCTGTGATGTCGTCCTGACCGGCCGAGACCGGGTCGGTGTCCACCTCCGGCGTGGTCCAGGCCGAGGAGCCGGGAGCGCCCACGATCTCGGCCGCGACCAGCGCCACGTCGCCATGGACCACGTCGGCACCTCCCTCACCCTCGACGTAGTCGTCGTAGCTGCCACCGCTGATCCGGTCGTCGCCGTCCTGGCCGAGGAGCACGTCGACCCCGGACTGGCCCGACATCGAGTCCGCCGCCGCGTGCGACGTCGTCGCGGTCGCCGGGGCCGCACCGTTGAGGTCGTACAGCGTGATCGCGCGTCCCGGCACCAGGGCGTTCTGCCCGGCGTCGGCACGGTTGGTGCGCCAGTCGCGACCCGTCGTGACCCGCGTCAGCAGGCCGTTGTCACCGATCGCGAGGTCGGAGCCGCTGCCGCCGAGGACGTTGTCGGAGACGTCGGGCTGCCCGGTCGCGCCCGCCGCGCCGTTCGCGATGGTCGCCGACGAGCCGCCGGCGAGGTCGTCGTCGCCCTCGCCGCCGAGCACGAGGTCGGAATCCTGCCCGCCCTCGGCGTAGTCGTGTCCGATCCCCCCGTCGACGCTGTCGTTGCCGCCCTGTCCCAGCAGCACGTCGTTCGCCAGCTGGAGGGCGTCCGGTACGGGGTCGTCGCTGTCGTCACCGGTGATGGTGTCCGGACCGGAGGCCTCCGGGGACACCTGAGTGTCGCCGAGGTCGTAGGGCGTGATCGAGCGTGGCGCGAGGAGCCGGTTGGTCGTCAGCTGGGTGCCCGGTCCGGGCACGCCTGGCCGGGTCACGGCGCCGTTGTCACCGAGCACTACGTCCTGACCGGCGTCGCCGAACAGGGTGTCGCGTCCGTCGGGCTGACCGGTCGACCGGATGGTCGCCTCGACCGCCGGGGTGTAGGAGCCGCCCACGACGTCGTCGTCGCCCGCGTCACCGTGCACCCCGTCGATCCCGGGACCACCCTCGCCGTAGTCGGCGTCCGCGCCGAGCGAGATCGTGTCCGCGCCCCGCTGGCCGAAGACCAGGTCGGTGCCGTCGCCGGCCTCGATCGTGTCGTCGCCCGAGACACCTGTCGGGGTGCCCGAGCCCTCGTCGGCGAGGTCGACTCCACGCGTGGTCGTCAACCCGCGGCCCGCCATGAGCGGGTGTCCGACACCGGAGCGCGTGATGCGGGCGTTGTCGCCCGCGATGACGTCCTGGCCGGCGCCGCCGTACAGGTTGTCGTTGACGTCCGGACGTCCGTTCTCGGTTCCGCTCGCGAGCTCGGAGGATCCGCCGGCGATGTCGTCATCACCCGCCTCGCCCCAGACATGGTCCGTGCCGGGGTTGCCCTCGGCGTAGTCGTCGCCCGAGCCGCCGTACGCGGTGTCGTCGCCGAGGCCGCCGTAGATGCGGTCGCCGTCGTCACCGCCGACCAGGTAGTCGTTGCCACCCAGGGTGGTGTCGGACGACCCGAGGTCGGTCGGGTACGGAGCGCTGGCGAGCACGTCGGTCTGCGCGTTGTCGCCCACGAGCACGTCGGCACCGCCGGCGCCGTACAGCACGTCGGCACCGTCCGTGCTGCCCGCCTGCGACGTACCGCCGAGGACGACGTCCGCCTCGGTGCCGCCGTCGAGCCAGTCCGAGCCGTTGTTGCCCTGGAGCCGGTCGGCTCCCGTCGAGCCGTAGAGCGAGTCGTCGCCCGCGTTGCCGTAGACCTGGTCGTCGCCCGCGTCACCGAAGCCCTGGTCGTTGCCGGTGCCGCCGAAGACGAGGTCACCGTCGTCACCGCCCCACAGCTGGTCGTTGCCGGCGTTGCCGCAGACGCGGTCCGCCGCGCCCGACCCGTACGCCCAGTCGTCACCGCCGCCCGCGTTGACCACGTCGACGCCGTTGCCGCCGAAGATCAGGTCACTGGCGTCGAGCGAGTTGGTGGTCTCCCCGGGCTGCTTGCTGACCGGGGCGGACTGCACGGCACAGCCGTCGACCGTGGTGTCGCCGAAGATGTTCGACGGTCCGTCGGAGCCGTAGATCCGGTCGCTGCCCGTGCCACCCACGAGCTTCTTCGGGCTGGTCCCGCCACCCGGGAGCACGCCCACCAGGCGCGAGCTGCCGAGCACGTCGGTCGCCGAATCGGGCTTCCCGACGGTCGCCGGGGAGGCGACGAGGTAGTCGTCGTCCGGTCCGCCGTAGAGCTCGTCGGAACCGAGACCACCGGTCAGGACGTCGGTGCCGGCGCCGCCGTAGACGATCGAGGACTGTGCGGTCCGCGACGACGTCGTGACGAAGTCCTGGCCGTTGGAGCCGTAGACCTTGTCCGAGCCGGTGCCGGTGTCGACGACGTTGACGTCGTCGGACGTGTCACCCGCGCCGGTGCCGGACTCGCCGATCGTGGCGTACGTCCCGGTGAAGATCTCGTCGTTCGCCGATCCGCTCTTCATGACGTCGCCGCCAGCACCGCCGATGAGCACGGATGCGTGGGCACGGTAGAGCGCCTCCTCATCGGCGGAACCACCGGTGGTGCCCGCCTTGATGCCTGCGGAGTCGGCCAGGGTGCTGTCGTTGGCGGTGCCGATCGTGTCGTTGCCTCCGTTGCCCGCGAGGATCACCTCGCCGAGGCCGGCCGCGATCTGGTCCGCTCCGGCGCCGACCACCGGTGCCGTGCCGAGGGCGGCAGCGTCCGGCGTGGGCAGCAGCGTCACGTCGACGGGGGTCGACAGGGTGGTCGTCCCCTTCAGGGCGGGAGCCAGGTCGACGGTCAGGTTCGCGCGGAGCTTGGTGTCCAGCGAGCCGTCACCGGTCACCGTGTCCTTGCCGTTGCCGACGGTGATCACGTCGGCGCCGAGGCCACCGGCGACGTGTGCGGTCACCGACCCGGGAGCCTTCGACAGGTCGACCCGGTCCGCCGTGGTGACCTGGTCGTCCCCGGCCCCCGAGTCCACCCACGAGGGGCCCTCGCCCGTGCGGATGTTGTCGGCACCGGAACCGGTGAGCACGACCGCGGTCTTGTCGAACGCGACGGTCTTCCCGTTCGCGACCGGCGGCTCCGCGGCCGTGAAGCTCGGCGACTGCCCGCCGGTGAAGCTCACGGTGAGGTTGCCGGCGTACCCGGTGCCGTCGAGGACGACGTGGGTGATGGTCGTCCCGCCGGGGTCGGGGAAGGACTCGGTGAGGCCGAGCCCGCGCACCTCGACGACGGCTCCGTGCTCGCCTTCCTCGTCCGTGTACGCCGGGACCTGCCGCACGACCCACGTCTCGTTCGCCGTGTTCTTGGCGTCCCAGGCCTTGTTGCCACGCGGTCCGGCCCCGCCGAACTTGCCGGCGAACACGTACAGGACCTGGTTCTCCGTGGTGCCGATCTTCGCCGTGCCACCCAGCCGGGGCGGCGGCGGCGTGCAGTCGGGCTTGAGGTTGAAGTCGAGCAGCTTGATGTTGACCAGCGTGAAGTCGAAGTCGACGGAGAACGGGCTGAACCCGATCACCACGAAGACCTTGACGTAGAGAGAGAGCTCTCCCCCGACGTTGAACAGGCATATCGGGTTGTTGGCGACCGCGCCGGCGAACTCGAACAGCCGGAACTTGCCGTCGTTGTTCGGGTCGTTCCAGTAGAAGCCGACGGTGAGCTTGATCCCGCCCTTCACGCCGACCTCGAGGATGCCGATCGAGACAGAGGCACCCGCCTCGAGGTAGCCGGTGAACTGGACGACCGGGATGGGCTTGCCGTTGGCGTCGATCGTCTTGAAGTAGAGGCTGTCGAGCACCTGCGCGCCGTCACCGGTCTCCATCGCCTGACGGATGCCATAGGTGTCGAAGCCGGCCGCGACCCTCAGGGTCACCGATGCGCCGCCCCCGATCACCATCATGACCGGCGGCGGGGCGTAGATCGGGCCGAACGACTTCTGGAACTGGAAGCCCAGGCTCAGCGGACCGCTGTCGAACTCCACGAGCGGGATGTCACCTCCGCTGATGAGCTCGAAGAGGATCGTCGGGTCCTCCATGACGGGGATCGCCACGCCTGCCTTGAGACCGGCCTTGAGCGCCGAGGCCTTCTGGACCTTGTTCGGGTCGGTGAGCTGGTTGGTCTTGTCCTTTGCGGCGATGTCCTGGGTCGTCGCGACGGGCTTGTAGGTCGCGGGCGACCTGTCGATCATCGTCGAGGCGTTCGCGGCCGACGTGCTCGTCCTCGTGGCGCGATCACCCAGCAGGTTGAAGCTGCCGATGTTGACGCCACACGCCGCGGGGCCGGCCGTGCACTCGACCTTGAGCAGCTGCTTGACCGTCTTGATCGCATCGAGGAACGGCTTGATCTTCGGCCCCGCCGGGAGGGTGTTGAAGGTCTCCGCAAGGGTCGCGATCGTCACCTCCTTGCCGCCGGCGGCCTTGGAGAGGTCGGAGATCACCGGCATCGGCGTGAAGATCGTGTCGATCACAGGCTGGAGGGGCTTGGTGGCGTCCACGACCTGCTGCAGGTAGGGCTTCAGGGCATCGCCGAAGAACTTGCCGGCGTTGAGAGTGACGTTGTTGAACGCGATCGTCAGTCCCGCGGGGTTGCCGGGCTTGGCGGGCACGGGCTTGCCGTCGTTGCCGGTGCTGGCGGCCCACTTCCACGTGAGGAGGAAGTCGGTCCCGATGCCCGGGAGCGCCGCGTCCGCGCTGGCCTCGAGGTGCCAGTCGATGTTCACCTTGGCCGAGACGCTGACCACGATCGCGTCAGCGATCTTGAGTCCGGCCATCTCGGACAGCGTGAGGTCCTGGTCGGCGTCCTTGCTGTCGCGGATGTCGATGCCGAAGTGGCCGACGAACTCAGGGGTGGCTGTCCGCTTCTCGGCATCGACGCCGATGATCGACAGCTGCGCCGCGAGGTCCGGACCGTTGACGTCCGTGAGCGCCAGGTTCGCGCCGACCTCGAACTCGTCGACGTCCGAGGTGTCGATGTAGAAGCCCCGCGTGCGACTCATCCCGATCTTGAGGTCGAGGGCCCATCCGACCTTGCCGCTGACGGAGCCGCCCTCGCCGGTCTTGAGCGACAGGCCGGGAATGCCGAGGTCCACCGGGAGCTCGCCGCCCATGCAGTCGCCGAGGTCCTCGTCGTCGACGCAGCCGTCCTTCTCGCTGATGACGCCCTGGCCGAGCTTGAGCTTCAGGGTGACGCCCTCGACGTCGGTGATCAGGGCGTCCTCGTCACAGTCCACGCCCGGCATCCGGTAGGGCTTGGCCACTGCCAGGTAGTCCGTGCCGGCGGCGCCCTCGTGCTTGTACGAGGAGACCGTGCCGGCCACGGTGGCGAGCACCTTGTAGGTCGGCTTGGGGTCCGGGCCCGCCGGCGTGGTCACCCGCAGGACCTTGTAGCCGTTGACGCCCGTGACCTTCGTCCAGGTGACGGTGTTGTAGCTCGTCGAGGTGGTCAGGGTGGCAGCGTTGGTCACGGCCGCACTGGCCTCCGAAGGCGCGGAATCGTGGGCCAGCCCCGCCTTGTCGGTGAAGACCGAGACCACCGCGTAGCTGTACAGCGTGGCCGAACCGGCGGCGGGGGTCGCCGGGGTGGTCGCCGTGGTCGGTGCCGCCGGGGGCTCGAGGCTGCTGTTGCAGGTGAAGTCGACGATGACGCCCGTCGGCCCGTTGATCACGATGCCGAGCTCGTTGGCGAGCACCGTCGTGAGGTAGGCCCGCGCCCCGGACACCTTCTCGATGTTCTGCAACCCCTCCTTGTCGATGAAGTCGCCGATCTTGACGCGGGTCTCGCCCATGAAGTCGGCGCCGGCCTGCAGGTCCTTGCCGACCACCGGCATCTCACCGTTGTTCGAGGCGATGCGCAGCGACGCCTCGGTGTAGAAGAGGTACTGCTGGAGCCCTTCGGACAGCGAGGTGAACTTGAACGGCTTGCCCGCGATGATCCCCTGGAGGCCGCTCGGCACCTCGATCTTCACGCCGTCCAGGATCGCCTTGAGGGTGGGCGTCGTGCCCGCGGCCGGCATCGACGCGGTCACCGAGAGGTCGCCGCCGGGAACCTCGGCACCCGAGACGTACATCGGGAACGAGGCGCACAGCACCTCGGCGCCTTCACAGGCGCCGCCGTTGCCGACCGTGACGTCGAAGCCCGTGAAGTAGTCGGTGATCGACGGGAGGCCCGGCGTGCCGTCGGCCTTCGCGTCCGCGCCCGTCACCGTGAGCCCGAGGCCGGCGGCGAAGGTGCCGAGGTCGTCGGGGTTGGTCGAGCCGGGCTTGCCGAGGTCCACGCTGACCGGACCCAGGCTGGCGCCGACGTGGATGTTCTCCGCGCCGATGGAGACGTTGAAGTCGATGCCGGACGCCTCCGGGTCGACCAGCGTGTTCTCGATCGGGTTCTTGACGGCGTCCTTGCTGAGCGGGAGCAGCAGGCCGAGCGCGACCGAGCCGCTCGCCTCGAGGCCGATCTCGCCACTGCCGTTGGCGGCCACGACCTGCTGGCCTCCCGGCAGCTCCAGGCTCACCGGACGCGAGACGGAGTAGGCGCGCTCCCACGCGACGTCCAGCCGCAGCTGGGCACCGTCGTCGCCGTCGACGAGCCCGAAGTCGATGGTGGAGTCGTTGCCGAGGGACGCCTGCGCCATGGCGATCGCCTCCTGCAGGGTCGCCGGGGTGATGTTCTCCAGGACGTGCGCGGCGCCGAGCAGCTCGTTCTCCACGAGGTACGGCGCGCCGTCCAGAGGGACCGTGGCGATCTGCGGTGCGAGGACGAGCGTGGTGTCGGTCTGGTCGACGACCGTCACGATCGTCGAGCCGATGACGACCTGGCGGCCGATGAAGGCGGGCCCGAAGTCACCGGCGGGGTCGTCGAGAGTGGTCGTGGCGGGAACGGCCTCGACCACCGGCGGGCCGTCGCTCGCCTCCACCGCGTCCTGCTGGGTGTACGTGACTCCTTCGGCGCCGCTGGCGCCGGCGCCGAGGATCTGGCTGACGGACGAACCGACGAGCGGGATGGGCGTGTCAAGGCCACCGCCGGTCATGGAGGTCAGGTCGGTGCCGAGACCCCTCAGGGCGCCCTGCACGCCACCGAAGAGCGCGAGCGGGTTCTCCTGGTCGAAGTTGAGGGCAGCGAGCAGTGCTGCCCGGTCCGGGTCCTCGGGGGTCACCGTGACGTCGGTGCCCTGGATGCCGTCGGCGAGGGCCTTGACCGTGCTGGTCAGCGTGATCCCCGTCGAGTCCTCGCCCTTCGCGAACGCGTCCGGCGCGTCGTCGACGCTCACGACGAGGTCGGCCACCACCGAGCCGCCGAGCTCCTGGTCGGAAGACGCCGTCACCCGTGCCCACCGCTTGCTTGCGGACCTCCTCGACGAAGGCCGGGATCGGGATGTCGTCGGTGCCGGTCAGGGTGAGGACCTGGAGGTGCTCGCCGTCCGGGACCTCCACGTCGACGGTCCCGTTGATCGTCAGGCCGAGGTAGCCGCTGGTGGTGCCGATCTGGACGGCCGAGCTGATGTCGGCGTCGGCGACGAGGACGTCGCGGTCCGACTGGCGCAGCATGACCCGGTCGGCGGCGAGCGGGAGGGAGCTGATCACGCGGCCGAGCCCACTGGCGTCGACCTGCTGGAACGGGCAGGGAGCCTCCGCGTTCGGGTCCGGGTTGCAGTCGGCGATCTCCACCCCGTTGTCGAGGTAGGTCAGGGGTGCACTCAGGTCGAGCGCCATCGGCAGGGTCACGACGACGTCCGGGGTGATCGTCGCGGTCGAGAGGTTCGCGTTGGCCGCGGCGATGCCGGTCGTCGTCTCGAGCGTGTTGGCGAGCTCGGGTGCGCCGGTCTTCGGGTCGGCGGCCTCGATCGAGAAGGAGGTGCCGTTCGTCGGGGTGCCATCCGACCAGCCCTCGGTCGTGAGCGTCAGGGTGTGGCCGTCGACGATGGTGGCGATGGTGCCGTACGACGCGCCGGCCTGGACCTTGCGCCCGGCGAGCTCGGCGCCGGCGGTGTCGTTCGGACCGTTGAAGTCCACGCCGCTCGCGCTGAGCCCGGTCGCCGTGTACGTCCCCTTGCCCGTGGTGGCCGCCCCGAGCGGGTTGAGCTCGAGGTCCGCGACCCCACCACGGGTCGTGCGGATCGTGAAGTTGGCCACCAGGTTGTCGGGGTCGAAGGACGCGGCGTCGTCGCCGCCGAGCACGTCGATGCTCCAGCCCGAGTCGTACGACGCCTCGTCGAGCGCGACGAGCATGTCCTGCAGCGACGCGAACTTCGGCTGGCCGGGGGTGTCGTCGCTGGTGTCGGGGTCCTGCACCTGGTCGGCGAGGAAGGCCTTGATGCCGCCGACCGCGTCGATGGCGTTGCCGATCGAGCCGCGCATCAGCGGCAGGTTGCCGTCCTCGGCGTCCTGCATGCCGATGACCGCGGACGCGGCCTGCGAGAGGGCCGCGGCGAGGTCGCGCGGGGTCAGGGTGAGGAACGGCTCGGCCTCGGCCGGGACGTCCGCGGTGACCGACGGCGCCTCGAAGGTCGCCGGTGAGGCGGAGCTGAGCGTGACGGTCGCGCCGACGCTGGGGAGATCCGGCGACGACGGACGTCGAGCGCGGCTCGGCCTTCAGCTCGCCGGAGAGGGAGCCGGTGCGGGTCGCGGTGACCAACCCGTTGCCGGCACCGTCGGCAGCCAGCTCGCCGTCGAGCGGCGCCGGGGTGGCCGGGTTGTCGTAGGCGAGGGACTTCGAGCGCGTCGTTGTCGGGGTTGGCCCACGCGGTCACGACCTTGCTGGACAGGCGGTAGTCGTCGGTGCCCGCGGCGCCGACGACCTTCACGCCCAGGATGCCGAGGCCGGCCTCGAGCTCCTTGCCGGCCGGCAGGTCGGCGGTGGTCTCGATCTCCATCGACGGGCTGGTGAGGCTGGCCAGCTTGGCGGTCGAGTCGTACATCAAGGTGAAGGAGCCCGTGAGCTTGCCCGTGACGTCGATCCCCGAGCCGGTGGACAACGTGATGGTGCCGTCCTCGTCACGGACGTCGAGGCCCGCTTGGTCGGTGACCGTCCTGGTGAAGCCGATGGTGACCGTCGGCCGGTCGCCGACGAGGTGAAGGCCCAGCCGCCGCCGTCGGCGCCGTCGATGTAGTCCGCGAGCTCGGCAAGGGTCGGCTGCGCGGCGTAGGTCCGCGAGCGACCCGCCCGCAGCGAGCAGGTCGGCGAAAGCGGTGCTGAGCCCGACCGAGCCGGCCGGGGTGACGGCAAGGGTCGGCAGCTGGTCGGACAGCGCGGTGCTCGACGCCACCTGCGGCAGGAAGTCGGTCGCCAGGTCCCCGAAGAGGTCGGTGACCGCGGCGGTCGCGTCATCGGGCGCGGCCGCCACGGCAGGTGTCGCCGAGCTGACCGCCAGACCGGTGACGACCGTGAGGGAGACGATGGACGCGAACGCTGACTTCAAGGCTGTCGACACGTGGCTTCCCCAAGCTTGCGCAGACAGGAGCCAGCTCTGCTGCCCGCCCCCAATGAGCGAAGTGAGCCACACCACATCGCCCCCGGACAAGGGACGGCACAGGACTCACCTGACGGGACTAGTCCAGAGCGACTTTCTCGCCCATTGATGTATCACGGGCCGCACCCACCCCCAGGGATGAAGGCGTCCGTGACCAGCTAGGGCGAGACCCTCGAGGTCAGGAGCTGGAGGATCGCCTGGAGCTCCTCGAACTCCTGCTCCCCGAGGCCCATCTGCTCCTTCATGCCGCACTGGATCCGGTCCGCGTGCTGGCGCAGGTCCTCGCCCCGGGGAGCGAGGGACACGACCACGTAGCGCTCGTCGGCGTTGTCCCTGCGTCGCTCGATCAGTCCGCCTGCCTCCATCCGCTTGAGCAGCGGGGTCAGGGTGCCGTGGTCGAGGCGCAGCTCGTTGGCGAGGTCGCGCACCGTGCAGCTGTCGTGCTCCCACAGGACGATGAGGACGAGGTACTGGGGATAGGTGATCCCGAGCTCGGTCAGGACCGGGCGGTAGGCAGTGGTCACTGCCCGCGAAGCCGCGTAGAGGTCGAAGCAGAGCTGCTCCGACAGCGGAGGCGCCTTGATGAACATGCACACATTCTGCCTCAAAGACCGATAGGTTGTGCACAAGTGGATTGTGCCCAAGGCACACTGCGCAGCTGAGCTGTCTGGGAGGGCACTGTGGCCAAGCACGTATCGAGCGACCCGCGCGCACGAGATGCCGGAATCACTGAGGACCTGCTGCTCCGATCGGGTCAGGGCGACACCGCCGCGTTCGCGGACCTGTACGACGCGCTCGCGGCGCGCGTCTATGGCCTGGTGCAGTGCCTGGTGAGGGAGGAGATCGCGACCGAGGCCGTCGTACGAGAGGTGTTCCTCGAGGTGTGGCGCCGGGCCGGTCGGTTCGACCCCGCCCATTCGAGTGCGCTCGCCTGGGTCATGGTGCTGGCGCACCGCTTCGCCGTGAGGACGTGCCGCCTCTCGGCACGGACGGAGGACCCGTCTCTCGAGGCGTGCCACGACACCACCCACCTCGAGACGGCGGGCCTGTCCTCCCCGCAGGTGGAGGCGATCCACCTCGCCTACTTCGACTGCCTCGACCACCGGACGATCTCGGCCAGGGTCGACTCCGACCGTCCGGCCACCGCCCTGATCACCGACGGACTGAGACACCTGGAGCTGTCCACCTCGTCACGATGAGCGTCACGATGAGACGAAGCGACGCCGCGACGGGTAAATTCGCGCGGTGCCCGACGCCCGCCCCCGCCGTACGTTCGCCGTGATCAGCCACCCCGACGCCGGCAAGTCGACCCTCACCGAGGCGCTCGCCCTGCACGCGCGGGTGATCACCGAGGCCGGTGCCGTCCACGGCAAGGGCGACCGCCGCGCCACCGTGTCCGACTGGATGGCGATGGAGAAGGCGCGCGGCATCTCGATCACCTCGGCCGCGCTGCAGTTCGTCTACCGCGACCACGTGATCAACCTCGTCGACACCCCCGGCCACAGCGACTTCTCCGAGGACACCTATCGCGTGCTCTCCGCGGTCGACTCCGCCGTGATGCTGGTCGACGCGGGCAAGGGGCTCGAGCCGCAGACCCTCAAGCTCTTCAAGGTCTGCGCGCTGCGCGGCATCCCGGTCATGACCGTCATCAACAAGTGGGACCGCCCCGGCCTCTCGGCGCTCGAGCTGATGGACCTGATCCAGGCCAAGATCGGGCTCCGCCCCACTCCCCTGACCTGGCCCGTCGGTGAGGCCGGGGACTTCCGCGGCGTGATCGATCGGCGCACCGGCGAGTTCGTGAAGTACACCCGCACCGCCGGCGGCGCGACCCGCGCTCCCGAGCGGCGGATGTCCTCCGACGAGGTGGAGGAGGACGACGTACGCCTGTGGGCGGACGCGGTCGAGGAGCACGAGCTGCTGACCCTCGACGAGGCCGACCACGACCAGGCCCGCTTCCTCGCCGGCGAGACCACGCCCGTCATGTTCGCCTCGGCGCTCCAGAACTTCGGCGTCGCCCAGCTCCTCGACCTGCTGCTCGACATCGCCCCCGACCCCAGTCCCACCGAGGGTGTCGACGGGTCGGTCCGCGACACCGACGACGAGTTCAGCGCCTTCATCTTCAAGGTGCAGTCCGGCATGAACAACCTGCACCGCGACCGTCTCGCGTACGCCCGGGTCGTGTCCGGCACCTTCGAGCGCGGCATGGTCGTCACGCACGCGACCACCGGCAAGCCGTTCGCGACGAAGTTCGCGCAGTCCGTGTTCGGCCGGGACACGACCGTGGTCGAGACGGCCGAGCCGGGCGACATCGTCGGCTTCGTCAACGCCCAGGCGTTGCGGGTCGGCGACACGGTCTACACCGGCGACGCGATCGAGTACCCGCCGGTCCCGAGCTTCGCCCCCGAGCACTTCGTCACCGCGAGCGCCGGTGACATCGGCCGCTACAAGCAGTTCCGCCGGGGGATCGAGCAGCTCGACCAGGAGGGCGTGGTGCAGGTGCTGCGCTCCGACCTGCGCGGCGACCAGAACCCGGTCCTGGCGGCCGTCGGCCCGATGCAGTTCGAGGTCGTCGAGGACCGGATGACCAACGAGTTCAACTCCCCCATCCGCTTCTCCCGGCTCGACTACCAGGTGGCCCGACGCACCGACGCCGCCGGCAGGACCGCGCTGGCCGGCATGCGCGGCATCGAGGTCCTCGAGCGCAGCGACGGCACCCATCTCGCACTCTTCGTCGACCAGTGGCGCGCCATGGTCACGGCTCGCGACAACCCGGAGATCATGCTCGAGGCACTGCCCGCCGGCGGCGCCTGAGCTCTACTCCTTCGCGCGCTCGGGGATGTCTGGTCGCGTTGCGTAGTCGCTGGCCTCGGACACCCACCACGCCTCGACGGTCGTCAGGTGCGTCGGCGGCTCGAGCGTGCCGGCACAGACCGACCACTGCTCGCGAGCTTCGTCGCTGCGCCAGAACAGCGACGAGCCGCACGCGCGGCAGAAGCCGTACGCCGCTCCCGGCACCGCGAACCACGTGAGGTCGCCGCCCGCGTCGGTCACGTCGAGGTCGTCGACGGCTGCGGCGGTCGCGGCCATGTGGTGCCCGGTGAACCTCCGGCAGCGCGCGCAGTGGCAGTTGACCACCGGCCGCAGGTCGCCGCGCACGACGTACGCCACCGACCCGCACAGGCAGCGTCCGCTCGCCCTCTCGTCGTGGGTGCTCATGTGCCGATCCTCCGTGGCGCGCCCCGTAGTGTCGAGGAGTGACCACGGCTCCTTCGCGCACCCTCAGCCTGGGCAACCAGTACGCCCAAGAGCTCGCCGACCTCGCGCTGCCGTGGCAGGCAGCGGAGACGCCGGAGCCTCGCCTGCTCGTCGTCAACGAGGCGCTGGCCGCCGATCTCGGGCTCGACCCGGAGTGGCTGCGGAGCACCGAGGGCATCGGCCTGCTCACCGGCACCGTCGTCCCGGACGGAGCGACACCGGTCGCACAGGCCTACGCCGGCCACCAGTTCGGTGGCTACTCCCCCCGCCTCGGGGACGGCCGCGCGCTGCTGCTCGGCGAGCTGGTCGGCAGCGACGGGTCGCTCCGCGACCTGCACCTCAAGGGCTCCGGGCGTACGCCGTTCTCGCGCGGCGGCGACGGGTTCGCAGCGATCGGCCCGATGCTCCGCGAGTACGTCGTCAGCGAGGCGATGCACGCGCTCGACATCCCGACCACCCGCTCGCTCGCGGTCGTCGCGACCGGGCGCCCCGTCCGCCGCGAGACGGTCCTGCCGGGCGCGGTCCTGGCGCGGGTGGCGAGCAGCCACCTGCGCGTCGGCACCTTCCAGTACGCCCGCTCCACCGGTGACACCGACCTGCTGCGCCGGCTCGCCGACCACGCGATCGCGCGGCACCACCCCGGTGCCGCCGACACGGAGCAGCCCCACGTCGCGCTGTTCGAGGCAGTGATGGACGTGCAGGCATCACTCGTCGCGCGGTGGATGCTCGTCGGCTTCGTCCATGGCGTGATGAACACCGACAACATGACGATCTCCGGCGAGACCATCGACTACGGTCCGTGCGCCTTCCTCGACGCCTTCGACCCGACCACGGTCTTCAGCTCGATCGACGAGCAGGGCCGCTACGCCTACGGCAACCAGCCGATCGTCGCGGAGTGGAACCTGGCCCGGTTCGCCGAGTCGCTGCTGCCCCTTCTCGCGGACGACGAGGAAGCCGCTGTGGCAGTGGCGACCGCAGCGCTGGGCACGTTCCGCGACCGCTACTCCGCGGCCTGGACGGCCGGCATGAAGTCCAAGCTCGGCCTCGCCGACACTGCTGACAGCCGCGTGGTCAACGACCTCGCTGCCCTGATGACCGCCGACCATCCCGACCACACCTCGTTCTTCCGGGCGCTCGGATCAGCGGCTCGTGGCGACACCGAGCCGGCCCGCGGGATGTTCCTCGACCTCGCGGGCTTCGACGCGTGGTCGGAGAGGTGGCTCGCGCTGTCGCCGGACGCCGACGCGATGGACCGCGTGAACCCGGCGTACGTCGCGCGCAACCACCTCGTCGAGGAGGCGCTCGCTGCTGGCACCGACGGCGACCTCGCGCCGCTGACGCAGCTCCTCGACGTGCTGGCCGCACCCTTCGACGTACGCCCCGGGCTGGAGCGCTACCTCGAGCCCGCCCCCGACTCGTTCGCCGGCTACCAGACCTTCTGCGGGACGTAGCCCCCCACACGTGTCCGACTTCTTGCCCCTCGCCGTCCGGCTCGAGGGCAACATCGCGGACACGTGTACGCCGCTGGCACGGAGAGGCACCTGAGCGTTCTGCTGTCAGCAGAACGACGGGCCAGGGACCACCACCCGTGGCTACATTCGATCCATGGGTGACGTCGTGCGGTTCCCGGTCCAGCAGTCCGAGCCGACGCCGGCTGCGCCCGAACCCCTCTGGCGCGAGCTGGTCGGCGAGGAGCTGCACCGCGAGCGGGTCGACCGCGGCGAACGGCTCGTGGACGTGGCCGAGCGGGCCGGCGTCTCGATGCAGTACCTCTCGGAGATCGAGCGCGGTCTCAAGGACCCCTCCTCCGAGATGCTGCAGGCGATCGCCGGCGCGCTCGACCTGAGCGTCCGCGAGCTCGCGGTGCGTACCGCGCGGCCCGAAGCCCTCGCGCTCGCCGCCTGAGGCGTCAGGCCAGCGTCGCCGGCGCCTGGTCGTGCAGCACCGTGTCGACGATGCCGTAGCCGACAGCGGCCGCACCCGGCAGCACCAGCGTGCGGTCGGTGTCCTGCCGGATCTGCTCGGCCGTACGACCGGTGTGCTGGGCCAGCACCTCCTCGAGCTCGAGCCGCACCCGCGCGACCTCGTCCGCCTCGAGGATGAGGTCGGGGATCGTGCCCCGACCCTGCGTCGCCGGCTGGTGCAGGACGACCCGTCCGTGCGGCAGGATCGCCCGGCTGCCCGGTGCTCCCCCGGCCAGCAGCACCGCAGCCGTCCACGCCGCCTGCCCGACACAGACCGTCTCCACCCTCGGCTTCACGAACTGCATCGCGTCGTAGATCGCGAGCATCGCCGAGATCGAGCCACCGGGCGAGTTGATGTAGAGGCTCATCGGGACCTCGGGGTTCTCCGAGGACAGGTGCAGCAGCTGCGCGATGACCACGTTGGCGACGCCGTCGTCGATCTCGGTGCCGAGGTAGACGATCCGCTCGGACAGCAGCCGCGAGTAGAGGTCGAGGGTGCGCTCGCCACGCGGCGTCTGCTGGACGACGTACGGGATCGAGTAGCTGCTCATCGCACACCCGCCAGCCCGACGGAGCGCTGGTGCGCGGGCGTCACGTGGTCGACCGAGGTGATGACCTGGTCGACGAACCCGTACGCCAGTGCGGCCTCCGCGCTGAACCACCGGTCGCGGCGGGAATCGACCTCGATCGTCTCCCGGCTCTGCCCGGTGTGCTCCGACACCAGGCCGATCACGGTGTCGCGGGTGAGCCGCAGGTCCTCGGCCTGGAGCTCGATGTCGACGGCCGTGCCGCCGATGCCCGCCGACCCCTGGTGCAGCAGCACGCGCGAGTGCGGGAGGGCGTACCTCTTGCCGGGCGTGCCGGCCGACAGCAGGAACTGGCCGGCGCTGGCCGCCATCCCCATCGCGAGGGTGCTGACGTCGTTGGGGATGAGCCGCATCACGTCGTGGATGGCGAGCATCGCCGACACCGAACCGCCGGGTGAGTTGATCCAGAGGGCGATGTCGGCGCGCGGGTCCTCGGCCGAGAGCAGCAGCAGCTGGTGCATCAGCCGGTTGCCGTTGCCCTCCCGCAGCTCCTCGCCGAGCACGATGATGCGTTGGTGCATGAGGCGGCGGACCAGCTCGTCCTCCATTGGTGGGGGGATGCGTTCTGATGTCGGATTGATGCTCATGCTCGCCACTGTGACGTGGAGAGGTGAGCGACCACAGGGCGTTCTGCCGGGGGCAGTTCTGCCTGAGGCAGAGCGCCTCACGCGTCGAAGACGCACTCCCCGTCGATCCACGTCGACCGCACCCGGGCGGCGCCGATCTCGTCGGGCGTCTCGAAAGGATCGCGGTCGAGCACCACCAGGTCAGCCACCAGGCCGGGCGCGATGCGACCGGCGTCGTCGCGGTGGTTCACCCACGCCGAACCGCTCGTGTACGCCGCGAACGCATCCGCGATGTCGAGGGCCTGCTCGGGCAGGAAGGGGTCGGTGCCGGACGGCCCCGGCTCGTCGTACGCCATCCGGTGGACCGCGACGTGGATCGCCGCGAGCGGGTCGGGAGTGCTGACCGGCCAGTCGCTGCCCGCGACGAGCCGGGCACCGGCGCGGTGGAGGTCGCCGAACGGGTACTGCCGGGCGGCGCGCTCATCGCCGAGGAACGGGATCGTCAGGTCGGTCATCTGGTCGTCGAGGCAGGCCCACAGCGCCTGGATGTTGGCCGCGACGCCGAGGGCGGCGAAGCGCGGCACGTCGTCGGGGTGCACCAGCTGGAGGTGGGCGACGTGGTGGCGTCGCGCCGGATCGGTGCCCTCGAGCGCGTCGAGGGCCTCGCGCACGCTGCGGTCGCCGAGGCCGTGGAAGTGCACCTGGAAGCCGTGCCGGTCGAGCTCGCGGACGTGGTCGCGCAGCCGCCCCGGTTCGACGAAGGAGATGCCGGTGTTGCTCGTGGCGTGGCCGCACCGGTCGAGGTAGGGCTCGATCAGCGCGGCCGTCCCGTTCTCGGCGACCCCGTCCTGCATGATCTTGATCGCCGTCGCCGCGAAGCGGCCGCGGCTGTAGTCGCGGCGCTTCTCGAGCAGCTCGGCGACCTGCTCGCCACCGCGGTCCCGCTCCCACCACAGCGCACCGACCACGGTGCCGGTGAGATCGTCGCGGGTGGCGGCCCGGGCGTACGTCGGGCCGACGTCGCGCATGCCGGCGTACGCCCCGACGATCGCGTCCTGCCAGCTGGTGATGCCCAGCGAGTGGAGGTGTCGCTGGCCCTCGAGCAGCGCGGCGTACATCTCGTCGTCGTCCGCCGCCGGCAGCACGTGCGACAGCAGTCCCATCGCGCCCTCGTGGAGCATGCCGGTCGGCACCCCGGACGCGTCGCGCTCGAGGTGGCCGTCGGCCGGGTCCGGCGTGCTTGCGGTGATGCCGGCGACCTCGAGCGCCCGCGAGCTCGCCCACATGCCGTGGTGGTCGCGGTTGGCGAGGGCGACCGCCCGTCCGGGCACGACCTCGTCCAGCTCGCGCGCGGTCGGCAGGCCGCCGGGGAAGGCGGCCATCGCCCAGCCGCCGCCCTGGATCCACTCGAGGTCGGGATGGGCGTGGGCGTAGTCGGCGATGTGCCCGAGATAGGCGGCCCTGTCGAACGGGAGCCCGCTCAGGTCGCAGCCCAGTCGCTCGAGCCCACCCTGGACCGGGTGGACGTGGGCGTCGGTGAAGCCGGGCAGGAGCAGCCCTCCGTCGACGTCGACGACTGGTGCGCCGACCGGCGTCACGTCGTGGCCGACGGCCTCGATCCGACCGCCGGAGACGACGACGTCCCCGACCCGGCCGCGATGGGTCGTGCCGTCGAAGACCGCCGCGTTCCTGAAGACCGTCGTGCTCACGGAGCCATCCTGCCGGGCTCAGCGGGTGGGGCGCACCAGCCTGTCGTCGGGGATGACCGCGACGCCGACGATCTCGATGAGCGCCTCGGGCTGCCAGAGCGCGGTCGTGCCGATGCCGGCCATCGCCGGATAGACCGCACCGGCGAGCTCGCGCCAGGCGGCGCCGATCTCGCGGCCGTGCGCCTGGTAGTCGGGGATGTCGGTCAGGTAGATCGTGATCGAGACCAGGTCCTCGGGAACGCCGCCGGCCTCGCGCAGCGTGGTGAGCACGTTGCCGAACGCCTGGCGGAACTGCTCGACGATGCCGCCCTCGACGATCCGCATGTCCGCGTCGAGCGCGGTCTGGCCGCCGAGGTGGAGCGTGTTGCCGCTCAGGGTGCCGTGCGAGTAGCCGCTCGGAGCGGCGAGCGAGGCGGGGTTCACGGCGACGGGAGTGAGGTCGGTGCTCATGCCTGCGACCCTAGAGGTCTATTGACAACCTGACAACGTTCGTGCGAGAACTGAAATATGCAGGACGACGTCCGAGGCCTCCCCCTCGCCCCTCCCGGCAAGGTGATCTGCTGCGGCCTCAACTACGGCGACCACATCGCCGAGACCGGGCGGGACCGGCCCGCGTACCCCACGCTCTTCGCCAAGTACGCCGACACGTTGCTGCCCGACGGCGCCGACATCGTGCTGCCCGCGGGCCTCGAGGTCGACTACGAGGCCGAGCTCGCCGTCGTCGTGGGTGCCGAGCTGCGCGGCGCCTCCCGCGGGGAGGCGGAGCGCGCCATCGGCGGCTACACCGTCGCCAACGACATCTCGGTGCGCGACTGGCAGCGCCGCACCCTCCAGTGGTTCCAGGGCAAGGCGTGGGACGCCACCACCCCGATCGGACCGGTGGTCGTCGCCCCCGACGCGATCGACCCGGTCGCCGGGGTCGACGTGGTCTGCCGGGTCAACGGCGTCGAGCGGCAGCGCGGCACCACCCGCACCCTCGTCTTCGACTGCGCCGACCTGCTGGCGTACGTCTCCACCTTCACCGTGCTCCGTCCCGGTGACGTCGTCCTGACCGGGACGCCCGGTGGCGTGGGCATGGCCATGACCCCGCCGACCTACCTCGGCGACGGCGACGTCGTCGAGACCGAGATCGAGGGCATCGGCCTGTTGACCAACACGATCCGCTTCACCGACCCGATCGACCACTGAGAGGCCACCATGGACCCCGACTTCGACCAGTACGCCCTCGAGGGCGACCCCTCGTCCTACGCCAACGACGCGGGCATCGTGATGCCGTTCGTGACCCGCGCGGGCGACGAGCCCGACCGGACCGGGCAGAGCGAGGGCGCGAGCCGGATCAGCGGCATCAGCATCCAGCACACGCCCGCGACGAAGCTGTGGTTCGGCAAGGTGCACAACCTCGCCGGCTACCGGTCGGCACCCCACCACCACGGCGAGGCCGAGACCGGCGGCTACGTGCTGTCGGGACGGGCGCGGATCTACTTCGGCGAGCGGTTCGAGGACTACCTCGACATGTCGGAGGGCGACTGGGTCTTCGTGCCACCGTTCATGCCGCACGTCGAGTGCAACCTCGACCGCAACAACCCGCTGACCTGGATGACCACCCGCACTCCGGAGAACATCGTGGTCAACCTCCCCCAGGTCGACGACACCGCTCTGCGCGACTGGGCCGAGCGCCCGTGAACGAGTTCTCGTCACCCACCTCGCAGACCGTCACCGACGCGATCGCCCTCACCGAGTGCGAGGCGCAGGTCTTCGACCGCGCCTTCATCGCGACGACGCAGCCGTGCCCCTGGCCCAAGGCCTACGGCGGTGACATGGTTGCCCAGGCGTTGGTCGCCGCCTCCCTCACCGTGACCGACGGCAAGGCGATGCACTCGATGCACTCCTACTTCATGCGCCCCGTCGACATCGGCGCCGAGGTCCGCTACGAGGTCGAGGTGCTGCGCGACGGCCGCGGCTACAGCACCCGCCAGGTGCGCGGCTTCCAGAACGACAAGCCCGTCTACGTCTGCCTCGCGAGCTTCGCGGCCGGCGAGGCGAGCGGCAGCTTCGCGGCGACCGCACCCACCGGCGTACCGGACCCCGAGTCGCTGCCCACCTCGGCGGCGTACCTCGAGGACCGCAGCCCAGGAACGACGACCGGCACGATGACGGAGACCTCGAAGGCCTACTGGTCGGGCGGCCGCAGCTTCGACATGCGGCACGTGCCCGGGCCGGTCTACCTCACCGTCGAGGGCGACCAGTCCCCCCACCAGGCCGTGTGGGTGCGACCGTACGACGCGCTCCGTCCGGTGGCGGGCCTCACGGACGCCCAGCGCGACACCGCGGCACTCGCCTACGTCTGCGACTACACGATCCTCGAGCCGACGCTCCGCGTGCTCGGACTGGCCTGGGCCGACGAGGGCCTGGTCACCGCCAGCCTCGACCACGCGATGTGGTTCCACCGGCCGGTCGTGATGGACGACTGGTTGCTCTACGTGCAGGACGCGGTGTCGGTGGAGGCCGGGCGCGGGTCGGCCGTCGGGCACTTCTTCACCACGAGTGGCGAGCTGGTCGCCACCGTCGTCCAGGAGGGCATGCTGCGCGCGGCAGGGGCCGGCGCATGACGACGTCGACGCCGACGGGCCACGTCGACACCTTCGCCCGCGACCACCTGCCGCCGGCGGACCAGTGGCCGGTGCTGGAGTTCACGACGCCCGCGCTCGCCTACCCCGAGCGGCTCAACGCGGCCGTGGAGCTCCTCGACGCCGTGATCGAGGAGCACGGCGCGGACCGTCCTGCGCTGCGCACCCCGGACGGACCCACCTGGACCTACGGCGAGCTGAAGGAGCGGTCCGACCAGGTCGCGCACGTGCTGGTCGACGACCTCGGGCTGGTCCCCGGCAACCGGGTGCTGCTGCGCTCACCCAACAACCCCTGGACCGTCGCCGCCTGGCTCGGCGTGCTCAAGGCCGGCGGCGTCGTGGTCACCACGATGGCGGCGCTGCGGGCCACGGAGCTCGCGCCGATCGTCGAGAAGACGCGACCCCTCGTCGCGCTGGTCGACCACCGCTTCGTCGAGGACGTCCACACCGTCCGGGACACCTCGGCGCCCGACCTCGTCGTGGTGCCCTACGGCGGTGCCAGCGACGACGACCTGTCGCGGCGGATCGTGGGCAAGCCGACCCACTTCGACGCCGTCGACACCGCGGCCGACGACGTCGCCCTCTTCGGTCCGACGTCGGGCACCACGGGCGTCCCCAAGATCACCACGCACTTCCACCGCGACGTGCTGGCCATCGACGACACCTTCGGCCGCGACGTGCTGCGCCTCGAGTCGACCGACGTCGTTGCCTGCACGGCTCCCCTGGCCTTCACGTTCGGGCTCGGGATGCTCGTCGTCTTCACGCTGCGCGCGGGCGCGTGCGCCCTCCTCACCGAGGCGGCCACCCCGGTCCAGCTCGCCGACCTCGTGGCCGAGGCGGGCGTCACGGCCCTCGCGACCGCACCCACGGCGTACAAGCAGATCGTGGCCTCCGGCCACGTCGACCGGCTCTCAGGGCTGCGGGTCGCGGTGTCGGCGGGCGAGCACATGGCGCAGGCGACGTGGGAAGGGATCCGCGACGCCATCGGGCTGAAGGTGATCGACGGCATCGGCGCGACCGAGATGCTCCACATCTTCATCTCCGCTGCCGGTGACGACATCCGGCCCGGCGCCACCGGCAAGCCCGTCGCGGGCTACCGCGCCGCGATCCTCGACGCCGACGGCAACGAGGTCGCTGCGGGCATCGAGGGACGGCTCGGCGTGATCGGGCCCGTCGGCTGCCGCTACCTGGACGACGAGCGCCAGCGCGGCTACGTCGTCAACGGCTGGAACGTCACGGGCGACACGTTCCTGCGCGACGACGACGGCTACTACTGGTACCGCTCGCGCACCGACAACATGATCGTCTCCTCGGGCTACAACATCGGCGGCCCCGAGGTCGAGGAGGCGCTCGGCTCCCACCCCGACGTCGCGGAGGTGGGCGTCGTCGCGGCGCCCGACGAGCAGCGCGGGTCGATCGTCTGCGCGTTCGTCGTGCTGCGCGACGGCGTCGAGGGCGACGCCGCCAAGGTCACCGAGCTCCAGGACCACGTGAAGGGCCGGCTGGCTCCCTACAAGTACCCCCGCGCCGTGCGCTTCGTCGACGCCTTGCCGCGCAACACCAGCGGCAAGCTGCAGCACTTCAAGCTCCGGCAGATCGCCGAGGCCGGTACGGATGAGAGAGACCCATCATGAGGATCGCGATCGTCGGCGGCGGCCCGGGCGGGCTCTACTTCGCCACCTTGATGAAGACCCTGGACCCGTCACACGAGATCACCGTCTGGGAGCGCAACGCACCCGACGACACCTTCGGCTTCGGGGTCGTCTTCTCCGACGAGACCCTCGGCAGCATCGAGGGAGCCGACCGTGTCGTGCACGAGCGGATGGAGCGCAGCTTCGCGCGCTGGACCGACATCGACGTCGCCGTCACGGACGCGAGAGGGGAGGGGGCCGGCGAGCGCCACACGTTCACCGTCGGCGGCCAGGGCTTCGCCGCGATGTCGCGCAAGGAGCTGCTGCAGATCCTCCAGGACCGGGTCGCCGAGCTCGGCGTGACGGTCCACTTCAGCACCGAGGCCCCGGACCCTGACGAGCTGCGGGCGTCGTACGACCTGGTGCTCGCGGCCGACGGGCTCGGCTCGCAGCTCCGCACGACGTACGCCGACCGGTTCGGGCCCTCGCTCGACCGTCGACCCAACAAGTACATCTGGTTCGGCACGGACCTGGTCTTCGAGGCGTTCCAGTTCTTCGTCAAGCAGACGGAGTGGGGCACCATGCAGATCCACGGCTACCCCTACTCCGACGCGGGCTCGACGTTCATCGTCGAGATGCACGAGGACGTGTGGCGCCGTGCCGGGTTCGACCGCACCGAGGGCGACCACTTCCCGCCCGGGGTCTCCGACGACCACGCCGTCACGCGCGTCGCGGAGATCTTCGCCGACGAGCTCCAGGGCCACGAGATCCTCACGAACAACTCGAAGTGGCTCAACTTCCACACCGTGCGCAACGAGCACTGGCACGACGGCAACGTGGTGCTGCTCGGCGACGCGGCGCACACGGCCCACTTCTCGATCGGGTCGGGCACCAAGCTGGCGATGGAGGACGCGCTCGCGCTGGCCGCCTGCCTGCACGAGCACCCGACCCTGGAGGCAGCGCTCGAGGCCTACGAGACCGAGCGCAAGCCCGTCGTCGAGTCGACACAGCGTGCGGCGCAGGCGTCGATGGAGTGGTTCGAGAACATCGGCATGTACGCCGGCCAGGACCCCGCACAGTTCGTCTTCAACCTGCTCACCCGCTCGCGCCGGATCACGTTCGAGAACCTCGGGGACCGCGACGCGGAGTTCGCCGCACGCATGGAGCGCGACTTCGCCCGCTCGCAGGGCGGCGACGAGACCGCGCCTGCCATGTTCCAGCCGGTGCGGATCGGCGAGCTGGAGCTGAAGAACCGGGTGATGCTCTCGCCCATGGACATGTACGTCGCCACCGACGGGCTGCCCGACGAGTTCCATCTCGTGCACCTCGGCGGCAAGGCCCTCGGCGGCGCCGGCCTGGTGATGACCGAGATGACCTGCGTGTCACCCGAGGGCAGGATCACGCTCGGATGCCCGGGGATGTGGACCGACGAGCAACGCGACGCGTGGCGACGGGTCGTCGACTTCGTGCACACCCGGTCGACCGCCCGCATCGGGATGCAGCTCGGTCACTCCGGTCGCAAGGGTTCGACCAAGCTGATGTGGGAGGGCATGGACGAGCCGCTCGACGACGACAACTGGGAGGTCATCGGCCCCTCGGCGCTGCCCTACGGCGACCAGTGCCACGTGCCGCGCGAGGCGACCCGCGACGATCTCGACAAGGTCGTGGCGGACTTCACCGAGTCCGCCCGGCGCGCGGTCGAGGCGGGCTTCGACCTGATCGAGGTGCACGCCGCCCACGGCTACCTCCTCAGCTCGTTCCTCTCCCCCGTCAGCAACCGGCGCACCGACGACTACGGCGGCGACCTGCAGGACCGGCTCCGGTTCCCGCTGGAGGTCTTCGACGCGGTCCGCGCCGTCGTGCCGCCGCACGTGCCGGTGACCGTGCGCATCTCGGCCACCGACTGGATGCCCGACGGCAACACCGACGAGGACGCCGTCGAGATCGCGCGTGCCTTCATCGAGCACGGCGCGGCCGCCATCGACGTGTCCTCCGGCCAGGTCGGCAAGGACGAGAAGCCGGCGTTCGGTCGCTCCTACCAGACCCCGTTCGCCGACAAGATCCGTCACCGCGTGGCCGATCCGGCGGGCGTGAAGGTCATCGCCGTCGGCGCGATCTCCAGCCACGACGACGTGAACTCGATCCTGCTCGCCGGCCGGGCCGACATCTGTGCGATGGGTCGTCCGCACCTCTACGACCCGAGCTGGACGCTGCACGCCGCGGCCGCGCAGGACTACGTCGGCCAGGGTGCGGACTGGCCCGTGCCGTGGGAGGCGGGGCGTCGCAAGCCGCCGACGTCGCGCACCGACAAGGTCCCGCCGCGCCTGCAGCTGCTGCGCGAGGGCGTGGCCGACGACGTGCACGTCCGCTGGACGCCGCGGAAGACACCGTGATCGAGACAGGTGCTCCCACGACGCACAACCGACAGTCGCGCACGACCGTCGTGACGTTCCTCGGCGCCGTCGTCCGCCCGATGGGTGACTGGATGCCCATCGCGGGCGCGGTCGACCTGCTGGTGCAGGCCGGGCTCGACGCGCCCAGCGTGCGCACGGCCGTCCACCGGCTCAAGGGCAACGGCTGGCTCGAGTCGGAGGCACGCGACGGCGCCCGCGGGTACGCCCTCACCGCCACCGCGCTCGAGACACTGGCCGCCGGCGACGAGGTGATCTGGCACGCACGTACGCCGGCCGAGCTCGACGACGGCTGGTGCATCGTCCACTTCGGCGTCCCGGAGTCGATGCGGCCCAAGCGCCAGCAGCTGCGCGCGCACCTCGCGCACCTCGGCTTCGGCAATGTCGGGACGGCGCTCTGGATCGCGCCGGCCCGGATGCGTACGGCAGCCCAGCGAGCCGTCGCCGAGCTCGAGCTCGAGGCCCACACGGCCGTGTTCGTCGGCGACTACCACGGCACGCAGGACCTCACCGGGCTGCTCTACGACAGCTGGGACCTCGCGGGCATCGACCGGCGCTACCGCGACTTCGTGTCCGCGCACGAGAAGCTCGCCACGAGCGTCGAGCGCGAGCAGCCGGACCCGGCCGAGGCGTTCCCGACCTACCTCGCGCTCCTCGACCAGTGGCGGCGGTTGCCGTTCCGCGACCCGGGACTCCCGGGTGAGGTGCTCGCTCCCGACTGGAGCGGCCCTCGCGCGGTGGCGCTGTTCGAGCGCCTGGTGGCCGGCCTGGAGGACCCCGCCCTGGCCCACGCCCGGGCGCACTGGACGCCGGCCTGAGGCCGGGGTGGGGTGCACCGGGCTAGCGTCGGGGCATGGGTGCGGAGGAGCAGCGGGCGGCCGACGCCGCCATGCTGCCCATCGTCGCCTCGCTCGCGCCGGCGGGAGTGATCGCTGCTCACTGGCTCCCCGATCGCGACGGCGACCCGGTCGTGTGGCTCCGCGTGCAGACCGAGGCCGGACGCGTGGCGGTGGAGTCGTACGCCTGGGTGCTGCCCCAGGTGCAGGTGATGATGTCCCGGCTGGGACTGGCCGGCGACAAGGTGATGGCGCTGCGGCTGGAGGTCACGTCGGTCGAGGCCGAGGACCGGCTGTTCGAGGGCTGAGGGCGCTCAGGCCTTCCGGATCCGGATCGCGCCCCTGGCGGTCGAGGGGTCGACGACCTTGCCTCCCTGGGTGATGACCACCTCGCCGCGATCGACGAGACGGCGGGCCGCGCGTCGGGCCGGCTCCATCAGGTCACGCCACTCCTGCTCGTCGTCGCCGCCCACGGCACGGGCGGCGTCGGACGGGCAGATCGTGGACGTCCGGGCCCGCTGGGCGAGCAGGTCGAGGATCGTCGACTCCAGCCGCTGGTCGACGTCCGGGTCACTCGCCACGGAGGGACCCCTCCACTGCGCTGTCGATCGCGTCGTTGAAGCTCGCCAGACCCTGCGCCAGGTCTGCGGTGGACTGCTCCCCCAAGGAGTTGACGATCGCGCGGAGGCCATCGCTCCGGATCTCCGAGTCGCTGCGGTAGGCCGCCTCGCCGGCGGCCGTGGCCCGCATCAGCCTGGCCGTCGAGTCCGGCTCGTCAAAGCGCTCGACGAAGCCGTGCCCGATCACCGCGTGCACCTGGCGGTTGATCGTGGACTGGTCGAGGCCGAGGTCGTGCGCGAGTCCACGCAGCGTGCGCGGCCCGTCCTCGACCAGGATCCACAGGATCTTGAACGCCGACGCGTCCAGGGCCTTGGCGGCCGAGGTCATCTCCCGTCGACGGCCCAGGCGCACCAGCTCGTTGCTGAGCGCGCGCAGGGTCTCGTCGGTGACCGCCTTCGCGGAGGTGGTGGTGGGTGGCACGTCTGCGACCTCTCGCTGTCCGGGATCAGGCGCGGGTGCTGGTCACGGTATCGGCCGCGAGGTCGCCCGCGACGGACTCGGGCCGGCCCTCGGAGCGGCGTACGACGCCCGGCACCGCGGCAGCGAGCGCGACACCGATGAAGGCGGCGAGCGCGCCCACGACGAAGCACCACCTGAAGGCCGACTCGGTCGGGACGGCGAAGCCACCCAGGCTGGCGGTGCTGCTGGTGAGCAGGGTCGCCATCACCGCGGCCGCGAGCGTGGTGCCGGCCGAGCGCATCAGGCCGTTGACGCCCACGGCCGAGGCAGCCTCGCGGGCCGGAACCGCGTCGAGGATCAGCGTAGGCATCGCGGCGTAGCCGATGCCGACGCCGGCCGAGGCGACGCAGGACGCCACCAGCAGCTGCCACGGAGCACCCATCAGGACCAGCGCGACCAGGTAGCCCGAGCCGAGCACGGCCCCACCGATCATCAGCGTGTGCTTGGGCCCGATGCTGCGCATCAGACCGCTCGAGACGGGGGCGAAGACCATCATCATCAGTCCGCCCGGAGCCATCCAGAGGCCGGCGGCGAGGATCGACTGGCCGAGGCCGTAGCCGGTGGCCTCGGGCATCTGCAGCAGCTGGGGCACGACGATCGCCTGCGCCATCATCCCGAAGCCGATCGCCACCGCGGCGAGGTTGGTCATCAGCACCGGCAGCTGCGCGGTGGTGCGCAGGTCGACCAGCGGCTCGGCCTGGCGGAGCTCGAAGACGCCCCACAGCAGGAGTACCACGATGCCGAGCACGATCGCACCCCACGTGCGACCGCTGGTCCAGCCCCACGTGCTGCCCTTGGAGACACCGACGAGGAAGGCCGAGAGGCCGACGGCGAGACCGATCGCGCCAGGGACGTCGAGCCGCCCGGACGATGCGTCGTGCACGTGCGGCACGGCCACCCACGTCAGCACGGTGATGACACCAGCGAGCGCCGCGGCGACCCAGAAGAGCGCGTGCCAGTCGCCGGAGTCGGCGATCCAGGCGGCGAGCGGCAGGCCGATCGCACCGCCGACGCCGAGAGTGGCGCTCATCGTGGCGACCGCCGTGGTGGCCATCTCCGGCGGAGCGAACTCGCGGATGAACGAGATGCCGACGGGGATGAAGCCCATCGCCAGACCCTGAAGGGCGCGGCCCCCGAGCATCGGGGCGAGGGAGTCGGACATCGCACACACCACGGAGCCGACGAAGAGGAGGGCGGCGCTGGCGGTGAGCACGCGCTGCTTGCCGACCAGGTCGGCGATGCGACCGGCGACGGGCATCGTGACCGCCGCGGCGAGCAGGGTGATGGTCACGACCCACGACGCGTTGGACGCCGAGGTGGACAGGAGCTGCGGCAGCTCGCTCTGGATCGGGATCACCATGGTCTGGGTGAGGGCGGCGCTGAGGCCACCCGCGCAGAGGACCCCGATGGCGAGTCCGGGTCGCTCGGCGACCGGCGTACGAGAAGTCATGTGTGCAACATACATATGTTGCGAATGACAACCAATTCGCGTGGCGGGCCGCTCGCTCAGTCGTCCTCGGAGTCGACGGCGAACGTGGGCACCCCATCCACGCACCGTGCCTCGACCTTCACCCGGCTGCCGCTCCGGTCCTCGCGACCCTCGAACTCGACGTCGATCCGATCGTCCTCGTCGTGGACCTCGGCGCGGAAGCCGTCGGCGGGCTGCGCGGACACCAGCCGGATCCGGGCATCGCGGCAGGCCACGACGATCGAGCCGGCCTGTCCCTGCCAGGTGCGATGCTCCTCGGTCGCGACGCTCGACGGCTGTTTCGTCGGCGCCGCGGTCGCCGACGGGGTCGCGGTCGCGGACGGGGTCGCGGTGGGGGTTGCGCTGGGGGTTGCGCTGGGGGTGGCGGGCGAGGTGGAACTCGGAGCGCTGGTCGCCGAGGGGGACGGCGTCCCCGACGGAGCCACGGAGGACGTCTGCGTCGGCGTACGTGAAGGGGTGCGGGTCGGGGTGCGTGTCGGGCGAGAGGACGGCCCACGCGGCTGCACGGCCGAGGCCTGCCCCGTCGTCGTGGTGAGGGGCTGGTCGGAGGAGATCAGGTCCTGACCGGCGCGGGAGATCACCACCCACACCAGGCCCGAGACACTCGCCACGACGGCCAGCCACACGAGCGCGGCACCCAGCACCCGTCGTCGGCTCATGTGCACATCCTTCCAGCCGGAGTCACGGCATGGGGGTCTACGGTTCGAGCATGACCAGCATCCTCGTGGTGGAGGACGACGACGCGATTCGGTCGGCCATCGCGCGAGGCCTCCGCGACCGGGGACACGCCGTCGCCGTGGTCGGCACCGGGCTCGCCGGCCTGGAGCACATCCTCAAGGAGCGACCGCAGGTGGTCCTCCTCGACCTGGGACTGCCGGACGTCGACGGCCTGACGCTGATCGCGATGATCCGCGCCGCGACCGACGTCCCGCTGATCGTCATCACCGCCCAGGACGACGACCCCACGATGGTGCGCGCCCTGGACAGCGGCGCCGACGACTACGTCGTCAAGCCGTTCGGCACCGACCACGTCGCCGCGCGCATCCGTGCCGTGCTGCGCCGGGGTGGGCGCGACCTGACGCCCTCGATCATCAGGGTGGGCGGACTGGTCGTCGACGAGAGCACGCGCACCGCGACCCTGGACGACCGGGTGCTCGAGCTCTCGCGCAAGGAGTTCGACGTGCTGGCCGTGCTCGCCTCGCGCCGGGGGCAGGTGGTGACCAAGCGAGAGCTGCTGTCCGAGGTGTGGCAGCAGGCATACGGCGGCTCCGACCGCACGGTCGACGTCCACCTGTCGTGGCTGCGTCGCAAGCTGGGCGAGTCGGCCGCACAGCCGCGCCACCTGCTCAGCGTCCGCGGGGTCGGCGTGCGTCTCGTCGACCCCGGCGACGGGGACGAGTGATGCGTCGAAGGATCTCATTGCTGGTCGTCGCGACCACGTCGGCCGTCGTCGTGTCCTTCGTCATCCCCCTGTGCCTCCTGGTCCAGACCCTGGCCCAGGACCGCGCCATGTCCGCCGCCGACCAGGAGGCGCGCAACGTCGCGATCCTCGTCGCCGGAGTGCGTGACGAGGACCAGCTGGCCGAGCTGGTCGAGGGAATCGACAGCCGGGGTGCCCCGACGACCGGCGTGCTCGCCACCGACGGGCGTCAGCTCGGCGGCGGCCCGGACCTGGCCAGCGACCCCGAGGTCCAGCGCGCCCTCGACGGTGAGGCCTTCACCGTGGTCGACGACGCGGGCGGACGGGTGCTGCTTCCGGTCATCGTGGCCAGCGGGACCGCGGTCGTCCGGTCGGAGGTGGGACCGGCCGACCTGCGGCACGGAGTGGCGGGTGCCTGGACCGGCATCATCGCGATGGGTGGCCTGCTCCTCGCCTTCGCCGTCGCCATCGCCTGGCAGCTCGGGCGACGGGTCAGCGCGCCGCTGCGCGCTGTCTCGCAGACCGCACACCGGCTGCGCGAAGGAGATCTCGGGGCCCGCGCCGAGCTGGTGGGACCGGTCGAGACCCAGGAGCTCGCGCGGGCGCTCAACGGGCTCGCGGAGCGGATCACCGAGCTGCTGGCCACGGAGCGCGCCGCGGTGGGAGACCTCTCCCACCGCCTGCGGACACCGGTCACGGCACTGCGCCTCGACGTCGAAGCAGTCGCGGAGCCCGAGCTCGCCCAACGCCTGCAGACCCATATCGGCGTCCTGCAGCGCTCGATCGACGCCATCGTGGGCGAGGCGCGACGTCCGGTCCGTGCCGACCTCTCGCCCGCGTGCGACGCACGTTCGACGGTCCGGGACCGGGTGGAGTTCTGGCGCCCGCTGGCAGAGGACCAGGGCCGGACCATGACGGTCCGACTGCCGACGGCGCAGGTGCGCGTGCGGCTCGCGAGCCAGGACCTCACCGACCTGCTGGACGTGCTGGTCGACAACATCTTCGCGCACACGCTGGAGGGCGTGGACCTGCACGTCGGTCTCGGCGCCGACGGGGATGACGCCGTCCTCACCGTGTCCGACGACGGGCCGGGGCTGCGCTCGGACGCCCCCGGGCGGGCGTCCGGACGCCCCGGGACGACCGGCCTCGGGCTGGACATCGCCCGGCGAACCGCGGAGGCGTGCGGCGGCACGTTGACGATCGGCACCAGCCCCCGCGGTGGGGTGCTGGTGGACGTACGCCTGCCGCTCGCCCCCTGACGCGGTCACTCAGTCCTCGTCCTCGACCTCGTCGTCGTCGCCGTGGTCGTCGCCGTCGTCGCCGTGGTCGTCGCCGTCGTCGCCGTGGTCGTCGCCGTCGTCGCCGTCGCCGTCGTCGGCGTCGTCGGCGTCGTCGGCGTCGTGGTCGTCGCCGTCGTGGGAGCCATCTGCATCGTCGTCGCCGTGGTCGTCCGCCTCGTCCTGCTCGTCGGCGTCGGTGGCGTCGTCCGGCTCGTCGGCGTCGGTGGCGTCGTCCTGCTCGTCGGCGTCGTCCTCGGGGCCGGACGTGGTGGCCACCTGGGGTGTCGGGCTCGGCAGGACCGTCGGCGAGGGAGCCGGCAGCACGACGGTGCGGAACACCTCGGTCACGCACGTCCCCTTCTCGAGGGTGCTGCCCTTCGGACAGTCTGCCCAGCGCACGTGGGGTCGCTGGCGCGCCTCGTCGCCGGCCGTCCCGGGCGCCGTGGCGGAGGTCTTCTCGACGACGGGGCGGATGAACTCGGCCGCGCCGGCCTGGGTGCGGTACGCGGCGACGGATCCGGCGACGCCGACCGCGAGCATGGCCGACGTGACGCCGGCAGTGATGATCTTCATGGGCAGAGAGTGCAGCCGGTCTTCCTATCGGCGCCTCGCGAGAACCTCAAGTTCGGGTCAAGGACCGCCATGACCTCGACTTAACAGCCGGATGAGGGCCCCTTGCCGGCGAAGGACCCACCATGGCGTCATGCCCTACACCTCCACCACCCGCGACCGCTATCGCCTCGCGGTGTGGGCCACGACGGGCACAGTGGCCGCCGGGGCGATCGCCGCGACCGGCTGGGTGGCGGGTGTCGCCGCCCAGGACCAGGCCAGGGTCGACGTCGCCAAGCAGGCCGACCAGGACGCGCAGGCGCGCGCTGAGTACGCAGCCTGGCAGGCCCGCTACGGCGGCACGTCCGCAACGCGACGCACGCGCGCTGTCGTACGCCAGCACCCGGTCCGCACCCGCATCACCACGCGCTATGTCGTCGCGGCCCGCCAGCTCGCAGCCGTCGGTCCCGGGGGCGCGCTCAGCGCACCGAGCGCGACCACCACAAGCCCCACACCGAGCAGCACACCGAGCAGCACCGCACAGAACCCCACACCGAACCCCACGGGAGGCGGCAGTCAGCCCCCACAGCCACAGCCGCCGCCCCCGCCACCGCCACCGCCGCCAACCCCCACGAGCGGCTCGTGACGGTGACTGCCACCTCGGCGACGTTCGACGCCCTCGGCGCCACGACCTTCCTGGCCGTGCGGGACCCGCGGGAGCTGGACCGTGCTCGGCGTCTGGCCGAGCACGTCCTGGTCGACGTCGACGAGGTGTGCAGTCGATTTCCGCGAGGACTCGGACCTGTCCCGCGTCAACGCCCACCCCGGTCAGTGGGTGGACGTCGACCCGCTGCTGGTCGCGGCAGTCGCAGTCGCGATTGACGCGGCCCGCGACACCGACGGCTTGGTACACCCCCTCCTGGGGCGCCAGCTGGTCCAGCTCGGGTACGACCGCGACTTCGACTCACTGGTCGATCTCGGCGACGCGGCGGTGGAGACCGCACCCCCCGCGCCAGGAGCCTGGGACCTCATCGACCTCGACCCGGCCGGCGCGGTCAGGATCCCCGATGGGACCTCGCTCGACCTGGGCGCGACCGGCAAGGCCTGGGCCGCGGACCTCGTGGCGACAGCGTTCGAGCAGGAGCTGGAGTCGTCCGCGATCGTCAGCGTGGGTGGCGACGTCCGCATCGCCGGTCCGGGCACGGACCCGTGGCCGATCGCGGTCAGCGAACGGCCCGGTGAGGACTCCGACATCATCGTCACCCTCGATCGGGGCGGCGTGGCGACCTCGAGCACGCAGGTCCGGCGTTGGGCACGGTCGGGAGTGCGTCGACACCACCTCCTGGACCCCCGCACGGGAGCTCCCGCGCACGAGGTGTGGCGCACCGTGACCGCCACGGGCCCGACCTGCACGGCGGCCAACGCGGCGAGCACAGCGGCCGTCGTGCTGGGCCACGAGGCACCACAGTGGCTGGAGTCGCGAGGCGTCGCGGCCCGGCTGGTCGGCGTGCACGGCGACGTACGGCTCACCGGCACCTGGCCCGGCGCGAGGAGCGTCGCATGACCGACGGGCCCCTGTTCTGGTACCTCAACCGGGCCACCGGCGTCGTGCTGCTGGTCCTGCTCACGGCGAGCGTGCTGCTCGGGGTGCTGTCGATGGGCGGCCGGCCGGGGAAGGGCCTGCCGCGCTTCGTCAGCCAAGCCATGCACCGCAACATCGCGCTCCTCTCGGTGCTGATGTTGCTCGGCCACGTGGCCACTGCCGTGGTCGACGAGTACGTCGACATCCGCTGGTGGCATGCGCTGGTGCCTGTCGGCGCGTCCTACGAGCCGCTCTGGCTGGGCCTCGGGACGCTGTCGCTCGACCTGATGGCGGCCGTGACGATCACGAGCCTGCTGCGCTCCCGGCTCGGCCACCGCTCCTGGCGCGCGATCCACCTGCTCTCCTGGTTCGCCTGGGTCTCGGCCGCCGCCCACTCGCTGGGCATCGGCACCGATCTTGCCGAGCCCGCCGGCCTGGCCGTCGTCCCGTTCCTGGTCTGCCTGACGGCGATCGTCCTGGCCCTCGCCGTGCGCCTGGTCCAGCCGTGGCGTACGACCGAGGCCACGACATGGGAGAACTCGACATGACCACCCCTGCACCGTCGCCGATCCCGGTCCCGCGCAAGGTCGTGGTGATGCCCGGACCCGCCCTCCTCGCCGGCCTGGCGGACGGGCCGTCCCTCGCGGCACACCGGGCTCGCCACGGACCGGTCCCCATGATCGGCCTGGAGACGCTCATGGAGCTCGTCGGCGGGGCCGGCGTGCGGGGACGGGGAGGAGCAGCGTTCCCGTTCTCCACCAAGCTCGAGACCGCAGCGCGGCGCCGGAGGTCCGTCGTGGTCGTCAACCTCGCCGAGGGCGAGCCGGCCAGCGCCAAGGACAGCGCCCTTGCGCTCACGCGACCCCACCTGGTCCTGGACGGGGCGATCGCGACCGCCCGCGCCCTGGGCGCTCGCGCCGTGCACCTCGTGCTCCCCGCCGAGCGCCCCGAAACTGCACGTGCCATGGAGCAGGCCGTGGCGGAGCGCGGTCGCCACGACGGAGTCCGGATCAGCCTCCACGCCGCCAGCGACCGCTTCGTCGCGGGGCAGGCGCGTGCAGTCCTGGAGCTCATGTCCGGACGGCCCAACCTGCCGGTGACCGCGTGGAGCCCCGAGTCGGTGTCGGGGCACGCAGGTCGGCCCACCCTGCTGAGCAACGCAGAGACGTGGGCGCAGGTGGGGCTGCTGGTCCTCGGCGGCGCCTCGTCCTACCGACGGCTCGGAACCTCGACCGAGCCCGGCACCACGCTCCTGACCCTCAGCCGCACCGGTGGGGCTCCCGAGGTCCACGAGGTCGCCCATGGCACGCCGTGGAACGAGGTGGTCCGTCCCCTGCGTGATCACGACGAAGTCCTCGTCGGCGGCTTCCACGGTGCCTGGACGCGATGGGGGACGTTGTCCTCGATGACCGTCTCACCCTCCCGGATGCTCGCGGCCGGAACGCCCCTCGGCGCCGGGGTCGTGCACGTGCCCAGCCCGACGACCTGCCCCCTGGCCTTCACCAGTGCCGTGGTCGACTATCTGGCCGGTCAGTCCGCGGGACGCTGCGGACCGTGCTTCAACGGCCTGCCCGCCCTCGCCGTGGAGTTCCGCGCGGCGACGCAGGGGCGCGGCACACCGGCGCGGATCGACCAGCTGACCGAGCTCGTCGCGCGCCGCGGTGCCTGCGCCCACCCCGACGGGACCGTACGACTCGTGCGCTCGGCACTCGACGTGCTCGGCGAGGAGGTCGCCTCCCACCTGCAGGGTCACTGTCGCGTCCTCGAGCCGCAGGGAGTGGGCTCGTGACCTCGCTGCGCGTCGACTGGCCGGCGTGCAAGGCGCGCGGCCTGTGCCACGAGCTGCTGCCCGAGCTCGTCGACCTCGACGAGTGGGGCTATCCCCTCGTCCGTGGCCCGGTGTCCGATGACCTGCTCGCCGACGCCCGGGCAGCGGTGCGGGCCTGTCCCCAGCTCGCCCTGCGGATCGTGGACTGAGGGCGGTCTCGTGCCGACGCCCGGTGGCCTGTTTCACTGACAGGTGCAGCACGTCCGCCAACGAAAGGCACCACCATGCGCGCACTCGTCCAGCCCCAGTTCGGCGACCCGGCCGAGGTCCTCTCGGTCCAGGAGGTCCCCGACCCCGAGCCCGGTCCCGGCCAGGCGCTCGTGCGCGTCCTGCTCTCCCCCATCCACAACCACGACCTGTGGACCGTACGCGGAAGCTATGGCTTCAAGCCCGAGATGCCCGCCCGTGCCGGCACCGAGGCCGTCGGCGTCGTGGAAGCGATCGGCGAGGGGGTCGAGCACCTGAGCGTCGGCCAGCGGGTCGCGACCGGCGGCAGCTTCGGCGCCTGGGCCGAGCTCATCGTCGCCCCCGCCGCCGGACTGGTCCCCGTCCCGGACGGGATGACCGACGAGGCAGCCGCCCAGCTGGTCTCGATGCCGTTCAGCGCGATCGCCCTGATCGACTTCCTCGAGCTGTCCGAGGGCGACTGGATCGTCCAGAACGCCGCGAACGGTGCCGTCGGTCGGCTCGTCGCCCAGCTGGCTGCCGCGCGCGGCGTGAACGTCCTCGGTCTGGTCCGTCGCGCCGACGGCGTCGAGGAGCTGCGCGACCAGGGCATCGAGCGGATCGTCGCGACGGACGACGACGGCTGGCGCGACCGGGTCAAGGAGATCGTCGGCGACGCCACGATCGTGGCAGGCGTCGACTCGGTCGGCGGGTCCGCCGCCGGCGACGTGGTGTCGCTGCTGGCCGAGGACGGCGTGCTGGTGGTCTTCGGCGCGATGGCCTCGCCCACGCTGGAGATCTCGTCGGGCGACGTCATCTTCAAGCAGGTCGTGGTCAAGGGCTTCTGGGGCAGCAAGGTGTTCCCGGCGATGGACCGCGAGAAGCGGGCCGCACTGATGGGCGAGCTGGTCAGCGGCATCGGCTCGGGCACGCTGACGTTGCCCGTCGAGAAGGTCTACGCACTCGACGAGATCTCGGATGCCGCTCGCGCCAGCGCCGAGCCGGGTCGCCGCGGGAAGATCCTGCTGCGACCCTGAGCCGGGTGAGGGTCAGCGCACGATGGCGACCGGGCAGGCCGCGCGGTGCAGCACCGTCTGGCTGACCGAGCCGAGCAGGAGGCCGCCGAACCAGCCGAGCCCGCGCGATCCGACGACGACCAGGGAGGCGCTCTCTGACGCGTCCGCCAGGCACCGGCCGGGTGACACCGCGACCACCTCCTGCTCGAGGCGTACGTCGGGGTGGTCGTCGCGGACCCCGGCGACGCTCTCGGCGAGGAGCCGTTCGCGGTCCGAGCCGTCCGCGCTCCGCGGGGCGGCGGCCCACACGTCGGTCGACGGCGCGTGCACGTGGAACCCGTGGATCGCGACGACCGTCTCACCCGTCGTCTCGGCCCGGCGGCAGGCGTACTCGAGGGCCGCGGCACTGGTGCCGGACCCGTCGATGCCGACGATGATCCGCCGGGAGTCGGGGTCCTTGGTCTCGCGGACGACGATGACGGGACAGGTCGCGTGCCGGGCCAGGTGCTGGCTGACCGAGCCCATCAGTGCCTCGTCAGCCGATCCGTGGCCCCGGCTGCCGATCACCAGTGTCGAGGCGGAAGCCGCGGCGTGCACCAGCTCCGGCACCACGGCGCCGGTGCGCTGCCCGGTCGTCACGTCGGTCACGCCCTCGTCGGCGAGGATCTTCTCGGCCTCCTCCAACAAGGTGGTGGAGTCGAGGACGTAGCCATCGGTGACGACGAGGGAGCCGCCGACCCCGCTCCACGTCGGCGTCAGGACCTCGTTCACGGCCAGGACGTGCACGGGCACCCCGGTCCGGAGGGACTCACTGGCGGTCCAGGTCAGGGCGCGGCGGGCGTCGACGGAGCCGTCGTACGCCACCAGGAGGGGCAGTGTCGTGGTCATGCCTGCAGCCTTGCGCCGACCGCGCGCGCCCGGCAGGGGCTTACGTCCCCGGCGTGGGGGACCTCGGTCCCGACTGCGTCAGTCGACCTGCATCTCGCCGAGCTCGTTCCAGTCGTCCTGGTCGACCGCCTGGCTCACGATCTTCGGCGTCGATGCGAGGTAGGGCGGCAGCTCGGTCTGCGCGGCCCGGAAGTGCTCCGAGCCCACGTGCGCTCCCCCGGCGTCGCCGTCGCGGAACGCCTCGACCAGGACGTACTCGGTCGGGTCGTCGAGGCTGCGCGACCAGTCGAACCAGAGGCATCCCTCCTCCGCGCGGGTGGCCTCGGTGAAGGCCCGCGAGATCTCGGGCCACGCCTCGGCGTGCTCGGGCAACACGGCGAACTTGGCGGTGATGAAGATCAAGACATGTCTCCTGCTCGTGGTGTCGTACCGGTCTCTGGCCCCGACCCTACGAAATGGTCGAGCGCAGGAGACTGCAGGTCGCGTGTAACAAGGAGTCCTGCCATCGCGTCTTGGTGATCGAGGGCTCGACCACCACTGACGCCGGAGAGGACCCATGCACCACGCGGACAGCTTCGACGACTTCGCCCACGCTCACGTGCAGCGCCTGGGCAGGATCGCCTGGCTGCTCACCGGCAACCACCACGCCGCCGAGGACCTCGTGCAGGACACCTTGGTGAAGCTCTACGTGCACTGGAACAAGGTCACCCGCACGTCCGACCCGTTGCGCTATGCCCGCACCACGATGCTGAACACGTTCATCAGCGGACGACGCAAGCGCAGCTCCACCGAGCGTCCCACCGCCACGCTTCCGGACCGCCCGGTCGCAGTCGACCACGACGTACGCCTCGACCTGCTCCGGGCACTCGACACCCTGTCCCCGCTCGACCGGACCATCGTGGTCCTGCGCTTCTTCGACGACGCGTCACCGCCCGACGTCGGTGACCAGCTGGGACTCACGTCCGCGGCGGTGCGCACCCGCACGTCCCGCGCACTGGCTCGGATCCGGCCCTTGCTGTCGGCCGACTACGCCGGGGCTCCCACATCTCCCGAGAGGACCAAGCCATGACTCTCCACCCGACCGACGACGCGCCCGACGTCCGGCACCTGATGCAGCGCACGTCCGAGGCGTACGAGCCACTGGACGCCACCCGGGTCGTGAACGACGCTGCTCGGCGCGGCAGCCGACGCACACGGGTCCGCACCGGCACGGCTGCGCTCGGCGTGGCGGCGATGACGCTCCTCGCGGCTACCGCTGTTCAGACGGGGACGCCCGGCGGCATGGCCGAGGTCGCCTCCCCGGCGCCCGCATCCAGCGCGCCGACCACGCCCCGCCCGGTGACCACCCGGATCTGGGGTGCGCCGCCGCCCGTCTCCGACTGGCGGCCGGCCACACCGATCAGCGCGAGCGTCACGATGAGCGAGGCCGACAAGCAGAGTGCGCGACGGGCCACCCTCGACGCCGAGGCCAGCGGGCTCGATCTGAGCAACGTGCCCGGCGTCGACCTGGTCCGGTGGATCACCCCGGAGGAGTGGGCCCCGTCGATGCTGGGCTGCCTCCGCGGGGAGGGGTTCCCGGTCGGCTACACGGCCGACGGCGGCATCGACTCCAGCCGCGTCCCGAGCGAGGACCAGCAGGCACTCCGGCTCGCGACGTACGTGTGCACCGCCGAGTACACGGTCGACCCGCGCTACTCGACGCCGCTGGACGAGGAGCAGCGCGGCATCGTCTACGACTTCCTCACCGAGCTCCTACGTCCCCTGCCTGGCCGGGCTGGGCATCGAGGTCAGCGCCCCGCCGAGCCGCCGGCAGTTCGTCGCCTCGGGCGAGGACGAGGGCTGGCAGCCCCAGCTGGAGCTGCCGCGCGGGCGGGTCACCGAGGCGAACGCGGCGTGTCCCGTCCGACCGCGCAGCGACGTGCTCTACGGGAGCTGAGCCCTGTCCGGCGCGCAGCTCCGTCGACCTCCGTCGCCGAAGCGACCGCCCATGCGGGGGTGACCCGCTGTGGTTCCTCGCGCCTAGCGTCGGAGGCCGGGCGCGCTCCTGCGCCCCACCACTCTCTGGGGGCTTCCATGGCGACCAAGCGACCGAGCACGACCACGCCGGACGAGCGCGGGGAGGGAGACGAGCTGCACCAGGGCGTCAAGCGCGGAGAACGGATGACGACGTCGACGGGCGTGCCGCTCGGCGACGGGCAGAACTCGCTCAAGGTCGGTGACCGCGGGCCGACGTTGCTCGAGGACTTCGCGCTCCGCGACAAGATCTTCCACTTCGACCACGAGCGCATCCCGGAGCGGGTCGTGCACGCCCGCGGCTACAGCGCCCACGCCACGCTGGAGTGCCTCGACGCGATCCCCGACCTCACCCGCGCCGCACCGTTCCAGCGCACGGGCAAGAAGACCGAGGCGTTCGTCCGGTTCTCCACGGTGGCGGGCAACCTCGGCTCCCCCGACCTGGCCCGCGACGTACGCGGCTTCGCGGTGAAGATGTACACCGAGGAGGGCAACTGGGACCTCGTCGGCAACAACATCCCGGTCTTCTTCATCCAGGACGCGACGAAGTTCCCCGACCTCGTCCACGCGGTCAAGGAGGAGCAGGACCGCGGCTGGCCGCAGGCGGCGTCGGCGCACGACACCTTCTGGGACTTCGTCTCCCTCATGCCCGAGTCGACGCACATGCTGATGTGGGCGATGAGCGACCGCGCGATCCCGCGCTCGTTCCGCTTCATGGAGGGCTTCGGTGTCCACACCTATCGCTTCGTCAACGCCGACGGGGACGACACCTTCGTGAAGTTCCACTGGAAGCCGCGCCAGGGCCTGCAGTCGGTGGTGTGGAACGAGGCGCTCAAGATCAACGGCGCCGACCCCGACTTCCACCGCCGCGACCTCTACGCCGCCATCGAGAGCGGCGACCTGCCGCAGTGGGACCTCGGCGTCCAGGTCTTCGACGAGGCGTTCGCCGACGAGTTCGACTTCGACGTCCTCGACGCGACCAAGCTGATCCCCGAGGAGGTGCTGCCGGTCCGGGTGATCGCCCGGCTCACCCTCGACCGCGTGGTCGACAACATGTTCGCCGAGAACGAGCAGGTCGCCTTCGGCACGCACAACGTGATCCCCGGCATCGACTTCAGCAACGACCCACTGCTGCAGGGACGCAACTTCTCCTACCTCGACACCCAGCTCAAGCGCCTCGGCAGCACCAACTTCACCCAGCTCCCGGTCAACGCTCCGCGGTGCCCGGTCATGCACTTCCAGCGTGACGGCCACATGCAGACCTCGTTGCAGGAGGGCCGCGGCAACTACGAGCCCAACTCGCTGACCGGTGACGACCGTGGCCCCCGGGCCGACGTCGTCCAGGGCTACGAGAGCGTGATGCGGCAGGAGACGGGTCCGACCCGACGCCTGCGCGCGGAGTCGTTCGCCGACCACTACAGCCAGGCCCGGCAGTTCTTCCTCAGCCAGACCGAGGTGGAGCGCGACCACATCGTCGCCGCCTTCTCCTTCGAGCTCGCCAAGGTGGAGGAGCCGAAGATCCGGACCCGGATGCTCGCCAACCTGCGCAACGTCCACGAGGACCTCGCCCAGGGTGTGGCCGACACGCTCGCGATGCCGCTGCCCGATGCGGCCGAGGCCGCGGTGCCGACGCGGACGGACCTGCCGGAGTCGCCGGCCCTGAGCATCCTGCTCAACGGTCCGACCTCCTTCGCCGGGCGCAAGCTGGGTGTCCTCGTGACCAACGGCTCCGACAAGGCGGTCGTCCACGCGGTGGCCTCGGCGTTCGAGGATGCCGGCGCCGTCGTGGAGTACGTCGCGCCGGCGATCGGCCCGGTCAGGCTCAAGGGCGGTGGCACCCTCACGCCCGACCATGCGATCGACGGCGGCCCGTCCGTGCTCTTCGACGCCGTGGCGCTGCTCCCCTCCGCAGACGGGGCCAGCGATCTCGCCGGCCGCGCGGCCGCCAAGGACTTCGTCAGCGATGCGTTCGCCCACCACAAGCTCATCGGACAGGGCGCTGACGCGGGCGCGCTCCTCACCGCGGCGGGCGTGGAACCCGACGAGGGCTTCGTGGAGGTGGCCTCGGCAGAGGACGCTGCGGTGTTCGTGACCCGGTGCGCCTCGCTCCGGCACTGGGACCGCGACGTACGTGCCTGAGCTCGCGCCGGTGCCCCTCGGGCCGGCCACGACCGACGAACGGAGCGAGCTGGCAGCCCTCGTCGAGCAGGCACAGGGCGCAGCCGGCGACGTGCCGGCCTCGCTCGCGCTCGCCCACGCCGCGGGCGCCCGGCTGCCCGTTCCCGGTGGTGGCACGCTCCACCTGTGGTCCGCCCTGGCGAGCGTCGCCGCCGTCGACCTGACCGTGGCGCGGACCCTGGAGCCGCACCTCGACGCACTCGCGATCCTCTCGCAGGCCGACGTCACCGCCGAGCCGGGCACCTGGGGCGTCTTCGCCGCAGAGGGGCCGGGTGAGCCGCTGCGCGCCACCGCCGACGGGAGCTCCTACGTCCTCGACGGACGCAAGCACTGGTGCTCGCTCGCCGGCGTGCTGGACCGCGCCCTGGTCAGCGCTCGGGTCGGCGACGAGCGACAGCTCTTCGCCGTCGACCTGTCGCACCCGGGTGTCACCGCGGTGACCGGGACGTGGGTGGCGCGCGGGCTCACCGCGGTCGACTCCGGGCCGGTGGACTTCGTGGCCGTGCCGGCGGCCGCCGTCGGCGAGCCGGGCTGGTACCTCGAGCGGCCCGGCTTCGCATGGGGTGGCATCGGTGTCGCCGCCGTGTGGTTCGGCGGTGCCGTCGGGATCGCCCGCCGGATGGTGGCTGCGGCCGGCGGCCGACCTCCTGACCAGGTGGCGCTGATGCACCTCGGTGCCGTCGACGCCCACCTCCACGCGGCCCGCTGCGTGCTGGAGGAGGCGGCGTACGCCGTCGACGCGGGGCGGCTCACCGGCGCCGACGGGTGGCGGGCGGCGCTTCGCGTCCGCGAGGTCGTCGCGATCGCCGCCGAGGACGTGCTGCGTCGCGCCGCCCACGGCCTGGGCCCGGGACCACTGGCCACCGACGAGGACCACGCGCGCCGAGTGGCCGACCTCGAGCTCTACCTGCGCCAGTGGCACGCGGAGCGCGACCAGGCCGCCCTCGGCGAGGACCTCCTCCGCAGCGGATCGGCGACGTGGTGAGCACCTCGCCGCCCGACGACGTGTTCGACCAGGTCCACGAGCAGAGCGAGGATCCCTGGGACGTCGACTCCTTCTACGAACGCCGCAAGCGCGGGGTCACCCTCGCCAGCCTCCCCGACGAGCACTACGGCCGGGTGCTCGAGGTCGGCTGCTCGGTCGGTGCGCTCGCCGTCGACCTGGCGGGCAGGTGCGACCAGCTCCTCGCGGTCGACTCCAGCCAGACCGCGGTCGACCTCGCCGCGCGTCGCACGGCGGGTCTCGACCACGTCGACGTACGCCGGGCCCGGATCCCCGACGAGTGGCCCGAGGGCCGCTTCGACCTGGTGTCGATCTCCGAGGTCGGCTACTTCCTCAGCCCTGGCGAGCTCGGCGAGGCGGTCGCGCGGGCCCGCGACGCCCTCACTGACGACGGACACCTGCTGCTGTGCCACTGGCGGCACGAGATCGTCGGCTGGCCGCTCACCGGTCGGGCCGTGCACGAGGCGTTCCTCGCGACGGGTGCCCGCGTGCTGGTCGAGCACCGGGAGGCCGACTTCGAGCTGTACGTGCTCGCGCGCTGGTCCTGACCGCTGCGTCACCGCCAGCACCTAGGCTGGCGACGATCACCATGACCGACCCCGCCCGCACCCGTCGCCTCCTGCTCGTCGTCGACGCGCCCTCGCTGCTGCACCGCAACCACCACGCGCGGGCGCACACCGGGCTGCGCGACCGCCAGGGCCGCCCGATCTGGGCGTTGCACGGGATGCTCCGCCAGATCCTCGAGTCGATCGACACGATCGCTCCGGACGCCGTGGTCTTCGGGCTCGACGACCGCACCGGGTCCGTACGCCGCGACGCCTATCCCGACTACAAGGCCGGCCGCGCCGAGAAGGACGCCGAGCTGATCGACCAGCTCGACCGGGCCGCTGCCCTGCTCGACGCCCTCGGCCTCGCCACAGTCACGCCTGCCGGTCTCGAGGCCGACGACGTCAACGCGTCGGGGGCGACCTGGGCCGAGGACAACGGCTGGGACTGCGTCATCATCACCTCCGACCGCGACGCCTTCGCCCACATCAGCCCGCACACGCAGGTGCTGCGGCTCATCGACGGCGGCATCCACGGCTCCCCGATGCTCAACCCGGCCAAGCTCTTCAACATGTACGGCGTCCGGGCGAGCAACTACCTCGCCTTCGCCGCCATGCGCGGTGACTCCAGCGACAACCTCCCCGGCGTCCAGGGCATCGGCGAGAAGACGGCCGCGATCCTCCTCGACGTCGCCGGCTCGATGGACGCGGTGTGGGCCGACATCGACCACAACGACGGCCAGGCGCTGCTCGGTGCCTTCGACGACTGGGCGACCGAGACCGGCGGTCGCCGCATCGGCCCCACCGTCGTACGCCGCCTGCGCGAGCCGGGTGCCCGCGAGCGCTACGACTTCAACGTGCAGATGATGTCGGGGCGCCACGACCTCGACCTGGGCCTCACGCCCGACGTGCCGGGCTCGCGCGGGCTGCTCCCGCTCGACGTCGACCGGGTGACCAAGGTGGTGCGGTTCCTCGACAACGACTTCACGACCGACTTCGCCGTACGCGTGCTCACCAGCCTGCCCGCGTCGGGCTGAGGCCTCAGGAGCCGCTGGCGCCGGCGGCGATGACAGGGATGATCGTGGCCGTCATGATCGCGGCGTTCATCGCGGCGATCGCCTTGGCGACCGCGTCGCCGGCCTTGACCTGGCTCGACACCTCCTCGATGCGTCGCCTGAGGTCGCGACGACCGAGCGTCCCCTTCTCGTCGGCGAGCACCTTCGGCGCGACGCCGAGCCCCTGGAGGATGGCCAGCAGCGTGGCGTCCTCGGGGCGAGGCGTACCTCCCTGGAGCACCACTCGCAGCTGCTCGCGCACACGTCGCTCGGGCTCGGGATCGAGGACGGGATACTTCGCCGGGACCAGCCCCATCGCCCGCTTCTCCTCGATGTCGATGACACCGGCGGACGCCAGGGCGGCGGCGACCTGCGCCTCGACCGCCAGCTTGCCGTCGGTGACCAGTGACGACAGCTTCTTGCCGTCCCGCTGCTCGAGCCGTGCCATCGCAGCATCGAGGGCCGGAGTGGCCGGCCGGACCGGGCACGAGGACCGTCATCCGCGGGTCCTTGTGATCACTCAGCGTGATCCGCTCGGCAAGGACCAGGTCGGTGATCACGGCCGCGGCGAGTCCGTAGTCGCGCTGCATCCCTGCACTCGCCGGCTTGCCGTCGTCGCGACGCATCAGCAGGAAGAGGTCCTCGACGATCAACATGTCGTCGACCCTAGGCGCGTTGGTCGACCGGCGGATCCGTCTGCTGGTGGAGATCGACGGACAGGATCCGCGCCGCGAGGTCCACCGCAGGACCGAGGAGGAAGATCACCGCGAGGGTGCCGACGCCGATGGTGGCGCCCAGCAGCCAGCCACCGAGCGCTCCCCCACCCTGGACCACGCTGTAGCTCCACTTGAAGGCGACCGGCGGGTCCCACGCCAGCGCCGCGGCCTCCGCCGGGCCCGCTCCGGTGTGGCTGCCGAGGTAGAGCGCGATCCCGACGGCCAGCACCGGGAACGCCGCCACGAGCAGCACCGCGCGCCACACCAGGGAGTCCGGCGTCTCCAGCAGGTCGAGCACGACCCCGACCACCACCCCGACCAGGACGACCTGCACGACCGTGCCCACCCCGGGGCGTACGTGCCGCAGTGCCGCGAGCGCCACCAGCACCGCGCCCACGAGGGCGTTCGCGATCCAGAACGCCAGCCCGGTCGACAGCGCGATCCCGTTGACGAAGGTCGAGTAGCCGTCGGAGCCGAGGTCCGCCGCGAGCAGCATGGCCACGCCCGTGCCCAGCACGACGCAGCCGACGAGGAGCATCGCCGTACGGCGGGGGCTGGGGATCACGGCGCCAGCATCTCAGGGGCATCTCGCCAACTACCCGCTGGTGGGCCACACTCGAGGCATGAGCATCCGCCCGTCGGCGCACCCAGGTCGCGTGTGGAAGCTGTACGCCATCGCCTCGGTCGTGGTCGGCGCCGCCTCGCTGCTGGTGACCGTGCCGTCCGGCAGCCGCACCATCATCGTGCTCACGCTGTGGTGCGACGTCGTCTTCCTCGTCGTCGCCGCCGCCGTGACCCATGCATTCGTCGCTCCCCAGCCCTACCGCGAGAGCGAGGCCTACGGCGCGCCCGGACGGGGCGACCAACGCGGTTCCGTGGACTCGACGTACCGCGGCACCTGGCTCTGATCCCCCGCGGTCGCGCAGCGCGCTCCCGCCCTCAGTGGTTGACGTGCGAACGCAGCGAGCCTCGAATCCACGGCTGATCCTCGAGGAAATGTGGCCTGTGGACGACAGCTTGACTGTCGGTGTTCTCACCTACAATAGAACACATGATCGAGGCGCTGGAGCAGGTGAAGGAGAGGGTCGGAGACGACCTCTCGGCCTCCGCCCTGCTCGCGCTGGCTCGTGACCGCAAGGCGGCTGAGGACCAGGCAGCCGCGGAGCTCCTCGAGGTCGCCGCCCGCTGGGCCGATCTCCACCCGCCCGAGTCGATCCACACCGCAGCCGCGTTCACCGTCCCCGGCTGCGAGCACGAGGAGCCCATCGCCGGTCCCGGGTGCCCGCTGGTGGCGGAGTTCTGCATCGCCGAGCTCGGCGCCGTCCTCGGCGTCTCCAGCACCGCGGCGAAGAAGCTCATCGGCCACGCCCTCGAGCTCCGCCACCGACTCCCCCGCTTGTGGGCACAGGTCCACGCCGGACAGGTGCCGCCCTGGCGGGCCCGGATCGTCGCCGAGACCACCATCCACACTGCTCCCGCGCTCACGATGGACGCCGTGCGTTGGATCGATGGCCAGGTGTCCGCTGTCGCCGGACGCATCGGCACCGCGCAGCTCGACCGACTCGTCGCCGAGACCATCAAGCGCTACGAGCTGGCTGCCGCGGACCCGGCGTCTGATCCCGAGGACGGCTACCTCTCCGTCGACCCTCGCCACGTGACGGTCAACAAGGACGATGTCCACTTTGCGGGGACGCTGCACGTCGAGGCCGACCTCGACCTCGCCGACGCCCTCGACCTCGACCGGTCCCTCGTCAACGGCGCTGCACTGCAGAAGGCGCTCGGGTCGACCGAGACGCTCGACGTACGCCGCGCCAAGGCCCTCGGCGACCTCGCCCGCACCCAGACCGCCCTGGACCTGTTCACCCAGGGCTCCATCGGCACCCTCGGTGGCAACGGCCTGCCGGCCACCCGCGAGGTCGTCCTCCACGCCCACTTCGACGCAGCGTCAGCCGGCGACACGACGGTGTTCGGTCCGACCGGTCGGCTCGAGGAAGGCCAGCGGCTGGTCCTGCTCGACCAGATCAAGGGCTGGTGTGGCGACTCCCTCACCAAGGTCACCATCAAGCCCGTCATCGACCTCAACGCCGAGCTCTCGACGCCGGCGTACGCCGTCCCGGACCGGATCCGCGAACAGATCGTTCTCCGCGACCGGTCCTGCGTGTTCCCGTGGTGCACCCGACCGGCCAGGGGTTGCGACATCGATCATGTCGTGGAGTTCGACCAGGACGCCGAATCCGAGGGCCGACCACAGCCCGGTCCGAGCACCACGTCGAACCTCGCGGCGCTGTGTCGCTACCACCACAGGCTCAAGACCTTCACTGCTTGGACCTACCACATGGTCGCGCCGGGAGTCTTCGAGTGGACCTCACCGCACGGCCATCGCTACCGCCGCGACCGCACCGGGACCACTCGGTCTGACGAGCCCGAGCCGCCCGACCGACCTTGACCCCGCCCCCTGATCGAGAGGCCGCCGAGGGGCGCGAAGCGCACCACGTCGGCCTCTCGAAGACAGGACCCGCCGAACCACCCGGCGGGGCCACAGGCGTGTCACGGCAGGAAGTGTGGTGCAGAGGGCTTGTCCTCAGGTGCATTGCGGGGATCGAGTCGGGTCAGTCCTTGCCCGCCTGCGGCAGGTCGAGCTCGTGCTCGTCGATGAAGGCGTCGATGTCCGCCTGACTGGTCTGGCCGTCGGCGAGGGCCTTCTTGGCTGCCACCAGGTGCTCGTTGGGAGCCGAGAGCTCCAGCGCGATGTCGTCGGGGTCGCGGAAGTTGAGGTGGAATCCGAATTCCATGACGCGGATGGGCGTGTACGTCACGCCCAGCGCGTCGAAGCGGCGCTCCCAGTCCTCCAGGTCGGCGCGGGTCGCGGCGGTGAGGCCGAGGTGGTCGAGGCCGGTCGTCAGCTCGGTGAACGCACCGCCGTGGGCCCCGTCGTGCTTCATCAGCGAGAGGGTGAAACCCGTGCCGGGATGCATGAGGATGCGCCCGTAGCCCACATCGAGCAGAGGCACGAAGTCGAGCACCGAGGCGTAGAAGAGCTGGCTCCGATCGAGGTCGGTGACGGTGAACGACGCGTGGTCGACTCCAGCGAAGGTCACCATGGCGCAGGTCCTCTCGGTCGGCGGCGACGGCCACGACCGGTCGCGTCGCACCCCAGCATCACGACCCCCGATGTGCCTGACGAACAGGTCGCCGAGTCCGGCTGGACGTCCGCGGCAGGTGACGCGCGGCCAGGACGACGGTGCGATCACGGCGGGCGTGATCTGATCGACCCATGACCAGGCCCGTCGCGATCACCGGCGCGGTCACCCTCGTTTCCGTTGGCCTCCTGGCGCTCGCCCTCACCCAGGGCTGGCTCGGCCCCGACGTCGGTCGCGGCGCGAACTTCTGCGAGGCGGCCCACGACGGCTTGGTCCGCCAGCCCGCCAACACCTACTCCAACGCGGGCTTCGTCGTCGCCGGCCTGCTGGTCGCCCGTCACGCCGGACGCCTTCGCGTCGATGCCGTCATGTCGCGCACCGTCGCGACCTTCTTCGCCTGCGTGGTGGTCCTGCTCGGGCCCGGCTCCGCCGCGATGCACGCCTCCCAGAGCGAGTGGGGCGGCCACCTCGACATGCTCAGCATGTACCTCGTCGCAGGCTTCGCCGCGTCGTGGGCGTGGGTCCGCTGGGCGCGAGCCGGCACGGCCGCGTTCGTGGCTGCGTACGTCGCATGCGTCGCCGCCTGTGAGCTCGCGGGGCTCTGGACCGGCGACGTGCCGGTCGTCCACTTCGCCGGAAACGTTGCGTTCGGCGTGCTGCTCGTGACCGCCGTGGTCCTCGAGACGATCGTCTGGCGTCGCGCCGGGACCGTGATCGTCTTCCGCCACGGGGTCGTCGCCCTCGCCTCGATGCTCGTCGCGTTCACGATCTGGCTGCTGACCAACGCCGGCTGGTGCGATCCGCGCTCCCTGCTGCAGGGGCACGCGGTCTGGCACCTGCTGTGCGCGGTCTCGGCGTACTGGCTGTTCCGGATGTACGCCTCGGAGCGCGCGCCCTCTCCCGTCACCGAGCCTTCACCCCAGAAAGGTTGACCCGGACGGAGGTCGTGTAGGTAGATGGTCCGGGCGCCCGGTCAGCCGGCCGCCCCTCGGACTCTCGGACTCTCTCGGAAAGTGGTTCCACCATGACTTCGCAGCCCATCCCGTCGCGCCGTGCCGTCGTCACGGGCGCCGCCGCCCTCACCGCCGCCGGTTTCGTGGCCCAGCCGCTGCCTGCATCCGCGAAGCCGGGTCGTCACCAGACGCGGCTCACCGTGCTCGGGACGACCGACCTGCACGGCAACGTCTTCAACTGGGACTACTTCAAGAACCTCGAGTTCGACAACGCCGCCCACGACGACATCGGCATCGCCAAGGCAGCGACCCTGATCAAGGCCGCGCGTGCCGAGCTCGGCAGCCAGCCGGTGCTGACCCTCGACGCGGGCGACACCATCCAGGGCACGCCGCTCTCCTACTACTACGCGCGGATCGAGCCGATCACCGGTGGCGCCACACACCCGATGGCCAACGCGATGAACCTCGTCGGCTACGACGCCGCGGCTCTCGGCAACCACGAGTTCAACTACGGCATCGACACCCTGCGGACGTTCGAGTCGCAGCTCGACTTCCCCCTGCTCGGTGCCAACGCCGTCGACCCAGCCACCGGCCGGCCGGTCTTCGCGCCCTACGTCATCAAGCGGTTCAAGGTGCGCGGCGCTCCCGACCTCACTGTCGGCGTGCTCGGGCTGACCAACCCCGGCATCGCGATCTGGGACAAGGCCAACGTCGAAGGCCGGCTGGAGTTCCCCGGGCTGGTCGAGCAGGCCAGGAAGTTCGTGCCCGAGCTCAAGCGCCGCGGCTGCGACGTGGTGGTCATCAGCGCGCACAGCGGCACCGACGGCTCGTCGTCGTACGGCGACGCGCTCCCCTACATCGAGAACGCGGCCGCGCTGGTCGCCGAGCAGGTGCCCGGCGTCGATGCGATCCTGGTGGGCCACGCCCACAAGGACATCGCCGATCGCCACGTCACCAACGCGAAGACCGGCCAGGACGTGCTGCTCACCGAGCCTCTCTACTGGGGCATGCGGGTCGCGGTCATGGACCTCGACCTCCACCACGTGGGTGGTCGCTGGCGGGTGCTGAAGTCGCAGGGCCAGCTGCTCAACTCGAACACCGTGTCGGGGGACCCTGCCGTGCTGGCCGCCGTGCGCAAGCAGCACGACACGGTCGTGACCTACGTCAACTCGCCGGTCGGCACCTCGACGACCGCGCTGTCCGCTGCCCGTGCAGTGGTCGAGGACGTGCCGATCATCGACTTCGTGCAGTTCGTCCAGGCCGACGCGGTCAAGGCGGGCCTCACCGGAGCCGACGCGGCCCTGCCCGTGTTGTCGATCGCCGCGCCCTTCAACCGGTCGGCGTCGTTCCCGGCCGGCCAGGTGTCCGTGCGCGACGTGGCGGGTCTCTACATCTACGACAACACGCTGCTCGGCGTGAAGGTCACCGCCGCGCAGGTCAAGGACTACCTGGAGTACTCGGCCCGCTACTTCAAGCAGGTCTCCGGCCCCGGGCCGTTCGCGATCGGCGACCTGACGAACGCCGGCACGCCCAGCATCCCGGACTACAACTTCGACTCGGTGGCGGGTCTCGACGCTCCCCTGACCTACGACATCGACGTCTCGCAGCCGGTCGGCTCGCGCATCGTCGGCCTGGCGTACGACGGTGTGGCGGTGACCGCCGGCCAGGAGTTCGCGATGGCGGTCAACAACTACCGGCAGTCCGGCGGCGGCGGGTTCCCGCACGTGAGCACGGCGCCCGTGGTCTACAACCGGCAGAACGAGATCCGGCAGCTGATCATCGACTGGGTGATCGCCCACGAGACCATCGACCCCGCCCAGTTCGCCTCGGTGGACTGGCGGCTCGTCTCGAGCGGCCAGCCGATCACGATCAGCTGACGCCACCCGGTCCGGCGAGGATCAGGCGTACTCCTTGGCCACGAAGCGGCCGTCCGGCGTGACCGGGTTGTCCTCGTTGATCGCGACGACGTTCTCGCCGGGCTCGGGCAGCTGCTCGGGCCGGTGGTCGAGGTGGACGCCCGCGATCATGCAGCGCACCGACCCACCGGCCAGCTCGATCGTGGGGATGTCGACGGCGACGATCTCGCACGACTCCTCGATCGCGGCGACCTGGTCGGGACGCAGCGACGCCTTGGCACGGGCCGACATCGCCATCACGTAACGGCGCTTGCCCGTCGACGTACGCCCGCACAGCTCGACGGCGTTGCCGGCGAACTCGCGGATCTGCTCCTCGGTCAGCTCGATGATCGTGCGCCCTGTGACAGCGAGGCGCTCGCGCACCTCCTCGCGACGGGTCTCGTCGGGGATCATCTCGAGGGCGATCATGGCGACGTCCGTGCCGACGCAGGCGAGGACGTTGGTGTGGTAGACCGGCACGCCCTCGGAGTCGACCGAGTCGAACGCCATCGGCTCGTAGTTGAAGTCGGTGCAGAAGCGCTCCAGCACGGCCACGTCCGCACGGTGGCTACGCGCGGTGTAGGCCACACGAGAGATGTGGTCGAGCACCATCGCGCCGGTGCCCTCGAGGAAGATGCCGTCGGGCTCGAGCCCGGAGTAGTCGATGATCGCCTGCACGCGGTACTCCGACTTGAGCATCTCCAGCACGTCCGCGCGCCGCTCGTGCCGGCGGTTGGAGGCGTACATCGGGTAGACCGCGACCGTGCCGCCGGCGTGGGTGGAGAGCCAGTTGTTGGGGAACACGCTGTCGGGGCGGGTGTGGTCGTCGTCGTCGAAGACGTGGACCCGTACGCCGACCGCTCGCAGCGCGGCGGCGAGCCCGTCCATCTCGGCGAGGGCCTTCGCCGACGTCGCCTCGTCGGACTGGCCGGCGGGGGCATCGGCCTGGAACGCGTTGTCCGCGGCGGTCGCCGGGTTGGGGACGAAGCTGGTCGCGCGGACGAGGATGACTGCGGAAGGGGCCTGGGCACTCACGGGAGGACGATAGCGAGTGCCTCGGCCACCAGCCCCGCCACCTCTGCCGGATCGCGCACGATCGCGGATTCGTAGCAGGTCAGCTCGGTCTCGACCCAGCCCGGCACCTGGGCGTCGCGCCACAGGCCCGACGGGACGATGCCGCGCTGCTCGGAGAAGGTGACGACCCGCTCGTTGACGTCGTCGGCCGTGCCCTCGGCGTACGCCAGGAACGTCGCGATGTGCGGCACCTCGGGGAAGGTGCGGATCCCGCGCTCCTGGAGCGCGGCGGCGAGGTCGATCGCCCACGTGCGGTAGGCGGCGAACTTCCCCAGGTGCTCGTCGAGCCCCTGGAGCCCGCCGACCGCGGCGGTGGTCATCGAGAAGATCGTGCCGCCCAACCGCTGACGCCACGAGCGCAGCTCGCCGGCGAGGTCCTCGGGACACACCACGAGCGCGCCGCTCGTGCCGCCGAGGCCCTTGTAGAGGGAGACGTACATCGAGTCGAAGAGGGCGGCCGCCTCGGCCAGGGGCTTGTCCCAGTGGGGCACCGACTCCCAGATCCGGGCACCGTCGGCATGCAGCGGTACGCCGCGCTCGCGGGCCGCCGCGGAGAGCTCGACGAGCTCGTCCCAGGTCGGCAGCAGGCAGCCGGCGTCGCGGAGCGGCAGCTCGACCATCGCGGCGCCGAGGCGTCCGCCGACCTTCGCCAGCGCCTCTGCGGTCGGGGTCTCGCGACCGGTGGTCAGCGGCTCGAGCTCGAGGCCCATCACGCGGCGCGGGCCGTCCTGCTCGTGGTGCAGGAGGTGCGAGAGGTCGGGCAGCGCGACGCGTCGCGAGCCGGACCGGTCGCACCACGCCCGCAGGACCGCCTGCTGCGCCATCACGCCGCTCGGGAACATCACCGCGGCGGGCTTGCCGAGCAGCTCGGCGACCCGCGCCTCGAGCTGCTCGACCGCGCCGCGCTCGCCGTACCGGTCCCACTCGACGTCGTGCTCCTCGGCGTACGCCGCGAGGTCGCGGAACATCGCCGCCGGGGTCGACGGCGGACGCCAGAAGATCGACTCCGCAGTCGCCGAGGCCGCGCGGAAGCGGTCGTGCAGCTCTGTCATCAAGCCCTCGTCAGGACTGCCGCTTGAACCAGTACGTCGTCTCCACGCCGGGGATCACCTGCACCAGCTCCCAGCCGTTGATGCCGAGGGAGGACAGCAGGTCCTCCCACGACTCCGTGTCCGCGACGAGCTGCTCCGGGTCGGCGTTGTAGCCGCCGACCTCCACGTTGCCCTGGTCGTCGACAGTGATCTCGAGGTGTGCCCAAGAAGCCATGCCCGCGATCCTGCCATGCGGGTCAATCGACGCCGAGCCTCCACTCCCCCATCACGTGGCAGCTCCCGGACTCCCACCACGCGAGCTGGAGCCGGTCGAGCACGACGTCGACCGGCACGACGTCGCGCAGCAGCTCTGCGGTCGTGGCCAGGCTGACCGTGTCGGAGGCCGCGTCGACGGTGAGGTGCGGTCGTACGTCGTCGCCGAAGTCCCCGCCGTAGGGCAGGTGCTCGGGGAACGCGGCCACGAGCCGGGCAGTGAGGTCTCGCAGCGGGTCGGCCGGGTCGGGGGCGAGGTGGATGATCCCGTTCGGGAACTGTGCGAGTGTCCCGAGCCGCGTCCGGATCGGTGCGGTGGCCGCAGCGATGCGCTGGATCGTGGTCAGCGTCCCCGAGGTCGGCTCCGGGTCGAACGGGCCCAGCGCGGTGATGTGCGCGTGCCCGAACCGCGGATCGCTCGACACGAACCCCGCGTCGTAGTGGGCCGTCCTCGCTCGCACCCACTCCTCGAGCGCAGGCACCGGCAGCTGGAGGACGGAGTGGCCGGGCACGGCGCAAGACTGGCAGGCTGGCGCACCTCATGGACACCACACCCCCGATCGCCCCGCCCTCCCCCGAGATCGCCACCCAGGCGCGCGAGCGGCTCGCCGGCCTCGCCACCCCGCCGGGCGCGCTCGGCCGGATCGGCGAGCTGGGCGTCTGGCTGGCTGCTGCCCAGGGCGAGGTGCCGCCGCGCCCGCTCGCCGACGTACGCCTCGTCGTCCTCGCCGGCGACCACGGCGTCGCCGCGCACGGCGTCTCGGCCTACCCCTCTGCCGTCACCGAGGCCATGGTCCGCACGATCGTCTCGGGTCGAGCCGGCGTCTCGGCGCTGGCTCGTGAGCACGGTGTCGCGGTGACCGTCCTCGACGTCGCCGTCGACGCCGACCTCTCGGACCTCCCTTCGGCGGTCACCTCGCGCAAGGTGCGCCGTGGGTCTGGCGCGATCCACCTCGAGGACGCCCTCACGCGGGCCGAGGCCATGCAGTCAATGGACCTGGGAGCATCCCTGGCCGGCGAGCTCGTCAACGACGGCGCCCAGCTGTTGATGACCGGCGACCTCGGCATCGGCAACACCACCCCCGCCGCCGCCCTGGTCGCGGCGTCACTCGGCCTTCCCGCCGACGAGGTCACCGGCCGCGGCACCGGCATCGACGACGCCGGCTGGACCCGCAAGCGGGACGTGGTCGCCGCCGCCCTGGCCCGGACCTCGGGGCGCACCGCGGACCCGGTCGACCTGCTCATGGCCCTCGGCAGCGCCGACCTGGCTGCGACGGTCGGCTTCCTCGTCGAGGCCTCGCGTCGTGGCACCCCCGTCGTCCTCGACGGCCTGATGTCCGTCGCGTGCGCGGTGGTGGCAGAGTCCCTCGCTCCGGGAGCGTCCGCCTGGTGGGTCGCCGGGCACCGCTCGACCGAGCCCGCCCAGACGCACGCGCTGAAGTCCCTCGGCCTCGAACCGCTCCTCGACGTCGGCATGCGGCTCGGCGAGGGATCCGGCGCGGTGGCCGCGCTGCCGCTGCTCCGCTCCGGCATCGCCGTCCTGCGCGACGTGGCGCTGCTCAGCGAGATCCTGCCCGAGTGAGCCTGCCTCCGTGATCCTGCGTGATGCCTGGCTCCTCGCGACCGGCACCCTGACCGCCGTACGCGTGCCACCGCCGTCGCGCGTCGACCGCCCGGTCGCCGGGTTGGCGATGGTGCTCGCACCGTTGGCGGTCCTTCCCCTCGGTGTCGTCGCCACGCTGGTCGTGGCGGTGGGGCGCTGGATCGACCTGCCCCCGCTCGCCACGGCGTACGCCGTCCTGCTCGCCCTCGCCCTCGGCACGCGCGCCTTCCACTGGGACGGGCTCGCCGACACCGTCGACGGACTGACCGCGTCGTACTCCCCCGGGCGCTCGCTCGAGGTGATGCGCACCGGTCCCGTCGGCCCGGCCGGCGTCGTCGCCGTCGTCCTGGTGGCCGGACTGCAGGCCGCCGGCCTCACCGCGGTCGTGCGCCACGAGCACGGCTGGCTCGCCGTCGGCCTGCTGGTCTGCGCGTCACGCGTCTGCCTGCCGCTCGCCTGTGTACGCGGCGTCCCCGCCGCTCGTGCCGATGGCCTCGGCGCGACCCACATCGGATCGGTACCGGTCGTCGGTGCGATCGGTTCGCTCGCCCTCGCGGCCGTGCTCGTCGGCCTCGCTGGGCACGTCCTCGGCTCGGCGTGGCCGGCGCTGGCGGGACTCGTCGTGATGGTCGCCGCCATCGTGGCGCTGGTGTTCCGATGTGTACGCCGACTCGGCGGCATCACCGGCGACGTCCTCGGCGCCGCCGTCGAGATCTCCTCGGCCGTCCTCCTCGTGGCCTGCTCGACCGTCTGATCAGCCCGACAAGCGCCCGGGGAGCTCGCGCGAGAGCAACCGGTCGAGCGTGCGTCGCATGACGTCGCCGAGCGGGTGCCGGCGTGGCGTGTAGTAGATGACGCCGCCGATCGCCTGCTCGAGCGCGAAGCCGCACGCGCGGAGCCAGGCCGGTTCGTCGTCGTCGAGCTCGCGGGCGAAGGCGTCGGCCCCCGACTGATCCAGCACCGACCAGGCAGGGTCGAGGTCCTGCGCGGGGTCGCCCGCGCCCAGGCCGCCCCAGTCGATGACGGCGCGGAGCCGACCGTCGGACACGAGCACGTTGCCGGGGATGAGGTCGCCATGGATGAAACCCGGCGGGACCTCGGCGGCGCCCTCGCGGCACCGGTCCCACAGCCGCAGCACCGCCGGGTCGTCGACGAGCCCTGCAGACGCCCGGAGCCAGTCCCGCACCGTGCCGTCCAGCTCGTCGAGAGGCCCGCCACGCTCGCCCGGTCGTCGGGGCCGTAACCCGTCGACCGGCAGCTCGCGCATGCGGTGGACGAGCACGGCCAGGTCGCGTCCCAGCTCCGCACCGAACCAGTCCCGCTCCCTGGCCTCCCAGGCGTCGGTGCCGTCGATCCATCGCAGCACCGCCCAGCGGAACGGATACCCGTGCCCCGGCGCGCCGGCGTGGACGACCTCCGGGACCTCCGCCGGGAGGCCCCGCAGCCGGGGCAACCACTCGACCTCGCGCCCGAGACTGTCGGCCGCTCCAGGCGTACGCGGCAGGCGTACCACCAGGTCACTACCCAGCCGGTAGAGAACGTTGTCCGAGCCAGAATTGCGCTGCGCCGCGAGCGGCCGGTCGGCCAGCCCGGGCAGGTCGTCGCGCAGCAGGCTGCGGACCAGGTCACCGTCGATGCCGGGCTCGTCGTCGTGGATCCTGCCCGTCATGGGGTCAGTGTGCCTGCTGTCTCTGCGAGGATCGCCACCATGCGGATCCTGGTCACCGGCGGCGTACGTTCCGGCAAGTCCACCCACGCCGAGGCCCTCCTCGGTGACGAACCCGCCACCTACGTCGCACCCGGGCCGACCCCGGATGCCGAGGCCGATCCCGACTGGGCCGCGCGGATCGCGGCGCACCTGGCCCGCCGCCCCGCGTCGTGGTCGACGTACGAGACGCGAGACGTCGCGGCCGCCGTCGGTCAGGCGGAGGGTCCCGTCCTCGTCGACTGCCTCGGCACGTGGCTGACCGCCCTCATCGACGACGCCGGGGCCTGGGAACACGACAGCGACACCGTCCACCAGATGGTCGTCTCCCGCACTGACGAGGTGGTCGCCGCCCTCCGTACGTGCGAGCACGACGTCGTGGTCGTCACGAACGAGGTCGGCCTCGGGATCGTGCCCGAACACCGCTCCGGCCGGCTCTTCCGCGACCTCTTGGGAATCGTCAACCAGCGCGTCGCCGCCGCGTGCGACGAGGTCCACCTCGTGGTCGCCGGTCGAGTGCTCCGGCTGTAGCAGTGACGGCACGGATCGCGGCTACAGATCCGGACACGACGGACTTGGAGCGACTAGCCTGCGGCGATGGACGCAGAACTCACAGGTCAGCGGGACCAGCCGATGGCGACGTTGCTCTCCATGATCGCCGCTGTCTTCACACTCGGCTACATGGCGCCGTGGATGGTTGCGGCAGCACGTGGCAAGTCCAACCACATGGCGGTCTTCTGGCTGAACCTGCTACTGGGTTGGACCGTCGTCGGCTGGATCGTTGCCATGGTCAAGGCCGCCCAGCCCCACAGCGCCGTCCTCGCCTCGCGCTCAATGGTTGCCTAGCCACGTCACTGCTCATCGGCATGTGCGTCCAAACAGCCAACAGCCTGACGAAGTGCGCGCTTCCCGGCATCGAGCCTGGTGCCGCTCCACGACACCTGGTCCCACGACGCTTTGAGGGGCTTCTGCGTCTCGCCTTGTCCCAGTGGGATGAAGTTCGTCCCAGCCGGGGCGTTCGTCAACGCGATTGAGCGTGACGTCTTGCCCGTCGGTGTGCCGTCGTCCGTGACGTACGCCCGGTCGATGCCTACCACGTACCACGTTCCTGTCGTGGTCTTTGCTGCACGCACGAGCGTCGCGGCCTGCACGGGCCCAGGATGAGGAGCGATTGCCGTAGCGGCCTTCGCAACCAGCGACTCGTGGGGGTCCTGACACTTGAGGACTGGTCGGTCCGTCGCGTCGCTCGACGGGTCTGGCGCTGCCGACGGCCTTGCAGCCTCAACAGGCTGCTCCGGCCCACCGTCATCGGTTGAGGTGGAGGTACATGCCGCGAGGCTGCCCACCGCAAGAAGAGATGCGACCACCTGACGTCGACCCGAGTCACTCATGACGGGAGGCTATCCGGGGCGAGGCTTTGCGTCGGCTCATCGGCAGATCCGCGCATCGCGGCACGGGGCGGTCGAGCGTGGAGGTCATCATCGACGGCGACGGGGGCATCAGGCGTTCGCCGAGTGGCTACCAGCTGCCGCCGCGAGCGCCCTTGTTGACTCGTCGCTGAGCGTCACGCTGTTCGTGGGCGTCCAGGCTGCGCTGCCCGTCGGAGTCCAGCGGCTCACCGTTCGTCCTGCGGACGTCGCTGACCACCAGGACGACATATGCGACAGCGACGGCAGGCACGAACAGCACGGCTACGACGACCACGACGATGTGCAGCATGACGGGCTCCCCTCGAACGTCGAATCTCTCGTCGAGCGTAGTGCGATAGAGCGACTTTCAGCGTGCGATGCGTCAGCGACGTGTCCGACGCAGGACTGCCTCGGACGCGGTCAGCAGGACCACCAGACCGACGAACGCGCCGCCCAGCAGCATCACCAGTCCGACAGCCCAGAGCCCGGACTCGTCCGTCGACGCGGCATCCGCCGCCCACGGGATCGCGAAACCGACGGCGGCAGCGCCCGCCAGCAGCACCGCACCCCGACGCACCCAGACCAACGCAACGATCGACCCCACCGCGACGGAGAGACCGCAGCCGACCACCTGCCACGCCCGGTACGGCCCCTGGGCCACCCCGTCGACCTCGTAGTACTCGTGGTCCCACCCGAGCCAGGCGAACCACATCGCGGCGGCGAAAAGGCCGAGCCCGACAACAGCGACCAACCTGCGGCGGCTCAGGGCGAGCACTCCGGCTCCAGCCAGTACTTCATCTCTGACGTGTCGAAGCGAGCCAGCATCGGCGTCATCGGCCGCCCCTTCTCCTGGTAGAGCCGCGACCCCGACTCGCTCACCACCCACAGCTGGTCCGGCCCGGTCAGCGCCATTCCCTCCGCGCCCGGCACGAACGACCGGCTCTGGCCGTCCGGCCCGACGAGAACGCCGCACGTCGTGTTCGACCTCGCCAGCCACAACCCCGGACCGACGCCGCCCAGCTCGGCCCAGATCGCACCCTGGGTGTCCGGCGGGATCCTGACCGAGTCCAGCGCATCACCCTCGTCCAGCTCGTACGCCGACGAGGCGAGCATGGCGTCGACGTCGAACCACCACAGCCGAGCGGGGTTCTCCGCCCGGAACCGCCCGAGCCCCAGCCGGCCGTCCTTGCCGAACACCGCGAACGAGCCGCGCACGGGCTCGGCCAACGCCCATCCGCGCTTCGGCTCGAGCGTGGTGGGGTCGAGCAACCACAGCCGCTGCGTCTCGGCGAGCCAGACCCCGTGCTCGTCGGCGACCACGCCTCCCCCGTGCCGGCACTCGGTCGGCCGCCGCGGCCCGACCTGCCCGCGTACGGGGTAGCGCGTCGTGATCAGCTCACCGGTCTTGAGGTCCATCGACTGCATGGTGCAGAGCCGGTGTCGACCGAGCTGGGTCCCGTCGAAGCCCGCGACGTACGCCGTGCCGTCCGCGATCGTCATCCCTTGCGGCACCAGCCACTGGTCCGCGCCAGGCACCCACCGTCCCGCGCACATCGCGAAGTCGTTGAGGAAGGGCGCGAGCTGCGCGGCACCGTACGGCGGCCGGTGCCCCCGCACGTCGGCGTACGCCAGCGGGCCGCAGCCCTTGATGCTGCTGAGCTCGTGCTCGTACGACCCCGGCGCCGGCGTGCACCCGGTCGCCAGCAGCAAGGCCGCCAGGCCCACGATGCGCATCCGGCCCCCCGTCACCCTCCTCACGCTACGCGAGAGAGGCCTACTCTCCGGGGATGGAGCACACCGCGTTCACGGCCCCCACAGCGTCCGGCGAGCTGGCGGGCCACGTGAGCGGGGAGGGCCCACCAGTCCTCGCGCTGCACGGTGGGCCGGGACTGGGCTACGAATACCTGGACGAGGCGGTGGACGAGGTCGCCGCGCGCTACCGGGTCGCCACCTTCCAGCAGCGAGGGCTGTCTCCGTCTGTCGTCGAGGGCGAGTTCACCATCGCGGAGGCAGTCGGCGACATCGTGGCGGTCCTCGACGCACTCGGATGGGACACCGCGTACCTGCTGGGTCACTCGTGGGGCGGCCACCTCGCCTTCCACGCGGCCGCCGCGATCCCGGAACGGTTGGCCGGCGTCCTCGCCGTGGACCCGCTCGGGGCGGTGGGCGACGGCGGATCAGCGGCGTTCGGCGCCGAGCTGGTCGCACGCGTCAGGGATGCAGATCGCCCCAGGCTCGACGAGCTCGCGGCCAAGGAGGCAGCCGATGGCCTGTCCCTCGACGAGGACCTGGAGCAGCTCCGACTGGTGTGGCCCTCCTACTTCGCCGATCCGGCGCAGGCGCCCGAGATGCCGCCGGTCCGGATGTCCCAGGTGTCGAACCAGGGACTCTGGGGCGACCTCGTCGCTCGCCTGTCGGAGCTCGAGGCTGCCCTGCCATCCATTGCCGTACCGGTGGCGGTGCTCGTCGGCGAGGGCAGCCCGATGCCGGTGACAGCCGGGACCGACACCGCGGAGCGCATCCCCGGGGCGTGGTCGTACGTCGTTCCCGGTGCAGCCCACTTCGTGTGGATCGAGGCGCCGGGTGCGGTGTTGGCGGCGATGGACCGGCTCGCCTCTCCACCGCACCAGGGGTGACGTACGCGCCGAAGATCGCTGCGCGAGGATGGCGGGTGTGAGGATCGAGGACGCGCTGCTGCGCGCGCAGGAGGCTGCCGCACCCGAGGTGGGCCGGGGCCGGCTGGCGGACTACATCCCCGGGCTGGCCTCGGTGGATCCGCACCAGTTCGGCATGGCGATCGCGTCGACGGACGGTCAGGTCCACGTCATCGGGGACGCGGACGTGCCGTTCTCGGTGCAGAGCCTCAGCAAGGTCTTCACGCTCGCGCTCGTCGTCGCCGCCGAGGGCGAGGAGATCTGGAAGCGCGTCTCCCGCGAGCCGTCGGGCAACCCGTTCAACTCGTTCCTCCAGCTCGACCAGGAGTCGGGGCGACCGCGCAACCCGTTCATCAACGCCGGCGCGCTCGTCGTGACCGACCGGCTCCAGGCACTGACCGGCGACGCGAGCGGCGCGCTCCGCGACCTGATGCGGCGGGAGAGCGGCCGGGCCGACGTCGACAGCGACGCCGAGGTCGCGCGCTCGGAGCTCGAGGCCGGCCACCGCACGCTGGCCGTCGCCCACCTGCTGGCGAGCTACGGGAACCTGGAGTCCACCGTCGACGAGGTCATCCACCAGTACGTCGCCCAGTGCGCCCTGTCCATGACCTGCCGCGAGCTCGCCCTGGCCGGGCTCTTCCTCGCCCGCGACGGAGTCCTCTCCGACGGCACCCAGCTGCTGAGCCCGCGCGAGGCGAAGCGGATCAACGCCGTGATGCTCACCTGCGGCACGTACGACTCCGCGGGCGAGTTCGCCTACCGCGTCGGTCTCCCCGCCAAGTCCGGCGTCGGTGGCGGCATCCTGGCGGTCATCCCCGACCGCGGCGTGGCGTGCGTCTGGAGTCCTGCGCTGGGGCCGTCGGGGTCTTCGGCCGCCGGGCTCGCCGCGCTCGATGCGTTCACGACGTACTCGGACTGGACGGTGTTCTGACCCGCTGCACCGCCAGCGGGAGGGTCACGAGCGCGACCGCGCCGGCCACGAGCAAGGCGGTGCCGAAGGACGTGACCTCGGCGATCACGCCGACTGCCACCGAGCCCAGCGCCGTTCCTGCGTCGAAGCCGACGTTCCACACCGCGCTCGCGAGGTTGTGGTGCCGCCGCTCGACGGCCGCAAAGGACATCAGCAGAGTCAGGTTCTGCAGCCCGCCGTAGCACAGGCCGAGGAGCAGCATGGCGGCCAGGAAGGCGCCGGCGTCGGGTGCCCTGCGGGCCGGCCACGGACCACGAGACGAGCGCCATGGAGATCGCCGTCAGGATGACGAGCGGGGCAAGGAAGAGCTGGGCGCCGCGCCGGTCAGCAAGCACCCCGATCCGCCACCGTGAGAGCGCGGCCGACAGCCCCATCACGAACAGGCCCGCCGCCGCGACGCCGGCGTTGTCGACCATCTGCGGCGCGAACGTGATCACCGCGCCGCCCGCGAGCGTCACTGCCAGCAGGAGCAACATCGGCCTCAGCAACCGCAGGTGGGCGGCGTACCCGCCGTCGTGCGGCGCGGACTCATCGGCGTCGCGGTGAGGGTCGGGAGCCTGGAGGCGCAGGACGGACGCCAGCCTGAGCGCTGCCGGGATGCCGACCAGCGGCAGGGCACTCAGGACGAAGGTGAACCCGTAGCCGAGGCTCTCGGCGACCCACGGTCCTGCCGGCAGGATGACGAGGTTGGGCACGGCGATCGCGAGTCCGTACGTCCCGATCGCCTCCCCGCGGCGCTCCGCGCTCACCAGCGCCGCGACGGCGGCGCTCCCGGTGACCGTGAGGACGCCGAACCCGACTCCTCTCACGGCCGAGAGCGCGAGGATCGCGCCCAGCCCGTCGCTGAGGGACAACAGGACGCCCGGGACGCCCAGCAGCACCAGGCCGACGGTGAGCACCGAGGCCCACCCGAACCGCCGCAGCGCCTGCGGCACCAGCAGCTGCGTCAGCACCGTGAAGAGGAGGAGCACGCCGTTCACGAGTCCGGAGCCGGCTGTGCTGGCCCCGCCCTCGACGGCCCACAGCGGAGCGACCGTGAGCAGCATCGCGAACCCGGAGAACCCCGTGAACGTCATCAGCACCAGCGACGTCATGCCCGGCTCACGCCAGATCGGGTCCCGCGCTGTCACGGCCCGGAGTCTAGTGATCGCCGCGAGCCCAATCGGCCGTCGACACCACCGCTGGAAGCCGGCCTAGTTCGCAAGGGGCCGCTGCAGGGCAGAGTGCGGCAATAGACGCACACTCGACGGTCCCGCGCCGGGGTACGTCCTCATCGTCGTCTGCCTTGGGGGTGGGACTCCTTCAGGAGCAGATTCTGGCCGGGGCGGAGCTGTGCGCACCGGTCCACGTCGAGGTCGGCGACGTACGCGATCACGGGGTAGCCACCCGTCACCGGATGGTCGGCCAGGAACAGCATCGGCTGGCCCGAGGGAGGGACCTGCAACGCGCCGCGGACCAGTCCCTCGCTGGGCAGCTCGTCGGTTCGGTTCCGCTGGAGAGCCTCACCCTCGAGCCTCAGCCCCACCCGGTTGCTGTCGCTGGTGACGGTCCAGGGCTGCTCGACGAGTGAGGTCCACGCCTCGCGGGGGAACCAGTCCAGACGCGGCCCCGGCGTCACCAGCACAGTGACGTCCCCGGCCGCGGGGTCGGCCACGGGTGCCAGGTCCACGCCGGGCATCGGCCCACCGGGCCGGCCGACGGCCAGGACGGCGCCCGGCGACAGCACGTCCGGCCCGAGCCCGCTCAGGGTGTCCGTCGAGCGCGAGCCGAGAACCGGCTCGACGTCGAAGCCACCCCGCACCGCGACGTAGGTACGCAGACCGCTGGTGGGTACACCGAGCTCCATCTCCTCTCCGGACCGGAGGGTGGCGGGTGCGTTGTGGTGCCAGGAGCCCCCGCACCGCGCCCCGGTGGACACGATCACCACGTCACCGCTTGCCCGTAGCCGCAGCCCGCCGTGGGTCACCTCGAGCACTGCAGCGTTCTCGGCGTTCCCGACCAGCCGGTTCGCAAGTCGGTACGACGCCCGGTCACAGGCGCCCGAACGTCCGACCCCGAGAGCGGCTTGGCCGGGACGACCGGAGTCCTGCACCGTCGTCAGCAGCCCCGTGCTCAGCACGATCACTGACGGCGTCATGTTCGAGCGCCCTCGTCGACGAAGCGGATCCGCATCCCGGGTCGGAAGACCGCGGCCGGGTCGCGAGCAGGGTCGAACATGGTCAGCCCGGTACGACCGATCAGTTGCCAGCCGCCCGGCGACTCCCGCGGGTAGACGCCGGCGTATCCGCCCGCCAGCGCGACGGACCCCGGCGGTACCTTCGTGCGCGGAGAGGACCGGCGTGGAACGTCGCACGTCCATGTCGTCGACGTCAGGTAGCCGAAGCCGGGGATGAACCCGCAGAAGGCCACGGTCCACTCAGCGGTCGTGTGGCGCCGGATCAGCTCCGCGACGTCGCAGTCGAGGAGCGTCGCTGCCTCCTCGAGGTCCTCGCCGTCGTAGGTCACCGGGATCTCGACCAGCTCACCCGAGTCCCGGAGAGCCGCTCGCGGGGTGGTCGAACGGACAGCCAGTTCGACTGCCGCGAGGGACGTGAGGGCCGGGTCCGTGACCACCAGGAGCGTGCGCGCGGCGGGCACGATGTCGACGACGCCCTCCGGGACCTTGTCGACGAGCGTCCCGTAGAGCGCCAGCACCTCGGCGAGGTCGTCGAGCTCGACCAGGAGCGCGGTCGAGCCGCTGGGGAGGATCCGCATCAGCTGGCGAACGGGGAGACGGTGACCCCGACGTTGCGAAGCGCGTCCTTCACGTGACGGGCGATTCCGACCGCCCCCGGCGTGTCCCCGTGCACGCAGATCGAGCCCGCGGTCACGGTCAGGGAGCCCCCGTCGACGTCCGTGATCGGCTCGCCCGTGGCGATCGCGACACAGCGACGGGCGATCTCGTCGGCGCGGTCGAGCACCGCACCCGGAAGCCGCCGCGACACAAGGGTGCCTTCGGGCGTGTACGCGCGGTCAGCAAAGGCCTCGGTGACGGTCGTGAGCCCGGCCTCCTCGGCAAGGCGCAGCCACGCCGATCCCTGCAGCCCGAGCACCGGCAGGGTCGGGTCGAGGTCGACGATCGCCTGGACGACAGCGGCTGCTTGCTCCTCGTGGTGCACGATCGCGTTGTAGAGGGCGCCGTGCGGCTTCACATACTTCACCCGTGAGCCGGCGATCCGGGCGAATCCCTGGAGCGCACCCACCTGGTAGATGATGTCCTGGGTCAGAGCCTCGGGCTCGATGTCGATGAACCGGCGCCCGAAGCCGGGCAGGTCCCGGTAGCCCACCTGGGCGCCGATCGCCACCCCGCCCTCGACCGCCCGCCGACAGACGGTGCGCATGATCGACGCGTCACCGGCGTGGAAACCACAGGCGACGTTGGCGCTCGTGACCACCCCGAGCAGTGCGTCGTCATCACCGAGACTCCAGTGCCCGAACCCCTCCCCGAGGTCGCTGTTGAGGTCGATCGTCGGCGCGGCACCCACGTCAGAACAACTCCTTCAGACCGGTCAGCGAGTTGTAGCCGAGGTAGATCGTCGCCACCCACGCCAGGGCACCGATGACGATCAACCAGGACGGGTAGTTGTAGCCACCGATCAGGTCGCGACGGCGTGCCGCGATCCAGAGCAGGATCCCCAGCCCGAAGGGCAGGATCAGGCCGTTGAAGGCGCCTGCGAAGATCAGCAGCTTGACCGGAGTCGTCGCCGTCACCAGGAACACGGCCGTCGAGACCACGATGAATCCGCAGACCACCCAGCGCTCCCAACGGGTCACCCAGGGGCCCATCACCTTGAGGAACGAGGTGGAGGTGTAGGACGCACCGATGACCGAGGTGATCGCTGCGGACCACATGATGACGCCGAAGACGACCTTGCCGGTCTCGCCGAGCGCACGACCGAAGGCGTCGGCGGCAGGGTTCAAGGCGTCGAGCTTCGCCCCACCGGCCACCACGCCGAGGACGGCGAGGAACAGGAGAACTCGCATCACGCCGGTGATCGCCACGCCCGTGATCGAGCTGCGCGTGATCTGGGGAACGTAGCCAACGCCCTGGATGCCGTTGTCCACCAGTCGGTGGGCGCCGGCGTACACGATGTAGCCGCCGACGGTGCCACCGATCAGGGTGGTGATCACCAGGAAGCTGGCCGTGTCCGGCGAGATCGTCTGACGCAGCGCGTCGCCCATCGGAGGTTGGGTCTTGATCGCGACGAACGTCGTCAACCCGATCATCACCACGCCGAGCAGCACGACGACGCGGTCCATCGCGACGCCAGCCCGGCGCACGAGGAAGATCCCGATCGCGACGACGGCCGAGACGCTCGCCCCGACACGCACGTCGAGGCCGAAGATGGCATTCAGGCCCAGCGAACAACCGGCGATGTTGCCGATGTTGAAGACCAGACCGCCCAGCACGTCGAGGGCCGACAAGGCGTAGCCGGCACCCGGCAACACGCTGTTCGCCAAGTCTTGGGCGCGCCGACCGGAGACGCCGATCACGCGCCACACGTTGAGCTGGATCGCGATGTCGAACAGGATCGACACCACGATCGCGAACGCGAACGCCGCCTTCAGCTGGTCGGTGAAGGTCACCGTCTGAGTGATGAAGCCCGGACCGATGGCCGAGGTCGCCATCAAGAACATGGCGCCGAGGAACTTGGCGCGCCCGCTGAGCTGGCCGTCGAGCACCGGCTCGGTGCCTGCGGCTGGAGGAACCGCCCCTCCCGAAGGGGCGGACGGGACCTGGGGGATGTGCGACATGGCGCTCCGGTTCGTTGGTGACGAGGCACCGCGATCCAGCCTGCGGTGTGCCCTGGGTCACATCACGATAGCGATCGTTCAACAATCCTACAAGCGTTTCGTTCAACAATCTGTTTGCATCGGACTATCGGGCAAGCAATGATGAGCCCATGTCGCGGCCTGGAGAGACCCCGGATTCGAGTGCCGCGCAGGGCACGTCATGGCTGCGGACCGTGGCGGGCGACCTTCGCCTCTTGGACCGCGCCACGACCGCGGAGCGGGTCGCGGACGTGCTGCGCCGGCGGATCACCGAGGGGGACCTGCCGCCCCGGACGCACCTGCCCGAAGAGCAGCTGATCGCGTTGCTCAGCATCTCGCGCAACACGCTCCGCGAGGCCTTCCGGTTGCTGTCCCACGAGGGGTTGCTGGTCCACGAGCTGCACCGGGGGGTCTTCGTCCGTCAGCTCGACGAGGCGGACCTGGTCGACCTCTACCGGCTCCGACGCGCGGTGGAGTGCGACGTGGTCAGGACACTCGCGGCCCCGGACCCCGTCGACCTCCAACGGTTGTACGACGACGTCGCCGACAGTGAGCTGGCTTCCGGAAGGGGTGACTGGGTCGCGGTCGGCACCGCCAACATGCAGTTCCACCGCGACCTCGTGGCGCTGGCCGGGAGCCCCAGGACCGATCAGGTCACCCAGAGGCTGCTCGCCGAGCTGCGGCTGGCGTTCCATGCCGTGGCGAGCCCCCAGCGCCTGCACGAGACCTACGTGGCTCGCAATCGTGCGCTGCTCGACCTGATCGCCGCCGGGGAGTTCCTGCATGCTGCAGAGCAGCTCGAGCTGTATCTGCAGGACTCGTTGGCCGAGCTGCTGGATGCCATGCGCGGTGCGGCATGACCACGAGCGATGCCACCGGCGAGTACGGCGCCGCCGGGGCCGCCTCGTCGTCTCCCGGCGAGGCACGGCGTCGTTTCCGACACGGCCTGGCGCAGCCCACCAGTGGGTTTGCCCCCGGCTACACCCAGGCGAACCTCGTCGTGCTGCCGAAGGACTGGGCCTTCGACATGCTGCTGTTCGGCCAACGCAACCCGCAGCCGGTGCCGCTGCTCGACGTGACCGAGCCGGGTTCCGTCTCGACGGTGCTGGCCGCGGGCGCTGACCTGCGCACCGACCTGCCCCGTTATCGGGTGTGGCGCGACGGTGTCCTCGAGGACGAGCCCACCGATGTCGTCGACCTCTGGAATGACGACCTGGTCAGCTTCCTGATCGGCTGCAGCTTCAGCTTCGAGTCGGCCCTCCTGGATGCCGGGGTTCCGGTCCGCAACATCGAGCAGGGACGGAACGTGTCGATGTACCGCACGAACGTCGAGTGCCGGCCTGCCGGGCGACTGTCCGGACCCCTCGTGGTGTCGATGCGGCCAGTTCCGGCGGAACAGGTCGTGACCGCCGTGCAGGTGACCACACGGATGCCCGATGTGCACGGGGCTCCCGTGCACGTGGGAGCACCCGAGTCGCTCGGCATCACTGACCTCACGAAGCCCGACTTCGGTGATCCCGTGGCTGTCCACCCCGGAGACGTGCCGGTGTTCTGGGCGTGCGGTGTGACCCCGCAGGCCGCGCTGATGGCCTCCAAGCCGCCGTTCGCGATCACGCACGCTCCCGGCTTCATGTTCGTCACGGACGTGCCCGACGCGGTCTACAGGAAGCCCTGACCAGCCTGGCACGAGAATGGCGGGCGGCCGGGGACGGGAGCCTGGTCCGGGCGCGTCATCATGCGCTGTGGGGTGGGCTACGCCAGCAGCACGTAGGACCCCAGCGCGACGAGCCAGGACACGAAGGACCCGAGCAGGAAGTACTCGGTCATCTCGTGGACGGTCTGCTGGTCGTCGCGGGAGGAGAGCTCGGGGAAGCGGAGCAGACCCTTGGCGGCGACGACCACCGAAGCGGCGGTGACCTGTCCGCCCAGTGCGAGCGCGAGGATGAAGACCCGCTCGAGCGGGCCGAGCAGCCGGCCGCCCTTGAGCTGGGTGGGCGGCATGCCGCCGTCCTTGCGGGGATTGATGGTGCCGGTGGACTTCAGCACCAGCCGGACCAGCACGTTGCCCGTGGAGAGCTGGATCCCGAAGGCCCCGAGCAGCAGCAGGAAGCGGTCGGCGGTGAGGCCGTCGACGGCCGGGAGCGACATCGAGCCCAGCCAGCGCTCGAGCGGTCCGGCGGCCGAGGGCGCGAGACCCGAGCAGGCGACGGCAGTCATGAACGCCACCACGAAGAGCGCGAGCGGGAGCCACGCCGCGGCCTGCGCGGGATGGCCGAAGCCCCACGTGACGGCGAACCCCCAGGCGATGACGACGGCGGCGACCAGGAGCAGCGCGATCACGTCGCGCCCCGAGGTCAGGTCGCCGAGCACGCCGAGGACCAGCACCACGAGCGCGCCGACCATCTGCGGCAGCAGCTTCACCTTGCGCACCGAGTGCACCAGGTCCGTCAGGGCGAGACCGATCAACAGGATCCCGAGCCAGCTCATCGCGCCACTCCCCTCACAGTCCTCGCACCATCTCGTCGGTCGCCAGCAGCACGCCGATCCCGTCCGCGCGGATCCGCTGCGAGACCGCTGACGGACTGATGCCCAGCTCGTCGGCGATCTCCTGCTGCTGCTTCCCCCTCAGCAGACCATCCAGCACCGACATCGAGCGCTCCGACAGGCCGGAGACGATCTGGTCGCGTGTCATCAGGGCGGCGTTCACCAGAGCCGCGTCAGGTCCCGCCTCGCCGTCGGCAGCGACGTACGCCGTCCGCACTGCGCGCAGTGGCGCCTTGCGCTCGTACGACGCGGCAGAGAGTGATCGCTGCGCGGGCGGCCCACCACCCGGGACCGTCCTCGACCCGCGGTTCCTCCGCCAGCACCTGCACCCGGCCCCAGCCGATGCCCTGGCGCACGTCGACGTCGGGCAGCAGCGCGATCCGGAGGCGCAGCGTCGCGCCGATAGCCTCGCCGAGGCTGGCGAAGATGCCCTGGAACTCGTCACCCAGGCCGATGCGGAGCGGCACCGGAGGCTCGTACGACGCGTTGATGGCGTGGACCGCCCGCTCGAACCGGGCGTGCACCGCAGCGCGATCCACGCTGCGGCGGGAAGCCACCAGGTCGCCGATGACCGTCACTGAAGGTTCAACCTTCATATCGCTCATCTGAAGATCATACCTTCTTATTGATCGGATGAACCAGTGATCTTCATTCCCAGAACACTCGCTCGACCACCGCGTGCGCCCGACGGGTGGTGCGGAGGTAGTCGTTGACCATCTGGTCCGACGAACCGTCCGGGTAGCCGAGCACCCGCGCCACCGCTGCCCGCTCCCGCGCATCGCGGGGCAGCTGGTCGGCCGGCTTGCCGCGGACGAGCGTCACCGCGTTGCGCACGCGCGAGACCAGCCGCCAGGCCTCGGCCAGCTCCTGGGCGTCGGAGGCCGAGATCAGGTCAGCCTCCGCCGCCGCCGAGAGAGCCGGAAGCGTCTGGGGCGTGCGCAGGTCCGCGACCTTGCCCGCGTGGCGCATCTGCAGCAGCTGGACGGTCCACTCGACGTCGGCCAGTCCCCCGCGCCCGAGCTTGAGGTGGGTCTGCCGGTCGGCGCCGCGCGGCAGCCGCTCGTGGTCGACCCGCGCCTTGATCCGGCGCACCTCGATCACGTCGTCCTGCGAGATCCCGTCGACCGGGAAGCGCAGCGGGTCGATGAGCTCGGTGAACCGCGCCCGCAGGTCGGCGTCGCCCGCGACAGCGTCGGCGCGCAGCAGCGCCTGGAACTCCCACACGTGCGACCACTTCGCGTAGTAGGCGGCGTACGACTCGACGGTCCGCACCATCGGGCCGTTCTTCCCCTCCGGGCGCAGGTCCGGGTCGACCTCGAGCGGCGGATCGCTGGCCGGCAGCGACAGCAGTCGCCGCAGCTCCGCGACCACCGCCTGTGCGTACGACGACGCGACCTGCGCCTCGACGCCCTCGACCGGCTCGTGCACGAACATCACGTCGGCGTCCGAGCCGTAGGACAGCTCGAAGCCGCCGTAGCGACCCATCGCGATCACGGCGATCCTGCTCGGCATCGACTCGAGGTTGCGCTGCCGGCGGACGGACTCCATCGCGATGTAGAGGGTCGCCTGCAGCGTCGCGTCGGTCAGCCGGCTCAGCCCCTGGCCGACGAGCGCCACGTCGGTCCCGGCCACCAGCTCACCGCACGCGATCCGCAGCAGCTCGCGGCGACGTACGGCGCGCACGGCGACCACGGCCGTCTCGGCCGTCTCGGCCCGCTCGACCAGCGCCTGCATCTCGGCCAGAGCGGCCTCGGCACTCAGCGGGACCAGCGACTCCCCCAGCATCTTCACGCCCTGCGGCTCGCGCTCGAGCAGGTCGGTCGCGTAGCGCGAGGTGCCGAGGACGTGTGCGAGCCGCTGGGCGACCTCGCCCTCGTCGCGCAGCATCGTGAGGTACCACGGCGTCCGCCCCAGGCTCTCGCTGATCCGGCGGAAGCCGAACAGCCCGGCGTCCGGATCGGGCGCGTCCGCGAACCACTCCAGCAGGACGGGCAGCAGGGTGCGCTGGATGTCGGACGTGCGCGAGACCCCGCTCGTCAGCACCTCGAGGTGGCGCAGCGCGGCCTTCGGGTCGGCGTAGCCGAGCGCCGCGAGCCGGGCCTCGGCCGCCTCCAGCGACAGCCGCGCCTCGGTGCCCGGCAGCTTGGCGACGGCGCCGAGCAGCGGGCGGTAGAAGAGCTTCTCGTGCAGCCGGCGCACCTCGCGGCGGTGGTACTTCCACTGCTTGTCGAGCTGCACCGCCGGCTCCGAGAACAGGCCGAGCGAGCGGCCGAGCCGCCGCAGCGACGCGTCGTCGGCGGGCAGCACGTGCGTACGCCGGAGCTGGTGCAGCTGGATCCGGTGCTCGAGGGTGCGGAGGAAGGAGTACGCCTCGTGGAGCTTCTCGCCGTCCTCGCGTCCGACGTAGCCGCCGTCGATGAGCTGGGCGAGCGCGCTCAGGGTGGCGCCCGCGCGGAGCGTCCGGTCGGCGCGGCCGTGCACGAGCTGGAGCAGCTGGACGGCGAACTCGACGTCGCGCAGCCCGCCGGAGCCGAGCTTGATCTGGCGATCCGCCTCGGCGGCCGGGATGTTGTCGACGACGCGGCGGCGCATCGCCTGCACGTCGCTGACGAAGCCAGTGCGCTCGGCAGCGCTCCACACGTGCGGCTCGATCATCTCGACGTACTCACGGCCCAGGGCCAGGTCGCCGGCGACGGGGCGGGCCTTGAGCAGCGCCTGGAACTCCCAGGTCTTGGCCCACTTCTCGTAGTAGCCCCGGTGGCTGGCGAGCGTGCGGGTGAGCGGGCCCTGGCTGCCCTCGGGGCGCAGGTTGGCGTCGACCGGCCAGATCGTGCCCTCGCGGGTGTGGTCGGAGCAGATCCGCATCAGGTGCGAGGCGAGCTGGGTCGCGGCCCGCAGCGCGGTGCCGTCGTCGGCGCCCTCTCCCGTCTCGAGGAGGGCCGCCTCGTGCACGAAGATCACGTCGACGTCGGAGACGTAGTTGAGCTCGTGGCCGCCGCACTTGCCCATCGCGATCACGGCGAGCCGGACAGAGGCGTACGACTCGACGCGGGCGCGGGCGATGGCGAGGGCCGCCTCGAGCGTCGCCGCCGCGAGGTCGGAGATCTCGGCCGCGGCGTCGTCGATGCCGACGTGGTGGGCGAGGTCGCGGGCGGCGAGGCGCAGCAGGATCCGGCGGTACTCCACGCGCAGTGCGTCGACCGCCTCGGCATCCGGCAGTGCGGAGACGGGCATGCCCGCGCCGGGGTCGGCACCGACAGCCGTCAGCATCGACTCGCGGACGGCGTACGCCGCGGCGCGGGTGCTGCCGAGCGTGGGGTCGGTGAGCTCGCGCCAGTGGTCGGGGTGCCGCACGAGGTGGTGGGTCAGCGCCGTGCTGGCACCCAGCACCGCGCAGAGTCGCATGGCGGTGCCCTCGTCGTCGGCGACCTCGGTCAGCATCTGCGCGCCGGCGCCCGGCTCCACCTCGTCGAGCGCATCGACCAGCCGCAGCAGTCCCTCGAGTGCCGCATCTGGATCGGCAGCCGCAGCCAGCTTGTCGGTGAGCGGCTTCCGGGCATCGCCGAGCCGGTCGACCCCCTTCGCCGCCGCAGGACCGTCGACGAAGCCGATGCGGACGAAGTCTCCCGACGTGCTCACCGCTCCTCCCCCGCGATCTCGGCGAAGCGGGCGGTGAGCGGTCGCCAGTGCCGCTCGAGGTCGTGCGCCGCGTCCTTGATCTCGGCGAGCACGACGTCCTCGTCGAGGCCCAGTGCGACCAGGTCGTCGCGGTCCTCCGCGGCCCAGCCGACGACGACGTCGGTGTCGACCTCGGGGTGCGCCTGGATGCCCCAGGCACGCGGGCCGAAGCGGGCCACCTGCACCTCGCCGCCCGGCGTCCGCGCGAGCACCGCCCCACCGGGAGGCATGGCGACGACGACGTCGTTGTTCCAGTGGATCGCGACCTCGTCGCCGGTGCGGTCGCCGACCCAGGCGTCGTCGGCCGCGTCCTCGCTCCAGCAGACCGGCTGCAGACCGACCGTCTGGCCGCGCGGGTTCGTGATCACCTCACCGCCGAGGGCGACCGCCATCACCTGGTGGCCGAGACAGATGCCGAGCATCGGGGTGCCGGCGCCGACGGCCTCGCGGATCGCCGTCCGCAAGGACGGCAGCCACGGCGCGCGGTCGTCGTCGTACGCCCCCATGTCGCCACCCATCACCAGCACCCCGTCGTACGACGTCAGCGCGGGCAGCGCGTCACCGGCGTAGGGGCGGCAGACCTCGAGCGTGCAGCCGGCCTCCTCCAACCAGCGGCCGACGAGGTGCGCCGGGCAGGACGCCTGGTGCTCGACGACGAGGATGCGCGGGCTCACCTGTCGCCGGAC
>CAVQDC010000028.1:0-149755 GCA_963711175.1 uncultured Actinomycetota bacterium
GAGCCAGCGCGGGACGGACCGCTCGCGCAGCCCCATCACCGCGATCGCGCCCGCAGCGACGACGACGCCGAGCCACCCGATGAACGAGCCGAAGTCGTTGAGCACGTAGTAGACGTAGAGGCCGGCGTCGTCGAATGCCTGGGGCTCGAACGACCCGGGCAGGTAGTTGCCGAGTGCGCCCTTCCACCCGTAGCCGTACGTCAGCCCGGCCGCCGAGGACACCAGCCCGAGTGGGACCAGGTGTGCGGCCGTCGAGTCCGGCAACAACGGCTCGACCCTGCGTCGCCACGTCGCCGCGAGGACGAGCAGGAGGACGACGGTCAGGTAGCCGAGGACCATGCTCAGCCGGTACGTCAGCGGGTCGAGGTCGACGAAGAGCTGGTGGTCGAGCGATGCGGCGTCGGCAGTACGCCCGTCGAGGACGAGGGTGGCCGCGAGGCCGGTGAGCCCGGCAGCGGTCGCCAGGAGCGGCCAGCGCGGGCGACGCGTGGGCGTCGGCGTGGTCGTGCCGGCTGCGGGGGCGTGGATCTGGGTCATGACACGTGCTCCTTGGTCGAGTGGGTGGATACGAGCTGGTACGTGCGGATCGCGGCGAGGACCCCGACCACGCCGGTGACGGCGAGCAGGAAGGCCTGGTAGGCCGCCATGCCCGGCTCAAGTGCGGTGTTGCCGAGTCCGCCGTCGAAGAACCCGGACGCCAGGCTGACCAGGCAGGCCACGGCCAGCAGCCCGGCGGGGACGGCCGCGGGGCGGCTCCGGCCGCGGGCCGCCAGCCAGGTAGTGACGACCTGACCGGCGATCATCGGGAGCGGGGCGGCGAGCAGGGCGTGGGGACCCCACGCGTCGCCCCAGGTGTTGACGCCGGACAGCGCGGCCCACAGGCCGCCGACGAGGTCGACGACGAGCAGTGCCGCCATCGCAGAGACGAGCAGGCGCGGCACCGCCGTCGTGGGACGAGTCAGGAGCACGGTGCGGGTGAGCTGGGTGGTCATGGAACTTCCTCTCGGGTGGGACGGGTGGGTGCGGGTGTTCAGAGACCGACGTGGGCGAAGGCCCGTCGCTCGGCGCGGGCGTAGCGCGGCCGGCACAACCTCAGGAGCAGGCCGTAGCCCGGGCCGGCCTGGCCCAGCGTCTGGTCGATGACGTCGGGAGGGACGCCGTCTGCGACCCACGGCACGACGAACGGCACGGTGCGGACCGGGTAGGCCTTCTGCGCGGCAGTCTCGGTGGCGGCGAAGTCCTCGACGGTCAGCGTGCGCTGCAGCAGCGGCAACGCCTCCGTCTCCTCGTGGCGCAAGTGGTCGAGGAGGAGCGTGCGTGTCGTCGAGACGTGCACGTCGAGCGCGTTGCGCTGGTCGTCGGACGGCCCGGCGGCCATCGCCGCAAGCCCGCGCCCGCACGCCTCCAGCGCCGGGTCGAGCAGCTCGTGCTCTGCAGCCATCGCCTCGAGCACGTCGAGGCCCTCGGTGTCGGATCGCTCCTCGACCCGGCGTCGTACGAGCGGCCAGATGTGGTCGTCCTCGACGGTGTGGTGGTGGTGCAGCACGTCTGCGAGCCGCGCCCACCGGGCGGCGAGTGCTCGCCAGGTGTCGTGGTCCTCGACGGGCGTCAGGCGGACGGCATCGCGGAACCGGTCGAGGTCGCGACGGAACGCGTGGTGCATGAGGTACATGCCGGTCTGGTCGTGGGGTCCTTCGGCGACGTGGGCCTGGCCGGGGAGGCAGATCTGGGTCATGCGTCCACCCTCCGGCCGGGCGCTTGGGCGCCACCTGTGCCGGACTTGGGAACGGATCGGTGCCCCGGTCCAAGCGTCGCTCAAGACCCGCTCGTCACGCTCGGTCGCACCGATCCACCGACCACTCGTGAGGACCTCCGATGAACCGATTCCTCGGGCCCCTGGCCCGCTACTGCGCGGCCCGCCCGTGGCGCGCCCTCCTTCTCTGGGTCGTGGGCGCAGCCGCCGCCTTCGCTCTCGCCTCGACGCTCGGCGCCCCGGCGCAGGAGGACTGGGACGCCCCCGGTACTCAGGCCCAGGCGGGCGTCGACCTGCTCCGCGTCCACCTGCCCGCGGCGGGCAACGCCAGCGCCCAGGTCGTGGTCCACGACCGTCGCGAGGCGGCCGTGCCCGACGCCGAGATCGCTGATCTCAGCGACCGGCTGGCCGCCCTGCCGCACGTCCTGGCCGTGGACCCGCCGCGTGTCTCGGAGGACCGAGCCACCGTCCTGCTGACGCGTGAGGTACGACGTGCCCGTCACCCACCGCGACCTGATGGGGCACGCCGAGCCGCTGGAGGCAGGCGGTCGCGCCGACCCGGGCGAGCGGTCTCCAGGTGGCGCTCGGCGGCGAGCTGCCCGCCACGGCCCAGGCCCCGGTGAAGGGCACCGGCGAGCTGATCGGCGTCGCGGGCGCCCTGGTCATCCTTCTCCTGATGTTCGGCTCGGTCGTCGCTGCGGGACTGCCGGTGCTCGTCGCGTTGGCCGGCCTCGCAGTCGGGACGGCCGGCATCACCGTGCTGTGCGGCGTGATGTCGGTGAGCCCGAGCGCCCCGATGGTTGCGTCGATGGTCGGGCTCGGGGTCGGCATCGACTACGCGTTGCTCCTGCTCACTCGCATCCGCGACCACCTCGCCGACGGCCTGTCCGTCGTGACGCCGCCGAGCGAACGGCGGTCACGGCCGGCCGATCGGTCGTGCTGGCCGGGCGACGGTGCTGGTCTCGCTCCTCGGTCTGCGGCTGGCGGGCCTGGCGACGTACTCCGCGTTCGGCTTCGCCACCGCGATCACCGTGCTGGCGGTCGTCGTGAGCACCCTGGTGCTGGTCCCCGCCCTGTGCGGCCTCCTGCACCGGCGGCTGCTGCCCCGCCGGGTACGGCGCGCGCGGCCGGCTCGTCCCCGCCCGCGGGAGCCAGCCGGTCCGAGCGCTGGGCCCGCCGGGTCGGCCGCACGTCCCCTCGCCTGGGCGCTGGCCGCGGTGACGGTCATGCTGCTGCTCGCCGCACCGGTGCTCGACATGCGGACCTGGCCGCAGAGCGGGGGCGACGACCCGACCTCGATGCAGGGGCGGCAGAGCCTACGACCTGCTGAGCGAGGCGTTCGGTCCGGGCGCACCCACGCCGTACGTCGTGGTGCCGATCGCTCCCGGCTCGAGGACGACGGAGGTGGCCGACGTGGTGGCCGACCTGCGTGATCGCGAGCGATCTGGTGGCGATCTCCGACCCCGTGGTCTCGCCCGACGGTGGCGTGGCGGTGGTCAGCGCCGAGTCGACGTTCGCCGACACCGACGCCCGCACGCCGGACCAGGTGACCTCGTTGCGGGCCCTGCTGCCCGACGGGCGCGGAGCTGGCCGGCTCGAACGCGCTCTTCGCGGACTTCTCCGCGGTGCTCGGCGAGAGGATCTGGCTGGTCATCGGCTTCGTGGTGTCGGTCTCGGTGCTGATGCTGATGCTGATGTTCCGCTCGCCCGTGGTCGCCGTGAAGGCGGCGGTGATGAACCTCCTCAGCGTGGGCGCGGCGTACGGCGTGGTCACCGCGGCGTTCCAGTGGGGCTGGGGACTCGAGCTGCTCGGCGTCGACCACACGCTGCCGATGTCGAGCTGGATGCCGATCCTGATGTTCGCCATCCTCTTCGGCCTCTCCATGGACTACGAGGTGTTCCTGCTCGCCCGGATCCGGGAGGACTACGACCGCACGGGCGACGCCCGGGGGAGCGTGGCGCGCGGGCTGGCCGCCACCAGCGGCGTCATCACGGCGGCGGCGGCGATCATGGTGCTGGTCTTCCTCGGCTTCGCCACCGAGATCGGCACCCTGGTCAAGATGCTCGGCTTCGGGCTCGGGGTGGCGATCCTCCTGGACGCCACCGTGGTCCGCCTGGTGCTCGTGCCCGCCACGATGAGCCTGCTCGGCGAGCGGAACTGGTGGACGCCGGCGTGGCTGGACCGGGTGCTCCCGCGTGTCGCCGCGGAGGGTCCGAACGACGTGGCGGAGGCGCCGGCCCGAGACGATCGCGTTCCGCATGCTGGTGGAGTGAGGCGGGCTAGGGTGTCGGCCGTGCGGATCTGTGTCCTGGGCGCATGCCGGGTCATCGACGAGGAGGGCGCGGAGGTCGAGCTGGGCTCACGCAAGCCGCGCTCGATCGTCGCAGCCCTGGCCCTGACCCCGGGACGACCGGTCGTCCGTCGACACCCTGGCCGACCTGGTGTGGGGCGGCGACACCGCCTCGCACCGCACAGGGGTCGCTGCACGCGTACCTGTCCGGTCTGCGGAGCGCCCTCGAGCCGGAGCGGCCCGTCCCGGGGAGCGGCCTCGGTGATCGAGACGACGGACCACGGCTACGTGCTGCGGGCGCCGGCCGGGGACGTCGACGCCCACGCCTTCGCCGACCAGGTGGGTGCCGCCGGCCGGGTGCTGGCGCCCCTGGCGTCGCAGTTCGAGATCGGACCGACCGCCGGGTGGCCGACGCGCGCAGAGGTGTCGGAGCGCGGTCGACCGGCTCGACGACGTGCTCGCGACCTGGGGCGGCGAGCCGTACGCCGACCTGCCCGACCATCCCGACGTCCTGGCGGCTCGGTCGTCCCTCGAGCGGCTGCGGGCTGCTGCCGAGGAGGCCCGGTTGCTCGGCCTGCTGGCGGTCGGCGACCACGCCGGCGTGCTGGCCACCACCGAGTCCGCAACGGCCCGCAACCCGCTGGACGAGGCCCTGTGGGCCACCCACGCGCTGGCCCTGGTCCGCGCCGGTCGGCAGGCCGACGCCCTGGAGGCCCTGCGGACGGTGCGGGCCACCCTGGTCGAGGAGCTCGGCATCGATCCCGGGCTCGCGGCTGCGGGCCCTGGAGGCGGCGGTCCTGCGCCAGGCCCCCGAGATCGAGCAGACCCTGACCGCCCCGGTGGTCGCCGCCGCGACCCCGCGTCGTCCCAGCCCCGACGCCGCGGACCGTTCCCGCGGACGGCAGCGTCCACGACGATCGCCACGGTGGGCCGACAGACCGAGCGGGCGGTGCTTGTCGGCCCTGCTCGACCGGGCCGCGGGCGGCGCCTTCACCTGCGCCCAGGTGGTCGGCGAGCCCGGCATCGGCAAGACCCGGCTGGTCACCGACCTGGGCGCCGAGCAGCGCGGGAGCGGGGTTCGCGGTCGCGTGGGGACGCTGCTCGCAGGACGACGGGGCGCCGCCGCTGTGGCCGTGGCGGGCGGTCCTCGAGGCACTGGGTGGGGGCGCCGGACGCGGAGGACGCCGGCGCCGGAGCCGGCGGCCACGCCCGCGCAGGTGGCGTTCGCCCGCTGGGACGGATCGTGCGCCGTGTCCTCGCCGCGGCCGAGTCCGGCCCGTTGCTGTTGCTGCTGGAGGACCTGCACTGGGCCGACGAGGCCACCTTGCGGACGCTGGCCCACCTGCTCGCATCCGCGCCCACGGAGTCGACGCTCTGCGTGGTCGGCACCCGCCGGGCCCAGCCCGAGCCGACCGGGGCGCTGGCACTGGTCGGCGAGGCCTTCGCCCGGAGGCACGCTGCCCGGGTGGAGGTCGCCGGTCTGGAACGCGAAGGGACCTCGGCCCTGCTGGCCGGTCTGGGCGACGGGTCCCCTGCCGGACTCTCTGCTCGACGCCTGGCATGCCCGCTCCGGCGGCAACCCGTTCTTCCTCGTCGAGCTCGCGCGGCTGGGCCAGGGCGACCCCGACCGCGTCCCACCGACCGTGCGCGACGTGGTCACCCGACGGCTCTCGCTGCTGCCCGAACGTGCCCGCCAGTCGCTGGTCACCGCCGCCGTCACCGGGACACCGATTCCGGCCCGAGGTGGTCGCGGCGGCCAACGGGACGGACCTCGACGACGTGGTCGACGACCTCGACGCCGCCCGGGCGGCCGACCTGGTCGTGGACGAGGAGCACGGGAGGATGGCCTTCGCCCACGCCCTGACGCGCGACGCGGTGTACCTCGCCGAGCCGGAGCACCGCAGGGCCCGACGGCACGCGCGGGTGGCGCGGGCGCTCGAGTCCGACCCGGTCGTCCGCCGGCTGGTGCCGGACCAGGAGCTGACCGCCGAGCTGGCGCAGCACTGGCTGCGCGCCGGCACCAGCAACTCCGACCGGGCCTGGCGGGCCGCCCGCGCGGCCGCCGCCCAGGCTCGCGCCGTGTGGGCGCACACCGAGGCGATGCAGCTCCGAGCGGCCGCCGTCGAAGCACACCGGCGGAGCCGCCGACGGGGTGGACCGGGAGCGCTACGACCTGTTGCTGGAGCTGGCGACCGACGCGGCGTACGCCGGCCGGTGGACCCAGGTCGAGGAGGCGGCGAGCGAGGCGACAGCGCTCGGCCGGGCGCTGGGCTCGCCGGCGCTGGTCGGCACGGCGGCGAGCACCCTGAGCCGCTACTGCGTGTGGCTCCCGCACGACACGGAGGTGGTGATGGAGGACGTCGTGGACGACCTGCGGTGGGCCTTGACCGCGCGCGCCGGACGACGACCCCGCCACTCGCTGCCGCCTCCAGCTGTCGCTGGCCGTCGAGCTCTACTACGTCGCCGAGTCGTCGGCCGAGCGACGGGCACTGGTCGACACCGGCCTGGCCCTGGCGCGCCGCATCGCCGACCCGGAGCTGACCTGGTGGGCGATGCGGACCGCCTGGATGGCGAGCTGGGCGCCGCCGCACCTCGTGGAGCGGATGGGCTGGAGCGAGGAGGGCCTGGTGGCCGCGCGCGCAGGCCGGCGACCCGGCGGCCGAGGCCGTCCTGCTCACCGCGCGTGGCCATCGACGAGCTGGAGCTGGGCCGGGTGGACCTGTGGGAGGAGCACAGCGCCGCGGCCGTCGCGATCGCCCGACGGGAGCGGCTGCCCTACGTCATGTTCACCGTGCACTGGGTGCGGATGACCCTGGCGGCCATGCGCGGGGACCGGGCCGGCGTCGAGGAGCACCTCGCCGGTCTGGCGACCACCTCGCGCGAGGTGGCGCTGCCGATGGCCGAGGTGCACGCACCCGCAGCCGCGATGATCGCCTCGCTCTGGGACGGCACGGTCGGCGAGACGATCGGCCCGATGCTCGCGGCCTTCGAGCACTCGGGTCAGATCGACGCGCCGGTGCACCAGATGCTGGCCCGAGCCGGCCGCCTCGACGACCTGCGCCGGCTGCTTGCTCGACTCGCGCGTCACCGAGCACGACCTCGCCGAGTGGTCGCAGGTCAGCGACTGGTGCATGGAGGCAGAGGCGGCGGCGGCCGTAGCCGATGTCGACCTCGCCCGGCGGAGCCGGGCCGTCCTCGCGCCCGTACGCCGACCGGATCAGCATGGCCGGCGCCGCCGCCTGCTTCGGGCCGGTGAGCGGCTACCTCGCCCTGGCCGCTGCGACGACGGGCGACCGGGAAGCGGCACGCCAGTACGCGACCGCGGCCCGCGACACTGCGGTGCGGTGGGGCTGGGACGCCTACGTCGCCTGGCTGGACGACGCGCGGGCGTCGCTGGGGTTCTGACCGGCGCGCCGGTCAGCCGGGTCTTGTCCACGATCCCCGGCTTCGTTCCGCTTCAACGCCTGAAGTCCTCGGACCTCAGCCCAGCCCCCACCCGGCACGGAACTCGTCGGGGGCCATCGTGTCGAGCTGCGTGCGCAGGACGTCCATCAGCGCGGCTGCCGCCTCGGGTCCGCCCGTCGGGATCTGCAGCTCCGCAAACCCGTCGCTCCGACGTCGGAGGACGACGTAGCCCTCGCCGGTCAGCTCGAACCGGCCGCCCGTGGTCGCGCACCACAGGTCGAGCACTCCCGCGACGAGGCGTCCGATCCGGCGAACGCGCCGCGGCTCCAGTCCCAGCAGGTAGATCTCGCCCGCTGCCAGCGGCTCGAGCGTGGAGGTCATTCCTTCAGGGTAGGTCGCTCACCCAGACGAGGTCCGCGCCGCCGGCCGGCGTACGTCTTCGCCCACCGCCTGAACGCCATGAACGGAAGTCTGCCCGAGCCGGAGCCCTGAGTAGGCTCGAGCGGACGACCACCACATGAACCCATCGAGAGAAGGTGCCCCGTGCCGGTGACCAGAGGCTTCTTCCGGCGCCGACCCGAGGGCCCCGAGGGGCGCCTGCCTCCTGGGCAGTACGACGTGGGCGGTGGCTGGCCCGTCCTCACCGCCGAGGCGACGCCGCAGCTCGCGCGCGAGTCCTGGAGCCTGGTCGTCGACGGCCTGGTGGACACTCCGACGACCTGGACCTGGGACGCGGTCCAGGAGCTGCCGCGGTCGACGTACAGCGGTGACATCCACTGCGTCACGACCTGGTCGAAGTTCGACGTCGTGTTCGCCGGAATCTCGGTCGACACCCTGCTCGAGGCCGCCGGCCCGACGCAGGAGGCGGGTTTCGTGATGGCCCACTCCTCGACGGGCTACACGACCAACCTGCCCCTGGCGGACATCACCGGTGGCAAGGCCTGGGTCGTGTGGGAGTTCGACGGGAAGCCACTGACGACCGAGCACGGAGGCCCGGTGCGTCTGCTGGTCCCGCACCTCTACTTCTGGAAGTCCGCGAAGTGGATCAGCCGGTTGGAGCTGACGGCCGAGGACAGTCCGGGCTTCTGGGAGCGCAACGGCTATCACGACCGCGGTGACCCGTGGCTGGAGCAGCGCTACCAGGGGGATCCGTGACGGACGAGTCCTTCGCGTCAGTGGGTGCTGGATCGACCGCGTGGACGACGGGACGGATCATCAGCAAGGACCTGCCCGCACCGGACCTCGTCCGGCTCCGGATGCACGTCGAGGACCGCCAACGCCACTGGCCCGGCCAGCACTACGTCATCCGGTTGCGCGCCCCCGACGACTACACCGCCCAGCGGTCCTACTCCCTCGCCTCCGACGACGACGACCCGCTGGTGGAGTTCCTGGTCGAGAGGCTCCCGGACGGCGAGGTCTCGGAGTTCCTCGCCGACGTGGCAGAGGTCGGCGACGTCCTCGAGCTGCGCGGTCCGATCGGACGATGGTTCCGGTGGGACACCTACACGCCGGCGCTGTGCCTGGTCGGCGGCACCGGCGTCGTCCCGGCGGTGGCGATGACCCGCGCCGCTCGACGCCTGGGACGTGCGGACCTGCTGAAGGTGGTCGCCGTCGGGCGCAACCCCGGGGAGCTGCCGTACGCCGACGAGCTGGCCCAGGCAGGAGCCACGATCGCCTACACGCGTCACAGCACGAGCGACCGCCCGCTCGGCCCTCCCACCGCGGACGAGGTCACCCCGCTGCTGGCCGGGGTCGAGGTGGCGTACGTCTGCGGCTCCCCGCGCTTCGCCGACTTCGCGGAGGGCCTGCTGATCGCATCCGGGCTGAGTCCCGAGGCCATCCGGGTCGAGAAGTTCGGCGTCACGGGCTGACCAGGCGAGCGCACACCCGGTCGACGTCAGGGTGTGGCCCGTCCGCCGCGAGGGTCCAAGGTCCCGCCGTCTCGTGACGTACGCACCTGTGCGCTGACGAGCTCAGGAGGCACGCTGGGAGCGAGAGGTAGAGGTGAGATCCATGATCTTCACGGACGACTGGAACCCAGGCCGCATGATGGACGATTCCTACGGCACCGGCACCGGCATGATGAACGGCGGAGGGTGGGTGATGGCGCTCATCGCGCTGCTGCTCCTGGTGCTGGTGGGAGTCGCCATCTTCATGGCGAGCAGAGCGACGTCCGGCTTGGCTCCAGGAGTCCGCGGCGTCCCTCCGGTGACGGGATCGCCCCGGGACATCCTGGATCTGCGACTGGCACGGGGCGAGGTCAGCCCGGAGGAGTACGGCACCACGCGCACGCTGCTGGAGCAGTGAGCCGGAGCGCTCGCGCCCGTCGCGGGTGATCTTCGCCCCAGCGGCGCCGGTGCGGGTGCGATCGCGGCTACCGTGGGGTAACCACCCCTACCCACCTCGAGGATCCACCAGCCATGCCGCACCTGGCCCCGAAGACGGTCGCCCTCCACGGCCACGAGCTGTCGTACGTCGACAGCGGCACTGGCCCCGTCGTGCTCTTCATCCACGGCATCCTGGGCTCGCAACGCCAGTGGTCCCACCTCGTCGACAAGGTCGACGACGACCACCGGTTCGTCGCACCTGACCTGTTCGGGCACGGCGAGTCGGCCAAGCCGACGGGTGACTACTCCCTCAGCTCCCACGCGGCGACCCTGCGCGACCTGCTCGACCACCTCGGCATCGAGCGGATCACCCTCGTCGGGCACTCGCTCGGTGGCGGGATCGCGATGCAGTTCTACTACCTCTTCCCCGACCGGGTGGACCGCCTCGTCCTCGTCTCGAGCGGCGGCCTCGGTCGCGAGGTCAACCTGGTCCTGCGCTCGGCCACCCTGCCCGGCGCCGAGCAGGTGCTGAGTGTCATCGCCTCCGCGCCCGTGCTCGAACGCGTCGAGGCGTTGGGTCGCGGCGCGCGGAAGGTCGGCTGGAGGCCGGGTGCTGACATCGGCGCGATCTGGCGGGGTTTCACCTCGCTGGGTGACCGCGAGAGCCGGCGCGCGTTCCTCTCCACCACCCGCGCGGTCATCGACTTCGGCGGCCAGAGCATCAATGCCTACGACCACCTCGGCGCGGTGACGCCGCCGCCGACCCTGATCGTGTGGGGCTCGAAGGACCGGATGATCCCGGCCTGGCACGCGCTCAGCGCGCAGAAGGCCGTGCCCGGTTGCGCGGTCGAGCTGTTCGAGGGCGCCGGCCACTTCCCGCACCTCGACGACCCCGACCGCTTCGCGCGGGTGCTCCGGGACTTCATGGCGGCCGACGTGTCAGCCGATGATCCGGCTCCGGTCCTCGTCGACTGACGCGGTCTCCTACGTCGCGCTGCGCTCGCGCCACCAGTGGATGGCGGCGGGGATGATCGTGAGCAGCAGCAGACCGAGGATCAGGTAGTCGATGTGCTGGGCGAGCCAGGGGAAGGTGTCTCCCACGAAGTAGCCGGTCAGCGTGATGGTGAGCACCCAGAGCAGGGCGCCGACGAGGCTCCAGCCGATGAATCGCGGTCGCTTCATCTTCGACGCCCCCGCCACCACGGTGATGTAGGTGCGCACGACGGGCACGAAGCGCCCGATCACGAGGGCCTTGCGGCCGTGCTTGTCGAAGAAGTCCTCGGTCCTCTCGAAGTAGTCCCGCTTGAGGATCTTGCCGTCGTGCTCGTAGATGACCGGACCGAGCTTGCTGCCGATCTCGAAGCCGAGCACGTTGCCTCCGATGGCGGCGCCGACGAGCAACGCGCAGCACACGGCGAGGTCCACCAGGCTCGGGCCGGGCACGACCGAGAGCTTGTCGCTGGCGAGGAAGAGGCCGACGGCGACGAGCAGGGTGTCACCGGGCAGGAAGGGGAAGAACAGGCCGCACTCCACCACGATGATGGCGAGGCTCACCCAGAAGAAGCCGGCGCCGAGCTGCGACAGCAGCCACTCGGGGTCGAGCCACTGGATGCCGAGGAGAAGGGGCATGGGGAGGGTGGGGGTCATGGGGATCCGGGGAGGCCCGGTCGCGAGGTCACCGTCGTACTCTGCACCAGCGAGGGCGATCTGCTCGCCCGCCACTCGTCCTCGAGCAGGGCGAAGTCGAGGTCAGTCACCCACTCGCCCTTGAAGAACACGCCGTCGACGTGTCGTGCCTCCTGCCGGAAGCCGAGCCGTTCGAGCAGGCGGCTGGATGAAGTGTTGCCGTCGACGACGACCGCGCTGATGCGGTGGAAGCCCAGCTGGTCGAAGCCGAGGTGGAGCACGGCACGAGCGGCCTCGGCGGCGTACCCCTGTCCGTGGTGGTCGCGGCCGAAGGCGAAGCCGAGCTCGCCCTGGCGGTCGGAGGCCCACTTGAGCAGCACCTCGCCGATGACCGCGCTCGGTCGACCGCAGCTCGACTGCGAGGACGAGCCACTGGCCCTGCTCGTCCAGCGACGCCTGGCCGAGCTTGGTCTGCAGGGTCTGCTCGGTGGCGGCGCGGTCGCGAACGGGCCAGGGGACGTAGCGCACGACCTCCGGGTCGCTATGGAAGCGGACCAGGTCGTCGAGGTCCTCCATCCGGTGCTCGCGCAGCAGCAGCCGCTCGGTCTGGATCGGCAGCTCGAACGACAGCCCGCTCACAACGAGAAGTGCCCGGTCGCGAGGCTGCGCAGCACGCAGAACTCGTTGCCCTCCGGGTCGGCCAGGACCACCCACGACTCCTCACCCGTCTGGCCGACCTCGGCCCTGGACGCGCCGAGCGCGAGCAGCCGATCGACCTCCTCGTCCTGGGAGCGGTCGATGGGGGAGACGTCGAAGTGGACCCGGTTCTTGGCGACCTTGTCCTCCGGCACGGCCGCCAGGAACATCGTCGGCGCCACCGGCCCGGAGCGAACGGCGTCGAGCAGCGCCTGGTCGTCGTCCCGCGCGGGTCCGATCTCGATCAGCCCCGGCTCCCGGTGGAGCACCACCCAGTCGAGGACGGCGGTCCAGAACGTCGCCAGCAGGTCAGGGTCGTGGCAGTCGAGGGAGATCTCGGTGAGTCGGGAGGCCATGGGGTCGATCCAAGCACGGCAGACTCGGTGGCATGTTCACCCGCAAGCCGCCGTCCGTGTCCGCTGACGAGGGCGCCCGGGCGTCCGACGAGGGCAGGGTGGTCGTCTACTGGCGCACGGGCTGCATGTTCTGCCAGCGACTCCACCTGGTCCTGGGACGGCGGGTCCGGGACGTGGTCTGGGTCGACGTGTGGGCCGACCCCGCCGCCTCGGCCTACGTCAGGAGCGTGAACGACGGCAACGAGGTCGTGCCGACCGTCGTCATCGACGGAACTCCGCACACCAACCCGTCGCCGCGCGAGGTCATCGCCGCCCTCTGACGTGGTGGTCCACCGGGTCGGGTCTGGTTGGATCGGCCCGTGCGCCTGATCCTCAACCTCATCTGGCTGGTCTTCGGCGGGTTCTGGCTGTTCCTCGCCTACCTGCTCGCCGGGGTGCTGCTCTGCCTCCCGATCATCACGATCCCGTGGGCCATTGCCGCGTTCCGGATCGCGGTCTTCGCGTTGTGGCCGTTCGGTCGGACGATCGTGTCGAAGCAGTCAGCAGGCGTGGGGTCGTTCCTCGGCAACGTGATCTGGTTCGTCCTCGCGGGCTGGTGGCTGGCCATCGCCCACGTGCTGTCTGCTCTCGCGCTGGCGATCACGATCATCGGGATCCCTCTGGCGCTGGCGGACCTCAAGCTGATCCCGATCTCGCTCGCACCCCTCGGCAAGGACATCGTGCCGACGCGCCGGGGTGACTTCGACCGGCACCGCTAGCCCGCGGCGTACGCCGTCGCGATCGCCGCGCCGAGCCGCGCGTTGTTCTCCACCAGGGCGATGTTGGCGACGAGGGACTCGCCGTCGGTGATCTCGACGATGCGGCCGAGGAGGTACGGCGTCGCGTCCTTGCCGCGGATGCCGAGGGCGTCCATGTCGGCGAGGGCCCGGTCGATGATCGCGCCGATCTCGTCGGCGGGGATCTCCGACTCGGCCGGGATCGGGTTCGCGACGACGACACCGCCGGCGAGCCCGAGGTCCCACGTGGCCTTCATGAGGGCGGCGACCTCGGCGGGGGAGTCGACCCGCATCGGCGCGCTGAACCCCGACGACCGTGAGTAGAACGACGGGAACTCGTCGGTGCCGTAGCCCAGCACCGGCACCCCCAGCGTCTCGAGCTTCTCCAGTGTGAGGCCGATGTCGAGGATGCTCTTCACGCCGGCGCAGACGACGGCGACCGACGTCGTCGACAGCTCGGTCAGGTCGGCCGACACGTCGTATGACGTCTCCGCTCCGCGGTGCACGCCGCCGAGCCCGCCGGTGACGAACACGCCGATGCCGGCCAGTGCGGCCAGCCGCATCGTCGAGGCGACGGTCGTCGCGCCGTGCAGGCCGCGCGAGACGACGAAGGGCAGGTCGCGGATCGAGACCTTGATGACGGAGGTGTCGGAGGCGAGCAGCTCGAGGTCGTCGGGCGAGAGGCCGATCGTCGGCCGGCCGTGCAGGACCGCGATCGTGGCCGGCACGGCACCGCCCGCGCGCACGATGCCCTCGACGGTGCGGGCCATCTCGACGTTCTGCGGGTAGGGCATGCCGTGGCTGATGATCGTGCTCTCGAGCGCGACGACGGGCTGCCCGGACGCGAGCGCGTCGCGGACCTCGTCGGTGATCGTCAGCATCAGGGGCGCTCCTTCTGAAGTGCTTCGGCCAGGTCCGGTCGGACGGTGTGCGGGCTCTCGATGGTCGCTCCGGCTGCGCGGTGTCCCTCGGCGGCCGCGGCGGCCGGGTCGGCACCCTGCAGCCACGCGGCGACCCATGCCGCGAGCATCGCGTCCCCGGCTCCGGTGACGTCGACGACCGTCGCGGCCACGGACGGCAGGTGCGCGGGCTCCTGCCCAGGGCTGCACATCCAGGACCCGTCGGAGCCGCTGCGCACCCACACGTGCTCGACCCCGCGCCCGTGCAGGTCGTCGACGGACGCGCGCCAGTCGGCGCGGCCACGTCCGGTGATGGCGGCCAGCTCATCGAGATGGGGAGTGACCAGGAACAGGTCGTGCACGAGGTCGGCGAGCCGGGCGGCCTTGGCGACCGAGACCGGCTCGAACGCCAGTGGCACCGCGGACGCCGAGGCCGCGGCGACGACGCTCGACACCTGCGCGGGAGCGAGGTTGCCGTCGACCACCACGAGCGCGGCATCGGCGAGGTGAAGGGTGTCGAGCTCGAGCTCGTCGATGATGGCCATGTCGGACACCGCCGACACCAGCTCACCGTCGTGGTCGAGCACGGCGGTGTAGGTGCCGGTCGCGGCGCCCGGCACCCGGCGTACGGCCGAGACGTCTGCGCCGCACTCGGCCGTCACCTGCAGCGCCGCGTCGCCGAAGGCGTCGTCACCGACGGCCGAGACCAGTCGTACGGGGGCGCCGAGCAGGCCGAGGCAGGCGGCGATGTTGCGACCGACGCCGCCGGGGGAGATCCGGGTGTGACCGGGGTTGCTCGTGGCGGGGACGAGGGGTGCGGAGGCGCGCGCGACCACGTCCATGTTGGTCCCGCCGACGACCACCACCCACTGCTTCACGCGCAGATCCTGACAGAGCCCCGGCGGCAGCACTCACAGGATCCGCACAGGGAACTCCCACGCGGTTGCCAGAGGCGAGCGACACTGTCACTGACATGGCCCTGATCGAGATGCCCGCCCCTCACGTCGTACGCCGGCTCGGCGTCCGGGCCCGCCGCGACGCGGGCACCAGGCTCGTCGCCGGCAGCACCTTGTGGCTGTCGCTCCTGCTCGTCACCTGGTGGTGGGTCACCGGTGGCGGCGCGAGTGACCTCGGCGGCTGGGCGTCCGGCCTGCAGTCCGTCGGCCGGATCACCGGCCTCGTCTCCGCGGTGCTGCTGCTCGCACAGGTCGTGCTGATGGCCCGGGTGCCGGTGCTCGAGCGCGCCTTCGGCCAGGACGAGCTGGCTCGCCTCCACCGGCTGGTGGGCTTCACGTCCTTCAACCTGATGATCGTCCACATCGTGACGATCACGTGGGGCTACGCCGGAGGGTCCCTGCCCGCGACGCCGCGGACCTTGTGGGACCTGGTCGTGAACTACCCCGGCATGCTGCTGGCCACCGCGGCGACGGCCTGCCTGGTGATGGTGGTCGTCACCAGCATCCGCGCGGCCCGCCGTCGACTGCGCTACGAGTCGTGGCACCTCATGCACCTCTACGCCTACCTCGGCGTCGGCTTCGCGATCCCGCACCAGCTGTGGACCGGCGCCGACTTCACCTCCTCGACCGGTCGCCAGGTCTTCTGGTGGACGGCCTGGGCGGTGGCCGCGGGCAGCGTGCTGGTGTGGCGCGTCGGGCTGCCGGTGTGGCGCAACCTGCGCCACGACCTCCGCGTCGCCGCGGTCGTGCGCGAGGCCGACGGCACGGTGTCGGTGCACGTCACCGGCCGCGACCTCCACCGGCTCCCTGTCGAGGCCGGCCAGTTCTTCACGTGGCGGTTCGGCGGCCGTCCCGGTCGGAGCCGCGGCAACCCGTACTCCCTCTCTGCGGCACCGGACGGCCGGTCCCTGCGGATCACCGTCCAGGAGGTGGGCGACGGCAGCGCCGCGACCGCCGGCCTCGCGGTCGGGTCACGGGCCTGGATCGAGGGCCCCTACGGCCGGCTGAGCCCACGGGCCCGCACCCGCACCAAGGTGCTGATGATCGGCGCCGGCGTCGGCATCACGCCGCTGCGGTCGCTGGCGGAGGGCCTGGCGTACGCCCCGGGCGACGCGCTGCTGCTCTACCGCACGTCGGCCACGCCGATCTTCGTCGACGAGCTCACTGCCCTCAGCGAGCAGCGCGGACTGGTCGTCTGGGGACTTCCCGGTCGGCGTCGGGCGCCGCACTCCTGGCTGGGCGACGGCGTGGACGCCGTGACCGACCTGGCCGCCCTCACCTCCTGGGTGCCGGACGTGGCCGAGCGCGACGTCTACGTCTGCGGCCCCGGTCCTTGGGCCGACCTGGTGATCCGCGACCTGCGCGCAGCCGGCGTCCCGGAGACGCACATCCACCTCGAGACCTTTGGCTGGTGACCCCGTGAAGCGCATCGTCCTCTGGGTGCTGAGCACCCTCTCCACCGTGGTCGTCCTCTTCGGCTACCACACCTCGACGTCCTCGGTGATGGCCACGAGCAGCGACGCCGCCTTCTCCGGCTCGCTGTCGGGCCAGACCACCTCGGGCTCGGGCACCGGCACGACCACCAGCGGGTCGGCGCCGCCGAGCGACAGCACCTCGTCGGGGTCGTCCGGCACCTCGGGCTCGTCGGGCTCGTCGGGCTCGTCGAACAAGTCGGCGTCCACCGTCACCGGCGACGTCGCGCAGACCCGCTGGGGCCCGGTCCAGGTGCAGCTCGAGGTGTCCGGGTCGACGATCACCAACGTGTCGATCCTGCAGTACCCGAACTCCAACGGCCGCGACGTCGAGATCGCCAACTTCTCCCTGCCCCAGCTCATCCAGGAGACCCTCGACGCCCAGGGCGACTCGATCTCGATGGTCAGCGGAGCGACGTACACCAGCCAGGGCTACGTGCAGTCGCTCCAGAGCGCGCTGGACCAGGCGGGGCTGTGACCGCCGAGGCCGGCGCACCGACGCTCGGCCGCCGCGTCGAGCAGGTGATGGGCATGCCGATCAGCCTCGCGATGCGCGGCCGCCACGCCCACGACGACGCCGGCGAGCGGGCCTGGCAGGACGCCCTGGCCGAGCTCCGCTGGGTGGACGAGGTGTTCAGCACATGGCGTGCGGACAGCCAGGTCTCCCGACTCGGCCGGGGCGAGATCGCGCTCGACGAGTGTGACCCCGCGGTGGCCGACGTCCTCCGCCTGGGCGACGACGCGAGGGCCTCCTCGGACGGGGCGTTCGACGTGTGCCTGCCCGGTGCGGACGGCGTACGACGGCTCGATCCGAGCGGGGTCGTGAAGGGCTGGGCGGTGGACCGGGCCGTACGCCCGCTGCGAGCGCTGGCCGACACCGACGTGTGCCTCTCGGCAGGTGGCGACATGGTCTGCCACGTCGCCGACCTGGCGAGCGAGCCGTGGCTGATCGGCATCGAGCACCCCCTCGAGCCGAACCGCCTCGTCGCGCAGGTACCGGTCCGTCGAGGTGCGGTCGCGACCTCCGGTTCGGCGCACCGCGGTGCGCACGTGGTCGACGCCCGCACCGGCGCACCGTCCGACGCGCTCGCCTCCGTCACCGTCATCGGGGCCGACCTCACCAGCGTCGACATCGACGCCACCACCGCCCTGGCACTGGGGCTGGACGGACCTCACTGGCTCCGTTCGCGCCTGCGGACCGGACTCGTGGTCTGGGCGGACGGCCGGGTCGAGACCATCGCCTGATGCGCCGTCGAGGCGTACCGTCGACGCATGGTCCTCATCGGGGTGGTCGTCGTCGTGGTCGTGGCCGTGGTGCTCGTGCTGAGCGAGCGGCAGCGCCGCCGTGACTGGGAGGACCTCACCCGGCCCGGGATGGGTGCACGACGCGGCGGACCCGGGTCCGGCACCGGTCACCTCGGCGAGGCACCGGTGACCATCCACCACCGGCTGGGCGGGCGCGGCCGCAACGACTGAGCGCCCGTGCCGGCGGGATCAGATCTCGTCGTCGACGTACGACGGTCGCGCGACGCGCAGCCCGGCGAGGGTGAGCGGCACCGCGGTGAACGCGAGCAGCACGAGGATCAGCGACCAGCCACCGGTCGCGTCGTGGACCAGCCCGACGGCGAACGGTCCGACCGCGGCGAAGGCGTAGCCGATCGGCTGCACGAAGCCGGAGAGCTGTGCGGTCACGGACGGGTGCCGCGTGCGCGCGGTGATCAGCGAGATGGCTGTCGGGAAGGCCAGGCCGGAGAAGCCGAGCAGCAACGCCCACAGCCACGGGACCGTCGCCGGGGCGAGGAGCAGTCCGACGTACCCGAGGGCGAGGGCCACTCCGAAGGACACCATCAGGGGCCGCAGCCCACGGCCGCGGGAGATCACGGTCGGCATCGCCAGCGCGCCGATGATCCCGACGGCCGACAGCAGGCCCTGCAGCGCTCCGGCGGCCGCCGCCGAGAGTCCGGCGTCGCGATAGATCGTGGGCACCCAGCCGAACTGGACGTAGGCGTGCATCGACTGCACCCCGAAGAGCACCGTGAGGGCGACGGCGGTGGGCGAGTGGGCGATCCGGCCCGAAGGGGCCGCGTCCGCGCTGACCTCGCGCTCCGACGGCGCCCGGCGCTCGCGCAGCGCCAGCCACGCCCACAGCGGCAGGGCCGCCGCCACGAGGAGTCCCCACGCGCCGAGGCCCGCGCGCCAGGAGTCGAAGGCGCCGCTGAGGGGCGCAGTGGCGAAGGACGCGATCGTCGCGCCGACGACGAGACCGGTGCCGTAGACGGTCATCAGCACGACGGTGTGCCCGTGGGCCTTCACCCACGCGGGCACGAGCACGTTGCAGACGGCCATGCCGGAGAGCGCGACGACGGTGAGGAGCAGGAAGACGGGGACGCTGTCGGTCGTGACCCGCAGCAGGAGTCCGACCGCGGCCGCCGCGATGCCGATCGCTATGCCGGCGGTCATCCCGACCCTGCGGGCGAAGCCCACCGCAAGTGCGCCGACCACGCCGAAGCAGAGCCCTGGCAGGCCGGTCATCGCACCCGCGACGCCGGCGCTCATGCCGAGGCCGTCACGGACCTCCTCGAGGAGCGCACCCGGCGATGAGGCGCCCGGGCGCAGGTTGATCGAGACGAGGACGACAGCGGCGACGAGGACCGCGAAGGGAAGGACGGTGCCGCGAGGGCGGTCAGCGGCGTCGGACACGTGCACCGACTCTAGGCAGCACGAGGAGCGCGCCGAGGACGAGGGTCGCGACGACGATGAACGAGGTCGCCGTGCCCTGACCGCTGGCGTGGCGCAGCAGCATCCCGCCGACCAGCGCACCGATCCACACGATGACGCCCGAGCCGACCGCGGCGGGCGGTCGTCGTACGAGGGCGAGGACGGCCCACGCCGCCAGCGTGCCGGCCAGGAACGGCCAGGCAGTGGTCCACCACCCGCCGACGGTGAGCGTGCCGTAGTGGCTGAGCCGCCCGATCACCGCGAAGACGCCGACGAGGACGAGATCGATCACGAGCCACTTCCGGTCAACCATCTCGTCCCACATGGTGCAGACCCTAGGCACGGCTAGGGTCGAAGCATGAAGTCGACGGTCCACTGGGGCGTGGCCCACGGACTGCCCACACTGTTCCTCCGCCGGGCGGCCGCACGCGGCGACCTGCAGGCCCGGCTGATCCGTGTCGGGTCGCTGGGCTCGGAGGAGACGGTCTTCGACCTGATCGAGGAGATCCGCGCGAGCGGCCCGCTCTACCGCTCGAGCATCGGCCATGTCGCGACCAGCCACGCCGCCGTACGCCACCTCCTGACGAGCGACGACTTCCGCTCGGGCCTGCCCACGGACGAGGGCACGCTGGGCCGGATCGCCCGGTGGGCCTCGCCCACCGCGCTGCACCCGGTCAAGCCGCCGTCGCTGCTCGTGACCGAGCCGCCCGACCACACCCGCTACCGCAAGCTCGTCACCCGCGTCTTCACGATGCGTGCGGTCGAGCGGCTGCGTGAGCGCACCGAGGAGATCGCCGCCGGGCTGCTGGACGACCTCGAGCCGCGGGCGAGGAGCAGCGTCGACCTGGTCGAGGCCTACTGCGCGCAGCTCCCGGTGACGGTGATCGCGGAGATCCTCGGGGTGCCGGACGCCGAGCGCGAGAAGGTGCTCGACTTCGGGTCCGCGGCAGCGCCGAGCCTGGACCTCGGCCTGGGCTACCGGCAGTACCGCTCGGTCTCCGGGGCGCTCGCCCGGTTCGACCACTGGCTCGGTGACCACCTCGAGCACCTGCGGCGTGAGCCCGGCGACAACCTGCTCAGCCAGCTCGTCGCCGTGCGCGAGGACGGCCAGGGACTCAGCGAGACCGAGCTCAAGGCGACGGCCGGCCTGGTCCTCGCGGCGGGCTTCGAGACGACGGTCAACCTGCTCGGCAACGGCATCGCGCTGCTCCACGACCACCCGAGCGAGCGCGAGCGCGTCGCCGCGGACCCGTCGCTGTGGACGAACGTCGTGGAGGAGACGCTGCGGCTCGACCCGCCCGTGCTGCTCACCGGCCGGATGGCCCTGCGCGACACCGAGGTCGCGGGCCAGCCGGTGCGGGCCGGGTCGATGGTGACCGCCATCCTCGGCGCCGCCAACCGCGACCCGGAGGTCTTCGACGACCCGCTGCGCTTCGACGTCGGCCGCACGAATGCCCGCGACCACATCGCCTTCTCGGCCGGGCGGCACCACTGCCTCGGCGCCCAGCTCGCCCGGATGGAGGGCGAGGTCGGGCTGCGCGCGATCTGGGACCGCTACCCGGACCTGCGCCTCGACCCGGGTGCCCGCCGCCGCGTGACCCGCATCCTGCGCGGCTTCGAGCGCCTACCTGCCACGTTGCGTCCCTGAACCGAGTCAGTCCGGGGTACGGTCCGCCGGTGCCGAACCGGGGAGCAGTACGCCTGCTCGTGCTGCTGCTGACCGCGGGTGTCCTCGCCATTGCTGCCCCGGGCTTCGCTGACGACCACGTCCCGAGGCCGGTCCTCAACGTCGACTTCCCGGACCCAGCCGTGGTCGCGACGCCGAGCGGCTTCGTCGCGTACTCCACCGGCGACCGCGTGCCACACGCGTGGTCGCGCAGTGCCGACGGCCCGTGGCGCCGCGGCGCCGGCCTGCTGACCCACCGGCCGTCGTGGTCGCGGGAGGGTGGTGTCTGGGCCGTCGACGTCGCCCGGGTCGAGGGCAACTGGCTCCTCTACTACGCCAGCCCCGTGCAGGGCATGGGCGAGCACGGCCGCTGCATCGGTGTCGCCCGCTCCGACGCGGCTCGCGGACCGTTCCGGCCGGTCGGTCGTACGCCGCTGGTCTGCCCGTCCTACGCGAGCGTGCCGACCGCCCAGGACCCGCTCCTGCCGCGCGACCCCACGCTCCCGCGCGCCGGCGTGATCGACCCGTCCTTCTTCCGCGACGCCGACGGCACGCCGTACCTGCTCTACAAGACCGACCGGCTCCCCTCCACGGTCCGCATCGTCGCCCTGACGCCGAGCGGTCAGTCCGTGGCGCCCGGCGCGACGAGCCTCGAGCTCGTGCGATCGGCCGGCGTGCTGGAGAACCCGGTCGTCGCGCAGCGGCCCGAGGGCTACGTGATGCTCGTGTCCGAGGGCGACTGGACGCGCTGCGGCTACGCGACCCGCTGGCTGCGCTCGCTGACGCTGCTCGACTGGGCGGCGGCCGAGTCCGGGATGCTGCTCGACGTCGAGACGACCGGCGTCTGCGGGCCCGGTGGCGCCGATCTCGTCGAGGTCGGCGGCGACCGGACCCTGGTCTTCCTGCACGGGTGGACCTGCCGTGGCACGGCCCTGCCCTGCGCGGGGACGGGCAAGTGGGACCACAAGCCGCGGCAGCGTGGCCGGCGGGCGATGTACGCCGCCGAGCTGGGCTGGGTGGGCGGTGTGCCCGAGGTCACCGACTGGCTCCGGGCCCGCTGACGCTGGGCGGACCTAGGCTCGGGGCATGCCTTCCGAGTGGGACTCGCACACCTCGTTGACCGCGGCCGGCGACGGCTTCTTCGGCGCCGAGCTCGACCCCGGCTGGGTGGTCGGCGGCGGCGTCAACGGCGGCTACCTGCTCGGCCTGATCGGCAAGGCCATCGCCGAGACCGTGCCGGCCAAGCCGCACCCGCTCGCGGTCAGCGCCTACTACCTCTCCGCCTCCACCCCCGGCCCGGCGCAGGTCTCGACGCGGGTGCTCCGCGAGGGCGGCAGCGTCGCCACGGTGGCGGCCGAGCTCGGCCAGGAGGGCGCCACCCGCATCACGGCACTGGCGACGTACGGCGACCTGCGGGCGATGCCGGCAGACGTGGACACCACCGCCGTCGAGCCGACGATCCCTCCGATCGAGGAGTGCGTGCCCGGCACCATGGCACCCGAGGAGGTGCGCCGGATCGCGCCGCTCATGTCGCGCTTCGACCTGCGCTTCGACCCGGCGTGCGTCGGCTGGGCGATGGGCGCGCCGAGCGGCAACGGCCACATCCAGGCGTGGTTCAAGATGGCCGACGGCCACGAGGTCGATCCGGTCGGCCTGCTGATGGTCTGCGACGCGCTGCCCCCGGTGACCTTCGACCTCGGCCGGCCCGGGTGGGCGCCGACCCTCGAGCTGACGGTGCACGTGCGTGCCGTCCCTGCGGCCGGCTGGCTGAAGGTCTCGCACCGCACGCGCAACGTGGCGGGCGGGATGTTCGAGGAGGACTGCGAGGTCTGGGACTCGGCCGGCCGCCTCGTCGCGCAGAGCCGCCAGCTCGCGATGCAGCCGCGGGGCTGACTCACCGGTCGAACCAGGCGCGGTCCATCGCCACGATCCAGCGCCGCCGCGGGTGCTCGGTCACCGACCAGATCCGGTCCGTCGACGGCCAGTAGGACAGGTCCTCGGGTCCCATCGGCAGCGCCCAGCGGTGGACCTTCATCGAGCCGGGCTCACCCGCGCAGACCGTCCCGGGCATCCACGGCCCGTGCGAGACCGTGACGTGGAACCGTCCGGACGCGATCACCGCGCCCTGCATCTGGCGTACGCCGCCCTCGTCGAGCGCGAGCGGCCGGGAGAAGCCGTCGTCACCGACGGCGAGCTGCCACGTCGCCGGGTCCAGCGGGTAGCGGGCCAGCCGGGTGGTGGCCTCGGGGCCGAGGGCGTACTCCCCGGCGATCAGCGCCGGCGGGTCCGAGCGCCGGTCGAGAGACATGAACGAGTAGCGGAGCTTCTCGTGCCCGTGGTCGGTGAAGGCCTGGTAGGTGAACCGCACCGGCAGGACGTAGCGGTGGCCGAAGGAGTAGAGGTGGTCGCCGTCGAGGCCGAGCTTCTCGGGATGGTCGTCGTCGCCGCTCACCCGCATGATGTCGTCGACGCGCGCGGTCACGAAGCCGCGGCTGGTGGCGGCGATGTGGAGATAGGGGCCGGCCCACACGATCCCGCCGGCGTGGATGCTCATCGGCTTGAGGGTGAGGTTGCCGGCCTTGTCGAAGACCGGCGAGACGAGCAGGACGTGGCGGTACTTCCCCGAGTCGAGGTCGACGAACGTCACCCGCGACCCGCGCTTCGTCCCGTCCTGGCCCGTCGAGTACCACGTCGTCACGACCACCCTGCGCTCGCCGCCATCAGGAGTCCGCACGGCCTCGGTGTCGGAGGAGTCGGCACTCGTCGAGATGCCCTGCGGGTACCACTGCTCGTCCCGCTCGTCGTACGCGTCCCACCTGTACGCCTCGCGCACCGCCCGGCCGAGGAGCCGCGGCGCCCGCGAGCGGCGTACGTCGTACTTGAGGTCCCCGAGCACTCCGTCGAGCCCCGTCGGCTCGCCGAGGACGGCCGCCAGCGCCTCGATCTCGCGCACGTTCTCGTCAGTCCGCTGCAGGTGCACCCCCTCCACGTACGGCGACTCCGACGCAGTCGGCCTCATCTCCGCCGCGGCCTCGGGCACGCGGCGCTCCGCCGCCGCGTCGGATGTGGCCTCGGCCGGGTCGGGAGTGGCCTCGGCCGGGTCGGGTGTGGCCTCGGCCGGGTCGGGTGTGGCCTCGGCCGGGTCGGGAGTGGCCGGGTCGGTGGGCGAGGAGTCACCGGCAGCAGGCATGCGATCGACCCTAGCCAGCCGTCGGTCTGCCTGCCGTCCCCTCAATGGGTAGTCCGCATCAGATGTCTTGCCGGGAGACCCGTCCGACAAGAACTTTGATGCGGACTACCCCGGTGTGGACGACCGGCGGGCCCACGGATCGTCCACAGGAACACGCTGCGCGGCACTGTCCACAGGGGCGCGAGCGGTGGCATCGGGATCGTCGGTGGCGGACCGTGCGATGGGCGCATGCATGCAAAGCGCGCGGCTTGGGAGGAACGGCCCAGTGGCCTGGTGACTCCAGTTCCTATCGACGTCGCGGGAATCACTGGCCCGACGCGCAGCCAGGCGTACGGCTCACGCTGGCGCCAGACGTCCCCTGGCCGGTTCGTGCCGGTCGCCACCTCACAGGAGTGCGTCTTCCAGCACATCCTCGAGCAGGGCACCCGGATCCGTTCCCACGGCGCGGTGACCGGCTGGGCATGCCTGCGGTATCGCGGAGCCAGGTTCTTCGACGGCTGGTTGCACCATGCGAGCGGGGCGTCGGCGCCCGTCCCGATCGTGACCGGCCCTGCTCTGCTTCGTCCGGATCCACGAGTCGCGCTGAGCCGTGAGCAACTGGCAGAGGGTGAGCGCGAGCTCGTGGGTGGCATCTGGCTGACGACGGAGGCGCGAGCGCTCTTCGACGAGGTACGCCGTCACGGTCGGCTGCGCGATGCCGTTGCGGACATCGAGGTGGCCGTCGCGGCCGGACTGTTGTCGTACACCGAGTTCGCGGACTATGTCCTGAATCGCAACCCGTGGACGGGCATCGGTCTGGCACGTGAGGCGGTGGCGCTTGCGGGGTTCGGCTGCTGGTCGCGGCCGGAAGCGAAGATGGCGCTCATCTGGATGCTCGATGCCGAGCTCGAGCGTCCCTTGTGCAACGCCCCGATCTTCGACCTGGGTGGCCGGTTGATCGCCGTCGTGGACCTCTTCGACCCGATCGCTGGATGCGCGGGTGAGTACCAAGGTGCGGATCACAAGGACGGTGCGCGACACCGCAAGGACGTCGCACGCGAGCAGGCGATGCGTGATGTCGGGATCGAGTGCTTCGAGGTGGTCGGCGGCGACCTGTCGGACGTCGACCTGGTGGTGAAGCGGATGTACGCCGCACGCGCCCGGTCCCTCTTCCGCCCGCCTGGTGGGCGCCTGTGGACCCTCGATCAGCCGGCATGGTGGCCCGCGTGGGCAGCCGCCCATGGCCTCTGAGCCTCACTGTTGGATAGTCCGTATCAAAATGCATGTTCAGCTCACGTCCAGCATGAAGTTTGATGCGGACTACCCGGGCGGGGGCGAGGGCGGGATTATCGAGGGCGGGGAAGGGGAGGGGTGGAGGATGGCCCCCGTGAGGGCGATCTTCTTCGACGAGGCGGACGCGCGGGCGGTCGTGGCGCGGCTGCTGGCGGACGGGTTCGAGGCGCGGGCCGAGCGGGAGCGGTTGGCGGGGGAGGACGACGACGAGGGCCACCCGTGGGCGGTGGCGAGCGATGCTCCGGCGTTCATGCTCGAGGTGCTCGTCGACACCCACGACGGCTGGCTCGACGAAGACGACGGCGCGATCGCGGAACACATCGCCCCGCTTCCGCCGTTGCACCTCCCGATGGCGCCGAAGCGGATCAAGCGCCCAGACCTAGGCTGAGGTTCATGACCGAACACCGCATGCTGCTCGTCCACGCCCACCCCGATGACGAGTGCATCAACAATGGCGCCACGATGGCGCGCTACGTCGACGAAGGTGTCGGCGTCACCCTGGTGACCTGCACGGCCGGCGAGATGGGCGAGGTGCTCGTCCCCGACCTCGCGCACCTCGCGTACGAGGAGAAGGGCGGGCTCGGCGAGCAGCGCCGCGGCGAGCTCGAAGCGGCGATGAAGGTCCTCGGCGTCACCGACCACCGCTTCCTCGGCGGCTTCGGCCGCTTCCACGACTCCGGCATGGCCTGGCACGAGGACGGCCACGCGATCGCCGCCGAGACCCTGCCCGACAACGCCTTCTGGACCACGGACATCATCGAGCCCGCCGACGAGCTGGTGAAGGTGATCCGGGAGGTCCGCCCGCAGGTGCTCGTCACCTACGACCAGTTCGGCGGCTACGGCCACCCCGACCACATCCAGGCGCACCGCGTCGCGATGTACGCGGCACAGCTGGCGGCTGCCCCGTCCTACCGCCGAGACCTCGGCGAGCCGCACGACGTCGCGAAGATCTACTGGACGGCGATGAGCGAGTCGCGGATGCGGGAGAGCTTGCGCCGGCTGCGCGAGTCGGGCGACACCGAGACCTTCAAGGGCATGGAGCCCGACGGCAAGCTGCCGCCGTTCGTGACCCCCGACGAGCTGATCAGTGCGCGGGTCGACGGGTCGGCGACCGTGCAGCGCAAGATGGACGCGCTGGCCCAGCACGCCACGCAGGTGGACACCTCCGGCCACTTCTTCTCGGGCGCCGAGAGCGGCCACTCGTGGTGGTCCGAGGAGTTCTACCGCCTGGTCAAGGGCACCCCCGGACCCAGGGACGCCGACGGGTTCGAGGAGAACCTCTTCGCCGGACTGTGAGGGCGCTGCTCGCGCTCCTCGCGGGCATCGTCGGGTTGCTCTCGGGTGCGGCCGGCACGCTGCTGCACCAGCAGTGGTGGGGCCTGGCGCTGGCCCTTGCGGCCGGTCTCACGACCCTCGCATGGCTGCCGCCCGGCGGCGTACGCCTGGCCTTCGCGGCCGGCTGGTGCCTCGCGGTGGTGCGGGGCGCGCTCGAGCGTCCGGCAGGTGGCTTCCTCATCGGCTCCGACGCCGTCGGCTGGTCGTGGCTGGCCGGCTCGTTCGTGCTGCTGGTGGCAGCCCTGGTGACGGTCCGGGGCGGCGCGGCGGCACGCCGGGGATCCGGGAGTTCGGGGGCCGGTTACCTAGACTCGCCGCGTGGCGAAGAACCCCGGGAGCACTGACAAGCAGCCTCGCGACAAGGCTGGCGCCTCCGTCGTCGCATGGCTCCTGCTCGGGCTGGTCGTGCTCTTCGGTGGGCTGTACGTCGCCGCGCACTACGTCGCCGGCGACAAGGTCCCGCGCAACACCACGGTCTCCGGGGTCCGCATCGGCGGGCACCCCCAGGCCGAGGCCGCGCAGCGGCTCGAGGCGGGCCTGGCCGACAAGGTCAACCGTGACATCGCCACGACCATCGACGGTGCCCAGGTCGCGATCGTGCCCGCGGAGGCAGGGCTCTCGGTCGACTACGACGCATCCGTCGCCGAGGCGGGCGGCAAGGAGAGCTGGGACCCGGTCCGGCTCTGGAACTACTTCACCGGCGGCGACACCTTCGAGGCCGAGGTGGTCGTCGACGACGCCACCTACGAGGCCTACCTCGCGGGTCTCGACGAGCAGCACGGTGCGGTCCCGCGCGACGGCTCGGTCTCGTTCGACGGTGCGAAGGTCGTGACGAAGAAGGCACGCACGGGCGCCGCCCTCGATCCGGCCGACACCCTCGCCGCGCTGCGTACGGTGTTCCTCGAGGACGACCCCGGCGAGGTGACGCTCGCGATGTCCGACGTCGTGCCGGCCATCGACCAGGGCGACGTCGAGGAGGTGCTCGACAGCTTCGCCTCGCCGGCCGTCGCAGCGCCGGTGACGCTGAGCTTCGAGGGCTCCGCCGTCAAGGTCTTCCCCGCCGACTACACCGCGGCGCTGAGCCTCGTCCCGACCGACGGCGAGCTCGTGCCGACCCTCGACGCGGCTGCGCTCACCGATGTGGTCGAGACCGTGGTCACCAGCGGTGACCCGGTCGACGCGAGCATCGTCCTCGTCGGCGGGCGGCCGCAGGTCGTGCCCGCCAAGCCGGGCGTGACCTTCGACCCGCAGGAGCTCGAGTCCGGCTTCCTCGGTGCGGTCGCGAAGCCCCAGGGCGAGCGCACGCTCGCGCTGACCGCCAAGGTCGCCCAGCCCGCGTTCACCACGAAGGACGCCCGCGCGCTCCGGGTCAAGGAGCAGGTCTCGACCTTCACGACGTACTTCCCCTACGCCGAGTACCGCAACGTCAACCTCGGCCGAGCCGCCGAGCTCATCAACGGCACGCTGCTCAAGCCCGGCGACACGTTCTCCCTCAACGGCACCGTGGGGGAGCGGACCGAGGCCAACGGCTTCACCAAGGGCTACATCATCAGCGACGGCATCCTCATCCAGGACCTCGGCGGCGGCGTCTCGCAGATCGCGACCACGACGTTCAACGCGATGTTCTTCGCGGGTCTCGAGGACGTCGAGCACAAGCCGCACTCGTTCTACATCGACCGCTACCCGATCGGGCGCGAGGCGACCGTCGCCTGGGGCTCCGTCGACCTCCAGTTCAGGAACGACACCCCCTACGGAGTGCTGATCCAGGCGAACGTCACGCCCTCGACCCCCACCACGTCCGGGGTGGCCACCGTCAGCATGTACTCCACGAAGTACTGGGACATCACCACCAGTGAGGGCGAGCGCTACAACCTCACCCAGGCGAAGGTCCGCAAGATCGACGACCTGAAGTGCCACGCCAACGAGGGCTACGGCGGCTTCGACATCGACGTCGTGCGCTCCTTCGACCCGGTCGGCGCCAACACCGAGACCCGCGACGACGAGGTCTTCCACACGACCTACACGCCCAGCGACACGGTCATCTGCACCAACCCCGACGCCGTCGACGAGTAGCCGACGGCGCCGGTCGCGGTCAGGTCGCTCAGGGCGTGAGCCGGTGCAGGTCGCGCGGGAACAGCGTGACCTCACGGACGTTGGCCGCCTCGACCAACCGCGCCACCCAGCGCTCCAGCCCGATCGCGAAGCCGCCGTGCGGCGGCATCCCGTGCCGGAACGCCTGGAGGTAGGAGTCGTACGCCGCCGGGTCCTCGCCGCGCGCCCGGATGGCCTGCTCGTAGTCCGAGGGACGGTGCAGCCGCTGCCCGCCCGTCACCAGCTCGAGCCCACGGAAGAGCAGGTCGAAGCTGTTGGACCAGCGCTCGTCGTCGGGCTGGGGGTGGGTGTAGAACGGCCGCTTCGCCATCGGGTAGCCCTCGACCGCGACGAAGTCGCTGTCGTGCTCGGCCAGCGCCCACTCGCCGAGTGCGCGCTCGTGCTCGGGCGCCAGGTCGGGCTCGTCGGCGGGCGCACCCACGAGGGCAAGCGCGTCGGAGAAGTGCACGACCGGGATCTCCTCGGGCACCACGGGCAGCCGCGCGCCCGTACGCGCGACGGCGTCCGTCGATCCGGCGACGGCCCCGACCATGCCGGCCAGCACCTCGCGCAGCAGCGCCAGCACGTCGCGGTGGTCGCGGATGAAGCCCAGCTCGACGTCGAGCGAGCGGTACTCGGCCAGGTGGCGCACGGTGTCGTGCGGCTCGGCCCGGAAGACGGGGCCGACCTCGTAGACCCGCTCGAAGACGCCGACGAGCTGCTGCTTGTAGAACTGCGGGCTCTGGGCGAGGTACGCCGGCCGCCCGAAGTAGTCGACCTCGAAGACCGACGAGCCCGACTCGGTCGCCGTGCCGACGAGCTTGGGCGTGGTGACCTCGGTGAAACCCAGCCCGTCGAGCGTCGTACGGAACCCGCGCATCGAGGCCGCCGCGAGCTCCCACCGCGCCCGCTGCGCCGGGTGCCGCCAGAGGACCGGCGCGTGGTCGAGCAGGGTAGGCAGCGAGACGTCCAGGGACGGTCGCCACAGCTCGGCCGGGGGCGTCAGCGCCGGTTCGGTCAGCAGCTCGACAATCGCCTCGGTCACCTCGACGCCGCCGGGTGCCTGGTCGTTGGCCGTCGCGGTGCCGGTGACGCGGACGGTGGTCTCCTCGGGCGGGACCGGCGTGCCCGCAGGAAGCACGACCTGGGCCAGGCCGCTGCGGTCGCGTAGGACGAGGAAGGTGACCCGCGCCAGCTCGCGGCGGCGGTGCACCCAGCCCTCGAGGGTGACCGCGGTGCCGGGCGTCGATGTGGACAGGTCGTGGCAGAGCGTTCTCATGGGTTCCTCCGGGGTCGAGGTACATGCGCCTCAGACGACTGCGTCGGCTCGAGCAAGCTCGAGGTACATGCGCCTCAGACGACTGCGTCGGCTCGAGCAAGCTCGAGGTACATGCGCCTCAGACGACTGCGTCGGCTCGAGCAAGCTCGAGGGACGCAGTCGTCAAGGGGGCTAGATCGCTGTGCCACCACACCTTCGCCGGTGAGACACCGACCTCTCGTCGGTACGCCGGACGCGCGGACGGCCGCCGCTCTGCTGGTGTGCAGGAGGGGTGTCAGGCCTCGCGCCCGTCGGGGACCATGGTGCGCGAGCACCGACTGGCACCACAACCGGGTTTCGCCATGGAGGGACGCCCTAGGCTCCGGCCATGGTCGTGCACCTCCGCCTCACCGTCCCGCCCGATCTGGTGGAGGACGTGCTCGCGCTGGTGACGGACCACGACTGCATCACCAACGTCACCCGGATCCGGGACGCGGGCGTCGGGTTCGAGGCCGACGTCATCGACTTCGACGTGGCCCGCGAGTTCACGTCCGAGGTGCTGGACTCGCTGCATGACACCGGACTGTCGTCGTCCGGTGCCATCCTCGTGTGGGCGCCCGACAGTGCGCCGTTCGACGCGGCCGAGGCGATCGCCCGGGCGGCGCCGGGCGACCCGGAGGACGCGGTCATCTGGCCCGAGGTCGTCGAGCGCGCGGAGAGCTCGACCCACGGCACCGTCAGCTACTTCACGTTCATGGTGCTCGCGGTCGTCCTCGCCGCCATCGCCGTGCTCACCGACTCGCCGATCCTCGTCGTGGGCGCCATGGTCGTCGGGCCCGAGTTCGGCACGGTGGCTGCGGTCTCGGTGGGGCTGGTGCTGCGCAAGTGGGACGTGGCGTGGCGCGCCACCGCGCTGCTGCTCGGTGGTTTTGCGGTGGCCATCGTCGTCGTGACAGGGCTGTCCCTGCTTGCGGCGGCGACCCCGCTCGTCGATGCGAGCATGCTCTCCGAGCCCCGGCCACAGACCAGCTTCATCTACCGGCCCGACGCCTGGTCCTTCATCGTGGCGATCGTGGCCGGCACGGCCGGAGTGCTGGCGATGACCACCGACCGCGGCAACGCGCTCGTGGGAGTGTTCATCTCCGTCACCACGGTCCCGGCGGCGGGCAACCTGGCGCTGGCGTTGGCGCTGGGCGACCTCGACGAGCTGGTCGGATCGGCCGAGCAGCTCGCGATCAACCTGGCCGGCATGGTCGCCGCCGGGGTCGTGGTGGTGCTGGTCCAGCGGCTGGTGTGGAAACGGCTGCTCGTGCTCACCGAGAAGCTGCGGATCAGCGCGTGAGACCGCCAGCCGTCAGGTAGCGGTTCGTGTGGTGCGTGATGAATCCGTGCCGCTCGTAGAGCGCGATCGCGCCGTCGTTGACGGTCTCCACGTGGAGCAGGGCCGTGGTGGCGCCCAGGGAAGCACCCCAGTCGAGGAGGTCGGCGAGGACGGCCGTGGCCAGGCCGCGCCGGCGGTGTGCGGGGTCGACGGCCACGGACTCGACGAGGAGCCAGTCGCCGGACAGGACGCCACGGCCCGTGGCCGCTCCGTCCTCCAGCGAGACCACGGCGTCGTGCGGCGACTCCTCGAGCGACGCGCGTACGTCAGGCGCGACCGCGCGTACGGAGCGCAGGGCGCGTGCCACGGACGCGAGCTGGGCGTGCGCGTCGCCGTCGCCCATCGGGGCGAAGCCCAGCGGAGCCAGGGCACGCTCGACGTCGGAGCCCAGCTGGACCTGCACCCACGGCTCCTGCTCGAGGGCGTCGTAGAACCGGCGTACGCCGTAGGCCGCGTCCGCCCACCCGATGCGGGGCTGCTCCATCGCGAGCGCCGAGTTGCCACGCCGTCGCAGCCGGCCGCCGTGCGGGGGAGAGGCTCGCAGCAGCCAGTCGCCCAGCGGCTCGGTCGTGACCGACGACCACAGGGCACCGATGTGCTCCTCCACCTCCCGGGCGCCGACCCGTGCCCGGACCGAGGCGCGCGGCGGCACCGGCTTGCCGGTCACCACGTCGGCCAGCGCGATGGTCACCGGGTCTGTTCCTTCGGGTTGCCCGTCGCGGTCGATCGTGAGCGAGTCCCCGTCCCACGCCGTACACACCCCGAGGACGTCGGTGGCGCGACCGTCGGGCAGCAGGTGGCGCACCACGACGCGCAGCCCCACGACATGGGGACCGAGCGAGTGCTTGCCCACTGGCTGGGGTTCTGACGCGTCGGGCACGCCCCGGATACTAGAGTGACCTGCACGTTCCCCCATCCGTGCTCCCCGTTCCTCAGGAGGACCTGGTGACCTACGTCATCGCCCAGCCGTGCGTCGACCTCAAGGACCGCGCATGCGTCGACGAGTGCCCCGTCGACTGCATCTACGAGGGCAAGCGGATGCTCTACATCCACCCCGACGAGTGCGTCGACTGCGGCGCCTGTGAGCCGGTCTGCCCGGTCGAGGCGATCTTCTACGAGGACGACACCCCGGAGGAGTGGAAGGGCTACTACGACGCCAACGTCCACTTCTTCGACGACCTCGGCTCGCCCGGCGGCGCCGCGAAGATGGGCGTCATCGACGCCGACCACGCACTCGTCGCAGCACTGCCCCCGCAGGAGCACGACGAGTGACCTGTTCCCTCGGTGGTTGAGGTGCGAGCGGAGCGAGCCTCGAAACCACTCGTTTCGGAGCGGCTCCCGGACTTCCCCTGGGACAAGCTGACCGCGTACGCCGCGACGGCGCGCGCCCACCCCGACGGGGTGGTCGACCTCTCGGTGGGCACGCCCGTCGACCCGACGCCCGAGGTGGTGCAGCAGGCGCTGCGCGACGCCTCCGACTCGCCGGGCTATCCGACGACGACCGGTCTCGAGGCCACCCGCCAGGCTGCGATCGACTGGCTGGCCCGGCGCCACGACGTGACCGGACTCGGCCTCGACTGCGTGCTGCCGGTGATCGGCTCCAAGGAGCTGATCGGCTCGATGGCGATCCACCTCGGCATCGGCGCCGGTGACCTCATCGGCTATCCGGCGCTGGCCTACCCGACGTACGAGGTGGGCGCGGCGCTCGCCGGGGCCGAGAGCCTGGCCACCGACTCGCTCACGGCGTTCGGTCCGCGCACCCCGCGGCTGCTCTGGCTCAACAGCCCGGCCAACCCGAGCGGCCGGGTGCTGCCGCTCGACCACCTGCGCAAGGTCGTCGAGTGGTGCCGCGAGCGCGGCACGATCCTCGTGTCCGACGAGTGCTACATCGAGTGCGCGTGGGAGGGGGAGCGGCCGCTCTCGATCCTCGACCCGCAGGTCTGCGGTGGCTCGCACGACGGCATCCTGGCCGTCCACTCGCTGTCGAAGCGCTCCAACCTCGCGGGCTACCGCTGCGCCTTCGTCGCCGGCGACCCCGCCCTGGTCGGCGAGCTGCTCGCGGTGAGGAAGAACCTCGGGCTCCAGATGCCCGGCCCGCAGCAGCGCGCGATGATCGCGGCGCTGGAGGACGACGAGCACGTCGCGGTGCAGCACGCGACGTACGCCGCCCGCCGCATGCAGCTGAAGCAGGCCCTCGAGTCGGCCGGCTTCCGGATCGACCACTCCGAGGCGTCCCTCTACCTCTGGGCACAGCGTCAGACGGAGACGGGGGGCGAGGGCTGCTGGGACACCGTCGCGTGGCTCGCCGCCAAGGGCATCCTCGTGGCGCCCGGCGACTTCTACGGACCGTCCGGGTCCGAGCACGTCCGCGTCGCCTTCACCGCGACCGACGAGCGGGTCCTGGCCGCCGTCGCGCGACTGGCTGGCTGAGCGACACGCCCGGGGGTCACCCCCAGTTTCACGCGTGAACGGCGGGGTGAGGGTTGACAACAGCGTGTGACCACGGTCACGGTGTAACCGGTTTCTGTAACCGGTTACACCATGCGGAGGTGAGTTCTCGTGCCGTCGACGATCCGTGACGTGGCCCGTCGGGCCGGCGTCTCCATCGCCACTGTCTCCCGGGCGATGCGCGACCCCTCGATCGTCAGCGACCAGACGCTGCGCCGGGTCCGGACCGCGGCCGACGAGCTCGACTACACGCCGTCCCAGCTGGGTCGCCAGCTCGCGGAGCGCCGCCACGGCGCCAACGGGATCGTGTTCCCCGACCTCTCCGGTCCGTACTACGCCGAGGTGGTGCTCGGCTACGAGGCCGTCGCCTCGGAGCTGGGCCGCGCTGTCCTCATCATGGCCACCCACGGCCGGCCGACCGCGGGCGAGATGATCACCCGGCTCGCCGGTCGCTGCGACGGCCTGGTCGTCCTCGGCCACACCGTCTCCGACGAGGTGCTGGTCGGACTGGCCGAGCGGGGCGTACCCCTCGTCACGATCGCCCGACCCGCGGTCACCGGTGTCGATTCGATCTCCGCCGAGAACCACGGCACCGCGCACGCACTCGCGACGCACCTGGCCGACTCGGGCGCTGCGTCGGTCGTGTTCCTCGGTGACCCGGAGCTCTCGCCCGACGTCGCCGAGCGGCTCGCCGGGCTGCGCTCCGGTGCCCAGGAGGCTGGCCTCGACGTGACCGTGCTCCCGGTCGGGTCGATGGACGAGGAGGGCGGTGCGCGAGCGGCGGAGGACCTCTGCCAGCGCCCAGGCTCGCTCCCCGACGCGATCGCGTGCGCCAACGACGAGCTGGCGCTGGGACTGATGACCTCCCTCCGCGCCCGCGGAGTCGTCGTTCCCCGCGACGTCCTCGTCACCGGCTGGGACGACATCATGGCCGCCCGCTACGCCGAGCTGACCACCGCCCGTCAGCCCCTCCACGACCTGGGAGCCACTGCCGCGCGCTTCCTCGACGACCTGATCCAGGGTCGCCGGGCCGAGCCGCGGCAGGTGGTGCTCCCCACCGAGCTCATCGTCCGATCCAGCAGTTCCCCCCGCGAAAGGTAAGAACATGACCGCCACCACCTTCCGACGCACCGCACGCGCGGGCGCCGTCCTCGGGCTCGCCTCCCTGGCGCTCGTGGCCTGCGGCCGTGACACCGGCGGCAACGCCCCCACCGAGCAGGGCGCGGCCCTGGAGGACGGTCCGGCCACCGGCACGATCGAGGTCTGGGCCATGGGCACCGAGGGCGACATGCTCGGCGACTTCGCGGCGGCGTTCGCCGAGAAGAACCCCGACGCCAAGGTCGAGGTGACTGCCATCCCCTGGGACAGCGCCCACGACAAGATCGCCAACGCGATCGCGTCCGGTGAGACCCCCGACGTCACCCTCGTCGGCACGACCTGGATGGGCGAGTTCGCGCAGTCCGGCGGCCTGGAGCCACTGCCCGAGGACCTCGTCGACTCCGCCGACTTCTACGAAGGCGCGTGGGGCAGCACCGAGGTGGGCGGCACGTCGTTCGGCGTCCCCTGGTACGTCGAGACGCGCGTCCTCTACTACCGCAAGGACCTGGCCAAGAAGGCCGGGTGGGACGAGGCGCCGACGAGCTGGGACGACCTGAAGCAGTTCTCCGTCGACCTCCAGCAGAAGGGCGGCGCCGAGTACGGCATCCAGCTGCCCGCGGGCGGCACCGGCTCGTGGCAGACGATGCTGCCGTTCGCCTGGTCGGCCGGCGTGGACATCACCAACGAGGACGGCACCGAGTACCAGCTCGACAGCCCCGAGATGGTCGAGGCGCTCGACTTCTACAAGGGCTTCTTCGACGACGGCATCTCCCCGACCCGCGCGCTCGACCCCGGTGAGCTCGAGAGCGGCTTCGCCGACGGCACCTACGGCTCGTTCATCTCCGGCCCCTGGCACACCGGGCTGGTCGAGGAGCAGGGCGTCGACCAGGACCAGTACGCCGTCGCACCGCTGCCGGGCCGCGACGGTTCACCCGGCACCTCGTTCGTCGGTGGCGGTGACCTCGCGGTCTTCGCCGACTCCGACAACAAGGAGAGCGCCTGGAAGTTCGTGCAGTGGCTCAGCGACCCCGAGACGCAGCAGGGTTTCTACGACGAGGTGGGCGACCTGCCTGCCGTCCCCGCCGCCTGGGAGACCGGCGAGCTGGCTGAGGACCCGCAGCTCCAGATCTTCGGCGACCAGCTCGAGAACACGGTGGCCCCGCCGGCCGTGCCGACGTGGGAAGAGGTCGCCACCGTCGTCGACAGCGAGGTCGAGAAGGCCACCAAGGGCGACACCTCGGTCGAGGACGCCGTAGCCGAGATGCAGCGACAGGCTGCGCAGATCGGCACCGGTCTGTGACATGAGCGCCCCGACCAGCTCCCCTCCGACGCCCGCCACCCGGGCGTCGGAGGGCGGGACCCCCAGCAGGCACGTGGACCCGACACGGCGCCAGCAGGGCGTCGCCGCATGGCTCCTCGCCCTGCCGTTCGTGCTGCTGTTCGTGGTGTTCAGCCTGGGCCCCGTGCTCGCGAGCCTCGGGATGAGCTTCACCGACATGCGGAGGATCGACATCCGCAACCCGTTCGCCGTCGAGTTCATCGGGCTCGACAACTACATCAAGCTCGTGCAGGACCCGTTGTTCCGCAAGGTCACCCTCAACACGCTGCTCTACCTCGTGCTCGGCGTCCCCGCGACGATGGTCGTCGCCCTGCTCGTTGCCCTCGGCATCAACCGGGTCGAGCGCTTCAAGGGCTTCCTCCGCGTCGGCTACTACCTGCCGGTCGTGACGAGCATCGTCGCGGTCTCGGTGGTGTGGAAGTTCCTCTACCGTGACAACGGCGGGCTGTTCAACACCCTGCTCGGCACGATCGGCATCGACGGTCCCGGCTGGCTCGACAGCACCACGCTCTCCTTGCCGTCACTGGTGGTGATGGCCGTCTGGCGCAACTTCGGCACCCTGATGGTGATCTTCCTGGCCGGCCTGCAGACCATCCCGCAGGAGGTCTCCGAGGCCGCGGAGGTCGACGGTGCCAGCGGCTGGTCCCGCTTCCGCCACATCACCCTGCCGATGCTCCGGCCGACCCTGTTGTTCGGTGCCGTGATCACCGGCATCGGTTACCTCCAGTTCTTCGAGGAGGCCTTCGTGATGACCAAGGGTGGTCCGCTCGACTCCACCCGGTCGGCGACCTACTTCACCTTCGACCAGTTCGGCTTCGGCAACTACGGCTACGCAGCGGCGGCCAGCTACTTGCTGTTCCTCGCCGTCGTGCTGCTCACCTGGGTCCAGTTCCGCTGGCTCGGAGAACGGGAGTCCAAGCGATGAGTGTCCTCGAGAAGCCCGCGGAGGCCGCGGCAGTCAAGCGGCCGCCCACCTCGCGCGACGGCGGCGAGTGGCGGCGTACGCCGTCGTGGATCTACGCCGTGCTCTTCGTCGGTCTGTTCCTGGTCGTCATCCCGTTCGCGTGGATGCTCGTCTCGAGCCTCAAGCCCGAGGCCGAGGTGCGTGCCGTGCCGCCCACCTGGTGGCCCGAGACCCTCACGCTCGACAACTACTCCACCCTCTTCACGAAGCTCGACTTCCCGACCTACTTCGTGAACTCGGCGATCGTCGCGCTCGCCGTGACAGCCGGGAACATGATCTTCTGCTCGATGCTGGGCTACGCGCTGGCCAAGCTCGACTTCCCGGGCAAGCGCGCGCTCTTCGCGGTCGTCCTCGGCACGCTGATGATCCCCGGCGTCGTGACCTTCGTGCCGCTCTTCGTGCTGACCACGAAGATCGGGCTGTCCAACACCCTGGTCGGGATGATCCTGCCGTTCCTCGCCGCCCCGTTCGGCGTCTTCCTGATGCGGCAGTTCATCCAGTCATTGCCGGACGAGCTGATCCAGGCCGCACGCATCGACGGCGCGGGGGAGCTGCGGATCTTCTTCTCGGTGATCCTGCCGCTCTGCGGCCCGGCACTGGCGACGCTCGGGATCCTGACGTTCCTCGGCTCGTGGAACAACTTCCTCTGGCCGCTCGTCGTCGCGCAGACCGAGGACAAGTACACGCTCCCGGTCGCGCTCGCGCTCTACGCCGTGGGCCAGAACGCCACCCAGTACGGGCTCCTGCTCGCCGGCTCCGTCGTCGTCGTGGTCCCCGTGCTCATCGTCTTCCTCGTCCTGCAGCGCCACATCATGCAGGGCATCGCGATGACCGGCATCAAGTGACCATCACCCACCACATGCCCCTTCCGGGTAGGAGGCACCATGCGAATCCGATCCACGCTCACCCTCGCCGCGACGACCGTCGTGGCTGCCAGCGCCCTCGCGCTACCGACCGTGCCGTCAGCCACCGCTGACGACCAGGGGAAGGCACGCACCGCCCTCCTCGAGACCTACCTTGCCGACACCTGGCGGTCGATGGACGCCATGACGGATCCGGCCACGGGGCTTCCCGCGGACCACATCGGCGGCGACCTCGCCGCCAGCACGCGCAGCGCGTACACGTCGCCCACCAACATCGGCGCCTACCTCTGGAGCACGGTCGTCGCCCGCGACGCCGGCCTGATCTCCGGCAGGGCCGCTCGCGAGCGGCTCAGCACGACGCTGCAGACCGTCGCCGACCTCGAGATCCACGAGCCGTCCGGCATGTTCTACAACTGGTACGACCCCGCCACCGGCGCCAAGCTCACCACCTGGCCGGAGAGCGGCGACAAGGTCGACCCGTTCCTCTCGAGCGTGGACAACGCGTGGCTGGCCACGGGCCTGCTCGTGGCGGCGCGAGCCATCCCGCGACTGGCTGATCGCGCCGACGCCATCCGGGACAAGATGGACTTCGGCTACTACTACAACGGGTCCGAGGGCGTCCGCAAGGACCCGACGAACGCGCAGGAGCCGGTCGGCGGCCAGCTCCGCGGCGGCTTCTGGGTCGACCAGCCTGCCGGGTGCTCCGTCGCCGGCAACTACCGCGGTGACGCCCCGGTCTACTTCACCTGCCACCACTACGGCACCTTCAACACCGAGCCCCGGATGGCGTCCTACCTCGGCATCGCGTCCGGCCAGATCCCGGCGCGGCACTACTTCGGCACCGTGCGCACCTTCCCGCCGAGCTGCGACTGGTCGTGGACCGAGACACGGCCGACCGGTGAGTGGCGCCAGTACGAGGGCATCAACGTCTACGAGGGCGTGCTGCCCTACCGCGGCATGGACATCGTGCCGACGTGGGGAGGCAGCATGTTCGAGGCCCTGATGGTGCCGCTCTTCGTGCCCGAGGAGCAGTGGGGAGCCCGCTCGTGGGGCGTCAACCACCGGCTCTACGTCCAGGGGCAGATCGAGCACGGCCTCGACCAGGCCGGCTACGGCTACTGGGGCTTCTCGCCGTCCAACAACCCGGCCGGTGGCTATCGCGAGTACGGCGTCGACCAGCTCGGCAGCGACGGCCCCGGCTACACCTCCGACCAGGAGCGCACGGCGTGGGACCAGCCCTACGAGGGCTGCGACGGCCGCACCGGGACCGCAGAGCCGACGGACTACGGCAACGGCGTCGTGACGCCCCACGCGTCGTTCCTGGCCATGCGCTACGCGCCCGACCAGGCCCTCGCCAACCTCGACAAGCTCCGCAGCAACTTCGACGCGTACGGCCCTGGTGGCTTCTACGACTCCGTCGCCGTCGGCAGCGGCGAGGTCTCGCACGCGTACCTCTCGCTGGACCAGGGCATGATCGTGGCCGCACTGGGCAACGCGCTCAACGGCGACGCCCTGCGTGACTACGTCAGCCGCGGCGCGCTCCGCAAGAAGGTGCGCCCGCTCATGCAGGAGGAGGTCTTCTCCTCGCGAGGACGGTGACCCCGGGGTCCTGCCGGGACCACGTGCGCGCTCAGTCGAAGACGTCGACGTGCACGTGGTCGCGGTGCTCGAGGATCGCCCGGTCGCCGCGCGAGGACGACGGCACGCTGTAGTCGGTCCAGCCGTCGCCCGAGCGCGAGCCGGCGTGCCAGATCCGGTCGTCGAAGATCAGCGTCTTGATGTCGAGGCGGTCGGCGTTGGCGACGAGGTAGCTCGCCATCGCCCAGCCCCGCTGGTTGTTCTCGGCGTTGATCGGGCGGAAGAAGATGTCGATCGCGCGGCCCTCGTAGTGAGCGGAGCCCTCCATGTGACCGCTGGAGACGCCCTGCGGCTCGAAGCCGCCGAGGGACAGCGTGCCGAACCGCGCCTCGAGGTCTGCGCGCACGACTCCGGCGCGCGCGACCAGTCCGGCCTCGTCGAGGTCGTCGGACGCCTCCTTCGCATCGCCCGGCACGTCGCACCACAGGGTGCGCGGCGAGTTCCCGGTGAGGGCCGAGGCCAGAGCGCGGCCGTCGTCCTCGTGGTCGGCGTACGCATCGGGGTACGCCGAGCGCTGGACGGCTTGCGCGGCCTCGGTGATGTCCATGTCGCGGTAACCGTCGATCTTGACGAGCGCGTCGTAGAAGGCGTTGGTCGCATAGACCGGGTCCATCAGCTCCGCGACGGTGCCCCAGCCCTGCGAGGTCCGCTGCTGGAACAGGCCGACGGAGTCCCGGTCGCCGTACTCGATGTTGTAGAGCTTGGACTCCTGGAACGCGGTCGCCAGGGCGATGCTCGCCGCCCGGGCGGGCATGCCGCGCTCGATCGAGATGGCGGTGATGAGGGCGGCGTTCTCCGCCTGCTCGAGGTCGATCTCGACCCGGTGGCCGTCGACCTCGGCCGTGCAACCGCTCGTGTCGATCAGTGACGGCACGCCTCCGCGATCGATGACCACGAACGTCGTGGCGACGGCACCCAGGGCCACCACCGCCCCGATGGTGACCGTCCGCAAGGACGGCACGGCCCTGCCCTAGTTGGCGTGCAGTGCGGCGTTGAGGGCGATGCCGGCGCCGTCCGACCCGCCCTTCCACGGCACGGCCTCGATGGCGCCGCTGACCGAGTTGCGGCGGAACAGGACGTTGTCGACGCCCGAGAGGGTGGCCGCCTTCACGACCTGCGGCTTGCCGTCGAGGTCGAGGACGGTGACCTTGGTGCCCGCAGTGACGTAGCAGCCGGCCTCGACGACGCAGTCGTCGCCGAGCGAGATCCCGATGCCCGCGTTGGCTCCGATCAGGCAGCGCTCGCCCACCGAGATGACCTCCTTGCCGCCGCCGGACAGCGTGCCCATGATCGATGAGCCGCCACCGACGTCGGAGCCGACGCCCACGACCACACCGGCGGAGATCCGGCCCTCGACCATCGACTCACCGAGCGTGCCTGCGTTGAAGTTCACGAAGCCCTCGTGCATCACGGTCGTGCCCTCGGCCAGGTGCGCGCCCAGGCGCACGCGGTCGGCGTCGGCGATGCGTACGCCGGTGGGCAGGACGTAGTCGGTCATCCGCGGGAACTTGTCGACCCCGAAGACCTGCACGACGTGGCCCGGCACGACGGTGCGCAGCCTGGCCCGCACCTGCTCGAAGCCCTCGACCGCGCACGGGCCGGCGGAGGTCCACACCACGTTGGCGAGGAGGCCGAAGATGCCGTCGAGGTTGAGGCCGTGCGGGCGCACGAGGCGGTGCGAGAGCAGGTGGAGGCGCAGCCACACGTCCTCGGTGCTGACGGGTGCGACGTCGAGGTCGGCGATCTCCACGAGGCGTACGACGCGGGTGACGCCACGCATGTCGTCCTCGCCGCCGTCGAGGTGGGCGAGCTCGGCCGAGGGATCACCGTCGGTCGCACCCAGCACGGGGGAGGGGAACCACGCGTCGAGGACGGTGTCGCCGTGGAGGGTCAGCAGGCCGTAGCCGGAGGCAGCAGTCACCTGCCCAGCCTACGGACGAGGTGCGAGCCCCGACCTACTGGCCGGTGCGGCCGTCGATGCACTCCCGCACGAGGTCGGCGTGCCCGCAGTGGCGGGCGTACTCCTCGATCATGTGCACGATGATGTCGCGCACCTCGGTGGGCTCGCCGTGCACGTCGACGACGGTGTCGAGGTCCGTGCGGTCGAGCACCTCACGGGCGTACGCGACCTCGGACTCCCACAGGTCGTGCGCCTCGCGCACCAGTGCGTCGTCCACGTCGGGGAAGTCGAAGCCTCCGTCGTCGTCCTGGAACAGCCGCTCGATGTCCATCCGGCCCTCGATGACCCGGCGGAACCAGCTCTGCTCGACCCGCGCCATGTGCCGGACGAGGCCGAGCATCGAGATGTTGGACGGAGGTACGGCCCTGGTCGCCAGCTGCTCGGCGTCGAGGCCGTCGCACTTGAGCGCGATCGTGCCGCGGTAGTGCTCGAGGTAGCCCACCAGGCACGCCTTCTCCCCGACGGTCGGCCCCTCCTGCATCCGCGGGTCCTCGTCCTGGGGCAGCCACATGCCGTCGAAGTTCATGGCCGCAACCCAAGCGCATCTCGACGATCGGACCAAACGCTTTGTGTCGATCAGTCCTCTGGGGTGAACAGCTCGTCCACCCGGACCTCGAAGAGCGCAGCGATGCGGAACGCGAGGGACAGGCGTGGATCGAAGTGGCCCTTCTCGATCGAGATCACCGTCTGCCGGGTGACTCCCAGCGACTCGGCACACTCGGCCTGCGACATCGCCGCGCGCTCGCGGAGCGTTCGCAGCGCATTGTCCATCAGCCCTCCCGGCGCTGCACGATGCCGTAGCGCGCGGCGGCGTCGACCATCGCGATCACCAGGAACGCCACCGTGGGCACGGCCTCGGTGCCCAGCACGGCGGTCGCCGTCGTCGCGATGCCGAGGACCAGCAGCAGGTCGAGGAACGCGCCACTGGTGGCCTGGGTGATCCACTGCATCTCGACCGAGTCCTCGGCGTGCTCGGGGCCTTCGTCGTCCGCCCGGAGCAACGTCACCAGCCCGATCCAGCACGGGAGCGACATGACGGCGAAGGTGACCAGTCGCAGCTGGTCCATCCCGCCGGTCTGGGCGTACGCCGCGACGGTGCCGGTCACCGCGGCGAGGACGACCGCGACCGCTGCCGCGACGAGCCAGTTGGTGCGGATCTCGGTCATGGTGCCCCCTGTGCGATGTATGAGTTCTTTGACATGATCGTGGAGGGGAGCCCGGAAGATGTCAAGTTTCTTTGACATCTTCATCGTGGGTGACAAACCGATGAGCAGGTCCACTCAGCTGGTCGCGCGTCCTCGTGCAACGCCGTTCCCGACGGCCCGGTCCGGTGCTAGATTCCGGCGCATGCGCATCCGGGGGATCGTCGTGACACTGCTGGCCGCTGTGGCGCTGGCACCCGCACCGGCCGGGGCGGTGCCCGTCGAGACCGGGCAGGGCACGATCTTCGACACCCACGTCAGCGGGATGCCGTCGACCGCCGAGCCGTCGCGCACGCTCCGCGCCGTCTCCGCGGAGACGGACTGGCGCACCGGTGACGTCGTGGTGACAGCTGCGCTCGCGGCGACGGCGTCGCCGTCCAGCCAGGTCTCCGTCACCTGGAACCTCGGTCGCTGGTCCGCGGCGGGCACGGAGTGCGTCGCGCAGAAGACCCTGGCGTCCAGCACTGTCGGTGGGCCAGCGAGCGACACGCTGTCGACCACCCAGACCTTCTCCGACCTCGCCCACGACTACACCTGTCTCGACGTGTCGCTGACCACCGCAGGAGTGGTGAGCGACCGGATGCGGGACACGTGGGTGACCCGGATCTCCTACTCCGGCGCCGAGGCCGACCTGGTGTCGACGTTCCGGGCCTCCCCGACTCCCACCCGGGTCGTCGCCGGGACGCCGACCAGGACGCTCGCACTCGTCACCTCGCACGTGCTGTCCAGCAGCCGGGTCGCCCTGACCGGTTCGGGCACGGCGCGGCTCGAACCCGTCGTCGTCACGGGCCTGGCCGCCGACGAGGTCCGGCCCGTGGTCGTCCGGGTCACCGCTCCGGCCGTCGGACGGTCCCGGATCGATGTCCAGGCACGCGACGAGCGCGGCGACGGCGACTACGACGGTTCGTCGGCGATCAAGGCCGTCGAAGCGCACGGTCGGCCGGAGGCCGGGCTCTACACGTCCGGCGACGGCGCGGTGAAGCTGCGCGTCGACCGTCGCTTCCGCGTGCGCGGGCTCGTCGGCACGGCCGGCGCGTGCGGCTCCCAGCTGTCCACCCAGGTGCGGCTGCGCACCGTCGGGCGGCTGCCACGCAGCGGCGCGACGGCGGTGGCCCGCGAGGTGGATGGTGGGTGGAGCGCCGTGTCACTGGTGACCCTGGCGGACCGCAGGATCTCCGGCGTCCTGGTGCACACCACGCCGGAGTGCGCGTTGACCGTCCCGTTCGTGGTGCGGGCCGCGCGCTGAGCGGGAACTGATTGGCGCACCCGCGCCCGCCGACCGTACGATCGAGGCAGGCGTCTGAGCCGTCATCAGCGGCGAGCCACGGGAAGAACGGGTACGGCGATCCGGCCGGCACCTCACTAGAACCCGGCGGGTCCGGCCCGACACAGCCGGTTTGAGCGGGGACCCCGGTCCCAAGCGAGGTGGTACCGCGGTCAGCCGATCGTCCTCGTGGAGTCATCCCACGAGTCGAGAGTCGAGCCAGCCGCATGACGTACCCCAAGGTCAGCCACACCGATGCGACGTCCGTCGCGAGCAGCCCACGGTTCCCCGCCATCGAGGAGGCCGTGCTGGCCTACTGGGAGGCCGACGACACGTTCCGCGCGAGCGTCGAGCAGCGCGACGCCGGTGACGACGGCGGCAACGAGTTCGTCTTCTACGACGGCCCGCCCTTCGCCAACGGCCTGCCGCACTACGGCCACCTGCTCACCGGCTACGTCAAGGACCTGATCCCGCGCTACCAGACGATGCGCGGCCGCAAGGTCGAGCGTCGCTTCGGCTGGGACACCCACGGGCTGCCCGCCGAGCTCGAGGCGATGCGACTCAACGGCATCAAGACCACCGACGAGATCGTCGAGCTCGGCATCGAGAAGTTCAACGAGGCCTGCCGGCAGAGCGTCCTGAAGTACACCGGCGAGTGGCGCGACTACGTCACCCGCCAGGCGCGCTGGGTCGACTTCGACCACGACTACCGCACCATGAACCCCGAGTTCATGGAGTCGGTCATGTGGGCCTTCAAGCAGCTCCACGAGAAGGGCCTGGTCTACGAGGGCTTCCGCGTCCTGCCCTACTGCTGGCAGGACGAGACGCCGCTGTCCAACCATGAGCTGCGGATGGACGACGACGTCTACCAGATGCGCCAGGACCCGGCCGTCACCGTCGGCTACGACGTGACCACCGAGGGTCCCCTGGAGGGAGTCAAGGTCCTCGTCTGGACGACGACTCCCTGGACGCTCCCGAGCAACCTCGCGGTCATGGTCGGCGAGGACATCGACTACGTCGTCGTGGAGTCCGACGGGCCCACCGGCACCACCGAGCGCTACCTGATCGCCGACGCGCGCCTGGCGTCGTACAAGCGCGAGCTCTATCCCGACACCGACGAACCGGCGATCACCTCCCGCCACACGGGTGCCGACCTCGTCGGCCTCGAGTACGCCCCGCCGTTCTCCTACTACGCGGGCCACGAGCGCGCGTTCCGCATCGTCCCCGCCGAGTTCGTGACGACCACGGACGGCACGGGCCTGGTGCACACCGCCGGCGCCTTCGGTGAGGACGACAAGGTCGTCACCGACCGCGAGGGCATCGAGGCTGTCATGCCGGTCGGCAAGGACGGCCGCTTCACGTTCCCCGTCATCGACTACGAGGGCATGCAGGTCTTCGACGCCAACCTCCACGTCATCGACCACCTCAAGGCCGCGACGTCGGGCACGGGAGCGACCGGCTCGGTCACGCCGGGCACCGTCCTGGTGCGGCGCGAGACGTACGACCACTCCTACCCGCACTGCTGGCGCTGCCGACAGCCCCTGATCTACAAGGGCGTCTCGTCGTGGTTCGTCGAGGTCACCAAGGTCAAGGAGCGGCTGATCGCGCTCAACCAGGACATCCGCTGGGTCCCCGACCACATCAAGGACGGCCAGTTCGGCAAGTGGCTGGAGAACGCCCGCGACTGGTCGATCACGCGCAACCGCTTCTGGGGCAGCCCGGTGCCGGTGTGGAAGTCCGACGACGAGCACTACCCGCGCGTCGACGTGTACGGCTCCTTCGAGGACATGGAGCGCGACTTCGGCCGGCTGCCGCTCGACAAGGACGGCACGCCGGACCTGCACCGGCCGTTCGTCGACGACCTGACGCGCCCCAACCCGGACGACCCGACCGGCACCAGCACGATGCGCCGCGTCACCGACGTCCTCGACGTCTGGTTCGACTCCGGCTCGATGAGCTTTGCCCAGGTGCACTACCCGTTCGAGAACAAGGACTGGTTCGACCACCACTTCCCGGGCGACTTCATCGTCGAGTACATCGGCCAGACCCGCGGCTGGTTCTACACGATGCACGTCCTGGCCGGCGCGATCTTCGACCGCCCGGCGTTCTCGACGTGCCTGAGCCACGGCATCGTCCTGGGCAACGACGGCCAGAAGATGTCGAAGTCGCTGCGCAACTACCCCGACGTCCGCGAGGTCTTCGACCGCGACGGCGCCGACGCGATGCGCTGGTTCCTCATGTCCAGCCCGATCCTGCGCGGCGGCAACCTCGTCGTCACCGAGCAGGGCATCCGCGACTCGGTGCGGCAGGTGCTGATCCCGCTGTGGAACAGCTGGTCGTTCTTCGCCCTGTACGCCAACGCGGCGGGCGGTGGTGCCGGCCACGACGCCAGCTGGCGCACGGACAGCGCAGACCCGATGGACCGCTACATCCTGGCCAAGCTGCGCGACTACGTCGCCGCGATGACCGACCAGCTCGACAACTACGAGGTGGCGGCGGCGTGCGACTCGACGCGCAGCTTCCTCGACGTGCTCACCAACTGGTACATCCGCCGCTCCCGCGAGCGCTTCTGGGACGAGGACGCCGACGCCTTCGACACCCTCTACACGGTGCTCGAGGTGGTCTGCCGCGTCACCGCTCCGCTGCTGCCACTGACGACGGAGGAGGTCTGGCGCGGCCTGACGGGCGAGCGCTCGGTGCACCTCACCGACTGGCCGGCCGCCGACGACCTGCCCGCCGACGAGTCGCTCGCAGCGTCGATGGACGCGGTCCGCGACGTCTGCTCGGCCGGCTCCGCACTGCGCAAGGCCGCCAACCTCCGCAACCGGTTGCCCCTGCAGTCGCTGACCGTGGTGGTGCCGGACGCGTCGACCCTGGGCGGCTTCGACCGGCTCGTGGCCGACGAGCTGAACCTCAAGGAGGTCCGGCTCCTCGACCTCGACACGCCCGAGGCGGCGTCGTACGGCGTCGAGCAGCGGCTCACCGTCAACGCCCGCGCGGCCGGGCCGCGCCTCGGCAAGGACGTCCAGCTCGCGATCAAGGGCTCGAAGTCCGGCGACTGGTCGGTCGCCGAGGACGGCACCGTGACGGCCGGCGGGCTCGCGCTCGTCGAGGGGGAGTACGTCCTCGACACCGTCGCCGGTGACGGCTCGGGCGGTACGGCGACCGGCGTGCTGCCGCGCGGCGGCTTCGTCGTCCTCGACACCGACGTCACTCCGGAGCTGGCCGCCGAGGGCACCGCCCGCGACCTGGTCCGCGCAGTGCAGCAGGCCCGCAAGGACGCCGGGTTCGCCGTCTCCGACCGGATCGCGCTGACGGTCTCCGCCCCGGCCGAGACCCTGGACGCGGCGCGGACCCATGAGGCCCTCATCGCCGCCGAGACGCTCGCCGCGAGCGTGTCGTACGCCGACGCGCCCGAGGTCTCGGTCGAGGTCGCGAAGGCCTGACGCCGGGTCTCGTCGGGTCAGACCAGCGAGCCCACCACGGTGGGCAGCGGCGCGTCGGGATCCTCGTGGACCCCGACGCCGGCCGGTGGACGTACGACGACGGGTGGCGGCAGCGCGAACTCCCAACCGTCGCCAGCGGGGCGCGCAGACAACGGACCGCCGTCGTGTTCCGGCACCAGGCCCTTGTAGGGGACGAACGCGATCTCGTCACTGCCTCGCCACTGCAGCGTCTGGGCGCTGCGCACCATCCCGGCCGAGGTGCAGAAGGCGACCGACTCGTCGCTGGCGCGCGTGGCCGCGCCGGGCGTTCGCCGACGCACCTCGAGCTGCGCCCGGGCGAAACCGTCCGGGCCGGCGAGCCGATACGTCGCACGAGCCTCGTGCTGGCGGTCCGGACTCGCCTTCCAGGCACCTGACCACGCGTAGCCGAATCCGCGGTCCGAGACGTGGTCGCGGCAGGCATCCAAGCCGGACGGGTCGCCACCGCGTGCCTCGACCAGGAGGCGCGCACCCGTGTGGACCACGTCCAGTGCCAGCCGGGCACGACCATCCGCATCAAGGCGGCCGACGCTCGGGCCGAGATGGACGTAGCCGGTCTCGGCGGGCATCCCGCGCTGGTCGCGCCACACGCTGACCGTCACCTCGTCGGGGCAGGTGTCCTCGCGCCTCCCGGCAATGGTGAGCCGGAGCGTGCGGCGCAGCGCCGTGAGACCCAGCCCGGCAAGTGCTTCGCTGTAGAGCTCGGAGACCGGACGCGCCGCACGGGCCACCGCATCCACGAGCGGGTCCCCCGGACCCTCGGGAGACGAGTCCCAGAGGCGGTCCGGGAAGCCCGTCACCGGCCAGGTCTCGACGCGTTCCAGTGCGGACATGCCTCGGATGATGTCAGGTCCGGAGATCGCGGATCAGCGCACGACTCGGAGGCTGAACCTCTCCGTCGCGCTGGTGCCGACCTTGTTCTTCGCGGTCACGACGACCTTCCAACGACCCGGCGCCAGCACCGTGCGCGCGGCGAGGCGGGCTCGGATCACGACGACGCTGCGACCCGCATCGAGCTTCTTCACCAGGCGGACCGGCTTGGTGCCTGCCTTGCGGAAGGTGAACCTCACCCGAGCGTCGGTGTTGAGGGTGATCGCGGCCTTCGCCTTCTTCGCCACGCGGGCGTCGGAGCCGACGGCACGGATCGTGTGGGTGTTGAACCGCGCGCGGTCGAGGTGGGGCGCGATCCGGGTGGTGGGGCGGCAGGTGAAGGTGCCGGCATAGGTGCAGGCCGTCGCGTTGCCGACGCTGTCGGTGAGCACGACCCGCACCGGCTTCGAAGCGCCCGTGCCGGCGTACGACACCGACATGCCGCTCGCGGTGGTGCCGTCGGGGAAGGTCCAGCGGGCCGAGGCCACCCGCGACCACACGTCGTGCGCCCTGACCGAGTAGGTGGCGCGGCCGCGTGCCGAGATGCGGGAGGTCGCCCCGGTGATCTCGGTGACGACGGGGCCGGCGGCATCGAGGCCGCGGGCCTGGACGATCCAGCTGGTCCCGTCCTTGCGCGACCAGGCTGCCGTGGCGTTGCCGGCCGGGTCGACGGCGATCTGCGGGTTCCAGGCATCGCCGGGCGGGGAGAGCCCGATCGGCTCGGACCACTCGCCGTGTGCGGGGCGGCGTGCGGCCTCCACGACCCGGCCGCCGTTCGCCTCGCGCGACCAGATGGCGGTGGCGTTGCCGGCGAGGTCGACGGCGACCTTCGGGTCCCAGGAGCTGGTCGTCGACGTGGAGAGCAGGACGGGGGTGCTCCACGCGCCCGTGGCCGAGCGGGACGCGCTCGTGACGACCCACCCCGAGCCGTCGTTCTGCTGCCAGAGCGCGGTGGCGTTGCCCTGGCGGTCCACGGCGATCGCCGGCGTGTCGAAGACATCTCCGCTCACCAGGTCGAGCGGCGTCGACCACGCGCCGCCGAGCGCCCGCGAGGCGGTCTGGACTCCGTACGCGCCGCTCGCGAAGCTGCCCCAGACGGCCGTCGTGGCGCCGGTCGGGTCGACCACGACGCGCGGGTTGGCGCGCGGACCGGCGGTGGTCGAGAGCTGACCGGGGGCCGACCAGGCGCCGCCCGCGGGCCGGCTGGCCGTCTGCACGGTCGAGCCGGCGACCCAGACGACGGTCGCGTTCCCTGCCGTGTCGACGGCGACGTCGGTCGTGCGGGCCGGGCTGCCGGCCGGTGACAGGTCGACCGGTGCGCTCCAGGTGCCTTCCGTCGCGCGCGTGGCGGACTGGACGGTGAACGTCCACGGCTGGCCCACGGCTGCCTCGAAGCGCGACCAGGTGGCGGTCACGCTCCCGGCCCCGTCCACGGCCAGCTGCGGCACGTCGGCGCGCTGGCTGAAGTCGACGGACGGGTCCGTCGAGAGGTCCACCGGAGCGCTCCACGAGCCGCCGGCCGGTCGGGAGGAGGTCTGCACGACACTGCGATCGGCGTCGACGCGCCGCCAGATGGCGGTGGCGTTGCCGGCCGGGTCGACGACGACCTGCGGGTCGAGGACCATCCGTCCGCCCGCCAGGTCGACGGGCGCGCTCCACGCGCCGCCGACCGGCCGGTGCGACGCCTGGACGACGTACTGCGAGCCGTCGTAGCGCGACCACAGCACGGTCGCGTCGCCCGCCACGTCCACGCCGATGGCGGGCGTGAACGCCGAGCCGCCGACAGCCGACAGGTCGGCGAAGAGGTTGGTGATCGGGCGCCACGTCGGCGCGGCGCCGGCCGGAGGCCCGACGAGCGCAGCTCCCACCAGTCCCGTCACGACCAGCAAGATGGAGCGTGCGACGACTCTCGTCATGTCGTTCCCCCGTGTCCGGGCGCCGGTCTGCCCGACGCGCGCCTCACCCTATGACGCACCGCACGGCCTGCTGGTTGTATTGATTCCATGCAGCTCGATCTCTCCGCCGACGTCGTCACCCTCACCCAGCAGCTCGTCGACATCGAGTCGGTGTCCCACCACGAGGAGGAGATCGCCGACGCCGTCGAGGCTGCGCTGGGAGCGCTCGGACACCTGACGGTCACCCGCCGCGGCCACACAGTCATCGCCAGCACCGACCTGGGGCGCGACGAGCGGGTCGTGATCGCGGGCCACCTCGACACGGTCCCGCTCAACGACAACCTGCCCTCGCGGCTCGAGGACGGCATCCTCCACGGCCTCGGCAGCTGCGACATGAAGGGCGGCGACGCGGTGATGCTCAAGCTCGCCGCCGACGTCACCGCGCCCAACCGTGACCTCACCTTCATCTTCTACGAGGCCGAGGAGGTCGACTCGGTCCACAACGGCCTGCGCAAGCTCACCGTCAGCGATCCCGACCTCGTGGAGGCCGACTTCGCGATCCTGATGGAGCCGAGCAACGCCTCCGTCGAGGCCGGCTGCCAGGGCACGATGCGCGTCGACGTACGCACCACCGGCGAGCGCTCGCACAGCGCCCGCAGCTGGAAGGGCGTCAACGCCATCCACCTCGCCGGACCGGTGCTCGCGCGGCTCAACGACTACGTCGCCCACCAGCCCGAGATCGACGGCCTGACCTATCACGAGGGCCTCAACGCGACCGGCATCCGCGGTGGCGTCGCGGGCAACGTGATCCCCGACGAGTGCGTCGTCGAGGTCAACTTCCGCTTCGCACCCGACCGCAGCGAGGAGCAGGCCGAGGCGTTCGTCCGCGACTTCTTCGAGGGCTACGACGTGACGGTGACCGACATCGCCGCCGGTGCCCTGCCCGGGCTCGACCGTCCCGCCGCCCAGGCGTTCGTCGACACCGTCGGAGGCGAGGTCAACCCGAAGTTCGGCTGGACCGACGTCGCGCAGTTCACCAAGCTCGGCATCCCGGCGGTCAACTTCGGCCCCGGCGACCCGATGTTCGCGCACAAGCAGGACGAGCACGTCCCCACCGAGCACATCGAGCGCTGCGAGCGCATCCTCAAGGAGTGGCTGGCATGACGCATCGATCGCCGGAGGGCCACGACCGGATGAAGGGGCGCGAGATCGAACGTCGCGGGCAGGTGCAGGAGGGCAGCACGACCGACCAACGGCTCCTCGACTCGCGCGGCCCGACCGACTGGGTGCACACCGACCCGTGGCGGGTGCTCAGGATCCAGTCCGAGTTCGTCGAGGGCTTCGGGTCGCTCGCCGAGCTCGGCCCGGCGATCGGGGTCTTCGGCTCGGCGCGCACGCCCACCGACCACCCGCACTACGCGATCGCCGAGGAGGCCGGTCGCAAGCTGGCCGGCGCCGGCTTCGCCGTGATCACCGGCGGTGGTCCGGGTGCGATGGAGGCCGCCAACAAGGGCGCGTGCGAGGCGGGTGGGATCAGCGTCGGCCTCGGCATCGAGCTGCCCTTCGAGTCCGGGCTCAACCAGTGGGTCGACAAGGGCATCAACTTCCGGTACTTCTTCGCCCGCAAGACCATGTTCGTGAAGTACTCGCAGGGATTCGTGGTCCTGCCCGGTGGCCTCGGCACCCTCGACGAGCTCTTCGAGGCGCTCACCCTCGTGCAGACGCAGAAGGTCACGTCGTTCCCGATCGTCCTGATCGGCACGGACTACTGGCAGGGCATGTTCGACTGGCTGCGAGGCACCGTGCTCGCCGAGGGCAAGATCAACGCCAAGGACCTCGACATGATGGTCGTGACCGACGACGTCGACGAGGCCGTCGCGCTGATGGTCGCGGCGCGTGAGGACCGCTGGCCCACGCCGAGTCCGGAGCGTCCCGAATGATGTGGCTCTTCGCCATCCTGATCGTGCTCGCCATGGGTGGGATCGCGGTCGTCGCGTCCGGCCGCGGCGGATCGATGGCACCGGCGTACGACGACCGTCCCGATCTCGACCTGCCGCCCGAGCGGCCCCTGGGCGCGCACGACCTGCGGACCGTACGCTTCCCGCTCGCCGTACGCGGCTACCGGATGTCCGACGTCGACGCGCTGCTCGCCCGGCTGGCCACCGAGCTGGAGGACCGCGAGGAACCCGAGGCCGGACCCGACGACGGGCCTGACGACCGGCCAGGCCAGACCACGTCTGGCGACCGAGACCCCGCCTAGGGCAGACTCCTGCGACATGTCCTTCCCGATCGTCGTGTGGATCCTCACGGGCCTCGCTGCCGTGGCGATCGTGCTGACCCGCCTGCGCATGAGCGGCGCGGACGCGGCGGGCCGTTTCTCGATCAGCGCACGGCTGCCCCTGGTGCACTTCGGGGCCGGGATCGTCGCGCTCGTGCTGTGGCTCGGCGTGCTGGTGGCGCCGGAGGACACCTTCATCGGAGGACCGCTCGTCGGCATCCTGGCAATCGCCGCGTGGTGGCTCACCGCAGTCTGCGGCCTGCTGATCCTCATGCGCTGGCTCCCGGCGAAGGGTCGCCACGTGCCGGAGGCCTCGGGTGACAGCTGGAGCGACGGCCCCGGCCTCTCGCTGCTGGCCCACCTCGGCATGGTGGTCGGCGTCCTCGTCTTCACCTACGCCTACCTCACCGCCGCGGTGTGAAGCTGCGCATCCTCGGGGCGGTGTCGACGGCCGTCGGCCTCGTCATCACCCTGCTCGTGCTGCCAGCGCCCGCAGATGCCTTCGCGAAGGAGCCGGGCGAGCGCCCGGGCGTCGTCGAGGCGCGCACCATCGGCCACTCGGTCAAGGGTCGCCCGATCCGGGCGTGGCGGCTGGGGGAGCCGGGCAAGCGACGGATCGTGCTCATCTCCACGATGCACGGCAACGAGCCGCACACCCGTCGCATCCTCGAGACCCTGCGCGACGGACCGCCGCTGCTGGGCATCGACCTCTGGGTGGTCCCGACGTACAACCCTGACGGGCTCGCCCGCGGCTCGCGCCGCAACGCCCACGGCGTCGACCTCAACCGCAACTTCCCCTACAGGTGGGTCGACCTCGACGGCAGCTACGAGTCCGGCCCGCGTCCAGGCAGCGAGCCGGAGACCCGGGCGGTGATGGCCTTCCTGAAGGAGATCCAGCCGCGGCGGGTGATCAGCTTCCACCAGCCTCTGCACGGCGTCGACACCGACACCAAGGACCCCGGTTTCGCGCGCCGGCTCGCTCGCGCGCTCCGGCTGCCGCGTACGTCCCTCGACTGCGGGGGCCTGTGCCACGGCACCATGACGATGTGGTTCAACCACCGCTTCGACGGCTCGGCGCTCACCGTCGAGTACGGCGCACGTCCCTCCCGTCACCGGACCGATGTCGAGGCGCCACGCCAGCTCCTCGGCGTGCTCCGCGCCCACCACTCGCGGGGATAGTCCGCATCAAATTTCATGTCCCAACCGACTGGGACCAGAAATTTGATGCGGACTACCCAGGCTCAGCGACCCTGGTAGACCGGCTTCTCCTTGGCCACGAACGCGTTGACCGCGGCAAGGTGGTCCTCGGTGCCGCCGGTGAGCGCCATCTTCTCGGCCTCGAAGGCCAGCGACTCCTCGAGCGGGTGGGCGGTCGAGTACGCCACGGCCTGCCGGATCGAGCCGAAGGCGACGGTCGGCCCGGCCGCGAGGCGCCCTGACAGCTCGCGCACGGCACCGGCGAGCTCGTCCTCGGTGACCACCTGCGTCGCGAGCCCGAGCTCGAGGGCCTCCTGGGCCGAGACGGTGCGGGGGAAGTAGAGCAGCTCCATCGCCTTGGCCCGCCCGACCAGGCGCGGCAGCGTCCAGCTCGATCCGGTGTCGCACGAGAGCGCGACGCCCGCGAACGACGTGTTGTAGCCGGCCGAGTCGACGAGGATCCGGAAGTCGGCAGCGAACGCCAGGCTCGCACCGGCGCCCGCGGCGACGCCGTTGACGGCCGCGATCACCGGCTTGGGCATGGTCGACAGGGCCAGCATGATCGGGTTGTAGTGCTTCTCCACGGTGTCCGACAGCGGCACGTCGGCCTGCCCGGTCAGGCCGGCCAGGTGCTCCTTGAGGTCCTGCCCGACGCAGAACGCGCGCCCGCTGCCGGTGAGCACCACGCACCTCACGGACGGGTCGTCGGCGACCTGCTGGACCGTCTCCAGGAGCAGGTCCTTGGTGGCCACGTCGAGCCCGTTCATCGCCTCAGGACGGTTGAGCGTGATGGTCGCGACGGCATCCGTGACGTCGAGGAGGACGGGAGGAGAGCTGGTCATGGGGGCAGTCTGCCCGACGGCCTCCACCCGTCCGTGTGCCCTGTGGTGCCGATCACGTGCGTCATGAGGGATAATGGGAGCGTACGACGCCTATCGGGGCGGCCACGGACGACGCAGCCGCCTCGATTCGCATGTGAAGAGCAACCATCGCCGAGGCGTTGGACAACAGGAAGAGGGTGCGCCGATGGCCGCCATGAAGCCCCGCACGGGCGACGGACCGCTCGAGGTCACCAAGGAAGGACGCGGCATCGTCATGCGCGTCCCGCTCGAGGGTGGTGGGAGGCTCGTGGTCGAGCTGAACGCCGAGGAGGCGACAGCTCTCGGGGACGCCCTCAAGGCCGTCGTCGGCTGATCGTGGCCTCGACCCCACAGCTGCCCCCGCAGGTCTCCCCACCCCAGTTCGCGCTGAGTCCCGCGCTGCCGCACCAGATCGGCGGTGCGGAGGTCTGGGCCTTCCCGGTCCTGCCCGACGAGCACGGTCCGCTGCTCGGCCCCGGCGCGGACGAGGCGTCCGAGGCTCTCGGTGTCGACCTCCTCGCCGCCCTCGAGGCGGCGCGCGGCACCGGCCGCGCGGGTGAGGTGACCACGGTCCCGGTGGGCAGCAGCGAGCGGGACGACGACGTCGCCCTGGTGCTCCTGGTCGGCGTCGGTGACGCCTCCACCACCGACCTGCGCCGCGCCGGCGCAGCCGTGGCCCGCGCCACCAAGGACCGCGCCAGCGTCGTCACGACGCTGGCCGCCGTCGCCCCCGACGAGGGCCTCGGCGCCTTCGTGGTCGGCGCGATGCTCGCGTCCTTCGCGTTCCACTGGCGCTCGACCGGTCCCCAGGAACGGCCGGTCGCGCGGATCGTCCTGGCCGACGTCGACGGCGACGGTGCGGACGACGAGCTCGCCCGGGCCATCGCGCTCGGTGGCGCCGGCTGGCGCTCGCGCGCTCTCGCCACGGTCCCGGCCAACCTCAAGACTCCTGCGTGGCTGGCCGACCAGGCAGTGGAGGTCGGCGAGGCCGCCGGACTCGAGGTCACGGTGTGGGACGAGGAGCGGCTGCGCAGCGAGGGCTTCGGCGGCCTGCTCGCCGTCGGCGGCGGCTCGGTGCACCCGCCCCGCCTGATCCGGATGGACTACGCACCGCCCGGCGCCAACCGGCGTACGCCCACCGTGGTGCTGGTCGGCAAGGGCATCACCTTCGACACCGGCGGCCTCGACATCAAGCCCAGCGAGGGCATGCTGACGATGAAGCGCGACATGTCCGGCGGCGGCGCCGTGATCGCCACGATGGCGGCGCTGAGCGACGTCGACTGCCCGGTCCGGGTCATCGGCCTGGTGCCGGCCGCGGAGAACGCCGTGAGCGGTTCCGCGATGCGCCCCGGCGACGTCATCACCCACGTCGGCGGCCGCACGTCCGAGGTCAACAACACCGACGCCGAGGGCCGCCTGGTCCTGGCCGACGCGATGGCGTACGCCGTCGCCGAGCTCTCACCCACGGTGCTCCTCGACATCGCCACCCTGACCGGTGCGATGAAGGTGTCACTGGGCCAGTGGACGGCCGGCTACTTCGCCAACGACGACACCCTGGCCGGGCTCCTCGAGTCGGCCGCGACCGTCTCCGGTGAGAACGTCTGGCGGATGCCACTGGTCGAGGACTACGAGGAGAAGGTGACCTCCAAGATCGCGGACGGCGACAACGCCTCCGGCGGTGCCGGTGCGATCACCGCGGCCCTGTTCCTGCAGCACTTCGCGGGCGACGTCCCGTGGGTGCACGTCGACTTCGCCTCCGCGGCCGAGTCGCCGACGGACCGCCACGAGTGGACCGCGGGTCCGAGCGGCTACGGCCCGCGCCTGCTGCTGACCTGGCTCGGCTCGGACGACCCGCTGGAGGGCATCGCCTGATGCTGGGCCTCACGATCCGCTGGTCGCTGGCGGACGCGCCCGACGGCGTCGAGGAACAGCTCGCGAGCTTCGTCGCCGAGACGTCGCACGCCCGTTTCACCGGAATGACCGGCCTGCGCTGGAAGACCTGGCGGATGGTGCGCGGCGAGTGGTTCGAGGGGTCGTACGTCTTCGCGACCAGCGAGGCGCGCGAGGAGTTCCAGCGCACCTTCGCCGAAGGCGCGGGGGAGTCGCCGGGCTCGCAGATGATCGGCTCGTCGCCGATCCTGGTCGAGGCGTGCGACGTCGTCGCCGTCGCCGAGGGCTGGGACGGCTTCGCGGCGGCGCCCCGCTGCTAGGACGGGCCTAGGCTTCGGGAGCCCACTCCTTCTTCGCCGCGAGCAGGCCGTCGCCGATGGGCAGCAGCACCGGCACGAGGGAGTCGTGCTCGAGGATCGTGCGACCGAGGTCGCGGATGGTGACGGTCTCCTCGTCGCGCTGGGCCGGGTCGGCCACGCGGTCGTGCCAGAGCGCGTTGTCGAACGCCACGATCCCGCCGGGGCGGAGCAGGCGCAGCGCCTCCTTGAGGTAGGCGGCGTACTCGCGCTTGTCGCCGTCGCAGAACACCAGGTCGTAGTGGCCGTCGGTCAGCCGGGGGAGCACGTCGAGCCCGGCGCCCGCGATCGTACGGGCGCGGTTGGCGGGGATGCCCGCCTCGGCGAACGTCTCCTTGGCGAGCCGCTGGTGCTCGGCCTCGATGTCGACCGTGGTCAGCACGCCGTCGGCGCGCATCCCGCGCAGCAGCCAGAGGCCGGAGACGCCGGTGCCGGTGCCGATCTCGACCACCGCGCGGGCGTCGAGGACGGACGCCAGGAACCGGAGGGCGGCACCGACGCCGGAGCCCACCGGAGTGACACCGACCTCGTCGGCGCGGCTGCGCGCGGTGGCGAGGATCTCGTCCTCGGCCACGAACGACTCGGCGTAGGTCCAGCTCGCGGGCTTGATCGGAGAAGTCTGGGTCGGCACGCCCCGGACTCTATCGCGCACCGACGCGCCATCCGCTCAGCCCGGTGACCGGGAACACACGGGGCACCTCGCTCGTTGGAGGCGGTACGCCGCCGCGCGGGGAGACCCTCGTGCGGCGGCGTTTCTTGGGCGAAGCGCATGAGGTTCACAGGCAACTCTCAGGCGGTGTCCCTAGCGTCAGGAAGGGCAGGTACGACGTTGCAGCTGAGGTCGAGGAAGAACGAGGGGTCACCCGTGGGTGAGCAGGTCGACACGAGCGACGTCGCCGGTCCGGTGGCCGACACGGTCCCGACGTGGGACGAGGTCGTCGAGCAGCACTCCGACCGGGTCTTCCGGCTGGCCTACCGCCTCACCGGCAACCGCCCCGACGCCGAGGACCTGACGCAGGAGGTCTTCGTCCGCGTCTTCCGCTCGCTCGACACCTACACGCCCGGCACCTTCGAGGGCTGGCTGCACCGCATCACCACCAACCTCTTCCTCGACGGTGCCCGCCGCAAGCAGCGGATCCGGTTCGACGCCCTGTCCGACGAGCGCGCCGCCCGGCTGACCAGCTCGGCGCCCGCACCGGAGCTCGCGCTCGACGACCAGACGTTCGACGACGACATCGAGACCGCCCTGGCCACGCTGCCGCCCGACTTCCGGGCCGCCGTGGTGCTGTGCGACGTCGAGGGCCTCACCTATGAGGAGATCGCCGAGATCCTCGACGCCAAGCTCGGCACGGTCCGCTCCCGCATCCACCGCGGCCGCAGCATGCTGCGCAAGGCGCTCGCCCACCGCGAGCCCACCGCGGGTCGCGAGCGCTACTCCGGCCCTGCGGTCCCTGCCCAGCCGCGACGCCGAGGGGCGGTGTCGTGATGACACACCTCGGCTCGCGCGTCAGCGCCCTCGTCGACGGTCGCCTCGGCCCCGAGGAGGAGGAGCGCTGCTGGAACCACGTCCACGCCTGCCACACCTGCCGCGACCTCGTCGAGCACGAGGGCTGGGTCAAGACCCAGCTCGCCCAGCTGTCCTATGGCGCCTCCGAGCCGTCGCACGACTTCAAGTCGGCGCTGGTTGGGCGCTGCTCCGAGATCGCCCCGTCCGGCGCGCTCGCCGGTGCACCGTTCCCGACCGCGAGCCAGCGCTCACGTCGCGGGCTCGTCGCCATCGGCGGCGGTGCCGCCAGCGCGTGCGTGGTCGGCGTCCTGGCCCTCGGCGTGGCCGGCTCGCCCCGGATCGAGCCGCGGCCCCCGGCCACCGACCTGAGCCGACCTGCCGGACCTGCGACGCCGGTCAACGTGGTCGACGTGGTCGACGACCGCGCCGCCCGCGGTCCCGTCTCACCCTCCCGGATGCCCCTGGCCGAGCGCTTGGTGGCGATCCGGGAGAAGATTGCTCCGTGAGCGACGACCACCAGCCCGACGAGCAGGCCCCCGAGCCGACGTACGACGAGTCGGACCACGCGTCGACGCCCGAACAGCCGGCTCCCGAGGAGCCCACCCAGCCCCTCGCCGGCTGGCGTCCCACCGAGCCCGGTGCGGCGGCCGAAGCGGACGGCTCCGATGCCCAGCCCGAGGGTCGCGCCTACGGCCGACCCTCCGATGAGCCCGGACCGCCGCCCTACGGCAGCACCTACGGCGAACGACCTGGCGTCCGGGCACCCGAGCAGTCCGGTCCGCGGCAGCCCCCACAGCCCTACCTCCCCCAGGCCCAGCAGCCCCCGCGCTCGCCGTACGAGCAGGCCGCGCCGACGGTCCCGTTCGGCCAGAACGGACCGGGCGGCCCCGCCTACTTCGGTCCGGGTCCCTACCCGCCGCCGGAGTACGCCCGCCCCGTAGCGCCGCGCAAGCTCGCACTCTGGGTGTGGCCAGCGGTGGCAGCGCTCGCCCTGGTCGTCGGCGTGCTCGGTGGTCTCGCCGGCGGTGCGCTCCAGGGCCAGCTCGCCGCGCAGGACGGCACCGTCGACAACGGCCTCCAGGGCGTGCGCACGCAGTCCGCGGCCCCCCTCGAAGCCGACAACGGATCAGTAGCCGCCGTGGCGCAGGCCCTCCTGCCCAGCACCGTGCAGATCGTCGCCGAGTTCGGCGGCCAGGCCGCCGGCGCGACCGGCTCCGGGTTCGTGCTCGACCGCGAGGGCCACATCGTCACCAACAACCACGTCGTCGCCTCTGCCGCCGCGGACGACGGTCCGATCGTGGTCATCGACAGCGAGGGCACGCAGCACGACGCGACCGTCGTGGGCCGGAGCTCGGTCTACGACCTGGCCGTGCTCAAGGTCGAGGGAGCCGAGGGCCTCGAGCCCGCCGCGCTGGGTGCGTCCAAGGTGCTGCACGTCGGTGACTCCGTGATCGCCTTCGGTGCCCCGTTGGGGCTCAGCCAGACGGTCACCTCGGGCATCGTCAGCGCGCTCGACCGCCCGGTCACCACCTCGGGTGAGTCCGACGACGAGTCCTCCTACATCAACGCCGTGCAGACCGACGCCGCGATCAACCCCGGCAACTCGGGCGGCCCGCTGGTCAACCTCGCCGGCGAGGTGGTCGGGGTGAACTCGGCGATCGCCACCAACGGGGGCTCGTCGGGGGAGGCCGGCAACATCGGCGTCGGTTTCGCGATCCCGATCGAGCAGGTCGTCACGACGGTCGACCAGATCCTCCGCACCGGGAAGGCGCAGTACCCCGTCATCGGAGCCCAGGTGCGTACGGGCGGCGCGGCCGACTCGCAGGGGGCGACGATCACCGAGGTCATGCCCGACACCCCGGCCGAGCGCGCCGGGCTGAAGAAGGACGACCTCATCACCGCGGTCGACGACCACCCGGTCAACGACGGCATCGCCCTCATCGTGGCCATCCGGACGCACCGCCCCGGTGAGACCGTGGAGATGTCGGTGACCCGCGACGGCGACGAGCAGGTCGTCGAGGTCGAGCTCGACGGCAAGGTCGGATAGTCACCCCACGACCTAGGACTCGGGGATTGCGGGCGCCTCGGTGTCCACGAACGGGTGCTGGTCGACGAACTCCTTCGTCTCGGCGTACATCCGCGTGATGAACTCCTCGACCTGCACCCGCTCCACGCGCCACTGGCCGCGGCCGCCGATCTTGATGGCAGGCAGGTCGCCACGACGCACGAGCGCGTAGACCTGCGCACTGGAGGTGTTGAGCAGGTCGGCCACGTCGGCGAGCGTGAGGAAGCGAGGGCCATCGTCGGACATGGGGTCATCGTGCCACCGACGAGGTGCCGCGCGGAGCCGCCCGGCCGTTGCCTGTGGATGGACAGGTGTGAACTCCCGCTCGGGTGGCAATGATGTGCCCTGTGTCTCGGAACGTGCCTCGGATCATGTCTCGCAAACCCTCTCGGGCGGCACCTCGCCCTGCCCACACCGTGGACGTCCCGGCGGCCACCCGCAGCGGGTCGCCGGGCTGGCGCGACCCGCGCCTCTGGGTCGGGATCGTCCTGGTCGCCGGGTCGGTCGTCGCGGGCGCACGTGTCCTGTCCACGGCCGACGACATGACCCCGGTCTGGGCTGCGTCGTCCGACCTGGCGGTGGGGCAGACGATCACCGCCGCGGACCTGCGAGCGACCCGGATCCGCTTCGACGACAGCGCCGACGAGCAGCGCTACCTCGTCGTCGACGACGAGCTGCCTGCCACCCTGACCCTCACCCGCCCCCTCACCGCCGGTGAGCTGGTGCCCGCCGCCGCCCTGGGGGAGCAGGCAGACGACGACACCGTGGCTGTGTCCGTCGCGGTCGCCGCGGAGCACGTCCCGACGGAGCTGGCGCGCGGCTCGCGCGTCGACGTGTGGGTCATCGGTGAGGACCGCCAGTCGCGCGCCGAGGCCGAGCTCGTGCTCGAGGACGTGCTGATCCTCGACGCCCCGGTCGTCGCCGACTCGTTCGCCTCCGCGACCACCCGCCAGCTCGTGCTCGCCGTGCCGCACGACGACGAGGAGTCGCTCGGGCTGGTGCTCGCCGCCAGCGGTGACAACCGCGTGCGCGTCGTCGGCCGGGGCTGACCACCGTGATCTGCGTCCTGCTGCTGGCGGCGGGCGAGGCCTGGGAGTCACCGGCCCTGGCCGACCTCGAGGCGCACCCGGGCGTCGTGGTGCTCAAGCGCTGCGTCGACGTCGACGACCTCCTCGCCTCGGTCACCAGCGGACAGGCGGACGTGGCCGTGGTGTCGTTGGACGCTCCGGGGCTGGACCCGTCGAGCATCGCCCACCTGCGTCGGCACGCCGTACGTCCCATTGCCGTGACGTCGGCCCGCGCCGACGACCTCGACGTGCGTGAGCTCGCCGAGCGCCTCGGCATCGCGTCGGTGGTGGGCGCCGGTCGACTGGCGACGCTCCCGGAGGTGGTGACCACCGTCGAGGAGGGCGAGACCCGGCCTCGCGCTCACGACCGCGCGATCGTGGAGGTTCCGGGAGGGCCCGTGGGCGACGCGGGGAAGGTCGTCGTGGTGTGGGGGCCGGCCGGTGCTCCCGGACGTACGACCGTCGCCACCAACCTGGCCTGGGAGGTCGCCCGCCGGCAGGTCGCCGTCGTGCTGGCCGACCTCGACCCCTACGGCGGGTCGGTGGCACAGCAGCTCGGCATCCTCGACGAGGTCTCGGGCCTCCTGTCCGCCTCTCGGCTCGCAGCGTCCGGTCAGCTCGACGAGCGGTTCGCCTCGGTGTGCCGAGGCATCGGTGACCACCTGGCCGTGGTGACCGGGTTGCCTCGCGCCGACCGCTGGCGGGAGGTCCGCGCTGCCCAGGTCGAGCAGCTCCTCGAGCGAGCCCGGGGCTTCGGACACGTCGTCGTGGACGCCGGGTTCAGCCTCGAGGAAGACGCGGGTGCCGACTTCGGTGGTCGGCCCGGGCGCAACGCCTTGACGCTCGCAGCGCTCGACGTCGCGGAGGAGGTCGTCGTGGTCGGATCGGCGGACCCCGTGGGTCTCGCCCGCCTGGCCCGAGGGCTGGTGGACCTCCGCGACCGGGTCGCCGGGGCACCCGTGCGCGTGGTGGTCAACCGGATGCGCAGCTCCATCGGGTGGTCGGAGAAGGAGATCGCCGGCATGGTCGAGGGGTTCAGTCGGGTGGCCGGGCTGCACTTCCTGCCGGAGGACCGCGTCGGCCTCGACCGGGCGCTGGTGTCCGGCCGTCCGCTGGCCGACGTGGGCGACTCCGCCCTCGTGCAGGGGCTGTCCACGCTCGCCGACGCGGTCCTGCCGACCTCCGTCCGCCCCGCCCAATCGGGCAAAAGGAGGCAACTGAGAAGTAAAAACCGGTAGAAATTGAGCAAATCCTCAAGGTTCGTCGTAGTTTAGAGGCTGATCCTTGAGGAGATCCCCTTGATACGACCGCTTCGAATCGGCGCAGCGACCCTGGCCGTGCTTGCCCTGACCGCGACGCCTGCGCTCGCGGCGAAGCAGGCGCGCGGCACGACGGGGGACGACATCATCAACGGCCGCTCGCGTGCGGACTTCATCATGTCCCTCGGCGGACGCGACAGCGTGCGCGCGTTCGCCGGCGACGACAAGATCTACGCAGGCAAGGGCAACGACACCGTGTCCGGTGACGAGGGCAACGACTGGATCACCGCGCAGCCCGGCAACGACTGGGTCGACGGGGGAGCGGGCAACGACAAGATCGACGGCGGCTCCGGCGACGACGAGCTCTACGGGGGCGACGGGGACGACGTCCTCTCCGCCAACGTCGGCAACGACGTCGTCTACGGCGCGAACGGCAACGACGTCCTCGGCGGCAACGACGGCGACGACCGCCTCTTCGGCGGCGAGGGCTCGGACAAGCACATCGGCGGTGCCGGCAACGACTGGATCGACGGCGGCCCCGGCGACGACGGCGCCATCCAGGGTGGCCCGGGCAACGACGTGCTCATCGACGGCGAGGGCAACGACTGGCTGATCAAGGGCGACGAGGGCGACGACACCGTCTTCCTCGGGCCGGGTGCGGACAAGGTCTTCAGCGAGCAGGGCAACGACACGATCTACGTCATGCCGGACGGACAGGTCGACAAGATCCGCTGCGACGACGGCACCCAGGAGAACGGCAACGCGGACACCGTGGTCTTCGTGGGATACCGCGACCCGCTCGACGTGGTCGACCCGTTCGGCAGCTGCGAGAACGTGGTGATCGTCCAGGCGCTGCCGGCCAACTGGCCCTACGGACCGGTCCCGATGCTCGACGGCAGCCTCCTCATGCGGCGAACAGCAGGTACAGACCTCCCACGGTGAAGCCCACCATCGCCACGAGCAGGGGCAGCTGACCCGTCAGCTGGTGCCGCCGTGGCAGGAGCTTGATGGCGCGGTCGTGGGCTGCCACCACGCCGACGACGTGGCCGAGCGCCACGGCGACGACCTTGCTCACCGCCAGGAACGTCGGGTGGATCGACAGCCAGTAGTTGATCTGCAGGTCGGCCGTGCCCAGGTAGTCGTCGCCCCGGCTGAACGGGTCGCTGAGGTCGACGAGCGTCCGCTGGCCGTACTCGACGAAGTAGGTCAGGTAGTGCGCCGCGATGTAGCCCACGATGATCGGCACGATCGAGTGCGCGAAGAGGTCCGGCAGCGCGCGCCTCGAGGTGTCGCTCGTGACTCCTGTCGCCATGGTCGCGAGCGTGAGCACGATCGCCACGCCGACCGAGAAGGCGATCAGCGCGAGGGTGTCGGGCAGGACGCGTGATCCCGACATCGACTGCACGAGCTTGAGCCACACGGTCGACTCGCGGAACGAGTCGAAGCCGGTGCTGCCGAACAGCACGGCCACGACCGCGACCAGGCCGGGTCGGGCGACCACGGTGTCGAGGTTGGCCAGCGGGCTGCGGAGGACGAGCCGGCCGTCGCGCCGTCCCCAGACGGACAGCTTGGCGACCAGCGAGGAGTAGACCTCGAACGGGTCGGCGCGCGCGAGGAACGTCGTACCCCACACGGCGGAGCCGATGAGCATGATGCCGAGGTAGGCGGCACACCAGAGCCGGACCGGGCCGACGTCGGTCGCATGGGGGTAGACCAGCTCCAGCCACACGAACGAGAACAGGCCCACGGCGGCCGGCCAGTAGCCGAACCGCTCGGGGTAGGGGCGCAGCCCCTCGCCCTCGGGGACGCCGGAGATCTTCGCGAACAGCATGCTGATGGTGCGGGCCGGGCTGATGGCCTTGAAGAACGGGCCGAGCAGGAGCGACGCGGGCACCAGGCCGACCCAGAGCAGGACGTAGAACGTCCCGAGGAACGGGTTGATCAGGCTGTCCTTGCCGAAGACGGCTGCAGCGGCGACGTAGAGGAAGAACGCCATGCCGAGCACGCGGGCGGTGACGGCGAGCGCCGGTGACGACACGAAGCGGTCGAGCCACCCGGGGGCAAGCCGGCCGCTCGTCGCGGCGTCGTAGCGCGGCTCGCGCCAGGCGACAGCGAGGACCGTGAAGGAGATGACCAACGCGGCCACCGCGCCGGCGATCGCCAGCTCCGACGGGATCGGCAGGTCCTTGGCGCCGCCCAGCCCGTGGGCGGAGATCCTCACCCGGGCCTCTATCGCACTTCGAGCTGGAGCAGGACCACTTCGGGTTCGTGGCTCTCGACCTCGACCACGCCGGGACGGTCGATGGTGAGCTCGTGCTCGGAGGTGCCCGCGTCGTACGGGATCTCCTGCTCCGGGGTGCTGTGCACGTGGATCTCACCGGCCTCGTCGGCGTCGATCGTCAGCACCAGGGTCTGGTCGACGCCGAGCTCGACGCGCTCGCCGTTGGGGGTGAAGGTGTCGCCCTTGCGGGTCACCGTCACCGCGACCGAGTCGCCGTCCGAGGTGGCGCTCGACGAGCTCGTCGGAGGATCGGCGTCGTCGCCCCCGCTGCAGGCGGTGAGGCTCGCGGCGAGCACGAGGACGAGGGGCACGGCGACGGCGGACAGGCGCATGTCTGCCAGAATCCCATGCGGGACAAGCGTCGCCGACGAGAGGGACCACATGAGCGAGCGGCTGAGGCCGCGGGACCTGGCCATCCTGGCCGCCGAGTCCCCCACGACGCCGATGCACAACGCGACGGTCGAGATCTTCGATCCCGGTGACTCCGGCTTCGACCACGACCGCCTGGTCGACCTGATCGCCGACCGGATCGCGTTCGTCCCGCGCTACCGCCAGCGGCTGCAGGTGGTGCCGGGGCGGCTGGCGAACCCCGCCTGGGTGGACGACGAGAACTTCGACCTCGGCTACCACGTACGCCGCTCGGCGCTGCCGCGTCCCGGGACGATGGACCAGCTCCGCGAGCTCGTCGCCCGCATCGCGTCCCGGCCACTCGACCGCAGCCGGCCGCTGTGGGAGGTCTACTTCGTCGAGGGCCTCGCCGAGGGACGCATCGCGCTGTTGACCAAGAGCCACCAGATCCTCGTCGACGGCCGCGAGACCGTCGACATCGGCCAGGTCCTGCTCGACACGTCGCCGGACCGGTCCACGCTCGGCCACGACGACGACTGGCGTCCGCGGCGTACGGCCGGCCCGGTCGCGGCGGCGCTCAACGCCGTCACCGACACCCTCGAGAGCCCACGGACCCTGTGGTCGACGACGCGCGCCAACGCCGAGTCGGTCGCGCGACAGGCCTCCGCGACCGGCGGGCGGGTCGCCGAGGTCGCCAACGCCCTGGCTGGGCGCGGCCCCGTCCACTCGACCCCGGTCCACCGCAAGCTCTCCCAGCAGCGCCGGTTCGTCACGGTGCGCACCGAGCTGTCCGACTACCGCCGGATCCGCGAGGTGCACGGTGGCACCGTCAACGACGTCATCCTCGCGACCCTCGCCGGCGGCCTGCGCGGCTGGCTGATGACGCGCGCCGAGTCGATGGGCGGGCTGAGGACGATCAAGGCGATCGTGCCGATGTCCGTCATCGACGACGAGCTCGAGGCGACCTCGCTCGGCACCCAGATCACCGGCCACCTGGTGAACCTGCCGATCATCGAGCCCAGCCCCGTCGTACGCCTGCACCAGGTCAGCTACGACCTCCGGGCACACCGCGACAACGGCCGCAACGTCTCGGCGCGGCGGCTGTCGGGCATCGCCGGCTTCGCCCCGACCACGTTCCACGCGCTCGGCTCCCGGCTCGCGGCGGCCGAGCTGCGCGGCGGCTTCCACGTCTCGATCACCAACGTCCCCGGCCCGCAGTTCCCGCTCTACGCCGACGGTGCCCGGATGCTCGAGTCCTATCCCGTGCACCCGCTTCTGCCCGACCACCCGCTGGCATTCGGTGTGACGTCGTACGACGGTGGCGTGTTCTACGGCATCACCGCGGACCGCGACGCCGTCCCCGACGCCGACGTGCTGGGCCAGTGCGTGCTCGAGTCCCTCGAGGAGCTCATCGACTCCGCCAGCGACACTCGGCCGCAGGCCCCGCGAGGTCGCAGGAAGACCGCCGGTCCGCGGGCGAAGGGCAAGAAGTGAGCCGCCGCTACGTCCCGAGCACGCTCCCGCGGCTTGCGGCCGAGTGGGAGACCCCGGGCCCGGACGTGGCCGACGCGGTGCTCGCCACCGACGAGGGCGACGAGACGGAGTACGCCGCGCTGATGACCGCGGCGGACTCGTCGGCCGAGCTGCTGGCGGGCCTGCCCGACGGGCAGCGACGGCGGGTGGTCGTGGTCGTCGAGAGCGCCTCGGCCGAGGGTCCTGCGACCTGGCGTGACGTGGTGGCCGTGCACGTCGACGACCGCGACGACGCGGATCCCGACGACGACCTGGCGTGGTGGGCGACGCAGGAGATCGGTGACCTCCTCGCCTCCCTGTGACGTCCGCGGCGTCGTCTGAGACGATCAGCCGCATGGACGCGATCACCTTCCCGCCGGCGCCGACCAACGAGCCGAACCTCACCTACGCCCCCGGCAGCCCGGAGCGCGAGGCACTCATCACCGAGCTGGCCGTGCAGGAGAGGAAGCAGCAGTCCTTCCGGGCCGTGATCGGCGGCAGGAGGCGCAACGGCGGCGGCGCGGAGATCAAGGTCGTCCAGCCGCACGACCACGCCCACGTCCTGGGCACCTTGAAGAACTCGACGACCAAGGACGCCGAGGCCGCGATCAAGGCGGCCGCCGCCGCCGCGCCGGACTGGCAGGCGATGCCGTTCGACGAGAAGTGCGCGATCATCCTCAAGGCCGCCGACCTGCTCGCCGGACCGTATCGCCAGCGGCTCAACGCCGCGACGATGCTGGGCCAGTCGAAGACGGCGTACCAGGCCGAGATCGACGCCGCCTGCGAGCTCATCGACTTCTGGCGCTTCAACGTCCACTACGCCAAGCAGATCCTCACCGACCAGCCGATCGCGAACAGCCCGGGCATCTGGAACCGCACGGACCACCGCCCGCTCGAGGGCTTCGTCTACGCGATCACGCCGTTCAACTTCACCGCGATCGCCGGCAACCTGCCCACCGCCCCGGCGCTGATGGGCAACACGGTGATCTGGAAGCCGTCGCCGACGCAGCAGCTGGCCGCGTCACTGACGATGGAGCTGCTCGAGGAGGCCGGCATGCCGCCCGGCGTCATCAACATGCTGCCCGGTGACGGTCTCGACGTCTCCAAGGTCGCGCTCTCGCACCCCGACCTCGCCGGCATCCACTTCACCGGCTCGACGCCGACCTTCCACCGGCTCTGGAAGAGCGTCGGTGAGAACATCGACCGCTACCGCTCCTACCCGCGCATCGTCGGCGAGACGGGCGGCAAGGACTTCATCGTCGCCCACCCGTCGGCCGACCCCGACGTGCTGCGCGTGGCGATGATCCGCGGTGCCTTCGAGTTCCAGGGCCAGAAGTGCTCGGCCGCCTCGCGGGCCTACGTCCCGCGCTCGGTGTGGAACAAGATCAAGGACCAGCTGATCGCCGACACCGAGGCGCTGTCGATGGGCGACGTCACCGACCTGTCGCACTTCATGGGTGCCGTGATCGACGACCGCGCCTTCGCCAAGCACAGGAAGGCGATCGCCCGCGTGCGGGCCAACAAGCACCTCACGCTGCTCGCCGGCGGCCAGACCGACGACTCGGTCGGCTACTTCGTGCGCCCGACGATCATCGAGTCGAGCGACCCGACGGACCAGATGTTCTCCGAGGAGTACTTCGGCCCGATCCTTGCCGTCCACGTCTACGACGACGCCCGCTTCGAGCAGGTCGTCGCGCAGATGGAGTCGTTCGCCCCCTACGCCCTGACCGGCGCGATCATCTCCCAGGACCGGGCGGCCATCGCGTGGGCGCGCAAGACGCTGCGCTTCGCTGCCGGCAACTTCTACATCAACGACAAGCCGACCGGTGCCGTCGTGGGGCAGCAGCCCTTCGGTGGCGGCCGCGCCTCGGGCACCAACGACAAGGCCGGCGCCGCGGTCAACCTGCTGCGCTGGACCTCCCCGCGGTCCATCAAGGAGACCTTCGTGCCTCCGAAGGACCACCTCTACCCGCACATGGGCTGAGGCCCGGATGATCCCCTGGCACCTCGGACCGCTGCACCCCCTCGAGCAGGTGTTGGTGCTGCTGCTCGCGTTCGGTCCGTTCGTGGTGCTGGGTCTGGTCATCTGGAAGCGTCGCGGAGAGGACGCAGACGAGGACGAGGACTAGCTCACCGCGCGGCGAGCCACTCCACGCCGACCTCGTGCTCCTTGTCGAGCGCCGCGCCCACCATCTCGGCGATCATGCCCTCGATCTTCCCGCCGACGAGCGGGATCTTGACGGTGACGTCGAGGACCACGGTCTCGGTCGTGGTGGTCCCCGACTCGACCAGGGTGATCGTGCCGACGGCCTCACCCGGCTTGCCGGGGATCGTCAGGCGTACGTCGGCGGAGGTCGGGGAGGTCCAGTTCTCGGTCTGGATGATGAGGATCTCGTCGCCGACGAACTTCCGGGCGAACGCCGGGATGTCGTCGCCGGAGCGGACCTGCTCGATGGTCGCCACGTCGCCGTCGATGGCGACCGAGCCGCGCACGACCTTCTGCTTCTCGAGCACCTCCTCGCGGAAGCCGGGCTCGTCGAGCATGTCCGCCACCGCCTCCGCCGTGGCGTCGTACGTCAGCGTCTTGGTGAGCTTCTTCATGGCGCCCATCATGGCCCATCCGAGGGCCACCACCCCCTGTTGTGACGGTCACTCGGCGGGTTCTATGGTCGGAGCGTGGCGACGCCTGAGGAGACCAAGGACCAGCAGCTCGACGAGGCGACCCGGGCGCGGCCCGAGTGGGGCGACCTGCTCCGTGCGTACTACCGGCACGTGGCCCCGGAGGAGGTTGCGGAGCGCTCGCCCGAGGACCTGTTCGGCGCACTCACGTCACACCGCGAGCTCGCCTCCTCGCGTCCGCAGGGCACCTCAGCCGTACGCGTGGTGACGCCCACCGTGGCCGAGTCCGGCTGGTCGTCCTCGGGCAGGTCGGTGGTCGAGGTCGTCACGGACGACATGCCCTTCCTCGTCGACTCGGTGACCATGGAGCTCAATCGGCTCGGTCACAACGTGCACGCGGTGATCCACCCCCAGCTCGCCGTCGAGCGCGACATCACCGGCGAGCTCCAGCACGTGCACGCCCACGAGGTGGTCGACGGTGCGCAGGGCGACAGCGACGTCGTCGAGTCCTGGATGCACGTCGAGATCGACCGCACCGACGGCGACGAGGCCGCGGAGATCACCGAGGGCGTCCAGCGGGTGCTGCGCGACGTGCGTGAGTCGGTCGAGGACTGGGCCAAGATGCACGACAAGGTGCTGGCGGTGGTCACCGAGCTCACCGACGACCCGCCGCCGCTGGGTGAGGCCGAGGTTCGCCAGGGTCGCGACTTCCTCACCTGGCTGGCCGACGACCACTTCACCTTCCTCGGCTACCGGGAGTACCAGCTCGAGGCCGACGAGGACGAGCCCGACGAGTGCGGCCTGCGGGCCGTGCCCGGCTCCGGCCTCGGCATCCTGCGCCACGACCAGGACCTGTCCAGCGCGTTCGCCAAGCTCCCGCCGATCGCCAAGGCCAAGGCCCGCGAGCGGACGCTGCTCGTGCTCGCCAAGGCCAACTCGCGCGCGACCGTGCACCGCACGGCCTACCTCGACTACGTCGGCGTCAAGACGTTCGGCGAGGGCGGCCAGGTCGTCGGCGAGCGCCGCTTCCTGGGCCTGTTCTCCAGTGCCGCCTACACCGAGTCGGTCACCCGGATCCCGGTGCTTCGCGAGAAGGTGCGCGAGGTGATGAGCCGGGCCGGCTTCGACCCGCGCAGCCATGCGGGCAAGGCGCTCATGGACACGCTCGAGAACTACCCGCGTGACGAGCTCTTCCACACCTCGCCGGCCGAGCTGGCCCCGGTGGCGCAGGACGTGATGTTCGCGCGCGAGCGGCGCCAGCTGCGGGCGTTCGTACGCCGCGACACCTACGGGCGCTACGTCTCGGTCCTCGTCTACCTGCCCCGCGACCGCTACAGCACCGCCGTGCGCGAGCGCTTCTCCGACATCCTCCGCGACGACTTCGGCGGCGAGCACGTCGAGTTCACCGCTCGCGTCAACGAGTCGACCACGGCGCGGGTGCACTTCGTGGTGCACCCGCCCAAGGGCGAGAGCATCCCCGAGATCGACGTGGCCGACCTCGAGCGCCGGCTCACCGAGGCGTCGCGCTCGTGGCGCGACGACTTCGTCACCGCCGTGGTCAACGAGCACGGTGAGGGTGAGGGTGCGCGCCTGGCCCGGGCCTGGGCCGAGGCCTACCCCGAGGCGTACAAGGAGGACTACACGCCCCAGCGCGGCTCGGCCGACCTCGGTCGGATCGAGGCCATCGAGGGCGCCGAGGGCATCGACCTCGCGCTCTTCGACCAGGACGAGCAGGGCGGCGAGTACCGCCGTGGCGAGTCGCGGCTCAAGGTCTTCCGCGTGGGCGCCCCCCTGTCGCTCAGCACCATGCTGCCGATGCTCACCTCGATGGGCGTCGAGGTCGTCGACGAGCGTCCCTACGAGCTGCTCGGCCTCTCGCGGCCGTCGTACATCTACGAGTTCGGGTTGCGCCACGGCCGCGTGCTGCCGCCCCACGAGCGGACACTGTTCGCGGAGGCGTTGCGTGCGGTGTGGGACGGCTACAACGAGATCGACGGGTTCAACCAGCTCGTCCTCGCCGCCGGCCTGACCTGGCGCCAGGCCACCGTGCTGCGCGCCTACGCGAAGTACCTCAAGCAGGGCAACTCGCCCTTCGCCCTCGACTACATCGAGGAGGCGCTGCGCAGCAACGTCGACATCACCCGCCTGCTGGTCGAGCTGTTCGAGTCGCGCTTCGACCCGGGCCGCCACGCGGACCGGGTCCTCGAGGCCGACGCCGAGGCACGGGTGGCCAAGGTCGAGGCCATCGAGGAGCGGCTCGCGACGGCGCTCGACGACGTCGTCAGCCTCGACCACGACCGCATCCTGAGGTCCTACCGCACCCTGGTGCGTGCCACGCTGCGGACGAACTTCTTCCAAAGGCCCACCACCGACGGCGGCGTTCACCCCGCTGTGCCCTATCACCCCTACATCTCGTTCAAGCTCGAGCCGTCGGCGATCCCCGACCTGCCCGAGCCGCGCCCGCGCTACGAGATCTTCGTCTACAGCCCGCGCGTCGAGGGCTCGCACCTGCGCTTCGGCGCGGTCGCGCGCGGAGGCCTGCGCTGGTCGGACCGACGAGACGACTTCCGCACCGAGGTGCTCGGCCTGGTCAAGGCGCAGATGGTGAAGAACACCGTCATCGTGCCGGTCGGCGCGAAGGGTGCGTTCTTCTGCAAGCAGCTGCCCGACCCCGCCGACCGCGACGCGTGGCTGGCCGAGGGGATCGACTGCTACAAGACGTTCATCTCCGGCCTCCTCGACATCACCGACAACCTCGTCGACGGGGCCACGGTGCCGCCGCGCGAGGTCGTCCGCCACGACGGCGACGACTCCTACCTCGTGGTCGCGGCCGACAAGGGCACCGCGACGTTCTCCGACATCGCCAACGGGGTGGCCAAGGACTACGGCTTCTGGCTCGGGGACGCCTTCGCGTCCGGTGGCTCGGTCGGCTACGACCACAAGGCGATGGGCATCACCGCCAAGGGCGCCTGGGTCTCGGTGCAGCGCCACTTCCGCGAGATGGGCGTCGACTGCCAGGCCGAGGACTTCACCGCCGTCGGCATCGGCGACATGTCCGGCGACGTCTTCGGCAACGGCCTGCTGTGCTCCGAGCACACGCGTCTGGTCGCGGCGTTCGACCACCGTGACATCTTCATCGATCCGGCGCCTGACGCCGCGCCGTCGTACGCCGAGCGCCAGCGGCTCTTCGACCTGCCGCGCTCGAGCTGGAAGGACTACGACACGTCGCTGATCTCCGCGGGCGGCGGTGTGTGGCCGCGCTCGGCGAAGTCGATCCCGGTCTCCACGCAGGTGCGCGAGGTGCTGGGTCTCGGCTCCGACGTCACCGCGATGACGCCCGCCGAGCTGATGAAGGCGATCCTGCTCGCCCCCGTCGACCTGCTGTGGAACGGCGGCATCGGCACCTACGTGAAGTCGTCGGAGGAGACCAACGCCGACGCCGGCGACAAGGCCAACGACTCGATCCGGGTCAACGGCGAGGACCTGCGGGCCAAGTGCATCGGTGAGGGCGGCAACCTGGGCTTCACCCAGCTCGGCCGCGTGGAGTACGCCCGCTACGGCGCGGGCGGCGACGGCGGCCGGATGAACACCGACTTCATCGACAACTCCGCCGGCGTCGACACGTCCGACCACGAGGTCAACATCAAGATCCTCCTCGACCGCGTCGTGCGCTCCGGCGCGATGGACGAGGGCGGCCGCAACGAGCTGCTCGCCGCGATGACCGACGAGGTCGGCTCCCTGGTGCTGCGCGACAACTACGAGCAGAACCTCGCGCTGGCCAACGCCGAGGCGCACGCCCCCTCGCTGCTGCACGTGCACGAGGAGTGGATGCGCGCGCTCGAGAAGCGCGGCGTCCTCAACCGCGAGCTGGAGGGACTGCCGTCGACGCGGCAGGTCCGTCGTCGCCTGGACCGCAAGCAGGCGCTGTCGGCACCTGAGCTCTCGGTGCTGCTGGCGTGGACCAAGATCGTGCTCGCCGACGAGCTCATCGAGTCCGACCTGCCCGACGACCCCTACCTGCGCGAGGACCTGCTGGCCTACTTCCCCCGGCAGATGGTGCCGGACCTCCAGGACGCCATCGAGGACCACCCGCTGCGACGGGAGATCATCGTGACGCAGGTCGTCAACGACCTCGTCAACGGTGCCGGCATGACGTTCTGGCCCCGGCTGCAGGGGGAGACGGGCGCGAGCCCGGCAGACCTGACCCGTGCCAACTTCGTCGCCCGCGAGATCTTCGGGTCGCTCGCGTTGCGCCAGGAGATCGCCGCGCTCGACAACCAGGTGCCGGCCGAGCGCCAGACCCGGATGCGGATCGAGATGCGTACGCTCGTCGAGCGCGCGTCGCGGTGGCTGGTGACCAACCGGCGACCGCCCCTCGACTCGCGGGCCACGGTCGACTTCTTCCGCGAGCGGGTGCAGGCCGTGATGGCCGAGCTGCCCTCGGTCATGAGCGGTCGCGAGCTCCACGACTACCTCGCCCGGGAGTCGCGCCTCAGCGACCAGGGCGTGCCGGCCGACCTCGCGTCCCACGTCGCCGGGCTGGCCCCGGCCTACGCCGTGCTGGGGATGGTGGAGACGGGTGACCGACTCGGCGTCGACCCGGTCGAGGTGGCCCGCGTCCACTACGCCCTGGGTGAGCGGCTCGGCCTCCCGGCCCTGGTCGAGCGGATCTTCGCGCTGCCGCGCGACGACCGCTGGCAGACGATGGCCCGGGCGGCCGTGCGCGACGACCTCTACGGGGTGCACCAGCAGCTCACTGCCCAGGTGCTGGAGTCGACCAGTGCCGACGACCCGGCACCGGCACGCGTCGCCGCGTGGGAGGACTCCGACCGCGAGCTGGTCGGCCGCTCGGCCGACACGCTGGAGGAGATCTGCCGCGAGGAGACCGCCGAGCTGGCACGCCTCTCGGTCGGACTCCGCGTGGTGCGCGGCCTGCTGTCCTGATGGGCCCGTCCTGATGGGTCTGCTCTGGGTCACGCCCCGAGCGCGCCTGGGTCGGCTCGTCCGGCGGGACGGCCCGAGCCCGCTGGTCGGCCGCACGGTGCTGGTCACGGGCGCGAGCTCGGGCATCGGCGAGGCCACGGCTCTCGAGGTCGCGGCGCGCGGCGCCCACGTGCTGCTGGTCGCGCGACGCGAGGCGGAGCTCGACCGGGTCCGCACCTCGATCGAGGCCGCGGGCGGCCGCGCGTCGGCGTACGCCCTCGACCTGACCGACCTCGACGGGATCGACGTCCTGGTCGAACGCGTGCTGGGCGAGGTGGGTGCTGTCGACTACCTCGTCAACAACGCCGGGCGCTCCATCCGGCGCTCGCTCGAGCTGTCGCACGACCGCTTCCACGACGTCGAGCGCACGATGGCGATCAACTTCTTCGGCCCGGTGCGCCTCACGATGGGGCTGCTGCCGGCGATGCGGGCGCAGGGCTTCGGCCACGTGGTCAACATCGTGACGTGGGGCGTGCAGATGAAGGCGCCGAAGTTCAGCGCCTACATCGCCTCCAAGACCGCGCTCGACACCTGGTCGCGGATCGCCGGTCGTGAGACGTACGCCGACGGGGTCACCTTCACCAACATGCGCTTCGCCCTGGTGCGGACCGCGATGGTGGTGCCGACCGACGTGTACGACAACCGAGCAAGCATGTCGCCCGAGCAGGCGGCGGCCAAGGTGGTGCGTGCGCTGGAGGACCGTCCGGTCACCTGGGACACCGCCGCCGGTCGGGTCGGTGGGGTGTTCAACGTGCTGGCGCCGCGGCTCAGCGATGCGCTGATGTCGCGCTTCCACCGGAAGATGCCTGACTCGGCCGCGGCGCGCGGTGGCGGCCGGCCGGGGTCAGAACAGCAGTAGCGCGGCCACCAGCCCGGCCGCGACGACCGCCCATCGGAAGACGTGGTCGGGGAGCTTGCGACCGATGCGCGCGCCGACGTACCCACCCACGAGCGAGCCCGCAGCGAGCAGCGCCACGACATCCCACCGCGGGTCGGCGACGACGATGAAGATCAGCCCGGCGACGATGTTGCCGACCATCAACGAGAGCGTCTTCAGTCCGTTGACGATGCGCAGCTCGATGTCGGTGCCGAGGCCGAGGACGGCGACCATCATGACGCCTGCGCCCGCGCCGAAGTAGCCGCCGTAGACACCGGTGACGGTCGCGAACGCCGTCGTCGTGGGGGACATGCTCCGCCGCTCGGCCAGCTCCTCGCCGTGCCGCCGCTCGTGTCGTGCGCGCAGCCACCCGGCGACCCGCGGCTGGATGCCGACGAGCAGGCAGGTGAAGAGGATGAGGTAGGGCACGATCGCCTCGAAGACCCCGGGGGGCAGCCCGAGCAGGAGGGCAGCGCCGACCACCGCGCCGAGGGCACAGACGATCGAGATGACGTACGAGATCCGGCCCGCCTCCGCGACCTCCTGGCGGTAGCCGACGACGCCGCCCACCCCACCGGGGATCATGCCGAGCGTGTTGGAGACGTTGGCGACGACCGGCGGGAGCCCGAGCGCGACCAGCACGGGGAAGCTCAGCAGCGACGCGACGCCCACGGTGGAGGACAGCACGCCTGCGCCGAGCCCGGCCGCGAGGACCAGGAGCACGTCGCCTGCGGTCACGGCTGCTCGCGCAGGAGTGCGACGTCGCTGACCATGGCGACGTGCGCGTGCATCGCGGCGGCCGCTGCCTCGGCGTCGCCGGCGCGGATGGCGTCGGCGACGGCGCGGTGACCGGCGAGGGAGTCCTGCGGTCGCCCGGGCTGGCCGAGGGACTCCAGCCTCGTCTCCCGGATCAGGTCGCCGATCTCGTCCATCAGCCGGGCGAGCAGGAGCGAGTGCGAGGCCGCGGTGACGGCGCCGTGGAAGCGCTCGTCGCCCTCGACTCCCCGGCCACCCGACTCGACCTCGTCGGCCATGAAGGCCAGGGCGTCGTCGATGCGGGCGAGGTCGTCGTCGGTGCGTCGTACGGCGGCCAGGGCGGCGATCTTGGTCTCGAGCGCGTCGCGGGTCTCGATGATCTCGGGCAGCCGGTCGGCATGACTGCGGATCGCCTCGACGATGCGGGTCGACTGCCGGTGCCCCGCCGTGACGACGGTGCCGTCGCCGTGGCGTACCTCGACGACGCCGATCACCTCGAGGGCGACCAGGGCCTGGCTGAGCGTCGCGCGACTCACGCCGAGCCTCTGGGCGAGCTCACGCTCGGCGGGCAGGCGGTCCCCGGCCTTGAGGCCGTTGTCGCCGATCCACGACGAGATCTGCCCGGCGACCTGCTCGTAGAGTCGCGTGCGCAGCAAGCGGGGAGGGAACGACTCGCTCATGCCGGACAGCCTATTGACTCGCGGCTCATTGTCCTATTGGCTAGGCCACTGAGCCAAGCACGTGACGAGGGTCACCCCCGGTCCACGCCGTGCGGCATCGACTCGGAGGTTGTGTCATGGGTCCGGAATGGGTGGCGATCATCGCCCTGGTCGCCTTGTTCGTGGTCGGCACGCTGCTGCCGATCAACATGGGAGCGCTGGCCTACGTCGCCGCGTGGCTGGTCGGGATGTACGCCCTCGACCTCGACGAGAAGGAGATCCTCGCCGGCATCAGCGCCGACCTGGTCCTCACCCTCATCGGCGTCACGTATCTCTTCGCGATCGCGAGGCAGAACGGCACAGTCGACCTGATCGTCAGGAAGGCAGTCGGATCCGTCGGCGGTCGCGTCGCCCTGATCCCGTGGGTGATGTTCGCCGTCACCGCGGTCATCACCGCGATCGGTGCGGCCAGCCCCGCGGCGTGCGCCATCATCGGCCCGATCGCGCTCGGCTTCGCCGGTCGCTACCGGATCAGCCCGCTGATGATGGGCATGATGGTGGTGCACGGTGCCCAGGCCGGAGGGTTCTCGCCGATCTCGATCTACGGCACCATCACCAACTCGGTGATGGAGGACGCCGGGCTCGGCGCCTCGCACCTGACCATCTTCTTCTCCAGCCTCGCGGTCAACACCGTGATGGCCGCGATCCTCTTCATCGTCCTCGGCGGACGCAAGCTCATGTCGGTGCGGATGGACGCCGACGGCGAGCTCGTCCACGCCGGCGGCGGCACTGCCGCCGCGCCCGGTGACCGCGTGCACCCGGACCGGTCGGTCAGCCGCTCGGCGACGGGGGCGTCGCCCACCACCGGCACCGCACCGTCCGAGGACCCGGAGCAGACCGGCAGCACCCGTGAGCACGTCCTGACCCTGCTCGCGTTCGCCGCGGTCGCGATCGTGGCCCTGGCGTTCGACAAGAACATCGGCTTCGCCGCCATCACGGCCGCGGTCCTGCTCTCGATGCTGACCCCGAAGGCCTACAAGGACACCGTCAAGCAGATCGCCTGGCCGACCGTGCTCCTGGTCGCCGGTGTCAGCACGTACGCCACGATCCTCACGACTGCGGGCTCGCCCGAGTTCGTCGGGAAGTGGGCAGCGGGCCTCGGTGCAGCCGCCATCGGCGCGCTGATCCTCTGCTACGTCGGCGGCGTCGTCTCGGCGTTCGCCTCCTCGACCGCACTGCTGCCGGTGATCATCCCGATCGCGATCCCGCTCGTGGCGGAGGGCGGCCTGTCCGCCGGACTCTTCATCGCGGCGCTCGCGGTCAGCTCGACGATCGTCGACGTCAGCCCGTTCAGCACCAACGGTGCCCTGATGCTGGCCAACAAGCCCGACACGATCGACGAGAACACCTACTACAAGCAGATCCTCGCCTACGGGACGATCGTGACCCTCGTCGGCCCGCTGCTCGTGTGGGCAGCCCTCGTACTCCCTGGATGGTGACCCACATGACCGGACCTCTCTCCGACCTCCTGGTCGTCGACCTCACCCGCGCCCTGGCCGGACCGCACGCCACCCAGATGCTGGGCGACCTCGGTGCCCGCGTGATCAAGGTGGAGGCGCCCGGCAGCGGCGACGACACCCGCGGGTGGGGGCCGCCGTTCGTCGGCGAGCCCGACGCGCGCCAGTCGACCTACTTCCTGTGCACCAACCGCAACAAGGAGTCGATCGCGCTCGACCTCAAGGACGAGGGGGACAAGGCCGTCCTGGTCGGGCTCGTCGAGAAGGCCGACGTGCTGGTGGAGAACTTCCGCACCGGCGTCCTCGAGCGGCTCGGCCTCGGCATCGAGGAGCTGATGCGTCGCAACCCGCGGCTCGTCGTCCTCTCGATCACCGGCTTCGGCCACGACGGGCCGGAGGGCGGCCGCGCCGGCTACGACCAGATCGCCCAGGGCGAGGCCGGCCTGATGTCGCTCACCGGCTCCGGGCCCGACGACCCGCAGCGCGTCGGCGTACCGATCGCGGACCTGCTGTCCGGGATGTACGGCGCCTACGGCGTCCTCGCCGCGCTCCACGAGCGCCACGAGACCGGCAAGGGCACGGTCGTGCGTACGTCGTTGCTGGCGTCGTGCGTCGGGGTGCACGCCTTCCAGGGCACGCGCTGGACCGTGGCCGGCGAGGTCGGCCGCGCGCAGGGCAACCACCACCCGTCGATCGCGCCCTACGGGCTCTTCCGCTGCCGCGACGGCGCGGTGCAGATCGCACTCGGCAGCGAGGGGCTCTGGAAGCGCTTCTGCGGTGGCTTCGGGCTCGACCCCGACGCCGACGGCCTCGCCACGAACCAGGAGCGGGTCGCCCAGCGCGAGCGGGTGATCGAGGTCGTCGAGGCGGCCTTCGCCGACTGGGACGCCGAGCCGCTGCTGGCCCGGCTCGCCGAGGTCGGCGTGCCCGCGGGCAAGGTGCGCAGCCTCGACGAGGTCTACGAGTGGGACCAGGTCGCCAGCCAGGGCCTGCTCGTCGATGTCGAGCACCCGACCCTCGGCGAGCCTCACGCTGCCCGGACCGCCGCTGCGCTTCTTCGACGCGTCCGGGGACGAGGTCACGCGTCGGGACCACACGGCCCCGCCGCTCCTCGACCAGCACGCCGACGAGATCCGTGCCTGGGTCGGAGGCGGCGGCGCATGACCCATGCCCGGACAGCCAAGCGCTGGACGGCGCACGAGCTCCTCGACCTGGTGCTCGACGGGGGCACCTTCGAGTCGTGGGACCAGCCGATCGACCTCTCGTCGGTGGACCCGGCCTACCGCGCGGTCCTCGAGGGTGCTGCCGCCAGGGCCGGCACGGACGAGTCCGTGCTCACCGGCCGCGGCGAGGTCCGTGGCAGGCCGGTCGCCGTGGTGGTCAACGAGTTCGGCTTCCTCGCCGGCTCGATCGGGCGCGCCGCCGCGGACCGGATCACGTCCGCCGTGCGACGTGCCACCGTCGAGGGACTGCCGCTGCTGGCCAGCACGGCGTCCGGCGGCACCCGGATGCAGGAGGGCACGCCCGCCTTCGTCCGGATGGCCGAGATCTCCCGCGCCCTGATGGACCACCGCGCCGCCGGCCTCCCCTACCTCGTGCACCTGCGGCACCCCACGACCGGAGGCGTGTACGCCTCGTGGGGCTCGCTGGGGCACGTGACGGTGGCCGAGCCCGGTGCGCTGGTCGGCTTCCTCGGACCCAAGGTCTACGAGGCGCTCAACGGGCGGCCGTTCCGTCCCGGCGTGCAGGTCGCGGAGAACCTCGCCGCTGCCGGTGTCATCGACGGCGTGGTCGCCGTCGAGGACCTGCCCGAGATGGTGGACCTCGCGCTGGCCGTGCTGGTCGACGCGCCCGGTGCGGGCCGGCTGCCCGTCCGCGCCCCGCGACCGGTCGGGTCGGGCAGCGCGTGGGACAGCATCGAGCGGACCCGCCGTACGGACCGGGTCGGCCTGCGCGACCTCCTCGCGCACGGCGCGACCGGGACGATCCAGCTGCGCGGCACCGACGAGGGCGAACGCGACTCGACGGTCATGGTCGCGCTCACCCGGATCGACGACCAGCCGTGCGTCGTGGTCGGCCAGGACCGCGCCCGTCAGGCGCCCGGCCATGCGATGGGCCCGGGCGCCCTGCGTGAGGCTCGCCGCGGCATGCGCCTCGCCGAGGAGCTCGGACTGCCTCTGGTCACGGTGATCGACACCCCGGGCGCCGAGCTGTCGCCCGACGCCGAGGAGCGCGCCATCGCCGGCGAGATCGCCCGCTGCATCGCGACGCTGACGACGATGACGGTCCCGACCGTCGCGGTCATCCTCGGCCAGGGCTGCGGGGGAGGGGCGCTGGCGTTCCTGCCTGCGCGCACCGTCATCGCGACCGAGCACGCCTGGCTGGCGCCGCTGCCGCCCGAGGGCGCCAGCGTGATCGTGCACGGCGACGTCGACCACGCCCCGGAGATGGCGGAGCGACAGCGCGTCCGCGCCGCCGACCTGCTCGCCGACGGGATCGTGCAGCACGTGGTGCCGGAGGTCGACGGCGAGCCGGCGCGCGACCTCGCCGTCGCCGTGGCGGCCGAGGTGTCGGCGCTGCTGCGCGACATGACACGCCACAGGGCAGTGGCCCGCGCCTCCTGAGCGTGCCACGATCCGACCATGGCCTCACCCCCGCAGTTCGTGACCCTGCCCGACGGGCGGCAGCTCGAGTTCCTGACGGGTGGTGACCCCGACGGCTTCCCGCTGGCCTACCACTCCGGCACGCCGAGCGCGGCCGTCGTCGACCCGCTCATCTGGGACGCGGCGGCGCGCGCCGGCCTGCACCTGGTGACGTACTCACGCCCCGGCTACGGCGCCTCGACCCCGCGCCCGGTGCCGGACGGCTGGCCGGTCCCGATCGCGGCCGACGCGGGCGACACCGCGGCGCTGCTCGACCACCTCGGCCTGGGGGAGTTCGTGACGCTCGGCTGGTCGGGCGGGGGTCCGCGGGCGCTGGCGTGCGCGGCCGTCCTGCCCGACCGCTGTCGGGCCGCGGCCACCCTCGCCGGGGTCGCGCCGGCCGACAGTGCCGGGCCGGACTGGGCCGACGGCATGGGCGAGGAGAACGTCCGTGACTTCGACGCAGCCCGTGCCGGCCGCGCGTCCTACGGACCCGTCGCGGCCGATCAGGTCGCGGACCTGGCGACCGTCACCGCCGGCGACATCGCCGCATCCTTGGGTGACCTCGTCGACGCGGTCGACGTCGCGGCACTCACCGACTCGATGGGCGCGTCCGTGGCGGCCTCCTTCAACCACGCCGTCGCCCAGGGCGCGGTCGGGATGGTCGAGGACACCCTGCAGATCGTGCGACCCTGGGGCTTCGACCTCGCCGCCATCGACGTGCCCGTCTCCGTCTGGCAGGGCGGCCGCGACCGGATGGTGCCCTTCGCCCACGGGCAGTGGCTGGTCGACGCCATCCCCGACGCCCGGGCCCACCTCTTCGACGACGAGGGCCACCTGTCCCTCGCGCTCAAGATCGACGAGATCCTCGCTGACCTGCGGGACCTGGCCGGGCTGTAGCCGGCGACGTGAGCCGTCAGCTGGCCTTCTTGGCTGCGGTCTTCTTGGCTGCGGTCTTCTTGGTGGCCGACTTCTTCGCGGCCGTCTTCTTGGCCGCGGCCTTCTTCGCCGGAGCCTTCTTGGCAGTGGCCTTCTTCGCAGTCGACGACTTCTTGGCGGCCGGTTCGTCGTCGTCGGAGTCCTCGCCACGGGCGGTCTTCGCAGCGGCCACCGACTTCTGCAGCGCCGCGAGGAGGTCGACGACCTCGCCGGAGGTCTTGGTCGACTTCTCGGTGCGCTTGATCTCGCCGCCGTCGATCTTGGACCTCACCAGGGACTCGACGGCACCGGCGTAGTCGTCCTCGAACTCGGAGGCGTCGAAGTCGCCGGCCAGGGTCTCGACGAGCATGTGGGCCATCGTGACCTCGGCGGGCTTCACGTCGCCGGACTCCACGGAGAAGTCGGGCACGCGGATCTCGTCGGGCCACATCATCGTCTGGAGCACGATGATGTCGTCCTTGACCCGGAGCACGGCGATGCTCGTGCGCTGGCGCAGCGCCACGGTCACGACGGCCATCCGGTCGGCGTCCTGGAGCGCCTGGCGCAGCAGGGCGTAGGGCTTGGCGCCGGCGCCCTCGGGCTCGAGGTAGTAGGACTTCTCGAAGAGCAGCGGATCGATCTGCTCGCGCGGCACGAACTTCTCCACCGCGATCTCGCGCGACGACGTCGACGGCAGCTCGGCCATGTCGTCGTCGGTGAGGATGACCATCTCGCCGTCCTCGGTCTCGTAGCCCTTGGCGATGTCGGCGTAGGCCACCTCCTCGCCGTCGAGGGCACAGACCCGTTGGTACTTGATCCGGCCGCCGTCCTTGGCGTGCACCTGCCGGAACGACACGTCGTGGCTCTCGGTCGCGGCATAGAGCTTCACGGGGACGCTGACCAGGCCGAAGGAGACGGCACCCTTCCAGATCGCTCGCATGGTCGAGACGATAGCCGTCACATCAGACACTCGTCTCCCTCCAGGTGCACGCCGAGGGATGCCAGACTGACCGCGTGCGCCCGATGCTCGCCAGCAAGACCGACCGCGTCCCGAGCGGCGCGCAGTGGCTGCACGAGGTGAAGTGGGACGGCGTACGCGTCCTGGTCGACGTCCGTGACGGCGTCGCGAGGATGACCAGCCGCAACGACAACAACGTGACGGCGGCCTGGCCCGAGCTCAGCGACCCGCCGCTGGGGATGCGCGACCTGCTCGTCGACGGCGAGGTGATCGCCCTCAACGACCGCGGCATCCCGGACTTCCGCGTCCTCCAGCACCGCATGCACCTGCGCAACGCCACGGAGGTCGCGCGGCTCGTGAAGACGGTGCCCGCGACCCTGATGGTGTTCGACCTGCTCCGGCTCGACGGCGAGGACCTGACCGGCCGCCCGCTCGAGGAGCGCCGCGCGCTGCTGGAGGAGCTCCCGCTCGCCGACTCGACGTGGCAGGTCCCGGGAGCGTACGAGGACGGCGACATGCTGTTCGACGCGACTCTCCAGCAGGGGCTCGAGGGCGTGGTGAGCAAGCGGCGTACGTCCCGCTACCGCTTCGACCAGCGCAGCGAGGACTGGCGCAAGCTCGCCCACCGGCACCGCGGCTCGTTCGTCGTCGGCGGCTGGCGCCCCCAGGTCGGTACGACGAACCGGCTGGCCGCGCTGCTCGTCGGCGAGCAGACCTCCGACGGCCTGCTCTACCGCGGCCGCGTCGGCAGCGGCATCGCCGGCGCCACCAGCAAGCGGCTCGCCGACCTGCTCGCGCCGCTCACGAGCGACGACAACCCCTTCGCCGACGAGGTGCCACGGACGGACGCCGACGGCACGTTCTGGGTCGAGCCGCGCGTCGTCGTGGACATCGACACCCACGGCCTGGGGTACGAACGCCTGCGTCAGCCGTCCTTCCAGGGCGTCCGCGACGACCTGACCCCGGAGGACCTGGGATGACCACCCCACGACGTTCTTCTCCTCCGCTGCGCTCCCCCGAACAACGCCGCGGGGACCCCGGATGAGCCCCACCAACGAGGTGCACGTCGACGTCGAGGGCCGCACGCTGTCGATCAGCAACCTCGACAAGGTGCTCTACCCGCGCACGGGCACGACCAAGGGCGAGGTGCTGAACTACTACGCGCAGGTCTCACCGGTCCTGCTGCCGCACCTCAAGGACCGCGCCGTGACCCGGATCCGCTGGCCGCACGGCGTGGAGGGTGCCAGCTTCTTCGAGAAGAACGCACCGGCCGGCACACCGTCCTGGGTGCGTACGGCGACCGTGTCCACCACCGGCTCCCGGACCGGCAAGGGTGACGGCACGCTGCGCTTCCCGATCTGCGACGACCTCGCGACGCTCACCTGGCTGGCCAACCTCGCCGCGCTCGAGCTGCACGTCCACCAGTGGACGGTGGACGCGAAGGGCGTGCCGCGCAACCCCAACCGTCTGGTCATCGACCTCGACCCCGGGGACCCGGCCGGGCTGCACGAGTGCGCCAAGGTGGCGCTGCTCGTCCGCGACGCGCTGGCCGAGCGTGACGTGACCTGCTCGCCGGTGACCAGCGGCAGCAAGGGCCTGCACCTCTACGCCCCGCTGCCCGACACCGGGAAGAAGAGCCTCGACAGCGAGGGCACGACCGCGCTGGCGAAGGAGGTCGCCGAGACGCTGCAGAAGGAGCACGGCGACCTCGTGACGGCGACCATGACGAAGGCCAAGAGGCCCGGCAAGGTGTTCCTCGACTGGTCGCAGAACTCGGGCTCGAAGACGACCGTCTCGCCCTACTCCCTGCGCGGCAAGGAGCGGCCGACCGCCGCGACCCCGCTGACGTGGGAGGAGGTCGAGGAGGGCGCCGAGGACGACCTCGCACTCGAGCAGCTCACGATGGACGAGGTGCTGGAGCGGGTCGCGGAGCTGGGCGACGTCTTCGAGGCCTGACCCCTTCCCGGGAGGGGGGACCACGCCCACCCGTTTGTGCCCGGTGACGCCCGGATCTTTTCCCTTGTGTGACTGTTGTGAGGGTCTGGTGTGGAACGAGGCAACAGATCCTTGACACATGTCCCGCATCCTCCTGATCCCGATCGCCGTGCTGCTGGCCGCCGGCGCCGTCGTCGTCGGGCCGGGCGAGCAGGCACCTGCTGCACCGGCGCAGACGGTGGTCGCCCCGACCCTCGACATGGGCATTCAACCCACCAGTCGCTGACCCTGCATCTATGCTCCCTTGCATGGCGCACGACGTGTTGGTGGTTGAGGACGAGGAAGACATCGCCGTCCCACTCATGCGCACCCTCGAGCGCGAGGGCTACGCGGTCAGTCGCGTGTCCGGTGGAGCCGAGGCTGTGGAGTTCGTCGTCGACGAGGCTCCCGCCGTCGTCATCCTCGACCTGGGCCTGCCCGACATGGACGGCATCGACGTCTGCCGGCAGATGCGCGCGAGTGGATACACGGGCGGCATCATCATGGTCACCGCCCGTGCCGGCGAGCTCGACCGGGTGGTCGGCCTCGACGTCGGCGCCGACGACTACCTCGCCAAGCCCTTCGGCCTCGCCGAGCTCCTCGCCCGCGTACGCGCGCTGCTGCGCCGCAGCGCCGTCGTCGCCAACAGCGACACCACCGTCACCACGGCGTCGGGCCTCAAGATCGACGCCGCCTCGCGCCGCGTCCACCTCGGCGACCGCGAGGTCGCGCTGACCGCCAAGGAGTTCGACGTCCTGGCCGTCCTCGCCTCCCACCACGACAAGGTCGTGCCGCGCGAGACCCTGATGAACCAGGTGTGGGACCAGAACTGGTACGGCTCGACGAAGACGCTCGACGTCACGATCGGGCGCCTGCGCAGCAAGCTCGAGGCCGCTGATGCGGGGGAGCGCGTGGTCGCGATCCGCGGCGTCGGGTTCCGGCTCGAGACCGGCAGCCCGGCCTGACCCGCACGCTCGCGACCGAACGCCTCGTCCTGAGGCCCTACGTCGCCGACGACGCGCCGCGCGTCCTCGACATCCTCAGCCTCCCCGAGGTCGTCCGCTGGCTGGGCCGGCCCGTGCTCATGGCAGACCTCGACGAGGCGCGTGAATGGATCGAGGTGTGTCGTCGCCGCGAGGAGGTCGACCCCTTCGACGTGGCGCGCGCGATCGTCGTACGAGAGACGGGTGTCGTCGCGGGCAAGGTGTCGGTCGCCCGCGCCCACCGCCTCGACACCGGCCTCTTCGTCGGTGAGTACGAGGTGGGCTGGTGGCTCCATCCCGACTCCGTCGGCCGGGGCTACGCGACAGAGGCCGCCCACGCGCTGCTCGACGACGTCTTCGCCCGTGGCCTGCCGGACGTGTGGTGCGGGATGTACGTCGACAACGCCGCGTCGGCCCACGTGGCGGCTCGGCTCGGCCTGCCGTTCGTCGGGCGGCAGCAGGATCCCTGGTACGAGGGGGAGAGCCTGCTCTACCGCGTCACCCGCGAGCAGTGGCTCACACCGTGACCGCGTCGCCCGCCACCAGCTCGCCCTCGGCCAGCGGGTCGTAGCGGTTGCCGGGCAGCACCGCCCAGGCGAGTGCCGAGCCCACCAGGCACATCAGGCCGATCACCAGGCTGCCGCGCGACAGGCCGTCCATGAAGGCCGTCTCCATCGCTGCCGTGACGCCGGGGACCTGGGCCGCGAGGGCATCGGTGAAGCCGACGGACCCGCGGGCGGCCTCGAGCGTCGCGGGGTCGAGCCGCCCGTCGAGCAGCTCCACCAGCTTGGCGCCGTACAGGGATGAGAAGAGCGACCCGACGACGGCGACGCCGAGGGTGCCACCGAGCTCGCGGGTCGCGTCGTTGACCGCCGACCCGACGCCGGCGCGTGCCGGCGGCAGCACCTGCATGATCGACTCGGTGGCGGGCGTCGTGATGAGGCCCAGGCCGAGGCCCATCAGCACCATCTGCGGCACGACGGTCGTGGCGTACGAGACATCGATGTCCATCGTCGAGATCCACAGGAACGACGTGCCGAGCATCGCGAGGCCGGTGCCGACGACGCTCTTCGTGCCGACCCGCGGCGCGAGCTGGCCACCGGCGACCGAGGCGACGGCGATGGAGATCGCGACCGGCAGGATCCGTACGCCGGTGCCGAGGGCCGAGTAGTCGCGCAGGAACTGGAAGAACTGCGTGATCAGGAAGATGAAGCCGAAGAGGGCGAAGAACGCGATCGTCACCGACGCGCAGGCGGCGCTGAACCGGCGGTCCAGGAACAGCGTGACGTCGAGCATCGGGTGCTCGGCGGCGCGCTCGGCCAGGACGAAGAGCAGGGCGAGGGCCGCTGCGACGGCGAACCCGCCGAGCGTCGCTGCCGACCCCCAGCCGTGGTCGGGCGCCTCGATGATGGTCCAGGTGAGGGTGCCGAGGGCCGCCACCGAGACGACGAGCCCGCGGAGGTCGAGCGGCGGCACTCCGGGGTCGCGGGACTCCGGGACGAAGGCGAGGGTCATCGCGATCGCGATGACGCCGACCGGCACCAGGGCCCAGAAGACGCTGTGCCAGCTGAAGTGCTCGAGCAGGAAGCCGCCGGTGATCGGCCCGAGCGCGACACCCATCCCGACGGCGGCGCCCCAGATCCCGAGGGCGGTCGCGCGCTCACGCCGCTCGGTGAAGGCGTTGGCGATGACCGACAGGGTCGTGGGGAAGATCAGGGCGGCACTCATGCCCATCGCGACCCGGAGCGCGATGAGTGCCCCGACGCTGTCGACGAGCGCTGCCAGCCCACTGCTGATCGCGAACGACGCGAGGCCGAGGACCAGGGCCGGTCGGCGGCCGAACCGGTCGCTGAGGCTGCCCATCGCGAGGACCAGGGCGGCGAAGGCGAGGTTGTAGCCGTCGACGACCCACAGCAGGTCGCGGGTGCCGGCGTCGAGCTCGCGGGCGAGGCTCGGCAGGGCCACGTTCACGATCGTGGTGTCGAGGTTGATGGTGAGCGCGGCCAGGCAGACGGTCGCGAGGAGGGCGGCTTTGCGATTCATGGGGACTCCGGTCGAGGAATGTTGTCGGCGGTAACATCAGCCTGCACCCGAAGTGTTACCGCTGTCAACATCGACTAGGCTGTGCGCGTGTCGACCTCCCCGTACCACCACGGCAACCTGCGCGATGCCCTCGTCGAGGCCGCCGTCGACGTGGTCCGCGAGGGCGGGCCCGAGGCGCTCTCCTTGCGGGAGCTGGCCCGACGGGTCGGGGTCTCCCACGCCGCGGCGTACCGCCACTTCGCCGACCGCGAGGCCCTCGTCGACGTCGCCGCCGAGGGGGCGCTCGCGGGCCTGGTGACCCGGATCCACGGACGTCTGGACGGCGTGGACGAGTCCGACCCGGTGACCGCCGCCCGGCGCCGACTGGTGGCGATCGGGAGGGGTTACGTCGAGTTCGCGCTGGCCGAGAGCGGGCTCTTCCGCCTGCTCTTCACCGCCTACCCCGCGCCCCCCGAGGGCAAGGACGGCGCCTCGGGTGACGATCCCTACGGCATGCTCAACGCCGCGCTCGACGACCTCGTCGAGGTGGGCTACCTCTCGTCCGCCGACCGGGTGGGCGCCGATGTGACCTGCTGGTCCGCCGTGCACGGCTTCTCGGTGCTCAACGTGGAAGGCCCACTCAGAGGACTGCCGGCCGAGGAGCGCGACGCGGCGCTGATGACGATGCTGCTGGGCATCGATCGCGGGCTCGGTGCTCGAGGCACCTGGCCGGCGCTCTGATCCGCGGGTAACGTCTGAGACGCACATCTCGGCGAAGCGCGCACCGATGGCACTGGACCGTCTGGCGAAAATTCGACGGTCCGGTGCGCGAGCGTGTCCGCCGTGAGGGTGTCGACCCGCAACGCGAGGCGCTCGTCGTACGCCGCATCGGCGCGAACGTCGTCCGCGAGCACGATGACCTGAGCCTCACCGGTGCCGTCGCACCGATCGCCGACGACGGCGCGGTGGTTGGCGAGCTGGTCGCCCGCATCTCGCGCTTCGGTCCGCTGCAACCGTTCCTCGACGACCCCGAGGTCGAGGAGGTATGGGTCAACTCCCCGACGCGGACATTAAGCGGCCGTTAAGCGGGTCGGAACATGCTTGCGACACCACCCCGACCGAGGAGCACATCATGAGCGAGAAGCAGAACCCCATCACCTCCAGGTTTCACCGCGATGTCAACAACCCGTGCTGCACGACGAGGTGTCGCCGGTGCTCTGGTCGCACTGCTGATGGGCGCTGCAACGCTCGCGGCCACTGCGGCCCCGGCCGAAGCCCGCGTGTACAGCTACGGCGGCAGCACGGGTTCTGCGAAGACCGTTACTGGGTACTGCAAGTACGACCGGACCAACGTGAGTGGCTCCCTTCGGATAGCCGAGAATCCGCCCAACGTGAGCGCGATCAACCGGACCACCGGGACGGACTACAACTGGGTCCGCTACCAGGCGTTCCTCATCGACGCGAACAACGCGAACGTGCTGCAACGCTCGGGTTGGTCGGGCTGGCTCCGCGTGTCAGATGCGTCCTACTCGACCTGGTCGGGTACCACCTCGTGGGCCGGTCTGGACTGGCGGGGGAATTACACGATGGACTTCCGCATCGAGTGGTGGGACTCGTCTCAACTGCTCGGCTGGCAAGCGCACCGGATTGAGCCCTACAACTACTACGACATGTACAACGTCGGTCCTATCGGCCCGATCACGACGTGCCGCAAGCTGTAGTCCCTTATCCGGGGCACCGTCCCGTTGTCGTTTTGCAAGCGGGGCAGTGCTTCTCGGCCAAGTCAGGGCGCACGGGTCGGGCCGCCGACGCAGCCCGGAGTCATGGCCGGCGGCATGACTCGGGGAGGGCAGGAGACGATCCTGCAGCGTGTCGAGAACGCTCGGGCTCGGCAGGCATCGTCGAGAGGTGGCTCGGGTCCAGCATGGTCTCGCCGTCGTGACCGCTGCGAGGCACCCCGCAGCACCTCGAGTGCGCGAGCCGGCTCCTCCGGTTGCCACGGCCACGCAGGATCTCGGCCGGTGAGTGCCCCCGCCCCCGGCCGGGCCCACCTTGGGCTCTCGACCCGGCACAGTTCGGGAGACAGGCGGCGCCGACCGACTCAGGTCCCGAGAGCGCCAGCATCGGCAGTCGTCGCTACGAAGCCAGTCGGCCCGAACTCCCAACTCGTGTAGAGGCGCCAGGTCACGCCGTCGGGCATGTCCCGTACGAAGCACCGATACACCTGCAAGGCTTCGCTGAACGAGCACCGCAGCGACCTCAGCCGAGGGCGGAATCCATACTGACGTTCGGAAACCAAGCGCTCGTAGGCGGTGCTCGTCGCAAGCGAAGCCATCCGCTTCTTCTTCCCGTACTTCATGGCTTCGTACAGCTTGAAGGCACGTGCTCGTACCTCGGGCAGCCCCGGTTCGGCCGATGCCACCTGTCGGTGTGTTGCAGCTGAGGCGGCCGTGGCAGCAGGGGCCGAGGCGGGAAGGGCCAATAGGACAGCCGTCAGAGACAAGACCAGGCATCCGATAGCGGATCGCATGGCTACGGACTGTAGGTCGAATGACCGTCGTCAGGGCGGCTTTGACGAAATCTTCTGCAAAAGGCCCCAGTCCTTCCGAAATCCCCCAGTAGTCGGGCGCTGGACACGTCCCACTCTGCCCGGGCGGCTTGTCCCAACCCGCGCGATGGGCGCCACGGCTCTTGAGCCATGTGAGCGGAGGTCATGGGACGCCGCGCCCCCGTTTGGGCTCATCGGCTCGCCTAGCCAGCTCGAGGTGGTCGCTACGGAACGCGTCTGGGGAAAGCAAATGTTTGGGCAATGGTGCTGGCCACCGATTTCCTCGCTGCCGAAAGCGTGACTTGTTTGTGCTGAGGGGCAGGCGAGTGGCAATGAGGAGGACCGCAAACCACAGACACCAAGGGACCAAGAAAGGGCGGAGGTTTGTCGAATCTCGCGGCACTTAATCCTGACGCCACCTACGCTGCTGCCGCGGCTGCACGCCGCGAGGTCAGCCACTGCCGAATCGGAGACGACGCATGTCCCGCAGTTCCAATATCTTTTCTGTCCTGCCGCCCGGGCTCCCGCGCCGCGTCGGCAGTTTTGCTGCCGTCTGCAGCCTGATCCTTTCTGGCTCGGTTGCTGGCGCTCTGAGTGCGCCTGTGGCCAACGCGGCTGCGCCGGTACAGAAGTTGGGCAAGACCAAGGTGGTCCGCATTGTCATGCGAACACCCAAGGGTGTGCCAGCGAGCGTGCGACTTGTGGGCAAGACTGACGCCGTTGCCGTCAAACCAGCCAGCGGTCGCAGTTTCACGGTGCGAGCACGTTTGAAGCTGGGCAACTACCGGGTGAAGGTTGACGACGTCGTCGTTGATGGCGTCACTTACAGTGCGAGCAAGGCCCCAGCGAAGATTGCGGTCTCTGCAAAGGGCGAGCCGAAGTCCGTACAGATTGTCTTGAAGAGGTTGCGGACCGTGCGTGTTGGCGTAGTCGCGTTGGCGCCGGGAACGGTGACACTGGGCTGGAAGGCGCCTAAGGGGTCAAGGATCGTTGTGCGACGTGCCATTGGCGACGTCGCTCCTCGCAATCCCGGAAAGGGCGAAGCCATCGAAGTCCGTAACGGACGCGTCTTCGACGATGGTCTGACCCCCGGTGCGACCTACAGCTATGCCGTCTTCGCGAAACCCGACGTCAAGAAGGGTGTGGCTCGGGACTGGACCCGTGGCGCTGTGGCGGTGGGGGTCCCATCGCTCGACGGCACGGTCCCGCCCTTCAGCCTCACCCCAGGCGCCGTCGTCTTGACCGCCAGCGACCTCGTCACCGTGACAGCTTCGGCTGGCCAGATCACCACCACCCTCCCCTCCGGACAAGACACCCCGCCGCTGGGAGCGGGATTCGTTCTACCCGCCTCCGCCGCGCAGCCCGGAGGATTCGTTGGCACCGTCGCCGCAATTTCTCCCGACGGGCGCTCCGTCACCCTCACTGCCGGCGGGCTAGCAGACGTGTTCGCTTACCTTGATCTCCAGCAAGCCATCACCGAAACACCCATAGAGCTCACTCCACTGACAAACCCCGTCGCCGCGAGAAGGGCAATCAAGGACTACAACGCAGCGGTCGCAGCGCAACCCGCCTCGACCGATAAGACCGGTCGGGAAGTGCCCCGCGCCGCCGCCAAGGAGTCATGCCTCAACGTCTCGTTGGGCACCGACATCTCCCAGCTCCGCCCGGTCCTGCGACCCAAGGGCCACTGGAACTCCGGCGTGAAGAACAAGCTGGGCATTCCCTACGCGGCCAACTTCGACATGAGCGTCGCACTTGAGCTCGGCTTCCGTGCCGACCTTGAGACACAGCTCGCCGTCTCCTGCGCGATGCCGTTCAACCGCGTCGTCAAGCAACTTGCCGCCTATCCCGTGCCGATCAACCTCGTCTTCGATCCAACCGTCGAGATCAGCGCGTCGGGAGCCGTGAAGGTACAAGGAGCCGAAGCCACGCTCACCAACGGATTCTGGGCCAAAGGTCAGATCGGTGCGGGCGGTTACTTCGCCAGCGGACTAATCAGCGACCCCCACGTCGGAACACCCACAGTTACTGGACGCAGCGCCGCCCTCACGATCACTGTCGGCGGCTCGCTCACCATCGGTCCCGGCGCGGGCACGCGAGATGTCGGCGTTGTTGCAGGCGTCAACGGGTTCATCAACCCCTTTGTCGCAGAGGTTAAAACCGTTGGCACCTCCGCCGCCGATCAACCGGCTGGCTGCGCGAGCTTTCAACCGCGCGGCGAGATCGGCCTCGGGCTGGAAGCAAAAGCATGGGCGGGACAGTTCTCCTGGTCCGCAACGTGGCACCCGGACGTACTGAAGCAGACCTTCCCCTACCGCGAGCCGTGGTACTTCCCAGCCAACTGTGAGCAGGCTCCGGTTACCGGCGGCGGAGACATCCAAGCCACCCTCACCTGGAATAGCACCGCCGACTTGGACCTACACGTCATCGACCCCAATGGCGAGGAGATTTACTACAGCCAACCGACGTCCGAGTCGGGTGGTGCGCTCGACATTGACGCCAACGCTGGTTGCGAGACTGTCATGCCGCACCCCACTGAGAACGTGTATTGGCCGGGGGGTAGCGCACCGCCGGGAACCTACTACGTCTGGGTCGAGACCTATGCGTCGTGCGGGGATCCAGATCTGACCTGGCATCTGGTCGTCAAGGTGAGAGGCAACGTCGTAGTGGACCGCACTGGCGCTGATACCTCCGACTGGGTCCTAGTGACATTGCCACAGTGACCCAGAGCCTTCCGCTACCGCCCGATGTCCCCGGCTTCGCCGAGGCAAAGGCGCGGGGGCTGCTCCCGACGATCGGGCCAGAGCCCCCGCCGCCTCTGCCTGGAGTGGCGGCCAGCGTCCTGATGGACCGATGGGTGTGGGCCACCATCGCCGCTTTCTCCGGCACGATCGTTGTCGGCCTTCTCGTCAGTCGCGCGGTTAGCCTCACCGGCTTCGGAGCCGTGGCGTATGCGTTGTTCTGCTTAGCCGTGCTCGCCGCCATATGGTTGTTCCTCGGCAAAGTCGGCGACCGGGTGCTGGCGGAACTGCAACACGGCTACACCACGTTGGAGTTGCAGGAAGGTACCTTCTGGATGCTGGCGACTCGACCGTGGCGCAATGGAGCTAAACGCGTCCTGTGGGACTACTCCGGGACGTGGGTCGTCAGTCACCGCACCCAAACGCCTCTCGCGACACCTTCCGCTCGCGTGACTCCACCCGGCCTCTATCCCTCGCCCCATCACGAGAAACGCTGGGAACTTTGGACTGGGATCATGTGGAGCGGCAACTTCCACCAGCCTCTATACCTCGATAGTCCCTAACAACGGCAAATGGCACTGCAGCGGCTTCAACAGAAGGTGCTTGGACGATAGCCAACCCGCTCAACTACCTTGTTTTGTCCAGAGAGTCGTGAGAGCGGTACGTGCCCTCATCCGGCTTCCGGCATCGTGGGCCGAAGTCACTGCAAGCGTTCAGCACCGACGCCAACGACCCAGCACACGCCGACGTGTGCGCCGCCTTCGACGCCATGTGGATCGACTACAAGGACTGAGCAGCAGCCGCCTGCCAGATTCCGATGCCTGCACGCTTCGCCGCCGCCCCGAGGGCCTTGGCCGTCCTGGCTGCCCGCTACCAGAACGGGATCGAGAGCATCTACGGCCGTTGAGCCCCACTGCTCTCCCCGGTCGACCTGCCGGGGACTGTAGAAGCACTCGACGTGTACGCCCGCCAGGAGCAGACGGGCACAGGTGAGTCAAGCCCGACCATGGCGGTCCAGTAGTGGCAAGCCCAGCTCGCATCGATATCGAGCCCCCGCTCCGACACAGCCTGGAGCGGGGGCTCGTTTCCGTCGGGGCGACCGTTCAGCTGATTATCGGCGCCAGAAGGGGCGTGGGCGGTCGAGGGCGCGAGCCACCTCGACCGGGTCACCCGCGACGAGCGGCGTGCCCGGTAAGAGGTTCTCCACAACCTTTACCAAGCCTCTGTTTTTGTCCCGCTTGCTCTGGGTAACGTCCGAGACGCACCATCTCGGGGAAGCGGGCACCACATGGCACTGGACCGTCTGGCGACGGATCGACCGGCGTCGACGGCGCACGCCCACGACGACCTGGTCGAGCGGCTCGACGGCCTGGTGCGCGAGCGGGTCCGTCGCGAGGGTGTCGACCCGCAGCGTGAGGCCCTCGTCGTACGCCGCATCGCCGAGGACGTGGTCCGCGAGCACGACGACCTGAGCCTCACCGGTGCCGTCGCGCCGATCGCCGACGACGGCGCGATGGTCGGTGAGCTGGTCGCCCGGATCTCGGGCTTCGGCCCGCTGCAACCGTTCCTCGACGACCCCGAGGTCGAGGAGGTGTGGATCAACTCCCCGGAGCGGGTCTTCATCGCACGCCGCGGTCGTCACGAGCTCACCAACCTCCGCCTCGACACCGCCCAGGTCAACGAGCTGGTCGAGCGGATGCTCAAGTCGAGCGGGCGACGCCTCGACATCAGCACCCCGTTCGTCGACGCGATGCTGCCCGAGGGGCATCGCCTCCACGTCGTGCTGGAGGGCATCACCCGAGGCTTCACCGCGGTCAACATCCGCAAGTTCCTGCTCCGCGCGCACCGGCTCTCCGACCTGGTGTCGCTGGGCACGCTCACGCCGCAGGCTGCCTCGTTCCTCGAGGCCTCGGTCCGCGCGGGGCTCAACATCCTCGTCGCCGGCGGCACCCAGGCCGGCAAGACGACGATGCTCAACTGCCTGGCCGCCTCGGTGCCGGGTGGCGAGCGCGTCGTCAGTGCCGAGGAGGTCTTCGAGCTCCGGTTCAGCCACCCCGACTGGGTGGCGATGCAGACCCGACAGGCCGGGCTCGAGCAGACCGGCGAGATCGTGCTGCGTGACCTGGTGAAGGAGGCGCTGCGGATGCGGCCCAGCCGCATCCTCGTGGGCGAGGTCCGGGCCGCCGAGTGCCTCGACCTGCTGCTCGCGCTCAACTCCGGTCTCCCCGGCATGTGCACCCTGCACGCCAACAGTGCGCGCGAGGCGCTGGTGAAGATGTGCACCCTCCCGCTGCTCGCCGGCGACAACATCTCGGCGCGCTTCGTGGTGCCGACGGTGGCGACCTCGGTCGACCTCGTCGTGCACCTCAGCCTGGGTCCGGACGGCGTACGCCGCGTGAACGAGATCGTCTCGGTGCCGGGTCGGGTGGAGGCCGACGTCATCGAGGTCGAGCCGATCTTCGTGCGCAACGGCGCGGAGCTGCGGCGTACGGGCGGGGTGCCGGCCCGCGTCGAGCGCTACGAGCGGGTGGGCATCGACGTGCACGCCCTCCTCGCCTCCGAGCCGCGTGCGGGCGACCACTGATGGGCGCGCTGGTCGGTCTCGGCCTCGGGGTCGGGCTGCTGCTCGTCTGGTCGGCGTTCGCCCTGCCACGAACACCGAAGCAGCAGACCTCCACGTCGTCCGCGCTGCGCCGCCTGCTCGGACGGGCTGGCCTGAGCGACGTCACGCCCGCCAGCGTCCTGTCCCTGTGCGCGGTGCTCTTCGCGGTGGCGTGGGCACTGGTGCAGGCGGTCTCACAGACCCTGCCGGTCGCCTTCGTCTTCGCAGCGATGGCGGCCTACGTCCCGATCGCCGTGCTGCGCCAGCGCGCCGCACGGCGGCTCCGCGACTTCGCTGAGGTGTGGCCCGAGGCAGTCGACAACCTCGCCAGCGCCGTACGGGCTGGGCTCTCGCTGCCCGATGCCGTCGCCGCGCTCGGCACGTCCGGACCTGAGGCGCTGCGTCACGACTTCGGGCAGTTCGCCCTCGACTACCAGGTCACCGGTCGCTTCGGCGAGTGCCTCGACCGGCTCAAGGACCGGCTCGCCGACCCGGTGGGGGACCGCGTGATCGAAGGGCTTCGGCTGGCCCGCGAGGTCGGCGGCGGCGACCTCGGAAGACTGCTGCGCAACCTCTCGGGTTTCCTGCGCGACGACGCGCGCACCCGCTCCGAGCTGGAGTCGCGGCAGGCCTGGACCGTCAACGGCGCCCGCCTGGCGGTCGCCGCGCCGTGGATCGTGCTGCTGCTGATGTCGTTCCAGACCACGGCCATCCGGCGCTACGCCTCGCCCGGCGGCGTGATCGTGCTGGGCATCGGGTTCGGGGTCTGCGTCCTTGCCTACGTCGCGATGATGCGGATCGGCCGCCTGCCCGTCGAGAAGCGGATCCTGTCGTGAGCACCGCGGTGTGGGGCGCCCTGCTCGGCGGCGTAGCCGGTTGCGGCCTGCTGCTCGTCGGCCTGCGGGTCAACGTGCTGCGGCGGCCGCAGCTCGCCTCACGCGTCCTGCCCTATGTGCGTGACGTGCCGCGACGTGACCACAGCCCGTTGGCCCGTCCGGTGTCCTCGTCGCCGACGTCCGCGGCGGCCGGGATCTTCGGACCTGTGCTCCGCTCGGCCGCAGAGGTGGTCGAGCGACTGCTGGGCGGCAGCACGTCCGTACGTCGGCGACTCGAGCGAGCCGGGCTCGACCGCACCGTGCAGGAGTTCCGCATCGAACAGGTCGTCTGGGGTCTCGTCGGCTTTGCCGCGGCCGCCGCCATCAGCCTCGTACGGGCGCTCGGCGGCGTGGGCGGAGCCGGTTCGGCGGTGGTCTTCTGCCTCCTCGGCCTGGCGTGCGGCGTGTTCCTGCGCGACAACCGGCTCAGCACCCAGGTGAAGCACCGCGAGCGCCAGGTCCTCACCGAGTTCCCGACGATCGCCGAGCTCCTCGCCCTCTCCGTGGCCGCGGGGGAGAGCCCCGTGTCCGCCCTCGATCGCGTCGTGCGGCGCAGCAACGGTGCCCTGTCGGAGGACCTCGCCCACGTGCTCGCGCGGGTGCGCACGGGCGAGCCCGTCGGCTCGGCGTTCGAGTCGCTGGCTCGCTCGACCGGCCTGCCGATCGTCGCCCGTTTCGCCACCGGCATCACCGTCGCCATGGAGCGCGGAACGCCGCTGGCCGACGTGCTCCACGCCCAGGCTGCCGACGTACGCGAGGCCGGGCGCCGGCTCCTGATCGAGACCGCAGCCCGCAAGGAGATCGCGATGATGGCGCCCGTCGTCTTCTTCGTGCTCCCGGTGACCATCTTGTTCGCCTTCTATCCCGGCGTGCTCGGCCTGCGCCTCACCACACCCTGACCCCCCGTCGAAACCCTGCTCCACCAACGAAAGGACCGCTCCATGCACCAGTCGATCTCGGGACTGCTCGACGTCCTCGCCCGCACTCCTGCGCCCGATCGCCGGCGCGACGACCGGGGTGACGTGCCGGGATGGGTGATGGTGACCCTGATGACCGCCATCGTCGTCGCAGCCCTCACGCCGTTCGTCGGTGACGAGCTGCGCAACCTGCTCGTGCAGGCATTCTCGATGGTGAGCGGCTGAGGCCACTCCGTGACCCGTCGCGCTCGCGCCGACGAGCGCGGGGCTGCAGTCGTCGACTTCGTGCTCGTGCTGCTGGTCCTGTTGCCGTTGGTGCTCGGCATCCTGCAGCTGGCCCTCGTCCTGCACGTCCGCAACACACTCGCATCGGCGGCGTCCGAGGGCGCCCGCTACGCCGCGGTCGCCGGCTCTTCGGCACCCGCCGGGCAGGCCAAGGTGCAGGACCTCATCGACGGTGCGCTGTCCGAGGACTTCGTACGCTCGGTCAGCGTGCACCCCGCGACGGTCGGGGGTGCCCCCGGCTACGAAGCCGTGGTCGAGGCCGAGGTGACGGTCCTGGGCCTCGGTGGGACCGGCATCCACGTACGCGTCTCGGGCCACGCCGTTGCCGAGCAGGCCGTGGTCACCCGATGAAGCAGCGCGACGAGACGGGCTCGGCCCTCATCGAGTTCAGCTGGCTGGCGATCATCCTCATCGTCCCGCTGATCTGGGTGGTCATCTCGGTCTTCGAGGTGCAACAGGGCGCCTTCGCGACCAGCGCCGCAGCGCGCGCTGCAGGCCGGGCGTACGCCCTTGCGCCCGACGACGCCACGGGCGAGGCGCGGGCGATCGCGGCAGTCGAGCAGGTCCTCGCCGACCAGGGCACGCCCGGCCAACGTGCGCGCGTACGTGTCACCTGCGAGGCGCCGGGCGACAACTGCCACGTCGGTACGGCGATCATCACGGTGACCGTGGACTCGGGCGTCGACCTGCCCTTCTTCCCGGCCATCCTCGGCTCCGGCGCCGCCTCCTTCTCGCTCGACGCCACGCACACGGTGCCGATCGGGCAGTACGTCGAGAGTGCACCGGAGGGCGACGGGTGAGGCGGGTCGCGCAGCGCAACAGAGACGAGTCGGGTCAGGTGACGCTGCTGATCATCGGCTTCGCCGGCATCCTGCTGATGGCCATCGTGGTCGTCATCGACGCGTCCGCGGCGTACCTCCAGCGACAAGGCCTCGACAACCTCGCCGACGGTGCGGCCCTCTACGGCGCCGACCTCGGCTCGGCCGCGATCTACGAGCAGGGCCTCGGCGATGCGCGCCTGATCCAGCAGGAGGCCGCCGTCGAGGCTGCAGTCCGCGACTACCTCGTGAGGGCCGACGCCGGGTCGAGGTTCCCCGGCATCGACGTCGGCGTGCACGTCGACCCGATCGGGCGCTCGGTGACCGTACGTCTCGAGGCACCGCTCGACCTGCCGCTGACCATCCCAGGCTCGCCCTCGAGCGCCCACCGTTGGTGCGAGCAGCACAGCCGCCGTGACGCTGGTGGTCCGGTGAGCTCGACGGCCTCAGACGGGCTCGGCGATCGACTGGATGTGCCGGGTCGCGACCTCGATCATCACCTGTGCCGCGGGGGAGAGGACCGCGCCGCGGCGGTGGACGATGGCCATCACGTCGTACTGCTTCGGGCGTAGCGAGACCCAGCCGACGCTCGGCGCCAGCCGGGGGATGAGCTGCTCGGCGGCACCGCGGGGGATGACCGCGTCGCCGAGCCCGCGGCCGACCAGGTCGACCGCTGTCTCGACCTCCTCCACCTCGATCCGGGTCTGCGGGTTGTGGCCGGCCTCGTGGAGGAAGCGGCGCAGGATGATGCGCACGGAGTCGCTCGAGCGCCACGTCGTCTCCGGCATGATCAGCGCCGCCTTCGCCAGGCGGGCCGGTGTCATGGGTGAGGTGAGCCGCTCGGGGTCGGCCGAGATGTAGACCAGCTCGTCCCGGGCGACGGGGGTGACGGTCATGCCTTCGCTCTCGACACCCGTGGCGGCGATCATCGCTGCCTCGAGGTGGCCGCGTCGGAGCTGGTCCTGCACCTCGTTGGAGTGCTGGCCGATCAGCTCCACCCGCACGCCGGGATAGCGCTCGAGCACGTCGGCGACGATCTGCGCGCCGGCATACAACCGCGCAGCCCCGAACATCCCGAACCGGATCGTCCCGCTCTCCAGCGACACCGCGCTCTGCACTGCCCGCCGGGCCTCCTCGGCCGCGGCGATCGCCTGCTCGGCGTACGGGCGGAGGGTGTCGGCCAGCGTGGTCGGTACGACGCCCCGTCCGACGCGACGGAACAGCGGCACGCCGAGCGTCTTCTCGAGGGCGCGGACCTGCTCGGACACCGAGGGCTGGGCGTAGCCGAGCTCCTCGGCCGCAGCAGTCAACGAACCGTGCTCGTACGTGGCCAGGAAGCAGCGGAGCTGGTGCAACGAAAGCATAGGAATCTCCTTGGGAAGCCTCTGGTAACTGAGGCTACCCCTAGGGATTGGGAGGCGAGATGATCGTCCTACGCAACTGATCTGAGGAGGTCACCATGTTCGACAACAACTGCCCGGTGTGTGCCTGCCGAGTGCTCATCTTCGAGAGCCAGATCTCGTCGGTGGCCAACACCGTCGACGGCATCGTGGTGTCGTTCACGTGCTGGTGCGGGACCGAGCAGACCCAGACGACGGGCCGCGTCGTCCGCGACCGCGCCCGCCAGGCCGTCGCCGCCTGAGCAGACCGCGAGGGCGCAACGTCATGGCGAGCGGCAGTCCGAGCAGCCACCGCCCATGACGTTGCGCGCCGGTGGACCCCGTGACGGTGGTCACCAGGTCCACCTGACGGGGTGGACGAATCGTCATCACCCCCGGGGACGCCGGTAGCGTCGAGGCATGACCGAGACCTGGCCCGGAACGGCCTACCCCCTGGGCGCGACCTTCGACGGGAGCGGCACGAACTTCGCGCTGTTCAGCGAGGTCGCCGAGCGCGTGGAGCTCTGCCTGTTCGAGCCGGACCCCAAGAACGAGGGCGCGTACATCGAGACGAAGCTCGAGGTCACCGAGGTCGACGCCTACGTGTGGCACTGCTACATCCCGACGGTCCAGCCGGGCCAGCGCTACGGCTACCGCGTCCACGGTCCGTGGGACCCCGAGAAGGGCCTGCGCTGCAACCCCAACAAGCTGCTCCTCGACCCCTACGCCAAGGCGACCAGTGGCGAGATCGAGTGGGACCAGTCGCTCTTCGGCTACGACTTCGGTGAGGAGGACAGCAGGAACGACGACGACTCCGCCGCGCACATGACGCACGGCGTCGTGATCAACCCGTTCTTCGACTGGGAGGGCGACCGCCGCCTCTCCATCCCCTACAACGAGTCGTTCATCTACGAGGCGCACGTCAAGGGCCTCACCCAGCTGCACCCCGACGTGCCGGAGGAGCAGCGAGGCACGTACGCCGGGCTCGCGCACCCGTCGATCACGGCCCACCTGCAGAAGCTCGGCGTGACCGCGATCGAGCTGATGCCGGTGCACCAGTTCATCCAGGACTCCACGCTGCTCGACCAGGGCCTGCGCAACTACTGGGGCTACAACACCCTCGGCTTCTTCGCCCCGCACGCCGACTACTCCGCCAGCGGGCTCGGCCAGCAGGTGCAGGAGTTCAAGGCGATGGTGAAGGCGATGCACGTCGCCGGCATCGAGGTCATCCTCGACGTGGTCTACAACCACACGGCCGAGGGCAACCACCTCGGCCCGACGCTGAGCTTCAAGGGCATCGACAACGCGGCCTACTACCGCCTCGTCGAGGACGACCAGCGCTACTACATGGACTACACCGGCACCGGCAACACCCTCAACGTGCGCCACCCGCACTCGGTGCAGCTGATCATGGACTCGCTGCGCTACTGGGTGACCGAGATGCACGTCGACGGCTTCCGCTTCGACCTCGCCGCGACGCTCGCCCGCGAGTTCTACGACGTCGACAAGCTCTCCACCTTCTTCGAGATGGTGCAGCAGGACCCGGTCGTCAGCCAGGTGAAGCTGATCGCCGAGCCGTGGGACATCGGCCCCGGCGGCTACCAGGTCGGCGGCTTCCCGCCGCAGTGGACCGAGTGGAACGGCGACTACCGCGACACCGTGCGCGACTTCTGGCGCGGCGAGCCGTCGTTGGGCGACTTCGCGTCCCGGCTGTCCGGGTCCTCGGACCTGTACGAGCACTCGGGCCGGCGCCCCTTCGCCAGCATCAACTTCGTCACCGCCCACGACGGCTTCACGCTGCGCGACCTCGTGTCCTACAACGAGAAGCACAACGACGCCAACGGCGAGGACAACAACGACGGCGAGAGCCACAACCGCTCGTGGAACCACGGCGTCGAGGGCCCGACCGAGGACGCCGAGATCCTCGGCGCGCGCGCCCGCGAGCAGCGCAACCTGATCGCCACACTCCTGCTCAGCCAGGGCGTGCCGATGCTGCTGCACGGCGACGAGCTCAGCCGCACGCAGGACGGCAACAACAACACCTATGCCCAGGACAGCGAGATCAGCTGGGTGGACTGGAGCCGCGCCGACAAGCCGCTCATCGAGTTCACCTCGGCCGTCGCCAAGCTGCGCGCGGACCACCCGACCTTCCACCGCAAGCGCTTCTTCACCGGCAGCACCGTGCGCACGGGCGACGGCGAGCGGCTCAACGACATCGTCTGGCTCGACCTCGACGGTGAGCCGATGGAGGACGGCGACTGGGAGGGCGGCAAGGCCATCGGGATGTACCTCAACGGCAACGGCATCGCCGGCAAGGACGCCCGCGGCGGCACGATCACCGACGACCACTTCCTCCTCTACTTCAACGCCGACGGCGACACGCAGGTGACGCTGCCGACCGAGGAGTACGCCGCCGCCTGGGACGTCGTCATCGACACCGGCGGCGACGCCGACGCCGACCCGACGTACGACGCCGGTGCGACGTTCGACCTGTCGACGCACAGCCTCGTCGTGCTCCGCGAGCACTCCGAGCCCGAGACCAGCCCCGACCACTCGGTCGCGGCATCACTCGCTGCCCGATCGGGTACGGACCTCACGTGAAGCACCGAGCCGAGGGACCCCGCACGCCGCAGAGCACCTACCGGCTGCAGGTCAGCCAGGACTTCACGCTGCACGACGCAGCGCGGGTGCTGCCGTACCTCCACGACCTCGGCGTGGACTGGGTCTACCTCTCGCCGCTCCTGGCCTCTGAGCCCGGGAGCACGCACGGCTACGACGTGGTCGCGTTCGACCACATCGACGCGGAGCGCGGCGGAGCCGAGGGCCTGGACGCGGTGTCGGCCGAGGCGAAGCGGCTCGGCATGGGCGTGCTGGTCGACATCGTGCCCAACCACGTCGGTGTCGCGACGCCGTCAGAGGACCCGTGGTGGTGGGACGTGCTCAAGCTGGGCCGCGAGTCCGAGCACGCCAACGCCTTCGACGTCGACTGGGCCGCGGGCGACGGCCGGATCGTCATCCCCGTCATCGGTGACGACGACGAGGACGCGACGTGCGAATCGACGAGGGCGAGGTCCGCTACCACGAGCAGCGCTTCCCGTTGGCTCCCGGCACGAGCACGCTCGAGGAGCAGCACTACGAGCTGGTCAACTGGCGCACGGCCGACGACGGGCTGAACTACCGCCGGTTCTTCGCCGTCAACACGCTCGCCGCCGTACGCGTCGAGGACCCCGAGGTCTTCGCCGACACGCACGTCGAGATCAAGCGGTGGTTCGACGAGGGGCTCGTCGACGGGCTGCGCGTCGACCACCCCGACGGCCTGCGCGACCCCAAGCGCTACCTCGACGACCTCGCCGCCCTCACCGGCGGTGCCTACGTCCTGGTCGAGAAGATCCTCGAGCCGGGGGAGGAGCTGCTGGAGAGCTGGGCGACCTCCGGCACCACCGGCTACGACGCGCTCGCCCTCATCGACCGCGTCCTCACCGACCCGGCCGGCGAGGCGCCGCTGTCGGCGCTCGAGGACCGGCTGCGCGGCGGCGCCCGTCGACTGGCACCGGATGGTGCGGATGAACAAGCGCGCCGTCGCCGACGGCATCCTGCACTCCGAGGTCCTGCGCATCACCCGTGAAGTCGCGCGCGTGGTCGAGGGCGTCGACGAGGATGCCGGCGGCCGACGCGATCGGCGAGATCATCGCCTGCTTCCCGGTCTACCGGTCCTACCTCCCCGAGGGCCGCGAGCACCTCGACCAGGCCTTCGCCGCCGCGCGCGACTCACGCCCCGACCTCGCGACGACGTACGACGTCCTCGAGCCGGTGCTCCACGACGAGTGGGGCCAGCCGGCCCGGCGCCTGCAGCAGACCTCCGGCATGGTGATGGCCAAGGGCGTCGAGGACTGCTCGTTCTACCGCTGGTCGCGGCTCACCTCGCTCAACGAGGTCGGCGGCGATCCGTCGATCTTCGCGATCGGCGTCGACGAGTTCCACGACGCGATGACCGCGCGCCAGCGCGACTGGCCGGACGCGATGGTCACGCTCTCCACCCACGACACCAAGCGCGGTGAGGACGTCCGGGCCCGGATCACCGTCCTTGCCGAGCAGCCCGCGCAGTGGGAGCGCGCGCTCGACGAGCTGCTGCGGCTCGCGCCCGTGCCCGACCCGGCCTTCGGCTCGCTGCTGTGGCAGGCCGTGCTCGGCGCGTGGACGCCCGACCACCTGCCCGACCTGCGCGCGCGGCTGCACGGCTATGCCGAGAAGGCGATGCGCGAGGCCGGCGACCGCACGACGTGGACCGAGCCCGACGAGGCGTACGAGTCCGAGGTGCACGCCGCGGTCGACGCGGTCTTCGACTCCGAGGACGTGCGCTCGGTGCTGCTCGGTCTCGCCGCCCGGATCGACGAGCCGGCGCAGGCCAACTCGCTCGCGGCGAAGCTGCTCGCGATCACGATCCCCGGCGTGCCCGACGTCTACCAGGGCAGCGAGCTCTAGGAGACCTCGCTCGTCGACCCCGACAACCGGCGACCGGTCGACTTCGAGCACCGCGCTGCGGTGCTCGCCGGCACCGCCGAGGACGACGCCGCGGCCAAGCTGCACGTCACCTGCTCGGCGCTGACCCTGCGCCGCGAGCGGCCCGAGCTCTTCACGTCGCTACACGCCGGTCTCCGCCTCCGGCGACGGCCGCCGGCCACGTGGTGGCGTACGACCGCGGTGGCGCGATCACGGTCGTCACCCGGCTCCCCGTCGGCCTCGCCGCGACGGGCTGGGGCGACACGACGCTCGACCTGCCCGAGGGCCGGTGGCACGACGTGCTCACCGGGCTCGACACCGACGGCCGGCTCGCCGACCTGCTCGCGACGCACCCCGTCGCGCTGCTGGTGAGGAAGGACTGATGAGGCATCGATGCGCGGACCGTACGACGTCTGGGCGCCGCGGCCGCAGCGGGTGCGACTGCTCCTCGGCAGGCGAGGCTGGTCGAGATGACGCGCGGCGACGACGGCTGGTGGACGCCAGCCGAGCCCGTGCCGTCGACCGACGCGGCCGTCGACTACGGCTACCTCCTCGACGACGACCCCGACCCGCGCCCCGACCCGCGCTCGCGGCGCCAGCCCGGCGGGCGTGCACGAGCTGTCGCGGCGGGACGCGACGACGTACGAGTGGCAGGACTCCGCCTGGACCGGCCGCCAGCTCGCCGGCTCGGTGATCTACGAGCTGCACGTCGGCACGTTCACGCCCGATCGGCGACCTCGACTCCGCGATCGAGCAGGCTCGACCACCTCCTCGACCTCGGCGTCGACCTCGTCGAGGTGATGCCGGTCAACGCGTTCAACGGCACCCACAACTGGGGCTACGACGGCGTCGGCTGGTTCGCCGTGCACGAGCAGTACGGCGGTCCGGACGCCTACAAGCGCTTCGTCGACGCCTGCCACGCCAAGGGTCTCGGCGTCGTGCAGGACGTGGTGCACAACCACCTCGGCCCGTCGGGCAACTACCTCCCGCTGTTCGGGCCCTACCTCAAGCCGGGCCGCAACACCTGGGGCGACCTGATCAACCTCGACGGCGAGGACTCGGCCGAGGTGCGCCGCTACATCCTCGACAACGTGCGGATGTGGTTCGAGGACTTCCACGTCGACGCGCTCGCGGCTCGACGCGGTGCACGCGCTCAGCGACACCTCCGAGGTGCACCTCCTCGAGGAGATGGCGATCGAGACCGCCGCCTACTCGGCCCACGTACGCCGCCCGCTGACCCTGATCGCGGAGTCCGACCTCAACGACACGCTGCTCGTCACGCCCGCGCGAGGCCGGCGGCCACGGCCTCGACGCCCAGTGGAGCGACGACTTCCACCACGCCGTCCACGTCGCGCTGAGCGGGGAGACGGCCGGCTACTACGCCGACTTCGAGCCGCTCGAGGCGCTGGCCAAGGTCTGCGAGCGCGGCTTCTTCCACGACGGCACCTTCTCGTCGTTCCGCGAGCGCGACCACGGCGTGCCGGTCGACACCGACACGATGCCGACCTGGCGGCTCGTGGTGGCCAACCAGAACCACGACCAGATCGGCAACCGCGCCCGCGGCGACCGGCTCGCCGAGCACCTCGACGACGACCAGCTCGCCTGCGCCGCCCTGCTGACGCTGGCCGGCCCGTTCACCCCGATGCTCTTCATGGGGGAGGAGTGGGCGGCCTCGTCGCCGTTCCAGTTCTTCACCTCGCACCCCGAGCCCGAGCTCGGCAAGGCGACCGCCGACGGCCGGATCGCGGAGTTCGAGAAGATGGGCTGGGACCCCGCCGAGGTGCCCGACCCGCAGGACCTCGAGACGTTCCACCGCTCGCAGGCTGGACTGGGACGAGCTGGACCACCGGGCGCCACGCGGTCGCTGCTCGACTGCTACCGCCGGCTCGGCCGACTGCGGCGCGAGCTGCCGCAGCTGACCGACCCGTCGTTCGGGTCGGTGTCGTGCACCGTCGAGGGCCGGCTCTTCACGATGCGCCGCGGTGACCTGCTCGTCGTGGTCAACACCGGCGAGGACGACCGCACACTGTCGAGGTGGGGGAGCGGGAGGTGCTCTTCGCGACCCCGGCCGGGGTCGCCGTGCGCGACGGCGGGCTCGCCGTGCCCGGCACGCCGGAGCGCTTCTCGGACGGTCGCAACTTTTCTCGTGAGTCGCCTAGTCTCCCTCGTCGAACGGGCCTTCGAGGCCACACCACACACGACAACGGGGAACCCCATGAACCGCATCACCGCACTGGGCCGCCACCGCGGCCCTCGCACTCAGCCCGCTCGCGCTGGCCGCGCCGACCACTGCGGCGCCGGCCCACGCGAAGGCGGGCAAGTCCTACTCCGTGACCGCCAAGGCCAACACCGACATCGCGATCGCCAAGGAGACCACGGTCAAGGTCAAGGGCCGCGTCACGCCGAAGGCCGCCGGCCAGAAGGTCGTCCTCCAGCAGCGCGTGGGGAACAAGAAGAGCTGGGTCGTGACCGGCAAGGCCAAGGTCAAGGCCAACGGCACCTACAAGCTCACCGACAAGCCCTCGACGCCGGGCTCGCGCGAGTACCGCGTGCTCAAGCCCGGCTCGAAGGGCTTCGCGAAGGGCTTCAGCAAGCCCGTCGAGGTCGAGGTCTACCGCTGGGAGAAGCTCGGCTACCGCACCTTCGCCGGCACCGGCTTCACGGGCCAGGGCGTGACCATCGGCACCGAGTACTACGGCGCCAGCCTCGCGACCACCACCCCGGGCACCCCCGCCACGGCCGAGTTCACGCTCGGGCGCAAGTGCATCTCGATGCGCGCGACCTACGCCCTCACCGACTCCTCGCTCACCGGCTCCAGCGGTGCCGTGACGGTGTCGGCCGACGGCAGCGGTCCTCGCCACGCACTCGCTGTCGGTCGGCACGATCGTCGCCGACGAGGAGCTCGACCTGACCGGCGTCTTCCGGCTCAAGCTCGACGCCACGCACGCAGCGCGACCCCGGCCGCCACCGCAGCCGTCGCCACGCCCGAGGTGCTCTGCACGCGCTGACCGCGCACCCGTTCCGCAGCGGCGGGCACGACCGGGGTCACAGGCCCGGGCGTGCTCGCCGCTGCTGCTTTCGACATTCTTCACCGGCGGCGCCGTAGTGTTGGCTCTTGTGGCAGGCATCGACTACGACGCAGAGATCAAGCAGCTCCAGGCGACCATGAAGACCATCGGGTCGGTGCTCAACATCGACCGGATGCGCGGCGAGATCGCCGACCTGAGCGAGCAGGTCGCCGCGCCCGACCTCTGGGACGACGTCGACAGCGCCACCCGCATCACCGGGCGCCTCTCCGCGCTGCAGGGCGAGCTCGACCGGTTCACCGGTCTCGAGGCCCGCATCGAGGACCTCGGCCTGATGGTCGAGATGGCCCAGGACGAGGGCGACGCCGACTCGCTCGCCGACTCCGAGCGCGAGCTCAACCGGATCAAGAAGTCGGTCGAGTCCCTCGAGATCCGCACCCTCCTCGCCGGTGAGTACGACGAGCGCGAGGCGATCGTGACGATCCGCTCCGGCGCCGGTGGCGTCGACGCCGCCGACTTCGCCGAGATGCTCATGCGGATGTACACGCGCTGGGCCGAGCAGCACAAGTACGGCGTCGAGGTCTACGAGGTGTCCTACGCCGAGGAGGCGGGCATCAAGTCCGCCGAGTTCGCCATCCACGCGCCCTACGCCTACGGCACGCTCTCGGTGGAGGCCGGCACCCACCGCCTGGTGCGGATCAGCCCCTTCGACAACCAGGGCCGCCGCCAGACCTCGTTCGCCGCCGTCGAGGTGGTGCCCATGCTCGAGCAGACCGACGAGATCGAGGTCGACGAGAACGAGATCCGCACCGACGTCTTCCGCTCCGGCGGTCCCGGCGGCCAGTCGGTCAACACCACCGACTCGGCGGTGCGGCTGACCCACATCCCGACCGGCATCGTCGTGTCCTGCCAGAACGAGAAGTCGCAGCTGCAGAACAAGGCGTCCGCGATGGTCGTGCTCAAGGCCAAGCTCCTCGCGCCGCAAGAAGGCCGAGGAGGCCGCGCTCAAGAAGGACCTCAAGGGCGACGTGCAGGCCAGCTGGGGCGACCAGATGCGCAACTACGTCCTCAACCCCTACCAGGTCGTCAAGGACCTGCGGACCGGCCACGAGTCCGGCAACCCCAGCGCCGTGTTCGACGGCGACCTCGACGACTTCATGGAGGCCGGCATCCGCTGGCGCCGGGGCGCCGACAAGGTCGACGCCTGACCTCGTGGGTTTGTCCCGGCCCTACTCCCAGGGCAGCTGCAGGTAGTGTGCAGGACTCGGCGACGTCCTCGGCCACGACTCATCGGCATCGGGCGGTCCACGCCGTCGACCCCGATGAGACCGGCCCGGTCGCCGTTGGTGGCAAACCAGAGGGCGCCGCGCCCCTCGGGGGTGCCGGCGTCGTAGGTCGCCAGGTGCACGCCGCTGGGCAGCTCCTCGACTTCAAGCGTCGGGTCCGTGCACGCACGCAGCTCGTCGAGCATGGCGTCGATCCGCTCCGGCCAGCCGTCGTGTCGTCGAAGCCGGCGACGGACCAGGTCACTCCGCGGGGGTCGTCGCTGCCCGCGGAGTGACTGATCCCGCGTCCACCTGCTCGCTCAGGCAGGGGGTGTTGGGGATGCCGGACGCCGAGGTCCGCGAGGCGGACCACCAGCCGGCCAAGGCCGCGGTGAGGTCGTCGTCGGGGAACTCGGGCAGCGGCCCCTTGCGAGGAGGCTCGGGGAGCGACGTCCGCCATCCCCGACTGGGTCCAGCCGTCGCGCAGGCCCGCCACCAGTGCCTCGGCCACCTCCTCGGCGGTCGCGTCGTCGGCCACACCAGCGTCGTTCACCAGCTCCAGGTGGGCCCAGTCGGCGCCGATCCGGACGCTCCACACGTCGCCGAGCCACATGTCGCCGGCCGACTCGGGTCGGGCGGCATCGACTCGTGCACCACCTGGACGCCGTCGACGTCGTACGTCGTCGTGCTGCGCGCACGTGTTCGAGGCGGGGCGGCGAGCCCCGGGGCGGACGCGGCGGCACCGGTGATAGCGCGCGACGACGAGGACGGCTGATGCCCCGGAGTGGCTCGACGAAGCGGGAGGTGCCCCTGCTGGTCGGCTCGAGCGCCGAGTCCGCGCCCGGTCCACCGGCGTGAGGAGCACGACGGCATCGAGAAGCTGCCGCCGCCCCAGGGCGAGTACTGCTGCCACGTCTCCCAGTCCCCGATCCACCCCTCGGTGGCCGCGGCGACGGCCGCGGTGTCGAGCCGTGCGGAGCCACCGTTCGCCGCCACCCCGTCCTCGGGGAACAGCAGCCGCGGGCACGGTGAGCCCACCACCCACGACGACGAGCGCGGCGAGCGCGACGGCACCCACCCGCGTACGCCGTCGCCTCCGCGCGGTCGTCATCGCGGCGGCGGCGCCGGGGCCGGGGGAGTGGGCGAGGTCGCGGGTGAGCGCCTCGAAGGCGCGGTCGAGGTCTGGTCGAGGTCAGACATGGGTGGGAGCTCCGTTCGGCTCGTCGGCCGGGTGATCTGAGAGGAGGGCGAGGGCGCTGCGGCCGCGGGAGAGCCGGGCCTTGACCGTCCCGACGGGGCAGTGCTCGAGGCGGGCGACCTCGGCGACCGGGAGGTCGGCGAGGTGGTGCAGGACGATCGCCCGGCGCTGCGGCTCGGGGATCTGCTGGAGCGCGCGCACCAGCGCGGTCGTGGTCTCGTCGGGCGGGGGAGCGGTCGACACTGCTGGCGGTTGCGGGCGAGCCAGGTCGCCGCCACCTTGCTGCGGCGCCACCTGCTCACCGCGAGCCGGGTGGCCACCTGCCGCACCCACGACGCCGGCTGGTCGTAGGTCGAGACCCGGCCCCAGTGCGACCACGCCTTGACGTAGGCCTCCTGGGCGATCTCCTCGGCCGCGCCGCGGTCGCCGGTGAGGGCGTACGTGCAGGCGAGCGTCCGTGGCCACGTCGCCTCGTAGAACTCGGCGAACTCGCCCTCGGCCCCGTCGGTCATCCACGTCCCCCTGTCACCGTGTCAGGCCCCCGGAGACGCCGTCACCCACCCAACACGCCTGTGCCGGCCCGGCGGTTGCACCGCGGCGCGGGTTTCGGGATCCCGTGCACCCCTCACGTAGCCTCGATCCGTGATTCGCTTCGAGAAGGTCTCCAAGACCTATCCCGGCCACCCCCACCCCGCGCTCGACAACATCTCGGTCGACGTGGAAAAGGGCGAGTTCGTCTTCCTCGTCGGCTCCTCGGGGTCCGGCAAGTCGACCTTCCTGCGCCTCGTGCTGCGGGAGTACCGCCCGACCACGGGTCGCGTCTACGTCGCCGGCAAGGAGATCAACCGGCTCGCCAGCTGGAAGGTCCCGCGGCTGCGCCGTGACATCGGCACGGTCTTCCAGGACTTCCGGCTGCTGCCCAACAAGACCGTCACGGAGAACGTCGCCTTCGCGCTCCAGGTCATCGGCAAGTCGCGCAAGGAGATCAAGGAGGTCGTCCCCGAGACGCTCGAGCTGGTCGGCCTCACGGGCAAGGGCGACCGGATGCCCGACGAGCTCTCCGGAGGCGAGCAGCAGCGCGTCGCCGTGGCCCGCGCGTTCGTGAACCGGCCGATGATCCTGATCGCCGACGAGCCCACCGGAAACCTCGACCCGACCACGTCGGTCGGCATCATGAAGCTCCTGGACCGCATCAACCGCACCGGTACGACGGTGGTGATGGCCACGCACGACTCGACCATCGTCGACCAGATGCGCAAGCGCGTCATCGAGCTCGAGAACGGCCACGTCGTACGCGACCAGGCGCAGGGCGTCTACGGCCACCAGGTCTGAGCGCACCGGCCACAGGACACACCGACCCCCGAATCCCCCACAGATCGAGAGCCTCTCCTCCATGCAGCTTCGTTACGTCTACTCCGAGCTCGGCCAGGGCCTGCGACGCAACCTGTCCATGCACCTCGCGGTGATCCTGACGCTGTTCGTCTCGCTCACGCTGGTCGGCATGGGCGTGCTCTTCCAGCAGCAGGCCACCAAGGCCGCTGAGCAGTGGGGCAACCAGCTCCAGATCACGGTGTTCCTGTGCCGCAACGGCGACAGCAACCCGGTCTGCCCCAGCTCGGTGACCGACGCGCAGAAGGCCGACATCGAGGCCGTCGTCCAGGACAACCCCGAGGTCGCCGACTACCACTTCGAGTCGAGCGAGACCGCCCTCGGCAAGGCCAAGGAGCTCTACGGCGAGGAGCTGTTCTCCGGCGACAACCCCGCGATCACCGCCGACGACATGCCGCAGACGATCTGGATCACCCTGGAGGACCCCGAGCAGTTCAAGGGCATCACCAGTGCGGTGCAGGGGCTCGACGGCGTCTCGCGCGTGCAGGACATGCGCAAGGTGATCGCGCCCATCCTCGGTGCGCTGAGCATGCTGCAGTGGGTCGCGCTCGTGACGGCCGCGGTGCTGGTCTTCGCGGCCCTCCTGCTGGTCGCCAACACCATCCGGCTCGCGGCGTTCGCACGACGCAAGGAGATCGGCATCATGCGGCTGGTGGGAGCCTCCACGCTCTACATCGCCCTGCCCTTCCTGCTCGAGGCGCTGGTCACCGCGATCATCGGCGTGCTGCTCGCCGGGGGAGCGCTCGCGGCGGTCCAGCAGTTCGGCATCGAGGGCCGCGGTGACGACACGCTGAAGTTCATCCCGTGGATCGGCTGGGACGAGTTCTGGCTCGCCGCGGCGGCCGTCGGGATCCTCGGTCCGCTGCTCACCCTGCTCCCGACACTCGTGCTGACGCGCAAATACCTCAAAGTCTGATCGCCGGGGGTTAACGTCTGAGCGTTCCCAGCTCGGAACAACACTTCCCCGAACAAAGGCTCCACGGTGCGTTCCTTCCCCCGTACCGCTCAACGCCGCATGGCCGCAGCACTGGTGACGGTCATGGCACTGGGCGTCTCCGCAGCACATGCCGACGACCTCAAGGACAAGCAGCGCCAGGCCGAGCGCCAGGTCAAGAGCGCCCACCAGGACCTCGACGCGTCCAGCGCCCAGCTCCGCAAGGCTGCCGAGCGTCTCGCCGCCGCCCACGAGCAGCTGTCGGTCGCCAAGACCCGGCTCGCCACGGCGCGCGGCAAGGTCGAGGTCGCCCGCGAGCGTGACGCCGAGATGCAGGCGGAGCTGGCGCAGGCCGAGGGCGACCTCGCCGACGCCGAGGCCGCCCTCGCCACCGGTCAGGTCGACCGCGAGAAGCAGCGCGAGCGGGTCGCCAACACGGTCGCCGACATGTACTCCGAGGGCGACCCCGACCTGATCGCCTTCTCCGCGATGCTCGACGCGGTGTCGACCGAGGACCTCACCCGCCGCAACGGCGTACGCGACGTCATCGTCGGCCAGGAGGCGCGGGCCTACGACCAGCTCAAGGCCGCCGAGGTGCTCCTCGAGGTGACCGAGCAACAGGTCTCCGAGGCGCGCGACGCCGTGGCCGACCAGCGGAAGGCCGCAGCCGAGCACCTCGTGCTGATGCAGGGCCTCGAGACCGAGCAGCAGGCCGCCAAGGACTCCGTCGTCGCGCTCGTCGTCGAACGCCGTGACGCGCAGGTCGACGCACGCAAGGCGCGGGCCCACGACCTCGTCGAGCTCCGCCAGCACGAGAAGCAGCAGGACCGGATCGAGGAGATGCTGCGCAAGCGGGCTGCTCGCGCGCTCGCCCGGCAACGTGCCCGAGCGCGTGCGAGTGCCCGCTCGCAGGCCGGCAGCCCCACGCCGGGCCTGCTCGCCTATCCCGTCGACGGCTACATCACCTCGCCGTTCGGCTACCGGATCCACCCGATCTACCACTACTGGGGCCTGCACGACGGCGTCGACTTCGGCGGCGGCTGCGGCACCCCGCTCCATGCGGCCGCTCCGGGGCGCGTCATCGCGTCGTACTGGAGCTCGGTCTACGGCAACCGCCTGGTCGTCGATCAAGGCATCCTCGGCGGCAAGAGCATCGCCACGATCTACAACCACGCGAGCGGCTACACCGTCGGCGTCGGCGACCAGGTCACCGAGGGCCAGGTCCTCGGCTACGAGGGCGACACCGGCTGGTCCACGGGCTGCCACCTGCACTTCACGGTGATGGCCAACGGCGTGGCGGTCGACCCGATGAACTGGCTGTAACCCGTTCGACATCGCCTGCGAGAATGGATGGCATGGCGAAGGAGCAGGGCCAGAAGATGGTCGCGCAGAACAAGAAGGCGCGCCACGACTACCACATCGAGGACACGTGGGAGGCCGGCCTCGTCCTGGTGGGGACCGAGGTGAAGTCCCTGCGGATGGGGCGTGCGTCCCTCGTCGACGGCTTCGCCGAGATCGACAACGGCGAGGCGTGGCTGCTCGGGGTGCACATCCCGGAGTACAGCCAGGGCACCTGGACCAACCACACCGCCCGCCGGCGCCGCAAGATGCTGCTCAACCGCGCCGAGATCGACAAGATCGAGCGCAAGATCACCGACAAGGGCTACACGATCATCCCGCTTGCGCTCTACTTCAAGGACGGCCGGGCGAAGGTCGAGATCGCCCTCGCCAAGGGCAAGAAGTCCTACGACAAGCGCCACACCCTCGCCGAGCGCGATGCCAACCGCGAGAAGGTCGAGGCGGTGCAGCGGAGGCTCAAGGGCCACCGTGACTGAAGGCGAGCGCATCCACGCCTTCACCGACGCCCTCGGCCTCCCCGGCCTGCAGGACATCCACACGCACTTCCTGCCCCCGCGGGTGATGGCCAAGGTGCGCGCGCAGTTCGACTCCGCGGGGCCGCTCATCGGCCGCGCCTGGCCGCTGCTCTACCGCGACGACGACGACGCCCTCGTCGAGGTCCTGCGCTCGTTCGGCGTACGCCGCTTCACCGCGCTGCCCTACGCCCACAAGCCCGACATGGCCGAGTTCCTCAACGACTGGGCGGCCGGCTTCGCGGCGCGGGTGCCCGAGGCGGCGGTGTGCGGCACGTTCTTCCCCGAGCCCGACGCGGCGGCGTACGTCGCCTCGCGGACCGGGTCCGTCGAGGTGTGGAAGATCCACGTCCAGGTCGGTGCGTTCACCGTGACGGACCCGCTGCTCGACGCGGCGTGGGGCGTCGTGGCGGACGCCGGCACCCCGGTGGTGCTGCACGCCGGCAGCGGTCCCGTCCCGACCGAGCACACCGGCCCCGGCCCGGTCGCCGAGCTGTTGCGCCGGCACCCGCGGCTGCGGTTGGTGATCGCCCACGCCGGCGCGCCGGAGTACGCCGACTTCCTCCGGCTCGCCGAGACCCACGAGCGCGTCGCCCTCGACACGACGATGGCCTTCACGCCGTTCTTCGACGAGATGGGCGGCGCCTATCCATCCGCGCTGCTGCCGCGGCTGCGCGACCTCGGACTGGCCGGGAAGGTCCACCTGGGCAGCGACTTCCCCAACATCCCCTACGCCTACGCCGACCAGCTCGACGCGCTCGCGCGGCTGGACCTGGGGCAGGAGTGGCTGCGCGCGGTGTGCTGGACCAACACCGACGCGCTGCTCGGGCGCTGAGGTCTGGATCAGTAGCCCGGGAACACCCGGCGCAGCTCGTCGAGGGTGACGTTCCCCGTCACCTCGACCTCGGGCGGTGTGTGCGCCGCGCCCAGGCGACCGGTCAGCAGGCGGACGACGGCCTCGACCGGTCCGGAGAAGGTCGCTGTGGCGTCATCGTTCCCGCTCTCGAGAGCCACCGAGTCGGTGATCGCGAGCGTGCGCTCGCCGAACGCCAGCCGCACGGGCTCGTCGAGCTCGCCGGCCTTGCCGATGAACCCGAGCAGGAAGTCCATCCCCTCGAGGTAGTGCCGCACCATCAGCTCCGCGGCGGTGTCGCTGAGTCCAGCGGCGCGGTCGGTGCCGACCTCGACGTCCCAGGCGTGCAGGGCCTGCTCGTTGAGGCGCATGCCGAGCGCGGTCGCCAGCGGCACCGGAGCCGGCAGGAACCCGAGGTCGACGGTCGTGGTGGCGCGCTGGTCGGGCGTGAGCGACTCGTACAGCTCCACGAGCCGGCGATCGCTCTCGATGAAACCTGCGGCCTGGTCCGCAGGCGTCAGCGCGTTCCAGCGGTCCCACACGTCCTGGTTCTGGGGTACGTCGCCGTCCCCGAGAGCCGCGAGGAGGGTGTGGCGGGAGATCTCTGCACCACTGCCCAGGTGCGACAGGACGTCGGCGACGGTCCACGCCTCGGCGCCGCCGCTGGTCGCGGCGAGGTCGTCGGCCGTCAGCGTCGGGACGTGTGCCGCGAGCCGGTCGTGGGTGGCGCGGAGCTCGGCGATGGACTGGTCCACGAGGTTGGTCATGTCAGCCACAACCGGACCGCGGCCCGTTTGTTCCCGTGGAGCCGTGCTCGGCATCGCTGGTTAGCCTGTCGCCGTGGCATCTGGAACCTGGATCGACGTCCTGCTCGTCATCGGCTTCGTGCTGATGGGAGGCGTGTTCTCCGCGACCGAGCTGGCCCTGGTCTCCCTGCGACCGGCGCAGGTCGACAAGCTGGAGATCGAGGGCGGTCGCGGCCATGCCGTCGCCTCGCTCGCACGCGACCCCAACCGCTTCCTGGCCGCCGTCCAGATCGGTGTCACCGTGGCGGGCTTCCTCTCCGCAGCCTTCGGTGCCTCGACCCTGGCGCCCTCCTTCGCTCCGGCCTTCGAGAGTCTCGGCACGCCGGCTCCCGCGACGGTCTCGCTCGTCGTGGTCACCCTCGTCGTGTCGTACCTCTCCCTGGTCCTCGGCGAGCTCGTGCCCAAGCGGCTCGCGCTCCAGCGCTCGGTCGGCGTGGCCAAGCTGTTCGCGCCGCCGCTCGGTGGCTTCGCGCGGGTGATGACGCCGGTGATCTGGCTCCTCTCGCTCTCGACGAACCTGCTGGTGCGGCTGCTCGGGGGCAACCCCGACGCCGCCGGCGACGCGGTCGACGAGGAGGAGCTCCGGATGATGATCTCGGGCCACGAGGACATCCCCGCGGGCGAGCGCAAGATCGTCGACGACGTCTTCGAGGCGGGCGACCGCTCGATCAGCGAGGTGATGCGCCCGCGCGCCGACGTGGTGTTCCTCAGCGGCGAGCTGACCCTCGCCGCGGCCGTCGCGGTGATCGTCGAGCAGCCCTACACCCGCTATCCCGTGACCGGGGAGTCGTTCGACGAGATCCTCGGCTACCTCCACCTGCGCGACGTGCTCGGTCACGCCGACGACGCGTCGCGCACGGTCGCGGACATCGCACGCGACCTGCCCGTGCTGCCGCGCACGAACCGCGTGCTGCCCTCGATCGACCAGCTGCGCAGCCTGGGCGCGCACATCGCGCTCGTCGTCGACGAGTACGGCGGCACCGACGGCATCGTCACCCTCGAGGACCTGATGGAGGAGCTGGTCGGCGACATCCACGACGAGTACGACCGCGACGCCGAGGTCGCCGCCGCGGCCGACCAGGAGACCGTCGACGCCGGCCTGACGATCGAGGAGTTCGGCGAACGCACCGGCGTCGAGCTCGAGGACGGCCCCTACGAGACGGTCGCGGGCTATGTCCTGCACAAGCTGGCCCGGATGGCCGAGGCGGGGGACAGCATCGTGGTCGAGGACCGGACCCTCGAGGTCGCCGCGGTCGACGGCCACCGCATCACGCGCGTACGCCTCCAGGCGCCGGTCGTCCCGGCCGAGGAGCGTGCGGGGCCGGTGGATGAGGACTGACGTCGTACGCCCCGGGCTGGCGCTGGCCGCCTGCGTCCTCGTGGCCGGTTGCGGCGGCTCGAACTCGGACGATCCGGCAACCCCGCTCACCCCGGACCGCATCGCCGAGGTGGCCGCCGACCACGTCGGTCGCGCCCCCCAGGACGTCGACGAGTGGGACGTGATGACGCGCGAGCTCGGCGTGCAGTCCCCGGGCGCGGCCATGACCTTCGGCCACGATGACTTCCTCGCCGTGGCGGTCGCACCGACCACCGACAGCCCGCTGGTCTGCGCGGACCGCTCGTTCTTCGACGAGTGCGTCGACTTCGAGAGCGACGGCGTCGATCTCGTCCTGGCGTGGCAGGAGCTCGAGCCCGAGGAGGACCCCGGTGTCGTCTACGTGATCGACCGCCGCGACGGCGAGGACGTCGTCGCGCACTACTCCGGCGCCTCGATCACGGGCGACCCGCGCGAGCTCGACCTCGGCATCACGATCGATCAGATGGCCGACATCGTCACCGACGAGCGCCTCACGCTGGGCTGAGGGGAATGCGGGCGACGGTTGTCGGCGTTGACGCGTATGATCGACCTACAACTCAAGAGGGGCTGATCGGTTTCGACTTGGGACGTTAGTTCCAGGGGAAGCGGGTCGAGAAGCCAGCGTCATCTCGTAAACGATCGCTGGAAACTTATAGTTGCCAACTCCAAGCGCAACGACTTCGCTCTCGCTGCCTGAGCAGTGATCGAAGGGTCTGACCGGGCATCCGTCTCCGTCCCGGACCCAGGCCTCATCTAGGAGACTTGCTGCTCACTCTCTGTCAGGAGGGGTGAGCGGGACTCAATCCTGACTGGGCCTGTCGGCGACGTGTCTGTGCGAGCGCCGGGGCCGAGAAAAGCGACATCACTGACTGCACCCGGAGAAGACCTGGTTCGACGCTCGAGGACCGGGGTTCGATTCCCCGCAGCTCCACTCACCTCTGGCCGACGTGTGCCTGCGCTTCGCGCAGGCCACGTCGGTTCGTCATGTCATGCCTCGCTGCGCTCGGCGGCGGGGGCTTCGCCACCCGCACCCCCTGCTCCGAAGGTCGGGCTGCTCCGTTGGGGGCTTCGCCACCCGCACCCCCTGCTTCCGAGGTCGTCGCGGCCGGCTATCGCGGGCCGGTCGCCGTCCACGGGGTGCTGGCTGCCATGGCGAGGGCGCGGCTCTTCACGAACGGGTCGGCCTGGTTGAACAACCACGGCCGACCGAACCACACGAACCCGTCGACGTACTGCGCCGCCTGCAGGCGCTGCGGCTCCGGCAGCCCCCACTGGGGGTCGGCCGGGCGTGGCGTCGGCGGGATGCCGAGAGTCACGCACCGCGTCATGCTGCGGGTGGTGCAGGTGCGGGCGTTGTTGCGCAGACCTCGGGGAGTCGCGGAGACCATGTCGCGCCACATCGTGGGGCGCCCGGACTTCGCGGTGTCGATGATGAAGTGCGGCGCGGCGTAGCCGTCGGCCACCAGCTCGGCGATGATCTCCATGCCGCGGTCGATGTTCTCTACCGGGCCTGTGTAGTGGGTCGAGTCGAGTGCGAAGCCCCGGGCGTGCTCGATGCCGCTGAGCTTCAGGATCTCGGCGCAGCGGAAGGACTCCTGCGCCGTGCCGTTCTCGCACCAGTCGGCCGCCCCCGCGTCGATGTAGACGGAGGTGTTCGGCAGGGCGCTGAGCGTCTGCGTGGCCCAGGTGAGCAGCTCGGACTTGACCGCGCGGTCGGGCGCGCAGAGCAGGAACGGGCCGTCGGGCTGCATGACGACGAGGGTGTGCGCGCTCCCGATGCCGGCCGCGAGCTCCTGGACATAGGTCCGGTAGCTCGCGGCCTCGGCAGCGGTGGTCGGGCGCTTGCAGGCCTCGCCCTCCCACGGCACCATCCGGAAGACCGCCACCTGCGCGAGGGTCTCGGGGTTGCCGGCCTGGGAGGAGGCGACGTAGTTGGTCACGGTGGATCGGACCCGGGTGTCCGGCAGGTACTTGCCGTACCACTTGGTCCGGGGCCGCTCGGCGATCGTCGCGAGCGCCGCCCGGGTCTGCCCCGTGGACCGGGTGTACGGACGCCACACCTGGTCCTGCGGTCCCCGGTAGATCCCCCACAGGCGTCGCGCCAGCGGGTTCGTCGGGTTCTCCGCGTGCGGCTCTGCCGGTGCGACCCACACGGGTTGCGACGTCGTACGTGCCCGGTGGTGCAGGTCCGTCGCATCAGCCGGCGACGCTGTCGCGGCGGCGGTCGCTGCCAGCAGCAGGGCGGCCGCCGCGAGGGTGCGGGCGAGGGGAACGAGGGGCATGGGGGTGCGCCTGTGCGGCGGTTCCTTCCGGGTCGGCGGTCGCCCCATGGTGCGGGAGCCCGTCGACCGCCGCTCCGTTTTGCGGAATTTCGACCTCAGATGCCAACTCGACAACGCACCTAGTGTGGGCTCGTGAGCCTCGATGCCAGACCTTCGCTGCGGCGGGTCGGTCCGGCGACCATCGCCGCCCTCGTCGTAGCGATGGCCGCCCTGTGGGTGCTGGTTCGTCCCCGTGGGCTCTCGACGGGGAACTACGTCGGCCAGCTCGCGGGGGTCGAGGCGATCCTGCTCATGTCGATCGCCCTGGTGCTCATCAGCACCCTGCCGTGGGTCGAGGCGTACTTCGACGGCATCGACCGCGCCGCCATCTGGCACCGACGCTGCGCCATCGCCGGAATCCTGCTCCTGGTTCCGCACATCATGTTCGCGCACCGCGGAGGACAGGCATCCGCATCGTGGGCCGGTCCCGCGGGACTGGTCTCGACCATCGGACTCGCCACTCTGGTCGTGTGGGCCATCCTTCCTCGGTGGCGCACGGTCATCCCCGGTCCGGGACGCCGCCTCATCGAAGCGATCCACGAGTGGCCCCCGGCACGCCTCGTCTCACGCCTGGTCAGCGACTACGAGATCTGGCGCCTCGTCCACCGGACCACGGGACTGTTCGTCGCCATCGGCTTCGCCCACGGGCTCGGTGATGCGACCGCGTTCGACGGAGCACCCGCGCTGCGCTGGTCCTACGTAGCCGTCGGCGGCATCGGCCTGCTGTTCTACGCGTACCGGGAGGTGCTCGCGCGCCGCGGGCACGGCCTGCGCGACTACCAGGTCAGCACCGTCCACGAGGTCGGTCCCGGACTGACCGAGATCGCCCTGCATCCCCTCGGCCGACCCCTGCGGTACGTGCCCGGACAGTTCGCCATGCTGCACCTGGAGACGAAGACCGGATGGCACCGCCATCCCTTCACCCTCACCAGCAATCCCGCCGATCCGGCGGTGACCGTCACGATCAAGGCACTGGGTGACTACACCTCCAGCGTGTCCGAGCTCGTGAAGCCGGGGATGCCTGCCGTGCTCAGCGGGCCCCACGGGCGTTTCACCCATACGAAGGGCACGTCGCACCAGATCTGGGTGGCCGGCGGCGTCGGGGTCACGCCCTTCCTGAGCTGGCTACGATCCCTCGACGACTTCCCGCTGTCCGGTCAGGTCGACTTCTTCTACTCGGCTGCCGGCGATGCGACGTACGTCGGCGAGATACGTGCGATCGTCCAGGACCACCCCCACGTGCGATTCCACGTCGTTGACACCGCGACGGCCGGGCGACTGACGGCCGAGCGGGCACTGGAGGCCGCACGACCGGCCACCGATGCCTCATCGCCGAGCGACCCCGGATCCGTGTCGGTGTTCATGTGCGGCCCCGAGCCCATGGTCCGCAGCCTCATGGCCGGGTTCCGCGAGGCCGGAGTCCCCGCCAGCGCCCTCCACCGTGAGCACTTCGACTGGCGCTAGCTGCCATCGCTGACCCAGCGCGAGCACGAGGTGCTCGTCGCCGTGGCGCTCGGGTTGTCCAACCTGGAGGTCACCGACCGCCTGACGCGTCTTCCAGCGGTGATGTCGTCGGCCGCGTGGGCCCGAGTTGTGGGAGACCGGGCTTCGCCACCGCACGCCCTGTTCCGAGGCTCGCGCTCGGTCAGGCGCGGTCCAGTGTGGGTGGGAGCCCGAACCACGCGAAGAGCGAGTTCTCGAACCTGCTCAGCTCACTGATGCCCTCTGCGGTGACGGTCACGGTGATCAGACCGCTGGCGTGCCGTCGGCCGTCGGCGCCGACGACGTACGCGCCGAAGGCCGGCTGACCGTTGGCCAGGGTGGGGACGAGCGAGAACTGCCGCGCGCCGAACAGCAGGGCCATGAAGCCACCGACCGGGTCCCGGCCGACGTACTCGAACGGGATCGGCGGCATCGACATGAAGACGTCGTCCGTCAGCAGCGCCACCACGGCGGCCACGTCGGCTGCCTCGTACGCCGCCACGAAACGGGCGACGAGCTCGCGTCCCGCCACATCGTCCAGCGCCAGGGGCTCGGCCCGGTCCGCCCACGTCGGCCGGGACCTCTCGAGCGCGGAACGAGCGCGCTTGAGCGCGCTGGTGATCGAGTCGACGCTCCGGTCGAGGATGGCGGACACCTCTGTCGCCGGAAAGCCGAGCACGTCGCGCAGGACGAGGACGGCGAGCTGCAGCGGCGGGAGGACCTGGAGCGCCGTGACGAAGGCCAGCGAGATCGACGCCGTCTGCTCGTAGCGCGCCTCGGGTCCCAGCGGCAGGTCGTAGGCCCCTTCGAGCATGGTCTCGGGGAACGGCTCCAGCCAGGGCACCTCACCCAGCCGGGTCGGCTCCGGCGCCGTCATCCCCGGCACGTCCCACGCCTTGGCCGGACGACGCTTCGAGCTCCGCAGTGCGTTCAGGCAGCGGTTGGTGGCGATCCGGTAGAGCCAGGTGCGGATCGAGGCGCGACCCTCGAATCCGGCCAGGCCCTGCCATGCACTGACCATCGTGTCCTGCAGCGCGTCCTCGGCATCCTGCAGCGAGCCGAGCATCCGGTAGCAGTGCACCAGCAGCTCGCGACGGTGTGGCTCGGTCAGCGCCCGGAAGGCCTCGTCGTCGCCTGCCCGGGCCCGGGAGATCAGGTCGTCCATGAGCTCACCCTCCTGCTCGTCGTGTCACCTCGTACCGACACCGGGCGTGCACCGAACTGGGCGCTCGGTCGGAGCCCAGTTCCCTCACGACGCGGGGTCTGCACCTACGTACGCACCCTCCCCGAGAAGGAGCACATCATGGGAACCATCGTGGTCAACACCAACATGACGCTGGACGGCGTGGTCGACAACCCCACCGGCGAGGACGGTCCGGGCGGAGGGTGGTTCAACGCCAAGTCGGCCGCCGACCAGGAAGCGTGGGCGGCGTTCGAGCTCGAGGAGGGGCGCGGCACCGCTGCCCTGCTGCTGGGACGTACGACCGATGCGTGGTTCGGGACGCGCTGGAACGAACGCTCGGGCGAGTGGGCCGATCGACTCAACGCGCTTCCGAAGTACGTCGTGTCCTCCACCGTCACCGGCACCGTCTGGGCGAACGGGACGGTGCTGAGCGGCGACGTCGCAGAGAGCGTGGCCCGCCTCAAGGACGAGGTGGACGGCAGGATCGTCGTCTTCGGCAGCCGGACGCTGGTGCAGACCCTGCTGGAGCACCACCTGGTCGACGAGCTGCGCCTCGTCGTCTTCGGGACGCTCGTCGGGCAGGGCGGGCGGATGCTCGAGGCGGGCGCGCCCGCCTCGCTGCGGTTGACCCGTGCCGAACGGATCGGCGACGCCCTGCTCTTCGTCGCCTACGACGTCCTCCACGACTGAGCTAGACCTCGAAGACGTCCCAGCAGATCTCGTTGCGCCGACGCTGGTCCTCGAGGACGAGGTCGTGGACGGCATCCGGCAGGCGGTCGCGCTGCCACTGACACTCCGCGCTCCGGGTCGCCTCGGCCTGCTCCCGAGGCGAAGCGGCCACCGCTGCCTTGATCGCGTACGCGGCTGCACCGAGGTCGTGCTCGGCGACGTGGGCGACGACTGCGGCCTGGCCGGCGGCGTACGCCGCGAACCGCGGTGCACCGCGCAGGTCGCGAGCAGCGCCCATCGCATGGCCGCCGAGCGCCCGTGCCGCCACCATCGCCAGGTCGCCGCGGACCCAGGACCGCGCCGCCTCGATCGCCTGCCGAGGCCGGACGTCGCCGGGGCGCGAGGCCTCGAAGAGGGGCAGCACGTGCTCGGCGCACTCAGCGGCCCAGAGGGCGAGCAACCTGTGGTCCTCGTCCGTCAGCGAGCCACCACGTCTGACCGTGATCAGGCGCGGGTCGCGCACGGCAGGAAGGATCACGAGCGTCAGATCAGCCGCGCGTGGCCGGGAGGCACGACCTCCGGGTGCAGGATCCCGGCCAGCGCCTCGACCCCGTCGACGAGACGCGGGCCGGGCCGGGCGAACTCGCCGTCGGCGTCCACGGCCCAGACGGGCACGCCGGGGAAGCGGTGGCGTACGTCTGCAGCAAGAGCGGCACAGCCGTCCAGGTCGAAGCCGCACGGCGCGCACACCACCACGTCGGGTGCAGAGGCGACCGCCTCCTCCCACGTGATGCGGCCCGACCGGGTCCCGGCGACGCCGAGCGTCGGCTCGCCACCGGCGAGCGCGACCATCTCCGGGATCCAGTGGCCGGGCGCGAAGGGCGGGTCGGTCCACTCCAGCACGAGGACCCGCGGACGCGGGCGGTCGGTGACCCGTGCAGCGACCGCGGCGAGGCGCTCCTCGAGGGAGGTGACGAGGGACGCCGCGGCGTCGACCCGGTCCGTACGCCGACCGATCTCCGCCACCGAGGCCAGCACGTCGTCGAGCGTGTGCGGGTCGATGGTCGCGACGTCGGCCCGGCACCCCAGGTGGGCCAGCGCGGCGTCGACGGTGGAGACGTCGATGGCGCACACGGCGCACAGGTCCTGGGTCACCACGAGGTCGGCATCGAGCTCCGCGAGCGCGCCCGCGTCCAGCCGGTAGAGGTCCTCGCCCGCGGCCAGGGCCGCTCCGACGAACTCGTCGATCTCCTGTGGTGTGAGGCCCTCGGGCATGGCCGACGTCGACACCACCCGACGCTCGCGCGCGGCGGGAGGGTGGTCGCACTCGAACGTCACGCCGACCACCTCGTCGCCGGCGCCGAGCGCGAAGAGGATCTCGGTGGCCGACGGGATCAGGGACACGATGCGCACCCCGCGACCCTAGGTCACCCGGCGCGGCCCGCGGGCGACGTAGACGGTGCACGCTGAGGTGCCGCGTGTGATCGGGTTGTCGAAGCTGACCACCTCGGCGCGGGCCTCCGCGAACGCGGTCCCCAGGTGCTCGAGCATCCGGTCCTCGGGCGGGTCGTCCGACCAGAGTGCAAAGACCCCTTGATCGCTCAGGGCATCTGCTGCCGAGCCGACACCTGTGGCGGAGTAGAAGTCTCCGTGTCCCTGTGCGAGCAGTACCTCGGGGGAGTGGTCGATGTCCACGAGCAGGACGTCGATCCGGGGACACCGTCCCGTGCGCATCATCTCGAAGAAGTCCGCCTCGACCAGCTCGCACCGAGGATCGGCGGCAAGCCCGCGCGTGTCCGGCACGAGCTCGCGGACGTGCCAGTCGATGACCGCGCCCACCAGCTCCACGACGACGAGCCGTGTGGTCCTGGGATCCTGGAGGGCCTCGTGGGCGGTGAAGCCCAGGCCCAGGCCGGCCACCAGGACGCGAAGCTCGTCGCCCCGGGCCTCTGCGAGACCCAGCCGGGCGAGGGCGAGCTCGGTGGCGTTGAACTGGCTCGACATGAGGTATTCCTCGCCCAACCGGACTTCGTGGACCCACCGCTGGGTCACCCGGTCGTAGCGCTTGCGCAGACTGATCTCCCCGATCGGGGTGTTCGCGAAGGCGAGCTCTTCGTAGGGCAGAGGACTCATGTCGTCGACTCAACCATGTGCAGGTCCGGCGTGAGAGCCTGCCGCGGTGACCCAGCTGATCGACCCGGCCTCCCTCCGCATCGCGCCGCTGACGCGTGCGCATGCGGAGGACATGGCGACGTGGACCTACGAGGCGCCGTACGGCGTCTATGACATGAAGGGCGTCGAGCCCGATGAGCTGCTCGACCCAGCTGCGGGGTTCCACGCAGTGCTGGCGGGCGAGCAGCTCATCGGCTTCCGGTCCTTCGGCCCGGACGGCCAGGTGCCCGGCTGGACATACGACGCCACGGCACTCGACACCGGTGGCGGCTTGCGGCCGACGCTCACCGGGCAGGGCCTTGGCCGAGCGGTGATCTCGGTCGGCCTCGAGTTCGGCCGCACGCACCTCGCACCCGCGGCCTTCCGCGTCACCGTCGCCTCCTTCAACCTGCGCGCGCTCCGTACGGTCGAGTCCCTCGGGTTCAGGCGCATCGGTTCCTTCGCCGCGGCTCGCGACGGCCGTCCGTTCGAGGTGCTGGTCCGCGACGAGGCCGGCCGATGGCCGCCTGTGGCACGATCCGAGCCGTGAGCGCGTGCGTCTTCTGCCAGATCGTCTCGGGCGACCTCGATGCCCACCTCGTGCTGGAGACCGACGACCTGGTCGCGTTCCTCGACACCCGCCCGGTGTTCAAGGGCCATGTGCTGCTGGTCCCGCGCCAGCACGTCGACACCCTGCCGGACCTGCCGGCGGTCATGCGGGACCCGTTCCTCGAGGCCGCGCAGCGGATCGCCACCGCGGTGAAGGACGCGCTCGGTGCGCAGGGGTCGTTCGTCGCGATCAACAACACCGTCAGCCAGTCGGTGCCGCACCTGCACCTGCACGTGGTGCCGCGCACCAAGGGCGACGGGCTGCGCGGCTTCTTCTGGCCGCGCACGAAGTACGCCGACGGCGAGGCGGCGGCGTACGCCGAGAGGCTGCGCGACGCCCTGTCCTGAGTCGACCCGGGCCTGAGTCGACCCGGGCCTGAGTCGACCCGGGCCTGACGCGCCTCAGACCTGACCGCTGCCGATCGGGTCGCGCTCGGAGTGGTCGGGGACGTCGAGGGCGGCGCGGAAGGTCCAGGGCTCGTCGCGTCGTCTCAGCGGATTGCCGGTGGCCCTGGCTCCGAGGACGAACGCCGCTGTGCCGACCACCAGTCCCGCCAGGACGTCCACGAAGAAGTGCCAGCCGAGATAGACCGTCGCGACCATGGTGAGGGCGAGGAAGGTCCAGGCCGCGACCCGGACCACCAGGGGCAGACGCATCGCCTCGACGACGAGGCAGATGGTGAGCATCACGGCGACGTGCAGAGACGCGAAGGCGGCGATGGTCTGGACCGTGTGGGTGTCCCACGGGCCGCCGAGGACCTCGATGCGGTCGGCGAGCAGCACGTCACGCACGGAGGTGTTCGGGGTGTGCGGCAACCCTGCGAACCAACCGGGCGAGGAGTACGTCGGCCCGAGCGACGGCACGGCGTAGTAGAGGACGGCGCCCAGCAGCCAGTCGATCGAGATGGCCGTGACGTACCACGCGCCTGCGTGGGAGCGGCGTGTCCACACCAGCGCGATGGCCAGGCTCGCGGGGATGAGGCCGATCCAGATCAGGTAGACCGCGGCCATCACCCAGTTGGCCCACGTGGTGCCGAGCGCGTCGTGCAGGACGACCGCCGGGTTGTGGCCGAACCACAGCAGCCGGTCGAGGTGCGCGAGCTCGGGATCGGCGATCCGGTCGGTCACGAACGGCACATAGCTCTTGAGGTTGCGGAAGGCGACGTAGGCGACGTACCAGGTCACCAGCCCGCTCAGGGTGAACATGATCTGCTCGCGGTTCCAGCGCTCGACCAGCACCGTCCGCAGGGCCGGGCGACCCGCCGCTCCGCCGCGCCGGACCAGCAGCACCCAGCGGGTGAGGACGTCGAGCGCGACGGCCGACGCCACGATGACGGGCAGCCGGAACCAGGTCGGCAGGGATGCGCCGTCGGGGTCGCGCAGCGGCAGGTGGAAGGTCCACGCCACCAGCGCTGCTGCCATTGCCATCGCGGCCGCCACGACAGCGGCGGCCCGGAACTCCCTCCGACCCATGTGCACACGGTAGCGATGGAAGGCGAGAAGTGGCACTTCGCTGCGCGCCACCCGCCACAACTGGTCCAGTGGCGCAACCGATCGGGACCCTGGTGCGTCTCCCATCAGACAGAGGGGGACACCATGCGACACCTGCACATCTCGGGACTTGCTGCCGTGGCGGCTGCTGCGCTGCTCGGACTCACCGTCGCCGCTGCGCCCGCGGGCGCGCGGCTGCCGGACCGGGACGCCCGTACGACGTTGCCGGTTCCGACGACCGCCACCGTGACCGCCGCGCAGCTCGGGCCGGACTCGGTGGTCGCGGTCGTGACGCACGGCCGTTTCGAGAAGCTCGGCGCCGACGGGCTGGCGCGTTCGCTCGAGGTGATCACCCCCGACGGCGTGCGCCATCCGGTCTACTCCGTGGCCGTGGAGGAGTCGCGGCGCGGCTGGTACCACGGGGACTTCGCCCTCAGCGACTGGCGCCCCGAGCTGCACACCGCCCTGCTGCGCGTCTCGCTCGGCGCCGACGGCGACAAGCTGGTGGCGTACGACGTCACGACCGGCACCCAGCGCGAGGTCGCAAGCCCGCGGCGGGCCAGCACCGTCGCCCTCGCTCCCGATGGTTCCGGCGTGCTGCTGACCACCTACTCCTCGGGGCGCAGTGGCGGCCGCGTCGGGCACCTCGCGTGGGACGGCACGAAGACCTGGTTCCCCGCCTCGGGCGACGGCTCGGCCATCACGTCCGCGGACGGCCACACCCTGGTGACGACCGACGGACAGACGTGGTGGGTCACCGACCTCGCCGCTCGGACGAGCGTCCAGGTCGCCACCCGCGGGTACTGCACCCCGCGCCGCTGGGGCGACGCGGACTCCGTCGTCGCTTCGTGCGGCAACCGGCGCGGCAGCCAGCTGCGCCTCGTGGACCTCGACGGCACGTCGGTGCCGCTGGGCGTGCGCCACACCATGCGCCCGGCACGCACCGGACCGCCGGTCATGGACGACGCCGACGTGCGCGCCGTGCAGGGTCGCGACTACTACGAGTCGTACGGCGGCTGTGGCGGCGCTTTCCTCACCCGTCAGACGCGGGCCGGCGAGGTACGGCTGGTGCGGGTGCCCGGGGACGAGGGAGTGCTCTCGCTCATCGGTACGCGCGGCGACGAGCTGCTGATCGCCCACATCGACGACGACTGCGGCTCGCCGGGGGCGCGCAGCGTGCTCAGCCTCTTCGACCCGGTGACCAGGGCCGAGACCCACCTGACCTCCCTGAAGCGCTCCGAGTCGTGGCGTGAGGTCATCGCCGCCACCGAGGTGCGGGCCTGGATGGGGTGATGCCGCACACCGGGCTCGCGCCACTCCCCGCCAGATGGGTCGCCACCCTGCTCATGGTGCTCGCCGCGTCTTCCCTCGCGGCGTGCACGCCTGCCCCGGCGTCGACGGCCGAGCCCGCCGCCGCTCGCACCCCGACGCGCGCCGATGAGCCGGTACCGGTCACCGCCACGGTCACGGAAGCGCAGCTCGGCCGCGGCTCGACGATCGCCGTGATCGGCAACGTCTGGGAGCAGGCCGACCCGCCCGCGAACCCCACGACCTCGCTCGAGGTGATCACCCGCGATGGCGTCCGGCACCCGGTGTGGTCCTCCCCGCTCACCGTGGACGACGGCTACGTCGCGGGTGACTTCGTCCTCGCCGACTGGCGTCCCGAGCTGCACACGGCCTTGGTGACGGTGACTCGCGACGGACGTGCCTACGACACGGTGGTGTCGTACGACCTCACGACGGGCGAGACCCACGAGCTCGGCCTCCCGAGGCGCGCCATCTCCGCCGCCCTCGACCCCGACGGCGCAGGGATCCTGATGGCGCTCTACGGCAAGGGCGCGGCCGGCCGACTGGTCGCCGAGAGCTGGGACGGCGAGCGGACCCGACTGCCGGGATCGACGGGCGGCGCCCCGATGACGTCGCCGGACGGACGCACGCTCGTGAGTCCGGCGGGGGACCGACCCGACTGGTGGATCGTCGACCTGGAGCGGCAGCGCGCCACCGAGCTGACCCCGCCAGGCAGCTGCGACCCGATCCGGTGGCTGGACGAGGCCAGCGTCCTGACCAGCTGCTACGCCGATGGCGGCAACACGCTGCGTGCCGTGCACCTCGACGGCGGCTCGACCGTCCTCGGCCCGTTCCACCGCATCGACGACGCCGGCCGGGTCGACGTGACGCAGGACGGCGACCTGGTGCGGGCCGGCGGCAGCAGCTGGCGCCAGGCCTGGGCGCGCCGGGGCGGCGTGCTGACCCAGCAGGTCGGGTCCGGCCCGGTCGCCCGCGTGCCGGGCACCGCCGGCCTCTGGCACCTGGGTCGCGCCGGAGGCGGCAGGCTGCTGCTGGCGCGCAGCGGCAACCTCCTCGAGTCTCCCAGGACGCGAGGCGTTCTCGAGGTGTTCGACACCGCGACCGGCACGAGGGACGTGCTGCTGAGCCTCGAGCGCGGGGAGGCGTGGCGCTCGGTGATCGACGCCACCGAGGTCAGGGCGTGGAACCCGTGAGGACTAGGGTCGGCGCGAACAGATCGCCGAGCTGAGGAGTCATCGAGATGGGTCGTTTCGACCGCCGCATCGCCGTCATCACCGGAGCAGCACGAGGCATCGGCTTCGGCATCGCGCAGCGCTTCGCCAGCGAAGGAGCCTCGATCGCGGTCCTCGACCTCGACGAGGCCGCCGCCCAGGAAGCGGCCGGCCGGCTCGAGCTGACCGACGGGGCGCAGGCGATCGGCGTGGGCTGCGACGTCGTGGACTTCGCTGCCGCGGAGGCCGCCGTACAACGCGTCGTCGACGAGCTCGGCGGGATCCACATCCTCGTCAACAACGCCGGCGTCACCCGCGACAACCTGCTCTTCAAGATGACCGAGGACGACTGGGACATGGTGATGGGCGTCCACCTCAAGGGCGTCTTCAACATGACCAAGGCCGCGCAGTCGCGCTTCGTGGAGCAGAAGTACGGCAAGATCCTCAACCTCTCCAGCGTCTCCGCCCTCGGCAACCGCGGGCAGGCCAACTACTCGGCCGCCAAGATGGGCATCCAGGGCCTGACCCGCACCCTCGGCATCGAGCTCGGCCCCTTCGGCATCACCGCCAACGCGATCGCCCCCGGGTTCATCGCGACGGAGATGACCGACGCGACCGCGCGCCGGCTCAAGATGGAGCCCGAGGAGCTGCAGCGGCTCAACGCCGAGGCCACGCCCGTACGTCGGGTCGGCCAGCCCGAGGACATCGCCGCCGCCGCCGCGTTCCTGTGCAGCGACGATGCGTCCTTCGTCACAGGCCAGACGCTGTACGTCGACGGCGGGCGCAAGCTCGGCTGAGCGTGTAGTCGAGTGATCCACTCGACTTGAGGTGACCCACGTCACGCGGGACTCCACGATCCTCCGGCGACGCCGGTTTGCGAGCCCCGCAGTGGTCTGTCACGTTGTTGTGCGGTCGTGAACGACCCAACCGTCCCGGACAACGCCGAGTCCTGCCCGCCCGGGACGACCCCCGAGATGTTCGAGGGCAGGAGTGGGGGACCCACAGGTTCCACTGCCGACGCGTGCGTCGGCTCGGGGTAAAGACGCTCGTGTCCTCATCGGGGAGGACCGGCGGCGGGGCACTTTCCAGCCCTCACCCGACAGCTCACCTCACAGGCGTGGGAAAGGAATCATCCATGCCTGCGACTTCTCGTACGGCGCGAGCCTCCGCGCTCGCCCTCGCCGTTCTCGGCCTCACCGCGCTGCCCGCTCACGCCGCCCCCGGCGGGCGACAACCAGACCCAGGCCCGGACCGTCGCCCAGCGCGTCAGCTCCCGCGTCGTCAGCGCCAAGGACATCGCCATGCGCCAGCGCGGCGACGCGTACGCCTACGGCGCTGCCGGCCCCGACCGGTTCGACTGCTCGGGCCTGGTCTTCTACAGCTTCCGTCGCGCGGGCTTCGCGGTTCCGCGTACGTCGGGTGCCCAGGCAGGCTTCACCCGCCGGATCGCCAAGCAGGACATGCGCGCCGGCGACCTGATGTTCTTCTACGGGAGCGGTGGCGTCTACCACGCCGCGATCTTCCTCACGTGGTCCCACGGCCACGCCGTGATGGTCCACTCGCCGGGCTCCGGCCAGCGGGTCCGGATCGCCGTTCCGTGGACCTCGAGCTGGTTCGGCGGCACGCTGCGCCGACGCTCATGACCCGGGTGACAGGCGGTCGCTGGTAGGCAGGTCCTGCTGATCTACCCTGTGGCGCGCCTTCCCTCAACAGGGAAGGCGCGCCCCCACACTGCAAGGCAGAATCCCCGCTCGAACGGAGTTCCCCCGTGCGTCACCGTCCTCACCCGTACTCGCTCAAGGGAGTCGTCGCCACGCTCGTCGCGGCCTCGCTCCTGCTCGCCGGCTGCGGCGGCGGAGACGACGAGGAGGCGCCCAGCGAGTCGGCACCGTCGACGCCGACCTCGTCCGAGACGAGCGAGCCGCCGGAGCCGACGTACTGGCCCCTGACCGGCCTCGAGCGCACGACCGACGCACCGTCGCATCCCGTGATCGTCACGAAGGTCGACAACACCTCCTCGAGCGCCCCGCAGGTCGGACTCGGGTCGGCGGACATGGTCGTCGAGGAGCTCGTCGAGGGCGGCTACACCCGGCTCGCGGCGTTCTACTACTCGAAGGTCCCGGCCAACATCGGGCCGGTGCGCTCCATGCGTGCCAGCGACATCAGCATCGTGCCGGACGGCGCGACCGTCGTGACCAGTGGTGCCGCCGCGATCACGATCAAGCGCATCAACGGCGCCGGCATCCCGTGGATCACCGAGGGTGCGGCCGGCGTCTACCGCGACAACTCGCGCTCGGCGCCCTACAACCTCTTCGCGCACCTCTCCGACATCGCCAAGCGGCTCAAGAGCAAGGACGAGCCGCCGGCCTACCTGCCCTGGGGCACGGAGGACGACCTGCCGAAGGGCGGCAAGGCCACCACGCTGACCGCGGACTTCGGTGGGCACTCGACCACCTGGCAGTTCCAGAAGGGCGGCTACGTCAACACCGACTCGTACGCCGCAGAGGGGGACCAGTTCCCGGCCGACTCGGTCCTGGTGCTCCGGGTCCAGATCGGCGACGCCGGCTACCGGGATCCCGCCGGCTACCCGGTGCCGGAGACGAAGTTCGAGGGCAAGGGCCCGGCGATGCTCTTCCACGGGGGTCGCCTCATCCGCGGCACCTGGAAGAAGGACGGCCTGACGGGCGCCATCGAGCTGGCCACCAAGGGCGGCGAGCTCAAGGTCCCGGCCGGGCACACCTGGGTCGAGCTGCTGCCTGCAGCGAACGGCAACCTCACGTTCGCGAAGTGACCTCGCCGCTCTCGAGGAGCTGACGCAGTCCGGCCATGATGAAGCCGATGGCCGCGTCGACCCGCGCGGCCGCGGCCGCAGGGTCGTCGCTCACCGAGACGGAGCCGCCCGCTGCCGACATGGCGCCGAAGAAGATGCGCGTGAACGTGTCGAGCATCTGCTCGTCGAGGCCCCACTCGTCGCCGGCCAGGACCGAGCGCACGATCTCGTCGACGATGGCGTAGGTCGAGCGCTCCTCCTGCTCGCGGAACCGCTCGTGCCCCAGCACCGACGGGCCGTCGGAGATCACGACCTGGCGGTAGCCCGGCTCCTGGACTGCCGCCAGGAAGGCGCGCAGCCCCGCCCGGGCCTTCTCCCACGGGTCGTCGTGGCTCTCGGTCGCCGCCCCGATGCTGGCCGTGGCTCGTGACTCGACCCGCTCGAAGGCGGCCTCGAACACCGCTTGCTTGCCGCTGAAGTGGTGGTAGAGCGCGCCCTTGGTGACGTCCGCCCCGGCGACGATCGCGTCGAGCGAGGTCGCGGAGTAGCCGTGCTCGGTGAAGAGCTGCTCGGCCACGTCGACGAGCGCGCGCTTCGTGGACTCCGAGTAGCGCTGTCGCCGAGTCTTCACCCGCAGCAGCCTAGGTGACCCGACTCACGGCGGGAGGGTTTGTGACGGGCTCACGCGCTGGGCATACTGAAAGTACGTACCTTCGGTATGTCACAAAGGAGACCGCCATGACCTGGACGTCCCACCACCGCCGAGCCGACGTCCTCCGCGACGTCGTCACGACCGCGGACTCGCGCCTCGACGGCACCGCCCCCGCACACCTTCCGATGGATGTGCCGGGCGTCACCGAGACCTTCGGCGACGAGCTCACCCTGCTCGGAGCCCTGCAGCTGCGCTGGCACACCCGCCTGGCCGGGCACGTCGAGCGCCGCCTGAGCGACCAGCCGCTCGACCTCGAGGGCGCCGTCGCCCTCGCCTGGCTCGGCGCCGCCGAGGACCTGCCCGGGATCCGGGCCGTCCTCGACCACTACGCCTCCCACCCGACCGACCCCGAGATGGCCCGGGTGATGTCGGTGGCCACGGGCAAGGAGCACGAGATGCTCGCCCTCATGGCCGGCCGCGCGAGCGCCCCCGGACCAGCGGCCCAGCGAGTGGGCCGGGCGATCGAGCTCGGCGCGCGTACGTCGTACGTGCCCCGTCGACGCTCGCCCGGCGGCGCCGCCCCCAGCTCGCTGGTCGAGCGGATCCGGGCCGTGCTGGCCGCCTGAACCTCCGGTCGCCCGCGCGAAAAGTTGCCGGATCGGCCATAGTGGAGGGCATGCAGCCTGCGTCGGGGATGCTGCTGGTGGCGACACCGGCACTCCAGGACCCCCACTTCGTCGACACGGTCGTGCTCCTGCTCGACGTCAACGACGAGGGTGCCCTCGGGGTGGTGCTCAACCGCCCGTCGCAGGTCCTGGTCGCCGACGTGCTCGAGCCGTGGCGCGAGGTCGTGGCCGAGCCCGAGGTCCTCTTCCGCGGCGGACCGGTCGGCACCGACGGCGCTCTCGCCGTGGCGCGGCTCCGTGACAGCGAGGCGACACCCCTCGGCTGGCGTCCGGTCGCCGGACTGCTCGGCATGGTCGACCTCGACACCCCGACCGAGCTCGTCGACGGTTCGGTGACCGCGATGCGGGTCTTCGCCGGCTATGCCGGGTGGGGCGCCGACCAGCTGGCGGACGAGGTCGACGAAGGCAGCTGGTACGTCGTCGGCTCCGAGTCGAATGATGCGTTCCGGGGCGACACGAGCGGCCTGCGACGCGACGTGATGCGGCGCCAGCCGGGGATGCTTGCCTGGCACGCGAACCGTCCCGTCGACCCCGAGCTGAACTGAGTCGACGGCCCCGCGCAACCGATCGGCGCCGGGGCGCGTCTCCCGAGCATGTGGATGATCTCTCGGACCGGGGTGGTCCCACTGGCCGCCGTCGTGGTGTGGGCAGCGGTCGCGGTGCCGTCTCCGGTGGCCGAGGCCGCCCCGGGCGTGCGGGTCGCCGCTCCAGTGGCGGTTCGGATGGCCGTGAACCGCGTCGTGGACACGGTCCTGAGCGGTGAGCGCTACGACTACCGGCGCGAGAACTGGCGGATCACCGAGGCAACCGGGCTGCCCCGCTGGGTGCGGCTGCGCCACGGCCGCCTCACCGGTACGGCACCCGGGCTGGGGCGGTGGCGAGTCGTGCTCGACGAGCGTGGCGTCGGCAAGCAACGGGGCGAGCAGCGTCGTACGGTCGTGGTGCTGAAGGCCGTGACCGAACGGGCTGCGCCCGGCACGCTGCTCCTCACCCGAGGGATCGACGGACGCCCGGCCAACGCGGCCAGCACGAACGTCACCGTGTCCGGTGACGGCAGCACGGTGGTGTTCTCGTCCTACGCGACCAACCTGGTGCCCGGCACCGTCTCGTCGGTCGGACGGCTCTACGTCTGGGACTCCGCGTCACAGCAGGTGTCCTTGGTCCACCCGGAGGCGTGGGCCGTCCTGAAGGGCGTCAGTGCCGACGGGCAGCGGTTGCTGGTCCAGCTGTCGCCCGGGCTGTTCCTCATCGACCGGACCGACGGGACGGGCACCCTCGTGGCGCAGCGAACCGCGGGTGCGGCGCTGACCGCGGACGGCGAGCGGGTGCTGTTCCAGGACCCGCCCGGGAGTGTTCCGGCCCGTCTCGTGGAGTGGACCCGCGCCACCGGCGCGACCCGCATCGTGGTCGCGGACCTGCAGAGCCGGTCGTTCGCGGGGCTCTCGCCCGACGGGCGGTTCGCGCTGTTCTCCGGCGGCAACGACAGCGAGCTGCTCGACACCTCGACCGGCGCCTTCCGCGGCGCCGGTCGGACCGGCCTCGAGGGCGGGTTCCCCTCGTGGGTCGACGTGTCGGACAACGGCGCGCTCGTGTCGGTGCGGGGAGTCGGGGTCGCCGCGGGACACGGCCATGGTGGCGACCCCGTCGCAGGCGTCCGCGACACGTTGCTGGGAACCCCCGTCGGTCCCAGCCGCAACTTCGGGACGGCGATCACGGCTGACGGCACCACGCTACGCCGTCGCCACACCGACCCGCCACCTCCGCCTGGTCGACCGGGCCACCGGCACGCGTACGTCGCCGTTCACCGCCCCGCCGAGCGGTCAGGAGACCTGGGCGTCCCTGGGCGACGACGGCTCCCGCGTGGCGTACGTCAGTGACGGTCACGACCTGCTCCACGGCACCCGTCGCGGCGTTGCCAACATCTTCTTGTGGGTCCGTCCGCGTTAGGCTTCCCGTCATGAGCACCATCGGATTCTCGCCGGGCACCACGACGATCGAAGAGCGTCAGACGGTCCCGACCGACGAAGGTGACCACGAGCGGTTCTCCCACTACGTGCCCAAGGACAAGCTCACCGAGGCGATGGTCATGGGCACCCCCGTGATCGCGCTGTGCGGCAAGGTCTGGGTGCCGTCGCGTGCCCCGGAGAAGTTCCCGGTGTGCCCGGACTGCAAGGAAGTCTGGGAGTCGATGAAACCCGGTGACAAGCCCGGTGACGGTTCGGGCGGCTCGGGTCCCGAGGCGTGACGGGGCGCCCCGACGCGCCCCTGCCTCCCGCGTGGCCCGACCGGGCCGCCTGGGGCACTGCGCCCTCGCTGCGTGCCTGGCAGCAGGCAGCGGTCGACGACTACCGCGCCCGCCAGCCGCGGGACTTCCTCACCGTCGCCACGCCAGGAGCCGGCAAGACGACGTTCGCCCTGACCGTGGCAGCTGACCTGCTGAGCCGCCGCGTCGTCGACCGGATCACGGTCGTCGCGCCGACCGAGCACCTCAAGACGCAGTGGGCCGAGGCGGCCGCGCGCGCCGGCATCCCCATCGACCCGGCCTACTCCGCGGGCAAGGGCAAGACGTCCGACGACTACGTCGGGATCGCGGTGACCTATGCGGGCGTCGCGGTCAACCCACTGGCGATGCGCATCCGCACCGAGCGGTTCAAGACGCTCGTGATCCTCGACGAGATCCACCACGCCGGCGACGCGATGTCGTGGGGCGACGGCGTGCGCGAGGCCTTCGATCCCGCCACCCGACGGCTCTCCCTGACCGGCACGCCGTTCCGCTCCGACATCAACCCGATCCCGTTCATCACCTATGCGCCCGGCGACGACGGCATCCCCACGTCGACGGCCGACTTCACCTACGGCTACGCCCAGGCCCTCGCTGACCACGTCGTACGCCCGGTGCTGTTCATGGCCTACTCCGGTGAGATGCAGTGGCGCACCCGCGCCGGCGACGAGATCGTCGCCCGGCTGGGGGAGCCACTGACCAAGGACATGCACGCCCATGCACTGCGGACGGCCCTCGACCCGCTGGGGTCGTGGATGCCTGCGGTGCTGGAGGCGGCGGACAAGCGGCTCTCGGAGGTACGCCGCCACGTCCCCGACGCCGGCGGCATGGTGATCGCCAGCGACCAGGACACCGCCCGGGCCTACGCCGCGCTGCTGAAGAAGATCAGCGGCGAGGCACCGACCGTGGTGCTCTCCGACGAGAAGGGCGCGTCGAAGAAGATCGCGACCTTCACCGAGTCCGACAAGCGCTGGATGGTCGCGGTCCGGATGGTCTCCGAGGGCGTCGACGTGCCGCGCCTCGCGGTGGGGGTGTGGGCGACCACGACCTCGACGCCCCTCTTCTTCGCCCAGGCCGTGGGTCGCTTCGTACGTGCCCGCTCGCGCGGCGAGACCGCCTCGGTGTTCCTGCCGTCGGTGCCGCACCTGCTGGGGTTCGCCTCCGACATGGAGGCGCAGCGCGACCACGTGCTGGGCCGACGCATCACCGACGAGGACGACATCTTCGCGGCCGAGAACGACCTGCTCGCTGCCGCGAACGCCGAGGAGGGCGCCTCCGACGAGCTGGAGATGTCGTGGGAGGCCCTCGGCTCGACGGCGTCCTTCGACCACGTCCTCTACGAGGGCGCCCAGTTCGGCCACTCGGGCGAGGTGCACGTCGGGTCGGAGGAGGAGATGGACTTCCTCGGCATCCCCGGCCTGCTCGAGCCCGACCAGATGCGCGCGCTGCTGCACTCGCGGCAGAGCGAGCGCGCCCGCCGGCGTACGAGCGAGGGCACCGGCGACCGGGTGGTCGAGTCCGTCGAGCAGCTCAGCACGCACCAGCAGCTCGGGGTCCTGCGCCGCGAGCTCAACGGTCTCGTCGCCGCGTGGCACCACCGCACCGGTCAGGCGCACGGGATCACCCACTCCGCGCTGCGCAAGGAGTGCGGCGGCCCGCCCGCGGCCGTCGCCAACGCCGTCCAGCTCGGCGAGCGGATCAACCGGATCCGCGAGTGGGCGATGAGGCAGACCTCCTGACGGGTGCGCTGGTCGCTAGGGTCGGGTCCGTGCCTTCGGAGACCTCCCAGACGCTCGACCGCGGCGTGCGCGTGCTGCGGGTGCTGGCCGAGAGCCCCGAGGGGCTGACCGTCACCGAGCTCTCGGGTCGGTTGGAGGTCAACCGCACCGTGGTCTACCGCCTGGTCAGCACCCTCGAGCAGCACGGCCTGGTGCGACGCGACGCCCGCGGGCGGCTGTTCGTCGGGCTCGGCGTGCTGCACCTCGCCAGCGCCGTCCAGCCGCTCCTGCGCGACCTCGCGATGCCGGTGCTCCGCACGCTCGCGGACACGCTCGGCTCGACCGCGCACCTCACGGTGGCCGACGGCGACGAGGCGCTGGCACTGGCGGTGGTCGAGCCGACGTGGACCGACTTCCACGTGTCCTACCGGGTGGGCGCCCGCCACCCGCTGTCGCAGGGGGCGGCGGGGAAGGCCATCGCGCTGCTCGACGTCGACGAGCCGGCGTACGCCGTCACGACCGGCGAGCTGCAGAGCGGCGCCCGCGGCCTGGCCGCACCGGTCCGCAGCGTCGACGGGCTGCGGGCAAGCGTGGGGATCGTGACGCTGGACGGCGCCATCGACGAGGAGTTCGTCGCGCCGCAGGTGATCGCCGCGGCCCGCGAGGTCGGCGAACGCCTCAGGTGAGAGCGGCCGCTCGGGCGAGCGGCACGACCCGGAACGGGATCTGGGTCGCGAGCGCGATCACCGTCGTGGACCGGTCGATGCCGGGCTCGGTGAGCACCAGGTCGATCACCCGCTGGAGGTCGGCGTTGGAGCGGGCGACGACCCGCGCCCACATGTCGCCGACGCCGGTGATCGTGTAGGCCTCGAGCACCTCGGGGATCCTCGAGAGGTGCGCCGCGACCGCGTCGTGGCCGCTCTTCCCGCCCGATCCCTGACGGATCTCGAGGGTCAGGAACGCCATCACCGGGAAGCCGATCGCCTCGGGGGACAGGTCCGGCCCCCACCCGGTGATCACCCCGGCGGTGGCGAGCTTGTCGAGCCGCGCCTGCACGGTGCCGCGGGCGATGCCGAGCCGGCGACTGGCCTCGAGCACCCCGAGGCGTGGCTCACTGGCGAAGATCTCGATCAGCTTGCTGTCGATTGCGTCCATCTGCGCCTCGATCGTGTGCAAAGTGCCCAATGTTTCGACGTACTGTTGCACACCTTGCCGCATCTTCGGCAGGGTTGGCCCCATGACGACTGACATCGCCTCGACCGGTGGCGCCCTGACCGTGGACGAGATGAAGGCCGACCTGTCCCTGGAGCAGCTGCGACAGCTCGTCGGCCTCGTGGAGTACGACGCCGACGCCGACCCCTTCCCGGTGACCGGGTGGGACGCGATCTGCTTCGTCGTCGGCAACGCGACGCAGGCCGCCCACTACTACGCCTCCGCGTGGGGCATGGAGCTCATCGCCTACACCGGTCCCGAGAACGGCACCCGTGACCACAAGTCCTTCGTGCTCAAGTCGGGCTCGATCAAGTTCGTCGTGAGCGGCGCCGTGTCGCCCGACAGCCCGCTGATCGAGCACCACGCCAAGCACGGCGACGGCGTCGTCGACATCGCCCTCGAGGTGCCCGACGTCGACCAGTGCATCGCCCAGGCCCGCAAGGCCGGCGCCACCGTGCTGCGCGAGCCGGAGACCGTCAGCGACGAGCACGGCTCGGTCCGGATCGCCGCGATCGCGACCTACGGCGAGACCCGGCACACCCTCGTGCAGCGCACGGTCGACGGCCAGACCTATGCCGGGCCCTACCTGCCCGGCTACGTCACCGCTCCGCAGCGCTGGGGCAAGAAGGACGGCGAGCCCAAGCGCCTCTTCCAGGCCCTCGACCACATCGTCGGCAACGTCGAGCTCGGCAAGATGGACGAGTGGGTCACCTACTACAACAAGGTGATGGGCTTCGTGAACATGGCGGAGTTCATCGGTGACGACATCGCCACCGACTACTCGGCGCTGATGTCCAAGGTCGTCGCCAACGGCAACCACCGCGTGAAGTTCCCGCTCAACGAGCCCGCGATCGCCAAGAAGAAGTCGCAGATCGACGAGTACCTCGAGTTCTACAACGGCCCCGGCGCCCAGCACCTCGCCGTCGCGACCGGCGACATCCTGGCCAGCGTCGACGCGCTGCGCGCCAACGGCGTGGAGTTCCTCAACACCCCGGACTCCTACTACGAGGACCCCGAGCTGCGGGCCCGCATCGGCGAGGTCCGGGTGCCGATCGAGGAGCTCAAGCGGCGCGGCATCCTCGTCGACCGCGACGAGGACGGCTACCTCCTCCAGATCTTCACCAAGCCCCTGGGCGACCGGCCGACGGTCTTCTTCGAGCTCATCGAGCGCCACGGCTCCCTCGGCTTCGGCAAGGGGAACTTCAAGGCGCTCTTCGAGGCCATCGAGCGCGAGCAGGACGCCCGCGGCAACCTGTGAGCCGCCGTCGAGCGGTGCGTGAGGCGGCTTTGTCGCACTGAAAACCTGCCTCACGCACCGCCCGGTCGACCGGCGGTGCGTGAGGCGGATTCTGGCGGTCGGAAATCCGCCTCACACACCGCTCGGTGGGCTCTGCAAAACTGATCGCATGATGATCCGCCCGGCCGAGCTGGCCGCGATCAAGGCCGGCACGATCGATCTCGCGTTCCGGCGCTGGGCGCGACCGCGGGTCGTGGTCGGCACCCGGATGCGTACGGGTGTGGGACTGATCGAGGTCACCTCGGTCGAGCAGGTGAGCATCGCCAGCCTGCGCGCCGAGGACGCGCGCCGGGCGGGCGCGCCGTCGCTGGCCGCGCTGAAGAAGGCGCTGTCGGCCCGCGCGACCGACCCGGCGTGGCGGATCGGTCTCGTGTACGCCGGCGCAGACCCGCGTGAGACGCTGCGGTCCGCCGTCCCGGATGCCGACGAGATCGCCGCGATCATCGCGCGCCTCGACCGGCTCGACGCGTCGTCGTCGTACGGCGCGTGGACGCGCGAGACGCTCGACCTGATCGACCTCAACCCCACCGTCCGCGCGCCCGACCTGGCGGCGCAGGTGGGCAGGGAGACGCAGGACTTCAAGAAGGACGTCCGCAAGCTCAAGGAGCTCGGCCTGACCGAGTCGTTGGCGATCGGCTACCTGCTGTCACCCCGTGGGGAGGCGGTCGTCGACGCCGGGCTGCCCGCGCCGAGGGAGCGAGCCCCCCGCGAGGCGGGCACCCCGCTCCCGCGCAGCATCGGCGCCCCCGCCACGCGTGCTCTGCGCGACGTCGGCGTCACCACGCTCGAGCAGGTGACGGCGTACTCGGCCGAGCAGCTCGCCGCGATGCACGGGGTCGGGCCGATCGCGATCGCCCGCCTGCGCGAGGCGCTCGCCGAGCTCTAGGCGAGGTCGCCGACGAGCTCGCTCTCGGCCTCGACGACGCCGTGCGGGTCGGGCTGCCCGGCCAGTGCGGCAGCAATGGTGCGCGATCCCGCCGCCACCACGACCACGCCGACGCTGACCGCCGCCGCTCCGAACCAGAAGGGCGCGTGCAGGTCGATCCGCTCGGCGAGCTTGAGCGCGACGAACGGGCCCACGGCGCCGCCGGTGAACCGGACGAACGAGTACGCCGCCGATGCGATCGGCCGGTCGACGGGCGCCGCACCCATCACGGCCTCGGTGACCAGGGTGTTGGTCACGCCGAGGAAGGCGCCGGCGGCGATGATCCCGGCCGTGATGACGGGTTCGTGCTCGGCGCCCAGCGCCATCGCCGCGAGGTCGAGCGCGAACAGCGCGAGGACGGCGGTCAGCGTCGGCAGCGTGCCGAACCGCCGCTGGAGCACGGGCGCCAGCCACACCGAGGTCAGGGCGAGGAGCAGGCCCCAGCCGAAGAAGGTCCAGCCGATGCCCATGATCGAGTACGACGGCAGCGCGAAGGGCCCGGCGGCCATCAGCGTGAAGAAGCCGAGGTTGTAGAAGATCGCGACGAGCGCGAGCAGCAGCAGGGCCCGGTGCCGCAGCGCCCGGAACGGGTCGAGCAACGATGTCGGCCGACCGGTCGGGGGAGTCGACGGCAGGAAGAACGCGGTCGCCACGAGGGCGATCGACATCAGCACGGACACGCCGAAGAACGGGCCGCGCCAGGAGATCTGGCCGAGCAGGCCGCCGATGAGCGGGCCGGAGGCGATGCCGAGACCGAGGGCAGCCTCGAACAGGATGATTGCCTGACCCACGGAACCCGCCGATGCGCTGACGATCGTGGCGAGCGCGGTGGCGACGAAGAGCGCGTTGCCCAGGCCCCAGCCCGCGCGGAAGCCGATCACGGCGCCGACGCTGTCGGACATCCCGGCCAGTGCGGCGGAGACGATGATGAGCGCGAGTCCCGCGAGCAGCGTGCGCTTGGGGCCGATCCGGCTCGACACGACGCCGGTCACGAGCATGGAGACACCCATGACGGCCATGTAGCTGGTGAAGAGGAGCGAGACCTGGCTCGGGGTGGCGTCGAGCTGGCCGGCGATCTCCTTGAGGATCGGGTCGACGAGGCCGATGCCCATGAAGGCGATGACGCACGCGAAGGCGACGGCCCAGACGGCGCGCGGCTGGCGCAGTATCGAGGGGCTGGCGGTGCCCTCGCTCGGGATGATGGTGCTCACGGGGTGGTGTCCTCCTGCGACGTAGGGATGGGGTGCAGGTCGAGGACGTCGCGGAGCACCGCGACGGCGATGGCGACCTCCTCGGCGGTGTGGTGAGTGGTGGCCAGGCGTGCGGTGACCAGCTCGGCGTTGGCGTGGCGGATCCGCGCCAGCTCGGCGTGGCCCGCGTCGGTGAGGGCGACGACGTACGCGCGCCCGTCGTGCGGGTGGGCCTGCCGGTCGACCAGACCGGCCTCGCGCAGGCTCCGGACCGTGGCGGTCATGGTCGGCTGGCTGCAGCGGTCCGCGGCGGCGAGCGCGGTGACGCCGGAGGGCCCGTGCTCGTCGAGCAGCGACAGCGCACGGACCCCGGCGGGGTGGGCGATCTCCCGCCGGACCGCGCGGGTCAGGCGGGCGGCGAGGACCACGAGGTCGCTGGCCAGCCCGGAGATGTCGGTGTCGTCCACCTCTCCAAACTACATAGCAATGCTATGCAACTCAACTCGAGCTCAGTGGGCGATCAGCCCGACGCCGAGGGTGCCCATGACGACGGCGATCGCCGAGTCGAGCACGCGCCAGGCGGCCGGACGGGCGAAGAGGCCGCGCAGCAGCCGGGCGCCGTAGCCGAGGCCGAAGAACCAGAGCACGCTCGCCACGAGGGTGCCCGACGCGAACCACCAGCGGTCGGTGCCGAAGCTGTTGGCGACGGTGCCGAGCATCAGCACGGCGTCGAGGTAGAAGTGCGGGTTGAGCCACGTGAGGGCCAGGGTCAGCATGACCGCGCGACCGGTCGTCATCGCCGTGCCGTCGCCCGACTCGAGCGTGCCGGGGCGCCATGCGCGCATCGCCGCGTGCACGCCGAAGGCGATCAGGTAGACGCCGCCGAGCACCTGGGCGGCCGGCAGGACGGCCGGCCAGCGCTCGAGGACGACGCCGAGCCCGGCGACGCCGGCGGTGATCGCCACGACGTCCGAGACCAGGCACGTCAGGACGATGGGCAGCACGTGTTCGCCGCGAATCCCCTGACGGAGGAGGAAGGCGTTCTGCGCGCCGACGGCGACGATGAGAGCGAGTCCGGTGAGAAGACCGGTGAGAGCAACCTGGAACATGTGGTCAACGGTAGGACGCGCGCCAGCCACAATCCAGCGAACTATTCTGACGAATCATTAGGATCTCTAACTATGAAAGACATCACTCAGCTCGACCCTGTGGCGCTGCGCACACTGGCGGTCGCGGTGCGGCTCGGGACCTTCGAGGCGGCAGCCCGGGACCTGCACGTCACCCCCTCCGCGGTGAGCCAGCGGATCAAGGCGCTGGAGACGCGGATCGGCCGGGTCCTGCTCCACCGGGTCAAGCCGCTCGAGCCCACCGAGGCCGGCCTGGTGCTGGTCCGGCTCGCCACCCAGACCGAGCTGCTGGAGCGCGAGGCGGTCGCCGAGCTGGTCGAGGAGGCGGACGACGAGAGCACGTCGTACACCTCGCTTCCCATCGCCGTGAACGCCGACGCCCTCTACGGCTGGTTCGTCGACGCGCTCGCCGAGGTGCAGACCCGGCACCGGGTGGTGTTCGAGGTGGTCCGCGAGGACCACACGCGCACGGCCGAGCGGCTGCGCCGCGGTGAGGTGATGGCGGCGATCACGGGGGAGCCCCGGCCGGTGCCCGGCTGCCGGGTGGTCCGCCTCGGGCGGCTGCGGTACGTCGCGGTCGCCACCCGCGACTTCCACGCCCAGCACTTCGCGGACGGCGTCGGCTCGACCACCCTGGCGGAAGCGCCGATCGTGGCCTTCGACCGCAACGACTCGCTCCAGCACGACTTCGTGCGCCGGGTGACCCGTCGCCACCTGACGCCGCCGGCGACGTACCTCCCGTCGGTCCGCGAGTTCGACCGGGCGATCCGCGTCGGCATGGGCTGGGGGCTGCTGCCGGAGTCCGATGTCGCGACCGAGCTCGAGCGGGGCGAGCTGGTCGAGCTCGTGCCCGGGCGCCGGCCCGAGGTCGCCCTGTTCTGGCAGCACTGGCGGCTCGGCTCGTCGCTCGTCTCGGAGCTCACCGACGCCGTGGTCGACGCAGCACGCCGGTGGATGGCGACCTGACGAGATCTTCGGTTCGTCTGACAGGTTCCTGCGGGAGTTCTACCCTTCGAAATCGAGCACCGTGCTCGCAACGCCCGTACCCGATCGGGGACCTCCCATGACTCGACGCCTCACCACCTCGTACGCCGCGGCGCTCGCCGCCGGCGCGCTGATGGTGCTGTCCGGGTGCGGTGGCTCCGGCTCGGCAGCAGAGCCCAAGCCCACGGGAGCTGCCCTCCTCGGCCAGAAGCTGACGAACATGGTCGACACGGTCGACAAGATGGGCATCGTCGAGTGGCACGGTCAGCTCCTGACCAAGAGCCCCGACAAGGGCGGTCGGCGGATCCTCGACCTCGACGCCCGCTTCAGCCCGTCGACGGGCTACAGCGAGATCTCGATGGACACCACCCTCGACGGCAACGCGCAGCAGATCGACTACCTCGTGGTCAACAACAGCACCTACTTCAACAGCGAGGCATGGGGCCCCGGCTCCGACGACTGCTGGGCCGACATCACCGGCAACGACGAGTACGGCTGGGCGCTGCCCCGCGAGCTCGACCCGGCGTGGGCGATCACCCAGGGACGTGCCCTCTCTGCCGACGGCGACGACGTGTCGGTGTCCCTCGGCTTCAAGGACGTCCTGGCCGGCCTGCCCAAGGGCCTGTTCAAGACGGTGCCCTCACTGCCCTACGACACCGAGGCCAAGGCGGTCATCGAGCCCCACGGGCACCTGATCGAGGTCGGCATCGACGTGGACGGCATGTGGAGCAAGCTCCCCAAGGACGAGCGCGCGACGCTCGACAACCGCGTGGGCTGGTGGGCGATGACGATGAAGGAGTCACCGAACGGCAAGAGCATCGCGCCGCCGGTGCACGTCTTCGACCCGAAGGTCACCCCGCCGAGCCAGTGCAAGCGGCCCTGAGGGGTCAGAGCACCTTCGAGAGGAACGACTGGGTCCTTTCGTGCTGCGGGTGGGCCAGCACCTCGCTCGGGTCGCCCTCCTCGACGATGACGCCCCCATCCATGAAGACCAGCTTGTCACCCACCTCGCGGGCGAAGCCCATCTCGTGCGTCACGACCATCATCGTCATCCCCTCGGCCGCCAGGTCCTTCATGACCGCCAGCACGTCGCCCACCAGCTCCGGGTCGAGGGCGGACGTGGGCTCGTCGAAGAGCATCATGTCGGGTTGCATCGAGAGCGCGCGGGCGATCGCGACCCGCTGCATCTGACCGCCGGAGCAGTGCGCCGGGTAGGCGTCCTCCTTCTCGGCGAGGCCCACCTTCTCGAGGTTGGCCCGCGCGATCTCGATCGACTCGTCCTTGCTCCGGCCGGCGACCTTCTGCTGCGCGATGGTCAGGTTGCGCAGCACGGTCATGTGGGGGAAGAGGTTGAACTGCTGGAAGACGATGCCGATCCGCGCGCGGATCTTGTCGACGTCGGCGTCGGGGTCGGTGATCTCGACGCCCTCGACGAAGATCTTGCCCTTGGTGGGCGTCTCCAACAGGTTGACGCAGCGCAGCAGGGTCGACTTGCCCGACCCGGACGGGCCGATCACGCAGACGACCTGGCCGTTGCCGACGTGGAAGTCGATGCCCTTGAGGACCTCGTTGTCGCCGAAGTACTTGTGCAGCTGCTGGACGTCGATCGCGGCATCGCTGCGCAGCGTGTCTGCCGTGTCGTGGGTGGTGGTCATCAGCGGGCCCTCTCCGAACGGCTCTCCATGCGGCGTACGACGATCGACAGCGGCACCGTGATCAGCAGGTAGCACAGGCCGATGACGATGATCGGGGTCAGGTTGGCGGCGGAGTTCATGCCTTCCCGGCCGAACTTGGTGAGCTCGTAGTCCGACAGCGACAGGCCCAGGATGTAGACGAGCGAGGAGTCCTTGGTGAGCAGGATCAGCTCGTTGGTCAGCGGCGGCAGGATGATCCGGAACGCCTGCGGGACGACGATGCTGACCATGGCTCGTCCGTGCGACATCCCGAGCGACCGCGCGGCCTCCATCTGACCCTTGGGCACGGCCTGGATGCCGGCCCGGATGGTCTCGGCCATGTAGGCGCCGCCGACCAGTCCCAGGGCAAGGGTGACGATCCCGAGGTTCCCGAACGGGATCGCGTACTGCGGGAAGGCCAGGCTGAACCCCACGCTGAGCGCGATGAACACGACCAGCGCGGGCAGCCCGCGGAAGAGCTCGATGACGCCCGTCGCGATCCACCGGTAGGGCCCCACGCTCGAGAGGCGCATGAGGGCCAGGACCAGCCCGAGCGCCAAGCCGAACGCGAAGCCGCACGCGGTGTAGATCAGGGTGTTCTTGAGCGCGATGGTCAGGACGCGGGGGAACTGGTCCTTGACGACATCCCAGTTCCAGAACGCCCGCTGGATCTGGCCCCAGTCGGCGACGAAGTAGATGACGAGCACGACGAGCACGAGAATGGCGTACTGGACGTAGCGCCATCTCGCGGCGCGTTGACGCGGACTCGCCATGGACTCACTTCACCTTCGGCAGGGGACAGGGCAGAGATGTCACGCGGAGGGCGCGGTGCCGAACCACTCCTCGTAGACCTTGTCGTAGCCGTCGCTCGCGATGGCGTCGTTGATGATCGTGAGCAGGTCGTCGTTCGAGTCCTTCTTGACCGAGAAGCCGTAGCTCTCGCCGGTCTTGAACTCGGTCGAGACCTCGACGTCCGGGTTCTGGCTGACGAAGTAGTTGAGCAGGCCGTTGTCGTTGACGCCGGCGTCGACCTTGCCGGTCTTGACCGCCTGCTGCATGAGTGCGGCGTCCTCGAAGGAGACGATCTTGGTGTCCTTGGGAGCGTTCTCGCGGACGTAGTCGGCGCCCGTCGTGCCGTCCTGGACGGCGACGGACTTGCCGGCCAGGTCGTCCAGTGAGCTGATCCCGGCGCCGGCCTTGGTCATCATGGCCTGGGTGGCCTCGAAGTAGGGGTCGGAGAAGTCCATGACGGCGGCGCGCTCGTCGTTGATGGTCATGGCACCCGCCGAGACGTCGCACTGGCTGGTGTTGAGGGCCTCGCCCGAGACGATGGTCTCCCAGCCGATGTCGACCACCTCGGTGTCCCAGCCCTGGGAGTCGGCTGCGACACGGAGGACGTCGGGATCGAAGCCGACGACCTCGCCGCCGTCGGTGAACTCGAACGGCTCGTAGGGCAGGTGCGTGCAGATCGTCAGGGTGCCCTCGGAGATGAGGGTGGCACCCGACTCCGTGGTCGTCGAGGTGTCGTCCTTCGCACATCCTGCGGCCGTGAGGGAGAGGGCGACGGCGGTGACGCCGATGGCAAGAAGTCGTGAGGTCATTCCTGCACCGTAGCCCGGATCGGGACTGGTCCAGTCCAGTGGTCACAGGATTGCCATCGAATGGCGGCACAATCGTGACATGGCCACCTACGTCGCATTCCTGCGTGCCATCAACCTCGGCGCCACGCGCAAGTTCCCCAAGGACGCGATCAAGGCCGCGACGGAGGCCGCCGGCGGTTCGGACGTCGAGACGTACATCAACACCGGCAACGTACGGCTGACGCACTCGGCGCGATCGGTGGCCAAGGTGCAGGCCGCGCTCGAGAAGGCGTACGCCGCCGAGGCGGGGTTCGAGATCCCGACGTCGTCTTCACCACGGCCGACCTGGCCGCGCTCACCGCCCGTGCCGAGGAGCTGCACGCGGAGCACGACCCGTCCGGGCAGCACTACGTGACGCTCTACGCCGCAGCGCCCACTGCGGCGACGGCGAAGGCCGTGCACGCGCTCGAGCACGACGGCGAGACCGTCGTGGTCGACAAGCGGGCGGCGTACGTCCTGCTCGACGGCAACATCCACACGTCCAAGCTGCTCGCGTCCAAGGAGTACAAGGCGCTCGGCCAGGGCACGGCTCGCACCGTCAAGGTGCTGCGGACCCTGGCCGAGAAGTGGTGCTGAGCGAGACGTGGTCCTGACCGCCACCTGCTAGGCGATCTCCACGCCGGCGCCGGACATCTCGGTGATCGCCGCCGCCGTGGTGTCCTCGGCCACGCCGGCGCACAGCGCGGTCAGGACGCGGGTGTCGAAGCCCTCGGTCGCGCTGTCCAGCGCGGTCACGCGCACGCAGTGGTCGGTGGCGATGCCGCACACGTCGACCTCGGTGACGTTCCTGGTCCGGAGCCAGGAGGCGAGCGCCTCGCCCGAGGCCGTACGCCCCTCGAAGCCGGAGTACGCCGCCTCGTGCTCGCCCTTGTAGAACACCTCGTCGAACGGCTGCGGATCGAGGTTGGGGTGGAACCCGGCACCCTCGGACCCCGCCTTGCAGTGCACCGGCCACGACGCGGCGAAGTCGGGTTTCAGTGCCCAGTGTTCGCCCGGGTCGACGTGGTGGTCCTTGGTCGCGACCACGACGTCGTACGCCGGCCCGTCGACGTGCTTGGTGTGCCACCGGTGCAGCAGGTCCCCGATGTCCGCGGCCACCCGCGCACCACCGACGACCGGGAGCGACCCGCCTTCGCAGAAGTCGTTCTGGACGTCGACCACGATCAGTGCTCGTGCCATCTCACGAGACTAGTCGGGCACGAAGGAGTCGTGCACGGCGTGGCGAGGGAGGTCGAGTGGCCCCGCGACCGAGGGACGAGGTCGCGACGGGTGTACCAGACCCGGAGGCTCAGCCGCCCTCGAAGACGGTCGGGATCACCGGGTCCCCGGCGGACATCATCGTGACGGCACGGGGGAGCTCGGCGCGCGACGCCCGGTGGCGGGTGCGGGCCTCGTCGAGGGTCGTGCGGCCGACGACCTCGCCGTCGCGGACGAGCGGGACGAGGAGCGCGCGGTCGTTGCCATCGTCGGCCGGCGTCTCGCCGATGCCGACCACCTCCGCCTGCGCGGTGCCGGTGGCGGAGAGGCGGCGCAGGGCGTACTTCCGACCGCCGACCGAGACCTTGTCCTGGGACCGCTTGGCGACCGAGACGAGCTCTCCGGAGCTGTCCTCGCGGGCGACCAGCTTGTAGACGAACCCGCACGTCGGGTGGCCCGAGCCGGTCACCAGCTGGGTGCCGACGCCGTACGCGTCGACCGGGGCGGCGGCCAGGGCGGCGATGGCGTGCTCGTCGAGGTCGCTGGTCACCACGATCCGGGTGCTGGTCGCGCCCAGCGAGTCGAGCTGTGC
>CAVQDC010000029.1:0-92390 GCA_963711175.1 uncultured Actinomycetota bacterium
GAGCGTGTTGAGCACCTTGACGTCGTGACCGCGGTCGAGGGCGGCAGTCCGCAGCCGCTGGGTGCTGTAGGAGCGCGGTGCGCGGGACAGGATGGCGAGCTTCACGGGCCTCATACAAGCACGCGGCGACCTGACAGGATGGCCGGGTGTCCACCACCCCCGTGCCGTCCGAGCCCGTGGACGCACCACCTCCGGTGGTCGTCGGCTGGCGCGAGTGGGTCGGCCTCCCTCAGGCGGGCCTGGAGTGGGTCAAGGCCAAGGTCGACACCGGTGCGCGGTCGTCCGCGATCCACGCCTTCGACCTCGAGTCCCATCTGCAGGACGACACCGAGTGGGTGCGCTTCTCCATCCACCCGTGGCAGAAGTCCGACGAGGACCACGTCGAGCTCAACCTCCCGGTCCTCGACCGTCGCGAGGTGCGCTCGAGCAACGGCCAGGTCGAGCAGCGGTACGCCGTCGCGCTCGACGTCGCGCTGGCCGGCCGCACCATCACGACCGTGATGACCCTCAGCAACCGCGACGAGATGGGCTTCCGGATGCTGATCGGTCGCGAGGCCCTCGAGCGCGGCTACCTCGTCGACTCGTCGCGGTCGTACGCCGGCGGCAGGCCGCGTCGCGCGGTACGCCGGAAGAACTGGGGCAAGTAGCCCGGGCTCAGCGCAGCGCGATCTCGCAGCTCCGCAGCTTCTCGCCACTGCACCGGTCACGTCCGCCGTTGCCGTAGATCGTGTCGCGCCCGCGGCCCCCGACGAGCAGGTCGCGGTCCGTGCTGCCGCGGAGGGTGTCGTTGCCACCGCCGCCGAAGAGGCGGAACTTCCACGGGTGGCAGCGCGGCCGGGGCACGTGGTAGTTGCGCCGGGTCTGCGCGATGTCGTCGGCACCGCCGCGGCCGTGCACGGTCGCCTTGCAGGCGTAGAAGCGGATCACGTCGGCCCTGCTGGTGCCGTCGAGCTCGAGGTCCCTGGCGCCCAGGAGCTGCGTCTCGAAACCCTCCAGGCTGGTGCGGACGGTGCGGCCTGCATGGCGGGTCTCCATCCGACCCGATGCCAGGTCGAGGTCGAGGTGACTGCCGGCCCACATGTTCACGTGGTCCTGCCCCGGGCCTCCCTCGTACGTGCTGCCGCGCGCGCCGACGTTGTCGCCGTACTCGAGCGAGAGCGAGTCCTTCCCTCCCGCCATGTCGATCTGCTGACGGGTGGTGCGCGCGTCCGCGAAGCGGAGGTTGAGCTCTTCGGCGCGGTCGGTGCCGAGGAACGTGAACGACGACGGGGTGGGCGCCGTGCCGCCAGTGGTGAAGCGGTCGAACCCGGACCACCGCAGCAGCTGACGGCCGTCCTCGGTGTACGTGCCGGCCCGGGCGTCGACGACGACCTGCCCCGTGCCGACGTAGAACGTCAGGCGGGCACCGCCACCTCCGTCGAGGCTCGCGCCCGAGGCCATCGGGCCGAGCCAGACGACCTCGCTGCCGCGGCCCGCACCGTCGTCGGTGCCGAGCACCACGACGTCGGAGTTGGGCGCTGCTGGGCCTGACCCGGACATGACGGAGTCGTCGCCACCCGCGACGGTCGTGATGACATCACGCTCGATGTCGACCGGCGGTTCGTACTCGGAGCCTTCGGTCCCGCTCACCACGTACTCGTCGAAGGGCGAGCCCGTGTAGGTGTCACGACCCGGGCCGAGCACGACCGCGAGGGGGCCGGTGGCTGCCGAGGCATCCACGACGTCGTCGCCGGATCCCGCTTCCAGGCTGACGCTGGCGGGGGACGGCAGGGCGCTCGTGATGCACACGAGGTCGTTGCCACCCAGCGTCGCCACGCCCCTGGCGCCCTGGGTGACCACGACGTCGTCACCCTCGGTGCCGGCCAGCCCGTACTGGCCGGGAGTGCCGACGATCGTCGCCGGCCTCCCCTGGCACGTCTCGCCGACGGCGTACGTCGGTGTGGCGGGCAGGAGCATCGCGGCGAGAAGACCGGTGGTGAGCAGGGGAAGCGGTCGCATGCGGGGTCCTCGGGATCGGGAGGGTGTCCTGCGTGGGATGCGCGCCCGCGGCGCGAAGTTGCCTGGTTGCCCGTCACATCAAAGAGTCGTCGTACGTCGCGGTCAGCGGGCCACCGGCACCGCCGGTGTTCACCACGCCGACCGGCTCGATGAGCACCGCGTGCACCTCGCCCTCGGCGATCGGGCAGTGCTCGACGCCGCGCGGCACGACGTACAGCTGACCCGGGCGCAGGGTGACGTCACCGTCGCGCAGCTGGATGGTCAGCTCGCCCGCGACGACCAGGAACAGCTCGTCGGTGTCGTCGTGGGTGTGCCACACGAACTCGCCGCGGACCTTGACCACCTTGATCTCGTAGTCGTTGAGCCGTGCCACGACCTTGGGCGACCAGTGCTCGGAGAACGTGGCGAACCTGTCGGCCAGGTCGATCGGGACGTTGCTCATGCCGCGAGTTTCCCACGCACCGCCACGGGGGCGGGCTGCCTTGCGTTTCACCCCGACTAACCTGAGCGCGTGACCACTGACCCCGACTCCGCTCCGGTCGCCTAGTGGCCCGCGAGTCGTTCGCCATCGGCAGTGTCCGGATCCGCGCCGGGACGGTGCGCGCCCTCGAGCTCCCGATCACGCGCCTGGTCACCGGCGCCGACGTCACCCTGCCGGTGCGGGTGGTGCACGGCCGCGAGGACGGGCCCACGATCTGGATCAACGCCGCCATCCACGGCGACGAGGTGGTCGGGGTCGAGGTGGTCCGCCAGGTGATGGCCGGACTCGACCCCAAGACCTTCCGCGGCACCCTGGTCGCGGTGCCGATCGTCAACGTGCTCGGCTTCATGACCGGCGACCGCTACCTGCCGGACCGCCGCGACCTCAACCGCTCCTTCCCCGGCTCGGCCCGCGGCTCCCTGGCCAGCCGCATCGCCTTCCTCTTCATGCGTGAGATCGTCGCCGGCTGCGAGGTCGGCATCGACCTCCACACCGGGTCCGACCGCCGCAGCAACCTGCCGCAGGTGCGCGCCGACCTCGACGACCCGCGTACGCGCGAGCTGGCCGCCGCGTTCGGCGCACCGGTCATGCTGCACGCCAAGATCCGCGACGGGTCGCTGCGCCATGCCGCCCGCGAGCACGGCGCGAAAGTCCTGCTCTACGAGGCCGGCGAGCCGCTGCGTTTCGACGACTACGCCGTCGAGGCCGGCGTGATCGGCGTACGCCGGGTGCTGGCGATGCTCGGCATGATCGAGCCGCTCGAGGAGTTCGCGGTCGAGCCGAGCCTCGAGTGCCGCTCGAGCGGCTGGGTCCGGGCCCGCCGCACCGGCATCCTGCACCTCGACGCCCACCTGGGCCAGAAGGTCACCGACGGCGAGCGACTGGGCACCCTGTTCGACTCGTTCGGCAAGACCCTCCGAGCTGTGTACGCCAACCGTGACGGCATCGTGATCGGGCGCACCGAGGCCCCTCTGGTGAACTCCGGCGACGCGGTCGTGCACATCGCCAGCTGAGCGGTCTGGTTGGCTGACGGCATGCCCTTCGACGTCGCTGCCTTCCGCACGGAGTTCCCCTCGCTCGACTCAGGGATCGCCCACTTCGACAACCCCGGCGGCACCCAGACGCCGCGGGTGGTCGGCGAGGCGATCGCCCGTACGCTCACCGGGCCGCTCTCGCAGCGCGGTGCCGCGACCGTCAGCCAGCGCAACGCCGAGGAGTCGGTCGCCGGCTTCCGCTCCGCGATCGCGGACCTGGTGGGCGGTGTGCCCGGCGGTGTCGTGCACGGCCGCAGCGCGACCGCACTGACGTACGACCTCTCCCGGACGCTGTCGCGCACCTGGTCACCCGGTGACGAGATCGTGCTGTGCGAGCTGGACCACGACTCCAACGTCCGCCCGTGGATCCAGGCAGCCGAACGTGCCGGTGTCACCGTGCACTGGCTCCGGCTCGACCCGGCGACCGGCGAGCTCGACCTGTCCTCGCTCGACGCGATCACCGAGCGGACGCGGCTGGTCGCGATGACGGCCGCCTCCAACCTGCTCGGCACCCGACCGCCGGTCGCGACCGTCGCGGCCCGCGCGCACGAGGTCGGTGCGCTCGTCCACGTCGACGGAGTCCACCACGCGGCGCATGCGGCGCCGGACGTCACCGCAATGGGAGCCGACTTCATGGTCTGCTCGCCCTACAAGTTCTTCGGCCCGCACTGCGGTGCGCTCGATCGCCGATCCGGCCCTGCTGGAGACCCTCCGGCCCGACAAGCTGCTGCCGTCGAGCGACGCGGTGCCCGAGCGGTTCGAGCTCGGCACCCTGCCCTACGAGCTGCTGGCCGGTGTCTGTGCTGCCGTCGACGTCATCGCGTCCCTGGGCACGGGCGACTCCCGGCGCGAGCGCCTGGTGGCGGCGCACGCGGCCATCGCCGCGCACGAGCTGCGGCTGCGTGGTCGCATCGAGGAGGGGCTCGCGGCCCTGGGTGACCACCTGACGCTGCACTCGCGGGCGGCCGAGCGCACCTCGACGCTGTTCCTCACCTTCCGCGACCGCCTGCCCGTGGACGCGTACGAGCAGCTCGCGAAGCGCGACGTGCTCGTCCCGGCCGGCACCTTCTACGCGTACGAGACGTTCCGCGCGCTGCGACTGCCCGTCGACTCGGGCCTGCGGATCGGGCTTGCGGCCTACACGAACGACTCGGACGTGGACCGGCTGCTCGAGGGGCTCACCGAGTTCCTCGGCTGACTCGAACTCTGCTCGCGGATCCCACGAGCAGAATTCGAGCTGGCCGGCACCATGGGTCCGCGCCGCCAGTGGTACGTCCGCGTCCGCGCGCCGGGCTCGAACCCGATGCCCCGGTAGACCTTCGCCGGGGCCGGATAGTCCTCGTCGCCGCGCGGGCAGACCAGGCCCGTCGTGGCGCCGAGGTCGCGGGCAGCCATGAGGGCCGAGACCGAGGCGACCGCGGCCAGTCCGCGACCGCGGTGCCCAGGCACGCACCCGACGGGCTCCACCAGCGCGACGCCGGCGCTCTCGTCGAGCCACACGCAGCACGACGCGACCCACTCGCCCTCCTCGGTCACCACGACGTGGTCGGTCTCGAGGCGGTAGGGCGACGTGGCCATCAGCCGCTCGTAGGCCGCCGAGGTGACCTTCGACGTCGCGGACCAGGCGTCGCGGTGGACCTTCGACCGCTGCTCGTGCTCGCCCTCGCGCACTGCGCGGACGGCGTACCCGTCCGGCAGGGACGCTGGACGCAACTCGGCCAGGTCGAGGAAGTGGTGGGTGAACCACGGCATCTCGATCTCGGTGAACCCGGAGTCGGCCAGCACCGCCAGCACGACGTCCTCGGTCTCGAGGGTGCTGGTGGTGACCTCGCTGTCGCACTCCGCGAGAGCGGCATCCACGACGGCTCGTACGGCCTCGGGGTCGGCGCCGCAGACCTCCAGCCAGCCCGGCGACTCCAGCCAGGCCCATGCGCCGTCGACGACGAAGACCGGTCCGAGGTCGAGCGCGGCCGGCTCGCCATAGGCCGCCGACCAGGCCAGCTGCCCGGGGTGGTGCCGCGCAGCGGTGGTCCAGATCTCCGAGGCGAGGGCCTGCATCCCGGGCAGGGCCTGCTCGATCTCGAGTCGCTGCGGGGTCATGGCCGCACTCTTGCACCGGCCGCACCCGTCGGGCACCGCCTTTTGTCAGTGGTCGTGGGCCTGGTCCGCGACCTCCTGCGAGCCCGGCCCTGTCTCGTGCGCGTCCGAGTCGACCTCGTCGGTGTCCACCGTGTCGCCGACCGTCGCGTTGCCGTCGGGCTCGGCGTCGAGCGCCCGCTGCCGGTCCTCGTCGGTGACCCGCTTCCCCGCGCCCGGGAAGGCGGACTCTTCGGGGTGTGCGGCGTACGGGTCGGGCTGGTCGTCGCTCATGCCCGCGACCGTACGCCGGTGGATCACCGCGCGGGCCCGCCCACAGGGGTGGACGCGGCATGCAGCAGCGGTGCGTGGGACAGGTTCCTGGACATCGGTTCCTGCCTCACGCACCGCTCGTCGGGCTCAGTCCTCGCGGGAGGACGTACGCCCGGGCTGCACCAGCTCGACGCGCGAGCCGGGCGGCAGCGCCTGGACCAGCCGCAGCTGCGCGAGCGACGGGTGGTCGTCGAGCAGCTTCGCGCCGTTGGCCAGCGACCGGAGGGCCGCGGTCTCGGCGCGAGCCGCCTCGAGCTGGGCCTGCGCCCGGTGCCGGCCGATCACGAGCTCGGCGTACGCCGCCCGCAGGTCAGCCGGCAGCACGACGTCCTTGACGACGACGTCGACCAGCCGGATGCCGACCTCCGACGCGGCCCGGGCGACGGTGTCGGTGAACCCCGTCGCCAGCCCGGTCCGCGGCGCGCGCACCAGCGCCTCGGCCTCCTGGGTCGCCAGCGCGTCGCGGAGGGCGAGCTGGATGGCGACGTAGACCGCGTGCACCGGGTCTCGCACCTTCTCGGTGAAGACGACCGGGTCGCCGACGGTCCACACCCAGACAGCAGAGACCTTGACGGTCACACCGTCGGCCGTGAGCAGCTCCTGGGCGGGCACGAGGTCGATGCGCTCGCGCACGTCGAGGACCTCGTACGTCGCCCGGGCCAGCTCGACGTGCCGACCCGGCCGCAGCACGCGCGTGGGCTCGCCGTCGCGGCGCTCGAGGGCCACCTGCCACGGCTGCACGGTGAGGCGCGGCCGGAGGACGTGGATGAGTGAGTGGATGAATGACATGACGGGCCTCCTCGGTGTCAGTCGTGGGTCGGTCGGTGGATGTGGTGGAGTCGTGGTGGATGGGTGGAGCAGGTCGTGCTGGGGATGGTGGCCGGTGACCACAGTGTCGAGCGGGGACCTGGACCGTCGTGCTGACCGGTTCCGCCGCAGGGCTCGACCCTGCGCGTCGTCACCGGCCACCACCTGAGGAGTGAGAGTCGAACTCACAGGAGTGAACAGCTCCGATGCCAGTGCCTTGCAGGGCGTGGTGGCGAGGTACGACGCGCGGAACAGGGCCCGGAACTCCGGCCCTGCCGCTGATCTCGCCGTGGACGAGGGTAGGTGCGCGGCCATCGTCGGCGCACCTGGTTTTTGCGACGCTGTCGCACCCCTCGGCCATGATGACAAGGTGACCCACTGGGTGCTCCACGTCGACATGGACCAGTTCCTCGTCGCCGTCGAGCTGCTGCGCCGACCGGAGCTCGTCGGGCTGCCGGTCGTGGTCGGCGGTCGCGGCGACCCGACCGAGCGGGCGGTCGTGTCCACGGCGTCCTACGAGGCGCGGGCCTTCGGCGTACGCAGCGGGCTCGCGCTCAAGCTCGCCCTGCGGCGCTGCCCGGAGGCGGTGTTCCTGCCGGTCGACTTCCCGGTCTACGAGGAGGCGTCGGCGCGGGTGATGGAGACGTTGCGCGCGACCCCGGGCGCCGTCGTCGAGGTGCTCGGGTGGGACGAGGCGTTCGTGGGCATCGAGACCGACGACCCGCTCGCGGCGGCCCGCTCGATCCAGGCACGGGTGCTCGAGGCGACCGGCCTGCACTGCTCGGTCGGCATCGGCGACACCCTCGTCCGGGCCAAGATCGCGACCGACTTCGGCAAGCCGCAGGGCACGTTCCGGCTCACCCGCGACAACTGGATGGAGGTCATGGGCGAGCGCCCGACCACCGCGCTGTGGGGCGTCGGCACCAAGATCGGCGCCCGGCTCGAGGCCATCGGCCTGCGCACCGTTGCCGACCTCGCCGGCGCCGACGACGAGGCCCTGGTCGCGGCCTTCGGTCCGTCCAGCGGCCCCTACCTCGGCCGCCTCGGTCGTGGCGGCGGACGCTCGCGTCCCGACGACACCCCGTGGGTGGCCCGCGCGCACGGCCGCGAGACGACCTACCAGGCCGACCTCGTCACGCCCGACGAGGTCCGCGCCGCTCTCGCCGAGCTCGCGGCGCGCGTCGTGGACGACGTACGCAAGGAGGACCGGGCCGTGCAGCGGGTGCACCTCAAGATCCGGTTCGCGCCGTTCTTCACGTTCACCAAGGTGCGCAAGCTCCCCGAGCCGACCTACGACGTCGACGTGATCACGCAGACGGCCTACGACCTCTACCTGGCGCTCGACGACTCCCGGCCCGTACGTCTCCTGGGTGTGCGCGGCGAGATGGTCGCACCCGACGGCGGATACTGACCCTGGCTACATCCGCAGCAGCGAGAGGCCGGCGGCGAGGGCGAACCCGCCGACGGTCGCCAGGCCGGCGAGGTTGCGTGCCTTGGACTTCGCCTCGGGGATCATCGAGTCGATCAGCATCGTGAGCAGCGCCCCGGCGGCGAAGCCGTCGACCACCGCGTTGACCTCGGCCGAGACGGCGTCCATCGCGAGGTAGCCGAGCATCGTGGCGACCGCACACGCGGCGGCCACGGCGACCCAGAGCCCCATGATCGTCCGCCGGCTGCTTCCCGACGAGCGCATGTCGGCCGCGGAGCCGACGGCCTCGGGAAGGTTGGACGCGAAGATCGCGACGATCAGGCTCACACTCACGCCGTCGCCGGCCGCGAGCCCGATGCCGAGCACCGCCTGCTCGGGGATGCCGTCGAGGAAGGCGCCCAGCGCGAGCGTCGGACCTGCACCCGATCCCGTCGACCTGGACTCGACCCAGCGGTTGGCGAGGAAGAACGTGGCGCTGCCGAGCGCCAGACCCACGGCGACCGGCAACGGTCCGCCGATCCGCAGCCCCTCCTCGGCGAGCTCGAAGGAGACGCTCGCGATCAGCGCGCCCGCACCGAAGCCGAGCACCAGTCCCACGAGCGTGTCGGACCACGTCCGGACGAGGGCGAGGGCGGCGCCGACCACCAGTGAGCTGGCGGCCAGCGCTCCCCACCCGAGTGACTCGATCATGCGGCGAGCATGTCAGTCTCAGTCCACTCCGGCCATGAGCTTGTGGATCGGCTTGGACGCGAGCATCACGACGACGCCGGTGACGACCGATGCGAGACCGATCCAGATGAAGAACGGCGACTCCGCATCCGGGTCGTAGTAGCCCGCGAGCGTCCCCGCCAGTGCGGTGCCGAGCGCGATCGAGAGGAAGTAGAGCGCCACCATCTGGGTGGTGAACTTCTTCGGCGCCAGCTTGGTCGCGGCGCTCAGTCCCACCGGCGAGATCAGCAGCTCGGCCAGCGTGAAGACCAGCAGGATGCCGGCCAGGCCGAGCAGCGGGGCGCTGTTCTCGCCGCCGGGCATCGGCAGGAAGCAGAAGAACGCGACCCCCATCAGCGCTGTGCCGGCACCGAACTTGAACGGCGTCACCGGCTGGCGGTCGCCGAGCCTGGTCCACATCGCGGCGAACACGCCGGCCAGCACGATGATGAAGACCGGGTTGATCGACTGCACCCACGAGACCGGCATCTCCCAGCCGAACAGGTTGCGGTCGAGGCGCTTGTCCGCATAGAGCGTCACGACGGTGAACTGCTGCTGGTAGAGCGACCAGAACACGACGTTGCAGATGAACAGCGGGATGAACGCGAAGATCCGGCTGCGCTCGACGCCGGTGACCTGCTTGTCGCCCAGGATGAGGGCGAAGTAGCCGATCGCGGCGACGAGGCTGATGCCGATCACGATGTTCGCGAGGCGATCGGCCGTGATCGCGCCGACCCAGGTCAGCACGGCGATCAGTGCCAGGACGACCACCGCGCCACCGGCGTACCGGATGCCGAGGCCCGCGGGCAGCGGGTTCGCGACGTGGTGCGTCTCCTCCGGCAGCCGCCCGCGGAAGGCGGCGTACTGGGCCAGGCCGATCGCCATGCCGACCGCGGCCGCGCCGAAGCCCCAGTGGAAGCCGACCTCCGTCTGGAGCAGGCCGGTGAGCAGCGGTCCGAGGAGGGCACCGATGTTGATGCCCATGTAGAACAGCGAGAAGCCCGCGTCGCGGCGTGGGTCGTTCTCCTCGTAGAGGGAGCCGACCAGCGAGGTCGCATTGGCCTTCACGCCGCCGGAGCCGAGGGCGATCAGGACCAGGCCGACGCCGACCCCGGACAGGCCGGGGAGGAGGGCCAGGGCGATGTGCCCGGCCATCACGCAGACCGCGGAGTAGAACAGTGTCCGCTCCGGCCCGATCAGCCGGTCGGCGAGCCAGGCGCCGAGGATCGTGGAGAGGTACACCGCGCCGCCGTACGCACCGACGATGCCGGTCGCGACGCCCTCGTCGATGCCGAGGCCGCCCTTGGCGGCGGAGTAGTAGAGGTAGATCAGCAGGATGCCCTGCATGCCGTAGAAGCTGAACCGCTCCCACAGCTCCACGCCGAACAGGTTCGCCAGCACACCCGGCTGACCGAAGAAGCTGCGGTCGCCGGGGCGGGCATCGGAGGTCTTCAGCTGTTGTTCACTCACCCGTCCACGGTGCCACCGGCCCCCGGGGGCGTCTCCACCCGGGGGGCGGTGGCCGTGAGACCGCTCACTCCGTGGCGATCGCCGCCAGGACCTTCATGCGCGAGGCGCGGATCGCCGGGATGATCGCGGCCAGCACCCCGAACACGACGGCGACGACGAGGAAGACGAGCAGGCTGGTCACGGGGAGCGAGAGCACGGTGAGGTCGTCCTTGAGCGACTGGCGCAGCACGACGCCGATGACCAGGCCCAGCACCATCCCGAGGACGGCGCCGAGCAACGCGATCGCCACCGACTCCAGCGTGATCATCGTGCGCAGCTTGCGTCGGGACAGCCCCACGGCTCGGAGCAGGCCGATCTCGCGGGTGCGTTCGAGGACGCTGAGGCCGAGGGTGTTGACGATCCCGATGACGGCGATGACCACGGCGAGGGCGAGCAGGCCGTAGATCACGTAGAGCAGCTGGTTGACCTGGCCGCTGATCAGCTCCTTGAACTCCACCTTGTCCTGGACCGACAGGATCGGCAGGTCCTTGACCACGTCCTCGAGGTCCTGCTTCACCGCGTCGCGGTCGGCGCCGTCCTGCACCGTGATGCTCAGGCTGGAGTCGCTGCGCTTGATCCCCGCCTCCGCCAGGACCGACAGCGGGACGGTGACGCCGGAGGTGGTCGGGGTGTCCTCGAAGACCCCCCTGACCTCGAGCGGGATGGTCTTCCCACCGGGGAACTGGACGTCGATGCGGTCACCGACCCGAGCCCCGAGGTCGTCGGCGCGACTCTCGCTGAGGAGCGTCTGGTCGCCCGAGAGCTCCGCGGTGCCGTCGACCATCGCAAGGTCGTAGATCTCGAAGTACGCCGGGTCGACACCCGCCGCGAACGTCTGGTCGGGCTTGCCGTCGACCTCGACGCTCACCGGGGTGCCCTGCTGGCGGGCGACCAGGTCGACGCCCTCGACGTCCTCCATCCGGTCACCGAAGCCCGACGGGAAACCCTGGAACGTCGGCAGCTGGACCAGGAAGTCGCTCTGGAACTGGTCGTCGACGACCGAGTCGTTGGTCGCGCTCAGGGACGAGGCGAGGACCCCGACGGCCGAGACCACCGCGAGGCCGATCATCAGTGCCGAGGCGGTGGCGCCCGTACGACGCGGGTTGCGCAGCGCGTTCTCGCCGGCGAGGCGGCCGGCCGTGCCGAACAGGCGGCCGAACACGGTGCGGCAGGCAACCAGCACCGGGTGTCCGAGGACGGGTGCGAGCACGGCGGTCGTCACGACCCAGATCACGGCGCCCGCGCCGATCCAGATGGCGTCGGTGCCCGGTGCACCTATCAGCCCGGCCGCGGCGAGCGCGGTGCCCACGGCCATCGCGATCGAGCCCAGCACCAGGCGGCGGCCCATCCCCTTCTCCTGCACCACGAGGTCGTCGCGCATCGCCGCGACAGGCGGGACCTTCGCGGCCCGGCGGGCGGGGACGAACGCGGCGACCATGGTGACCACGATGCCGACGACGTAGCCGGCGATGATCGTGAACGGCGTGAGGGTGAGCACGTCGCCGGCGATGTCGAGCCCGAACGTACGGAAGAGACCGGCGAGCAGGCGGGACAGACCGAGCCCGAGCAGCAGCCCGAGCGTCGCGCCGACCACGGCCATCAGGAAGGCCTCGACGAGCACCGACCGGGTGACCTGCCTCTTGCTCGCGCCGAGGGCGCGCAGCAGGGCGGACTCGCGCACCCGCTGGGAGACGAGGATCGAGAAGGTGTTGAAGATGATGAAGGCGCCGACCACGATCGCGATCACGGCGAAGGTGGTGAGGAAGATGGAGATCACGTCGAGGAACTGGCCGATCTGGTCCTGCGTCTCCTTGACCACCTTGTCCCCGGTCACCGCGGTGAAGCCTTCCGGTGCCACGGCGTCCGCGGCGGCGGCGAGCTGCTTCTGCGAGACGCCGTCGGCGGCGGTGAGTGCGGCGCTCGTGAACGCGTCCTCGCCGTCGAGGAAGATCTCCTGCGCCTCCTTCGTGTCGAGCAGCACCAGCGTGGCTCCGGCGGTGCCGCCGCCGTTGAAGTCCGCAGTGCCGACGAGGGTGAACGTGCGCCGGGGGTCCTTGTCCTCGGTCGGCACGATCATCGTGACGGTGTCGCCGACCTCGTAGCCGCCGCGCTCCGCCGATGAGCTGTCGAGGGTGACCTCGCCGGGCTTCTCGGGCCAGCCGCCCTCGTTGAGCACGAGGATGTCCTCGCCGGCCATGTTGTCGGCGGGCGCGTAGTTGAACGCCAGCGTCGGCGCACCCTGGCCGCCGACCAGCTTGTCGTCCTTGCCGAGGAGGAACGACCCGAATCCGTCGACCGAGCCGACCGCGGCCTCGACCTCGGGCAGGGCTGCGATCTTGTCGATGTCGGCAGGGGTCATCAGCTGCGTGGTGGCGACCCCCGCGTTGGCGCCCGAGACGTCGCCGGCCGGTCTTACGAGGCCGTCGGAGGTCGAGCCGCTGACGATGTTCTGGAAGGTGGCGTTGAGCCCCGTGCTGAAGGTCATCACGCCGGCGAGGAAGCCGATGCCGAGGACGATCGCGAGCGTGCTCATCAGCAGGCGCACCTTGCGGGCGAGCAGGTTGCGCCAGGTCAGGAGGAGCACGTCAGCTCGCCGCCTTCTTGACGGCCGCGTCCTGCAGTGCCGCCATCTTGGCGAGGATCTGGTCGCGGTCGGGATCGCGCAGCTCGTCGACGATCACACCGTCGGCGAGGAAGAGGATCCGGTCGGTGTACGACGCGGCGACCGGGTCGTGCGTCACCATCACGACCGTCTGGCCGAACTCGTCGACGCTGCGACGCAGGAAGCCCAGCACCTCGGCCGAGCTCGTCGAGTCGAGGTTGCCGGTGGGCTCGTCGGCGAAGACGATGCGCGGCTGGCTGACCAGCGCGCGGGCGCACGCGACACGCTGCTGCTGGCCGCCCGACATCTCGCTCGGTCGGTGGCCGAGGCGGGGACGCAGGCCGACCGCGTCGATGACCTGGTCGAACCACGCACGGTCAGGCTTGCGGCCGGCGAGGCTCAGGGGCAGCAGGATGTTCTCCTCCGCGCTGAGGGTCGGCACCAGGTTGAACGACTGGAAGACGAAACCCACGCGCTCACGCCGCAGGGTGGTGAGGTCCTTGTCCTTGAGCCTGCCCAGCGACGTACCGTCCACGACGGCCTCGCCCGAGGTCGGGGTGTCGAGGGCGGCCAGGCAGTGCATCAGGGTCGACTTGCCGGAACCGGACGGCCCCATGATGGCGGTGAACTCGCCCTGCATCAGGTCGACGGTGACCCCGTCGAGAGCCCGGACCTCGGCTTCGCCCTTGCCGTACACCTTGACCAGGTCGTGTGCGCTCGCCGCGACGCCGCGCGCCGGATCCCCCGTGGGTTGCTCTGTCATGCCGGCAAGTCTGGCAGCAGTCGGAAGCCTGCAGCCATGGGATAAGACCCGCAGCGGACCCTGACGTCTGTCAGGGGCGTCTCGGGGTGCGGACGAGCGTCCGGTCACCCCTAGATTGAGCCCGTGGGAGACATCGCTGCCGGCTTGCTGACCGGCCTGTCCCTCATCATCGCGATCGGTGCGCAGAACGCCTTCGTCCTCCGGCAGGGCCTGCGCCGCAGCCACGTCGCGCTCGTCGTCGCCATCTGCGCGCTGTCCGACGTCGTCCTCATCGTGGCCGGCGTCGCGGGCATCGGCGTCGTGGTCGACCGCGCACCGTGGGCGATCGAGGTGATCCGCTGGCTCGGCGTCGCGTTCCTCACCGTGTACGGCGTCCTGTCCCTGGTGCGGGCCAGCCGGCCGCAGGCCCTGGCGGTCGGCGAGGCTGCGGTCGAGACGCGAGCAGGCGTCGCCGCCCGTGCCGTCGCGCTGACCTGGCTCAACCCGCACGTCTACCTCGACACCGTGCTCCTGCTCGGCTCGATCGCCGGCACCCACGGCTCGCCCGGCCGGTGGTGGTTCGCCGTCGGCGCGTGCGTGGCCAGCATCGGCTGGTTCACGGGACTGGCGTACGGCGCCCGGCTGGCCGCACCGCGCCTCGCCGACCCCCGTGCCTGGCAGGTCCTCGACGTCGCCATCGGCCTGGTGATGCTCGCGATCGCCGTACGCCTCGCCCTCGGCGCCTGACGTCCGCCCGCCGCCGGTGCCTAGGTGGTGTCGGCGGCGCGGGCCAGGGCCTCGTCGTGCCGCTCGTGCAGCCGGTCGCGGATCTCGCCGGCGTCGTAGTGACGTCGTACGCGCTCGTCGCGGGCCACGGCCGCGCCGGTCGCGACCCCGGCCAGGATCCCGGCCAGTCCCAACAGCTTCCACACCTGCACCGCACGAGCGTATCCCCCGGCTCGTCGGCGCATGGCGGAGTCGTGCGGCAGACTGCCGCGCATGGCAACGTCGGTGACCCTCGACCAGGCTGTCGACCTGACCCGCAGCGGCGACATCTGGCTCTTCCGCGGCCGCCGCGCGCCCGACCGCGCGATCCGCGCGGTCACCAACTCACCGGTCAACCACGTCGGGATGGCAGTGGTCGTCGACGACCTGCCGCCGCTGATCTTCCACGCCGAGCTCGGCAAGAAGCAGGAGGACGTGTGGACCGGCGGTCACCACCGCGGCGTCCAGCTCCACGACCTGCGCGGGGCCGTGTCGCGCTGGCAGACGGAGTACGAGCAGGACGCCTGGCTGCGGCAGCTCGAGCCCCAGATCGGGCAGGCCGAGGAGGACGGCATGCTGCGCACGGTTGCCCGGCTCGACGGCGTCTCGTTCCCCAGCCTCACCAAGCTCGGCGCCCGCTGGCTGCGGGGCCGCGACGCCTACGTGCCGCGCCGCAAGCGGGGCCAGCGGGTCACGCCCGAGGCGGCGTTCTGCGCCGAGATCGTGGCCAGCTGCTACATCGAGATGGGCGTCCTGCGCGACGACCGCCGGGCCACCTGGTACGACCCGGGCACGTTCTGGAGCGGCGACTACCTGCCGATCTCCGACGGCTGGAGCCTCGGCAAGGAGGTCGCGGTCAGTCGCTGACGGCAGCACTCAGGCGATGGCCGACCGCCGCCACCGCCGCCCGCAGCTCGTCGCCGCCCACCACCGTGAACGGCAGCGGTATGCCGGCCAGCCACTCGCCGGCGTACGCCACGGCGTTGCTGGTGGTGCCGACCAGCTCGCAGCCACCGTCGGGTCGCGCCCGGAGCTCGCCGAGGGTCGGCCGGATCCATGGCCGTACCTGCTCGAGCGGAGCCTCGAACACGACGTGCGTCTCGTGCTCCCAGCCCTTGCCGAGGTTCGACTCCAGCTCGGCGGCCGGGTCGAGGTCCGCCGGCACCTCGAACGTGCCGTCGAGGATCGTCACCGCAGTGACGCGGTCGATGCGGAAGGTGCGCAGCTCGTCGGCGTGGTGCGAGTGGCAGAGCAGGTACCACCGCCCGTAGCGCACCACGACCGACCAGGGGTCGACCTCGAACGTGCGCGCGTTGCCGGCCGCCGTGCGGTAGCCGATCCGCACCTGCCGCTGCGAGGCGACCGCGGCCACGAGGTCCGTGGTCACGGTGGGGTCGGGCTTGACCGGGAACCGCTCGGGGACGGCCCGAGCGGTCTCCCGGAGGGCGACCGCCTGCCGCGCGACATTGCTCGGCAGCACCCGCAGGATCTTGCCGAGCGCCGACCCGACCGGGTCGTCGGGATCGGCGACGGCGTGCTGGGAGTCGAGGGCGGCCATCACCAGGCCGAGCGCCTCCGTCGCGGAGAAGACCAGCGGCGGCAGCCGCAGGCCGCGGCCCAGGGTGTAGCCGCCGTACGGCCCCCGCGTCGACTCGACCGGGATGTCGGCCTCGCGCAGGATCGCGACGTAGCGGCGGGCGGCGCGCTCGGTGACGCCGAGCCGCTCCGCCAGGTCGGAGGCCGTGATGCCGGGCCGGCCCTGCAGGATGTCCAGGGCCCGCAGGGCGCGGGCGGTGGGGCTGATCTCGCTCATGGTCACGATGGTCCCACCGGATCCGGTCGTGGAGCGTCCGGAACCGTCCCTAAGGTGGGTTTCGAAGGACGAACACCCGCGACGAAGGAGAACCCATGGACATCGTGCTCATCGCCGGACTCTGGCTCGACGGATCAGCGTGGGACCAGGTGGTCCCCGAGCTCGACAAGCTCGGCCACCGCGCCATCCCCGTGACGTTGCCCGGACAGGGCGACGGCGCGACCTCGGCGACGTACGACGACCAGGCGCGGGCCGTGCTGGCTGCGGTCGACGCGGCAGAGGGCAAGCCCCTGGTGGTGGGCCACTCGGCCGCCTGCACGCTGGCGTGGGTGGCGGCCGACCAGCGGCCCGACGCAGTCACGGGAGTCGCACTGATCGGCGGCTTCCCGACGACCGACGGCGAGAAGTACGCCGACTTCTTCGAGCCGGTCGACGGCGCGATGCCGTTCCCGGGCTGGGAGAAGTTCGAGGGACCCGACTCCGACGACATGTCCGCCGAGCTCAAGGCGGACCTCCTCGGCACGGTCATCCCGGTGCCGGTCGGAGTCACCCGGGGCACGGTCCACTGGACCAGCGAGGCTCGCTACGGCGTACCGCTGACGCTGATCTGCCCCGAGTTCAGCCCGGCCGAGGCGCAGGAGTGGATCGACGACGGCGACGTGCCGGAGCTCGCGACGGCGACGGCGCTCGAGCTCGTCGACATCGACTCCGGCCACTGGCCGATGTTCACCCAGCCGGCCGCGCTCGCGACCCTGATCGACGAGGCTGCGCGCCGCTAGTCGCGAGGCTCGTCGAGCAGGTCTTCGGGGCTGGCCGCGACGGTCGGCTGGTCGAGCGGCGCCGGACGCCGGAGGTTCACCGGGGTCATCGGCGTGACCGGCAGGACGTAGTCGCTGTCGACGCCGGCCGCGAGGCCGAGGTCGAGGCCGGAGAGCTCGTTGCTCGCCACCCCCAGCATCACGGCGACGGTGCGCGCGTTGGCGGGACGCTTCTCGGGGTCCTTCTCCAGCAGCGTCGCGACGACGGCGCGCAGGTCGGTCGGCACGTCGTCGCCCAGCGCCGGGGGAGGCTCGTTGACGTGCGACATCGCGGTGGCGATGGGGGTGCCACGGTCGAACGGGCGGGTGCCGGTGAGCATCTCGTGGGCGACGACGCCGAGGGCGTAGAGGTCGCTGGCGCCGGTCGCCTTCTCGCCCATGGCCTGCTCGGGGCTGATGTAGTTGGGCGTGCCGACCATCTCGCCGACCCGCGTGTGGCCGATGCCGTCCATGGCGCGCGCGATGCCGAAGTCGGTGAGCTTCACGACGCCGTCGCTGCGGAGCAGGATGTTGGCGGGCTTGACGTCGCGGTGGACGACGCCGGCCTCGTGGGCCGTGCCGAGCCCGAGCGCGGCCTGGGCCACGATCGAGCGCACGTTCTCGGGGTCGAGGGCGCCCTGGTCGCGGATGACCGCGGACAGCGGCATGCCCTCCACCAGCTCCATCACGAGGTAGGACCTGTGGTCGTCCTCGCCGTAGTCGAAGACCGTCGTGATGTTGGGGTGCATCAGCGAGGCCGAGTGCTGGGCCTCGTCGCGGAAGCGTTCGGCGAAGACCTCTTCGTCGTCCATGTCGGCCCGCATGATCTTCACCGCCACCTGGCGCTGGAGGACTTCATCGACGGCGCACCAGACGTGGGCCATGCCCCCGGAGGCGATCCGCTCCTCCAGCACGTAGCGGTCGCCGAGACGGAGACCTTCCACGAGTCGCTCCACGATGCAGTCCCACTTCTCTTCGAGATCGTGGCACGAGACCCGCACCGCGCGCCGATGCTACTCCGCGCGACGGATCTCCTACCCCCAAGCGGCGGACGACCCACCCCTAGGTAGGTCAGGTTCCCCGGGCGCGCCGAGGTATGCGGCCTGCTCAGCAAAGAACGCTGGCCGGCCCCTTGACAACCTACAACCGTATGGTTGTAGGTTGAAGCCGTGACCACGAGCGACAGCGAGCAGGAGGACCGGGCAGACGCCTGGTTCCACGCACTCGCCGACCGGACCCGGCGCGACATCCTGCGTCGCGTGCTGGCCGGTGAGCACTCCGTCTCGACCCTGGCCCGCAGCTACGACATGAGCTTCGCGGCCGTCCAGAAGCACGTCGCCGTGCTCGAGCGGGCGGGCCTGCTGACCAAGCGCCGGCAGGGCCGCGAGGCCCTCGCCAGCGGCGACGTCGAGACCGTCCGGTCGGTGGGCGCGATGCTCACCGAGCTCGAGGCGCTGTGGCGCGGCCGGATCTCGCGGATGGACGAGCTCTTCGCCTCCGAGAACCCTGACACCGACACCGACACGAAGGACTGACCACCATGCCCGTCACCGACGTCCAGCACGACCTCGACGCCCTGACCCTGACCATCACCGCCGACTTCGCCGCACCCGTCGACCGCGTGTGGGAGGTCTACGCCGACCCGCGCCAGCTCGAGCGGGTCTGGGGCCCGCCGACCCACCCGGCGACCTTCGTCGACCACGAGCTCGCCCCCGGCGGGCGGATGACCTACTACCTGACCACCCCCGAGGGCGAGCACTACTACGCCTACTGGAACATCACGACCGTCGACCGACCGGACGGCTTCTCGTTCACCGACGGCTTCGCCCTCGACGATTCCTTCACCCCCGACCCGGACATGCCGGAGTCGAGCCAGGACTACCGGTTCGTCGAGACCGACGGCACGACCCGGGCCACCTTCGTCTCGAGCTACGCCACTGCCGAGGCCCTCCGGACCGTCCTCGCCATGGGCGTCGTCGAGGGCGCCAGCTCTGCCCTCAACCAGATCGACGACCTCCTGGCCTCCTGACCCGCACCCACGTCTCGACCCCTACGAAAGGCCACACCCATGCGACCCATCGTCGTCACCGAGTTCATCACCCTCGACGGCATCGTCGACTCCCCCGGCGGCGGGGACCACCCGCACGGCGGCTGGACGTTCCAGGACGTCGAGTTCGACCCGGCGGCCTACGAGATCAAGGGCCGCGAGACCCTCGAGGCGTCCGCACTCCTGTTCGGTCGCCAGTCGTACGACGAGTTCGCCCCGGTGTGGCCCTCGATGGAGGAGTTCGCGACCTACAACGCGATGCCCAAGTACGTCGTGTCGACGACGTTGTCCGGCGACACCGTGCCGTGGGGCGAGGGCGAGGTGCACGTGCTGCGCTCGCTGGGCGACGTCGCCGCACTGAAGGAGACCGAGGGCGGCGAGATCCACGTCCACGGCAGCCCGACCCTGGCCAGGGGCCTCGCGGCCGCCGGACTCGTCGACCGCTACCACCTGCTCGTCTTCCCGATCATGCTCGGCAGCGGCAAGCGCCTGTTCACCGACGGCGACGCACCGGCGAAGACCAGGCTGGCGCTCATCGAGCACGCCGCCTACTCCAACGGGATCACCCTGCAGCGCTACGACGTCGTCCGCTGACGGTGAACGTGGTGGCCTGAGGCCCGCGCAGGCGCAAGACTCTCCCGGTGGAACTCGCCCTGCTGCTGGTCTCGATGGCCGCCGTCGTGTTGTCGGTCGCCGCCGTCAGCGACCGCCTGCACGTCCCCGCGCCGCTCCTGCTGATCGTGGTCGGCGCGGCCGCGTCGTACGTCCCGGGGCTGCCCACCATCCACCTCGAGTCCGAGGTCGTCCTGCTGGGCCTGCTGCCGCCACTGCTCTACGCGGCGGCCATCCAGACCTCGCTCGTCGACTTCAATGCCAACCGCGGCTCGATCCTGCGGCTCTCGGTGGTCCTCGTGGTCATCACCACGCTGGCGGTGGGCGCAGTCGTGCAGTGGCTGGTGCCCGACATCGGCTGGGCCGCTGCCATCGCGATCGGCGCGGTCGTCGCACCACCCGACGCCGTCGCGGCGACCGCGGTCGCCAAGCGGATCGGCCTGCCGCGGCGCGTCGTGACGATCCTCGAGGGCGAGTCGCTGCTCAACGACGCCACCGCTCTCGTCGCCCTCCGCACCGCGATCGCCTTCCTCGCCGGGAGCCTGACGATCGCCGAGGTCGGGCTCGACTTCGTCCGCGCGGCCGGCGGGGGCATCGTCGTCGGCTTCGCCTTCTTCCTGCTGATCGCCTGGCTGCGCAAGCGGATCACCGATCCCCTGATGGACACCGGCATCTCGTTCCTCACGCCGTTCGCGGCCTACGTGGCGGCCGAGGAGATCCACGCGTCCGGCGTGATCTCGGTCGTCGTCGCCGGCCTGATGCTGGGCCACAAGGCGCCGATCATCCAGACCGCGCAGTCGCGGATCACCGAGCGGATCACCTGGGGCACCGTCGCCTTCATGCTGGAGAACACGGTCTTCCTGCTGATCGGCCTGCAGCTCGACTGGATCCTCGAGGACGTCACCGCGTCCACCCTCTCCACGGGACGCATCGCGCTCGTCTGTGGCGCCACCTTGCTGACGGTGGTCGTGGTCCGGCTCGGCTGGGTCTTCACCACGCTGCTCTTCCGCCGCCACGGCGAGAACCCGCTGCCGGCGTCGTGGACCTTCCTCGTCGGCTGGGCCGGGATGCGCGGCGTCGTCACCTTGGCCGCCGCGTTCGTCATCCCCGACGACGCCCCGCACCGCGAGGTCCTGCTGCTCGTCGCCTTCACCGTGGTCGCGGGCACGCTCCTGATCCAGGGACTCACGCTCCCCCTCCTCACCCGCGCGCTCGGCGTACCTGCTCCCGACCCCGCCGAGGACGCGCTCGCCCGCGCGGCGCTGCTCCAGCAGGCGGCCGATGCGGGGTACGCCAAGCTCGAGGAGCTCGAGTACGACGACCACCACGGGGTCTCCGAGCAGATCCGGGCACGCCTCGACCAGCGCTCGTTCGCCGCCTGGGAGCAGCTCGCCACCGCCGAGGACGCCGAGACGCCGTCGCAGCTCTACGCCCGCATCCGCGGGGAGATGATCGACGCCGAGCGCGCCAAGGTCCTGCTCGTGCGCAGCAAGGGCAACATCCCCTCCGACGTCGTCAGCCAGGTGCTCGGTCTCCTCGACATCGAGGAGTCCATGCTCGACGCGGGGGCCGAGGCACCGGAGCGCACCCGCATCGGGTCGCTCACCTACACCGCCGGACGCCAGTGCGACGACCTCGAGGCCAACCCCGCCATCGACACCGTCGCCGACCCGGCCTGCGCGATCTGCCTGGCCGACGGCACCCGCTGGGTCTCGCTGCGCCAGTGCCTCGAGTGCGGCGAGGTCGGCTGCTGCGACTCCTCGGTCGGCAAGCACGCGACCGCGCACTTCCACGAGACCCTCCACCCCGTCATGGAGTCGGCCGAGCCCGACGAGTCCTGGCGCTGGTGCTACGTCCACAACCTCACCGGCTGACTAGGCTCATCGACATGGGAGCGCCCGCCATCGTCATCGCCTCCGCCCACCACGGTGACGTCCTGGCCGAAGCATTCGGCCGCTACGAGCGGGAGTACGACGTGCGGTTGGTGCACGACGAGGTCTCGGCGAAGGCGACAGCGAAGGACCTGATGACCTCCGGGCACCAGGTCGCGCTCTTCGTGATCGACAGCGACCACGACGAAGAGAAGCTCTACGGACTCATCGGCGGCACCCGCAAGGCCGTGCCGACGGCGCGAAGGCTGATCGTGTCGCACATCAGCCGCTTCCGCGAGGACAACGCCACGTTCCGCCACGCGGTGGCGGCGGGCAAGGTCGACGCGCTGCTGCTGATGCCGCAGGGCCCGCGCGACGAGGAGTTCCACGGCGCGGTCGGCGAGATGCTCAACGAGTGGAACGCCACCGTCGCCACACCCGTCGTGGAGAACGTCCGCATCGTCACCCCCGAGAAGGACGCCCTGACGCGTGACCTGCTCGACTACCTGGGCCGGGTCGGGATGCCTGCGGGCGTGCACCACCCCGACAGCGACGTCGGCCGCGAGATCATGGCGAACTGCCCCGACGACGAGGGCCGCTGGCCGGTCGTGTCCTCGCTCGTCGGATGGTGCGGCCACTGCCCGAGCGTGCGGGCGCTCGCCAACCAGCTCTACGGCCGTCCCGACGAGATCGACCTCGACGAGGTCGTCGACCTGGTCGTCGTCGGTGCCGGACCGGCGGGCCTCGCGGCCAGCGTGTACGCGTCGAGCGAGGGCCTCTCGACCGTGTGCCTCGAGGCCGAGGCGATCGGCGGGCAGGCGGGCACCAGCTCGATGATCCGCAACTACCTCGGCTTCCCGCGCGGCATCTCCGGCATGCGGCTCGCCCAGCGGGCGCGCGGCCAGGCGCTGCGGTTCGGCACCCGCTTCTTCACCGGCTGGCCGGCGACCGGCATCTCGCCGTGCGAGGACGGCGGCCACCACATCGTGCACACCGAGGGCGGCGACGTGCATGCCCGCACCGTGCTGGTCGCGACGGGCGTCAACTACCGCCGGCTCGGAGTGGACTCGATCGAGGAGCTCGTCGGGCGCGGGGTGTTCTACGGCGCCGCGATGGCCGCTGCTCGCGAGCTCGCCGGCGACCACGTGGTCATCGTCGGCGGTGGCAACTCGGCCGGGCAGGCCGCGATCCACGCCGCCCGCTTCGCCAAGGAGGTCACGATCCTCGTCCGACGCCCGGACCTCACCGCCACCATGTCGTCGTACCTCATCAACGAGATCGAGTGGAACCCGCGGATCACGGTCCGCGGCTCGGCGTGCGTCGTGGACGGCGGCCCCGACGACGTCGGTCACCTCGGCTGGATCACCGTCGAGGACGTCGACACCGGGGCGCACGAGCGGATGGAGGCACGCGGCCTCTTCCTGCTGCTCGGGGCGGCACCCGAGTGCGGGTGGCTGCCCGACACCGTGCTGCGTGACGAGCGCGGCTTCGTGCTGACCGGTCGCGACATCCCGCGCGAGGGCTGGGTCGAGGACGTCCCGCCCGAGGACCTCGCCACGACCGTGCCGGGCATCTTCGCCGGCGGTGACATCAGGTCGGGCTCGATGAAGCGCGTCGCGTCAGCCACCGGCGAGGGTGCCTCGGTCGTGTCCTCGGTGCATGCCTGGCTCGGCCAGTAGGCCTAGTACTCCAGCAGCAGGAACAGCACGGCGAGCGCGGGCAGCGTGCCCTGGGTGAGCGCCGCCCGCATCATCGAGCGGTCGTGGGTCACCAGGACGATGGCCGCGGCCAGCATCGATCCGGTCCCGGCGAGGGCGAGCGCGGTGCCGGCGAGGTGCTCGTCCTTGTACATCGCCAGACCGACGAGCGTGATGATCGCCAGGAAGAGGTTGTAGAAGCCCTGGTTGTAGGCCAGCGGCTTGGTGATCTCGGCGTCGGCCTCGGAGGTGCCGAACGTCTTGCGCGTGGACGGCTCGGTCCAGCGGAACGACTCGAGGACCCAGATGTAGACGTGGAGCAGCGCAGCCAGGATCGCAAAGCCCGCCATGGGGATCGTCATGGCCGAACCCTAGGCCCACCTACCCCTGCGAGGGTGGCAGCGCGACCCGGGGCGCGACCATGATCGGGCCGACGGCTACCCCGCCGTCATGGTCAAGGAGGTCCTCATGGGACGACTGATCGGCATCCTGCTCGTGCTCTGGTTGATCATCGGAGCATTCGCAGCCTTCCAGCGCGGCTACTTCGAGGACGCGAAGACGAACTGCTCGGAGACGAGCGACATCGCGCTCAACATCGTCGCCGGCCCGCTCAACTACACCGGCATCAACCCCAAGGTGAAGTGCTCGGACGTCAACGTCGACACCCCGAAGCCCTCGAAGTAGGGCCTCACGGGCGGGAGTTGCGCGGGTGGTTCCTCGCCGTCCGCTCATTGCCCCGCCGGTAGTTGCCCGTGACGCGCGCCATCAGCTCCTGGTCGTCGTCGTCCTCGACGTCGACCAGGAATCGTGCCGCCGCGGCGCCCCTCAGCACCGTGGCGCGGCGACCGTGGTGGGAGATCACGACCTCACCGCGTCGCGTCTCGTAGTCGAAGCCTTCGGGTCCGGGCACGCGCCCAGCCTGTCAGGGCGGGCGACTCAGGACGACGTGTTTTCGAGCCACGCGGGGCGCCAGTCCGCGTCCGGGTCCTCGCCGACCCGACCGTCGACCGCCTCGCGCAACAGGTCCGCGTGCCCGGTGTGCCGGGAGTACTCCTCGAGGAGGTCGATGAGCAGGCGCCGCAGCCGCGGGTGGTTGCCGTTGCCGTCGTCGACGTGTGCCACGAGATCGGCGCCACCACCCCCTTCGGCGAGGGCGGCCTCGATCCGGGCGGTGTTGCGCACGACCGCCTCGTCGAAGACGGCGTACGTCTCGGCCGCGGTGAACGCCTCGGTGGTGAACTCCCACTCGTCGGTGCCGTCGTGGCCGAGCGAGCGCCACGGCTCGACCATGTCCTCGCCGCGCAGCTTGGTGGTGAGGTAGTAGTCCTCCCCCATCGCCAGGTGCAGCAGCAGCCCGCCCAGCGACAGGCGCGACGACGGGAGCCGGTGGCGCAGGCCCGCCTCGTCGAGGCCGTCGGCCTTCCAGCGCAGCGTGGCGCGCATCCGGTCGAGGGCCCCCACCAGGTGCTCGGCCTCGGTGCCGTCGATCGGCGGCTCCCACGGCGGCGGGACCCAGACATCGTTCTGCTCCTCGGTGCTCATGTCGTCGACGCTAGCGGCGGTTCCGGACGTTCGGGGGCCGCATCGGAGCCGATCACCATCCGTTCGTCGCGTCGGCGACGAATCCACGGCATGGGCCAGCCCGACACCATGTTCGCCAGCAGCAGCGTCTCGCGCCACCTCGTACGCGGGGCGCTGGGGCTGCCGCTGATGGTGGCCGCCTTCGTGCTCGTGCCGTGGCTCGGCGCGTGGGCGTTGCTGCTCATCGCGCCCGCCGCCGTCCTCCTGCGCGGGTGCCCGACCTGCTGGGCGCTGGGGCTGGCGCAGACCTGCGCGCTGCCCCGCGAGCGCCGCTGACTCAGCCCACGGGCTGCAGCGGGTGGATCGCGACGTCGCCGCTGAGGGCGCCGTCTGCTGCCGCGAACGCGGCCGCCACGTGCGGCATGCCCATGTGGGCGTCGAGGGCTGCCTGGTCGGTCCACCGCTCGATGGTCACGAAGGTGCCGGGAGCGCTGGCCGACTCGAAGAGGTCGTAGCCCAGGCAGCCGTCCTCGGCCAGGGTCGCCGCAACCAGCTCCTTGAGGGCCGCGCGAATCGCGTCGGCTGCCTCGGGCTTGGCGGGGATGGTGGCGACGACCTGGAGCTCACTCATGGGAGTCCTTTCGATGAGGGAGCCCCAGTGTGCGCCGTCGGGGCCGGCTTGACCATGCCTGTGTGGAAGGTCTGTCCAGCCGAGTCAGTCGTCGCTGTGGTGGCGGTGCCTGTAGCCCTTCTCGCCCGGGTGGTCGCCCTCGACCGCGCGTGCGCCGAGGACCCGCATCGCGATGAAACCGCCTGCGCCGGCCACGACGACCAGCGCGATCAGCGTCATCGCCACTGTTGAGCTCAACATGTCCATCATGTCGCTCACCTCCTGCTTCGAGGCTAGGGCGGTTCGGCCGTTCTGCTCCTTACGTGATGGTGACGCTGGCTAGGCTCGGCCGGTGCCCGACTCGACCCGCGTCCCCACCGCTCCCCTCCTCGCCGCCGGACTGGTCGGAGGCTTCGCGCTCGCCCAGCAGACCGGCGTACGCCCCCTCGGCGGAGCAGTGATGCTCGCGGCCAACGCGGCAGCCGTGCGTCAGTGGCACGCCGTCGGCGGGTTCCCGCTCGCGGCCGGCCTGACCGCTGCCTACTGGACCGCGATGGGGGTCTCGCACCCGCTCGCGAAGAAGGTCGGCACCTGGCCGTCCGTCCTCGGCGTCACCGCGGCCAGCGCCGGCGCGGCCTGGGTGCTGGCCGACCGGCGCGCGGCTCGCTGACCTGCTCAGTCCTCGGGCAGGTCGGCGTAGGCCTGCTTCATGTCGCGGTACCACCCGAGGGACTTCTTCGGGTGCTTCCAGCGACCCTTCATCTCGTCCCGCGCCGGCTGGTGGGCGGCGTCGCCGTCCTTCTCCGCCTGCTTGAGGTGCTTGTCCTGGGCGTTGATCACGTCGTCGTGCGACTCCCCGCGGTGGGCGAGGTCGCACGGGCCGCCGAGCTGGCGGCAGGTCATCGTCTTCATCGGGTTCTCCTCCTGGGTGCTGTCACTGGTCTGACGATCCGCGGGTCCGAGGTGTGACCGGCGGCCTGCTCACGCCGGGTCAGCGCCGGAGCGGCGGACGACCCGGGCGAGGACCGCGGGCTCGGCGCGGAAGGTGATGCCGCGGACCTGGCCGTCGGTGATGGTGAAGTCGAAGACCACCTTGGCCTCGCCCCTGAGGAACCAGGCCGACGCGGGACGGTCGCCGACGAGCACCGGGAACGCCGACTGCGCGCTGCCGTTGAAGAAGGTGGCCACCTCGTCACGGCCCGTGATCGAGGCCGGGGTGCCGGCCAGCACGGCGGCCTCGTCGGCCCCGACGACGGCGTCGGGCGCGAGGAGCTGCAGCAGCCGCTCGAAGTCGCCGCCACGGGCGGCGGTCATGAACGCGTCGACGACCTCCCAGTCCGCGAGGGCATCCTCGGGAGCCGGCTGGGCGACCTTGGAACGCGCCCTCGAGGCGAGCTTGCGGGCGGCGACCGGGGTCGTGTCGAGCACCGCCGCGATCGTGCCGAACTCGAAGCCGAAGCTGTCGTGCAGGACGAACGCCACCCGCTCGCGCGGCGACAGCCGGTCGATCACGGCCTGCAGTGCGATGCCGACGGTGTCGGCGAGCGCGACGTCGTCGGCCGGGTCGGGTGCGGTCCCGGCGACCTCGACGTCCTCGACCGGCACGGGCGTACGCGCGCGCAGCCGGTCGAGGCAGAGCCGGGTGGTCACGGTGGTCAGCCAGGCGGGGAGGTTCTCGATCTCAGTGGGCTGATCGGAGCCGGCATCGCGGGTCAGCGCACGGTCGAGCCGCAGCCAGGCCTGCTGGACGACGTCCTCGGCCTCGGCGTGGTCGCCGAGCACCCGGCTCGCGAGGGCGAGCAGCCGCGGTCGCTCGCCCTCGAAGATCTCCGTCTCGTCCATGTGCTCCACCCTCTCCGTCGCCATCATCGCAATCCTCTGACGCGCGAGCGGGCGCAGATGTGACCGAGCTCGTCACCGGACGTTGGGCACACTGGATCCATGGCCCGCCCCTGGCGTCGCACCGTCGCCCTCGTGGCTCTCCTGCCCGTGCTCGCCGCGTGCTCCGGTGGAGCACGGGACGCAGCACCCACTTCATCAGCGACCCCGTCGAGCACCGAGGGCCCGGAGGCGAACGAGGAACCGGCGGAGGAACCCAGCGCCGAGCCCACGGACGAACCCGAGGCCGAGGCCCCGCCCGCGAACCCGATCTCGATGGCCGCCCTCGCTGCGGCCGACCTCACCGGCGGCGACCTCCGGCTCGGCGCAGTCCGCGAGCGCACCAGTGCGTACACGTCGTACGACGTCACGTTCCGCTCGACGACGGCGGGCAGGGGCACACCGCCGCTGCGGATCAGTGGGGTGCTCAACGTGCCGACCGGGCGCGGGCCGCTGGGTGGTCATGGATGGCCGGCGGTGGTGCTGGCGCACGGCTACATCGACCCGGCCTACTACGTCCGTGGTCAGGGCATGACCCGCGAACGCGGTTTCCTGGCCCAGCGCGGGTTCGTCGCGCTGCACGTCGACTACCGCAACCACGCCGAGTCGACCGATGACCCGCGCATCGAGACGGCCGTCCGGCTCGGCTACGCCGCCGACGCGATCGCGGCCGTGCACGCACTGCGTGACTCGGCGGACGTCCGCGTCGACCCCGACCGGATCGCGCTGTTCGGCCGGTCGATGGGCGGCGGCGTGATGCTCAAGGCGCTCGTCGCCGAGCCCGACCTGTTCGCCGCCGGCGTCGGGTGGGCGTCGGTCTCCAGCCTGGAGGGGCAGAACTTCGACCACTTCCAGCGGCCCGACGCATCCGTCGCACAGCTGCGCGCTGCCTTCCGCGGACGCCACGGACTGCCCGACGACGATCCCGCCTTCTGGCGAGGCGTCTCGCCGCGACCCGACTTCGACCGGGTCACCGCACCGGTCCTGCTGGTGCACGGACGGTTCGACGACACCTGCCCGCCTCCGTGGGCGCGGACGACCCAGCGCGCGCTGAGGGCGGCGGGAGTCGACTCGACGCTCGAGTGGTACGACGACGGGCACGCCTTCGGACCGGCGTTCGTGGCGGCCATGGACCGGACGGTGCGCTTCCTCCGCACGAAGATGCCCGCCTGACCACTCGTGCTGACCGGTCAGTCGGTGGCCGCGGCCTCGAGCTGTTGCGGAGGCGCGGAGGCGTACGACGCCGAGAGCCGGCGGTAGGGCGCGGACGCGAGGGCGACCAGCACCGCGACGAACATGATCGCGCCGGCACCGAGGAAGACCAGTGCGATGCCGCGTGCCTCGCCGCTGCCGACGAGCCAGCCCCACGTCGACCGGCCGTCGGGCGTCGCCATGTAGGGGATCAGCCAGAACTCGGCGATCGGGCCGATCATGAAGGCCGAGATCGGGCTCGCCGCCACCTCGACGCTCTGCGCGAAGCCGAAGACGCGTCCCTGGGTGCGGAACGGCACCACGCGCTGGAGGATCGTCTGCTCGGCAGACTCCGCGGCCGGGATCACCGCCATGAAGGCGAAGATGCCGACGACGTAGAGCCAGGCCGACTCGCGCAACGTGAACGTCATCCCGATCACCGCGATGCCGAGGTTGACCAGCAGCAGGGTGCGGACGGGATTGCGGCCGAGGCCGAACCTGGCGACCAGCCCACCGCCGACCACGAAGCCCAGACCGGTGACGCCGAGCACGATGCCCCATGCCTCGACGCTGAACAGCGTCAGGCCGTAGGGGTCCATCAGGGCGATGTAGACGCCGCTGACCAGGTTGTTGAACGTCGAGAAGAGGATCAGCGCCACCAGTCCCGGCACTGTCCTGATGGCGGCGACCGCGCCCCGCACGTCGAAGCGGGATCCACCGTCCTCGGGCTCGGGGTCCAGCTCGGGGATCGTGACCGGGACCAGGTGGAGCAGTGATGCGCCGGTCAGCGCGATCGCGATGGCGAGCGTCCAGCCCATGCCGAGCAGGCCGACGCTCAGGCCGCTGAACACGCTCGTGATCATGAACGCGATGCCCTGGACCGTGCCGACCAGGCCGTTGGCCTTGTCGCGACCGTCCTCGGGGACGAGGAGCGTCACGGTGGTCGAGAGCGCGATGTTGCGCATGCTCTCCACCACGCTGCCGGCCAGGATCACCGCGGTGAACAGCCAGAACCACGGGCTCTCCCACTGGGACAGCCGGCCCTCGCCGAGGAGCAGCCACAGGCCGCCGGACGCCGCATAGGTCACCAGCGTGACCACCGACGAGGCCACCATGACCTGCTTCTTGCGGTGGCGGTCCACGAGCGTGCCGAAGTAGGTGCCGAACAGGGCGGTGAAGAGCATGAAGCCGCCGCCGATGATGGCCGTGGCCATCACCGAGCGCGTCTCGAGGTAGGCCCAGAAGGTCAGCGCGAACCACAGGAAGCTCGACGTCACGTTGGCCACCAGCGTGTTGGCCAGCACGGCCCTGAACGCGCGCAGCGTCTCCGGCCCCCGCGTCACGCCCGGCGGGAGGTGCGCCTCCACCTGGGGCGCGGCGGGGTCCGCCGGCACCGGGTCGAGATCGTCCATCGGCATGGGAGGACCCTAGGTGTCAGGACCGACACCGCGCCCCCTACTTTCTGACCGGCGACCCGTCCGCCCACATCGCCGCGATGTGGCGTACGTCGGTGCCGCAGCACCCACCGAGGATCCGCACCGACGGCATCGAGCCCGCCAGCGCCCGCGTACGCGCCGCGAGGTCCGGCAGGTCGCCCTCGTCGAGCTCCTCGGCCTCGTCGAGCTCGGCGTGGCTGAGCCGGGACGAGTTCACCCGCAGCCCGGCGATGCGCCCGGCCCACGGCGCCGCGGCATCGAGGCCGAGATCCACGTGGTCGGGATGTGCGCAGTTGACCAGCACGTGTGCGGCACCGGAGTCGGTCGCCGCGTCGAGCTGCCCGATCGCCTCGCCCAGTGCGGTGCCGTCAGGCAGCCGGCCGTCGGTCTCGACGGTGAAGGAGATCGCCACCGGCAGCCCGACGTCGAGGCCCGCGCGCACGATCCCGACCGCCTCGGCGACGGTGGTGAGCGTGTACGCCGTCGCGAGGTCGGCGCCTCCGTCGAGGAAGGCCGCGAGCTGGGGCCGGTGGTAGTCGGCGTAGTGGTCGGCGTCGAGGTCCCCTGCGAGATAGCCGTCGCCGCGCGGTCCGACGGCCCCGACCACCAGGACCTGCTCCACCCCGTCGGCGACCTCGCCGGCCAGGCTGCGCAGGTAGGCCACGGCGTCGCGGTTGACCCGGTGCAGCGCCTCGGCGTCGTAGCCGAGCCGTGCGCCCCAGTCAGTGTTCGCGCGCCAGGTCGGCGTCTCCAGCAGCAGTCCCGCTCCGGCCCGGGCCGCCACGTCGGCGTACCCGCGGTAGTAGTCGTCCAGCGCCGCGCGCCCGTCCTGGTCGTCGAGCAGCGGGAACGACGCGAAGTCGGGCAGGTCCAGCCCCCGGTGGAAGATCAGGTCGGTCTCGAGACCGCCGTCGGTCACCCAGCCGTTCACGGCCTCGGGCAGCTGCCAGGTCCTCGTGATGGACATCCGACCTCCCCGCCCCGCGCGTGTTCGAGTCTCGCAGTTCTACCAGACCTCCGGGCCCGGCCGCCCTCCTCCGACCGAGGTGGATCAGACCGGCGTGCGACCGGCCCGGGCAAGCAGCGCAGCGCTCCGCGACCCAGAAGAGCGCCGCGACCACCAGCCCGAAGACCAGGATCAGCGCGAGCGTGATGGCCACGGAGGCGTAGCCGAGGTCCTCGACGTTGGCGAAGCCGTAGGGGTAGGCGTGCACCACAGCGCCACGGACCAGCATCCAGACGATCCAGGCCAGTGGGATCACCAGCGCCAGCGGGACCTCGCGGCGGGTGATCCAGCCACGCGGCCCCCAGACCGCCCACACCACGACCGTGAGGATCGGCGTCACCACGTGCAGGATCGGGTCGGTCAGGCGCGACCAGCCCTCGATCGTCATGCTCGGGGCCAGCAGCACCTGGTAGACGATCGCCGTCACGGTGATCATCAGCAGGCCCGAGAGTCGCAGGACCCTGAGGGCCACGGTGTCGCGCAGCGGCCGCGCGAGCAGGAGCGTCACGGACACGGCGACCACCACGTTGGACCAGATGGTGAAGTAGCTCAGCGTGTCGACGACGCGCGCCACGGCACCGGCGCCGCCGACCGCGGTGTCGCCGTACAGTCCGGGCTCGACCGGCTGCCGGACATAGCCGTCCGCGGCGGACACGACCACCGTCACGACCAGTCCGAACCAGGCGATCCCTGCGTTGACGGCGTACGCCGTGCGGGCGCGCGAGGACGGCTGGTCGGGGGTGCTCACGGCAGGAGTATGGCGCGGCCTCAGCCCGGCGGGAACTCCTGCGCGACCTGCGTCAGCTTGTCGACGTACGCCGCCCAGTCGACGTCGGGCATGTTGGTCGAGGTGGCGTGGAGCCCGGCGCCGCCGTCGATCCCCTCGCGGAGGATGTCGGCGTGACCCGCGTGGCGGGTCGTGTCGGAGATGACGTGCGTGACGATCCGCGCGAGCGACACCTCGCGCCGCTCCTCCGGCCACCACGGCACGGCCCCGAGTGCGTCGAGCGGGAGGTCGGCGATGGTCGCGTCGCTGAAGGCCCACACCTGGCGGTAGAAGTCGGCGACCGCCGCGGCGGAGATGTCCGCCGGCACCCACCAGTCCGCCTGCGGGTCGTCGTCGTACGCGGCGTCGTCGACCACCAGCGGGTGGTCCGGCTCGATCCAGTCGCGGCCGAAGGTCGGCCCGAAGTAGCCGATCTCGACGTTGGCGACGTGCCGGACGATGCCGAGCAGGTTGGTGCCGGTGGGCGTGCGCGGCAGGCGCAGGTCACGCTCCCCCACGCCCTCGAGCTTCCAGAGCAGCGCGACGCGCGCCTCCTGGAGGTAGTGGTGCAGCGCGGTCTTCGGGTCGCGGAGGTCGTCCATCCGGTGATCATGCCCGGGGAGCCGGACGGTCGGCGACCGCATTGCGAGGAGCCCGTACGGTCGCACCGTGAGGTCCCGCGTGCACGCCATCCACGTCGCCCCCGGCCGTCGGATCCCGACGAAGTCGGTCGAGTCCGTCGACGCCGAGGCCGGCGTCGGTCTGGTGGGCGACCGCTACCACGGGAGCAAGCACCGGCACGTGACCGTGCAGGCGCTCGACGACCTCGAGGCAGCGGCCGAGGTGCTCGGCCGGCCCATCGACCCGGGCCTGACCCGGCGCAACATCACGCTCGACCACGGGCCGGTCCCGACCCGTCCCGGCGAACGTCTCACGATCGGCGACGTCGAGCTCGAGGTGGTGCGGATCGCCGCACCGTGCCGGCTCCTCGACGACTGGCTCGGCGCGGGCGCGATGCAGGCGCTGCGCTCACCTCGCGGCGGGACGGTGTTCCGGCTGCTGTCGTCGGGGACGATCGCGATCGGCGACGAGGCGGTCCTGGTGGAGGCACCTGTCACCACGTCATGAGGAACGGTCGCTCGGACGGCCAGTCCTCAGGACGTCCCTCGTCACAGGCAGCAGCCCGGACCCCCGCGGGGAGCCGGGCTGCTGGCCGATCGGGCGTACGGCCTCAGCGGCGGACGTCGTACCTGTCGTTGTCCATGACCTTGACCCACGCGGCGACGAAGTCGCGGACGAACTTCTCGTGCGAGCCGTCCTGGGCGTAGACCTCCGCGACCGCACGCAGCTCGGAGTTCGACGCGAACACCAGGTCGGCGCGCGAGCCCGTCCAGGCGTTGCCGCCGGTGCTGGCCTCGAAGCGGCCGTTGGAGCCGGCGGGGCTCCAGACGGTGCCGAGGTCGAGCAGGTTGACGAAGTAGTCGTTGGTCAGCTCGCCCACGCGCTCGGTGAGCACGCCGTCCGTCGATGCGGCTGTGTTGGCGCCGAGCACCCGCAGGCCGCCGACGAGGACGGTCAGCTCGGGCGCGCTCAGGTTGAGCAGGTTGCCCTTGTCGACGAGGAGGTACTCCGCCGGCAGCTTGGCGTCGGCGCGCTCGAAGTTGCGGAACCCGTCGGCCTTCGGCTCGAGCCAGGCGAACGACTCGACGTCCGTCTGCTCCTGGGTGGCGTCGCCGCGCCCCGGGGTGAACGGCACCTCGACCGTGATGCCGGCCGCAGCTGCTGCCTGCTCCACGCCGACGTTGCCGGCGAGGACCACGGTGTCGGCGAAGGTGATGTCGTTGCCGGCGGCGATGCCCTCGAGCACCGTGACCACGCCGGCGAGCTGCTGCGGGTCGTTGACCTCCCAGCTGCGCTGCGGCTCGAGGCGGATGCGACCTCCGTTGGCACCACCGCGCTTGTCGGAGTGGCGGTACGACGACGCGGCGGCCCAGGCGGTCGACACCAGCTGCGAGACCGTGAGGCCGGCGTCGGCGATCTGCTGCTTGACGGCCGCGATCGTCTCGGCGGACGCGGTGTGCGACGGGGCCGGGATCGGGTCCTGCCAGAGCAGCTCCTCCGACGGGACCTCGGAGCCGACGTAGCGGGTGACCGGCCCCATGTCGCGGTGGGTCAGCTTGAACCACGCGCGCGCGAAGGCATCGGCGAACTGGTCCGGGTTCTCCAGGAAGCGGCGCGAGATCTCCTCGTACGACGGGTCCACCCGGAGTGCGAGGTCGGTCGTCAGCATCGTCGGGAGGCGCTTGGCGCCACCCTCGTCGGGAGCCGGGATGATCGCCTCGGCGTCCTTGGCGACCCACTGCGCGGCACCGGCCGGGCTCTTCGAGAGCTCCCACTCGTGCTCGAAGAGGATCTCGAAGAAGCGGTTGCTCCACTGGGTCGGGAGGTCGGTCCAGGTGACCTCGAGGCCCGAGGTGATCGCGTCCTTGCCGACACCGGAGCCGTACGTGGAGAGCCAACCCATGCCGCCGGTCTCGATCGGCGCGGCCTCCGGCTCGGGACCGACGTACTCCTCGGGGTCGCCGGCACCGTGGGTCTTGCCGAACGTGTGACCGCCGGCGATCAGCGCGACGGTCTCCTCGTCGTTCATCGCCATCCGGCTGAAGGTGTCGCGGATGTCGTGCGCGGCGAGCTGCGGGTCGGGGTTGCCCTCCGGGCCCTCGGGGTTGACGTAGATGAGGCCCATCTGGACCGCGGCGAGCGGGTTCTCCAGCTCGCGGTCACCGTGGTAGCGCTCGGCGCCACCCTTGTCGCCGCCGAGCCACTCGGTCTCGGGGCCCCAGTAGACGTCGTCGTCCGGCTCCCAGGCGTCGATACGTCCGCCGGCGAAGCCGAACGTCTCGAAGCCCATGTCCTCGAGCGCGACGTTGCCGGTGAGGACCATCAGGTCGGCCCACGAGAGCGCGTTGCCGTACTTCTTCTTGACCGGCCACAGCAGGCGGCGGGCCTTGTCGAGGTTGCCGTTGTCGGGCCAGGAGTTGAGCGGCGCGAAGCGCTGCTGGCCGGTGCCGGCGCCGCCGCGACCGTCCTGCACCCGGTAGGTGCCGGCGCTGTGCCACGCCATCCGGATCATCAGCGGGCCGTAGTGGCCGAAGTCGGCGGGCCACCAGTCCTGGCTGTCGTGCAGCACTGCGACGATGTCGGACTTCACGGCACCGAGGTCGAGCGCCTCGAACGCGGCGGCGTAGTCGAAGTCCGCGCCGAGCGGGTTCAGCACCGGCTGGTTCTTCGCGAGGATCCGCAGGTTGAGCCGCTCGGGCCACCACTCGCTGTTGGCGTCACCCTGGGTGGGGTGCTTCTGGCCCTCGTGCAGCACGGGGCACTGCCCGGCCGGGGCGTCCTGGTTCATCTCGCCGACCTCGGCGTTGGCCTCGTTCTTGTCGGAGGTGTCGACAGAGGCGCTGGAGTCGTTGGGCAGGTCGTCGGACATGGGAGTCCCTCTCAGTTGCGGATGGCAGTGGTCGGTGCGGACGGTGCAGTGGCGCAGGGGGCGCAGAGGCCCCAGTAGGTGACCTCGGCCTCGTCGATGACGAAGCCGTGGGTGTCGGAGGCGTCGAGGCAGGGGCGTACGCCGACGGCGCAGTCGACGTCGGCGACCGTGCCGCACGAGCGGCAGACCACGTGGTGGTGGTTGTCGCCGACGCGCAGCTCGTAGCGGGCGACGGAGCCGGCCGGCTGGATCCGACGGACCAGCCCGGACTCGCTCAGCACGCCCAGGACGTCGTACACCGCCTGGTGCGAGACGCCCGGCTCCTCGGTGCGGACCGCCGCGAGGAGGCTGCCGGTGTCCGCGTGCGGGTGCCGGCGTACGGCGTGCAGCACGGCGAGACGCGGGCGGGTGACCCTCAGGTCGGCGCCGCGGAGCAGCTGCTCGAACTCAGCCTCGGTGTCGTGGTGCATCGCTTCGCCACCTTGCCGGGTTTACTTGAACGAGTCAAGTTTTTCCGGCGCCGGTCCGGGTATCTAGGGACGAAATGGGTGGTGGAACCCCTCTGCGACCTACCAGAACGTCCCGAGGTATCCGACGTGTCGGATATCTGAGGACGCCATGGACGGATGCGGGACGAGATCACGTTCACCACGTCCTCCGACATCGGGCGTGGTCGTCAGCCGAGACTTGCCAGGCCGGGGCCGGACAGGTCCGCCCGCGCGGCGGACCGACCGGACACCGCCAGCAGGAGGGACACCAGCGGCCCGGTGACCTCCGGTCCGTCACCGATCACTACGTCGGCGTCGGTGGCCCGGAGTCGTACGCCGGCGGCGCGCTCGCGACCGCCACCGATGGACACCTTGGTGCGCACCTGGTGCTCGAGCGCGGGCAGCACCGCCTCGACGGGGTAGTCGTGCGCCAGTCCCAGCGGACGGCGTACGTCCTCGCCGTGCACGACCTCCTCGACCAGGCGCACGTCGAGCGGCACGAACGGCGGGGCCTCGGTGTTGTCGGCGACCTCCCGCAGCCGGCGCAGGGTGTACGCCGGCCCGTCGCCGCGCTCGCGCTGCGGCGTCCTGCTGGTTCATCCGGTCGAAGCTCAAGCGCGCCCGCACGATCGCCACGACCAGGCCAGGGACGGAGATCGCGCTCGCGTTGCCGACCAGGTGCGCGGCGACGTCGTGCACGGTCCAGCCCTCACACAGTGAAGGCGTACGCCACTGCTGGTCGTCGAGGCCTCCGAGATCGGCGATGAGCGCGTGGCGCTCGGCGTGGACGAGCGGCCAGACGTCAGCCACTGGCCGTCCCGAGGTCGGCGGCCTCGGTCAGCCAGGCCCAGGCCGTGGCGCGTACGTCCTCGGTCGGCCGCGTGGACGGCAGCAGGCTGGTCGGACGTTCGACGCGGTCGTGCCAGAACTTCCCGGTGGGCGGGGCGGGATCGACCGCGCACAACCAGACGCTCGTGTCGGCACCCTGGGCGTCGTCGCGGAGCACCGGACGGGTGATCGCGCGGAACCGCGGGAGCGACTCCTGCACGCCCGGGGTGTCGGCCCAGCCGGGGTGCATGGTGGCGACGGTGATGTCGTCCGCGCCCCAGCGCTCCGCCAGGAGGGGTGCCATCTCGACCTGCCAGCGCTTGGACCGCGCGTAGGAGGTGGCCGGTGCGTAGTCGCCCTTGGTGTACGCCGGGTCGTCCGCCCGCAGCGGCTGTCCGTACATCCCGCCGCTGCTCACCTGCACCACGCGGCCGCCGGCGAGGGGACCGCGCAGTGCCTCGGTCATGACGACCGGTCCGACGAGGTGCACGGCCATGCTGAGCTCGAGGCCCTGTGGCGACTCGCTCCGCGTCGGCGGCATCGCACCGGCGTTGTGCACGACGGCGTGGAGGCTCGGCACATCGGCGGCGAAGTCGGAGGCGAAGCGGCGTACGTCGTCGAGGTCGCCCACGTCGCAGCGCCACAGCCGCAGCTCGGCGCCGGGCCGTTCACCGCGGATCTCGTCAGCGACCCGCGCGCCCTTGGCCTCGTCGCGCACGAGCATGTGCACCGTGGCGCCGAGGTCGGCGAGTCCCTCGACGGTCGCGATGCCGAGGCCCGAGCTGGCACCGGTGACGAGGACGTGCCGACCCTCGAGCGAACGCGGAAGCGGATCGGCGGGCCAGCCCGGCAGCGCCCGCCGCACGGCCAGCCCGATCGTCGTGTAACCGAGGACCAGCGACCGGTCCATCGCGGTGTCGACCGCGCGGGCAAGCAGCGGGCGCCCCATGTCAGCTCGCGTCGAGCCGGGCGAGCTCGTCGTCGGTCAGCTCGATCTCCGCGGCAGCCGCGGAGTCGGTGATCGACGAGGGCCGCTTGGCGCCGGGGATCGGGATCACGACGGGTGACTGCGCGAGCTCCCAGGCGAGCGCGACCTGCTGGGCGCTGACGCCACGGTCGGTGGCGATCTCGGCGAAGGCGGGGTGCTTGTCGGCGAGCTCCTTGGCGTCGGACAGGCCGCCGAGGGGGCTCCACGGCAGGAACGCCAGGCCGAGCTCCTCGCACACGTCGATCTCGGGCTTGCTGGAGCGGAACTTCGGGCTGAACTGGTTCTGCACGCTCACCAGGGCGTCGCCGAGCACGGCGTGGGCGGCGCGGATCTGGTCAGGGTCCGCGTTGGAGAGGCCGACGTGGGCGACCTTGCCACTGTCGGCGATCTCCTTGAGCGTGCCGATCACGTCGTCGTAGGAGACCTTCGGGTCGGGCCGGTGGTGCTGCCACAGGAAGATCTGCTCCACGCCGAGCCGCTCGAGGCTCGCGTCGACGGCCTCGTGGAGGTGGGTGGCCGAGCTGTCGACCTCCCACTCTCCGCCGTCGGTGCGGACGTGTCCGCCCTTGGTGGCGAGGAGGACGCGGTCGCGGACGCCGAGCTCGTCGAGGATGGAGGCGATCAGGCGCTCGTTCTCGCCCTGGGCGCCGGCTCCCTTCTCGTCGCCGGGGCCGTAGGCGTCGGCGGAGTCGAAGAGCGTCACGCCCGCGTCGAGCGCGGCCGTGACGGTGTCGAGGAGCTGCTGGCGGGGCTGCGTGCCGGTCTGGTCGAAGGTCATGAGGCCGAGCCCGATGGCGCCGACCTGCTGGTTTCCGAGGGTGCGAGTCTGCATGCACGACCCTAGTCAGGGCGACGAAGTCGCCCCGCTCAGGCGTTCAGACCCGCAAGGGCGAGCACGTCGTCGGGGCCGTCGAGGTCCGGCGTCGCGACGAAGACGGTGGTCACGCCCAACCCCGCGAGGCGGGCATAGCGGTCGCGGTGACTCGCGACGGTCGCGGCATGCGTACGGGCGGCGTACATCGCTGCCGGGGTGCGGCCGCGGTGCCGCTCGACGCGCGCCCACACGTCGTCGCGGTCGCTGCCGACGACCGGCAGGTCGAGGACGGTGATCGCCACCTCGGACCGGTCGCGGCCGACGTCGTCGCAGTGCGCGTGCAGCACGCCGACGAGCCGTGCGAGCTCCTCCTCGTCGGTGGTGCGGAGGTTGCAGGCGTCGCCGTGCTGCGCAGCGATCCGCAGCGTGCGGCGCTCGCCGGAGCCCCCGACGATGACGGGGATCCGACCCGCCGGGCGGGGGTAGGACGTCGTCTCCGGCAGCGAGACGCCGTGCGCGTCGTAGGCCTTGGTGCCGCTCGCCCACAGCGCCTTCATCGTCACGATCGCGCGCTCGAGGTCGTCGAGGCGTTCGCGGGCCGGCGGGAAGGCGATCCCGTACGCCGCGTGCTCGCGCTCGAACCAGCCGGCGCCGATGCCGACGAACGTCCTCCCGCCAGTCAGGGCGGACAGGGTCGCGGCGGCCTTGGCGGTGACACCTGCCGGCCGGAACGTGACAGGGGTGCACAGGGTGCCGAGCTCGAGGTCGGTGCCGAGCGCGGCGATCGCGCCGAGGGTCACCCACGGCTCGGGGATGGAGTCCCACGCGCGGCCGACCTGTGGCACCTGGATGAGGTGGTCCATGAGTGCGATCCCGGCGAAGCCGGCCTCGTCCGCGGCCCGCGCGATGTCCGTGAGCCACGCGAGCGGGTCCTCGCCCCAGGGGAACCGCGAGACCTGGAGGACCGTACGCAGGCCGAGGCTGGACGTGCGGTCACTCACCTTCTCGGGCCGGGCCTCGGGTGCCGGAGCGACCGCAACCGCCCCGGTCGCGATCGGGACCACGAGGTCCCAGCCCTCGGCCTCGAGCAGCGGACGTACGTCGCGCGCCGACCGCAGCTGCGCGGCCAGGGCGGGTGCCGGGACCGGCCGGTCGCGAGCCGCGTTGCGGCGGCGGCACTCGGAGTCCGGGGTGTCCATCACGACGGCGACGGCCGGGAGTCCCGCTCCTCTGGCCGCGTCCAGCCAGGCCTGCCGCTTCGACGCGTCGAGGCCGAGCGTGTCGACGACGGTGGTCAGGCCCCGTCCGAGCCGGGCCGCGACGACCGTCTCGAGGACACCGAACGCGTCCGCGGAGGCGTCGAGGTCGTGCGGCCCGCTGCCGACCACGCCTCGGAGCGCGTCGGACGAGACGACCTCCTGGTCGCGGTAGTGCACCGCCGCCCACGTCGACTTCCCGGACCCCGAGACGCCGACGAGCACCACGAGGGCCGGGTCCGGGATCTGCACGGACCCAGTGTCGCCCAGGACCGACCGGACGTGGCGGAGTCAGCGGACCGTGACGACGCGGCCTCGACCAGACCTTGTCCTGGCCTGGTGCTGCTCCCGATCGCACTCCCGGTCGCACTGCCGATCTCGACGCTAGGCACGCCTCGGGGGCGTGCGCCTCACCCCGACGACGGGTGCGCGCAGAAATCCCGCTCGATCTTCGTCCCGCGTGGACGCATACTCGACGTACAGGGGGAGGGAGGTCCGATGGCAGTCGTCGAAGACGTCCTGCCTCTCGGGGAGGCACTGGAGCGGTCCTACATCGCGCACGTCGCGGGCCGCCTGAAGTTCCGCGTCGGTTCGATCGTCTACGTCGCGTTCTCCCTCGACGAGACCATCATGGGGTTCGCGTTCCCCAAGGAGGAGCGGGTCGCGCTCGTCGAGAGCGACCCGCGGTTCCAGATGCCGCGCGAGACGGACATGCGCTTCCACTGGGTGCACGCGACCCTCGCCGAGCTCGACGCCACCGAGGCGCGCGAGCTCGTCGTCGACGCGTGGCGGATGGTCGTGCCGCAGAAGGTGGCGCGGGCCTACGACCTGACCCACCCCGTCGGGCCGGGCTGAACCGGCTCGAGTGGACCGCTGGGTCCACATGAGCCGTACGCTGGCGGGGTGAGCACACCGAGCGAACCGCGTACGGCCCGCGGCCGGGCGACCCGCGACCGGATCGTGGCAGCGGCCGCCGTCCTGATGTACGAGCGCGGTGTCGCCGGCACCTCGCTGGACGACGTGCTCGAGGCGAGCAGCACCAGCAAGTCGCAGATGTACCACTACTTCCAGAACAAGTCGGCGCTCGTCTGTGCGGTGATCGCGCACCAGCAGGCCGCGGTCCTCGAGGGTCAGCAGCCCTATCTCGGCGAGTTCGAGACGCTGGCCGGCCTGCGGGTGTGGCGCGACCGGCTGGTCGCGATGAACACCGCGGCCCTCACCTTCGGCGGGTGCCCCATCGGTGGCCTGTCGAGCGAGGTCGCCGACGCCGACGAGCAGGCCCGGTCCGCGGCGACGCGGGCCTTCGAGGCGTGGCGTGCGCAGCTGGCTGCGGGACTCGTACGGCTGCAGGAGTCCGGCGAGCTCGCGCCCGAGGCCAGGCCCGAGGACCTGTCGTGGGGGCTGTTGGCGGCGATCCAGGGCGGGCTGCTCCTCGCGCAGGCCACCCAGCAGGCGCGTCCCCTGGAACTGGCGCTGGACCAGGCGCTCTCGGCCATCGAGGCGCACGCCGCCTGACGCACACGAGCGGGGCCCGGGGTGCGTCACCCCGGGCCCCGCCGCGCCGTCCTCAGTGGGCGGCGATGCCGGCCGCTCCGGCCGGCAGGCCACCGGCGACCGGGAGGGCCGAGAGGCTGCCGTCGTCGTTGACCGCGTAGGCACCGACGGTGCCGTTGCCCAGGCGGGCGTAGAGGAACTCGCTGCCCGAGGCCAGGGCGATGTCGGAGACGCCACCCGCCGCCGTGCCGGTCTTGCCGCCGTCGTCGAACGCGGTCAGCGAGCTGTCCGCGCCCAGGTCGTAACCGCTGATCGACTGCGAACCGCCGCCGTTGCCGGTGTAGGCGAACTGGCCGTCGTCGGTGACGACCAGCCAGCAGGCCGCCGCCTCGGTGTTGGCGACCGAGGTGCTGATCGGCGTCAGGCCTGACGCGCCGACGTCGTAGGTCGACGCGGCGCTCGGACCGGCCTCCGAGACGGCGAGGTCACCGGACGGAGTGAAGCTGAAGCCGAACGGCACCGCTCCCGCCGACGCCACCGACGTACGGCCCGTGGCGAAGCCGGCGTTGTTGAGCGCGTAGACGTCGATCAGGGACGTGGCCTTCTCGGTCACCACGAGCTCGCGTCCGTCGGGGCTGATCGCGACCTCCGCGGCGTCGGCCGCAGTGCCGCTGAGCCCGCGGGTCGAGTGGGGCAGCGCCACGAGACGACCGTTGGCGATCCGGAAGCCGGAGACGTTGCCGCCACTGCCGGTGTTGAGCACGTAGGCGAGGTTGCCCTCGACGCTGATGCTGATCGGTACGTCGCCGCCGGAGGAGACGGTGGACGAGCGGCGGAGGCCGGAGGACGTCACGTCGAAGGACGTGATGGTGTCGGACCCGGCGTTGACGGCGTAGACGTGCCGACCGGAGTCGTCGACGACGATGGCGCCCTGGGAGCCGAGGCCCGCCCCGGTGCCGAGGCCACCAGTGGGGTAGCTCCCGTCGAGGGTCAGCGTGCCGTCGGCGGCGCGGTCGTAGGCGACGACGCTGTTGCCAGCGGCCTGGTTGCTCAGCACGTAGACCGCGTCGGCGCTCGAGGCCTTGCCTCCCGGACCGGCGGCCTGGGCCGGGCTGGTGGCGAGGGTCGTGCCGGCGGTGATCAACGCTGCGACTGCCGTGACGGCAAGCCGGGTGGTGGTGATTTTCATGGGGGGATCCTCTTCTGGGGTGGGCGAAGTACCGCTTCGCCGGATCGGGTGGATCGATGAGCGGTGGTGCGAGGTGGTGCGGGTGGTGCTGTGCTCGTCAGGCGTGCTGCTTGAGGTAGGTGACGAGCCCGAGTACGTCGTCGGGCATGAGGCGCCCGATCGCGGCCGAGGAGTAGACGGCCGTCACGACACGGCCATCGGGGTCGAGGACGAAGCCGGTGGACTGCAGGTAGTGCGGGTCGTCGTTGACGTAGGCACCGACTGCGGAGGCCACCTCGTCGGCGTCCGCGCTGTGGCCCACGGCAAAGGGCAGGTTCCGCTGTGCGACCAGTGCGGCGCTCGTCTCCTCGTCGTCGACCGACAGCGCGGCGACAGCGATCCCGGCATCGGTGAGCGACGTGTGAGCACGGCCGAAGGCGGCGAGCTGGGCGTTGCAGTACGGGCACCAGGCGCCGCGGTAGAGCAGCACCACACCGTACGAACCCGTCAGGTCGTCGGGGAGGCGGAGCGCTCCGCCCCCGACCCGGGGGACCTCGAGCGAGGGGAACGGGGAGTGGTTCTGGAGCAGGGTCATCGTCGTCCTTCACGTCTCCGGCCCCGAGTGGACCGGTTGGTCCAAAGATCCTCCCGGGACAGTGGACTCACAAGTCCCATCTCCTTACGGACGTGTTACCGCCGTGGGGTCATGCGGTGGAAGGCGGTAGGAAGGAGGGCATGGATCCCCGTCTCGCCGGCCGCACCGCCCGTCTGCTCGAGCCCCTGCACGCGCTGGGCTACTTCGCCCCGGAGGTCGAGGCCGAGGTCATCGACGCGGGAGTACGCAAGGGGCGCGCCACCTACTTCGCCTCGCGAGCCGCAGCGATGGGTCGCGTCGGAGCGGGCCCCGTCGCGGCGACGTTCTACGTCTTCAACCCATCCCTGGTCGCGCACTTCATCCCGGCAGCGTGGGAGGCCGCCAGGCCCGAGGACGTCGTGGCCGCCCGCTACCGCGGCGTCTCCGCCGCCTGGTCCCGTCTCCTCGGCGAGGAGACGCTCGGCTCCGACGAGGTCAGGGAGGCCGCCGACCTCGCCCGTACGGCCTCAGCCGGCTGCACGGTCGCGGGCCGCCCGCTCTACGCGGCGCACGCCGACCTGCCCTGGCCCGACGAGCCCCACATGGCGCTCTTCCACGCCCTGACGCTGCTGCGAGAGCACCGCGGCGACGGACACGTCGCGGCCCTGATCGGGTCCGACCTCAGCGGCATCGAGGCGCTGGTCACCCACACCGCGACGGGCAAGGGCTTCACCCAGCCGGCCGCGCAGGCCACGCGAGCCTGGTCCGACGAGGACTGGTCGGCCGCCGTCGCCGGTCTGGCCGAGCGCGGCCTGATGACCACCGAGGGCGGGCTCACCGAGGACGGCGTCGCGCTCCGCAAGGTCGTCGAACGACGTACGGAGGAGAGCGCCTTCGCGCCGTGGGAGACCCTCGGTGAGGCGGGTACGGCGCGGCTGACCGAGCTCTGCCGTCCGCTGGTCACGACCGCGCTGACCAACGGCGCGTTCCCGGCAGGGGTCTTCGCATGACCACCCCCGACATCCGGTTCTACTTCGACCCCGTCTGCCCGTTCTGCTGGCTCACCAGCAAGTGGATCCGGATGGTGCAGGCCGAGCGCGACCTGAGCGTCGAGTGGCGGTTCATCTCGCTGCGCCTGATCAACGACCACCTCGACTACGACGCCCACTTCCCACCGGAGTACGAGGCCGGGCACACCGCCGGGCTGCGGCTGCTGCGCGTCGCCGCACGGGCGCGCGAGGAGCACGGCGCCGCGGCCGTGGATGCCTTGCAGGCCGCTCTCGGAGCCCACATCTTCGACTCGCCTCCGACCGACGACGACGAGACGACGAACCGCGAACGGCGTGGCACGCGGGAGTTCCTCGCACCGATCCTGGCCGGGGCCGACCTGCCCGCCGAGCTCGCCGATGCGCTCGACGACACCTCGTGGGACGACGCGATCCGCGCCGACGGCGAGGAGGCGCTCGCACTGACCGGCAGGGACGTCGGCACGCCGATCATCCACTTCGAGCCGCCGGACGGTGTGGCGTTCTTCGGTCCGGTGATCAGCCGCCTCCCCGAGCCGGACCAGGCCGTCGAGCTCTGGGACCACGTGGTCGGCCTGGCCAGGTTCGGCGGGTTCGCCGAGCTCAAGCGCAGCCTGCGCGAGCGACCGCAGCTGGTGGGCTTCGGCGTCGACCCCGACAGCATCGGGAAGCAGGAGGACTGGCACGGTGGCAGCCGACGACAGAGGAGTGAGCGCGGATGAGCGATCTGCAGGCCCGGACCCATCAGGAGCACGTGGTCGTGGAGGCCTCACCCGAGGCGGTCTACGACCTCGTCAGTGACATCACCCGCACCGGTGAGTGGAGCCCCGTCTGCACGTCCTGCTGGTGGGACGACGACGCAGACGCGGGACAGGTGGGCGCCTGGTTCACCGGGCACAACGAGCTCCCCGAGCGCACGTGGGAGACCCGGTCTCAGGTCGTCGCGGCCGAGCGTGGCCGCGAGTTCGCCTGGATCGTCGGCGGCGCGTTCGTCCGCTGGGGCTTCGTGCTCGAGCCGGACGAGCGCGGCACCCGGCTGACCGAGACGTGGGAGTTCACCCCCGAGGGACTGGCGATGTTCGCGGACAAGTTCGGCGAGCGGTCCGCGGCCGAGATCGACGACCGCACCCAGCAGGCGTACGCCGGCATCCCCCGCACCCTCGCGGCGATCAGACGGATCGCCGAAGCGGCCTGACCCACCCGGCTAGCATCCCCGGATGGCCGACTCCCTTGCCGACGTCCTCGCCCGCCTCCGCTCGTGCGAGTGGATCGACCTGACCCACGCATTCGGGCCGGGCATCCCCCACTACTTCGCCTTCCCCGACGAGGAGCGCGAGACGCTCTTCCACTTCGACGAGGGCGTCGGGTCCTCCGGCTCGGGCTTCCTCGCGCACCGCTACACCCACATCGGCCAGTGGGGCACCCACGTCGACCCGCCCGCCCACTTCACCCGCGGCGGCCGCTACCTCGACGAGCTGCCGGTGACCGACATGATCCTGCCGCTCGTGGTGGTCGACGTACGACCTCAGGCGACCGCCGACGTGGACCACATCGTCTCGGTGGCCGACCTCGAGGCGCACGAGGCGGCGCACGGCGAGATCCCGACGGGAGCCTTCGTCGCCCTCCTCACCGGCTGGTCCGACCGTTGGCCCGACGGCGACGCGATGGCCAACCGCGACGCCGACGGCCTCGCCCACTACCCCGGCTGGGGCGTGGACGCCCTGACGTTCCTGGTCGAGGAGCGCGGCGTCACGGCGGTCGGCCACGACACGACCGACACCGACCCGGGCGCCGTCGTCGGCGCGGGCACTGCCCCGGCCGAGACCTACATCCTCGCCGCCGACAAGTGGCAGATCGAGATGCTCGCCGGCCTCGACCGGGTGCCGGCCACCGGCGCCCTCGTCGTCGCGACCTGGCCCAAGCCGCAGGACGGCTCCGGCTTCCCGGCGCGGGTGTTCGCGATCGTCGACCGCGGCTGAGCCTGAGAGGAGGGCAGGTCAGCCCTGGGCCATGTCCACGAAGCGGGAGTAGTGGCCCTGGAAGGCGACGGTGAGGTCGCGGGTGGGGCCGTTGCGGTGCTTGGCCACGATGAGGTCGGCCTCGCCGGGGCGGGTCGACTCCTTCTCGTAGACGTCGTCGCGGTGGAGCAGGATCACCATGTCGGCGTCCTGCTCGAGCGAGCCGGACTCACGCAGGTCGCTCATCATCGGCCGCTTGTCGCCGCGCTGCTCGGGACCACGGTTGAGCTGGGAGAGCGCGATGATCGGCAGCTCGAGCTCCTTGGCGAGGAGCTTGATGTTGCGGGAGAACTCCGAGACCTCGAGCTGGCGCGACTCGACCTTCTTGCCCGAGCTCATCAGCTGCATGTAGTCGATGACGATGAGCTTGAGGTCGTGGCGCTGCTTGAGCCGCCGCGCCTTGGCCCGGATCTCCATCATCGTCATGTTGGGGCTGTCGTCGATGAACATCGGCGCACCGGAGACCTGGCCCATCTTGCGGGCGAGCTTCTCCCAGTCGTCGTCGCGCATCGTGCCGTTGCGGATGTGGTTGAGCGGCACCTTCGCCTCGGCGGAGAGCAGGCGCATCATGATCTCCGAGCGCGTCATCTCGAGGCTGAAGAAGCAGCTGGTCAGGTTGTTGTGGATCGACGCGGCACGACAGAAGTCGAGTGCCAAGGTCGACTTGCCCATGGCAGGACGAGCCGCCACGATGATCATCTGGCCGGAGTGGAGGCCGTTGGTCAGGTCGTCGAGGTCGGCGAAGCCCGTGGGCACGCCGTAGAGGCCGGCCTCGCGGTTGCCGATCATCTCGATCTCGTCGAGGACGCCGCTCATGATGTCGCTCAGCGGTGCGTAGTCCTCGGTGGCCCGGCGGTCGGTCACCTTGTAGACCTCGGCCTGCGCGCTGTCGACGACGTCGTTGATCTCGCCCTCGCCCGAGTAGCCCATCGCGGCGATGCGCGTGCCGGCCTCGACGAGGCGGCGCAGGATCGCCTTCTCCCGCACGATCGCGGCGTAGTAGCCGGCGTTGGCCGCGATCGGCACGTTGGCCGACAGGGTGTGGAGGTAGGGAGCGCCACCGATGCGCTGGAGCTCACCGCGCTTCTGCAGCTCGTCGGCCACAGTGATCGGGTCGGCCGGCTCGCCGCGGCCGTAGAGGTCGATGATCGCGTCGTGGATGACCTCGTGGGCCGGGCGGTAGTAGTCGACCGCCTGGACCTCCTCGACGACATCCGCGATCGCGTCCTTGGACAGCAGCATCGAGCCGAGCACGCTCTGCTCGGCGGCGTTGTCCTGCGGAGGCGTCCGGTCGCCCGCCGATCGCGGCGACGCGCCAGGCTCGTAGGCCGCGGGACCGTCGCCCCACGCCTCGTCGGTGTCGCCCTGGAAGGTGACGCTCATCGGTGCTCCACTCGCCGTACTGCCCACGTGAGCGACGTTAGGGACGACCACCGACACCCATCCATGGGAGCCATGGAAGATCGTGTCGACGGCGCCCCGCCCGAGGCTCTTGCCGCGGGCGAACGTACGCGCTCCCCGGGCCGGTGGACAGCCAGTTGTCCACAGGGCCTGTGGACAACCTGCGCACTCGCGTGGACGACACGCGCACAGCCGTGCACCGACCGTGGACCAAGGTGTGGAGAGCGAGAAAGTTTGTGCGGTGAAACCCGTGCTGACCTGCGGAAACGTCGTCCACACCCTGTGGACAGAAATCTCCACCCCCTCGCACCTGTTCACCTGTCCGCCATCTGGATGATGCCTGTTGCTTTGTCGACACGCCTCGCCAGGACGTCCGGTGGCCGGCTTCTCCACACCACGATGCACAGGTAGTCCGAAAGGACTATGTACGCCGCCCGGGACCCTGAACTAAGGGACTCCGCCGACGCGGTTCCCGAGCGCGGTTCCTAGGGTGAATCTCGTGAAAGCCGTCGACCGGGAGATCTTGCGACTCGCCGTGCCCGCGTTCCTGGCGCTCGTGGCCGAGCCGCTGTTCCTGCTCTCCGACGCCGCCATCGTCGGTCACCTCGGCACCCCGCAGCTCGCCGGCCTCGGCATCGCCGCCGTCATCCTCCAGACCGTCGTCGGCCTGTGCGTCTTCCTGGCGTACGGCACCACTGCCAGCGTCGCGCGCCACCTCGGCGCGGGCGACCTCCGCGCAGCCCTGGCCCAGGGCGTCGACGGACTCTGGCTGGCGGTCGTGATCGGGACGATCGCCACCGTCGCCGGCGTCCTCGCCACCCGACCCCTGGTCGCCGCCTTCGGCACCGGGTCGGAGGTCGCCGGCCACGCGGAGACCTACCTCGCGATCGCGTTCCTCGGCACCACACCGTTGCTGGTGATGCTCGCTGCGACCGGCGTGCTGCGTGGGTTGCAGGACACGCGTACGCCGCTGCTGGTCGCCGTCGTCGGCAACGGCCTCAACGTCGCGCTCAACGTCCTCCTCGTCTACGGCCTCGACCTCGGCATCGCCGGCTCGGCCATCGGCTCGGTGATCGCCCAGGTCGTGTCGGCCGCGTGGCTGGTCGCCGTCGTGGTGCGGGCCTCCCGCGAGCAGGACGCGCCCCTGACCCCCGACCTCGCCGGCATCCTCGCGGCCGCCCACGCCGCCGTCGCCCTCGTCATCCGCACCCTGGCGCTGCGCGCGTGCCTCCTGGTCGGGACGTACGCGGTCAGCCGCGCCGGCACGGACGGGCGCGACGTCACGATCGCGACCCACCAGGTCGCGATCACCCTGTGGTCGTTCCTGGCGTTCGCCCTCGACGCCATCGCGATCGCCGCGCAGGCGCTCACCGGGCGCTCGCTCGGCAGCGGCGACGCCGAGACCACGCGACGGCTGACCAGACGGATGATCCAGTGGGGCTGGGGCAGCGGGCTCGTGGCCGGCCTGGCGCTGGCCGCGGCCTCTCCGTTCGTCGGCGCGCTGTTCACCAGCGACCCCGAGGTGCAGGAGCTGCTCGTCCCGGTGCTGCTCGTGGCCGCGATCGGCCAACCGCTCGCGGGCGTCGTCTTCGTGCTCGACGGCGTCCTCATCGGCGCCGGTGACGGCGCCTACCTCGCCCGGGCGGGCCTCGCGGTGCTCGCGGTGTACGCCCCCGCCGCGCTCTGGGCGGCGACGCTCCCGCACGGGCTGGTCGCGGTGTGGGTGGCGATGACCGTCGTGTTCATGGGGGCTCGTGGCGTCCTGCTCACGTGGCGTGCGCGCGGCGACGCGTGGCTGGTGACGGGCGTCCCGGCCGCCCCCTGATGGGCCGGCACCAGCGCCTCGACAACCCCCGCACGTCCTGCCGAGATCGGCTGCGGTCCCCACCACGCCGTGTCATCCAGCCTCACCCCTTGAGGGGGTTCGGTGTCACGGCCGCGTCACAGGACTATTTACGGCGCGCGATTTGGTTGACTTTGGCGACCGTGTGACCTGAGATACAGAAGTTGCACCTCCTCCTCTCCGTACGACGTACGCCTTCGCCTCGGTGGCCGCGTCCTCGTGCGACGAGGCCATCCTTTCGAACGGGAGATCCGCGTGATCCGTCGTACCCTCGCGGCCGGCGCTGCTATCAGCGTCACAGCCGCACTCCTCATGCCTTGGGGGACGGCTGCGCAAGCAGTCGGCTCGTCCCCGGGCGATCTGAAGCCGGCCACAGCCACGGCTGACAAGGCCGGGCAGAAGGGCACCGTGCTCAGCCTGGGCACGGGCACCCGCCCGCAGACCTACATCATCCAGCTCGACTCCCCCGCCATCCCGACGCGCGGGCTCGCCGTCGAGAAGGGCGCCAGCACCCAGCGCGCCGAGGGCGCCGCGGCCTACGGCAAGGAGCTGAAGGGCGAGCAGGCTGACCTCACGTCCGCGATCGGCAAGATCACCGGTGGCACCCCGCAGGTGCTCGACTCCTTCACCCACGCCATCAACGGCATCACGGTGAAGCTCACTCGTTCGCAGGCGGAGCGTGTCGCGCGCATCGACGGCGTCAAGGCCGTCCAGGTCGACTTCACCCGCAAGCTCACCACGGACGTCGGGCCCGAGTGGATCGGCGCCCCCAGCATCTGGGACGGCACCAGCACTCCCGACGGCATCGGCACCAAGGGTGAGGGCATCGTCGCCGGCATCCTCGACACCGGCCTCAACCCCGCCAACCCCTCGTTCGCCGACTCGGTGGCGCCCGCGGACGGTGGCGACGGCTACAACATGGAGAACCCGCGGGGCGCCGGCAACTACGTCGGTGTCTGCAACCCGGCCGACCCGTCCTACATCCCCAACTGGGGCTGCAACGACAAGGTCATCGGCTACTGGAACTTCTCCGGCACCGACCAGTACGACGACGACGGCCACGGCAGCCACACCGCCAGCACCACCGCCGGCAACCAGGTCGACGCGACCGTCTACGCCGCGAAGGGCACCCCGCACGAGTTCTCGGTGACCCGCAACATCAAGGGCGTCGCCCCCCACGCCAACATCATCAGCTACGACGTCTGCGACGGAGCCGGCTGCCAGGGCGCGTCGATCGTCGCCGCCATCGACCAGGCGATCCGCGACGGTGTCGACGTCATCAACTACTCGATCGGCTCCTCCTCGCCGTCGAGCCCGTGGAGCGATCCCGACGCGGTGGGCTTCCTCAACGCCCGCGCGGCCGGCATCTACGTGGCCACCTCGGCCGGCAACGACGGCCCCGGTGCCGCCACGCAGGGCAGCCCCGCCGACGTCCCGTGGATCACGTCTGTCGGCGCGACCACGCACAACCGCACCTACGTCTCCTCGGTGACCAACATCGCCGGTTCCGACTCCTCGACCCTGCCTGACATCGCGGGCAAGGGCCTGTCCGGCCCGACCGACGGGTCCTTCCCCCTCGTCTACGCCGGCAGCGCGCCGTACAACAACGCGCTCTGTGGAGCGGTCACCGACGCACCTCCGGGCACCGGGACCACCTTCCCGGGCGGCACCAGCTTCGTCGGCAAGATCGTCGTCTGCGACCGCGGCGGCAACGGCCGGGTCGAGAAGGGTCAGAACGTCGCCGCCCTCGGTGCCGAGGGCATGATCCTCGCCAACGACGCAGCCAGCGGCACCTCGCTCAACGGCGACGCGCACGCCCTGCCCGCCGCGCACATCACCTACGCGGACGGCGTGGCACTCAAGGCCTTCATGGCCGCCCACCCGGGCGTCCAGGCTGCGCTCTCCGGTGCCGTCATCAACCTCGATGCCGCCAACGGCGACATCATGGCGGCGTTCTCGAGCCGCGGTCCCAACCGCGCGGTCTCCGTCATCGGCCCGTCCGTCTCGGCTCCCGGCGTGGACATCCTCGCCGCTGCCGGCACGGGCAACGACACGGAGTGGGAGTTCATCTCCGGCACCTCGATGGCGAGCCCGCACACCGCGGGTTCGTTCGCCCTGCTCAAGTCCGTGCACCCCGACTGGACCCCGGCCCAGGCGCAGTCCGCACTCATGACGACCTCCGAGCGCAACATCACCGACAACGACGGCACTGCCGCCGACTGGTTCGACATGGGCTCGGGTCGCATCGACCTCAACAACGCGGCCGATGCCGGTCTGGTGCTCGACGAGAACAACGCCGACTACCTGGCGGCGGACCCCGCCGTGGGTGGGGACGTCCGTACGCTCAACATCGCGAGCATGGCCGACAACTCCTGCCTCGAGACCTGCGCGTGGACCCGTACGTTCGAAGGCACCGCCATCGGTGCCGGCACGTGGAACGTGGCGGTGGAGAACCTCTCCCCCGGGGTCACCCTCGCGGTCGACAAGTCGTCGTTCGCAGTGACCGAGGGCGGCACGGCTGACGTGACCGTCACCGCCACGCTCGCGCCCGGCCTGTCCACCACCAAGTGGCTGTTCGGCACCCTGGTGCTGACTCCTGCTGCCGGGTCGTCCGCTCCGGTCGCGCACCTGCCCGTCGGCGTCCTGCCGTCGGCCGGCGTGCTTCCCGAGGCGATCGACATCACGACCCGTCGTGACGCCGGTTCGCAGCTCGAGACCGGCCTGCAGGCCAAGGAGGTCACTGACCTCCAGATCTCTGCGAGCGGTCTCGTTCCCCAGAAGAGCACCACGCTCTCCATCGTGGAGGACGGCACCAACGCCGACGCCTTCAACGGCGACGGCGCCGCCGTCACCAACCTCACGGTGCCCGCGGGCGCCACGAGCCTGTCGGCAACCCTCTCCAACCCCACGGCCACCGACTTCGACATGTATGTCGGGACCGGTGCGGTGACCGCGGCCAACGTGGTGGCACAGAGCGCTGCCGGCGGCTCCAACGAGAGCGTCACGATCGCCACCCCGGCTGCTGGCACCTACTGGGTCCTCGTGCAGAACTACGAGGCCAGCACGCCCGGTGGCACCGACACCACAGACCTGTTGACCGCTGTGGTCGCAGGTGACGAGGGCAACCTCCGGGCCGAAGGCCCCCAGGGTCCGGTCGCAGCGGCCACGCCGTTCGACATCCGCACCTTCTGGGACGAGTCGGCCATGGAGGCCGGCCAGACCTGGATCGGGGCCCTGACGCTCGGCAGCTCGTCCGACTCGCCCGACGACATCGGCATCATCCCGGTGGCCATCCACCGGGTCGCCGACGACGTCACCAAGTCGGCGGACAAGACGCAGGCGGCACCGGGTGACGTGATCACCTACACCGTCGACGTCGCGCCCAACGTCACCCGCGAGGACCTCGCCTACACGATCACCGACACGCTGCCCGAGGGCTCGACCTATGTCGAGGGCTCGGCGACCAACGGCGCCTCGTACGCCGATGGTGTGGTGTCGTGGACCGGTGTGCTCGAGTCCACCTTCGGTGACGAGGGCAACTACACCATCACCACGAGTACCCAGGACCCGAGCTGCCAGACGCCGTTCGGCCCTGGCTACGTCGACCTCGCCGATCCTGACGTGGCTGGTCTTGCTCCGGAGGCGGACATCGTCGGGGACACCACCACGTTCTCGGCGTTCGCGTCGGGCACCTACGGGTTCTACGGCCAGTCCTACCAGGGTCTGACCTTCGCCGACGACGGGTTCCTCGTCTACGGCGACGACAACTACGGCAATCCTCCGGCGGACGAGCCGTGGGCGGCGCAGTCCGTGCCCGACCCGGCGCTGCCGAACAGCGTCGCGGCGCTGTTGTGGCAGGACATGGAGTTCCGCTACGACGAGGCAACAGGCGCCGGTGTCACGCTCGCTTCGACCGGGTCCGCCCCGGGCGACGTGGCCGTCGTCGAGTACGACGACATGCGTTACTTCGAGGACGACGCGGCCGAGATCGGTCAGCTCGACATGGAGGTGTTCGCGACCGCCGGGAGCAACGACCTGGTGTTCGCCTACGACAACATCGCGGGCGGTCTCCTGCTGGGTGGCAACGCCCAGGCTGGCAACGTCACCATCGGCACGGAGAACGCAGCGGCCAGCCAGGCCGCGACGCTCGTCAACCAGGGAGACGCCAACGGTGTCATCACCAACGGGCTGAACGTGTGCGCGTCGTACTCGGAGCCTGCCGCCGAGGGCACGAGCTTCACCTACCAGGTGAAGGTCAACGACACGGTCGGCAACAAGGACCTGACCAACACGGTCGTCCACACCGTCGACAACCCGGGCGCCAAGCCCGCGTCGTCGAAGTACACCGTGGCGATCAAGGGTTCGGCCCAGCGCACCAACGTGGCCCTGTCGATCAACCCGAACAGCATCCTGACCGGTGACACGACCGCCGCCACGGCGACGGTCTTCACCACGGGCTCGACCCCGGCCACCGGCCAGGTCGAGTTCCTCGCAGGCACCCGGGTTGCCGGGACCGGCACCCTGGATGCCTCGGGCAAGGTCACGGCCACGCTGTCGGGCTTCACCGCTGCCGGGACCTTCCCGATCACGGCGAAGTACCTGGGTGACGGCACCAACGGTGCCAGCACCTCCGACCCGGTCAACCTGGTGGTCACGGCGAAGAACTCGCCCGTGCCCGCCGACAAGGTGACGCCGAAGATCAGCACCAAGATGGTCAAGCCCGTGGAGGTTGGCACCCACGTCAAGCTCCGCGTGACCGTCCGTGCCCGCGACATCGTTCCCTCGGGAACGGTGAAGATCTCCCTCAAGGGTGCGGGCAAGACCAAGTCCTGGACCAAGACCCTGAACGCCAAGGGTCGGACCAAGGTCCGGCTGCCGAAGTTCATGAAGACCGGCAAGGTCAAGGTCAAGGTCTCCTACCTGGGAGACGCGGCCACCCTGCCGCTCGACAAGAAGATCAAGTTCAAGGTCGTCGATCGTCGCAACATTCGATGATGTGAACTAGCTCCTCTGCGAGGGGGTCGACGGTGGAGACACCGTCGGCCCCCTCGTTCGCATGTACGCAGTCACGCTTGCTCGCACGCGACATCATGGGGCTGTGCCCTTCTCCCGTCTGCCGGTCCTCGCCGTCGTCACGCTGGCCTGGACCGTGGCGGCGTGCGGCAGCGGAGCGCCCGACCGGGCCGAGGACCCCTCTGCCTCTCCTTCTCCCACCTCGACGGAGGACACGATGGAACCCAGCACTCCACCCGCTCCGAGCGGCGACGTGGGGCAGGCGGTCGCCGACCTGGCTGAGCGCCTGGGCGTCCAGCCGGACGACGTCGAGGTCGTGTCCACGGAGGACGTGACCTGGCGCAACGGTTCCCGTGGCTGTGCCGAGCCGGGAACGATGTACACGCAGGTCCTGATCGACGGCTCGCGCATCACCCTCGGCGTGGACGGGACCACCTACGAGTACCACTCCGGCGGATCCAGGCCGCCCACGCTCTGCGAGAAGCCGACCCAGTAGTCCGCATCAAAGTTCCGGTCGAACGGGTCCGGGACCAGACGATTGATGCGGACTACCCAAGGGAGCAGGCATGACGAACGGCCCGCCGCCTCCGAGGAGGCGACGGGCCGTTCGCGTGGTGCGTGGGTCGTGCGGCCGGTCAGGCGGGAACGACGTTGAGGGCCACCGTGGCGGACACCTCGTCGTGCAGCTTGACCGAGACCGTGTGCGAGCCGAGCGTCTTGATCGGGTTGGTGACCACGATCGTGCGGCGGTCGACCTTCTCGCCGGAGACCTCGCCGATCGCGTCGGCGATCTCCGAGGTGGTGACGGCGCCGAACAGGCGACCGCCCTCACCGGCGCGGACCTTGACGTTGACCGGGTTGGCCTCGAGCTTGGTCTTGATCTCGATGGCGTGGTCCGCGTCGCGGGCCGCACGCGCGAAGCGGGCGGTCTTGATGGACTCGATGGTCTTCTCGCCGCCACGGGTCCAGCGGATGCCGAGGCCACGGGGAACGAGGTAGTTGCGGCCGTAGCCGTCCTTGACCTCGACCACGTCGCCGGGGGCGCCGAGGCCGTCGACCTCCTGGGTCAGGATGAGCTTCATGTCTCGTGCTCCTCTCAGCGACCGGTGGACGTGTAGGGCAGCAGAGCCAGCTCGCGCGCGTTCTTGACGGCGATGGCCACGTCGCGCTGGTGCTGGACGCAGTTGCCGGTCACGCGACGGGCGCGGATCTTGCCACGGTCGGAGATGAACTTGCGGAGGAGCGTGGTGTCCTTGTAGTCGACACCGGTCGCCTTCTCCTTGCAGAACTGGCAAACCTTCTTCTTGGGCTTGCGCAGAATTGCCTTGGCCATTGTGGTGCTCCCTTTCAGTGAGCCCGGCCCTGAGGCAATCAGGGACGGAATGGAATTTCGGATGTTCTTGCTGGTCTTCCCGGATCACACCGAGGGGTTTCGATACGCCCTGGTCACGGCTTCGCGAGCTCAGCCGTGCGGGCTACTCAACCTGGCGACCTGACGCGGCTTCGCATGCTCAGCCGCGGGTCCCTCAGAAGGGGGGCTCGTCGTTGCCGCCGTTGACCCCGGGCGTGGCCCACGGGTCGTTGGGCGTCGCGGACTGACCGCCACCCTGGCCGCCGGACTGGCCACCCTGGGGCTGTCCGCCCCAGCTGCTGCCACCCTGGCCGCCACCCTGCGAGGGAGCCGGGCTGGACCACGGGTCGTCGGCCGGCGCGGACTGACCGCCACCGCCCGAGTAACCGCCGCCACCGCCACCGCCGGAGTAGCCGCCACCGCCGCCGGACCGGGTCGTCTTGGTGACCTTGGCCGATGCAGAACGCAGCGACGGGCCGACCTCCTCGACGTCGATCTCGAAGACGGTGCGCTTCTCACCCTCGCGGGTCTCGTACTGCCTGGACTTGAGGCGACCCTGGACGATCACGCGCATGCCCTTCTGGAGGGACTCGGCGACGTTCTCCGCGGCCTGGCGCCACACGGCACAAGCGAGGAACAGCGTGTCGCCGTCCTTCCACTCGTTCGTCTGGCGGTCGAAGGTCCGCGGCGTCGACGCGATCCGGAAGTTCGCGACGGGTGCCCCCGAGGGGGTGAACCGCAGCTCCGGGTCGTCGACGAGGTTGCCGATGACGGTGATCGTGGTCTCGCCTGCCATGCCAGGTCTCCTCAGAATGTCCTGCTGCTGTGCTGGTGATCCGGGGGGTTGCTCCCGGTGTGCTGCCCATCAAACAGGCAGCGACCGACAGCGGGAAGGGTCTTTCCACAGATGCCCGAGGGCGATCAGTGGGCGTCGGGACGCATGACCTTGGTGCGCAGGATCGACTCGTTCAGCGTGAGCTGGCGGTCGAACTCCTTGACCGTCGCGGGCTCGGCCGTCAGCTGGACGACGGCGTAGATGCCCTCGGCGTTCTTCTTGATCTCGTACGCCATCCGGCGACGACCCCACACGTCGACGGACTCGACAGAGCCGCCGTCCTTGCGGATCACGTTGAGGTACTTGTCGAGCGACGGCTCGATGGTGCGCTCGTCGAGACTGGGGTCGAGGATGACCATCACTTCATAAGCACGCATAGCGGTCTCCACCTCCTCTGGGCTAGAGCGGCCACGGGCTTTCCGTGGCAGGAGGACTGTGCGTTCGCAACGGGTGGTACGACGTGGGTCGTGCGTTGCGGTCGCCCGAAGGCAACCGGGGAAGGCTACCAGCGTCGCGCCCGCTCGTCGGAATCGTCGTGGGCCGGCGGTGGAGCGTGACGGCCACCTGTGGACGACGCCCGCGCGACACCCGTCGACCCGGCTAGCGTCGCGCGGGTGCCAGCCGTCACGACCCGAGACTCCGCGGTGGTCGCGGGCCGCTACGTGCTGCTCGACCAGATCGGGGCCGGCGGCATGGGTTCGGTGTGGCGCGCCTGGGACCGGCGCACCCGTCGGCACGTCGCCCTCAAGGTGCTCGGCCAGCACAGCTCCGCGCTGCTCGCGCGGTTCGTCCGCGAGCAGGCGGTCCGCGTACGCCATCCGCACGTCGTCGCGCCCCACGGGTGGGCCGCCGAGGACGACCTGGTGGCGCTGGCGATGGAGCTGGTGTCCGGCGGGTCGGTCGCCGACCTCCTGCGCGAGCACGGGCCGCTCGACGCCGGGACGGCCGGCCTGCTGTGCGAGCAGCTGCTCCTCGGCCTGTCCGCGGTGCACGCGGCCGGGCTCGTCCACCGCGACGTCAAGCCCGCCAACCTCCTGCTCGAGGCGACCGGCACGCAGCCTCCACACCTGCGGCTCGGCGACTTCGGCGTCGCCGCCCCGATCGCGGACCGGCGCTTCACCACGGTGCCGGGCGCCATCGGCACGGACGGCTACATGGCTCCCGAGCAGGCCCGCGGGGCCCCTCCCGAGCCGACGCAGGACCTCTATGCCGTGGGCCGCGTCGTGCTCGAGATGATCACCGGCCTCCCACCGACGCGGCAGGCGGAGATCCCGTCGCACCCGCTCCGTCCGCTCGTCGAGAGGCTGCTCGTCCCCGATCCCGAGCAGCGCATCGCGACGGCTGACGCCGCCCTCCGGTTGCTGCGCCGGTTGCCCGTTCCGGAGGCCGAGGGGCCTCCGGTGCCGGACCGGCTCGGACCACCACCCGGCGCCCGGCGTACGACCGGGACCGGGCCGGGTGCCGTCGTCGACTGGCCCGCGTGGGCGGCCGTCGCCGGGTTGCTCGCCGTCGTCGCGGGCTGTCTGTGCGTCCTCCTAGGGTGGGCACCATGAACCTCGCCATCGGCGCCCACGTCGACCAGACCGACCCCGTCGCCGAGGCCGTGGCCCGGCAGACCACGCTGGTGCAGTTCTTCCTGGGCGACCCCCAGGGCTACAAGGGGCCGGAGATCCGCTACGAGGGTGGCGCCGCGGCGCTGCGTGCGGCGGCCGAGGAGGCGGGCGTCTCGCTCTACGTCCACGCCCCCTACATCGTCAACGTCGCCACGACCAACAACCGGATCCGGATCCCGAGCCGCAAGCTGCTCCAGCAGCACATGGACGCGGCGGCCGAGATCGGGGCCGAGGGACTGATCGTCCACGGCGGCCACGTCGGCAAGGACGACGACCCGGGCGTCGGCTTCGACAACTGGCGCAAGGCGATCGAGGCCACCGACATCAAGATCCCACTCCTCATCGAGAACACCGCCGGTGGCGACAACGCGATGGCCCGCCACCTCGACCGCATCGCCGGGGTGTGGGACGCGATCTCCTCGGCCGACAACGCCGACCGCGTCGGCTTCTGCCTCGACACCTGCCACGCGTGGGCCGGCGGCATCGAGCTCGGCGACGCCGTGGAGCGGGTGCGCGGGATCACCGGTCGCATCGACCTCGTCCACGCCAACGACTCGCGCGACGTCTTCGACTCCGGCGCGGACCGGCACGCCAACTTCGGCAACGGCCACCTGCCTGCCGACGAGTTCGCGGGCGTGGTCCGCGAGGCCGGCGCTCCCGTCATCTGCGAGACGCCCGGCGGTGCCGCCGAGCACCTGGCCGACTTCGCCTGGCTGCGCGAGCGGCTCTGACCCTCCGCGACACGAGATCGTCAAGAAAGTTCTGACATCCAGGCAACCAAATGGACCGCTGCGGCGTCTGTGCTCACGTAGGGACCAGACACGTACGGGGGTCGTGTCTGGTCCCTTGTAGCGTGTCGGGGTGACGATCCCCCTGACGCTTCGCTCGATCTCCGCGGAGCAACACCGCGCGTTCATCGTCGGCCGGTCGTCCGCGAGCTTCCTCCAGACCCCTGCCTGGGCGAGCGTGAAGGCCGAGTGGAAGGCCGAGTCGGTCGGGTGGTTCCGAGGCGATGAGGTGGTCGGTGCCGGGCTCGTCCTCTACCGCCAGCTGCCCCGGGTCAAGCGCTACCTCGCCTACCTGCCCGAGGGGCCGGTCATCGACTGGGACGGCGACGACCTCGAGTCGTGGCTCACGCCGATGGTCGCCCACCTCAAGCGCCAGGGCGCCTTCGCCGTCCGGATGGGCCCGCCCGTCGTGACCCGTCGCTGGTCGGCGGACCAGGTCAAGGCCGGTGTCGCCGACCACTCCGTACGCCGCCTCGGTGACGTACCTCCGCTGGAGCGGTCGCAGGACGGAGCCCGCGTGATCGCGCAGCTGCACGAGCTCGGCTGGCAGCAGCAGTCCGCCGAGGGCGGCTTCTCCGCGGGCCAGCCGCAGTTCAACTTCCAGATCCCGCTGGTGGACGAGACCGGCACGCCCCGCACCGAGGCCGACGTGCTGGCGGGCATGAACCAGCTCTGGCGCCGCAACATCAAGAAGGCCGACAAGCAGGGGGTCGAGGTCGCCCCCGGCGAGCGCGCGGACCTCAAGGCCTTCCACGACCTCTACGTCCACACCGCCGAGCGCGACCACTTCACCCCGCGCCCGCTGACGTACTTCCAGACGATGTACGACGCGCTGCTCGCCGAGGACCCCGACCGGATCCAGCTGTGGCTCGCCCGCCACGAGGGCGACCTGGTCGCGGCGACGATCGCGATCCGCGTCGGCACGCACGCCTGGTACTCCTACGGCGCCTCGTCCACCGAGAAGCGCGACGTGCGCGGCTCCAACGCCGTGCAGTGGGCGATGATCCGCCACGCGCTCGAGGCCGGCGCCCACGTCTACGACCTCCGCGGGATCACCGAGACGCTCGACGCCGACGACCCGCACGTCGGGCTGATCCAGTTCAAGGTCGGCACCGGCGGCCAGGCCGTCGAGTACGCCGGCGAGTGGGACCTGCCGGTCAACCGCGCGATCTACAAGGCGTTCCAGGTCTACCTGGCTCGGCGGGGGTGACGGAGCGATGACCCTCACCCTCTCCGTCGACGGCGACCGCTGGCGCGCCCACCTGCTCGCGACCGTCAGCAAGCACCCCGGCATCGTGCCGGTGGTCAAGGGCAACGGCTACGGCCTGGGCGTGGGCCGGCTCGCTCGTCGTGCCCAGTGGCTGGCCGGGCACGCGGCCGAGACCGGCGCACCGCTCGACCTCATCGCGGTCGGCATCTACGACGAGATCGACGCGGTGGCGACCCGCTACGACGGCGACCTGCTCGTGCTCACTGCGTGGCGCCCGTTCGGTGCCGCGCTCGACCTCGATGCCCGTACGGCCGCTCGCGTCGTGCACACCATCAGCCGGCCGGAGGACCTCGCCGGACTCCGCGACCAGGACCCACACGCCCGGTTCGTCCTCGAGCAGCTCACCTCGATGCGACGTCACGGGATGACCCGCCGCGAGCTCGCCGCGACCGCTGAGGCGCTCGGCAGCGAGCGCAGCGGCCTGCGCGGCGTCGCGATGCACCTGCCGCTCAACACCACGTCGCACCTCGGCGAGGTGAGCCGGCTGATGAACGACATCGTCGCCTCCGGCCTGCCCACCCGTACGGTCTTCGTGTCCCACCTGACGCACGACGAGCTGACGAGCCTCGCGAGCAGCTATCCCGACTTCACCGTGCGTCCGCGCATCGGCACCGACCTCTGGCTCGGCGACCGGGGCGCGCTCCGCGTCGGCGCCACCGTGCTCGACGTCCACGAGGTCGACCGCGGGGACACCTTCGGCTACCGCGGGCGCAGCGTCCCCAAGCACGGCCACATCGTGATCGTCAGCGGCGGCACCGCGCACGGCATCGGCCTGGAGGCGCCCACCGGGGACCAGTCGCTCAGGGCGCGGGCCGCGACCCTCGCCCGGGGCGGCATGGACGCGGTCGGGTTCGTGCGCTCGCCCTTCTCCATCGACGGCAAGCAGCGGCTCTTCGCCGAGCCGCCGCACATGCAGGCCTCGATGCTGTTCGTGCCCTCAGGTGCGCGGGTGCCCCGCGTCGGTGAGGAGATCGAGGTCAGGGTCCGCTTCACCGCGACCGACTTCGACCGCGTCGTCGTCTCCTGACGACACCTCGGGTTCGTCCCGCAGCACCGCGACTGCCAGCCAGACCAGCCCGCCCACCCGCAGCAGGACCGCGAGCCAGTAGACGCGTTCGTCCTCGCTGAGGGTGGGGACGAGGGCGCCACCGAGGTACCACCCGGTGATCACCCAGCTCACCAGGTGCAGTCCCTGCCACACGAGCAGGTCGCGCCACCGGCGTACGGCGATCGCGGCCAGCGGCAGTGCCACGAGGCCGAGCTCCGGTGGGGCCGACGGCGCGACCGCCAGGGCGGCGCACACCATCACCAGGCCGGACCGGGCGCTGGTCAGCGCGGTGACCTGCGGCGAGCGCCGCACCATCCAGGTGACCGCGACAGCCGCGACGGCCAGCACCGCGAGCTGCGTGATCGACCGCGTCGTCGTCGACGCGTCGACCCCGCTCTGACCGAGCAGCTGCCAGATCGAGCCGATGTCGGCGTCCTTGCCGCGAGCGCGGCCGGGCAGCGTGACGACGACGTACGCCGCGGCGGCCGCGAGCAGCGCGTCGACGCGGTCGCGCGTCCGGCCACCGACAGCGATCACGCCGACGAGGGCCACCGCCACAGGCAGGGCGAAGGCGGCGCCGATCCCGGCGCCGACGCCCGCGACCCAGGCCCGGCCGCTGGTCCAGCCCCACAGGAGGACGGCGACCCCGACCGCGGCGAGGAGCTCCCAGGAGAGCCAGTGGGCCAGCAGCACCGGGGCCATCGCCCAGCCCGCCGCGGCCCACGGCCGGTGGCGGTCCACGCGGATGAGCAGGACCGTGGCCAGCAGGGCGAGCGCCGCGAGCAGCACCGCCAGCGCTGCGGTGGTCGCGACCGTGCCCGTGCCCGGCGCCAGGGCGGCCAGCCGCTCGAGCCACGTCGTCACGTGGGGTGGAGTGGCCGTGGTCGCCGACGTGCCGGCGAGCTCGGTCCAGCAGAGCTGCCGGTAGGGCTGGTCCTCGCGGCCCCAGCCGGAGGGGACGCAGGCGGTCTTGCTCACCATGCCGGCCGCGAGGGTGACGGCGGTGGCGCCGACGAGCACCCGGGCCGGGCTCCACCACCGGTGGCCGGACGCATGGTCACCGAGAGGCCCGCCGACCACCTCCGACAGGGCGGCGACGACCGGGTCCGTACGGCTCGGCGCGGCCTGGCGCTCGTCCACGGTCAGGGCCGGGAGTCGGGTGCCTGCGCCCGCGGTCGGTAGCGGCCGACCGGCGTCGGAGCCGGCGACGTCGAGGCGGTCGGTGCGCTGGACGGCGGCGGCGTCGTCGGCACCGGTGTCGTGGGCACCGGCGTGGTGGGCACCGGCGTGGTCGGCACCGGCGTGGTCGGCACCGGCGTGGTCGGCACCGGCGTCGTCGGCACGGGCGTGGTCGGCGTCTCCGTCGGGATCGGCGTCTCGGTGGGGGTCTCCGTGGGCGTCTCGGTCGGCGTCTCGGTCGGGACACCACCGGTCTCGCTCGGCGACTTGGTGGGCTTCGACGTCGGCGTCGAGGTGGGGGACGGAGGCGGCGTGTACTCGTGGCCGTCCTCGGGCGCGTCACCGTCGACGTAGGCCGGCTCCGGGAAGTCCTCGACGTCCCTGCCCTCCATCACGCGCTGCATGATCCCGGTCCACGTCTGGGCGGGGTAGACCGCGCCGAAGTAGGACGGCAGCCATCCGTCGATCTGGTCGTCGCCGTCGCCTCGGACGTACATCACGGCGGTCGCCATCTGCGGCGTGTAGCCGGCGAACCACGACGACGAGACGTGCTCGTCCTCACCGCCCGTGGCCGTGCCGGTCTTGCCCGCGGCGGGGCGGCCGAGGTCGAGGGCGGCCTGCCCGGTGCCGTTCTGGACGATCTGCTGCATGACGTAGGACGTGTCGGCGGCGATGTCCTCGTCGACCGCGTCCCGGGTCTTGCCCTTCCACTCGTAGAGGGTCTCGCCGTTCTTGTCGACGACCTTCTGCACGACGTGGACGTCGGCGCGCTTGCCGCCGTTGGCGATCGTGGCGTAGGCGTTGGCCATGTTGATCGGGCTGACGCGACCCTTGCCGAGGGTGATCAGCGTGTCCTGCGGGCTGAAGTCGACGGACGTGGACGGGATGCCGGGGAACTTGGTCGACGCGTCCTCGCCGGGGATCCCGAGGGCGCGCGCCATGTCGTAGATCGACTGCGGGCCGTCGTCCATCGAGTCGGACATGTCGACGAAGGCCGTGTTGATCGACTCCTCGCCGGCCTCGACGAGGCTGACCGAGTCGCCGTAGTCGTTGCCGAGACCGTCGCTGCCGGTGCCCTCGTTGCGCACCTCGGTGCCGTCGGGGAACTCGTACGGCGAGTTGCCCTGGAAGCTGTCCTTGATCGAGAAGCCCTGCTTGATCGCCGCGGCGATCGTCAACGGCTTGATCGTGGAGCCGGCCATGCCGCCGGTGGCGGCCCAGTTGATCTGGGACTGGAGGTAGTCCTGCCCGCCGTAGAACCCGCGGACGGCACCAGTGCCGACCTCGATGGTCGCCGCACCGATGTGCAGCTGCTTGTCACCGAAGCCGTCCGGCTTCTCCTCGAGCACGCCCTCCTGGACGTCGGCCATCACCTTCGGGTCGAAGGTCGTGGTGATCCGCAGGCCACCGCCGTCGATCTCCTCCTCCGACGCGATGCCCTTGGCGAGCAGCTCCTGCTTGACCAGGGTCAGCATGTGGCCCTTCTGGCCGCCGAACTGGCTCTGGGCCGCGACCTTGGGGAACTTGGGCAGCCGCTTGAGGGCCTGGTCGCGCTCCTCGGTGGTGATGCTGCCGAGATCGGCCATGCTGCCGAGCACGTACGCGTAACGCCCCTTGAGGTCCTCGCGAGCCTGCTTGCCGTTGGCCGGGTCGAACTTCGAGGGGTTGTTCAGCACGGTCGCGAGCACCGCGGCCTCGCGCAGGCTGAGGTCCTTGGCCTCGTGGTCGAAGAAGGCCTTCGACGCGGCCTGGATGCCATAGGCACCACGGCCGAAGTAGATGGTGTTGAGGTAGCCCTCGAGGACTTCCTTCTTGCTGAGCTCCTGCTGGATCTTGAGCGAGACGACCGCTTCCTTGATCTTGCGCTTGTAGCTCTGCTCGCTCGTCAGGTAGAGGATCTTGACGTACTGCTGGGTGATCGTCGAGGCACCCTGGCGCTGGTTGCCGCTGGCGTTGGAGAACAGCGCGCGCAGGATGCCCTTGGGGTCGATGCCCTTGTCGGTCCAGAAGGTCCGGTTCTCGGCGGCGACCACGGCGTCCTTCATCGTGTCCGGCATCGCGTCGTAGGGGATCGACTCGCGGTTCTGGTCCTCGTAGTAGGTGCCGAGCTGCTGCTTGCCGTCCTGGTAGTAGACGAACGTCGTCTGCGCCTGGAACGCCGAGTTGGGCGTCGGGATGCTGATCGCCTGGTAGAGCACGACAGCGATGCCGGCGGTGACGAGTGCACCGATGACGGCCAGGACGCCGAGGACCTTGGCGACCTTCGCCGCGCGCTGCCCCTTCGTACGCTTCTGCTGGGGCCGTCGGGTCTGGGCCTTGCCGTCGGCCCTGCGCTTCTTCGCGGTCACCGCAACAGGGTACGGGGAGCCGTCCGGCATCCCGATTCGTCACTCGCGGATATATCGGTACGATAGGTCGCATGGCACGCCGTGGTGACACCATCGAGCTCGCAGTCCTCGGACTGCTGCACGAGGGACCCATGCACGGCTACGAGCTGCGCAAGCGCCTCAACCTCATGCTCGGGTGGGGCCGGGTCCTGTCCTACGGCTCGCTCTACCCGGCGCTGAAGAAGATGCTGCGCGCCACCCTCATCACCGAGGTCGCCGCACCCGCGACGCCGTTGACCCGGCGCCCGCGCATCACCTACGAGGTCACCCCCGCCGGCAACGAGCACTTCCAGCGGCTGATGTCGGAGGTCGGTCCCACTGCGTGGGAGGACGACAACTTCGACATCCGCTTCGCGTTCTTCTCCTCGACCGACATGGAGATCCGGCTCCGGGTCCTCGAGGGCCGCCGCTCGCGGCTGCAGGAGCGCCTCGCCCGCGTGCAGGGCGAGCTCGAGCGCACCCAGGCCGAGGTCAACCGCTACGCCGCCGAGCTCCAGCGCCACGGCGTGGAGTCGGTGGAGCGCGAGGTGCGGTGGCTCTCCGACCTGATCCAGGCCGAGCGCGGCGGCCCCCCGACGACGCCGGCGACGGCTCCGTCCACCACCGACTGATCCACAGCTTCACGACAACCAGCCAGCACGACCAGCAGAGAAAAGGAGAGCCCCATGGGTTCAGTACGAGTAGGGATCGTGGGCGTCGGCAACTGCGCCACCTCCTTGATCCAGGGCGTTGAGTACTACCGGGACGCGGACCCCTCCGGCACCGTCCCGGGCCTCATGCACGTCAAGTTCGGCGACTACCACGTCAAGGACGTCGAGTTCGTCGTCGCCTTCGACGTCGACGACAAGAAGGTCGGCAAGGACCTCTCCGAGGCGATCAACGCCTCCGAGAACAACACCATCAAGATCGCCGAGGTCCCGACCCTCGGTGTCGAGGTCAAGCGTGGCCCGACGATGGACGGCCTCGGCAAGTACTACCGCCAGACCATCGAGGAGTCCGCCGCAGAGCCGGTCGACGTCGTGCAGGCCCTCAAGGACGCCGAGGTCGACGTCCTCGTCTGCTACCTCCCCGTCGGCTCGGAGCAGGCCGCCAAGTTCTACGCCCAGTGCGCCATCGACGCCGGCGTGGGCTTCGTCAACGCCCTCCCCGTCTTCATCGCCTCCGACCCCGAGTGGGCCAAGAAGTTCGAGGACGCCGGCGTCCCGATCGTCGGCGACGACATCAAGAGCCAGGTCGGCGCCACCATCACGCACCGCGTGATGGCGAAGCTGTTCGAGGACCGCGGTGTCGCGCTGGACCGCACCTACCAGCTCAACGTCGGCGGCAACATGGACTTCAAGAACATGCTCGAGCGTGAGCGCCTGGAGTCCAAGAAGGTCTCCAAGACCCAGGCCGTGACGTCCAACCTCACGGGCGAGCTCGCCGACAAGATCGACAGCCGCAACGTGCACATCGGCCCGTCCGACTACGTCGCGTGGCTCGACGACCGCAAGTGGGCCTACGTCCGCCTCGAGGGTCGCGCCTTCGGTGACGTCCCCCTCAACCTCGAGTACAAGCTCGAGGTCTGGGACTCCCCCAACTCGGCCGGCATCATCATCGACGCCGTCCGCGCCGCCAAGATCGCCCTGGACCGCGGCGTCGGCGGACCGATCATCGCCGCCTCGACCTACCTGATGAAGTCCCCGCCGGTGCAGATGCCGGACGACCTCGGCCGCGCCGAGCTCGAGAAGTTCATCGCCGGCGAGTGATCGCCGTCTGATGCGAACGGCCCCGGACCTGCTGGTCCGGGGCCGTTCGTCATCGCGTCGCACGGTCGCAGTCCCGCGAGCACCCGAGCGGGGTTCGTCGCCAGGTGTCAGCCGGTGCTCGAGGCAACCAACAGCTCGGCCGTCGACCGCGCTCCCGCCGCTGCCTCGGGTCGCGCGGCCAGTGCACCGTCGGACAGACCGCCGTCGAGCACGAGCGTGAGCGCCTGGGCGAGGGCGTCGGGGTCGGCGGCGCCCGCGTCGCGCGCAAGGTCGCGGACCCAGTCGCGGACCGACTCCTTGTGAGCGACCGTCCGGTCGTGCACGGCGGAGCCGGGGGCCGACTCCGCGGCGGCGTTGATGAACGCACATCCGCGGTAGCCCTCGCGGCGGCACGCCGAGGCCAGGGCGTCGAAGATCCCGACCAGCTGTGCCGCCGGCGCCGCGCCGGCCGCAGCAGCCGCGGAGCGCAGCTGGCCGCTCCAGATGCCGTCGACCCTGTCGAGGTAGGCGAGCACCAGCTCGTCCTTGGCGGGAAAGTGCTTGTAGAAGGTCGCCTTGGCGACGCCCGACTCGGCGATGATCAGGTCGACGCCCACGGCCCGGATGCCGCGTGCGTAGAACAGGCCGAAGGCCGTGTCGAGGATGCGGTCGCGAGCAGACGGTACGGACATGGGTTGATGATAGACAGACCTGTCTGTTAGCGTCCATCGCTACATAGACAGATCTGTCTACCTCGCACCTCCAGGAGCACCCATGAACATCGCAGTCCTCGGAACCGGAAACGTCGGTCAGGCCCTGGCCGGTGCCCTCGCCCACCTCGGTCACACCGTCGCGGTCGGCACGCGCGACCCCGAGTCCACGCTCGCCCGCACCGAGCCGGACGGCATGGGCAACCCGCCGTACGCCGCCTGGCAGGCCGAGCACACCGACATCACGCTGAGGACCTTCGCCGAGGCTGCCGCCGGCGCCGAGCTCGTCGTCCTGGCCGGCAACGGCTTCGCCGCCCTCGACATGCTGGCGGCCGCCGGTGCCGACAACCTCGCCGGCAAGATCCTGATCGACATCTCCAACCCGCTGGACTTCTCCGCCGGCTTCCCGCCCACCCTGTTCGTCAAGGACAGCGACTCGCTCGGAGAGCGCATCCAGGCGGCCTTCCCCGACCTCAGGGTCGTCAAGACGCTCAACACCCTGACGGCTGCCCTCATGGTGGACCCCGGCCTGCTCAGCGAGGGCACGAGCGTCTTCGTGTCCGGCGACGACGCGAGCGCCAAGGCCACGGTCACCGAGATCCTGACCGCGTTCGGCCACCAGGACGTCATCGACCTCGGCGGCATCGAGACCGCACGCGGCACCGAGATGCTCCTGCCGCTGTGGCTGCGGACGATGGGCGCCCTCGGCACGGCGATGTTCAACGTCAAGGTCGTGCGCTGAGCTGCACCCTGCTGCAGCCTGCTCCCCTCGACCAGCTGTCACGACGCGTTGCTGCGCGTACCCGGCCTTACAGCGCGGGGTCGGACGCCTCGGCGAGGCCGTGGAGGTCCTTGGCCGTCGGGCTGGTCGGCACGGTCGCCGGGTCGGGGCCGGTCCCGAGCAGCCGGTCGCTGGTGCCGGACGTGGTCACCGAGAACCAGTAGTGCTCGTTCTTGTAGTGGTGCAGCCGGTGGTTGCGCCAGATCGCCTTGTAGGCGCCGGTCCGGGGCTTGTGGTCGGAGTGGATGACGTAGTGCGTCCACTCATAGGTCAGCAGCACGACCCCCAACGTCACCACGAACGTCAGCGCCACCGGCAGCCCGGCCCCGAGGAGGGCGCCGGCGCCGAGGGGCAGCGCGATCCCGGGCAGCGCGACCACCCAGAGCAGGGCCCGCCACGGGATGAACACGAGGGGTACGTCGCGGGGGTCGGCGTGGTGGCGCCGGTGGTCACGCGCCAGCAGGCTGTCGACCTCGACGCCGGCGATCCGGCGTGGGCGCCAGTGGAGGATGAAGACGTGGATCAGCCACTCCACGAGGGGGAAGAGCGCAAGGAACACCGCGGGAGCGAGCAGGTCGGTCCACGCCCAGCCGCCGACGGCCACCCGCGCCGTGCCGGCGCCGACCAGGTAGGCCGCGATGATCCACGGCGACGGGTAGCGCCAGAAGTCGCGGCCGGTCGCTGCAAGGGTGACCGCCGGCCTGCGCGACAACCTGCGCTCGGCCGCCTCGAGCCGCTGCTGGGCGAGCTGCTCCACCGCCCGGTCGCTCATGACCGCTCCAGCTCCTGCATCCGCTCGATCGCCTCCACGAGGCTGGCGGTCGCCGACCCGAGCAGGTCGGCCGCCCGGTCGCGGGCCAGGTCCGCGTCGCCCGCGCCGACGGCATCGGTCAGCAAGGCATAGGCCTCGACCCGGTCGACCTCCGCCGCCATCAGCGGCGCGAGCGCCTCGACGAGGGGCAGGTAGGCCGCGCGCATCGAGTTGAACATCAGCCGGAACGTGATCGAGTCCGCCGCCTCCACCAGGTGCTCCCAGAACGCGAGCGCCACGTGCTGGCGGCGTACGCCGTCGTCGTCCGCGTCGAGCTCCTCGACCGCATGCCTGAGGTGAGCGGCCGCGTCGGGTCCGCCCCGCGCGGCGGCGAGCTCGGCGATCTTGGGTCCGACGTGCGCGCGCGCCTCGAGGATGCTGCGGGCCACCGCGAGGTCGAGGCCGCCGCGGGCCAGCAGCAGCCGGGGCAGCAGGTCGAGCCCACCGAGTCGGCGGAAGTCGCGCACGGTGGTGGAGTCGCCCTGGCGTACGTCGACGAAGCCGGCGCTGACCAGCCGCTGCAGTGCCTCGCGCACGGCCGGCCGGGAGACGCCGAGGACGTCAGCCAGGCGTCGCTCGCTCGGAAGGGCCGCACCGGCGGCGAGCTCGCCGCCGAGCATCTCACCGAGGAGCTGGTCGTAGACCTCGTCGGGGACGGAGCGGCGGGTGACGGGAGCAAGGGCCATGCGATCGACCGTACGACTGGTCAGACCAGTGGTCAAGTGGTCAGACCAGCGCGGACGTCGTCAGCAGCGATCGCACGCGTCGCCCACCAGGCGCGCAACGCAGCCTCGGCCTGTTCGGGCGTCTGCGGGCCCTCGTCCATCCGCAGCTCGAGGAGGAACGCGTACGCCTCACCCACCTCGCGGCCCGGACCGACGTCCAGGATCGTCATGATCTGGTTGCCGTCGAGGTCGGGCCGGATCGAGGCCAGCTCCTCCTCCTCGGAGAGCCGGGCGATCCGCTCCTCGAGGGAGTCGTAGGTCCGCCTCAGCCGGTCGGCCTTCTTCTGGTTGCGCGTCGTGCAGTCCGCGCGGGTCAGGATGTGCAGCCGCTCGAGCTGGTCGCCGGCGTCGCGGACGTAGCGGCGTACGGCGCTGTCGGTCCACTCCCCCGACCCGTAGCCGTGGAACCGCAGGTGCAGCTCGACGAGGGTCGACACGGCGTCGATGTCGTGGTTGGAGAAGCGCAGCGCCTTCATCCGCTTGCGGGTGAGCTTGGCGCCGACGACGTCGTGGTGGTGGAACGTCACGGTGCCGCCGGACTCGAAGCGCCGCGTCTTCGGCTTGCCGACGTCGTGCATCAGCGCCGCGAAGCGGCTGATGAAGTCGGGGGCGGCGCCGTCGGGACCTCCCCCGAGTCGCTGCTCCAGGTCGATCGACTGCTCGAGCACCGTGAGGGTGTGCTCGTAGACGTCCTTGTGGCGGTGGTGCTCGTCGCGCTCGAGCGCCAGCGCCGGCAGCTCCGGCAGGACGTGCGCCGCCAGGCCCGTCTCGACGAGCAGCGTGAGACCGAGCCTGGGGTACGGCGCGCACACGAGCTTGACCAGCTCGTCACGGACGCGCTCGGCCGAGATGATCTCGATCCGGCCGGCCATCGCCGTCATCGCCTCGACCACTTCCGGCGCGACCGAGAAGCCCAGCTGGGCGGCGAAGCGGGCCGCCCGCATCATCCGCAGCGGGTCGTCGGAGAAGGAGTCCTCGGGCGTGCCAGGAGTACGCAGCACCCGCTCGGCCAGGTCGACGATCCCGCCGTGGGGGTCGACGAACTCGCGACCGGGCACGCGTACGGCCATCGAGTTCACCGCGAAGTCGCGGCGGCCCAGGTCGCCGACGAGCGAGTCGCCGAAGTCGACCTCCGGCTTGCGGGAGGTGGGGTCGTAGGTCTCCGAGCGGTAGGTCGTGATCTCCACCTGCCAGTCACCCTTGCGGCAGCCGATCGTGCCGAAGTCGCGGCCCATGTCCCAGACGGCGTCGGCCCAGTCGGAGACGAGCCGCTCGGTGACCTCCGGTCGGGCGGAGGTGGCGAAGTCGAGGTCGCTCTGGAGGCGACCGAGCATCGCATCGCGAACCGGTCCGCCGACGAGGGCCAGCTCCTCACCGGCCTCGGCGAAGCGGGCCCCCAGCTCGTCGATGACCGAGCCGATGCGGTCCAGCTCGGCACCGACGCGGCGCTGGATCTCGACGATCGTGAGCGGGGGCAGGGCGGCGTCGGACACGACGGGCCACTCTACGTGCCAGTCAGGATCGATCGAACAACTACAGTCGGTGCGTGCCCCGCTCGTCCTCGTTCCGCGCTGTCCTGGCGGGGCTGCTGACGGTCGGACTGGCGTGCATCGGTGCCCAGGTGCCGGCATCCGCGGCCCCCGCAGAGGACAGCGACCCGCTGCTCGTGCACATCGACACGATCGACCCGGTGCTCCCGAAGACCGGCGACGTCGAGATCACCGGCACCGTGACGAACGTCAGCCAGGACACCTACACCCGGATCAACCTGCACGCGTTCTCCTCGCAGAACCCGATCCTGGACTCGGGCCAGCTGGTCGTGTCGGCCGCCACCGATCCGGGCGCGGACGTCGGTCCGCGGGTGACCACCCCCGGCACCTTCTACACCGTCGACGAGCTGGCGCCGGGGCAGACGGCGTACTTCTCCGACTCGATCCCGGTCGACCTGCTCGGCATCCCGGACGAGGAGGGCGTCTACTGGATCGGGATCCACGCGCTCGGTGACGGCGCCGTGCCGCGCGACGGCATCGCGGACGGCCGGGCCCGTACGTTCATCCCGGCCCGGCCGAGCAGCGACAACCCTGCCGAGGCCTCGGTCATCCTCTCGATCCGCAGCCGCGTCTGGTACACCGACGAGGGCAAGGTCGCCGGACTCGACCGCTGGGCGAAGCGGCTCGAGGAGGGCGGCAGCCTCGACGGCGTGCTCGACATGGCGGACTCCGCGGACGGCACGCCGTACAGCTTTCTCGTCGACCCGGCCGTGCTGATCGCCCTGCGCCGCCTCGAGCTCGGCAACCCGACCCGCAGCATCGCTCCCGACCCCACCGTCCCCGGCCAGGAACCGACGCCGACCGGGACGGCCTCGCCGGGGGACGGCGCGAGCGCGTCGCCGGATGCCGAGGAGACGCTGACGCCGCCGACCGCGCCCTCCGACCCGCAACCGACCGCCGAGGAGCAGGCCCTCAAGGCTGCGGCGGGTGCCTGGTTCCAGCGCTTCAAGGCCCTGGTCGGGTCCCAGCCGGTGCTGACCCTGCCCTTCGGTGACCTCGACGTCTCCGCGGCGGTGCGCAACGACCCCACCCGCTACGACCAGGCGGTCGCGCGGAGCACCGAGGTGATGGGGGTGCTGGCCGACGGGATTCCCTCGCGACCGGCCGTGGCGCCGGCCGACGACGCGCTGAGTCCTGAGGCCATCCAGTACATCGCACCCGACGCGGTGATCCTGCTCGGCGACAGCGCGTTCGACCTCCCTCCCGAGACCACGAACTCGGTCGTCAAGATGCTCGGCCACAAGCTGCTGGTCACGAGCACGGCCGCCGAGTCGGGGGGTCCCGGCCCCACGGCGGCCACCGACCCCCTGGCCCTGCGCCAGCGGCTGATCAGCGAGGCGGCGCTCCGGACGCTCGCGGACGACCCGGCGCCGCTGATCGTGACCCTCCCGACGGTCTGGCGCGGCGAGGACGCCGCGGCGTTCTTCGACCAGCTCGAGCAGCCCTGGCTCGACGTGGTGCCGGTCGAGGAGATCGCCGACAACCGCAACGCCGTCGGCCAGCCGGCGTCGAGCCTGAACTACACCGACGAGGACCAGCAGGCCGAGATCGACGCCGCCAACTTCACGGCCGCCACGCGCGCCACCGACGCCGCGACCCTGCTCGAGCAGGTCCTCTACTTCCGGACGAGCATCGAGGCGCAGGTGCGCGACGAGGCACTGGTGACGCTGTCCGAGCAGCACCGCTCGAGGCCGCGTCTCGCTCTCGCCGCGGCCGGCCGGGTCGAGGACGCGATGCGCGACTACCTCGGCAGCATCCAGATCGAGGCGCCCCGCGCGGTGACGCTCTTCAGCGCGTCCGGCAAGCTCGGAGCCACGCTGGTCAACAACCTCGACCAGCCGGTCACGGTGCAGGTCCGGCCCACCACGGACGGCGAGCTCACCCTCAGCGACGTCGGCGACCGCATCCTCGGGCCCCGGGCACGCAGCGTGCTGCGCTACGAGGCCACCACCGACCAGCTCGGCGTGCACAACGTCAACCTGGTCGTCACGTCCGTCGACGGCGCTCCGCTGGGCTCGAGCGACGAGCTGCCGATCCGCGCCGCCAAGGTGAGCGCACTCGTGTGGGTGGCGATGGCGGGCGGCGCGCTCGTGCTGTTCGGCATGATCGGCTACCGCCTGCCCGGCCAGATCCGCGCCCGGCGCGCGGAGCTGGCGGCCGCGTCGCGGGGCGAGGGCGAGACACCGGCGGCCGACGACGAGGAGCCGGACGAGGCTCGCGCCGAAGGCCACCGCGAGCCGACCGGAGCGCCGCTGCTCCCCGGGCCCTCATGAGTGACCAACGCATCATGGCCTCGTCCGCCGTGATGGCCGCGGGCACCGTCTTCTCGCGGGCGTCGGGCTTCATCCGGAGCGCGCTGCTCGTGGCGGCGCTCGGTGCGTACCTGCGTGCGGATCTCTTCACGATCGCCAACACGCTGCCCAACATGGTCTACATCCTGCTCGCCGGCGGCGTCTTCAACGCCGTGCTGGTGCCCCAGCTGGTGCGCCGGATCAAGGACGACCCCGACGGCGGCGACGCCTACGCCAGCCGGGTGATCACCCTGTCGGCGCTCTTCCTCGGCGCAGTGACGGTGATCCTGGTCCTGGCTGCGCCGCTCCTGCTGCACGTCTACCTCAGCAACCGTTACCTCGAGCCGGACCGCGTCGCGCACCTCGAGTCGATCGTCGACCTGACCCGCTGGTGCCTGCCGCAGGTCTTCTTCTACGGGATGTACGTCCTGGTCGGCCAGGTGCTCAACGCGCGCGGCCGCTTCGGGCCGATGATGTGGGCGCCGATCGCCAACAACATCCTCGCGGTGGGCATGCTGATCGCCTACCTGCTCGTGTGGGGTGCGGTCGGCAAGGGCCCTGATCAGTACGCCCCGTTGACCACTGGCCAAGAGGTGGTGCTGGGTCTGGGTTCGACCCTCGGGATCGTCGCGCAGTGCCTCGTGCTGGTGCCCTACCTGCGGTCGTCGGGCTTCACCTACCGACCCCGCTTCGACTTCCGCGACCCCGAGCTCAAGAAGACGCTGTCTCTCGGCGTCTGGACGGTGCTCTTCGTCATCGCGACGCAGGCGGCGTACTTCGTCGTGGTCAAGCTCGCCTCGGACGGTGCCGCGAACGGCGGCGACGGCACCGGCTACACCGTCTACTCCGGCAGCCTGCTGATCATGATGGTGCCGCACTCGATCATCACCGTCTCGCTCGCGACCGCGATCCTGCCCAGGCTCTCGACGTACGCCCACGAGGGCAGGCTCGGTGACCTCGGGAACACCGTCGGATCGACTCTGCGCACCTCCCTGGCTCTGGTGCTCCCCTTCGCGGTGGTGCTGCCACTTGTTGCCGGGGACGTGGCCGCGGTCGCCTTCGGCTGGGCGAACCGGGACGCGGCCGCAGCCTTCGCGCCCACCCTCGCGATCTTCGGCCCGGCGCTGGTCTTCTTCACCATTCACTACTTCATGCTGCGCGGCTTCTACGCGATGGAGATGACGAAGCTGGTCTTCTTCATCCAGCTCAGCGTCGCGCTGACCAACGTTGCCGTTGCGCTCGTCCTCGTCCCGAGCCGTCCGCCCGCGGAGACGGCCCCCATGCTCGTCGTCGCCTACCTCTCGTCGTACGCCGTGGGTGCGGCGGTGAGCTTCGTGATGCTGCGTCGCACGGTCGGCGGCCTCCAGACCACCCAGCTGGTCCGGTTCTTGGTGCGCATGGCGATCGTGCTCGTCGCGGCGGGTGTCGTCACCTGGACCGTCGAGTGGTCGATGGCCGGGCTCGGTGACCGGCCGACACCACCGGTCGCCCTGCTCCGCGGCGGCCTCAGCGGCCTGGCCGGCGCCCTGGTCCTGCTCGGCGGAGCGCGTCTGTTGCGGATCCGTGAGGTCACCAGCCTGGTCGACACCGTCGCGGCGCGGCTGCGCCGGGGCTGAGAGTCCTTACAGTGGCTCCTGGGAACAGACGGGGTGCACGCACGCCGAAGCACGCCGTGGACACGGGTCGACCGGAGTAGGGAGGTGAGGGGTGCCGACGTCCATGCAGGCCGGTGACGTGCTCGCCGAGCGCTACCGCCTCGACGACCTCCTGGCCGAGAACGGCACGGGGCGCTTCTGGCGAGCCCACGACCTGGTCCTCCACCGTGCGGTCTCCGTGCACCTGCTCCCGGCCGACGACGAGCGCGCGGTCGCCGTCCTCGAGGCCGCCCGCGGCGCCGGACCCGTCATCGACCGCCGGCTCCTCCGGGTGCTCGACGCCGAGTCGGCCGACGGCCGCTGCTACGTGGTCAACGAGTGGGGCCAGGGCGACTCCCTCGACATCCTCGTCGCGCGCGAGGGCCCGCTGCCGCCACGGCGATCGGCCTGGCTGGTCGCGGAGGTCGCCGACACCCTGACGGAGGCCCACGCCGCCGGCCTCGCCCACGGCCGCCTCGTCCCGGAGAACGTGCTGATCGACCAGCACGGCCAGATCCGGATCATCGGCTTCGGCGTCGACGCCGCCCTGCGCGGACTGCCGCCCGGTCGCGTCGGGGTGGACGAGATCGACCTGGCCGGGCTCCTCTACTGCGCCCTGACCGGCAAGTGGGCCGGTGCCTCCGAGTCCGCGGTCCCTCCGGCACCCGAGGTGCACGGCGAGGTCCTGCGTCCTCGCCGCGTGCGCGCTGGCATCCCCCGCATGCTCGATGCCCTGTGCGACCAGGTCCTCAACCCGCAGCATGCGCCGGGCGGCAACGGCTCGGACTTCACCGCCCGCGGGATCCGCGACCTGCTCCACGACTACGTCGGCGACGTCACCGGGACCCACGTCCCGGTGCAGGGTCCGCGCGCCTCGACGTCGGCGGACGACCAGACCGCGACCGCACCGGTCGTCACGACGCTGCCGCCCGCCTTCGTGCCTGCGGACTCCGATCCACCGGAGCCCGAGGCCCCTGGGCCGGCGCAGGCGACCGACGTGCAACCCGGGGTCCCGGCCCGACCGGAGGCGCCGACGGCCGCCGTCGACCTGCCCACCCAGGCCGGGATGCCGGTCTTCCACGATGACGACGAGGTCGACTGGCTGCGGGCACGCGCCGAACGACCCGAGCCGCCGCCGCCCCTCGAGGAGCTGCCGCCCAAGCCGCTCTTCGCGCCCGACCCGCCGGACGGTGAGCCCGTACGTCGCCCCCGCGCGGGCAGCCGCGCGGCCACGTCCAACCCGGACTACTGGCCGTGGGAGTCGTCCCAGGACTCCCGCGACTCCCAGGACTCCCGTGACAGCCGCGACTCCGGCGCACGTCCGGTCGGTCGCGACACCGGTTCGTGGAGCTCCGGCTCGTGGTCGGAGGACCGTTGGGGCACCAGCGACGGCCTCGACGACACCGGCGACGAGGTCCCCGGCCGCAGCTGGATCAGGCTGGCGATGATCGTCGCGGTCTGTGTGCTGGTGATGATCGCTGCGGTCGCGGCCTACCAGCTCGGCCTGCCGACGACGACGGACTCGAGCGACGACGAGCCGACGACCTCGGCGTCGTCCGAGCCCACGACCGCCAAGCCGACACCCTTCACGGATCTCGTGGCCGACGACTTCGACCCGCAGGGCTCGGTGCCGCGCGAGGAGAACCCGGAGTCGGTGCCCAACGTCCTCGACGGCGACCCCACCACGGCGTGGAGCACCTCGACCTACCAGCAGAACTTCGGACCCGCCGGCCTCAAGACCGGGGTCGGCCTCGTGATCGACCTCGGCGCGACCAAGGGCGTACGCGAGGTGAAGGTGACCGTCGAGGGCCAGACGTCGCTCGCGGCGTACGCCACCTCCACCGCGCCGACCGGCGTCGCCGGCCTGACTCCCGTCGGCACGGCGTCCGGGGACGGCGAGCTCACGATCACCCTCGACGAGGCGGTCTCCGGTCGCTACGTGACGGTCTGGCTCACGATCCTGCCCCCGGTCGACGGCGGCTTCCGCGGCACGATCTCCGAGGTGCAGGTGCTGGGATGAATACCCCGGCAGGCGAGGAGAGGACCGACCGGGAGCTGCTCCAGGCCCACGTGGACGGGGACGTCGACGCGTTCGGAACGCTCTTCGCCCGGCACCGCGACCGGCTGTGGGCCGTGGCGTTGCGCACGATGAGCAACCCCGAGGACGCCGCCGACGGACTCCAGGACGGCATGATCGCGGCCTTCCGCCGGGCCGGCTCGTTCCGCGGCGAGGCGGCCGTGACGACCTGGCTGCACCGCGTCGTGGTCAATGCCTGCCTCGACCGGATCCGGGCAGCGAAGATCCGGCGGCTCGAGGCGCTTCCCGACGACGTCGAGGACCGCGGCACGCTGGTCGCGACCGCCCAGCACGACGACCTGCCCGAGGTCGCGGCGGAGGATGCCGAGCGTCGGCGTCGGGTGCTCGGCGCCCTCGCCACGCTGCCCGCCGACCAGCGCGCGGCCCTGGTGCTCGTCGACATGGAGGGCTATCCCGTCGCCGAGGTCGCCGAGATGCTCGGCTGCGCCGAGGGCACCGTGAAGTCGCGCTGCTCGCGAGGTCGTACGAAGCTCGCGGGGCTGCTCGCCGACCTGCACCGACCGGTGGGTGACACCGCTCACGGGAACCCGCCCCCGGACGGCCCCGTCCAACCCACCGTGCGGCCCCGCGGCCCACCCGCGCCCTGAGCCGACCCCGCCCCTGTACTCCTGCCCCGTCCGCACTGTTCCCGAGGAGGTGACCCGATGACCGACCCGACCGACCCGACCGACCCGACCGGCCTGCCGCCCGAGCAGGAGGCCGTACGCCGCCTGCTCGCCGACGCGCGCCACGACGCGCCCACCCCTCCCGAGGTCGTCACCCGCCTCGACGAGGCCCTCGCCTCCCTGCACGCCGAGCGGGTGACCGGGCCCGCCGCCGGCATCGCCCCCGTCGTCGACCTGGGCGCCCGGCGCCGCCGCCTCGCCGGTGTCGGCCTGCTCGCCGCCGCGGCTGTCGTGGTCGCCGGTGTCGCCCTGGGCCAGGGACTCCCGGGCACGTCGGGCGGCTCCTCCGACTCGGCTGCCGGTGGCGACACCGCGACGTCCCAGCGAGACCTCGCCGAGGACTCCAGTGGCAACACCTCGGACTCCGGCGGCGCCGCGGAGAGCCAGGAGATGGCGCCGCAGAGCCGCAAGTCCGGCACGCCTGCCCCGCTCGCGGCCTACCCCACGCTGTCCTCCGACGACAGTGACCTCGACGAGGAGGTGCTGGGCCTGCGCTCCAGCGCGTACGACGCGTCGGCGCCCGAGGCCCCGATGTCGGCCGAGCGGCGGGCCGACTGCGACCAGAGCGGCACCGGCCGCGGCCGACGGGTGCTCGCCGAGGTGGACGGCAAGGTCGGCGTGGTCGTGTTCCGCCGCTCCGACGGCGCCGCCCAGCAGGTGGACCTCTACGTCTGCGGCGACCCGCAGGTCGTGCGTACGCTCACGCTGCCCGCACCCTGAGGCGGGAAGAACGCTGGCCTACGATCGGTTGAGGATGTCGTACGCCAGCACCCCCATCAGTGACACCAGCCAGCAGGAGTGACCCACCCCATGAGCGAGACCACCGACCCGCGCAACGTCATCATCATCGGATCGGGGCCCACGGGCTACACCGCCGCGGTGTACGCCGCACGCGCGGCCCTCGAGCCCCTGGTCTTCGAGGGCTCGGTCACCGCCGGCGGTGCGCTGATGAACACCACCGAGGTCGAGAACTTCCCCGGGTTCCGCGACGGCATCATGGGTCCCGCACTGATGGACGAGATGCGCGCGCAGGCCGAGCGCTTCGGCGCCGAGCTGATCGCCGACGACATCGTCGAGGTCGACCTCACCGGTGACATCAAGGTCGTCAAGACCGCCACCGACACCTACACCGCGCGGTCGGTGATCCTCGCGACCGGCTCGGGCTACCGCAAGCTCGACCTGCCGCGTGAGGAGGAGCTCTCCGGCCGCGGTGTCTCGTGGTGCGCCACCTGTGACGGCTTCTTCTTCCGCGAGCAGGCCATCGCCGTCGTGGGTGGCGGCGACTCCGCCATCGAGGAGGCGACCTTCCTGACCCGCTTCGGCTCGAAGGTCTACCTGATCCACCGTCGCGACGAGCTGCGCGCCTCCAAGATCATGCAGGAGCGCGCCTTCGCCGACCCCAAGCTCGAGATGGTGTGGAACTCCGAGGTCGCGGCCATCAACGGCGCCGACAAGCTCGAGTCGATCACCCTGCGCGACACCGTCACCGGTGACGAGCGCCAGCTCGACGTCACCGGCCTCTTCATCGCGATCGGCCACGACCCGCGCTCGGAGCTCCTCACCGGTCAGGTCGACCTCGACGACGACGGCTACGTCCTCGTCGACCACCCCTCGACGGCGACGAACCTCCCGGGCGTCTTCGCCGCCGGTGACCTCGTCGACCACCACTACCGCCAGGCGATCACCGCCGCCGGCACCGGCTGCGCGGCAGCCCTCGACGCCGAGCGCTTCATCGCCGCCCTCGACCACGAGGCCGCCACCGCCGGCGAGGCCGCCGCGGTCGTCGAGGCGATCAGCGAAGAGGTGCAGACCGCCGGCGCCTGAGCACGTCAGCCACCTCGCGCGGCTCGTCGACCCACAGGGCCACCCGGCCCACGGTCGTCGGGCCGCGCGGCGTGTGGAGGGTCGTCGGCGCGGTCAGCACCAGCTCCAGGTTCGTCCGGCTGCCGACGCCGATCAGCAGGATCGCCTCGTCGCCCTCGCCCTCGACGTGCACGGACCTCAGCAGGCCCGGCAGGTCGTGGTCGACGGACCGGACGCTCGCGATCTGCTCGAGGGGTACGTCCACGCGGGCGTGGATGCCGTCGAGGACCACCACCTCGGTCGCCGAGCCGAAGATCCACAGCCAGAGCATCGGGGCGACCAGCCCCGAGTAGCTGATCGGCGTGGTGCCGGCCGGGACCTCTGGACGCCTGGTGATCCAGCGGCCGAGCGCCCGGTAGAGGGTGACCTCGAGCCTGAGTGCGGCCCACGCCAGCGTCCGCGCGCGTCGTACGAGCTCCATCACCCCTCCTCCATCAGTCGGGCGAACCGCTGGGTGGTCTCGTCGAGGACCTCGCCGAACACCGCCAGCCGGTCGACCGGCACGTCGCCGAACAGCCGCTGGGCGAGGTCGACGTGCGAGTCGGCCAGACATCCGATGGTGCGCGACCCGAGCACGGTCGGCGTGACCAGGGTGGCCCGGCGGTCGCTGGGGTGCGCCTCCCGGGTGACGTGGCCGCTGGCCACCAGGCCGTCGACGAGACCGGTCACGTTGCGAGGTGTGACGGCGAGCGCCCTGGCCAGGGACTGCTGGGGTGTTGCCACTGCACCACTTTGCAGGTGCGTGCGGTGGGAACAACTGTCAGTGGGGTGGTGTTGACTCAGACATCACCCCGTGATCCGACAGACCTCCATGAAAGGGGCAACCGTGGCCAACATCGCCGCCGTGACCGACGCCGAGTTCGAGGCGCAGGTCCTCAAGTCCGACAAGCCCGTCCTCGTCGACTTCTGGGCAGAGTGGTGCGGCCCGTGCCGCCAGGTCGCCCCGATCCTCGACGAGCTCAACACCGAGCACGGTGAGAAGATCACCTTCCTCAAGATGAACGTCGACGAGAACCCGGTGACCCCCTCGTCCTACCGCGTCACCGGCATCCCGACCATCAACGTCTACCAGGGCGGCGAGGTCGTGAAGTCCATCGTCGGCGCCAAGCCCAAGGCCGCGCTCCTCAAGGAGCTCGAGGGCCTGCTGTAGGGCACCGATCTTCAGTCGCCGGAGGCGGCCCGCACCGATCCGATCGGGCGGGTCGCCTTCTGCGTGGGGCGTACGACACCCCACATCCGCTCGAGCGCCAGCTCGACCTCGTCCTTCCAGCTGAGCGCCGTGCGCAGCTCCATCCGCATCCGCGACGTCGTCGGGTGCGCGCGCTGCGTCTTGAAGCCGACGCTGCCGTAGAACTCGGCCGGCAGCACGCACCCGTGCGTACGCCCGCGGGTGTCGCCGTACGCCTCGATCGCGGTGTGACCGCGCTCGACGAGGTCGGCCGCCATCGCCTGCACCAGCAGGCGGCCCAGCCCGCCACCACGCAGGGACGGTTCGATCCAGGCGGTCGCGGCGATGATGGCGTCGGGAGACGCCGGCGCAGTGGCCAGGGCGGCGGTGCCGGGCAGGTAGGCGGCCGGGGCGTAGACGATGTGTCCGACGGTCCGTCCGTCCACGCGGACGACCCGCCCGCACGAGCCCCAGTCGCGCAGCACGCCCGAGAGCCAGCTCTCCTTCTCTGCCATGCGTTCCTGCTCGTCGAGCCGCGCGCGGTCCACGGGCCCGAGCTCCCAGAACAGGCACGACCGCACCGGATCGGCCAGCTCCGCGAGGTGGTCGACCGTCAGGCGTGCGGTCTTGCGGGACACGTGGTCGATGTTAGACCCGATCGACGCCTGCGAGGATGAGGCGTGCGCCCGATCCGACAGAGCAAGAAGCTGCAAGGTGTCCGCTACGACGTGCGCGGTCCGATCCTCGTCGAGGCCCAGCGGCTCGAGGCCGAGGGCCATCGGATCCTCAAGCTCAACATCGGCAACACCGCGCCGTTCGGCTTCGAGGCACCCGAGCAGATCCTCGCCGACATGATGCACCATCTGCCGCAGTCGACCGGGTACGCCGACAGCCAAGGCATCTGGTCGGCTCGCACGGCAGTCATGCACTACTACCAGTCGCACGGACTGCGCGACGTCGGCGTCGAGGACATCTACATCGGCAACGGCGTCTCCGAGCTGATCTCCATGGTGCTGCAGGCCTTCGTCGACGACGGCAACGAGATCCTCGTCCCGGCGCCCGACTATCCACTCTGGACGGGTGCCGTCACCCTGGCCGGCGGCATCCCGGTGCACTACCGCTGCGACGAGGACGACGACTGGTTCCCGGACCTCGCCGACATCGAGGCGAAGATCACCGAGAACACGCATGCGCTCGTGATCATCAACCCCAACAACCCGACGGGCGCCGTCTACAGCGAGGAGATCGTCAAGGGGCTCGTCGACATCGCGCGCCGCCACGAGCTCGTGGTGATGGCCGACGAGATCTACGAGAAGATCCTCTTCGAGGACGCCACGCACCACCACGCGGCGACCTACGGCGGCAACGACGTGCTGACGCTGACGTTCTCCGGGCTCTCGAAGGCCTACCGCGTCTGCGGCTACCGCGCCGGCTGGGTGATGATCTCCGGCCCCAAGGAGCTCGCCACCGACTTCCTCGAGGGCCTCACCCTGATCGCGAACATGCGGATGTGCGCCAACGTGCCCGCCCAGCACGCCATCCAGACGGCCCTCGGCGGCTACCAGTCGATCGAGGAGCTGATCGGGCCCGGCGGGCGCTTCTACGAGCAGTCGATGCTCGCGCACCGCCTGCTCAACGACATCCCGGGCGTGAGCAACGTGAAGCCGCGCGGGGCGCTCTACTGCTTCCCGCGGCTCGACCCCGACGTGTACGCCATCGACGACGACCAGGACTTCGTCATCGAGCTGCTGCGGGCGAAGAAGATCCTGGTCACCCACGGCACCGGCTTCAACTGGCCGACCCCCGACCACTTCCGGCTCGTCACGCTGCCCCAGGCGAGCGTGCTGGAGGAAGCGATCGGCCGGATCGCGGACTTCCTGGCCACCCGCCGCTGACGTCGCGGCTGAGTCACCCGTCACCATCCCTCGCCGCACGCAGCGCCGGACCCTAGGCTCCCCCCATGCGTGACGTCACCTACCCGCCCATCATCGTGACGGCCAAGACGGCATTCCGTGCCCTCGGTCAGCACTTCCAGATGTCCGGCACCGAGCACGTGCCGCACGAGGGCGGCGTGCTGCTGGCCTACAACCACATCGGCTACGTCGACTTCATCTACGGCGGGTTCGCGGCCAACCCCTCGGGACGGCTGGTGCGCTTCATGTCCAAGCGCGAGCTCTTCGACCACCGGTGGGTCGGTCCGTTGATGCGCTCGCTGCACCACATCGAGGTCGACCGCGGCGAGGGCATCGCCAGCTTCCACACGGCCGTCGACTACCTGCGCCAGGGCGAGGCGGTCGGGATCTTCCCCGAGGCGACGATCTCCCGATCGATGGAGCTCAAGGAGTTCAAGTCCGGGGCCGTACGCATCGCGGCGGAGGCCGGCGTACCGATCGTGCCCGTCATCCTCTGGGGCACCCAGCGGATGATGACCAAGGACCACCCGCGCGACTTCTCCCGGGGCAAGACCATCGCGATCCGCGTCGGCGAGCCGATGTACCCCACCGGCAAGGACCCGGTCGGCGAGACCGCCGAGCTGCGCGCCCGGATGTCCGAGATGCTGGCCACGGTCGTCGCCGAGTATCCCGCCGACGAGCAGCCGCCCGGCTCCTGGTGGGTGCCTGCCTCGATGGGTGGCACCGCACCCACCCCCGCCGAGGCGCTCCAGCTCGACGCGGACGAGAAGCGCCAGCGCGCCCGCAAGCGCGCCGAGAAGCGGGCGAAGAAGAAGCGCTGAATCGATCCATCGACACGTCTCCTTGTCGACGAGTCGTTTTGTTGCTTTGTCGACAATGAGCGTGAAATGGACCCGCTCACGCCAGCGAGGCGCGCCTTCTCGGTGGTCGAGTAGCCGAGCGAGGGACGAGCGAGGCGTATCGAGACCCACGAGATGAGTGAGATCTCGATACGGCCCTGCGCCTACTCGATCTGGCCGGCCCCACGCGTCCTGCTCGTTCCTCGCAGGCCGCTGGCCGTCTCAGATGGGGCGGTCGTCGCGGTTGCGCGGATCCATCACGTCGACGATCCGACGGAGATCGTCGAGGCTGGCGAACTCGACGGTGATCTTGCCCTTGGCCTTGCCGAGGTCGACCTTGACCCGCGTCTCGAGACGGTCGGAGAGACGATCGGCCAGCTCGGCCAACCCGGGCGCGACCGGCCGGTTGCGGACAACCCGGGCAGGAGCGTCTGGCTCCACACCGAGCGAGACGATCTCCTCGAGGCCGCGAACCGAGATGCCCTCCGCCGTCACGCGGCCCGCAAGCTTGTCCTGGAGCGCGGGGTCGTCGATCGCGAGCAGGGCTCGGGCGTGGCCGGCCGACAGCACGCCGGCACCGACGCGACGTTGGACCGCCGGCGAGAGCTTCAGGAGCCGGAGTGTGTTGGAGATCTGCGGGCGCGAGCGACCGATGCGCTGCGCCAGCTCCTCGTGCGTGCAGCCGAAGTCCTCCAGGAGCTGGCCGTAGGCGGCCGCCTCCTCGAGCGGGTTGAGCTGCGAGCGGTGCAGGTTCTCCAGCAGCGCGTCGCGCAGCATGTCGTTGTCGTCGGTCTCGCGGACGATCGCAGGGATCGTGTCGCGGCCGGCCTCCTGCGAGGCACGCCAGCGGCGCTCGCCCATGATGAGCTCGTACGCGTCGTCACCTGTTCGACGTACGACGACCGGCTGCAGCAGCCCGACCTCGCGGATCGAGTGGACCAGCTCGGCCAGCGCCTCCTCCTCGAAGACCTGGCGCGGCTGGCGCGCGTTGGGCCGCACCTGGGTGATCGGGAGCTCGGCGAAGTACGCCCCCGCGACCAGCGCGGGAGCAGCGTCCACGGCGGGAGCAGCGGAGGAGCCGTTGGACCCGGACGTCGCCGACGGTGCGAGGTTCTCGCCTGCGGGTGAGCCCTCAGGGTCGGTGTGCGCCGACTGCGTCGGGGCCGTCGGGATCAGCGACCCGAGGCCACGCCCGAGGCCACGGCGAGGCGGGTTGGCGTTCATGCGGGGTCCTCGCGGCGTTGTTCGGGGGAGCGGAGCGGCGGAGAAGAACGTCGTGGGGTGCTCATGCTGTGGGTGCTCCCTTGCTGGCGATCTCGCGGGCGGCCTCGAGGTACGACAACGCGCCGGCCGACGCCGGATCGTAGGTCATCACGGTCTGCCCGTAGGACGGCGCCTCGGACACCCGTACCGAGCGCGGCACCGCGGTCTTGAGCACCTGGTCACCGAAGTGGCTCCGGACCTCGTCCGCCACCCCGGCAGCAAGGCGGGTGCGGGCGTCGTACATCGTGAGCAGGATCGTGGACACGATCAGCTGCGGGTTCAGGTGCTTGCGCACCATCTCGACGGTCTCGAGCAGCTGGCCGAGCCCCTCGAGGGCGTAGTACTCGGCCTGGATCGGGATGAACATCTCGCGGCCGGCCACGAGGGCGTTGAGGGTGAGGAGGCCGAGGGACGGCGGGCAGTCGACGAGCACGTAGTCGAACCGGTCGTCGCCGACCACCTCGGCCGTTCCGACCAGCGGATGGGCAGTGATCGCCCGGGCGAGCCGCTGCTCGCGGGCGACCATGCTCACCAGCTCGATCTCGGCACCGGCCAGGTCGATCGTGGCCGGCACGACCCACAGGCCGGGCAGGTCGGTGCACTCCGTCATGACCTCGGCGAGGGGCTGGCCCTCGACGAGCATGTCGTAGGTGGACGGGACACCTCGGTGGTGGTCGACGCCGAGCGCCGTCGAGGCGTTGCCCTGGGGGTCGAGATCGATGACCAGGACCCGCTGTCCCAGCTGGGAGAGTCCGGCCGCGACATTCACGGTGGACGTGGTCTTGCCGACGCCGCCCTTCTGGTTGGCGACCACCATCACCCGCGTTGCGTCGGGTCGCGGAGCGCCCTGACGCCTCAGGCCCCCTGAGCGCGCGAGAACAGAGTGCTGCGCAGCCTGGGCCAGCGGCGTCTGCTGGTCGTGGAACGTGTCGTCCTGATCGGCCAGATCAGCGGCAGTACGCACCTGCCAGGCGGGTCGTGTTTCACGTGAAACGGCGGTTGGCGGCGTTTCACGTGAAACATCCACCACCTGTGGAGAAGGCACCTCATCCTGTGGATAACCGCGCTCAGTGCGCTCGGATGCATCGGTGGAAAACTCGTGTGGCGGCTCGTCCGCGGCATGGCGACCGCCCCACCCACCGGGGTTCTCTCCACTCACGTCACTCCGCCTCTCGTGTCGCTCGTCGCCGCTTCTTGTGTTGACGGCCGCGCTCGGGCCCACGGGCAAGGGGCCAACCTATCCGGCTCGGGTCGGACCACGACACCCGCAGGGCAGTGGTCTGTGGATCGACGACGCCCTGTCCCAGCTCCAGCACCTCCGGGTCGGCACATCGCCACCTGGTGAGGAGGTCCTTCGCGGACGCGATCTCGTCGTGCACGGACCGACCCTTCATCGCCACCAGGGCGCCGGTCGGAGACACCAGGGGCATGGACCATCCCAGGAGCCGGTCCAGGGGAGCCACCGCCCGCGACGTCACGACGTCGAACGTTTGTGCGCCGTGCAGGTCTTCCGCCCGGCCCCTGACCACGGTGACGTGCTCCAGCCCGAGCTCGGCGACCACCTCGTCCAGGAAGGTCGTACGCCGCAGCAGCGGTTCGACCAAGGTCATCGCGACGTCGGGTCGAGCGATCGCCACCACCAGGCCGGGGAGTCCCGCGCCCGTGCCGATGTCACACACACTCGCACCGACAGGGATGGCCTCGCCCAGCACCGCCGAGTTGAGGATGTGCCGCTCCCACAGGCGGTCCGCCTCGCGCGGTCCGATCAGGCCGCGGACGACCCCTTCAGTGGCGAGGAGCTCGGTGTATCGCTCAGCAAGCGACAAGCGGTCAGACGCGAACACCCCCCGTGCCCCATCGGGCGCGGAGGGCGTTTCACGTGAAACATCGTCGCTCACGCGGGAAGGATCACCACGTGGCGCTTCGGCTCGGCGCCCTCGGACTCCGAGGACAGACCGGCGGCAGCCACGGCGTCGTGGACGACCTTGCGCTCGAAGGCGCTCATCGGCTCGAGCGACAGCGGCTCACCCTTCTCCTTGACCTCGCCGATCGACGTCTCGGCAAGCGCCACGAGTCGGGTGCGCTGCTCGGCACGGTGGCCGCCGACGTCGAGCATCAAGCGGGACCGCTCACCGGTCTCGCGGTAGACCGCGAGCCGGGTCAGCTCCTGCAGAGCCTCGAGGACCTCGCCATTGCTGCCCACCAGCTGCTGCAGGTCCGTGCCATCGATCTGGACGCTGGCCCGGTCGCCCTCGACATCCATGTCGAGGTCGCCGTCGAGGTCCGCGATGTCGAGGAGCTCCTCGAGGTAGTCGGCGGCGATGTCGCCCTCAGTCTCGAGGCGCTGCACCTTGGAGGGGCGCCCGGCCTTGCCCGCGTCGTCGATCGAGGCGTCGGCCTCGGTGTCGTCGCCGTCGGTCGTCTCGACGATCTCGCCGTCGGTCATCTGCTCACTCACGTGGAACTCCTGCTTCATTCGGATGCGGTGCCGAAGACGGCAACGGGAAATCGTGGGGTCAGCGCTTCTTCTTGTTCTTGGTGTTGCGCTGCGCCTTCGTCTGGCGCTGCGGCTGCTGGCGCTGCGGCAGTGGCTTCTCGTCCACCGCGACGGCCGACTGAGCAGCGGCGGCTTCGGCGGCCGGCACCTTGCCCTTGGCCCGATCGCGCTCCTCCTTGGCCTTGGCCGCGGGAGTGCCGGGAGCGGGGTTGTTGCGGATCACGTAGAACTGCTGGCACATCGTCCACAGGTTCGAGATCGTCCAGTACACGAGGACGCCGATCGGGAACGCGATGCCGCCGACCGCGAAGACCACCGGGAGGACGTACAGCAGCATCTTCTGCTGCTGGGCGTACGGGCCGGAGAGCGCGTCGGCTGGCATGTTCTTGCTCATCAGCTGACGCTGGGTGAGGAAGGTCGTCGCCGTCATCGCCACCACGAGGAACGCGGCAAGGACCATCACCTCGGTGACGCCACCGGTCTTCAGGAAGGTGCCCGAGACGGGGATGGTGTCGAAGATCTTCGAGTCGCCGAACTGCTTCGCGAGCGTGGCGTCGAGGAAGCCGTGCGCCTTGTCCTTCTTCGATGCCTGGTCGAGCATCCGGAACAGCGCCAGGAAGATCGGCATCTGGAGCAGGATCGGCAGGCACGACGCGAACGGGTTGGTGCCCGAGTCCTTGTAGAGCGCCATCGTCTCCTGCGCGAGCTTCTCCCGGTCGTGACCGTACTTCTTCTGCAGCTCGCGGACCTTGGGCTGGATCAGCTGCATGTTGCGGCTGGACTTGATCTGCTTGACGAACAGCGGGATCAGCGCAGCACGGATGGTGAGCGTGAGGCCGATGATCGACAACACCCAGGTCAGACCATCGGCGGGGTCCATGAAGGTCGACAGCGCTCGGTGGAAGCCCACCAGCACGAAGGACACCGCGTAGTAGAGCGGCACCATGATCGCGTGGCCGATGTCGCCGAAGAAGGAGAGCACTCAAGCTCCTCGTGTTGAGGGTGACTCCGCAGCCGGTGTGGCGCGGGAGGGAACGGGGTCGTAGCCGCCGGCTGCCCACGGGTGGCAGCGGGCGATGCGGCGCAGGGAGAGCCAGGTGCCGCGCACGGCCCCGTGCTGGGTGACGGCCTCGAGGGCGTACGCCGAGCAGGTGGGGTGGTAGCGGCAGACCTGACCGTAGAGCGGGCTGATCGCGAAGCGCCACGCGCGGATGAAGCCGATCAGGAGGTGCTTCATGCCGGGCTCACGCGTTCGAGGGTACGTCCCAGGTCGACATCCAGCACCGCGTACGACGCTTCAGCTGCGGCCGGGAGGGCTCGCACCACGAGAGCAGCACGACCCGGGAGCTCCTCCAGCAGGTGGAGGTGCTCCCGGGTCAGGTGACGCAGTCGTCTCTTCACGCGGTTGCGTGTGACGGCGTTGCCCACGGCCTTGCTGACGGTGAACCCCACCCGCACCGGTCCTGCGTCCGCGGCGGGATCGACCCAGAGGTGGACCACCATCGTGGAGCAGCCGGCACGTCGCCCGCTCCGTACAGCGCGACGGAAGTCGTCGCTGTCAGTGAGCCGGTGATCGGCGGGGAGCACGGCGCGTGCCGTGGACTCGGCGCGTCAGACCGCCAGTTCCTTGCGGCCCTTGCGACGGCGGCTCGACAGGATCGAGCGACCGGCGCGGGTCCGCATGCGCAGACGGAAGCCGTGCACCTTGTGACGGCGACGGTTGTTCGGCTGGTAGGTACGCTTGCTCACGGCTATTTCTCCGAAGGTTTCGAGGGATGTCCACTCCACTGCGAGATCAGTGCAAGGCCTGCGTCAGGTAACTTCGGCCGGCACCGCCCACCCACGTGGCCGCCCGGTGGCGGATCGTGGACATGCGGCACCCGTCGACATGGAGCGACCGGCCAACGGTACGCGGTGGGGAAACGGGGGGTCAAACCCACGAGGACCACACCACGGCGCCGAGCGGCGGTGCCTGTGGATGACGTCTTGCCGGACACCGCGCCAGGTTGTTACGTTCCGGGGGTCCGCGATCTGTTGAAAGCGCGGTCCCACCAGGGTTCACGACGTACTGTGTCCCGGGTCACACGCCCTGCCACAGTGCCTCTGACCTGCACAAACATTGGCGGGACCTCCGATTCCAGGGGCTCGGGACGTCCGACCGAGCTGGTCGGGCCGGGCAGTTCACAGCTTGTGGACAACTCTGTGGACCAACGGTCGACCCGGGTGCCCGGCGTGAGCCTCACATCAACTCGCAACACACCACGTAGAAGAGCGAAGGCGGTCCGGTGGACGACCAGCAGGTAGATCTCGGGACGGCATGGCAGCAGATCGTCGAGGACCTCCAGCCCAACCAGCGCGCCTGGCTGCGGCCGAGCGTCCCGGTGACGCTGCACGAGAACACCGCCATCATCGCGGTGCCCAACGACTTCACCCGCAACCAGCTCGAGGGTCGCCTGCGCAACCACATCGAGGACGCGCTCACCGAGCGCTTCGGTCGCGAGATCCGGATGCTCGTCACGGTCAATCCCGCGCTCGAGGCCGAACAGCAGCCTCAGATCGATGAATCGATAGATGGATCTATCGCTTTGTCGACAATTGAGCCGGCGTTCGAGCCGACACCTCCACCGATGGTCGAGCAGCACGAGCCGTCGTCCCCCACCGGTGAGCGCCGTTCCTCGGTCCTCGAGACCAGGCTCAACCCCAAGTACACGTTCGAGACCTTCGTCATCGGCTCGTCCAACCGGTTCCCGCACGCCGCCGCCGTCGCGGTCGCCGAAGCGCCGGGCAAGGCCTACAACCCGCTCCTCGTCTACGGCGACTCCGGTCTGGGCAAGACCCACCTGCTGCACGCGATCGGTCACTACGTCCGCAGCCTCTACAGCAACGCCAAGGTGCGCTACGTCTCGAGCGAGGAGTTCACCAACGAGTTCATCAACGCGATCCGCGACGACCGGCAGGACCGGTTCAAGCGGCGCTACCGCGACGTCGACGTGCTGCTGATCGACGACATCCAGTTCCTCGAGGGCAAGACCCAGACGCAGGAAGAGTTCTTCCACACGTTCAACACGCTCCACAACGCCAACAAGCAGATCGTGCTGACCTCCGACCGTGCGCCCAAGCGCCTCGAGGCGCTGGAGGACCGGCTCCGCAACCGGTTCGAGTGGGGCCTGATCACCGACGTGCAGCCGCCCGACCTCGAGACCCGCATCGCGATCCTGCGCAAGAAGGCCGCGATGGACCGCCTCACCGCGCCCCCGGACGTGCTCGAGTTCATCGCCTCCAAGATCCAGACCAACATCCGCGAGCTCGAGGGTGCGCTGATCCGGGTCACTGCGTTCGCCAACCTCAACCGCCAGGAGGTCGACATGACCCTGGCCGAGATCGTGCTCAAGGACCTGATCCCCGAGGGCGGCGAGCCCGAGATCACGCACGCGCTGATCATCGCCCAGACCGCGGCCTACTTCGGCGTCTCGCTCGAGGACCTCACCGGACCGTCCCGCGGGCGCCACCTCGTGATGGCGCGCCAGATCGGGATGTACCTCTGCCGCGAGCTGACGTCGCATGTCGCTGCCCCAGATCGGCCGCGAGTTCGGCGGGCGCGACCACACCACCGTGATGTACGCCGACCGCAAGATCCGCCAGCTCCTCGCCGAGCGCCGCGCCGTCTTCAACCAGGTCAGCGAGCTCACCAACCGGGTGAAGATGCAGGCCCGGCAGTCCTGACGCTCGCCGCCGGGTCCGCACCGTGTGGAGAAACATGTGGTTCGGGTCGGCGGTTCGTCCCCAGCCCCTGTGGACGAACGGGGACGAGCCACACGGACTGTCCGCGTCTCCACACCGCGACCCGGTGTCTCCACCGGCGCTCCACAGCCGTTGTGCACATGGTTTCAGGCCGCTGACCTGCACGAACAAGGGTTGTCCACAGTTTCCACCGACCCTATGACCACTACGTACCTCAACACTGGTCCCTCTCCCACGAACATCGAACAGGCCCTCCTCTGGGGAGAACCCTGCCGATGTGTCCGGTGCGCGTGGCAGGATGCACTTCCCACGCGCCCGCGCGTGACCGTCGTGCTGCGCCTGCAGCACCCCACAACTTGTCGTGAGCAGCTCTGCTGAGGAGAACCTTGTGAAGTTCCGCGTCGAACGCGACGTCTTCGCCGATGCCGTTGCCTGGGCTGCCCGCAGCCTCCCGGTCCGTCCCAGCTCCCCGGTCCTGGCCGGCCTGCTGATCGAGGCCAGCGATGCCGGTCTGGTGCTCTCCACCTTCGACTACGAGACGTCGGCCCGCGCCACGCTCAACGCCGAGGTCAACGACGAGGGCAAGGCGCTGGTCAGCGGCCGGCTGCTCGCCGACATCTGCCGCAGCCTGCCGGCCAAGCCGGTCGAGCTCACGCTCGAGGGCCCGCGCGTCTCGCTGACCTGCGGCTCGGCCCGCTTCAGCCTCCAGACCATGCCCGTCGACGACTACCCGACGCTCCCCGACATGCCCTCGGCCACCGGCACCGTCTCCAGCGCCGACTTCGCGCACGCCGTCGTCGCAGGCGGTCACTGCGGCGGGTCGCGACGACATGCTGCCCGTGCTCACCGGCGTACGCATCGAGATCGACGGCTCGACGATGGCGCTGCTCGCCACCGACCGGTTCCGGCTCTCGCACCGCGAGCTGACCTGGAACCCGCAGTCGCCCGGACGAGTCGGTCGCAGCTCTCGTCCCCGCCAAGGTGCTCGGCGACACCGCCAAGTCGCTGACCTCCGGCGCCGAGGTCACCATCGCGCTCGCCGCGAGCGGTGCCGGCGAGGGCCTGATCGGCTTCGAGGGCACCGGCCTGGGCGGCGTACGTCGCACCACGACCCGGCTGCTCGACGGCGAGTTCCCCAAGGTGCGCTCGCTCTTCCCGGCCGAGCACCTCACGGTCGCCAAGGTCAACAAGGCCGAGCTGATCGAGACCGTCAAGCGCGTCGCGCTCGTCGCCGAGCGCAACACGGCCGTCCAGATGAAGTTCGGCGACAACCAGATCGTCCTGGACGCCGGCTCCGGCGACGAGGCGATGGCGACCGAGGCCGTCGACGCCGACATCAACGGCGACGACCTCACCACCGGCTTCAACCCGCAGTTCCTGCTCGACGGCCTGACCGCCATCGACGGGGAGTTCGTCGACCTCGCCTTCACCCAGGCGACGAAGCCGGTCGTCATCTCGGGCACCGACGCCGACGACAGCCAGACCTTCCGCTACCTGCTGATGCCCCGCCGCCT
>CAVQDC010000030.1:0-41090 GCA_963711175.1 uncultured Actinomycetota bacterium
GGGCTTCGAGCCGTCGTTCAGCACGGCGGAGGCCTTCGCCGACTTCTGCCGCTCCGTGTCCCCGGTGGACGGGCAGAAGGCAGGGGTGGGTCGTGCCTGAGGCAAGGCGAGGGTCGGAGCAGGACGCGGTCGTCATCCCGATCGGCACCGGGGGGCGTCCCGGCCGCGGCTCGGGCAGCGCGCGCCCGTCGTCGGCCGCCCGCAACCTGTCGGCCTCCCGCAAGCCCGCGGCCACGAAGGCCGAGCCAGCCCCGAAGAAGCCCGCGACCAGGAGGCCAGTGGCGCAGCCCGCCGCGGAGCCGCCGGCGGCCGAGGCTCGACCGACCACGAAGGCCGCGACCAGTGCGGCCCCCACGACCGGCATCCCGATCGGCGACTGGCTCGCCGCCCTGCAGGGTGCGGCCCTCGAGGTCTTCGGTGAGGACTGGGAGCGGCGCCTCGCGCAGCTGATGGCCTTCGTGCGCCGCCGGCTCGAGGGCGACTACGAGGTCGACGACTACGGCTTCGACCGCGAGCTGACCGAGCGCTTCTTCATGGCGGCCCTGCGCCCCGTCGCGGAGAAGTGGTTCCGCCTCGAGGTGCGCGGCCTGGAGAACATTCCTGCCGAGGGTGGGGCGCTCGTCGTCTCCAACCACTCCGGCACGGTGCCGCTCGACGGCCTGATGACCATGCTGGCCGTGCACGACAAGGCCCACCGCTCGCTGCGGCCGCTCGGCGCGGACCTCGTCTTCAAGATGCCGATCGTCAGCTCGCTCGCCCGCAAGAGCGGCGCCACCCTCGCCTGCGTCGAGGACGCGGAGCGGATGCTGTCCGGCGGCGAGCTGGTCGGCGTGTGGCCCGAAGGCTTCAAGGGCATCGGCAAGCCGTTCAGCGAGCGCTACAAGCTGCAGCGTTTCGGCCGCGGTGGCTTCGTGTCCGCGGCCCTGCGCACCGGCGTACCCATCATCCCGCTCTCCGTGGTCGGGGCCGAGGAGATCTACCCCCTCGTCGGAAACGTGCCGTCGCTGGCGCGGCTGCTCGGCGTGCCCTACATCCCGATCACGCCGTTCTTCCCGTGGCTCGGCCCGCTGGGCATGGTGCCGCTGCCGTCGAAGTGGATCCTCGAGTTCGGCGAGCCGATCCGCACGGACTCCTACGACGCGACCGAGGCCGAGGACCCGATGCTGGTCTTCAACGTCACCGACCAGGTGCGCGAGACGATCCAGCACACGCTGTTCGACCTGCTGCGCGAGCGCGACGGCGTCTTCAGCTAGCCCGAGGGGCTAGGGGAGCAGCGAGCCCGTCGCGTTGCCGAGCGCGCCGCCGGTGACCCCGTCGACGGTCCCGGTGACCTCGCCGATCAGGCCGCCGGTGGCGTCGTTGAGTCCACCGGTGAGTCCACCTATGGCGCCGCCGGTCACCTCGTCGAGCTGGTTGGCCAGGTTGCTGGTCGTGTCGGTGACGCCCTGGGTGATGTCCTTCACCGGCTTGGTGGGGTCGACCTTGGTCGGGTCGACCTGGTTGGGGTCGGGCTTCGTCGTCTCGGGCACCTGGATCTCGGGTGTCTTCGTCGGCACGACCGGAGTCACGGACGACTGCGGCAGCACACCGTCGGGGGACTGGAGTGCCTGAGGGATGGTGATGCCGGAGACGTCCTGACCCGAGAGCGGCGCCGCCTCCAGGGTGAGCTCGTCGGCGTCCAGGCCGCTGACCAGGTCGATGGGCGCGCTGCTGAGCAGGAAGTCGGGCGTGGTGGTCAGGCCACCGTCGCACAGGCCGCAGGCCGTGCTGATCTCGGTGTCGAGGTCGGTCAGCGTGCGTCCGGCCGCGAGCAGCTCGTCGCCGGCGCTCTCGGGCAGCTGTCCCTGCAGGGCCTCGAGCCGGTCCATGCTCGACGAGGTGAACGCTCGGGCGACCTGCACGTCGTCGTCGCTGCCGCCGGATCCGTAGGACGTGAGCAGGCTGCGGACGCCCTCGCCGGACTGCTCGGTGAAGGTGTCCAGCGTGTCGGGGATGAGCTGCTCGGTGCCGCCATTGCCTGCGGCGAGCTCCTCGAGCTCGGTGAGCCGGGTGTCGGCCTGGGCGAGGAGGGTGCGACCACGGGCGGCGTCGTCGCTCGCGAGGCGCACCTGCGCGGACTCGATGCCGCGCTTGACGCCGTAGAGCGACTCGCCCGGCAGTGAGGTCTGGGCGGCCACGGCCATGGTGGCGGTGGCGCCGATGAGGGCGGCTCCGCCGAGGAGGGTGGCGACGCGACGCTCGCGCGGACGGGTCGTGGCGGGCATCGCGAGCCGCTGGGGTGATGCCGGCTGACGGACCAGGACCGTGTCGGCCTCGGCCATCAGCCTCTCGCGGAGCGAGCTGACGAACTCGGCCCGCGGCGTGACCTCGGGGAGGGTACGCAGGTCGGACACCAGGGCCACGAGCGCGGCGAAGCGCTCGGCCTCCTGGTCCGTGAGGGGGGTGCCGGGTCGTCGGGCGAGGAGGGCCTCGAACTCGTCGGCACGTCGTCGTGCCGAGAAGGCGGATGTCATCGCGCCCTTCCTGTCTCGCTGCTGGTGGGTCCCTCCACACAGACGAACGAGCAAGAACAGGTGCAAGTTACGGCAGGGCTGGATCCGGGGGAGGTCATCAGTCTCTCAACCCCTCCGGCACGAGCTTGGCGAGGTTGCGTACGCCGCGGAGCTGGAGCTGCTTGACCGCACCGTCCGAGCGGTTGAGGGCCTTCGCCGTCTCGGCGATCGACATGCCCTGCAGGAAGCGCATGATCAGGCACTCGCGCTGCTCGGTCGGCAGCTCGGTGAGCGCGGTCAGCAGCACGTCGTTGGTCAGGCCGGCGAGGACGGTGTCCTCCGGGCCCTCGGTCGCGTCGTCGTGCGGCGACATGTCCTCGGTGGTCATCTCGAGGCGGGTACGGCCGGCCTTGAAGTGATCGGTGGTGAGGTTGCGCGCGATGGTCATCAGCCAGGCCCCGAAGTCCTTGCCCTGCCACCGGAAGTTGTTCATGCTCCGCAGCGCGCGGAAGAAGGTCTCCGACGTGAGGTCCTCGGCCAGCGTCTGGGAACGGGTCCGGTAGTAGAGGAAGCGGTAGACCGAGGCCTGGTAGTGGTCGTAGAGGAGTCCGAAGGCCTCCTTGTCGCCCTGCCGCGCGAGCTCGACGAGCGCGATGAGCCGCTCGCGCTCGGCCTCGTCGACCTCCGATGAGGCCGCCTGGTCCTCGTCGCCGACAGGGCTGGAGCCGGACGGACCGAGGTGGTCGCCACCGGCCGGCAGGGAGGCCGCGCCGGGCGCGGACGTCTCGGCGTACAGGATGCCGCCGGCGAGCCGCGGGGAGAGCTGGGGGACGAGGACAGCCTGGACCGCGCGCCGGAGCGCGTCGAGTCCGTCCTCGAAGGCGTGCATGGGGTCCCTCCCGGTTGCCGCAGTCTTCACGATAAAGGGCTGCAGCGTCCCTGTGAACCCGTGAGTAACTACGAGTTACAGCACCTCAGGACCGGTCGCGACCCCGCACGCTGGCTCCCGCGGCGACCGCGCCCGACACGGCGCCGGCGACCGCGGCGGCGACGAGCCCGGCCCGGGCGGCCTTGCGGCCGGTGCGGTAGTCGCGGATGCGCCAGCCGTTGGCCTTCGCGTGCGAGCGCAGACGTGAGTCGGGGTTGACGGCGCAGGGGTCGCCGACCAGCGAGAGCATCGGCAGGTCGTTGGAGGAGTCGGAGTACGCCGAGCAGCGAGCCAGGTCGAGCCCTTCGCGAGCCGCGAGCGCCTTGATCGCCTCGGCCTTGGCCGGGCCGTGGAGCAGGTCGCCGACCAGCTGGCCGGTGTAGACGCCGTCGACGTGCTCGGAGACCGTGCCCATCGCCCCGGTCAGCCCGAGCCGGCGGGCGATGATGCTGGCGATCTCGATCGGGGCGGCCGTCACCAGCCACACGCGCTGTCCCTCGTCGAGGTGCAGCTGGGCGAGGGCGCGGGTCCCGGGCCAGATCCGGTGGGCCATGGCCTCGTCGAAGATCTCCTCGCCGAGCTCCTCCAGCTCAGCGGTGGTGTGGCCGGCGATGAAGGCCAGGGCGCCCGCGCGCGCCTCGGCCACGTGGGCGGGGTCCTCGACCCCGACGATCCGGAAGTACGCCTGCTTCCAGGCCGCCCCCGCGATCTCGCGGGTCGTGAAGAACTTGCGCCGGTGCAGCCCGCGGGCGAGGTGGAAGATGCTGGCGCCCTGCATGACCGTGTTGTCGACGTCGAAGAAGGCGGCAGCACCCGGATCGCTGGGCAGCGTGAGCGCGCTCTCGACCTCCGCGGCCGCTGCGGCGGCCTCCCCTGCGAGGGCCGAACGCTGCTGCAGGTTGAGCCTGCGAGGTCGCTCGGAGGGGGGCACCCGGCGAGCCTAGCCGTGCCCCGGCCCCGGTCGGCTGTGGAAGGATCGGCGCCATGCCGCGCAACGACGTCTCAGCGTTCGTTGCCGAGGCGGCGGTCGACGTACCCGAGCGTCAGGCCCTCGTGGAGAGCGGCGGGCGCATCCTCACCTGGTCCCGTCTCGAGGACGAGGTCGCCCGGATCGCGACCGGCCTCGGCGCACACGGGATCCGGGCCGGCCAGCGGGTGATGATCGTCGTCGGCAACCGGATCGAGTTCGTGACTGCGTACCTCGGGGTGCTCCGGGCCCAGGTCGTCGCCGTCCCGGTGAACCCGCGCTCGACCGCAGGCGAGGTCGCCCGGATGATCGCGGACTCCGGCACCCGCCTCGTCGTGGTCGACGAGTCGGCCGTCGACGTCGTACGCGCCGCACTGGCCGAGCTCGGGGACGGCGCCACCCCGACCGTCGTGGTCACCGGCACCGGTGCGGGGCCGGGCGAGATCGGCTTCGACGCGCTGCGCGCGGACGTCGTACGAGCCGTGCCGCCGCTGCCCGACCCGGAGAAGCTGGCCGCCCTCCTCTACACCAGCGGCACGTCGGGTCGCCCGCGTGCCGCGATGCTGAGCCACCGTGCGCTCCTCGCCAACATCGAGCAGGTCGCGGCCGTCGAGCCGCCGATGATGCACGGCGACGACGTCGTCCTCGGGGTGCTTCCCCTCTTCCACGTCTACGGCCTCAACGCCGTGCTCGGCGGGGTGCTGCGCCACCGGGCCCGGCTGCTGCTGGTCGAGCAGTTCGAGCCGCAGGCCGTGCTCGACCTGATCGACGACGAGGCGTGCAGCGTCGTGCCGATCGCACCACCCGTCTTCGCGCACTGGCTTCCCGACGAGCACCTGCGCGAACGGCTCGGACCCGTGCGGCTGGTGCTCTCGGGCTCGGCGCCCCTCGAGCCACAGGTCATCGAGCAGTTCACCTCGATCACCGGCATCCCCGTGCACCAGGGCTACGGGCTCACCGAGGCCTCGCCGGTGGTGACGAGCACGCTCTGCAGCCGGGCCAACCAGCCGGGCTCGGTCGGGGCGGCGCTGCCCGGCATCGAGCTCCGCCTCGTCGACGAGGCCCGGCGCCCGGTCACGGGCGAGGACCCGGGCGAGATCCAGGTCCGCGGCGACAACCTGTTCAGCGGCTACTGGCCGGACGGGTCCGACGGCCCCGACGGCGACGGCTGGTACGGCACGGGTGACGTCGGCTTCCTCGACGCCAGCGGCGACCTGTTCCTCGTCGACCGGGTCAAGGAGCTCGTGATCGTCAGCGGCTTCAACGTCTATCCCACCGAGGTCGAGGACGTCATCCGCGAGGTGGACGGCGTGGCCGACGCCGCCGTCATCGGCGTGCCCGACGACCGCACCGGTGAGGCCGTGGTGGCGTACGTCGTGGCCTCGCGCCCCGTGACCCACCTCGAGGAGGCGGTGCGGGCGCACACGATCGTGCGGCTCGCCCGCTTCAAGCAGCCCTCCCGCATCGAGGTCGTCGACACCCTGCCGCTCACCGTCACCGGCAAGGTCCAGAAGGGACGACTCCGCGGGCTCGAGCGGCGACGCATCGACGGGCTGCTATGAACACCCCACGACCCGCATGACTGCGCGCGTGACGCTCTACTCCCGGGTCGGCTGCCACCTCTGTGACCACGCCCGCGAGGTGGTGGCACGGGTCTGCGAGGAGCTGGGGGAGTCCTACGTCGAGGTCGACGTGGACTCCGACGGCGACCTCGTGGAGCGGTTCGGCGACGAGGTCCCGGTGACGTTCGTCGACGGTCGGCAGCACGACTTCTGGCGGGTCGACGAGTCGAGGCTCCGGGCCGCGCTGGCCTGACGTCCGCCGCACGTCCCTACGCCTCGATGGGCGCCCGGCGCAAGTCGGGTGACCCCCGCATCGGGTGGGTCTTCTCACATGTGCTAGCCCGTCGTTCTCCCGTTTTGTTCTCCCGTTCACAAACTCCTACAGTGACGGAGTCCACGCGAGGTTCGCGGGGACTAGGAAGTAGCAGCTGTGACCGCACGGACCCCCGACTCTGCCCGGGACATTCCCGAGGCGACTGTCGCCAGGCTTCCCGTGTACCTGCGTGCCCTCATCGGCCTCGCCGAGGACGGCACGACGACCTGCTCCAGCGAAGAGCTCGCGGTCTCGGCGGGCGTCAACAGTGCCAAGCTCCGCAAGGACCTCTCCTACCTCGGCAGCTACGGCACCCGCGGTGTCGGCTACGACGTGGAGTACCTCCGCTACCAGATCGCCCGCGAGATCGGGGTGACGCACGACTGGCCCGTGGTCATCGTCGGCATCGGCAACCTCGGCCATGCGCTCGCCAACTACTCCGGCTTCCGCAGCCGCGGGTTCCGCGTGGTCGCGCTGCTCGACGCCGATCCGACCCGACACGAGGAAGTGGTCGCCGGCCTCGACGTCCGCTCCTTCGAGGACCTCGAGTCGATCGTCTCCGAGCACGAGGTGTCCATCGGTGTGATCGCGACGCCCGCGGTCGCCTCGCAGGCCGTCGCGGACCGGATGGTCGCCGCCGGCATCACCAGCATCCTCAACTTCGCGCCGAGCGTCCTCTCGGTGCCCGACGGCATCGGCGTACGCAAGGTCGACCTGTCGATCGAGCTGCAGATCCTGGCCTACCACGAGCAGCGCAAGGTCGCCCCCGGGTCGGAGGACGCGTCATGAGCGTCCTGGTCGTGGGGATCTCCCACAAGTCCGCCCCGGTCGACCTGCTCGAGCGGCTGGCGCTCGACACCGACGGAGCCGTCAAGCTGATCGCCGACGTCATCGCCGGCGAGCACGTCACCGAGGCCACCGCGATCGTCACCTGCAACCGCCTCGAGGTCTACGCCGAGGTGGACCGCTTCCACGGCAGCGTCGAGGACCTCTCCGGTCTCCTCGTGGCGCGCGCCGAGCAGTCGACCGAGGCGCTGCTGCCGCACCTCTACGTCCACTACGACGAGGGCGCGGTCTCGCACCTCTTCCAGGTCGCGGCCGGCCTCGACTCGATGGTCGTCGGCGAGGGCCAGATCCTCGGCCAGACGCGTGACGCGCTGCGGGTCGGCCAGGAGCACGGCACCGTCGGTCCCGCCCTCAACACCCTGTTCCAGCAGGCGCTCCGCGTCGGCAAGCGTGCCCACGCCGAGACCGACATCGACCGCGCCGCACCCTCGCTCGTCAGTGCCGCCCTCGAGCGCAGCGTCGTCCCCGTCGCCGGTGCCCGCGCGCTCGTCATCGGCGCCGGTGCGATGGCGTCCCTGGCCGCCGCGCACCTCTCCCGCGGTGGCGCCGCGAGCATCACCGTCCTCAACCGGACCTCCGCCAACGCGCAACGGCTCGCCGACGAGTACGGCACGGCCTCGGCACCCCTGTCCGCGCTCGCCGACGAGCTGCCGGGCGCCGACATCGTCATCTCCTGCACCGGGGCCCCCGAGCCGCTGGTCCGCCTCGCCGACGTGGTCACCGCCCGCGCCGGGAGCGAACGTCCGCTGGCCGTCATCGACCTCTCGCTGCCCCATGACGTGGAGCCGTCCGTGGGCGACCTGCCCGGCGTCGGCCTGATCAGCCTGGCCGGACTCTCCGACGAGCTGCGCGGCCTCGAGTCCGCGGCCGGCGTGGAGGACGTACGCACGATCGTCGCGCAGGAGATCGCCGCCTTCCTGTCCGTACGCCGCCAGGCGAGCGTCACCCCGACGGTCGTCGCGCTGCGGTCGATGGCCACGTCGGTCGTCGACGCCGAGATGGAGCGCCTCGCCGCCCGCCTGCCCGACCTCGACGAGGCCACCCGCGCCGAGGTGCTGCAGACCGTCCGCCGGGTCGCCGACAAGCTGCTCCACGAGCCGACCGTCCGGGTCAAGGAGCTCGCGGACGCCGAGCCGGCCGTGTCCTACACCGCCGCGCTCGCCGAGCTGTTCCGCCTCGACCCCGAGGCCGTGGACGCGATGACACGGGCGGAGGGCAAGACATGAGCACGACCACGACGACAGCCGTGCTCCGCCTCGGCACCCGCGCCTCCGCGCTGGCCACCACCCAGTCAGGCCTCGTCGCCGACCTGATCCGCGAGCGCCTCGGCCGCGAGGTCGAGCTGGTCGAGGTCTCCACCGAGGGCGACCGCAGCTCCGCGCCGCTCGCCACCCTGGGCGGCACCGGGGTCTTCGTCAGCGCGCTGCGCGATGCCCTCCTCGCCGGTGAGGTGGACGTCGCCGTCCACTCCCTCAAGGATCTCCCCACGACTCCGGCCGACGGCATCGCGCTGGCCGCGGTCCCGCTGCGCGAGGACCCGCGCGACGCGGTCGTGGCCCGCGACGGACTGACCCTGGGCGAGCTGCCGGTCGGCAGCCGCCTCGGCACCGGATCCCCGCGCCGGGTGAGCCAGCTCGAGGCGCTCGGCCTCGGTCTCGTGATCGAGGGCATCCGCGGCAACGTCGACACCCGGATCCGCAAGGTCCGCGACGGCGAGGTCGACGCCGTCGTCCTGGCTCGCGCCGGCCTGGCCCGCCTCGGCCGCCTCGACGAGATCACCGAGGTGCTCGACCCCCTCCAGATGCTTCCCGCCCCCGGGCAGGGCGCCCTCGCTGTCGAGTGCCGCTCCGGCGACACCGACCTCGTGGCCGCGCTGGCCCAGCTCGACGACACCTCCACCCGTGCCGCGGTCACCGCGGAACGCGCGGTGCTCAACACCCTCGAGGCTGGTTGCTCCGCCCCGCTGGGTGCACTGGCAGAGGTCGTCGAGGGCGAGGACGGGGAGGAGCTGTGGCTGCGCGCCGTGGCCCTCTCCGAGGACGGTGGCCTGTCCGTACGGATGAGCGCCACCGGCCCGGTCACCGAGGCCGAGAAGCTCGGCAGACGACTCGCGAGCGACATGCTCGACGACGGAGCAGCAGACCTGATGCACGCACCACCAGTGAGGAACACACACGCATGACGCGAGTACAGACCCCGCAGGCCAGCGCCACCGAGCACGGCAAGGGGGCGACCCAGGGCTGGGTGTCGTTCGTCGGCAGTGGACCCGGTGACCCGGGCCTGCTGACAGTGCGTGCCGTGGAGCTCATCGAGACCGCCGAGGTCATCGTCACCGAGGCCCCCGAGCACGCCGACCTGGTCCGTTCGATCCTCGGTCTCGCCGTAGGAGCCGAGGGTGGCCCGGAGATCGTCGACGGCGGCTTCGGCGAGGACGGCCAGCCGCTCACCCACGCGGCCCGCGCCAAGGTCGTCGTACGCCACGGCAAGAAGCAGCGCGTGGTGCGCCTGATGACCGGCGACCCCTTCCTCTACGCCTCCGGGCCCGAGGAGGCGCAGGCCTGCGTCAAGGCCGGCGTCGGCTTCGAGGTCGTCCCCGGCGTCTCCTCGGTGAGCGCGGTCCCGGCCTACGCCGGCATCCCGCTGACCACCAAGCGCCACAAGGAGATGGCCGTCGTCACCTGCGGCGAGAAGGTCGACTGGAGCGCCTACGCCGACGACCGCACGCTCGTCCTGCTCTCCGGCGTCGGCAGCATCGGCGAGACCGCCGCCGCCCTGATCGAGGCCGGCCGTTCGCCCGAGACGCCCGTCGCGGTGACCCGCGTCGGCACGACGACCGAGCAGCAGACCCTCATCTCGACCCTGGCCATGATCGCCGCCGACGTCCGCTCCGCGCGCATCGCGCCGCCGGCGATCATCGTCATCGGCGACGTCGTCGACCTGCGCCAGACCCTGTCGTGGTTCGAGACCAAGCCGCTCTTCGGCTGGCGCGCGCTGGTGCCCCGCACCAAGGAGCAGGCCGGCTCGCTGTCGCGCCGCCTCCGCGAGTACGGCGCCGTGCCCGAGGAGGTGCCGACCATCTCGGTCGAGCCGCCCCGCAACCCGCTCCAGATGGACAAGGCCGTGCGCGGCCTCGTCGAGGGCCGCTACGAGTGGATCGCCTTCACCTCCGTCAACGCGGTCAAGGCCGTGCGCGAGAAGTTCGAGGACTACGGCCTCGACGCCCGCGCGTTCTCCGGCCTCAAGATCGCCGCCGTCGGCGACAAGACCGCCCAGGCCATCGCCGACTGGGGCCTGCGCGCCGACCTGGTGCCGTCCGGCGAGCAGTCCGCTGCCGGTCTGCTCGAGGACTGGCCGCCCTACGACGACGTGCTCGACCCGATCAACCGGGTCTTCCTGCCGCGCGCCGACATCGCGACCGAGAACCTCGTCGCCGGCCTGATCGACCTCGGCTGGGAGTGCGACGACGTGACGGCCTACCGCACCGTGCGCGCCACCCCGCCGCCGGCGCCGGTGCGCGACGCGATCAAGACCGGCAAGTTCGACGCGGTCGTCTTCACCTCGTCCTCGACCGTGCGCAACCTCGTCGGCATCGCCGGCAAGCCGCACCCGTCGACGATCATCGCCGTGATCGGCCCGGCCACGGCAAAGACGGCCGAGGAGCACGGCCTCCGGGTCGACGTGCTCGCGCCGTCGCCCGACGTGGAGGTCCTCGTCGACGCACTCGCCGACTTCGGTGCCGCGCGTCGCCTCGCGATGCTGGAGAGCGGGCGAGCCCGTCACCCGGCCGAGCGAGCGCACCGCCTCGGGCCGTCGGAAGGCGCGCGCGAAGTGACGGACGAGCACCGCGAGATCGAGACACCGCTCGTCCGGCCCCGCCGGCTGCGACGCACGCCTGCGCTGCGCCGGATGGTGGCCGAGACGTCGGTGCAGCCGAGCTCGCTGGTGCTCCCCGTCTTCATCCGCGAGAACGCGACCGAGCCGCGAGCCGATCTCGTCGATGCCGGGCGTCGTCCAGCACTCGCGCGACTCGCTCCGGGCCGCGGTCGCCGAGGCGGCCGAGCTCGGCCTCGGCGGCGTGATGCTCTTCGGCATCCCGGAGACCAAGGACGCCACCGGCTCCGGCGGCATCGACCCCGCCGGCGTGCTCAACCTCGCGATCACCGACGTGGTCGCCGAGGTCGGCGACCAGCTCACGGTGATGTCCGACCTCTGCCTCGACGAGTTCACCGACCACGGCCACTGCGGCCTGCTCACGCCCGACGGTGACGTCGACAACGACCTGACGCTGGAGGCGTACGCCGAGATGGCGCTCGCGCAGGCCGCGGCCGGCGTCGACATGGTCGGCCCGAGCGGGATGATGGACGGCCAGGTCGCGCGTCGTACGCCAGGCGCTCGACGCCGCCGGGCACCACCACGTCTCGATCCTCGCCTACTCCGCGAAGTACGCCTCCGCGTTCTTCGGGCCGTTCCGCGAGGCCGTCGACTCCTCGCTCGTCGGCGACCGCACGGACCTACCAGCAGGACCCGGCCAACGCCCTCGAGGGCGTGCGCGAGGTGCTGCTCGACGTCGAGCAGGGCGCCGACATCGTGATGGTGAAGCCGGCCCTGGCCTACCTCGACGTCATCCGCCGCGTGCGCGACGCCGTCGACATCCCGGTCGCCGCCTACAACATCTCCGGCGAGTACTCCATGGTCGAGGCCGCCGCCGCCAACGGCTGGATCGACCGCGAGGCCGCCATCATGGAGACCCTCACCTCGATCCGCCGCGCCGGCGCGGACGTGATCCTCACCTACTGGGCCTCCGAGGCCGCCCGTCTGATCCGCCGCTGAGCCCCGACGTCATCCGGAGCGCAGCCGGTTGCCCTGTCCGTTGACGTCACGCCAGGGGTCGAGGAGCTTGTCGACGCAGTCTACAGCCGTTGAGCGGTGAGCGGGTTGGTCGATGACGCCCTCGGCCGTGCACTGCAGCACCGCCTCGGCGTAGGGTCAGCGTCGGCGGAGATCGTCGCTGTCGGGAGCGGCGGCAGCGTCGTCGGGAGAGCGGTCGTCGGGTTGACCGTCGGGGTCGAGGTCGGCACCGGGTTCTGCGAGGTCGGCGTCTCCGTGGGGGTCGACGTGGGCGTCGGGGTCGGGGTGGGCGTCGGCGTCGGCGTCTGGGTCGGGGCCTTCGTGGGCGACTTGGTCGGCTTCACGGTCGCCGTGGGCGTGCCCTTGCTGCCGCTCCTGCCACCGCCCTTGCCGCCCTTCGAGCCGCCGGTGCCCTGCGTCTCGGGCATGATCACGCCCGAGGTGAGCGTCGAGGTCGGGACGGCGCTGAAGTCGCCGTCCATGTAGGCCTGCATGATCGACAGGACCAGGTCGACGTAGTCGTTGGAGTGGTTGTAGCGGTAGACGGCTGCGCGCTGACCCTTCTCGGCGGACAGGTCGTCCTCGCCCGAGCAGAGGTAGACGGCGGTCGCGAGGGCCGCGTCGTCGATGTCCTGCGGGTTGCGGGTGCCGTCGCTGTCGCCGTCCACCCCGACGACCGACCAGGTGGAGGGGATGAACTGCATCGGGCCGACCGCACGGTCCCACTTCGTGTCGTTGTCGTACTGCCCGGCGTCGGTGTCACCGATGCTCTGGGTGTCGTTCTTGCCGTTGAGGGCGACGCCGTAGATGCCGGGGCGGGCCACGCCGTTGTCGTCGAGGGAGTTGCCGCCGAAGCGACCGTGGTCGGACTCGACGCGGCCGATCGCCGCGATGAGCTCCCACGGGAGGGCGCAGCCACGGTCGGCCTTGTTGATCACTGCCTCGGCACGCTGGTACGCCGACAGCGCAGCCTGCGGGATGCTGCTGGCCGAACCGGGGGTCAGGGCCGCGACACGGCCGACGGCGTCACCCACGCTGGCGGGCGCCTCGATCGCGGAGGCGGGGAGGACGGTGCCGTCCGGGAGGGTGCCGGGGCCGCTCTCGTCGGCGCTGGCCGCGGTCACGCCCACGCCTGCGAGGCTGGCGGTCCACGCCGCGCTGAGCACGGCGAGAGGGACGATCGCTGTCGCCCTGTGCAGTCGGCCAAATGTCGACATGAGTCTCGCTCCCCTTGCTGGTTCTTCACCCATGATGCCCCCTCCGGGCGCCACGTACACCTCCCAACGAGGGTTTTGGCACCTAAGTTACGCATCAGTCACATGTGGTTCGGAGCACATCCCGGCCCCGGATTTCACGCCGGTGGGGGGACCCTTGGCCGACTGCGTGACAATGAGCCGGTGACTCCCGTGACGACACCCGCCACGACCGCGGCCAGCGAGGCGCTCTTCGAGCGTGCCCGGGCCGTGACGCCCGGAGGCGTGAACTCCCCGGTCCGCGCCTTCACCGCGGTCGGCGGCACCCCGCGCTTCATCACCTCGGCCTCCGGCGCCTGGCTCACCGACGCCGACGGCAACGACTACGTCGACCTGATCTGCTCGTGGGGACCGATGCTGCTCGGCCACGCGCACCCCGACGTGCAGGCCGCAGTGGCCGGCGCCGTGGCCCGCGGCACGTCCTTCGGCACGCCCACCGAGCCCGAGGTCGAGCTCGCCGAGGAGATCGTCGCGCGCACCCCGGTCGAGCGGGTCCGGTTCGTCTCGTCCGGCACCGAGGCGACGATGTCGGCGCTCCGCCTCGCCCGCGGCGTCACCGGTCGCGACCTCGTCGTGAAGTTCGCCGGCTGCTACCACGGCCACGTCGACCCGCTGCTGGCCGAGGCCGGGTCCGGCGTCGCGACGCTCGCCGTGCCCGGCACCAGCGGCGTACCAGCGTCCGCGGCCGCAGAGACCCTCGTCCTGCCCTACAACGACCGCGCCGCGGTGCTCGCAGCCTTCGAGGCCCACGGCCCCCGCATCGCCTGCCTGATCACCGAGGCCTCGCCCGGCAACATGGGCGTCGTCCCACCCGCACCGGGCTTCAACGCCTTCCTCGCCGAGACCTGCCGTGCGCACGGCGCGCTGTTCATCAGCGACGAGGTGATGACGGGGTTCCGCGCCACCGAGCAGGGCGGGTGGGGCCTGGACGGAGCCATCGAGGGCTGGGTGCCCGACCTGATGACCTTCGGCAAGGTGATGGGCGGCGGCTTCCCGGCCGCAGCGTTCGGCGGTCGCGCCGACCTCATGGCCCACCTCGCACCCGAGGGCCCGGTCTACCAGGCCGGCACCCTGTCGGGGAATCCCGTCGCCACCACGGCCGGCCTCGCGACGCTGCGGCTGGCGACGCCGGAGGTGTACGCCCAGCTCGACGCGACGGCACTGACGATCCGCAACGCCGTGACGGAGACGCTCGAGGCGGCCTCGGTGCCGCACACGGTGCAGTCCGCCGGCACGATGTTCTCGGTGTTCTTCTCGGGCGGGCCGGTGCGCGACTTCTCCGAGGCCGGCCAGCAGGACACCGTCGCCTACGCCGCCTTCTTCCACTCGATGCTCGACCAGGGCGTCTACCTGCCGCCGTCGGCGTACGAGGCGTGGTTCGTCTCCGCCGCGCACGACGAGCGTGCCGTCTCCACGATCATCGACGCGCTGCCCGCCGCAGCCGTCGCAGCCGCTACTGCTGGCACGATCAAGGGAGGTCTCTGACATGGGCGTGCAGACCACGGTCCACCTGCTGCGGCACGGTGAGGTCCACAACCCTCACGGCGTGCTCTACGGCCGTCGCGACGGCTTCCACCTCTCCGACCTCGGCAACCAGATGGCGCAGCGGATCGCGGAGTCGATCGGCGACCGCGACATCGTCCACCTGCGGTCGTCGCCGCTCGAGCGCGCGCAGGAGACCTGCGCCCCGCTCGCAGCCGTACGCGGACTCACTCCGGTCATCGACCCGCGGGTGATCGAGTCGAGCAACAAGTTCGAGGGGATGAGCTTCGCCGACGGCGGGATGACGTTCGTCAAGCGGCCTCACCTGCTGCGCTTCATGTACAACCCGCTCAAGCCGTCGTGGGGCGAGCCCTACGACGAGATCGCGGGCCGGATGATCGCCGCGATCCACGACGCGCGCGACGCGGCCTCCGGCCACGAGGCCGTGATCGTGTCGCACCAGCTGCCGATCTGGACGACGCGGCTCTTCCTCGAGAAGCGCAGCTACATCCACCACCCCAAGAACCGCCAGTGCACGCTGTGCTCGCTGACCAGCGTCGTCTTCGACGACGACCGGATGGTGCAGGTGCGCTACTCCGAGCCCGCCGGTGACCTGATCCCTGTCGGCGACCGGTCCGCTCCGTTCTCGGCGGGTGGCGCCCCGCAGGAGGACCGGCCCTGAAGCTCCTCCGCTCGTTCGTCACCCCGCTCGTCGGACTCGTCTGCCTGGTCGTCCTGGCGGGCTGCTCGAGCCTGTCCGGCACCGGCGACAAGGGCTACATCTCCGGCGAGGGCGTGCCGACCGAGGTCAAGGCCGCCGACCGCGGCGACCCGGTCGAGATGACCGGCACCGACCTCGACGGCAACGACGTCGACCTGGCCGACCTGCGCGGCAAGCCGGTGGTCGTCAACGTGTGGTGGTCCGACTGCACGCCGTGCCGGGTCGAGCAGCCCGACCTCAACGACGCAGCGGCCGAGCTCGGCGACGACGTCGTGTTCCTCGGCCTCAACATCCGCGACTCCTCGGTCGAGAGGGCCCAGGCGTTCGCCCGCAGCAACGACGTGCCCTACTCCTCGGTCTACTCACCCGACGGCAGGGCGCTGCTGTCCTTCGCCGGCACGCTCAACCCGCGGTCGATCCCGAGCACCGTGGTGCTCGACAAGGAGGGGCGCATCGCTGCGTCCGTCCAGGGCCGCCTCCCGACGAAGCAGACGCTGCTCTCGCTGGTCGAGCGGGTGAGCAATGAATGACTGGTTCCGCGACACCGCCTTGTCGGGGTCGCTCGTCCTTGCGCTGCCCGTCGCACTCGTGGCCGGCCTGATCTCGTTCTTCAGCCCCTGCGTGATCCCGCTGCTGCCCGGCTACCTGTCCTACGCCACGGGCATCTCCGGAGGTGACCTGGAGAATGCGCGGCGCAGCCGGCTCGTGACGGGCGCGGTGCTCTTCGTGCTCGGCTTCGCCGTGGTGTTCGTGCTGCTCGGCAGCCTCACCGGGGCGGCCGGCGCGTGGTTGTTCGTCCACACGCGCCAGCTCAACGTGGTGCTGGGCGTCGTCACGATCCTGCTCGGCGTCGCCTTCCTCGGAGGGTTCGGATTCCTGCAGCGCGACTGGCGGATCCACCAGGTCCCGGCCGTCGGGCTCGCGGCCGCGCCCTTCATCGGCTTCCTCTTCGGGCTCGGCTGGACGCCCTGCGTGGGTCCGACGCTGGCCGCGATCAACGTGCTCTCGGTCAACGAGGCGACCGCGACCCGCGGCGCCGTCCTGTCGGGGGTCTTCGCGCTCGGGCTGGGTCTGCCGTTCATCGCCGCCGCGCTGGCCTACCGTCGGATGACGGTCGCCTTCGCGGTCATCCGACGACACCAGCAGCTCGTCGTCCGCCTCGGCGGCGTGATGATGATCGTCGTCGGGATCCTCCTCGTCACCGGCTGGTGGGACGTCCTCGTGCAGTGGCTGCAGCTGCAGGTCGTGCAGGGCTTCACGGTGCCGGTGTGACGCAGCTCGACAAGCGCCCGTCCGACGACCGGCAGGCCACCCCGCTCCCCGCAGACCTCGACGCGCGCGGCCTGGCTCGGTGGAGCTGGCGCCAGCTCACCTCGATGCGTACGGCACTCGTGCTCCTGCTGCTGCTCGCCCTCGCCTCGATCCCGGGCTCGGTGATCCCGCAGGAGGACATCGACTCGCTCGCTGTCACGCAGTGGCGCGACAACCACCCACGGCTGGCACCCGTGTGGGACCGGCTCGACCTGTTCGCGGTCTTCAGCTCGGTGTGGTTCTCCGCGATCTACATCCTGCTGATGATCTCGCTCGTCGGCTGCATCATCCCGCGCCTCCTCGTCTACGCCCGCGCCCTGGGCGCCCGGCCGCCGCGGGCTCCCCGTCACCTGTCCCGACTGCCGGAGAGCACGTCGTACACCAGCGCCGAGGACCCTGACCTCGTGCTGCGTCGCGCCGTCGACGTCGCCAAGCGTCGCCGCTTCCGCGTCGAGTGGGTCGAGGGGAGCGACGCCGTCGCCGCCGAGCGTGGTCATCTCCGCGAGGCCGGCAACCTGCTCTTCCACCTCGCCGTGATCGTCGTGCTGGTCGGGGTCGCCATCGGCAGCCTGTTCGGCTACAAGGGCGGCGTGATCATGTTCGTGGGCAAGGACTACGGGTTCTCCAACACCCTCACCCAGTACGACGACTTCGCTCCCGGAAGCCTCTTCGACCCGGCCGTGATGGAGCCCTTCGCCTTCGACATCACCGACTTCGACGTCGAGTGGATGACCGAGGGCCCGCGACGGGGGATGGCGCGCAAGTTCGTCTCGCACCTCGACTACGAGACCGCGCCCGGCGCCGACCCCCAGCAGTACGACCTCAAGGTCAACCACCCGCTGTCCATCGGCGGCACGGATGTCTTCCTCATCGGCCACGGCTACGCACCCGTCATCACGATCCGCGACGGCGAGGGCAACATCGCGCAGAGCGGGCCGACGGCCTTCCTGCCGATCAACCCGCAGACCTTCGAGTCGTTCGGCGTGGTCAAGGCCGCCGACGCGAAGCCCACCCAGCTCGGCCTCGAAGGCACCTTCTACCCGACCTTCCAGCTCGGACGTGACAAGGACGGCACCCTGTCGATGCCGTCGTCGGCCTTCGGCAACGCCATCGACCCCCTCGTGTCACTCTTCGTCTACGCCGGCGACGTCGGCCTCGACGACGGCACCGGGTCCTCGGTCTACGTCCTCGACAAGTCGAGGTCCACGCAGCTCACCAAGGCCGACGGCCAGCCGTTCCGGATGGATCTGCGGCCCGGCGAGACCGTGACCCTGCCCGACGGCCTCGGCAGCGTGACCTTCGACGGCCTCGAGCGCTGGAACAAGATCCAGATCAGCCGGACCCCCGGCAAGTTCATCGCGCTCGGCGGAGTCGTCGCGGCCCTGCTCGGCCTGCTGGGCTCGCTGTTCGTACGCCCGCGTCGGCTGTGGGTACGCGCGCGTCGTCAGGCGGACGGGAGCACACTGGTCGAGGTGGCCAGGCTGGACCGGTCGTCGGGTGGGGACCCGGAGACCGGACGGGCCGAGCTGGCTGGCATCGTGGCAGCACTGAGAGAGGACGAGTCGTGACCGACGTGCAGTGGGAGACCCTGAGCAACCAGGGCGTGGCAGCGGCCGGGGTGGTCTACTTCCTCGCGCTCCTGGCGTACGCCGTCCAGTGGGCGGCCCTGCGTGAGGTCCCCGTCCGCGAGTCGGTCGCCGTCGGCGGTGGCGACACGATCGTCGAGGATGCGCCCGACGGCCTGTCCGACGAGGACACCTCCCACCGCAGCGAGATGGCCGGTCGGCTGGGCGTGCTCCTGGTCGGCATCGGCGCGCTGGCCCACTTCGTCGCGCTGTTCGGGCGCGGCATGGCCGCGGAACCCAACCGGGTCCCGTGGGGCAACATGTACGAGTTCACCCTCACCGGCACCTTCGTCGTCGTCGCGCTCTTCCTCGCGACCACCAACCGCTGGCGGCTGTCGTGGCTCGGACCGATCGTCGTCGGGTTCACGCTCTGCGTGCTGCTCGCCGACGTGCTCTGGCTCTACGAGCCGGTCGCGCCGCTGACCGAGGCGCTCGAGTCCTACTGGCTCGTCATCCACGTCGTCGCGGCCTGCATCGCCACCGGCGCCTTCACCCTCGGCGGCATCACGTCGGGCCTCTACCTGCTCAAGGCCAGGTCGACGAAGGAGACGGGCTACCTCGCCCGACTTCCCGAGCTCGCCTCGCTCGACCGCATCTCCTACCGGATGCACGCCTTCGGCTTCCCGGTGTGGACCTTCGGCGTGCTGATCTCCGGCCCGATCTGGGCGCACCAGGCGTGGTCGTCCTACTGGAACTGGGACCCCAAGGAGGTGTGGGCCTTCATCACCTGGGTGGTCTACGCGGCCTACCTCCACGCCCGCGCGACGGCCGGCTGGCGGGGGCGCAATGCCGCGATCCTCGCGCTCGTCGGAGTGGCAACGCTGTGGTTCAACTTCATCGGCATCAACTACTTCAGCACGACGAGCCAGCACTCGTACGCCCAAGGTGCCTCGGTGGAACGGACCGTCGAGCGGTCAGTCGTCCTCGGTGCTGGGCTTCGGCTTCCGGGGCCTGTTGAGGCCGCGCAAGAAGTCGGGGTCGTCGTCGGGGCCGAGCGTCCGGGGACGTGAGCTGCCGCCGCCGCCTCCGTCGAGGCGACGCAGCATCAGCTTCACGAGCAACCACACGACCACGCCGATCGCGGCGACGACGAGCAGCACCTTCAGCATTCCCCCAATGTAGTCGTCCCGTCCTAGGCTGGTGGGCGTGAAGGAGTTCGTGGTCTACACCGTCCTGCGGCTGGTGCTGTTCCTTGCCTCGTTCGGCGTCGTGGTGGGGATCATGGCGCTGCTCTTCGACGGTCAGTACCACCTGTTCTGGGCGGTGGTCCTGGCCTTCCTGATCTCCGGCATCGGCTCGTTCTTCATCCTCGACCGTCAGCGCGAGGCCTTCGCGCGACGCGTCGAGACGCGCGCAGCGCGCGCCACTGCGGCCTTCGAGGAGCGCAAGGCGCGCGAGGACGCGGACTGACCGTGTCTGTGCCGTCGGTGACGCGTCGTCAGGCCCTGGCGTGGCGGTTGCGTCGCCAGCACCTGGTCGCCGGTGCGTCCGACGCGACCGAGGTCGTGCGCACCCTCGGTGCGGTGTCCGTGTTCGGCAGCGATCCCGACCTCGCCGTACGCCGCCGTCTGGCCGAGCCCGGCGCGCCGGGCGAGGTGCAGCGCGCGCTCACCGACGGTCGGCTGATGCGGACGTTCTCCTTCCGCGGATCCGTGCAGGTGATGGCGCCCGAGACTGCCGGCGCCTACCTCGCCGTCAGGGCGGCAGGTCGCCAGTGGGCGTTGAAGAGCTGGGTCGACCACTACCGGCTCGGGCCCGACGACTGGCCCGAGCTGCGGGAGGTCGTCCGCGGTGTGGTCGCCGACGGGCCGGTGCTGCCGCAGGTGCTGGCCGACGAGCTGGAGGGCACCCGCTTCGCCCACCTGGCGAAGGAGTTCGCCGAGCCCAACATCACGCTGATCAAGCCGCTGTGCTGGCAGGGCGACGTCGCGCTCGGTCCCGACCTCGCCGGACCCCTGATGCTCCAGAGCCCGGCTGCAGCGCCGATGTGGGGTGGCGTGCCACCGCTGGACGAGGCCGGTCCACGGACGGTGCTGGAGTACGTCGACGCCTACGGGCCGTGCGCCCCTGACCACGTGGACTACTGGCTCGGCGGCGGGCTGAGTGCCGGACGCGCCCGGTTGAAGCGCTGGTGGGCAGCAGTCGAGGACCGGCTCTCCGAGGTCGACGTCGACGGCGAGGCGAGGTGGGTCCTCGCCGAGCACGTGCCCGAGCTGGCCGACGTACGAGCCGGCACGACGGTGGTGCTGCTGCCCGGCAAGGACGACTGGGTGATGGGACCGGGCACCAAGGACGCGTGGGTGGTGCCGGCGGAGCACCGCACGTCGATGACGCGCGGCGCCAACCCCGTCGTGGTGGACGGCGTCGTCCGCGGCACCTGGAAGGTCCACGGCGGGACCGTCGAGCTGGACGCCCCGGACGCGCCCCGCGACGAGACGGCGGCCGAGGTCGAACGGCTCGAGGGCCTGCTCAGAACCCCGTGAGGCAGTAGGGCGGCTCGCTGAGGTCCGCCATCGCGGCGAAGCGGCGTACGGCCTCGTCGGTGCCCTGCACGCGCCCGGCGGCGTGCAGGACGCTCACCCGGGGGCCGCCGAGGTAGAGCGCGCCCAGCGTCTCGGCGGTGAGGCTCACGTCGGCGGGCTGCTCGGTGCGGGTCGCCTGCGCCCGACCACCCGAGGTCTCGACGGCGTAGTGGCCCGAGGCGTGACCCTGCGGATCGTCGACCGCCAGCACCACCGTGCCGTCGGCGGTCCACGGGCGCGCTGCAAGAGCCCGCTCGACGTCGAGGACCCGGATCCAGAGGAACTCGCCGAGCGCGGTGACCTTCAGGCGGTTGAGGTCGACGAGCGCCCACTGCAGCGGGTCGTCGGGATGGGACAGCCCGAACCTGACCTTCGTGGTCTGGTCCATGTGGGCCAGGAAGGACCAGAGGCCGAGCTGGGCGGTCGTGGTGAGGGCGACCATCTCGTCGACCTTGACCAGCTTCTCCTCGCCGGGGGTGAAGACCACGAAGCCGTCGACGGTGCCCTCGGCGTCGAGGTGGACGGCGGCCCGGACCTTCGAGTTGGGGCTGCGGTCGTTGAAGTCGTAGGCGCCGGTGTGGATGTCCTTGTACTGCGCGGGCCAGTCCACCGAGCCGCGCTGCCGGGCATGGAAGGTGTCGAAGACTCCCTTGACGTGGCCCCACGCGTCCGCCGGTTCGACCAGCTCCACCCGACCGGTGTCCGTGAAGTCACGCAGCGCGAAGCCGGGGGAGGCGTCGAGCTCGATGGTCATGTTGAAGGTCGCCGGGCCGAAGCCCCACCGCCCGTAGATCGTGGCCTCGGATGCGGTGAGCGCAGCCACGGGCACGCCCCGGGCCGCCGCGTCCGCGAGGTCGTCCTCGATGAGGCGCGTGAGGAGACCGCGCCGACGGTGGGCGGCGCTGGTCGTGACGTCGGTGATCATCCTCAGTGGCAGCAGCTCATGTCCGGTGTTGAGGGTCTTGTCGAGGCTGGCGTAGGTCGCCACCGGCATGGGGCCGGAGCCGAACTCACCTTCGGGGAGCCAGGCGCCGCTGACGTTGACGCCGTCGGTGCGGTAGTGGTCGACCCAGCGCGTGATCATCTCGTCGTCCGGTCGGGGGTCGCGGAAGCCGCGCAGCACCGCGCCGATCCACCCACGGCGCCTGGCCGTCGCCTCGTCGGAGTCGTCCGACAGGTCGAGGAGCGCGAAGTCGTAGTCCATCCGCAGAACGGTAGTGAGCGCGGCCTCCGCGGGCCACGGGTTATCGGGTCAGCCGAGCAGCAGCAGTGGCGCCGCCACCAGGACGGACCAGACCAGCTCGGACGCGCCCGTGCCGGCCAGCACGGGGATCAGCGCCGGGCCGACCGCACCGGTGAGCACGGCCCGCGTCGGTGCGGCAGCGCGGGCGAGGAAGGCCAGCCCGACCAGAGCCCACCACGTCGTCGCGGCTGCGACCGCCACGACGGCTGCCGCGGCGACCAGGACGAGGAAGGCGTACAGGTAGCGGGTGCGCTCGTCGCCGAGGCGTACGGCCAGGGTGCGCTTGCCGGCGACGGTGTCGGTCGGGATGTCGCGCAGGTTGTTGGCGACGAGGATCGCACAGGCCAGCGCGCCGATGCCGATGCCGGCGTAGAGGGCCGGCCACTCCCACGTCCCGGTCTGGACGTACGTCGTGCCGATCACCGCGACCAGCCCGAAGAACACGAAGACCATCACCTCGCCGAGGCCGAGGTAGCCGTAGGGCTTGTCGCCGCCGGTGTAGAACCAGGCCGCCACGACGCAGACCGCGCCGACGGCGACGAGCCACCACGCGGTGGTCGCGGCGAGGACGAGGCCGGCGACGGCGGCGACCCCGAAGGCGGCGAAGGCTGCGGACTTCACGGCACGCGGAGTCGCCGCGCCGGAGCCGACCAGGCGCATCGGCCCGACGCGGTCGGCGTCGGTGCCGCGGATGCCGTCGGAGTAGTCGTTGGCGTAGTTGACCCCGACCTGCAGCGCGAGGCTGACGACCAGGGCGAGCAGGGCCTTCCACCAGACCGCGTCATCGACGTACGCCGCGACGCCGGTGCCCGCGAGGACGGGCGCGACGGCAGCGGGCAGGGTGCGCGGACGGGCGCCGGCGATCCAGTCAGCGGATGAGGTCACCGGTGGATTCTGGCAGTGGCGCCTCCGGGTCGAGCATCGAGGGCGGCCCACCCGCCGCCTCGTCCTCGGGGTCGGGCGCGTCGGCCCGGGCGTCCGCCAGGACGTCGGCCGGCACGTGCTCCTCGAGGTAGCGCCGGGCGGCGTGGGCGGAGGCGTGCAGGCCGGCCGCCGCGGCCACGACGATGGCCGCGATCGTGAGCCAGCCGAAGGCGCCCCACTGCATGGCGAGGAAGCCGTAGACCGCCGGCGCCCAGAACCTGCCGAGGGTGCCGCCGAGCTCCGCGACGCCCTGGTAGTCGCCCCGCCGCCTCGGGTCCATCAGCTCGGCCTCGAGGGTCCACCCGGAGGCGGACAGGAAGAGCTCGGCCCAGGTGAGGACGACGTGGCCCAGGAAGAACATGGCGATGGTCAACCAGCCCGCGGTCTCGTGGGTCGCCAACGTGATGAGACAGGTCAGCACGAAGAAGACCGAGGAGAACCGCACCGCGCGCAGTGCGGTCCCGACGTCGTGGATGCCTCGGGAGGCCAGGCGCGGCAGCACGATGCACATGACCGTGTTGGTGCCGAACAGGATCGCGACGAGGACCTTGGGGGCATCGGTCTCGGTCACCAGCCACACCGGGATCACCGTGTGCAGCAGCACCTGGTTGGTCCACATGACGCCGGTGAAGGTCGTCACCGCGATCCAGGCGCGGTTGCGGATGGCCGGGATGCCCTCGGGCTTCGCGCGCGGCTCGCTGCTGCGCACGTCGTGGGTGGCGTCGGGCAGGCGCAGCACGGCCACGCTGTTGGCCAGGAACAGCACCGCGCTCAGCACCGGCGCCCAGCGCAGCACGTCGGTGCCGAAGGCGATCGCGCCACCACCGAGGAAGGCGCCGACGCTGAAGCCGACGTTGAGGGCGGAGTACATGTAGGCCCGCGACTCCACCCGCTCCGACGGCGGCAGCACGTCGATGACGTACGCCCCGTGGGCCGTGCCGCCGAGGGTGCCGGCGATCTCCATGGCCACCGCGAGGGCGACGTACTCGGGGAAGCTGTCGATGAACGGCCACACCAGGAACAGCGCCCCCTGCAGCACCGCGCTCAGCGACCACATCCGCTTCGGTCCGAAGTGGTCGACCAGCTTGCCCATCGGGACCGCCACGACGAAGCTCGAGATCGCGGCGATGGTGAGACCGATGCCGACCTGGCCCAGCGACAGACCCACCACGAGGGTGAAGAACACCGCCGAGCCGGCCAGGAAGGCGCCGTCGCCGGAGGCGAAGACGAGCGACTGCAGCGACAGTCGCCCGGCGAGGGTCGACGGGGGAGTGGCATAGCGTTTCAGGGCGGTGAGCATCGCTGGACAGTCTCGCTCCCGACACCGACAGCCGTCGCGCGATTTTCGGACGTGGCGGTGTGTGCTGCGTCTCGGCTCCACCCATCTCGGTGGTTGAGGTGCGAGCGCAGCGAGCCTTGAAACCCATCCGCCTGAGCATCGTCTCCCTGTTCGAAAATACTTCTCCACAGATGTGTCTGGGCAGGTCAGAGTGTCGGTGGGGTCTGGAAGGATGGAGGCATGTCCACCACCACCCTCGAAGCTCCCAGCGCCAGGGCGGACGCCCGACCGGTGCTGGTGCGGGCGACCTCGGCGATGGCCGCGCGGCGCCGTGCAGAGGTCGAGGTGCTGGAGTCCGCGCTCGCGTGGGCACACGCGCACCGGGTGACCTGTGCGGACGAAGCGGCGGGCTGGCGCTCGGACACGATCCACACGCCCGGCACCGCGGCTGCGCTGTTCGGCGAGCGCGCGCTCCCTCTGGCCGGAGCGGGGACGCCGCTCGTGGCGGAGTTCTGCGTCTACGAGCTGGCCGCGGCTCTCGACCTGTCCCACGAGTCGACCCTCGCGCTGCTGGGTGACGTCCTCGACCTGGCCCACCGCCTCCCTCGCATGTGGGCCCTGGTGCGCGAGCTGCGGGTCCCGGTCCACCTCGGTCGTGAGGCGGCACGCGAGTCCCGCGACCTCTCGGTGGAGGCGGCGGGGCATGCGGACCGGTTGCTCGTCTGGCGCCCGCGCCGGCTCAACCCGCACCGGGTGGCCACGCTGGTCCACGAGGCCAGGCTCTACGCCGACCCGGACCGCGCGATCGCGGATCACGACCTCGCGCTGGAGGTCCGGAAGGTCGACGTCCGTCTCGACCGGGGTGCACCCGGCACGGGTGAGGTCTTCATGGTCCTCGACGAGGCCGACACCATCGCGTTCGACCACACCGTCTCCACCATGGCCGCCACCATCGGGATGCTCGGTCACCACGGCACCCTCGACGTACGCCGTGCCCACGCCGTCGGGCTCCTCGCCGACCCCCAGGCGGCGCTCGACCTTCTCGCCGCGAGCGACCTCGCCGATCCTGACCGGCCGGTCGACCCCGACCACGATCCGGCCATCTGCATCGCCGGGGACCTCGCCCACGAGCGGGCCAACCCGTTCCGCCGCCCCATGCTCCAGGACGATGCCGCTGGTGGCGAGGTGGTGCTGGTCTTCCACGTCACCGACCGCGACCTGCTCGACGACAGCGGCCTCATCCGGCGTGATGGCGTGGCCCGGTCTCCCAAGCTCGGCCCCGTCCTGACCAGCCGACTCCACGGCTGGCTCCTCACCGCCGGCAAGGTCACCATCAAGCCGGTGGTCGACCTGGCGTCGATCTCAGCGGTGGATCAGCACGACCCGCCGGCCCGGATGGCTGCAGCCGTCCGCCACCGCGACACCACCTGCGTCTATCCCAGGTGCGGGCGACCGGCCGAGGTATGCGACCTCGACCACATCGAGTCCTACCTCCCGCTCGACGAGGGCGGGCCACCCGGCCAGACCAGGCCGGCCAACCTCGCGCCCCTGTGCCGCAAGCACCACCGCGCCAAGACCTTCGGCGACTTCAGCTACCGACGCCTCCCCGACGGGTCCTACGAATGGACTCTTCCCACCGGGATCACGGTCACCACCGACGCCGACACGCCGCGACCTGTCCCACCCCCGCGACGCCGACGAACCTGACCGCCCCACAGCCCGACACCCACCCGGTGATCGGGCTACAGGCGCGCCCGAGCCGGCGATGATCGTGGAACCTCACCACGTCTCGGGGTTCTCGTTCGGCCATCCCGTCATCTCGGGCTCCTCGTCGAGACCGAGGCGATCGCGCGCAACATCGGCGGCGGCCAGGCGCTCCGAGAAGTCGGCGGGGTAGCGGCGGCCATCGAGCAAGCGATCGAGCTCGCCGAACGACGCTCGCTGCGTCGTGCCGTCGTCCATGAGGACTTCGTAGGAGCGCCGCCCACTCAGCAGGCGCGCGAGCCCGCGCCGATCCTCGAGACGGCGGAACGCCACGACACGTGAGCCTGAGGGCATGTCGCGAGCGTGTCACACGCACATCCGCTGGGATCGCGATCTGACCCTGCGCAGGGCGGACCCCTGACCGGCAGTCGTCGCGTGGGACCTGGACGAGTGCGCTGACTCCGGACGCGACATGTGATGTGCTGCGGGCGTGAGTGATGACACGACCACCCGCGACGAGCTCATCGGTTGGCTCGAGAGCACCCGACGGCACGTCGTCCAGCAGGTCGAGGCGATGCCGCCGGAGGCCCGGCGCGCCGCACAGGTGCCGTCGGGCTGGACACCGCTCGGGCTAGTGCACCACCTCACCCACGACGTGGAGCGGTTGTGGTTCCGCTCGGTGATCGCGGGGGAGAAGGTCGAGATCACATCGGGGTACGACGGCTGGCTCGCCCCTTCGGACCTGGACGACGACGAGATCATCGCGGCCTACGTCGACGAGTGCCGGGTAGCAACGGCGGCGATCGCTGCATTGCCGATCGACCAGCCACCTGCCTGGATCTCGGACGACATGCCGCCGTACTCGACGCTGCGCGAGGTGCTGTTGCACGTGCTGGTCGAGACCTCGACCCACGCCGGGCACCTCGACATCTGCAGGGAGCTGGTGGACGGCGGCCAGCGGCTCGTGCTCGACGTCCCCGACTGAGGGGGGCGGGGCTACTCGCGGTTGGCCGCGACTGCCTCGCGGACGAGGGCGACGAAAGCGTCTCCGTCGAGGTCATCGCCCTCGAAGAGGTCGACCGCTCGTCGCGTGCCGGCGTCGAGGCTGGCGTTGAAGATGCCGGTGGGGTCGTCGAGGGAGGCGCCCTTGGCGAAGGTGGCCTTCACCTTGTCCTTGTAGGTCTCGACGGTGCAGATCAGGCCGTCGGCGGAGAAGGTCGGCACGCCGTCGGGGTTGGAGGCCTTGCGCCACTTGACGTCCTCGGTGGCGTCGGGCTCGGCCTCGAGGACGAGCGCCCGCACGCGATTGACGGCCTGCTCCCGCCAGTCGCCGGTCACCGGGTCAGCCCTCCCAGCCGGGTACGACGCGGAGGTCGCGGTCGGCTCCGTCGCCGAGCGCGCGGAGCGCCTCCTGGTAGGCCTCGCTGTCGTGGGTCGCGACGGCCGCGTCGACCGACGGGAACTCGATGACGACGGTGCGGGTCACCTCGGCCTGCTCGAACGTCGCCTCGGGGTTGCCGCGGGCGAGGAAGCGGCCGCCGCCGGCCTGGATGGCAGGACCGGCGAGCTCGGCGTACGCCGTCACCTTGTCCTGGTCGTGCACGGCCTTGTAGACGCAGATCCAGTACGCACTCATGACGAGGAGCCTATGACGGAGACCCGAACCTCAGGCCGCGGAGCCGTGCCGCGCGAGGTAGCGCTCGGCCGCGGCGGCGGAGCGACCCATCGTGAGGGTCGAGACGATCGCGATGGCGGCGATCGTGATCCAGCCGAGCGAACCGTGCTCCATCGCGAGGTAGGTGAAGAGGGCCGGTGCCCACACAGAGCCGAGCGTGCCGCCGATGTGGGCGGCGCCCTGGTACTCGGCGCGCTGGTCGGCGTCGGTGAGCTCGGACATGAAGCCCCAGTGGCCGGCGGACTGGAACAGCTCCGCGCCCGTGACCGTCACGTGGCCGAGCCAGACCAGGAAGATCGTCAGCCAGCCGACGGTGTCATGGGTGACGAGCACGATGCCGCAGGAGAGGACGAAGAATCCGGCGGAGATGTACGACGCGCGCAGCGAGCGCGCGACGGAGTTCACGCCGCGGGCGGCGGCGACCTGGAGGAACACGGCCATCACCGTGTTGGTGCCGAACAGCCAGGCGAGCAGCACCCGCGGCGCATCGGTCTCCTCGACCAGCCAGAGCGGGATCACGATGTTGAGCAGCACCTGGTTGGTCCCGAGCACGCCGTCGCCGGTCATCAGCGCGAGGAAGGCACGGTTCTTGAGGGCCGCCGGCTTGATGGTCGCCTCGTCCGGGTCGACGGCCGGAGCCTTGGCGGGCGGGTCCGGGAGACGGGTGATCCAGAAGGTGTTGATGAGCAGGATCAGCCCCGTGAGGATCGGCACTGCGCGGACCACGTCGTCGTTGTTGGTGGCGAGCGCGAGCCCGCCGATGAGGGCGCCGAACGTGAAGCCGATGTTGAGCGCCGCTCGCATGAAGGCCTGCGACTGGACGCGCTCCTCGCGCGTGAAGATGTCGATCGTGTACGCCCCGCGGCCGCTCCACCCGGCCTGGCTGACGACCTCGAGCACGACCATCATCACCAGGTAGGCCGCAAAGCCGTGGAGGAGCGGCCACACGAAGTAGAGCATCGACGTGCCGAGTGCACTGATCGCCCAGATCCGCTTCGTCCCGACGCGGTCGGCGAGCTTGCCGGCGGGCACGGCGAAGAAGAACGACACGATGCCCGCAACGGTCAGCCCGATGCCCACCTGGGCTGCGGAGAGGCCGACGATCTGGGTGAAGAAGACCGCCGAGCCGGTGATGAACGTGCCTTCGCCCACCGCGAAGAGGATCGACTGCACCGACAGTGAGCGGGCGAGCGGGCTGGGAGGCAGCTGTCGGCGCCACCACGACTCGCGTCGTGTCTCGTCCTGCGTCTCGGTCCCATCCATCGCGCCCATGGTGCCAGAGCGACTAGCGTTCGGCGTGTGAGTTTTCTCCGGCCCTCGGACGAGCCGTCAGTCGCGATCAGGCAGCTGTCGCGGTGGCTCGAGGCCGACAACCCAGACCCGCTGCTGATCGAGACCTCAGGTTCCACCGGCAGGCCCAAGAGGGTCGTGCTCCCGCACCGCGCGGTGATCGCCAGCGTCGAGGCCTCGGCCCGGCGGCTGGGCGAGTCAGGTCGGTGGCTGCTCGCCCTGCCGTCGTCGTACGTCGCCGGGGTGCAGGTGATCGTGCGGTCGCTCGTCGCCGGGCACGAGCCGATCGTCGTCGACGGGCTGGACGTCGGTCGCGCCGCCGCGTCCGACCACAGCACGACGCCGACCTTCGTCTCGCTCGTCCCGACCCAGCTGCACCGCATCCTCGCCAACCCCGAGCAGCTCGCCTCGCTCTCGCGCTGCCACACGGTGCTCGTCGGTGGCAGCGGGCTCGACGAGGACCAGCGCCGCCTCGCGGTGGACAACGGCATCAACCTCATGGCCACCTACGGATCCTCCGAGACCGCCGGCGGCTGCGTCTACGACGGCGTGCCGCTCGACGGCGTCGGCGTCACGCTCGGCCACGAGGGCCGCATCCGCATCGCCGGGCCCACCCTGTTCAGCCACTACGAGTCCGACCCCGAGCTGACGGCGGAGTCCGTCGTCGACGGCTGGTTCCTCACCTCGGACGCCGGGCGCTTCGACGACGACGGACGGCTCCAGGTCCTCGGTCGCATCGATGACGTCGTGATCAGTGGCGGGGTCAAGATCCCGCTGCCCGTCGTCGCCGAGCGACTCCGCCAGCACCTGCAGGTGGAGCAGGCCGAGGTGTTCGGCGTGCCGGACCCGGAGTGGGGCCAGAAGCTCGTCGCCATCATCGTCGGCACCGCCAACGATGCACAGCTGCGCGACTGGATCAGCGCGATCCATCCCCGGTCATGGGCGCCGCGCGAGTTCGTGCGCGCCTCCGGCATCCCGCTGCTGCCCAACGGGAAGGTCGACCGGCAGGCCCTCCAGGCCGGGCTCTGATGGCGGACCCGTCACTCCTCGTCTTCTCGATCCCCCTCACCATCCGGTTCCGCGGGATCACTGTGCGCGAGGGTGTCCTGCTCCGCGGTGACGCGGGTTGGGGCGAGTGGTCGCCGTTCCTGGAGTACGACGACGCGACGTCGCGGCCGTGGCTCGCGTGCGCCCGCGAGGCCGCCGACGTGGGCTGGCCGGAGCCGCTGCGTGCGCAGGTCCCGGTCAACGTCACCGTCCCCGCCACCGACCCCGAGCGCGCCCACGCGATCGTGCTCGCCGGCGGCTGCCGGACCGCCAAGGTCAAGGTCGCCGAGCGCGGCCAGGTGCTCGCCGACGACCTCGCCCGCGTCGAGGCGGTCCGTGACGCGCTCGGACCGGACGGGCTGATCCGCGTGGACGCCAACGGCGCCTGGGACGTCGACGAGGCCGTCCGCGCGGTGGCGGCGCTCGACCGTGCGGCAGGTGGGCTGGAGTACGTCGAGCAGCCGGTCGCGTCCGTCGAGGACCTCGCCCTCGTACGCCGCCGCGTCGACGTGCCCGTGGCCGCCGACGAGTCGATCCGGCGAGCCGAGGACCCCTACCGCGTGCGCGACCTCGAGGCCGCCGACATCGCCGTGCTCAAGGTGCAGCCCCTCGGCGGCGTACGCGCCTGCCTGCGGATCGCCGAGGACATCGGGCTGCCGGTCGTCGTCTCCAGTGCGGTCGAGTCGAGCATCGGCATCGCCGCCGGGGTCGCCCTCGCCGCCGCGCTTCCCGAGCTCCACCACGCCTGCGGGCTCGCGACGGTGCAGCTCCTCACCGACGACGTGGCGACCAGCCCGCTGCTGCCGGTGGACGGCATGCTCCCCGTGATGCGGCCCGAGGTGGACGACGCGGCGATGCGCCGGCTCGCCGCTCCCGACGACCGCATCGACCACTGGCGTCGCAGGCTCGAGGCGGTAGGGCAGGATCAGCCGGCGTGACCAATCCCTCGACCGAGCTGGCCCGCACGGTGGTGACCGCGCTGCGCGGCGCCGCGGTGCGCGAGGTCGTCCTCGCGCCCGGGTCGCGCAACGCACCGCTGTCGTTCGCGCTGTACGACGCGCAGCGGCCGACCACACCTACCGAGCCCGGCCTCCGACTGCACACCCGCATCGACGAGCGCACGGCCGCGTTCCTGGCCCTCGGGCTCGCCAAGGTCAGCGGGAGGCCCGCCGCGGTCGTCTGCACGTCCGGAACGGCCGTGGCCAACCTCCTGCCCGCCGTGGTCGAGGCGGCCCACTCGGGCGTCCCGATGGTGGTCGTGACGGCCGACCGCCCGGCTCGCCTCCGCGGCACCGGTGCCAACCAGACCACCGACCAGGTCGGCATCTTCGGCGCCTTTGCGCCGACCCTGGACGTCGCCGCTGCCGACCTCGACACGCTGCTCGCGTTCGTGCGGACGCACGACGGCAGACGCCCCGTGCACCTCAACGTCCAGCTGGACGATCCACTCCTGCCCGACGACGAGGGCTGGGACGGTGGCGAGGTGCCTGCGTGGGCGGTGCCGGCCGTCGGTGTCGAGCGCCGTCCGCTGCGGCTCGACCTCGGGCCGCGCACCGTCGTCGTCGCCGGTGACGACGCCGGCCCGCCGCCCCGCCAGCTGGCCGAGGCCGGCAACTGGCCCCTGCTGGCCGAGCCCAGCAGCGGGTGTCGCACGGGCGACACGGTGATCCGCACCTACCGGCTGCTGCTCGAAGGGGACCTCGGTGCCCGCATCGAACGCGTCGTGGTCTACGGCCATCCGACCCTCTCTCGCCCGGTCTCCCGGTTGCTGGCGCGCGCCGAGGTCGAGGTCGTCTCGGTCCGGGGCCCCGGCCTATCGGCGGACCGACCGTTCCCCGTGGCAGCCGAGGTGAGCGCGTACGACGGGGTCGAGGTGGTCGCCACCGAGGATCCCGACTGGCTGGAGGAGTGGCACCTCGCCGACCTCTCGGTGTCCCGGGACCTCGACCGTCTCCTCGCCGCCGAGCCCGACCTGACGCCCCACGAGGTCGCCGGTGCGGTCAGCCGGGCACTGCCCCGCCGCGGCCTGTTGTTCGTCGGCGCCTCCAACCCGGTCCGCGACCTCGACCTGATGGTCGCGCCCTACGAGGTGGGCGGCCGCCGCAAGGTGATCGCCAACCGCGGACTCGCCGGCATCGACGGCACCACCAGCTCGGCGATCGGCGCCGCGCTCGGCCGGCCGCAGTCCTCCCGCGCGATCGCGCTGATGGGCGACGTCACGTTCCTGCACGACACGACCGGGCTGTTCCTCGGCCCACGCGAGGTCCGACCCGACCTGACGATCGTCGTGGTGAACGACGACGGCGGGTCGATCTTCGCAACGCTGGAGCAGGGGGCGCCGGCGTACGCCGACCGCTTCGACACGCTCTTCGGCACCCCGCACGGCACCGACCTCGCCAGCCTCTGCGCGGCGGCCCGGATCCCGCACCTGCGCGTCGACAGCCTCCCCGAGCTGGAGCAGGCGCTCGCGATGCCCAACGGCGGCATCGAGGTCGTGGAGGCGCGGGTGCGCCGCGACAACCGCGCGGACCTCGACACACGAATCCGCGCCCTGGTCCTTCCCTGAGAACAGGGGAGCGGGCCAGGGCGCGGATCGGTTGGTTCAGTGCTGCAGGGGGAGTGCCGGTCAGGAGACCGGGGTCTCCCAGACGCGCACCCAGTCGACGCTCATGCTCTGGGGGAGCTTCTTGTCAGGCATCTCCAACGCCTCGTAGTCCGAGGCGAGCAGGCTCAGGATGAGGTACTGCTGGGTCTTCGAGACGCGGGCCGACGTGCGCCAGGTCTCCTTGCCGTCGATGTAGAAGATGATGACGTTGGGCGTCCACTGGACCGAGAACACGTGGTAGTTCTTCGACCAGCCGTCGCGCTTGTTCTGCAGGAACGACGTCGAGTCCTTGATCCACGAGCCGGTCTTGATCAGGCGCTGACCCTTGTACCAGTGGATGAAGCTCGTCAGGCCACCCTGCGGGTGCTTGTCACCGAAGTACTCGATGATGTCGATCTCGTGGCCGTCGCTGCCGGGGTGGTTCTCGCCGACCGGCTGCATCCAGAAGCTGGCGTGCTGGCCCTGGAGCTTCTGCATCTTGATCCGGGCAGACGCGACGCCGTAGCGGAAGCTGAAGCCCTTGTCGGTGCCGACGTGACCGTTGAGGCGGTAGGAGATCTTCTTGGTCTGCTTGCGCGAGACCGCCTTGCACTTGTCGCTGCGCGACTTGTCCTTGATGACGCTCAGGCGCAGCGTGCCCCCGGAGACCTTGGTGGCCGACGGGTCGCCCTTGGAGCAGAGGCGCTTGCTGGAGGCCTCGTAGTCCTGGCCGCGCTGGCCCCAGACGGGGTTCAGGGTCGTGCCGCTGAACTCGTCGGTGAACGTCGGGGTCAACCAGCGCGCCGTGTCGACGGTCTTGCTCGTGGCGGCCTTGAGCCCGTTGAACTTCGCGGCGGTCGCGCGGTAGGTCAGGGCCTGGCCGCCCTTGGACACGAGCGCGGTGAAGTAGGCGCGGCCGGACTTGGTCTGCTTGGCCTTGCCGACCTTCTTCCACGAGGAGCCCTGGAGCTGCTCGAGGACGACCGGACGGCCCAGCTTGACCGGCTTGATCGTCGCGATCACGGAGCCCTTCGCCGAGTTGGCGCTGGCGGTGCGCTTGCCGGGCTGGACGATCTGCGGGAGAGCCTCCAGGGTGATCTTCTGGCCGGCCTTCTTGGCGGTGGCGGACGTCGTCGCGGCGCGCGCCGCGGAGTCGGCGTTCGAAGCAGAACCCGTCTCGGTGTTCAGGAGCAGGGACGCGGGCAGGATCAGCGCAAGTGCGCTGCCTGCGAGCACGCGGCGTGCAGACATGTGAACTCTCTTCGTGTCGGGTGCGATTGGTGTGTTCCCCCTGGGCACTCCACCCGTCGGAGGCGCCACCACCCTAACCGCGAACCCCATCCGTCACACGATTCCCGGTAAAAGTCGGCACGCCTAGTCTTGTCCGCATGCGGATCACCAAGCTCGGTCATGCGTGCGTACGGATCCAGGGCGACGGCGGCGTGGTCGTCATCGACCCGGGCAGCTTCACGGATGCGGGCGCGCTCGAGGGTGCGGACGCCGTGCTGATCACCCACGAGCACGCCGACCATGTGCACCCCGACCACCTGCGGGGCAGCGATGCGCCGATCTGGACGATCGCCGCGGTCGAGCGGATGCTGCGCGACCAGGCGCCCGACGTGGCCGAGCGCGTCACCGTCGTACGCCCGGGAGACCGCTTCGAGGTGGTCGGCACCGCGGTGGAGGTGGTGGGCGAGAAGCACGCGGTCATCCACCCCGACTACGACCGGTTCGACAACTCCGGCTACGTCCTGGAGTCGGGCGGCGCCAGCGTCTACCACCCGGGGGACTCGCTCCTGGCTCCCGGACGTGCCGTCGACGTGCTGCTGGCACCGGTCAGCGCGCCGTGGCTCAAGGTCGGTGAGGCGATCGACTTCGTGCGCGCGGTCGGTGCCCCGACGTCGTTGGCGATCCACGACTGCGTCTACAGCGAGATCGGCCTCGCCATGGTGGCCGCCCACATGGCGAACCTGCTTCCCGAGCGCCAGGCGTTCGAGCGCCGCGAGCCGGGCCAGGACCTCTGAACCACGTTCGGTGGTCGAGCACCGAGCGCCGGCGAGCGTATCGAGGCTCAGCCTGCTTCGAGGGCGTCGCGCACCGGCACGAACTTCGCCTGCGACTCGGCCAGCTCGGCCTCGGGGTCGGAGCTCGCCACGATGCCGCAGCCGGCGAAGAGGCGTACGCCGCCCTCGGTGACCATCGCCGAGCGGAGCGCGATGCCCCACTCGCCGTCGCCCGAGGCGTCCATCCAGCCGACGGGCCCGGCATAGCGGTCGCGCGGCATGCCCTCGATCTCGTGGATCAGCTCGGTGGCGGCCGGCGTCGGTGTGCCGCCCACAGCCGCGGACGGGTGGAGCGACTCGGCCAGCTGCAGTGACGAGGCGAGGTCGTGGACCACGCCGTTCACGTCGGTCGCCAGGTGCATGACGTTGGGCAGGTGGAGGACGAACGGCGCCTCGGGGACGTTCATCGACGAGCAGTGCGGCTCCAGGGCGTCGGCGACCGAGCGCACGGCGTACTCGTGCTCCTCGAGGTCCTTCGACGAGCGGGCGAGCGTCGCGGCGAGCGCGAGGTCGCGCTCGTCGTCACCCGTACGCCGGATGGTGCCGGCGAGCACCCGCGAGGTGACCAGGCCGCGCTCGCGCCGGACGAGCATCTCCGGCGTGGCGCCGAAGATGCCGTCGACGTGGAACGTCCAGCACATCTCGTACTGGTCGGCCAGGCGGTGCAGCGGCCAGCGCACGTCGAGGGGCTCGTCCGTCGACGCGATCAGGTCGCGGGCGAGCACGACCTTCTCCAGCTCCCCGGCGGTGATGCGGCCGACCGCGTCGGCGACGACGGACATCCACTCCTCGCCGTTGCGGGCACCGTCGGAGAACGTGAGGCCGACCGGCGGGAGGGGCGCAGGCGTGGGCGTGAGGTCCGGGGCATCGACCGAGACGGTGGTCAGCCAGGTGCGGTCCCCGCGGCGTCCGACGACGACCTGCGGGATGACGAGCACCGAGTCGCCGGGCTCGTCGGCGAAGGCGAACGCGCCGAAGCACACCGGGCCGCTGCCCGGCTCGCCGACTGCGTCGTCGACGTCGGCGCGCGCGATCGTCTCCGACCACCACTTCACCGCGTCGCTGAAGCGGGTGGGGCCGGAGGTCTCCAGCCGGGCGGCGACGCCCCAACCGACGAGACCCTCGCCGCGGCGCAACCAGCTCACCGGGTCCTGCTGGGGCAGCAGGTCGAGGAGGGGGAGGTCCGCCAGGTCCACGGGGACGGTGCGCACGCGGAGCGGTGCGGCAGGTCCGGGCGGAGAGCCGGACGCGGGGGTCGTCACGAGGGGCGAGCCTACGCCGGGACCCCACAGGCGCCGAACGCGAGATCGGCCAAACGGCGAACAGGAGGCCGCCTCGTCGCCTACGTTTCGCGGATACATCACCCACGCAGGAGGTCGCACGTGCCTGTTCACGAATCGCCGCTCGCCCGGCTCGAGCGCCACGCCCGAGCGCGTGCCCTCGACGTCGCCGTGATCGAGCAGCGCGAGCAGGCCGGCCGTACGGAGTGGGCCTCGCTCACCTGGAACGAGCTCTACCGCCGCGTCATCGACGGTGCCGCAGGCATGATCGAGGCCGGCGTCAACCCCGGTCAGGTCGTCGTCATCCGCGTCCCCACCGGCATCCGCCAGCTCGAGCTCGAGCTCGCCACGCGCGTCGCCGGTGCCGTCCCCCTGCTCCTGCCCGACCACATGGCTCCGGCCGAGGTGGCCCGGCTCCTCGACGAGATCGAGGTCCGCCTCGTCGTCGTCGACCACGAGAGCCGGCTGCCGCTGCTGCGTCGCGCCGCCCTCGCCGAGGCCCAGCTCTTCGAGTGTGACGACCGGTCGTGGGAGCGCCTGCGCGGGATGGGCCTCGAGCGCCGCAAGCGCCAGCCCGACCTGCTGTCGTACGTCGACTCGGTGCGCAAGGACGCCTCGTCCACCGCCGTCCTCGGGCTGACCCGCGAGAAGTCCCAGGCCTGGCTCTTCCGTCCGGAGTGCTCCGGCATGCTCTCCGACCTGAGGCCGGACGACGTCGTGCTCCTGACGGGGCGGGCCACCGACCGCTTCACCACGGTGGTCCGCGACGCGCACCTCAGTGCCGGCTGCACGATGGCGTGGGTCGAGACCCCCGACCAGCTCGAGGCCGCCCTCGCACACGTACGTCCTACCCACGTCCTCCTGGACCACGCCACCGCAAAGGTGCTCGAGGAGCTCCTCGAGACCGCCCAGATCGACGGCGCCGCCTGGCACGAGACACCCCAGGAGGTGCTCGAGGCCGCGTCCGCCCGCGTCGCCGAGGCGAGGCTCACGTCGCGCACGAAGAAGCTGGCCGCCGACGTCACAGGACTCGCGCCGTGGTGGGGCGACCGGATGCGGATGCTCGTGCTCGACCTGCGGGTCAACCACACCATCAGTGGTCTGGCATCTGCTCTGGGCTACCGCGTCGGGCGCATCGCGCACCACCCTGCGGTCAAGCTCGACCTCGCCCAGGAGCACACCGTGGTCCACGTCCCGGACGCACCGGCCCGCGAGATGTCGACGGTGACGCTGCCGCGCCGCGGCCGCACTGCCGCAGACCTCGACTCGGCGTTCTCGCTCGCCGGGTCCTGACGCGAGCTAGGACCGGTAGACGATCACCTTGTCGCCGATCCGCACCTGGTCGAAGAGCCACTCGACGGCCGCGCGGTCGCGCACGTTGACGCACCCGTGCGACGCGCCGTTGTAGCCGTTGGCGGCGAAGTCGGGGGAGTAGTGGACGGCCTGTCCTCCGGAGAAGAACATCGCGAACGGCATCGAGGTGCCGTAGAGGTTCGACACGTGGTCGCGTGACTTGCGCTGCACCGCGAAGGCGCCCTCGCGGGTCGGCAGCTCGTCGGACCCGAAGCGGACCTCGACCGTACGGAGCACGACGCCGTCGACGACCCAGCGCAGCGAGCGCGACGACTTGTCGACGCACATCGCCCGGCCGGTCGAGCAGCGAGGGTCGAGGGCCGGGCCCTGCGGCACGATGTTGAAGAGCTCGGCCTTCGTGGGCTCGCGCGTCATCGCCTTGAGCCGGTCGAGCGTGCGGCGGTCGACCTGGCCGGTCACCGGGATCTTCCTCTTGGTCTGGAAGCCCCGTACGGCCGCCACGGTCCTCCCGGTGTAGCGCCCGCTGACCCTGGCGTCGAACCACCGGACCTGCTTGAGCCGCGCCTGCACCTGGCGCACCCACATGCCGGTGTCTCCCCGCTCGAGCAGGGGGCGGCCGGGGGCGTACACGTTGTGCATCGCCTCGGGGGTGGGCTCGGTGGTGAGGGCGACGAGCTTGAGCCACGTGCGCTCGTCGACCACGCCGCCCGTCTGCCAGCCGCGACGCTGCTGGAACCGGGTGACGCCGGCGCGCGTCTCCGCGTCGTAGTGGTTCGTGACGACCTCCGAGTGGAGGCCGAGCTGGTGGAGCCGGCTCTGCAGCTCGCGTACCCGCCAGCCGGTGTCACCGGGGCGGATCGGGGTGAACTCGGCGCGGGCCGACGAGCTGCTCGCCTGAGCACCTTCGACGACGACGGACAGGGTGCCGAGCGAGCACATGAGTGCGAGCAGCAGCGCGATGAGACGGCGTGGCATGGATCGTTCCCCCGGACGGTGTGAGTGTGTCGAGTGTAAAGACGTGGTGGGAGGCCCCCACGTTGCACGTCCCGTGCCTCGGACGCCTACGCTCGCCGCGTGGCCCGCGCTGACCTGGACAAGCAACCGACCGACGTACGTCGCATGTTCGACACGGTCGCGAAGCGCTACGACCTGACCAACGACCTGATGACCGCGGGCATCCAGCGCAGCTGGCGCCGCTCCATGGTCGAGGCTGTCGCCCCGCACCAGGGCGACCTCGTGCTCGACCTCGCTGCGGGCACCGGCTGCTCGAGCGAGCCGTTCGGCGCCCACGGCGCCACGGCCGTGGCGTGCGACTTCTCGGTCGGGATGCTGCAGCAGGGCAAGAAGGACCGGCCCTCGCTGCCGTTCGTGGCCGGCGACGGCACCCGACTGCCGTTCCTCGACGAGACCTTCGACGCGGTGACCATCTCCTACGGACTGCGCAACTTCGTGGACCCGGTCGCCGGCCTCAAGGAGATGCTCCGCGTCACCCGCCCCGGCGGCCGGCTCGTCGTCTGCGAGTTCAGCCGGCCCACCAACGGGGCGTTGCGCACCGTCTACCTCGACGGCTTCATGCAGGCCCTGCCGCGGATCGCCTCCCTGACGGCCAGCGCCGCCGACGCCTACGTCTACCTCGCCGAGTCGATCCGCGCCTGGCCCGACCAGGCCGGGCTCGCCGAGCTGATCGCCGAGGCCGGCTGGCACGGCCCCGAGTGGCGCAACCTGACGGGCGGCATCGTCGCCCTGCACCGCGCCACGGCCTGATCGGGGCCGGCATTTAGGGCACGCGGCTCTTGCCGAAATGTGCAGGTCAGGGCCGGTCCCAGCGGTCCACACCCCGACGTGACGTAGGTCGCTCCCGAGTCCTAGACTGTGGCCCGCGCCACTCGTGAAGACATTCACAAAGTCACATGCACCACTCGCCCGGCGCGGCAGACCGGAAGGGAATCGATGGAGCTCTACACGCCGATCCTGGTGCTGGCACTCATCGCGACGGGCTTCGCGGTCTTCTCCGTGGTGATCAGCGCGTTCACGGGTCCCAAGCGCTACAACCGCGCCAAGCTCGACTCCTACGAGTGCGGCATCGAGCCGACTCCGCAGCCGGTGGGCGGCGGTCGCTTCCCGGTGAAGTACTTCATCACCGCGATGCTCTTCATCGTCTTCGACATCGAGATCATCTTCCTCTATCCGTGGGCCGTGCACTTCGAGCAGATGCGCGTCTTCGGGCTCGTCGAGATGGTCCTCTTCATCGTTACTGTCTTCATCGCCTACGCGTACGTTTGGCGACGCGGCGGACTGGACTGGGACTGAGGAAACACATGGGACTTGAAGAGAAGCTGCCGTCCGGCGTCCTGCTGACCACGGTCGAGGGTGTCGCCGGCTACATGCGCAAGGCGTCGTTCTGGCCCGCCACGTTCGGCCTGGCCTGCTGCGCCATCGAGATGATGACCAGCGGTGGCCCGAAGTACGACCTGGGTCGCTTCGGCATGGAGGTCTTCCGGGCCAGCCCGCGCCAGGCCGACCTGATGATCGTGGCCGGCCGGGTGAGCCAGAAGATGGCCCCGGTCCTGCGCCAGATCTATGACCAGATGGCCGAGCCCAAGTGGGTCCTCGCGATGGGTGTCTGCGCCTCGTCGGGGGGCATGTTCAACAACTACGCCGTGGTGCAGGGCGTCGACCACGTCGTGCCGGTCGACATGTACCTCCCCGGCTGCCCGCCGCGCCCGGAGATGCTGATCGACGCGATCCTCAAGCTGCACGACCAGGTCCAGGACACCAAGCTCGGTGCCAACCGTCGTGCCCAGATCGCCGAGCTCGAGACCACCGCGCTGCGCGCGCTTCCCACGTCGGAGATGAGGGGCCTGCTCCGGTGAGCGACGACAAGAGCGACAAGAACGAGTCGGCCCGTCCCGCCGAGGAGCGCAACCTCGAGGCGGCCAAGGACAAGACCGGCACCGGCAGCGGCGTCGAGCAGGCCGCCCCGGAGCAGTCCCCGGAGAACGTCCCCGCCCCCACCGGTGAGGTGCGCGCGGTCGGCGTACGCCACGGCATGTTCGGCACCTCCGGCACCGGCGACACCTCCGGCTACGGCGGGCTGGTCAGCGCGAAGGTCTACCCCGCGCCGTCGCAGAAGCCCTACGGCGGCTGGTTCGACGAGGTCTCCGACGCGCTCGAGGCGCGGCTCGAGGCCACCGACCTGATGTCCGCGATCGAGAGCGTCGTGGTCCACCGCGGCGAGATCACCTTCCACGTCCGTCGCGAGGACCTTCCCTTCGTGGGCCAGATGCTGCGCGACGACGAGGCGCTCCGCTTCGAGTTCTGCGCGGGCGTCAGCGGGGTGCACTACCCCGACGACGCCGGTCGCGAGCTGCACGCGGTCTACCAGCTCACCTCGATGACCCACAACCGCCGGATCCGGGTCGAGGTGTCCGTGCCGGACAGCGACCCGCACCTGCCCAGCCTGGTGAGCGTCTACCCGACCCTCGACTGGCACGAGCGCGAGACGTACGACATGTTCGGGCTGATCTTCGACGGTCACCCCGCTCTCACCCGGGTCCTGATGCCGGACGACTGGCCGGGCCACCCGCAGCGCAAGGACTACCCGCTCGGCGGCATCCCCGTGGAGTACAAGGGCGGGAGCATCCCGCCGCCCGACCAGCGAAGGTCGTACAACTGATGACGACAGAGCAGGACTTCTACGCAGCCCCCGGCGACACCAGCCAGGGCAAGGTCTTCACCGTCACCGGGCAGGACTGGGACTCGATCACGCAGAGCATCGGCGAGTCCGCCGAGGAGCGCGTGGTCGTCAACATGGGTC
>CAVQDC010000031.1:0-34954 GCA_963711175.1 uncultured Actinomycetota bacterium
CGGCGTCGACTCGGCACGGGTCACTGCGACCGGCGACGGCATCGCCCGCATCGACGCGGTGCCGGACGCCACGCCCGGCAGCGACACGGGACAGGTCGCCATCGTGGTCGACGTACGCGCTGCGGTCGCCGACTTCGACGACACCTACGTCGGCGGCGGCGACGCCGAGTCCCTCGACGCCGGCGACTACGCCGCGAGCGACCGGCTGGTCATCCTGCCGCTGATCCTGCTGCTCGTGCTCGGCGCGCTGCTGCTGCTGCTGCGGTCGGTCGTCGCGCCGCTGCTGCTCGTGGCGACCGTCGTCGCGACGTACGCCGCCAGCATGGGCGCCTCGTGGCGTGCTCTTCAGGACGGTCTTGGGCTTCGAGGCGATGGACACCGGGGTGCCGCTGCTGGCGTTCCTGTTCCTCGTCGCGCTCGGCGTCGACTACAACATCTTCCTCGTCACGCGGGCCCGCGAGGAGGCGCGCGAGCACGGCACGCGCACCGGCATGCTCCGGGCGCTGACCGCGACCGGCGGCGTGATCACCAGCGCGGGCATCCTGCTGGCGGCGGTCTTCGCCGTGCTGGGCGTGCTGCCGCTGGTGGTGCTGGCCCAGCTCGGCGCGATCATCTTCGTCGGCGTGCTGCTCGACACGCTCGTCGTACGCACGGTGCTGGTGCCGGCCCTCGCGCTGACCCTCGGCGACCGGTTCTGGTGGCCCCGCACGGTGACGGGCCACGGCCCCTCGTCGGAGTCACCGCTAAGCGGTTACTCGCGCGACTCGGCCGTTGCAACGGCCCAACCGCGAGGACTTCGCCCAGAAGCACCCCGGACGAGCCAGCTCAGCCCTCGCGGCCGGCGATCGGCCCACTGATGGCAGCCGCCACGCGCTTGGTCACGTCGGGGTGGAAGACGCTCGGGATGATGAAGGCCGGGTGCAGCTCCTCGGCGCTCACCGTGTCGGCGATCGCCTTGGCCGCGCGGAGCAGCATGTCGATGGTGATGTCCTCGGCGCCGGCGTCGAGCAGGCCGCGGAAGACGCCGGGGAAGGCCAGCACGTTGTTGATCTGGTTGGGGTAGTCGGAGCGGCCCGAGGCCACGACCGCGGCGTACTTGCCGGCCTCGGCCGGGTCGACCTCCGGGTCGGGGTTGGCGAGCGCGAAGACCACCGGCTTGGGCGCCATCGTCGGGATCCACTCGGGGTCGAGGATGTTGGGCGCGGACACCCCGACGAAGACGTCGGCGTCGACCAGGACCTCCTGGAGCGAGCCGGTCGCACGGCGCGGGTTGGTAGCCGCGGCCAGCTCCTGGTGCGCGGCCGACAGCGAGTCGTCGTCCGCGGACAGCGCGCCCTCGCGGTCGACGACCACGACATCGCGCGCACCGGCAGCGAGCAGCAGCGTGACGATCGCCGTACCTGCCGCTCCGGCGCCCGAGACCACGATCCGTACGTCGGCGAGCTCCTTGGTCACGCAGCGCAGCGCGTTGGTGAGCGCGGCCAGCACGACGATGGCGGTGCCGTGCTGGTCGTCGTGGAAGACCGGGATGTCGAGGGACTCGCGCAGCCGCCGCTCGATCTCGAAGCAGCGCGGAGCGGCGATGTCCTCGAGGTTGATGCCGCCGAAGCCCGGCGCGATCATCTCGACGGCCTTGACGATCTCGTCGGTGTCCTGGGTGGCCAGGCAGATGGGCCAGGCGTCGATGTCGGCGAACCGCTTGAACAGCGCGGCCTTGCCCTCCATCACCGGCATCGCGGCGCCGGGGCCGATGTTGCCCAGGCCCAGCACGGCCGAGCCGTCGGTGACGACGGCGACCGAGTTGCCCTTGATGGTGAGCTTGCGGACGTCCTCGGGGTTGTTGTAGATCGCCATCGACACGCGGCCGACGCCGGGGGTGTACGCCATCGACAGGTCGTCGCGGGTGCGCAGCGGCACCTTGCTCTGGACCGAGATCTTGCCGCCGAGGTGGAGCAGGAAGGTGCGGTCGCTGACCTTGTGCACCGTCACGCCCTCGACCGCGGCGACCGCGGCGACGAGCTCCTCGGAGTGGTCCGCGTCGGAGGCCGAGCACGTCACGTCGACCACGAGCCGGTCGTGGCGCGACTCCGTCACGTCGATCGCGGTCACCACACCGCCGGACGCGGCGATCTGGGTCGCGACGGCGCCGACGACACCGTGGTCGGGCGCGGTGTACAGCCGCATGGTGATCGAGTACGACGACGCTGTGGCTGCCATGAGCGCACCCTCCCCCTCTCCCGGGGTTACGCACAAGTCACCTCCGCCTAGGCTCGGGTTGTGGACATAGTGTTCGTCGACTCACCCGACCACCACCGCTACGAGCTGCGCTCCGGCGACGAGCTGATCGGCGTCGTGGCCTACCTCCTCGCTGACGGCGTGATCACGCTGGTGCACACCGAGGTCGACCCGGCCCACGGCGGCCAGGGCCATGCGGCCACCCTCGCCCGCGGCGCGCTCGACGACGCCCGGTCGCGCGGGCTGAAGGTCGTGCCGTCGTGCCCCTACGTGGCGTCGTACATCGAGAAGCACCCGGAGTACGCCGACCTCGTGGCCTGACGCGTCAGCGCACGGCGCTGTCGGTGATCGTCCGACTGGCGCCGAGGAAGAAGATCCCGGGCAGCGTCTCGAAACCGTCGCTGGGGTTGTCCTCCAGCCGCGACCCGTCGATGGCGAGCGTGCCGGTGCGGTCGTTGGAGACGAAGAAGATCGCGCCGCCGCCCTCGCGGGCATGGTTGCCCGTGATGGTCGAGTCCTTCACGATCAGGTGGATCGCGTTTCCATCGAGGTAGATCGCGCCGCCCGAACCGCCACCCGGCGAGCCCGGGCGCTGCGGGTTGGCGCCGCGGCCGATCGCGTCGTTGTCGGTGAAGGTCGACGACGAGATCCGCCACGAGACGCCGATGCTGCTCAGTGCCGCGCCGTTGCTGCACCGCCCGCCGGTGAACGTCGAGCCGCGTACGACGACGGGCCGGTCGCGATGCTGGTCGAGCACGCGTACGGCACCACCGCCGACGTCGGGGCCGGTCCGGTCGCACCGGTTGTCGACGAAGGTGGAGTCGAGGATCGTCAGCCGACCGCCGCGGGCGAAGATCGCGCCGCCACCACCGCCGTCGACGGTCTCGCCGGTGGCGTTGCCGTCCGCGAAGCGCATCCGCTTCACCACCAGCAGCGGCTCGGCCTGGTCGTTGCAGTGCGACGTCGTCCACACCTGAGCCCGGTCGCAGGTGTTCAGGTAGAGGATGCGGCGCCGGCCCTGGCCGCTCAGGGTCACCCGCCCACCGCCGTCGAGGACGACCGACGCGGAGGTGTTGACGACCTTGGCGGTCCGCTTCATCGCGATCGTGACGGGCTGCGGGCCGCAGTCGAACGTGATGAGGCCGCCCTTCGCCACCGCCCGTACGACCGCGCGCGAGGTGCACGAGGCCGGGGTGCCGGTGCCGACGACGGTCCCAGCGATGTCGGTGGTCGAGGTGTGAGCCTCGAGACCACTCGCCACGGCAGGAGCCGCCGGCGTCATCACCACGGCGGCGAGCGCCGCTGCGATGACGCCGGCTCGACTCACTGTGCCTGCCCTCTCACAGGGCCTTCTCGATGTCCTTGCTGAGCTTCTCGGGCTCGGTGGTCGGCGCGTAGCGGTCGATGACCACGCCGTCGCGGCCGACGAGGAACTTGGTGAAGTTCCACTTGATCTTGCTGCCGAGCATGCCGCCCTTGGAGTCCTTCAGCCAGTCGAAGAGCGGGTGGGCGCCGTCGCCGTTGACCTCGACCTTGCTGAACAGCGGGAACGTCACGCCGAAGTTGCGCTCGCAGAAGTCGGAGATCTCCGCCTCGTTGCCGGGCTCCTGGTTGCCGAACTGGTCGCACGGGAAGCCGAGGACGACGAGGCCCTGGTCCTCGTACGTGTCCTGGAGCTGCTGCAGGCCCTTGTACTGGCCGGTGAAACCGCACTGCGAAGCCGTGTTGACCACGAGCACGACCTTGCCGTCGTACTGCGAGAGGTCGGTGTCCGTGCCGTCGATCGCCGGCGCCGAGAAGTCGGAGAGAGTTGTCATGCTCCCGAGTCTGCCACCCAGCCCTCACCGAACCCTCCCCCGAACGCCCACTCCGCCACGGGCCTGCGCACCCGGTCGCGGTGGTCGCGGGCAGCCGTCCGCTCGTCGACGTCGGCAGGGTCACCCGGCGCGCCGACCGCGATGCCGGTCAGGAGCTGGTGGGTGGGAGGTACGCCGAGCGCGGCGGCGAGCGCGTCGTGGTCGAACCCGGCGAACTGGTGCGCGTGCAGCCCCATCGCCCGTGCCTGGAGCGTGAGGTGGGCGGCGGCCTGGCCGACGTCGTGGAGCGCGTAGTCGCTGTACGCCGGTGCGTCCGGCTCGTCGCCGGTGCGCACGTGGGCGGCGGTGAGGAACACGACCGAGGCCCGCGGGACCCAGCCGGAGTTGCCACGGCTGAGGTGGGTCACGAGCCGGTCGTGGTTCGCCGTGCCCGGGACACAGACGAAGAACAACCACGGCTGGCTGTTGCCCGCGCTCGGTGCCCACTGCGCCGCGTGCAGCAGCGTCTCGATCTGGCCGTCGCTCAACCGGTGCGAGTCGTCGTACACGCTCGCGCTCCAGCGCGACCGCATCGGCTCGGCGAGGCCCTCGGCGGTGGGCTGCGGGGCTTGCTCGTGCGCGGGGTCGGTCACCTCGTGAGCATGCCAGCAGGTCAGTCGTCGAGTGCGTCGAGGTCATCCCGGGTACGTACCCAGGGCGGCGGTCCGAGGCCCGTGCCGCCGGGAAGGATCACCGAGACGACCGCGATGGCTCCGGCGTCGTCCTCGAAGAGGTCGATCGTCAGCTGGCACTCGATCTCAGGTGCGTCGTCACGGCCCGCGCCGCCGGCCACGAGCACGACTCGGGTGTGGGCCGCCGCGACACCGGACGGGATCGGAGTGGGCATGCCGCACGTGGTGGGAGGTGGTGGTCCACGCGTGATCGAGACGACCGGCTGCCCGAGGTCGTTGGCCACAGGTCGCACCGCGTAGGCCACCACGGGGTCCCGCACGCGAGAGCGCCAGGCCGGCGAGGCGGCCGGCTGGGTCCCGTCGGCCGTCCCGGCCGCCGTGCCGTCGACGTAGAGCCGCACCTCCGGCGCGAGGTGCGGGTGGGCCGAGCCGGAGACCAGGAACCGCAGGAACGCCCACGCCTCGACGCGTCCGGCGGTGTCGGCAGGACAGCTCCACGTCGGGGTCGCCGTCGCGATGACGGTCACGACCTGATCCGGCCGGACCGTGTCGCCGGAGGGCGGCACGGACCCCAGCACCTGCCCGGCCGGGTCGCACTGCGGCACCGGGTCGACCCGCGTCGCGATGCCGGCGACCTTCAGCGCGCTGACGGCCTCGGTGGAGGTGAGGCCCACGAGCGAAGGCACCGTCGCGGCCCTCCGCTCGACCTCCTCGCGGTCGGGCGTGCCGATCAGGGTCGTGATCGCGAAGGCCGCCACGACGACGGCGACCAGGGCGGCGACGGCGAGGGTGGGACCGCGAGACCGCCCGCCGAGCACCTCCTCGCGAAGTGCGGGGACGACCACCTCGTCGGGGTCCGTGGACCGGCGGATGCGACGTCGCTGGTCCTCGATCACGCGGTCGACGACGCCCGCAGCACGGTCCGTGGGCACGCCGAGCTCGATCGCGATCTCGACGAGCCGTCGGTGGCGCGCAGCGCGGTAGTCCTCGACGTCCATCAGCCGTCCCCGCGGTCGAGGGCGTCGAGCTCGGACAGCGCGTCCTGCCAGCGCTTCCGACGCTCGTCGTCCGACTGCTCCCACCACGTCGGTCCCCGCTCGCCGAGGCCGATCTTGGCGAGCTGGGTGCGGTGCCTGGTGGCGGCGAGCTCGTCGTCCGACCCTGCGGTGCGTACGCCTGACCGGCCACGGCCGAGGTGGGACTTCAGGCGCGCGAGCTCAGGACCAGGGATCAAGGGGTCCGTACGCCGCCAGCGTCGGCCGTCGACGACGAGCCACTTCTCGTCCTCGGTGGGCGACATCTTCCGAGGATGACAGAATTTTCTTCGGTCGCCGATGTCGTATCCGGTCGAGCTCGTTCGTGGAGTGGGTGAGAAGTCCTCCACCCACGACCGAAGGAACCGAGATGACCACCACGCTCGACGCTCCCGGCGCCACCCGCCGCGAATGGATCGGCCTGGCCGTGCTGACGCTGCCGACGCTCCTGATCTCGATCGACGTGAGCGTGCTCTATGTCGCGCTGCCGTCGCTGAGCCGCGACCTGCACGCCAGCGCCACCCAGCAGCTGTGGATCCTCGACATCTACTCGTTCATGCTCGCCGGGCTGCTGGTCACGATGGGCGGCCTCGCCGACCGGATCGGCAGCCGGAGGCTCCTGCTGGTCGGCGGCACCGCGTTCGGCGCCGTCTCGGTGCTCGCGGCGTTCTCGCAGAGCGCGGAGATGCTGATCCTGTCCCGCGCACTGCTCGGCGTGGCCGGGGCCACGATCATGCCGTCGACGATGTCCACGATCCGCCACATGTTCGCGCGGCCCGAGCAGATGGGGCAGGCGATCAGCATCTGGCTGGCGTGCTTCATGGGCGGGATGACGGTCGGACCGATCCTCGGGGGCGCGCTCCTCGAGCGCTACTGGTGGGGTGCGGCCTTCCTGATGGGCGTGCCGGTGATGGCGCTCCTCGTGGTGCTCGCGCCCACGCTGCTGCCCGACATCCGACCGGCCGCCGGAGGGCACGCCCTTCCTGACGCAGCCTCCGTGCTGCTGTCGATGGTCACGCTGCTGCCCGGCGTCTACGGCCTCAAGGAGATCGCCCGTGGCGAGCACCTCGCCACCGCCGCGCTCGGCATCCTCGTCGCAGCGGTCGCCGGCACGGTCTTCGTACGCCGCCAGCGTCGGCTCGCCGACCCGCTCGTCGACCTGCAGCTCTTCGCCGACCGCCGCTTCACCGTCGGTCTGGCCACGTTCCTGGTCACCGGCGTGGTGATGGCGGGCGTCTCCTTCGCGGCGGCCCTCTACCTCCAGGGCGTGCTCGGACTGTCGCCCTCCACGGTCGGCGCGTGGATGGTCCCGCAGAGCCTCGTGATGCTGGTCGGCACGCTGCTGGCACCGCGCCTCGACCGCCGCTACGACACGGTGACGCTCGTGGTCGTCGGCCTCGCCGTCGCCGGTGCCGGACTGATGCTGCTCGGCCTGCTCGACCGCGACGCCCTCGGCCTCCACCTGGCCGCGATGATCGTCGCCGCCGCTGGCGTGAGCGTCCCGATGTCGCTGGTGATGAACATCGTGATGGGCGCCGCCCCGCCGGAGCGCGCCGGCTCGGCCGGTTCGCTGATGGAGATGTGCGGCGAGCTGGGCATCGCCCTCGGCGTCGCCACCTTGGGCACGCTGGTCGCCGCGCTCTACCGCTTCGAGCTCCCGGGTCGCCTGCCCGCCGGCATCTCGGCCGAGAGCGCCGCGACGGTGAGCGAGGGTGTCACTGCTGCTCCGGCGGCCGGTGCCGGTACGCCTGACCTCGCCGGGCAGATCGTCACGGCGGCCCAGACCGCGTTCACCGATGCGTACAACGTGGTCGGCGTCATCGGCGGGGTGGCGCTGCTGGTCATGGCCGTCGTCGCCCGCCGCGTGCTCGCCGAGCGCGAGACGCCCGAGGTCGTCGAGGACGAGCCCTTCCTCGAGACCACCACAGCCTGATCGAATCGACAGCACACCACGAAGGAGACAGAGATGACGCAGTACCTGTTGACCGTGCACGGACCGAAGGTTCCGGAGGACGAGTTCGGCGGCTACGGCTCGAAGGAGGCGATGGAGAAGGCGCTGGCCGACACCGGGGCCTTCAACGAGCAGCTCCGCGAGGACGGCTACTGGGTCTTCGCCGGTGGCCTCCAGTCCGCCACGACCGCCCAGGTCGTCGACGGCCGGTCCGGATCCCCGGTCGTGACCGACGGTCCCTACCTCGAGTCGAAGGAGCTGATCGGCGGCTTCTGGATCATCGAGGCGCCCGACACCGACACGGCGCTCCGACTCGCCGCCGAGGGCTCGCAGGCCTGCGGTGGCAAGGTCGAGGTGCGGCCCTTCGACGGGCTCGGCTGAGGCGTACGTAGCGAGGACCGGCCGAGAAATACACGAAGGCCCCGGGTGACCGGGGCCTTCGTCGTGGGTGCGCGAGGGGGGATTTGAACCCCCACGCCCTTTCGGACACTGCGACCTGAACGCAGCGCGTCTGCCGTTCCGCCACTCGCGCTTGAAGCGGGCTCAGGCTACCCCAAGCCGAGGAGGCCCTCCCAATCGGCCGAGCGCCACTGGGACACCCTCGTGGTCGCCATGACACCGGCATGCCGGGCGTCGAGCGGCCACAGGTCCGCTCGAGTCACGCCGCGCACGCGGAGGGCCACCCCAACGGCGGGGCGGCACCGTCGCGTGGCGGCAACTGGCCGGTACGCTCGTCGGCACCGGCCGGGCGGTGTGTGAGGCCTGCCCACCGCGACCCCCGACGAAATAGCGACCAGAGCGCGATGAGAGGAGGACCGGCGTGAACGCCCTGCAACGCTTCGAGCAGCGCCTCGAGTCCGTGATCTCCGGTGTCTTCGCCCGTGCCTTCCGCAGCGCCGTGCAGCCGGTCGAGATCGCCGCCGCGCTCCAGCGCGAGTGCGACAACAACGCCCAGGTGATGAGCCGCCAGCGCCGGCTCGTGCCCAACGACTTCCACGTCGAGCTGTCCTCGACCGACCTCGAGCGGATGCTCGGCCTCGGTCGCGCGCTCGAGCAGGACCTCGTCGACCAGCTGCAGGACCACGCCGACGCGCAGGGCTACGTCTTCACCGGTCCGGTCTCCGTGGCCTTCGAGTCCGCCGACGACCTCACCACCGGTCGCTTCCGGATCCGCAGCAAGGCGCAGGCCAGCGTGACCGACAACGACCAGCGCACCCGGTCCCGCGCCTCGCACGCCACGCTCGAGGTCAACGGCACGCGCCACCCGCTGCGGTCGCCGGGCCTCGTCGTCGGTCGCGGCACCGAGGCCGACCTCCGGATCAACGACCCGGGCGTGAGCCGCCGCCACCTCGAGCTCGAGGTCACCATCGACGGTGTCGAGGCCGTCGACCTGGGCTCGACCAACGGGATCCTGGTCGACGGGACCAAGGTCGGCCGGGCCCGCCTGCGCGACGGCTCCACGATCAAGATCGGGCACACCGAGATGACCGTCCGCATCGAGGGCGGCCGCGACGAGGCCGGGGGCTGGAATGTCTGAGCTGACTCTCTTCCTGATCCGCGCTGCCTTCCTCGCGATCCTCTGGATCTTCGTGCTCTCCGCGATCTCGGTGATCCGCTCCGACATGTTCGGTGCCCGCGTGCCCGAGACCGCCCGCGGCGCCGCACCGGCACCCGAACGCCGCAAGAGCGCGAAGGCCAACAAGAAGCCGCGCCGTGGCGCGCCGACCCACCTGCTCGTGGTCGAGGGCGAGAACCCCGGCACCCGCGCCGAGCTGGCGGACGCTCCACTCCTCATCGGTCGCGGCAGCGACGCGGCGATCAAGCTCGACGACGACTACGTCTCCACCCGCCACGCCCGCATCGCAGCCAGCGGCGACGAGTGGTTCGTGGAGGACCTCGGCTCCACCAACGGCACCTACGTCGGGCCGGTCCGCATCACGCAGCCCACCACCATCGGCCTCGGGGTCCAGGTCCGCGTCGGCAAGACCATCCTGGAGCTGCGGAAGTGATGTTCCTCCACTACTCCGCGATCTCCGACGTCGGACGCGTACGCCGGGAGAACCAGGACAGCGGGTACGCCGGTCCGTGGCTGCTCACGGTCTGCGACGGCGTCGGCGGCGCGGTCCGCGGCGACCTCGCCTCGAGCACCGCCGTGCAGGCGCTGCGCAAGCTCGACCAGCAGCCCGACGAGGACATCCTCGGCCAGGTCGCCGGCGGCGTGCACCGCGCCGACGACCGGATCGCCGAGCTCGTCGAGGAGGACCCCGCCCTCAACGGCACGTCCACGACGGCCACGGTCGTGCTCTTCGACGGTGACCGGTTCGGCGTCGGCCACATCGGGGACAGCCGCGCCTATCTCTACCGTCGCGGCGAGCTGCGCCAGCTCACCCACGACCACACCTTCGTGCAGTCCCTCATCGACGAGGGCCGCATCACCGAGGAGCAGTCGCGGACGCACCCGCACCGCAACCTCATCCTCAAGGCCCTCGACGGCATCCGCCACGAGGAGCCCGACCTCTTCGAGTTCCCGGCCATGGCCGGTGACCGTGTCTTCCTCTGCAGCGACGGCGCCTGCGGCACGCTGTCCGACGAGCGGATGGCCGACATCCTCGGCACCGGGAACCCCGACTTCGCCGCCATCGAGCTGGTCCGCGCCAGCCTGGAGGCCGGTAGCACCGACAACGTGACCTGCATCGTGGCCGACGTCGCCGAGGAGGCACCGGGCGAGGACCTGCAGCCCCTGCTCGTCGGCGCCGCCGCCGACCTGCCCCGCCGGATGCCGCTCGCCGGCGCCGTCGGCGGCCTCTTCCGCGGCCACCGCTCCGGCGACACCGGAGAGATCCCGCCGGTGCCCAGTGACGTACCGGCGGGAGCGTTCGCCGGCGACCCGCTCGACCCCGAGGCGGCGCGCTACGCACCACGGGCACCGGGTCGCTTCGGCTGGCTGCGGCGGCTGCTGGTCGCGCTCGTGCTGCTCGGCCTCGCCTGGATCGTGGTCGCGGCCGGCTGGTCGTGGAGCCAGCAGCAGTTCTACGTGAGCGACCAGGACGGCAAGGTGGTGATCTTCCGCGGCATCGACGCCGACCTGCCCGGCGTCTCCCTCTCCCACGCCTACGAGACGACCGACGTCGACCTCGACCTGCTCAGCGACATCGACGCCGAGACCGTGCGCGAGGGCATCGACGCCGACGACCTCGACGACGCCCGGACGACCGTGGACAACTACGCCGCCATCCAGAACGTCGAGTCAGACTGACGGGCGGGCAACGATGAGTCAGACCGGATCCCTCATGGGCTTCGTGCACCGGCGTCGCCGGGGTGCGGAGCTGTTCCTGCTGATCCTCGCGCTCGCCGTCGGCATCGGGGCGTACGCCGCGGTCGGCCTCGGCGTCGAGGGCGCCGTCCCTGCCGACATGGTCGGCTACGGCGGCTGGCTCACCGCGCTGATCGTCGCGGCCCACGTGACGGTCCGTGTCGTCGCGCCGTACGCCGACCCGGTGCTGCTGCCGCTCGTCGCCGCGCTCAACGGGCTCGGCCTCGCCGTGATCCACCGCCTCGACCTGACCTACGAGGCCCTCGGCGAGGACCAACACACCTTCGCGCGCCAGCAGCTGATCTGGATGACGCTGGGCGTGGCCCTCTTCATCGCCGCGCTGGTGCTGCTCCGCGACCACCGCGTCCTGCAGCGGCTCACCTACACCGCCGGCCTGGCCGGCATCGGGTTGCTGATCCTGCCGTTCCTGCCGGTGATCGGGCGCAACATCAACGGCGCCCGCATCTGGATCAACGTCGCCGGGTTCAGCTTCCAGCCCGGTGAGGTCGCCAAGGTGCTGCTGGTGGTCGCGTTCGCGGGCTACCTCGTGCTCCACCGCGACGCGCTGGCGCTGGCCGGGCGCCGGGTGGTCTTCATCGACCTGCCCCGCGGCCGCGACCTCGGTCCGATCCTGGCGATGTTCGGCGTCTCGATGATGATCCTGGTCCTCCAGAACGACCTCGGCTCGTCCCTCCTCTTCTTCGGCCTGTTCCTCGCGATGCTCTACGTCGCCACCGAGCGTCCGGGCTGGCTGGTCGTCGGTGGCCTCATGTTCGGCGCCGGTGCGCTGGCGGCGTACACGTTCGTCGGCAACGTGCAGAACCGGTTCAACTTCTGGCTGCACCCCCTCGACTACTACGACGCCTCACCGGGCAGCTACCAGCTCGTCGAGGCGCTGTTCGGGCAGGGCTGGGGCGGCCTGATCGGCCGCGGCCTGGGCAACGGCTTCCCCGAGCGGGTGCCGTTCGCCTACTCCGACTTCATCATCTCGACCATCGGTGAGGAGCTCGGCCTGACCGCGGTCATGGCGATCATCGTCTGCTACGGCCTGATCGTGGAGCGCGCGCTGCGCATCGCGCTGATCTCGCGCGACGGCTTCGGCAAGCTGCTCGGTGTCGGCCTCGGCTCGATCGTCGCGCTGCAGGTCTTCGTCGTGATCGGCGGTGTCACGGGCCTGATCCCGCTGACCGGCCTGACCACACCGTTCCTGTCCTACGGCGGGTCGTCGCTCGTCGCCAACTGGGTGATCGTCGCCCTGCTGCTGCGGATCTCCGATCAGGCCAGGCGCCCGGCGCCGCGGCTCGACCCGGTCGACGACTCGTCCGACGACAGCGAGTCGACCCAGGTGGTGAAGCTGCGGTGACTGCACTCGTGGTCCACGGCCACCTCTCTCGTGACATGCCCCCCTCGATGGTCGGAGGCGGCCGATGAACAAGCCGATCCGCGTCGTGTCCGTCTTCTGCATGCTGCTCTTCCTCGCGCTGCTGGTGAACGCGACGTACCTGATGTACGTCCGCGCGGACGGGCTGTCCGCCGACCCCCGCAACCGCCGGATCATCACCGCGACGTTCTCTCGAGAGCGCGGCGCGATCCTGGTGGGCAAGGAGGCGATCGCGCGGAGCGTGCCGTCGGACGACAAGTACAAGTTCCAGCGCACCTACTCCGAGCCGTTCAAGTACGCCCCGATCACCGGCTACTTCTCGTGGTTCAGCCAGACCGGCGTCGAGCGCTCGCAGAACTCCGTGCTCGCCGGCGACGACTCGCGTCTCTTCGTCACCCGGCTCGTCGACCTGCTGAGCAACTCCGACCCCAAGGGTGGCAACGTCCAGCTGACGATCAACCGTGCCGCGCAGGACGCCGCGTGGGCCGGCCTCCAGGCGCTGCCCGGAGACGCGCAGGGGGCGGTGGTCGCGCTCGAGCCGAACACCGGCCGGGTGCTGGCGATGGCGTCGACCCCGACCTTCGACCCCAACGGGTTCGCCTCCCACGACTTCGGCGCGGTGTCCGACCTCGGCAAGCAGCTCAACGCCGACGAGCGCGAGCCACTGATCAACCGGGCGATCGGCACCACCCTGCCGCCCGGGTCGACGTTCAAGCTGGTCACGGCCGCGGCTGCGATCGAGTCCGGCAACTACGACGCCGACTCGATGGTCCCCGGCGGGTTCCGCTTCAAGCTGCCGCAGTCCAGCGACACCGTGGGCAACTACGACGGTGGTGACTGTGGTGGCCGCCGGATCACCTTGACCCAGGCCCTGCAGGTCTCCTGCAACGTCACCTTCCTCACCCTCGCCAACGAGCTGGGCAACGAGGCGATGGTCGAGCAGGCGGAGAAGTTCGGCTTCAACTCGACCTCGCTCGAGGACCTCGGCGGCCAGGCCAGGTCGCTCTACCCCGACGACATGGACGCACCGCAGACCGCGCTGTCCGGGATCGGCCAGTCCAGCGTCACCGCCACGCCGCTGCAGATGGCGATGGTCGCCGCGGCGATCGCCAACGACGGCGACGTGATGCGCCCCTACGTCGTCGACGAGGTCCGCGCCCCCAACCTCTCGGTGCTCGGTCGTACGGACCCGCAGAGCATCAGCAAGGCCATCTCGAGCACCACCGCCGACGAGCTCACCCAGATGATGGTCGCCGTGGTCGACGACGGCACGGCGACGCCGGCGCAGATCCCGGGCGTACAGGTCGCGGGCAAGACCGGCACCGCCCAGTCCGTCCCCGGTCGACCGCCGTACGCCTGGTTCGTCTCGTTCGCACCGGCCGACGACCCCAAGGTCGCCATCGCCGTCCTCGTCCAGTCGAGCGACACCTCGCCCGACGAGATCGGTGGAGGTGCCCTCGGCGGCCCGATCGCGAAGGCGATCATGGAGGCGGTGATCACGCCATGACCGCGCTCGCGCCCGGAGCCCACGTCGACGAGGCACGCCGCTACGTCCTCGAGTCACGCATCGCCACCGGTGGCATGGGCGAGGTCTGGGCCGCACGCGACACCGTGCTCGACCGGCCGGTCGCCGTGAAGGTCCTCAAGACCGAGTACGCCGACGACCCGCTCTTCCGCCAGCGGTTCGAGGTCGAGGCCCGGCACGCCGCGGCCCTGCAGCACCCCGGCATCGCGTCGGTCTACGACTACGGCGCGAGCTCGCTCGACGACGGTTCCTCGACCCCGCGCCCCTACCTCGTGATGGAGCTCGTCGAGGGCCAGCCGCTCTCCGCCCTCCTGCGGCCCAACGCTCCCCTGGACCCACAGGCGGCGCGCGACCTCCTCGCCCAGGCGGCCGACGCGCTCGGCGTGGCGCACGCGGCAGGCATCGTCCACCGCGACGTCAAGCCGGCCAACCTCCTCGTCACCCCCGACCGCCGGGTCAAGGTCACCGACTTCGGCATCGCCCGCGCTGCCGAGGGCATGGCGCTGACGCAGACCGGCGAGGTGATGGGCACGCCGGCCTACATCTCGCCCGAGCAGGCCGAGGGTGGCACCGCGACCGCGGCCTCCGACGTCTACGCCCTCGGCGTGGTCGCCTTCGAGTGCCTGACCGGCCGCAAGCCCTTCATCGCCGACAGCCCCGTCGCGACAGCGATCGCGCACCTGCGCAACCCGGTGCCCGAGCTGCCGGACAGCGTGCCCGCCGACCTCGCCCAGGTCGTACGCCGCGCGCTGGCCAAGGCGCCCGGCGACCGCTATGCCGACGGTGCGGCCTTCGCCCGGGCCCTGCGCGACCCCGGCGCCGCCGCGGCCACCACCGTCGTCGCGCCCGCGGTGGCACCCGTCGTCGCCGACGGCGCCGGCACCCAGGTGATGCCGGCCGTCGCTCCTGCCCCTCGACCGGTGGCTCCGGCACCGCGCGAACGGCGTACGGGCTCCGCCGTGCCGTGGCCCCTCGTCCTCGGCATCGCCGCGGTCATCCTCGCGGTGCTGGTCGCCGTGTGGCTCGGCACCCGCGACCAGGACCCGGCGTCCAGCACGGACGACAGCACGCAGACACCGAGCCAGACCCCGAGCCGGACCCCGAGCCGGACCCCCTCGGACACACCGTCGGAGACCCCCAGCGAGACCCCCAGCGAGACACCGAGCGAGACGCCCTCGGAGACGCCGACCGAGACCGAGCCGGCAACCGTCGAGGTCGACCCTGCGTCCTACATCGGGCGTGACCACAAGGACGTCGAGAAGGAGCTGAAGAGCCTCGGGCTGGTCCCTGCTCCGGTGGAGCTGGAGAACCTCGGTGACCAGACGGACGGCATCGTGGAGTCCGTCGACCCCTCGGGGACACTGACGGAGGGCGACACGGTCACCGTCAGCTTCTACGGCAAGGCGCCCAAGGGCCAGTCGAACAGACCTGGAAAGGGCAACAAGGGATGACGCAGCCGGAACCGACACTCATCGGTGGCCGCTACGAGCTCGGCGAACCCCTCGGGCGCGGCGGCATGGCCGAGGTGCGCAAGGGCAAGGACCTGCGGCTCGGCCGTACGGTCGCGGTGAAGCGACTGCGTACCGACCTCGCGAGCGACGCCACCTTCCAGGCCCGGTTCCGCCGCGAGGCACAGGCCTCCGCCTCGCTCAACCACCCGTCGATCGTGTCGACCTACGACACCGGCGAGGAGATGGCGACCGACGGGTCCGGCGTCGCCCAGCCCTACATCGTGATGGAGTGCGTCGAGGGGCGCACGCTCCGCGACATCCTGCGCGAGGGCCGCAAGATCCTGCCCGAGCGCGCCCTCGAGATCACCAGCGGGGTGCTGTCCGCGCTGGACTACAGCCACCGCGCCGGCATCATCCACCGCGACATCAAGCCCGGCAACGTGATGCTCACGCCGTCCGGCGACGTCAAGGTGATGGACTTCGGCATCGCCCGCGCCATCTCCGACGCCTCTTCCACGATGACCCAGACCGCGGCCGTCGTCGGCACCGCGCAGTACCTCTCCCCCGAGCAGGCGCGCGGTGAGACCGTCGACTCCCGCTCGGACGTCTACTCGACCGGCTGCCTCCTCTACGAGCTGCTGACCGGCCGGCCGCCCTTCGTCGGCGACAGCCCGGTGGCTGTGGCCTACCAGCACGTCCGGGAGCAGGCCTCTCCGCCGTCCGACCTCGACGACCAGCTCGACTCCGAGATCGACGCCATCGTGATGAAGTCGCTCGCCAAGCGCGTCGAGGACCGCTACCAGAGCGCCGCGGCGATGAAGGCCGACATCGAGCGCTACCTCGCCGGCCACCCGATCCAGGCGCCGGCCGTCGTACCCCTCGCCGACACGACGTACGCCCCGCCGCCCGCCGACGCGACCACCACGATGGCAGCGGCCGCCGTGGGCGCGCCGCCGCCGCGGCAGGACGAGCCGCGTCGCGGCCGGGCCGGGTGGTGGGTCCTCGGCGGGCTCGTCGTCGTGCTGCTCCTCGTCGGCGCGTACCTGATGAACGGCGTGCTCTTCGACGACGCTCCCACCCGGACCCCGGTGCCCAACGTCGTCGGGATGACCGAGGACGAGGCCCGTCTCGCGATCGCCGACAGCGGTTTCGATGTCGGCCGGATCGACCGCCAGCCCTCCGACACGGTCGCCGCCGACACCGTCATCGAGCAGGAACCCAACCGCGACACCTTCCAGGACCCCGGGACGGCCATCGACTTCGTGCTGTCGCTCGGGAAGCCGGAGGTCGAGGTTCCCTTCGTCGTGGGCACTCTGCGCAAGGACGCCCGAGCCCAGATGATCGCGGCCAACCTCAAGGTGCGCTTCGAGGAGCAGGACTCCGACGAGGCGAAGTTCCAGGTCCTCGGCACCACGCCGACGGCCGGCACGCCGGTGGCCGAGGGCACCACGATCGTCATCTCCTACTCCGACGGACCCGAGAAGATCCCCGACGTCCGCGGCCTCAAGCAGGGCGAGGCGGAGCGGACGATCCGCGCGGCGGGCTTCGTCCCGGACGTACGGACCGACGCCACCTCCACCGAGCCCAAGGGCACGGTCGTGGACCAGATCCCGGCCGGCGGGACCGGCGACCAGAACAGCACGGTGACGATCTTCGTCTCCGCCTACGAGGAGCCCGTGGAGACGCCGACGGAGACGCCGACGGAGACCCCCACCGAGACCCCCACCGAGACGCCGACCCCGACGCTGCCCACCGAGAGCCCGACCACGCCGCCGCCGACCCCGCGGATCAAGGCCCGCTGAGGCCGCCGGCGCTCACTCGGTGATCGGCGTCGCGTAGGTGAGGTCGAGCAGCCCGGCGTAGGCCGGTGCGGTCGCCGTGTCGAGCTCGGTCATGTCCCACGAGACCCCGCCACCGGGGATCGCGGTGTAGTCGCGGTAGGTCGCGAGGATCGGGTCCACGGTCAGCTCGGCCTCGAGCCGGGCCGGATCACCGATGCCCACGATGACGTAGGGCGGGGAGTACGGCAGCCCGTGGAGGGTCACCTGGTTGCCCTCGCACTTGATGCCGGTCGTCGAGATGAGCCGCTGACCCTGGATGGTCACCGCGACCGCGCCTGCGTTCCACATCGCGTTGGCGACCGCCTGGATGTCCTGCTGGTGCACCACCAGGTCGTTGGGGTCGTCCTCGTAGGCCTCGCGCACCTCGAAGGACGCGTCGTCGAGGGTGACCTGCACCGCCGAGCCGGACCTCTCGGTCAGCCCGGCGGGATCGACCACGGTGGCGATCTTGTCCTGGACCCGCGTGACCGACCGGTCCCCGAGCTGCGTGCTGAGGTCTTCGACCTCGGCGTTGAGCGCAGCGGCCTGCGCGGTCAGGTCACCCGCCTGGTCGCGCTCGGCGCGGACCACGGACGCGAGGTCGGTCAGGCGTCCACCTCGCAGGTCGAGACCGTCGCTCTGCTCCGCGCTCACCCCGAACAGCGTCCCGCTGACCAGCACGACCAGCGGCGTCGCCACCCGCCAGACGCGGCGGCGCCCGGGGGATGAATGGGGCTCCGGCGACATGGCGACTACGCTAACCCCCCGGCGGGCGCTCCGGCGTCCGAGCGGCGCGTCATCGACGTACGCGCCCCGTCCCACCTTCCCCCCAGCCACAGGAGCAGCAGTGTCGAAGTCCAGCGCGGTCACCACCGAGGAGAAGACCCGGAGCTTCTCCATCAGGTTCCTGATCAGCCTGCTCCTCATCGTCGCGGGCATCGCCTGGATCGCCTTCTACTACCTGCAGGCCCGTGGCAACCCGCTGGCGTTCCCGCCGGTCGAGGGATCGCCCAAGGCCGTCGCCGACCTGGCGAAGTGGAACTACGCCATCGGCTTCGGCCTCTTCATGCTCGGCCTCATCATCTCCGCGCACCCCTCGACCCCGCTGGGTCGTGGTCGCGGCGTGGTGGCCGGCATGCTGGCCTGCTTCCTCATCGGCCTGCTGTGGATCTGCACGTTCTACGTCTTCTCCGACGACCTCTCCAAGCTCTGGGTCTTCAACGACCTCGGCCAGTGGAACCTCGTCGTCGGCATCGCGTTCATGGCGGTCGGGTTCAGCTTCGCGACCAAGTGGGAGTAGGTTCTCCCTCGACCTGAGCGATCGGGTCACCCGCACCATCTGCACGACCCGCCTCGAGCGGTGAGTGAGGCGCCTTCCTGGGGAAGGGAAGGCGTCTCTCTCACCGCTCGAGTCGATTTCGGGACGTGCCGCCGGACGAGCGGTGCGTGAGGCGGCTTCGGCGCGCCCAGAATCCGCCTCACGCACCGCTCGGGCAGGCGTGCGGATATCCACACTGTGGAAAACACCTGTGGAGAATTACACGCCTGTAGTTATCCACAGCTGTGTCCACACCTGTGGGCAACCAGGCACGACGACAGAGCCCCCACCCCCACGTCTGTACGACCGGGGGCGGGGGCTCTGCAGTGCAGCGAAGGGTGAGGGCAGGTCAGGCGAGCTGCAGGGCCCGGACGCCGGCGAGCACGACCAGGGCGATCGTGACGACGAGCAGCCCGCCCCACTGGAGGACGCTGCGGTTGGTCTTCGGGGCGTACGCGATGATCGCCGCCGCGAGGGCACCACCGACGAGGCCGCCGAGGTGGCCCTGCCAGGAGATGTAGCGCCACCCCACCACGGTGACCACCAGGCCGAGGACGAGGTTCTGCGTCAGCCAGCTCGAGTTGAGCCGGCCCTTGCGGGCGACGACGAGCAACGCACCGAGCAGCCCGAAGATCGCCCCCGACGCACCGACCGTCGAGCCGTACTCACTGCTGAGGAACAGCACCAGCACGGACGAGGAGAGCGTGGCCACCACGTAGACCGCGAGGAAGCGGGCGCGACCCACGATCCCCTCCAGCACGGGGCCGAAGATGAAGAGCGCGAACATGTTCATCGCGACGTGCCAGATCTCGACGTGCGTGAAGGCCGCGGTGACCACCTGCCACCAGGCACCGTCGGCGAAGCCGGGGAAGTCATGGGCCGGGGTCAGGGTGCACACCGGGTGGGTCGGCGGGTAGATGTAGCCGTCGCCCGGTGCGCAGTAGCCCCGGGCGCGCAGCGCCAGCAGGTCGACCAGGCGTGACTTGTTGCCTCCGGTCGCGGTGATCGCCAACCAGACCACGACGTTGATGCCGATCAGGACGAACGTCGTGAGCCGCGGGTCGGCGCTGCGCTCGCCGCCGTACATCGCCTTGTTCTGCCGCGAGCCCTTGGCGGCCTGCTTGACGCAGTCGGGGCACTGGAAGCCGACCGCCGCGTCGCGCATGCAGTCGGGGCAGATCGGCTTCTCGCAGCGCTGGCAGCGGATCCAGGTCTCGCGATCGGGATGCCGATAACAGGTCGGCACCCCGGTCGCGGCCGGGCCCTCGGAGGGCTGGGTCATCGTGCGGCGATCGTCAGGAGGATCAGTGCTCGCTCAGCGCTCGATGGTGACGGACTCGATCACCACGTCGTCGACGGGGCGGTCCATCGCACCGGTGGCGGTGGTGCCGATCGCATCGACCACGTCGCGGCTGGCCTGGTCGGCCACCTCGCCGAAGATCGTGTGCTTGCGGTTGAGCCACGGGGTCGCGCCGAGAGTGATGAAGAACTGCGAGCCGTTGGTGCCGGGGCCGGCGTTCGCCATCGCGAGCAGGTAGGGCTTGTCGAAGACGAGCTCGGGGTGCGGCTCGTCCTTGAACGTGTAGCCCGGGCCGCCGGTGCCGGTGCCGAGGGGGCAGCCGCCCTGGATCATGAAGCCGTCGATCACGCGGTGGAAGCCGAGGCCGTCGTAGTACTTCTCGCCACTGCGGCCCGCGTCGTCGCGGTAGTCCTTGGTGCCCTCCGCGAGCCCGACGAAGTTGTCGACGGTCTCGGGGGCGTGGTTCGGGAAGAGGTTGATGACGATGTCGCCCCGGTTGGTCTTCAGGGTCGCCTTCTGGTCGGCCATGGATTCGTGCCTCTCGATCGGGTGCAGATGGGGGTGTGGACAAGTCCGGTGCACGTCAGGCGTGCCCCACGATCCTGCCACGCCCACCCCGTGCTCACCCCATGCTCACCCCATGCTCACCCCACGCTCCCCCCGGCACCCGTTCCCGGGAGACGTTCCCCACCCGGACGGGGCTGGCCGCCCCTTGGTGGGCATGGTGAGATGGACGGACACAGACATCAGGAGGTCACGCATGCCTTTCGGCCGCAAGAAGTCCCTCATGGACCGGGCCCACGACTACGTCGAGCAGCTCTCGGACCAGTTCACCGAGACGGTGATCCCCCAGCTGGAGTCGGCGTGGGAGCAGGCCGTGGACAAGGCCGGTCCCGCCCTCACCGACGCGCGGGACAAGGCAACGCCGCTCATCGAGGAAGGCCGCGCACGCGCCGCCGAAGCGGCCACCGCCGGCGCGGCGGTCGCGGCCGCCAAGGCGGGCGAGGCCCGCGAGAAGGCCGCCCCGTTGCTCGCCGAGTACCGCGCGACCGCGGCCGAGCGGGCGTCCGCCGGTGCCACTCTCGCCGCCGAGCACGCAGCGTCCGGTCGTGACGCCGCCGTCGCGAAGGTCAACGAGCTCCGCGGCGTCGAGCCGGAGCCCACGGGCGGCCGGTTCAAGAAGTTCCTGCTGCTGAGCGGCCTCCTGGCCGTCGGCGGAGTCGTCTTCAGCAAGCTGCGGGCCAAGAAGGGCGCGGACGCCGGCTGGCAGTCCACCTACGTGCCGCCCGCCCCGTCCGTACCCAGGACGCCCACGGCTCCGGCGACCCCGGCCGCTGCTGCCACCCCGGTGACGCCCGCCGCACCGGTCACGGGTGACCCGCTGACCGACCCGATCGAGGAGGTCACCGCCGACGACGTGGTGACCGCCGACCCGCCGGCCACCGACGACATCGGCGGCGGCGCCCCCGGCGAGGCCATCAGTGATGCAGTCGAGGACCCGCACGACGCGACCACCCCGGACGAGCCCGCCGAGGTCATCGACATCGAGGACGTCCCGAAGAAGTAGTCGTCCCCGCGACACCTCCGTCGGGCGGTGTGTGAGGCAGGTTCTCGACCTCGAGAACATGTCCCACGCACCGCTCGACTGCATTCCGGGGCGCGGCGGTGTGTGACGCACCTTCTGCACGCGGGAAACATGTCTCACGCACCGCTCAGGCGATGTCCGGCCGGTTCTCCTCGATCCAGGCGTCGACGCGCTCCCACCAGCCGTAGAGCCACTCGATCCGTTCCTCGCGGCCCTCGGGGATCTCGTCGCGCGGCACCTGCCACCACCGCATGGTGAGCTGCTTGTCCATCGGCAGCTCGCGCCACACGTCGCTGATCGTCACCAGGTGGTCGAGCCCGGTGTGGGCGACCATCAGCACGTCGGCGTCGGGTGCCGCCTCGAGCGCAGCGAGCACGCCGCCGGGCCTGGGCGCCAGCACGTGGGTCATCCGCTCGGCGCGCGCCGCCATCCGCTCGAGGCCGAGCTTGCGGAGCCGGGTGATGGCCTTCTCCCGCCGGGCCGCAGTGAAGTTGCCGCCCTCGGGGAAGATCACGAACGCGTCGTTCTGGTCGAGCCCGCTCGCCAGCGCCGCGATCTGCGACTCGAGGTCCTCCCCGACCTCCGGATCGGGCGAGATGAACTTCGCCGGGATCCGCCGCAGCACGACGTCGATCGCCGGGTCCCAGGCGAGGGTGTTCTTCAGGACGACGCGGGGTTCGCGGGCGTACCAGTGCAGCAGGGCGTACATCAGGATGAACGAGTCACCCGGGCCGGCATGGCGGCACATCACGAGCACCGGCCCCTCAGGTACGCGCGGGGGGTGCGGTCCGTCGGTGCGGATCCGCAGGGCCAGCACGCGGCGGGCCTCGCGGAAGAACACGATCAGCGTGCCCTGCACGAGGTCGTAGTGGATGCCGGCGAAGTAGGGCGAACGGATCTTCCAGCCGAAGCCGCTCGCCAGCCACAGCCCGAGCATCACCGTGAGCAGGAGCGTCTCGAAGCTCAGGTAGACGACCGCGAGCCACAGCAGGCGCAGCGCCCGCCACCGCCCGGGCAGCAGGGGCGACAGCGCGGCCGCACCCACCAGCCAGAGGGGCAGCGTCACCCAGAGCGCCACCGTGAGGCCGATGACTGCGGGTGCGACGACGAGCCGGCGCAGCGCCCACAGCCCGGGGCTCACGAGCGGCCGAGCGCGTCGTCGAGGTAGCGGCGGGAGGCGTCGTACGTCGCGTCGATGCGAGCCTGTACGCCGCCGCCAGATCTGTCGTGCAGGGCGCGGTGGGCCAGGAGCGAGTCGTCGCGGCGCGAGGTGCCGCCGGCCGGCAGGACGTGGGCCTCGACGCCGTCGGGGATGGTCGCCATGTCACGCATGAAGCGGTGCCGGCGGGCGACCTCGAAGCTCACCCGGGCGACCTCCCACGGACGGGTCGGCGGGGTGAGCGGCCGGTCGATCCGGCCGACCTGGAGGATGAAGATCCGGGTCGCGCCCAGCTCGACCGCCTTGCTGACCGGGATGGAGTTCACCAGGCCACCGTCAAGGAAGTGCTCGCCGTCGATCTCGGCCGGCGGGAGCAGGCCGGGGACGGCCGCACTGGCCAGGATCGCCGGGACGATCGGACCGGTGGTGAACCAGTGCTCGGCCGCCCGCTCGATGCTGGCGGCGCAGACTCCGAACCGCACCGGAAGGTCCTCGAACCTCAGGTCCCCCAGCTCCTCCTCCAGCCGCTTCCGCAGCGGCCCGGACGAGTAGATGTGCGTGCCGGTCGACACGGCTCGCCGCACGGTGCGCAGCGGCCGGTCGCCGTACACGTCGCGGCTCTGCGCGACCGTCGCGCCAGAGCTCGGTGAGCCGGTCGACGACCGCGAGCTCGGGCTGGCGAGCGACCATCGCGCCGTTGAGGGCGCCGACGCTGGTGCCGAGGACGAGGTCCGGGACGATGTCGCGCTCGAGGAGCGCGCGCAGCATGCCCACCTCGACGGCGCCGAGGACCCCGCCGCCGCCGAGGACGAAGGCGGTGGTCATGGACCGACCCTAGTCAGGCTCGGGCCAGCTCGGGGTGCTCCGCGCGCATGCGCTGCGCGACCCGGTGCTCGACGAAGAACATCAGGAGCGGCACCAGCCCCGCGATCAGCATCAGCAGGGTGAACTGCGGAGACCAGCGGGCCCGGTAGGCGAGCATCAGGGCCACGAGGACGTAGACCATGTAGAGCGTGCCGTGCAGCGCCCACAGGATGCTCAACGACTCCCCGGTCTGCTGGAGGCTGCTGCCCTCGGTGAGGAGGTACTTCATCGGGGAGACGACCAGGGCGCAGAAGGCCAGCGCGACGCCGACGACGAACGCGAGGATCCGGTAGGAGGTGAAGAGGGGACGCACGGCGCTCAACCTATCCGGGAGGTGGTGGCCTCGGCCGAGGGGTTGAGCGGGCTGGTGACCCCCATCACGACGTCGCGACGCCAGCGCCACCAGATGAAGGCCGCGAAGGCGCCGAAGACCCACCACTCGAAGGCGTAGAGCAGGTTGCGGACGCCGGTGAAGCGGCTCGGGCTCGGCAGCGCTGCGAGCTCCGCGGCCTGGAGCCCGTCGGCCGGGGTCTCGCTCACTGCGTAGGCCGAGTAGAGGTCGACGTCGACGCGCTGCACGGCGTCCGCGACCCGGATCTCGGGGAAGACGTCGTCGCTCGGGTCGGCGTCGGTGACCAGGCTGCCCTCAGGGGCCTGGAGCCAACCGGTCACGTCGGCCTCCCCGGTCGCGGCGAGGAGGTCCGGGTCGGGTTCCGCCGCCCACCCGCGTACGACGAGCACGGCGGCATCGCCGACCCGGAGGGGCGCCACGGCCCAGTAGCCGTCCCGGTCGCCCAGGGTGCGGTCGCGGACCCAGAACCCGCCGTCGATCCACTCACCGGACATCTCGACCGGCCGCCCCACGTCCTGGCCCGGGAACGGGTCGTCGCTGCCCATCACGTCGGTCAGCGGCACGGGCGTGACGTCGGTGAGGTCGCGTGCCTCGGCGTCGCGGTGCGCCTGCCAGGCGTCGTACTGCCACATGCCGAGCCAGCCCGCGATGCCGACCAGCACGAGCGCGAGGGCGGCCGCGCCGAGGTCGGTCAGCAAGCCGGGTCGGCGGGGGGCAGTCACGGCTCCGATTCTCCCAGCCGTGCGGTGAGCACCTCTGACCGGTCGTAGGCGCGCGGACACAAGTCCCTTCCCGCCGCCCTCCGTCAGCGTGTCCGCAGGACGCCCGGACCACTTCCGTCCGCGCGCCTACGAGGCGTTGCCGCGCGCCAGCTCGTCACGCCGGCGGGTGAGGTACGCCGCCTCGGCGGTGTTGCCGGCCAACCCGATCGCGCGGTCGTACGCCGCCCGCGCATCGCTGCTGCGCCCGAGCCGGCGCAGGAGGTCGGCGCGCGTCGCGTGGAAGGCGTGGTAGTCGCCGAGCGGCTCGGCGAGGGCGTCCACCTGGGCGAGGGCCACCTGCGGGCCGTCGAGCTCGGCCACAGCGACCGCGCGGTTGAGCAGGACGACGGGCGAAGGGTCGAGGCGGACGAGCTGGTCGTAGAGCGCCACGACCTGCGACCAGTCGGTGTCGCGGACGTCGGGCGCATCGGTGTGCACGGCGTTGATGGCGGCGAGCACCTGGTAGCGACCGGGCGCCTGACCACTCACGAGCCGCTGGCGGACGATCGCGTGGCCCTCCGCGACGAGGTCGCGGTCCCACGCCCCGCGGTCCTGCCGGTCGAGCGTGACGAGCTCCCCGGCCGACGAGACGCGGGCGGTGCGGCGTGCCTCGATGAGCAGCATCAGCGCCAGCAGGCCGGCGACCTCACCGTCGCCCGGCAGCAGCTCGCGCACCAACCGGGTGAGGCGTACGGCCTCCCCGGTGAGCTCGGCGCGGATCGGGTCGTTGTCCTCTCCGGTGGCCAGGTAGCCCTCGTTGAAGACGAGGTAGAGCACCGCCAGGACGCCGGCGACCCGCGTCGGCAGGTCGGCTGCGTCGGGCACGCGGTAGGGGATGCCGGCGGCCTTGATCTTCGCCTTCGCGCGGGTGATCCGCTGGGCCATCGTCGTCTCCTGGACGAGGAAGGCGTGCGCAATCTCGGCAACCGTCAGCCCGCCGACCATCCGCAGCGTCAGCGCGACCCGGGCCTCCATCGCCAGGGCGGGGTGGGCGCAGGTGAAGAGCATCCGGAGCCGGTCGTCGTCGATGGCGCCGACGGCCTCGGGCGGACCGGAGAGCTGGTCGGTGAGCATCTGCGCCTCCTTCTGCTTCGCGTCTCGGCGGCCCTCGCGGCGTACGCGGTCGAGGGCCTTGTTGCCGGCGGTGGTGGTCAGCCAGCCGCCGGGGTTGGGGGGTACGCCGTGGGCAGGCCAGTGCTCGAGGGCGGTGGCGAAGGCCTCGGCCGTCGCGTCCTCGGCCACGTCGAGGTCGCCGAACCGCCGGGCGATGGTGGCCACGACGCGGGCCCACTCGTCGCGGTGGACCCGGGCGATGACCTCGTCGACGTCGGTCATCGGGTCGGGCTCACGCGATCCCGTCGAAGGGGCGGACCTCGATCTTGCGGTTGCAGGCCTTCGACCCGCCCGCGGCCAGCCCGAGCGCGACGTCGAGGTCGGCAGCCTCGATCACCCAGAAGCCGGCGAGGTACTCCTTCGTCTCGGCGAACGGCCCGTCGGTGATCGCGGTCTTGCCCGACCGGGCGTCGACCACGGTCGAGGCGTCGAGGGCCTCGAGCCCCCCGGCGAAGACCCAGTAGCCGTCGTCCTTGAGCTGCTGGTTGAACGCGTCGACCGCACCGGGCTCGTCGGCCGGGCCGGGGTGCGCTGCGTCGTCGATCACGGAAAGGAGGTAGTGCATGGTCATCTCCAGCGATTGTGGGCCACCCCCGCTGGGCGGCTCCTCACCACTACTACGAATGCGCTGGTGTCGATACGACACTGTCATCGGCCGTTTTTCCAGCACCGCCGCCTAGGGTCGAGGCATGTGGTCCCGTCGCCGGCACGAGCAGCGCGCCGACGACCCGTCCGCACGGCCGTCGCGGCCCGGGGTCGAGGGCGACGCCCATGCCGCCGCGATCGTCGACCGCATCGACCAGATCGACTGGGACAGCCGCACGCACGCGTACGGACCGGCAGGCGACGTGGGTCGGGAGCTGCGCACGCTGGTCCTCGGAGACGAGCCTGACCGCGACGCAGCGTGGTACGAGCTGTGGGGCAACGTCCACCACCAGGGAACGGTCTACGACGCGACGATCCCCGCGCTCGGGGTGATCGCCGACCTCGCAGCGTGGGAGGACTTCCCGGACCAGCGCCAGGCACTCAGCATGCTGGGGGCGTTCGCCGAGGGTGACGGGTCACACGCCGAGACCGTTGCGGTTGCCGTCCGCACTCGGGCGGAGGCGTTGGTGAGTGGCTGGAGGGATCGACCGCCTCTGGTCCGACGCGCACTGCTGATGCTGGGCCGCTCTGCCGGCGTCGACACGGAGGAGCTGCGGGACGCGGTGCTTCCCGAGCGGTACGCACCCGCATGGGCGCACGGCACTGCCGGAGACATCTGGAAGCGGTTCGAGGAGGACGGTTCGTTGTCGGCGGACCAGGAAGACTCGTTCGACGCCGCGATGGACGCGCTGTCGGAGCTGGAGGCCTGGGCCTTCTCCGAGACCGAGCTGCCGGGAAGTGGTGGAGCCTAGGGGACTCGAACCCCTAACCCCCTGCTTGCAAAGCATCGGAGGTGGAGCCGCTACCCAATGCGCCCAGGCGCACAGTTGTGTCGGGAGGAATGGTGGAGCCTAGGGGACTCGAACCCCTAACCCCCTGCTTGCAAAGCAGGTGCGCTACCAATTGCGCCAAGGCCCCCGGATCGGGAAGTGCTGTGGCGCGGAGCGCCGGTGGTGCGTCGAGCGTCAGGACTTGTGGACGGTGTCCGTGGCCTCGGCCCAGAGGGCCTGCTCGTTCTTGCCCTCGTCCATCTTCTTCTTCGCGACCAGCGCGCCGGCTGCGGCGAGGACGACCAGCAGGAGCTTCTTCATGCGGTTCTCCTCGAGCGAGAGAGGGGCGAGAGATGGAGGTGGAGTGGGCCTAGGAGGACTTGAACCTCCGACCTCTTCCTTATCAGGGAAGCGCTCTAACCGTCTGAGCTATAGGCCCGCATTCGCCGCCGTACGGCGACGCCGAAGATTACCTGACCACTGTCAGGCCGTGCCAATCGAGGCCTGTGATCAGGCAGCGATCACTTCTCGTCCTCGGCGAGGGTGACCTCGATGCCGCCCAGGAGGGCAGCGGCGAGGTTGTAGAGGAACGCGGTCAGGGTGGCGATCGCGGTCATCAGGACCACGTCGAGCACCGAGACCAGCAGCGTGAAGCCGAGCACCCGCGACATGCCGACGTAGTCGGTGACGTCGAAGGTGGAGTCGCCACTGTCACCCGCGACGATGCTGGCGACCGCGGAGTTGATCGAGTCCCACACGCCGGCCGCGCCGAGCACCGACCACACCATGAAGATGGCGACGAAGGTGACGACACCGAAGGCGACGGACAGCAGGAACGACGTCTTCATGACCGACCAGGGGTCGATCCGCGTCAGCCTCAGGCGTGCGCGCCGCGGCTGACGGCCCGCCGAACGGGTCGCGCGGCGTCCGCGCGGGGCGCCGGTCGTCGCGTTGGCGCGGTGCTCCTGCGCAGCGTTGGACATGGTGTCCTGCAGCCGCTCGGTCAGGGACCTGCGAGCAGGCTCCTTCTCGGGCGTACGACGGGCTGTGTCACTACCGGGGGGCGCGGTGCGGTCCGCCATGGATCACTCCTCGGTGTTCTCGTCGGGGCCATCGTCATCAGGCACAGAGGCGGGAGCTTCCGCGTCCTGACCCTCGATTGTTGCACCGCCGACCACGTCGGGCGATTCGGCGGCAGCCTGCTCGGCTTCCTCGACGACCTTCGCCTCGACCGATCGAGCGACCACGGCGACGGAGTCACCGGACTTCGGCGTCACGAACTTCACGCCCATCGTCGAGCGGCCGGTCGGTCGGAAGTTGGCGTCGATCGGGCTGCGGACGACCTGGCCACCGCTCGTGATCGAGAGCACCTCGTCCTCCTCCTCGACGATGAACGCACCGACGAGGCCACCACGGTCCTCGTTGGCCAGCGACATCGCCTTGATGCCGATGCCGCCGCGGGACTGCAGGCGGTAGTCGCTGATCCGGCTGCGCTTGGCGAAGCCGCCGTCGGTGATCGTGAAGACGTACTGCTCCTTCACGTCGGGCAGGTCGCCCGCGGCGGTGGACTCTCCGGCCTCCTCGGCCTTGGACTCCGCAGCCTCCTCGGCCGCGACCTGCTCGGCGCGGATGACCGACATCGACAGCAGCGAGTCGCCGTCGCGGAACTTCATGCCGCGCACACCGCCGGTGGCGCGACCCATCGGGCGCAGCTGGTCGTCGTCGGCCTGGAAGCGGATCGACTGGCCCTTGCGGGAGACCAGCAGGATGTGGTCGTCGCCGTTGACCAGCTCGGCACCGATCAGCTCGTCGTCGTCCTCCCGGAAGTTGATCGCGATGACGCCGGCCTGGCGCGGGCTGTTGTAGTCGCCGAGCTTGGTCTTCTTGACCAGGCCCGTCCGGGTGGCGAGCACGAGGTAGGGCGCCTGCTCGTAGTCGCGGATCGCCAGCACCTGCGCGATGTCCTCGTCGGGCTGGAAGCTCAGCAGGCCGGCGACGTGGCCGCCCTTCGCATCGCGCGCCGCCTCGGGCAGGTTGTAGGCCTTGGTCCGGTAGACCCGGCCGGCGGTGGTGAAGAACAGCAGCCAGTGGTGGTTGGTGGTCGCGATGAAGTGCTGGACGACGTCGTCCCCCCGCAGCGTCGCGCCTCGTACGCCCTTGCCGCCGCGCTTCTGCAGGCGGTACTGGTCGGCGCGGGTGCGCTTGGCGTAGCCACCACGGGTGATCGAGACGACGAGCTCCTCGTCGGGGATCAGGTCCTCCATCGACAGGTCGCCGTCGGCCGCGATGATCTGGCTGCGACGGTCGTTGCCGTACTTGTCGGTGATCTCCTTGAGCTCGTCGGAGACGATCTGACGCTGCCGCGACTCGTTGGCGAGGATGTCCTCGAGGTCGGCGATGACGAGCTCGAGCTCGGCGAGCCGGTCCATGATCTTCTGGCGCTCGAGGGCGGCCAGACGACGCAGCTGCATCTCGAGGATCGCGTTGGCCTGGACCTCGTCGATCTCGAGGAGCTCGATGAGGCCGGTGCGGGCCTCCTCGACGTCGGGGCTGCGGCGGATGAGCGCGATGACCTCGTCGAGGGCGTCGAGCGCCTTGGCCAGTCCGCGGTAGATGTGGGCCTGGCGCTCGGCCTCGGCGAGGCGGTAGCGCGTACGCCGCTGGATGACCTCGATCTGGTGGGTCACCCAGTTGGAGATGAACTGGTCGATCGGCAGCGTGCGCGGCACGCCGTCGACGAGCGCGAGCATGTTGGCCGAGAAGTTCGACTGGAGCTCGGTGTGCTTGAAGAGGTTGTTGAGCACCACGCGGGCCACGGCGTCGCGCTTCAGGATGATCACCAGGCGCTGGCCCGTACGCGAGCTGGTGTCGTCGCGGACGTCGGAGATGCCCTGGATGCGGCCGGTGTCGGCGAGCTCGGCGATCTTGAGCGCGAGGTTGTCGGGGTTGACCATGTAGGGGAGCTCGCTGATGACGAGCATGACGCGGCCCTTGGCGTCCTCGTCGATCTCGACGACGGCGCGCTGCGAGATCGAGCCGCGACCGGTGCGGTAGGCCTGCTCGATGCCCTGGCGGCCCACGATCAGCGCACCGTTGGGGAAGTCGGGGCCCTTGATCCGCTCGATGAGCGCGTCCTGGAGCTCTTCCTTGGTCGCGTCGGGGTGCTCGAGCGCCCACGTCGCGCCCTCGGCGACCTCGCGGAGGTTGTGCGGCGGGATGTTGGTCGCCATCCCGACCGCGATGCCGGCCGATCCGTTGACCAGCAGGTTGGGGAAGCGTGAGGGCAGGATGGTCGGCTCCTGCGAGCGACCGTCGTAGTTGGGACGGAAGTCGACGGTGTCCTCGTCGATGTCGCGGACCATCTCCATGGCCAGCGGCGCCATCCGGCACTCGGTGTAGCGCATGGCCGCGGCGGAGTCGTTGCCCGGCGAGCCGAAGTTGCCCTGGCCGTTGATCAGCGGCGAACGCAGCACCCACGGCTGTGCGAGGCGGACCATGGTGTCGTAGATCGCGGTGTCGCCGTGGGGGTGGTACTGACCCATCACGTCACCGACGACGCGCGAGCACTTGGAGAAGCCGCGGTCGGGCCGGTAGCCGCCGTCGTACATCGCGTAGAGGATCCGGCGGTGCACCGGCTTCAACCCGTCGCGTACGTCGGGCAGCGCGCGGCCGACGATGACGGTCATCGCGTAGTCGATGTAGGACTGCTGCATCAGCGTCTGCAGCTCGATCGGCTGGATGCGCTCGTCGCCGAAGCCGAAGCCGCCGGCGCCGGTGGTGTCGGTGGGGATGTCGGTCATGTCTGGTTCTCTCCTGCGTTCTATCGATGTCTAGGGCTGGTCGTAGATGCGGCTAGCGACCTAGATATCGAGGAAGCGGACGTCCTTGGCATTTCTCTGGATGAAGGAACGGCGCTGCTCGACGTCCTCGCCCATCAGGATCGAGAAGATCTCGTCGGCCTGGGCGGCGTCGTCGAGGGTGACCTGCTTCATCAGCCGGGCGTCGGGATCCATCGTGGTCTCCCACAGCTCGTCGGCGTTCATCTCGCCGAGACCCTTGTAGCGCTGGACCGGGTTCTCCTTGGGCAGCTTCTTGCCCTGGGCCAGGCCGTCGGCCTGGAGTGCGTCGCGCTCGGCGTCGGAGTAGACGAACTCGTGGTCGGCGGGCTTGTTCCACCGCAGTCGGTAGAGAGGCGGCTGCGCCATGTAGACGAAGCCGTGCTCGATGAGCGGCTTCATGAAACGGAACAGCAGCGTCAGCAGCAGGGTGTTGATGTGGTGGCCGTCGACGTCGGCGTCGGCCATCATCACGACCTTGTGGTAGCGCAGCTTCTCCAGGTTGAACTCCTCCTGGATGCCGGTGCCGAGCGCGGAGATGATCGCCTGCACCTCGGTGTTGGCCAGCACCTTGTCGATGCGGGCCTTCTCGACGTTGAGGATCTTGCCGCGGATCGGGAGGATCGCCTGGATGCGCGGGTCACGGCCCTGGCGGGCCGAGCCGCCGGCCGAGTCGCCCTCGACGACGAAGACCTCGCACTCCTCGGGGTTGGTCGACTGGCAGTCGCTCAGCTTGCCCGGGAGGCCGCCGCCGCCGAGCAGACCCTTGCGCCCACGCGCCAGCTCGCGGGCCTTGCGTGCGGCGAGCCGGGCGTTGGCCGCGGCCTGCGACTTGCGGACGATGTCCTTGCCCTCGGCCGGGTTCTCCTCGAACCAGGCACCCAGCTGGTCGTTCATGATGCGCTGGGTGAAGCCCTTGGCCTCGGTGTTGCCGAGCTTGGTCTTGGTCTGGCCCTCGAACTGCGGCTCGGCGAGCTTGATGGAGATGATCGCGGTCAGGCCCTCGCGGATGTCGTCACCGGAGACGCGGTCCTCCTTCTTCTTGACCAGGCCCCACTCCTCGCCCCAGTGGTTGACCAGGGAGGTGAGTGACGCCCGGAAGCCCTCCTCGTGCGTGCCGCCCTCGTGGGTGTTGATGTTGTTGGCGAAGGTGTGCACGGACTCGGTGTAGGAGGCGTTCCACTGCATCGCGACCTCGAGGCTCATGTGGTTCTCGACGCTCTCGGGAGTGTCGGCCTCGAAGGAGATGACCGTCGCGTTGGCCACCTGCTTGCGGCGGTTGAGGTGCTCGACGTAGTCGACGAGGCCCCGGTCGTACTTGAAGACCTGCTCCAGGCCGCCCGCCTCGGCGCGCTTCATCGCGTCGTGCCCGGCGTTGTCGATGGTGTTGTCGATGGTGTCGTCCTGGACGGCGTCGACGCGCGACTCGGCGTCGGCCCGCTCGTCGCGTACGACGAACTCGACGCCCTTGTTGAGGAACGCCATCTCGCGCAGTCGCGAGGTGATGGTCTCGAGGTTGTAGTGGGTCGACTCGAAGATGTCCTCGGAGGCGTACCAGGTCACGGTCGTGCCGGTGCGCTCGCCGGGCTCCATCGCCCGGATCTGCTCGAGGTCCCCGTCGGGCACGCCGAGCTGGAACGACTGGCTCCACAGGTGGCCGCGGTTCTTGACCTCGGCGACCAGGCGCGTCGAGAGGGCGTTGACGACCGAGACGCCGACGCCGTGCAGGCCACCGGACACCTTGTAGCCGCCGCCGCCGAACTTGCCGCCCGCGTGGAGCATCGTCAGCGCCATCGTGAGGGCCGGCATCTCCTGGCCCGGCGCGGTGTCGGTCGGGATGCCTCGCCCGTTGTCCTCGACGCGCACGCCACCGTCGGCCTGGAGGGTCAGCACGATCCGGTCGCAGATGCCCGCGAGCGCCTCGTCGACGCCGTTGTCCACGATCTCCCAGATCAGGTGGTGCAGGCCGCGCTCGCCGGTCGAGCCGATGTACATGCCGGGGCGCTTGCGCACGGCTTCGAGGCCCTCGAGCACGGTGATCGCCGAGGCGTCGTACTCGAAGTCCTCGTCGACGGCGTTGGTGTTGCGCTTCTCGGCGACGGCCTCGGCGATCGCTTCGGCGGGAGTGGGGGAGTCTGCAGGGGGCGAGTCGGGGGTCGATGCGGAGGTGTTCTCGACGTTCTCTTCGCTCAAGGCGCAGCCTTCTTCCCATCGCCCGTGACGGGCGTTCGACATGAGTCGAGTCGCGGCTGTTGCCCAGGGCAACCACGCGTGCGACTCGACTTGTCATACTACCGGTCAGGGGCCTCCAACCGAAGGACCCGCCCCGCAGATGGGGTGGATCGGTGGAAAAAGTGGCCCTCAGGGGCCACAAGAGGCCGGTTCAGAGGGCCGAACAGGGGGGTCGGTGGGTCCCCCTACCGACGCGAGGCCCTCAGATCGGCAGATCCGTCCTCTCGGCGCCCTGGTCGACCGGAACTCCCGATCAGCCGTACGTGTCGCGAGGGCCGCGTCCGTCGCGACTCGTGAGTCGGCCCTTCTTCCAGTGCGGCAGGTGCGGGCCGAGCACCTCGATGACGGTGACGGTGCCGTGGCCGAGCTCCTCGTTGAGGCGCCGTACGATGCTGGGCGCGAGCAGCTTGAGCTGCGTGGCCCAGGCGGTCGAGTCGGTGCGGACGACCAACCGGCCCTCGTCGAAGGACTCGGGGGTGCAGTGGTCGGCGACCTCCCCGCCGACGAGCTCGGCCCACCGGCCGAAGACGCCCTGGACCTTGAGGTCGAGCTCCCAGCCGTGGTGGGCGATCAGGCGGCCCATCGCGTCGTCGAGCAGCTGCGGGTCGCGGTCGTCGGGTCGCGCGCCGGACGACTTCGTGAACGTACGCCGCCGCGACGGGCCGGTCTTCTTGCGGGCGGGGGTGCCGGCGCTCGCGGCCGCCGCCTTCGCCGCGGCGCGCGCGAGGTCGAGCCCGTCGGGCTGGTGCTCGGGTGTCGGCTCGGACGTCATGGGAACCGCCGGCTCGGGCCGGGGATCCTCACGACGTTCGTCGTCAGTCGTCACGGGTCACCTCGCCGTCGGCGACGAGGTAGCGCATCCCTTGCAGCGACGCGGGCACGTCGGCGGCCACGGCCGCGGTGACCAGGACCTGCTCGGCGCCGGCGACCAGCTCGGCGAGCTGGGCGCGCCGCTCGGCGTCGAGCTCGGCGAAGACGTCGTCCAGCACCAGGATCGGGTCGTCGCCGTCGGCGCGCAGCAGGTCGTACGACGCCAGCCGCAGGGCGAGCGCGAACGACCACGACTCCCCGTGGGACGCGTATCCCTTGACCGGCAGCCGCAGGTCGTCCGGCCCAGAACCGGTGCCGAGGGTCAGCAGCAGCTCGTCGCGGTGCGGGCCCACGAGCGAGATGCCCCGGTCGAGCTCGTCCTTGCGCTTGGTGGCGATCGCGTCGAGCAGCGCCTGCTGGAGCGCTGCGTGGTCGGGTGCGCCGACCTCGATGCTCGCCTTGTACTCAAGGTCTGCGTCGTCACGGCTCGCGCCGCGGGCGACTGCCTCGTAGGCCTTGCCCAGGTAGGGGCGCAGGTCCTCGACGAGCTGCAACCGCGCGCCGAGGATCTCGGCGCCGACGCGGGCCAGGTTGTCGTCCCAGATCTCGAGGGTCGACATCGCGGCGTCACGTGACGAACCGCGGGCGACGCCGGCTGTCTTGAGCAGGCTGTTGCGCTGCCGGAGGATCCGGTCGTAGTCCGACCGGACGCCAGCCAGTCGCGGTGCCCGGAGCACCAGCAGGTCGTCGAGGAGCTTGCGACGCTCGGACGGGTCGCCCTTGACCAGCGTCAGGTCGTCGGGGGCGAACACGACCGTACGGACCAGGCCGATGATCTCGCGCGGCCGCGGCAGCGGCGAACGGTTGATCCGGGCGCGGTTGGCGCGGCCGGGGTTGAGCTCGACCTCGAGCAGCGCCGTACGCCCCTCCTTCACGACCGACGCCCGGACGATCGCCTGGTCGGCACCGGCTCGGACGAGCGGGGCGTCGGTGGCGACCCGGTGCGAGGAC
>CAVQDC010000032.1:0-43333 GCA_963711175.1 uncultured Actinomycetota bacterium
CGTGCTGGCGGCGGCGGTCGTGGGCTCGTACGCCGACCGCTGCCGCAGACCGACGGCGAGCTCGAGGTCCCGGGACTGACCGCGGCGGTCGAGGTGGTCCGCGACGACCACGGCATCGCGCAGATCTACGCCGACACCGACGACGACCTGATGCGCGCGCAGGGCTTCGTCCACGCGCAGGAGCGCTTCTTCGAGATGGACTTCCGCCGCCACGTGACGGCCGGCCGGCTCTCGGAGATGTTCGGCGAGGAGACCCTCGAGACCGACAGGTTCATCCGCACCATGGGCTGGCGCCGCGTCGCCGAGCAGGAGTGGGCGCTGCTCGAGCCCGCGACCCGCGACGCGCTGACGGCGTACGCCGAGGGGGTCAACGCCTACATCGCCGAGCGCGCGCCGTCGGAGCTCGCGGCGGAGTACGCCGTGCTCGGCCTCAGCGGGCTCGACTACACGCCGGAGGAGTGGGAGCCCGTCGACTCGCTGGCCTGGCTCAAGGCGATGGCGTGGGACCTGCGCGGCAACATGGACGCCGAGGTCGACCGGGTGCTGCTGTCCCTCGACCACACCGCCGGACGAGATCGCGTCAGCTGTGGCCGGCCTACCCCTCGACGCGCACCCGCCGATCGTCTCCGGCGGCGGTGTCGTCGACGGCGTCTTCGAGCAGAACGCGACGGGCAACGGGACCCGCAACCCGCGCCGTCCGGCGTACCCGCCGGGCGTCGTCGAGGCGCTCGAGCGCGTGCAGGACACGGTCGCCGCGATGCCCGAGCTGGTCGGCAAGGGGCGCGGCATCGGCAGCAACTCGTGGGTCGTCGACGGCGAGCACAGCGCCACCGGCAAGCCGCTGCTGGCCAACGACCCGCACCTCGGCATCAGCCAGCCCGGCATCTGGATGCAGATGGGCCTGCACTGCCGCGAGCACTACGCCCGACTGCACCCTCGACACCTCGGGCTTCACCTTCTCCGGCGTGCCCGGCGTGATCATCGGCCACAACGCCGACATCGCCTGGGGCTTCACCAACCTCGGCCCCGACGTCACCGACCTCTTCCTCGAGCAGACCGAGGGCGACGACCGCTACGTCCGCGACGGCGAGAGCGAGCCGATGCAGGTCCGCACCGAGACGATCAAGGTCCGCGGCGAGGACGACGTCGAGCTGCGGGTGCGCGAGACCGTGCACGGCCCGCTGATCAGCGACGTGTCGTCGGAGTTCGCGACGGTCGGCGCCAACGCGCCGACCGACGAGCCGGGCGAGCGCGGCAGCGGGTACGCCGTCGCGCTGGCGTGGACCGCCCTCGACCCGGCGCCCACCGCCGACGCGATCCTCGAGCTCAACCGCGCGTCGGACTGGGACGAGTTCCGTGCGGCCGCCGCCGACTTCGCGGTGCCCGCGCAGAACCTGGTCTACGCCGACCGCGAGGGCCACATCGGCTACCAGTCGCCGGGCCGGGTCCCGATCCGTCGCGCCGGCAACGACGGCACGATGCCGGTCGAGGGCTGGATCAGCGCCAACGACTGGACCGGCGACTACATCCCCTTCGACGGGCTGCCGAGCGTGCTCGACCCGGAGGAGGGCTTCATCGTCACCGCCAACCAGGCGGTCATCGACGAGGACTACCCCTACCTGCTCACCGAGGACTGGGACTACGGCTACCGCTCGACCCGGATCCGCGAGCGTGCTCGCGGCCGAGGGCGAGCTGTCGGTGCAGGAGATGGCGGGCCTGCAGCTCGACTCGACCAACCCGATGGCCGAGACGCTCGTGCCCTACCTCCTCGACATCGAGGACCTGCCCTCGCGCTACTACCGCAACGCCCAGGACCTGCTCCGCGACTGGGACTTCACCTCGCCCGCCGACAGCGCGCCGGCGGCGTACTTCAACGTCGTGTGGCGCAACCTGCTCGAGCTGACCTTCCACGACGAGCTGCGCGAGCGTCGTGGCCCGACGGCGGCGACCGGTGGTTCCAGCGTGGTCGGCGCGATGCTGACCGAGCCCGCCGGGCCGTGGTGGGACGACGCCGACACCGAGGACGTCGTCGAGACCCGCGACGACATCCTGCGCGAGGCGATGATCGCACGCCCGCGACGAGCTGACCCGCCGCCAGGCGCGCGACCCGCGCCGCTGGACGTGGGGCCGCCTGCACCGGATGAACCTCCACAACGCGACGCTCGGCGAGTCCGGCATCGCGCCGGTCGAGCGGCTCTTCAACCGCGACGGCTGGGAGGTCGGCGGCGGGTCGTCGATCGTCGACGCCACGTCGTGGAACGCCGTCGAGGGCTACGAGGTCACCGCCGCGCCGTCGATGCGGATGGTCGTCTCGCTCGCCGACTTGGACGACTCGCGCTGGATCAACCTCACCGGCGTCTCCGGCCACCCGGCGTCGTCGCACTACTCCGACCAGACCGAGCTCTACGTCGACGGCGAGACCCTGCCCTGGGCGTTCACCCGCGACGCCGTCGAGGCGGCGGCCGACGACCGGCTGGTGCTGACGCCGGCGGAGTAGCTCGTTGACGGATCACCGGGTACCCGGGGAAACTGGAGGTTCGAGTGCGAAGTTTCGGGGGTGAGGCTACAGTTCACCGGGTACCCGGGGATCGCGACAGCGACGCACCCCACGCCCCGTCAGCGCGAACCCCACCGGCACGTCGTGGGGGTCGGTCGGCACGGCGAGCCCGACCTCGTCGTCGTGCAGCACCACCGCGACGGGGGTCCCGGGCGGGACGCGCGGCCAGCGCGCGGTCGTAGCACCCGCCGCCCTGCCCGAGCCGCTCGCCGGACGGCGAGACCGCGAGGCCCGGGACGAGGACCACGTCGGCGCTGCCGATCGCGTCGACGCCGAGCCGCGGACCGGTCGGCTCGAGGAGGCCGCGCACCGCGGGGGCGAGGTCGTCGCGACCGGTGTAGACCGCCCAGTCGAGGTCGAGGTCGGGCAGCACGCACCGGCACGAGCACCCGCTTGCCGGCGGCGACGAGCGCGTCGAGCAGGAGGCCGGTGCCGGGCTCGCTGCCGACCGAGACGTAGGCCGCCACGGTGGCCGCGTCGCGGACCGGCGCCCAGGCCAGCGCGACCTCGCGCGACGGCCGCCGCGAAGTCGGCCGCGCGCGGCTCGAGCGGGCGCCGCCGCCGGGCGGCCAGCACCTGGTCGCGCAGCGCGGTCTTGGCGACCGACGCTGTCCGCCGAGTGTCCTGCGTCCACGCCAGCAGCCTACGATCGAAGCATGGCAAGCAAGGGCAACGCCCGAGGTCTCGAGCTCGCGCGCGAGAAGATGCGGCAGGCGGGCGTCGACGAGGTCGCGATCGACACGTTCGCGCACTACTACCGACTCCTCGAGCACGGCGAGACCGGCATGATCGCCGAGGACACGATCGAGCCCCTCGACATGGAGGCGCTGGCCGACGTCGAGGTGGCCGACGACGTCGCGCGCCGAGGCGATCCGCAAGACCGCGGTCATCAAGCTCAACGGCGGCCTCGGCACGTCGATGGGCATGGAGCGCGCGAAGTCGCTGCTCTGCGTGCGCCGCGGGCTGAGCTTCCTCGACATCATCGCCCGGCAGGTGCTGCACCTCCGCAAGCAGTACGACGCCACCCTGCCGCTGCTGTTCATGAACTCGTTCCGCACCTCGGCCGACACGATGGCGGCCCTCGCCCGCTACGAGGACCTGCCGGTCGACGGCCTGCCGCTGGAGTTCCTGCAGAACAAGGAGCCCAAGCTCCTCGCCGCCGACCTGATGCCCGCGGCCTACCCCAAGGCCCCCGACCTCGAGTGGTGCCCGCCCGGCCACGGCGACATCTACACCGCGCTGCGCGGCACCGGCCTGCTCGCGCAGCTGCACGACGCCGGCTACCGCTACGTCTTCGTCTCCAACTCCGACAACCTCGGCGCCGTGCCGGACGCGCGCGTCGCGGGCTGGTTCGCCCAGAGCGGCGCGCCCGTTCGCGATCGAGGCGGTGCGGCGTACGCCCTCGGACCGCAAGGGCGGCCACTTCGCCCGCCGCAAGAGCGACGGCCGCATCGTGCTGCGCGAGTCCGCGCAGACGCTCGACGCCGACCAGGAGGCGCTGGCCGACCTCGACCGCCACAAGTTCTGCTCGACCAACAACCTCTGGTTCGACCTCGAGGCGATGGTCGACACGCTCGACGCGCGCGGCGGCATCCTCGGCCTGCCCGCTGATCCGCAACGTCAAGCACCTCGACCCGGCCGACCCGTCGACGCCCGAGGTCGTCCAGGTCGAGACCGCGATGGGCGCCGCGATCGAGGTGTTCGAGGGGGCCCGCACCATCGAGGTCGGCCGCGACCGGTTCGTCCCGGTGAAGACGACCGACGACCTGCTCGTGCTGCGCTCCGACGTCTACGACCTCGGCAAGGACTTCGTGCTCGACCAGGCCGGCGACGAGGTGCCCTACGTCTCGCTCGACGGCGACTTCTACAAGCTGGTCGGCGACTTCGACAAGCGCTTCCCCGAGGGCGCCCCGTCGCTGCGCGAGGCCGACTCGTTCACCGTCGAGGGCGACTGGACCTTCGGCCGCGGCGTACGCGTCGTGGGCGACGTCGCGCTCGCCTCGTCCGCCGCCCAGCGGGTCGAGGGCGGCACCGTCCTCGACGAGCAGGAGAAGCATGGCTGAGCCGAGCCTGGCCTCCTCCCGGTGGCGGACTACGTCGAGCGCATCCTCGCCACGGTCTCGCCGCTGCCCGCCTTCCCGCAGCCGCTGATGGAGGCCCTCGGGCTCGCGCTGGCCGAGGACGTCGTCGCGCCGATCTCGCTGCCGAGCTTCGACAACTCCGCGATGGACGGCTACGCCGTGGTCGCCGAGGACGTCGCCGACGCCACCGAGGACGCGCCCGTCGATGCTGCCCGTGGTCGGTGAGATCGGCGCCGGCCAGTCGTCGATCCTGGCGCTGTCGCCGGGCACCGCGGTCAAGATCATGACCGGCGCCCCGGTGCCGGCCGGCGCGACCACGGTCGTGCCCTACGAGTGGACCGACCGCGGCGTCGCGCAGGTGCGCATCACCCGGGCCGCGCCGCCCCGGCCAGCACATCCGGCCGACCGGCGACGACATCTCCGAGGGCGACATGCTGCTCGAGGAGGGCACGGTCCTGGGCGCACGCCACCTCGGCATGCTCGCCGCCGTCGGCCGCGCGACCGTGCGCACGCGTCCGCGGCCGCGCGTCGTGGTCATCTCCACCGGGCTCCGAGCTGCGCGACCCCGGCACGCCGCTGGGCCACGACTCGATCTACGACGGCAACTCCTACCTCCTCGCCGCCGCCGCCCGCGCGGCCGGCGCGATCGCCTACCGCGTCGGCATCGTCCCCGACGAGTCGCACGCCTTCACCGAGGCGCTGAGCGACCAGCTCGTGCGCGCCGACATCGTGGTGACCAGCGGCGGAGTCAGCGAGGGCGACTTCGACGTCGTCAAGGAGTCGCTGTCGCAGCACGGCACGATGTGGTTCGGCGGCGTCGGGATGCAGCCCGGCAAGCCGCAGGGCTTCGGCACCGTCGGCGAGGACGACACCCCGGTCTTCACCCTGCCCGGCAACCCGGTCTCGTCCTACGTCTCCTTCGAGATGTTCGTGCTGCCCGCGATCCGCCGGATGATGGGCAAGCTGCCCTACGTCCGGCCCGCCGGCCGCGCCCGCCTCACCCACGGCCTCTCCTCGCCCGAGGGCAAGGTCCAGCTCGTGCGCGGCCACTTCGAGACCGACCGTGGCGGCACCTTCGTCTCGCCGGTCGGCGGCCACGGCTCCCACCTGCTCGGCGACCTGGCGGCGTCCAACTGCCTGATCGAGGTGCCCGCCGACGTCACCGCAGTCGCGGCCGGCGAGATGGTCGCGATCCGCAAGCTCGACGAGGAGTTCTGATGGCGACTCCCGGCGGCCCCGATCGGCTGACCCACGTCGACGACACCGGCGCGGCCCGGATGGTCGACGTCGGCGACAAGGCCGTCACGGCGCGCACGGCGTCCGCCACCGGCCGCGTCCTCGTGAGCCGCGCCGTCGTCGACCTGCTCCGCGGCGAGGGCGTGCCGAAGGGCGACGCGCTCGCGGTGGCGCGGATCGCCGGGATCATGGGCGCCAAGCAGACACCCGCGCTGATCCCGCTCTGCCACCCGCTCGCGATCTCCGGCGTCACCGTCGACCTCGCCGTCACCGACGAGTCCGTCGACATCACCGCCACCGTCCGCACGACCGACCGCACCGGCGTCGAGATGGAGGCGCTGACCGCCGTCTCGGTGGCCGCGCTGACGGTCGTCGACATGGTCAAGGCCGTCGACAAGGCCGCGGTGATCACCGACATCCAGGTCGAGACCAAGAGCGGCGGACGGTCGCGGGGACTGGACGCGATGAGCCTCCGTCTTCGGGCCGCCGTCGTCGTCGCGTCCAACCGCGCCGCGTCCGGTGTGTACGCCGACGAGACCGGGCCGCTGATCGTCGAGTGGCTGCGTGGCCAGGGCTTCGACTGCGAGGAGCCGGCGGTCGTCCCCGACGGCGACCCGGTGCGCGAGGCCATCGCCGCCGCAGTCGCCGACGGTGCACGCGTCGTGCTCACCACCGGCGGCACCGGGCTGACGCCGACCGACCGGACACCCGAGGCCACGGCGCCGCTGCTCGACCGCGAGGTGCCCGGCATCGCCGAGGCGATCCGCGCGGCCGGCGTGGCCAAGGGCGTGCCGACCGCGATGATCTCGCGCGGGCTGGCCGGCATCGCCGGCGACTGCCTCGTGATCAACCTCCCCGGGTCGCGCGGTGGCGTGAAGGACGGGCTGGGTGTCCTCGAGCCGGTGCTGACGCACGCCGTGGAACAGGTCGTCGGGAGCGACCACTGAACGCCCTCGCGACGGCTCCCGGCTGGCCTGCACGCCTGGAGTCGCAGGGCGTGGTGGTCCGGTCGCTCAAGAAGTCGGACGCCGACGAGTGGCAGGCGGTGCGCGCCCGCAACCACGACTGGCTGCGCCCGTGGGACGCGACCGTGCCGCCCGGAGCCAACCCGCGCCCGTCGTCGTACAAGATGGTCGTGCGGTCGCTGCTGCACCAGGCCAAGCAGGGCCTGTGCCTCCCGTTCGTGGTCGAGGTCGAGGGGCGGTTCGTCGGGCAGGTGACGGTCAGCAACGTCTCGCGCGGCTCGGCCCAGTGGGCGTCGATCGGCTACTGGCTGTCCGCGGACGTCGCCGGCCGCGGGGTCGCGCCGCGGGCCGTGGCGATGGTGATCGACCACTGCTTCGGCGCCGGTGGGGCTGCACCGGATCGAGATCTGCGTACGCCCCGAGAACACCAACTCGCTGCGCGTCGTGGAGAAGCTCGGGCTCCAGCAGGTCGGTTTCGCCCCGCGCTTCCTCCACATCGACGGGGCCTGGCGCGACCACCGGGTCTTCGCGGTGACGGTCGAGGAGGCGCCGGAGGGGATCACGGGACGTCTGGAAACACACCAGTCACACCAGTAGTTCTGCGACACACCACTTGACATCCGCCCCGCTCAGGCTCGGCGCTCCTACGCTGCCAGCGTGGACCTGAGCGCTCTTATCTTCGTCGCCCTTGCCGTGGCGTGGGCCGTCTACCTGATCCCCAAGGCCCTCAAGCACCACGACGAGGTGGTCCGCAGCCGGTCGGTCGAGAAGTTCTCGCACACCATGCGGATCCTCGCGCGGCGCGAGCCGGTCGACCGGCGCAACGCCCGCCTCGTGGTGGCGCCCATCCGCGCCGTGCTGCGGCCGCCCGTCGAGACCAAGGCGCACGCGCCGGTCGAGCCCGTGGTGGCCGCGACGGTCACCACCGACGTGACCCGCACCGTGACGACCTCGGTGTCTGCCCCGGCGCGTACGTACGTCGCCGCAGGCCGAGCGCGCGTCCGCCCGTCGAGCCGCCAAGCGTCGTCGCAACGTGCTCGCCCTCATCGGGCTCGCCAACGCCGTCGTCATCGGGCTCGCCGTGGCCGCGGTCATCGCCTGGCCCTGGGTCGCGGCGCCGATCGGCGTCCTGGTCGCGTGGCTGGTCGCCTGCCGCCTCTCCGTCCGCGCCGAGCGCAGCCAGCGCGATGCCCGCGCCGCCATCGAGATCGGCTATCCGCCGCTCATCGAGGACGACCGGGAGAACGACCTCGACCTCACCGGGGAGATGCCGGTGACGCCGCCGCAGCCCCGGACCCCCGCCGCCCCGGTGACGCCCGTCGAGGACGCCCCCGCCGAGGCCCCCGCTGTCGGCGCCGATCCCGTCGCCCAGCCGGTCGCGGGCGGCTGGGACATGGTCCCCACGACACTGCCGACCTACGTCGGCAAGCCGGCCGCCCAGCGACGTACGGTCTCGACGATCGACCTCGACTCCACAGGCGTCTGGTCCAGTGGCCGCAACGATGAGGACTCCGCCATCGCCCGCTCCGCCGAGCAGTCCGCCAGGACGGCCCGCGACGCCGACGAGGCCCGCCGCGCCAACGGCGCCTGAGGCCTCCCCCGGACGCCGGGTCGATTGGGCTGGTCCAGATCCGCTCGTGTATCTTGGCGTCGCGCCGTGAGGCGCGTGGGGGTGTGGCGCAGCTGGTAGCGCGTCTCGTTCGCATCGAGAAGGCCAGGGGTTCGAGTCCCCTCACCTCCACCCAGCACGACGGGCCCGGATCATCGATCCGGGCCCTTCTGGCATCTCAGCGCTCGCGCAGCATCCGCTGCTGCGTACGCCGTCCCTTGCGCACCACGAGCGGCGCGACGGCGATGGCGAGCCGGGGCATCGCGTCGGCGACCCGGGCCTGGAGGCCGCGGTTGCGGGGGAGCGTCGTGACGGGGCGCGGCCGGTCGAGCACCCGCGCGACCGCGGCGGCGACGTCCTCGGGCTGCAGGAGCACGCCGGAGAACGACAGGGCCGCGGCGGGGTCGTCCAGCTTGTCATGGAGCATCGGGGTCCAGATGCCGTCGGGGCAGATGCAGGAGATGTGCACGTCCTTGATGCCGGCCAGCCGGAGGTCGGTCAGCGTGCTGAGCGAGAAGCCGAGCGCGGCGTGCTTCGAGGCGGCGTACACCGCCTCGCCCGGCACGGGCGTCAGGCCGGCGAGCGAGACGATGTTGACCACGTGCCCGCCGCGCGCCCGCATCGCCTCGATGGCGCTGACGGTGCCGTTGATCGTGCCGAGCGCGTTGACCTCGAGCATCAGCCGACGGGTGTGCGCGTCCTGCTCCCAGGCCGGTCCGGTGACGAGGACGCCGGCGTTGTTCACCCAGACGTCGAGGGTTCCCGCGCGCTCGACGAGCTCGTCGCGAGCTGCGGCCACGGCCTCCTCGTCGCGTACGTCGAGCGCGCGGGCGTTTGCACGAGGTCCGAGCTCGGAGGCGACGACCGAGGCAGCCGCACCGTCGAGGTCGGTCACGAGGACGTCGTGGCCCCGGTCGACCAGCAGGGCCGCGATCAGCCGACCGAGTCCACGGCCTGCTCCGGTGACGACGGCACCGCCGCGGGCGGTCATTCCGGTCCTGCCTCGAGGCGCGTTCGCATGCAGGTGACGCTAGCGTCGGGGACGTGACGGACTTCCAGCGCATCTTCGTGGTGGGCGCCCAGGCGGGAGCCGACGAGGTGGCGCGGCTGCGGTCGTCGCTGGGGTCCGACGTCGTCGTCCTCACCGCACCGACGGGCGAGGCCAAGCGGGTCGTCGACGGCCTGGGCGTCGCACCAGTCCCGGACGGGCTCCTGGCGCCGGTCCGCTTCCCCGACGTCGACCGGGGACACCGGCTCGACGAGCTGGTCCGCCGTCATGCCGTGCAGGACCGCTTCCGTGACGTCGTCGTCGTGACCGACGCGGCGACGGTGACCCTGCTCCTGCGCGCGCTGGCACCCGACCAGCTGCCGACGGGCGGTGCCGTCATCGAGGTCGGCCTCCCGCGGGGCTCGCGGCCGGTGCCGTTGGTGCAGGCCGCCCTCGGCGGCGGGGCGCTCGCGTTCGTCGCCGTCCTGGCCGCCGGCGTCGTCCCGATCTGGGTGCTCCCACTGCTCGTCGTGCTCGTGGGCCTCGCGCTCCTGCTCGTGCCGCGTCGCCGGCACCTCGGTGAGGCACTGCTCATCGCGGTCGCCGTGGCGGTCGCGGTGTCACTGTTGTCGATCGCCGGCTCGTCGCGGTTCCCCGGGAGCTGGTGAGCGGCCCGGGCACAGCGAAGACCCCGCCCGGGCTGGATCGGGCGGGGTCTGCGGAGCTGCTGGGCGGGGTCACGCCCGGTGGGGACTCAACCCTTGCGGGGACCGAACAGGAGACGGCGCGGTGCGGCGGTGCGCGGCTGCGGGATCGCCGGTGCCGGCCACCACTCGACCTCCGGGTAGCCGGCGCGGTTGAAGCCCTCGCGGTAGACGAAGTGGTCCCCGCACGAGCAGACCCAGCGTTCGCCAAGCTCGTGGTCGGAGCCGACCGACGGCGCACCCTCGGTCGTGAGACAGACGTGGATGACTGTGGAATCCATGGCGCACCCTCCTGGCGTCAGCATCCGAACCCCCGCCGGATTGATCCATCGTGCGATCTCGCCTGAGGTGATAACAGGGGAGTTCGCCAAAATGATGGGCTTCTTGATGGAAAATCTGATGATCGTGCCGACTTTGGTCCACGGTGGTCTGGCCCGGGCTTCGCGTGCGTCAGATCCAGCGCTGGAACCAGATCCGCGCGTCCCACTCGGACTTGGTGAGCAGCACGTCGGTCCAGATCGGCCAGAACCACGCGAAGGCGATCAGGGCCAGCACGACGTAGCTCCCGGCGACGACCACGCCGAACGTGCGTCGCGGGGTCGGGACGTCTGAGGTGCCGATCAGGTGGCCCATGGCGAGCGCGACCGACAGCACCAGGAACGGCAGGCTCGTGATCGCGTAGAAGAAGAAGATCGGCCGGTCGTCGTAGAGGAACCACGGCAGCCACGTGCTGGCCAGGCCGAGCACGGCGACGCCGTGACGCCAGTCGCGCGCACCGATCCACAGCAGCAGCGAGGCGACCATCGCGAGGCACCCGCCCCACCAGATCACCGGGTTGCCGATGAGCAGGACCTGCCGGATGCACGTCGACCCGGTGGGCGCATCACAGCCCTGCGCGCCGGGCTGGATGTCGGTCTGCGCGTCGACCCCGACGGGCCGACCCATCAGGAGCCAGGTCGACGGCTTGCTGGCATAGATGTGGGTCTCGTCGTTGAGGAAGTGGCTGTGGAACGTGTAGACGTCCTGGTGGTAGGACCAGAGCGAGCGCAGCGACTGCTTCACCTCGCCGAAGCCCTGGGCGTCGGGCTGCGACGCGGTCGGCCACGCCTTGCCGCCGCCGTACGACGTGTACTGCGTGTTGCTGTAGGCCTGCTCGTAGGCGTCGGCGTGCATCAGCCAGCCGGTCCACGTCGCGACGTAGGTGATGAGCCCGACCCCGACGAGGGCGAGGAACGCGGGGACGCCGTCGAGGAAGACCGCGCGCAGCAGCGGGCGCTTCTGGCCGAACGCCCGTCGGGCGCCGGCGCTCCACAGCAGCACGAGCAGGCCGAAGACCGCGAGCGTGTAGACGGCCGACCACTTGGTGCCGCACGCCAGGCCGAAGGAGACCCCGCCGGCGATCAGCCACGGTCGCCACAGACCCCACGTGCGGGCACGCCGTCCCGCCGCCAGTCGGTCGCGCAGCCACTGCCGGTCGGCCACCACGCAGTGCACGCCGCACAGGGTGAAGAAGGCCAGGAAGATGTCGAGGAGGGCCAGCCGCGACAGCACGAGCTCCAGGCCGTCGACGGACAGCAGCAGTCCCGCGACCAGGCCGAGCACGGTGGAGCCGGTGACACGTCGCACGAAGCGGCACATCAGCAGCACCATCAGCGCGCCGATCACGGCCGAGGCCATCCGCCAGCCGGTCGGGTCCATCCCGAAGACCTTGATGCCGGCGGCGATCAGCCACTTGCCGACCTCGGGGTGGACGATCATCGACGGGGTGTCCTGCCAGAGCCCGGTGACCTGGCCGTTGAGGATCGTCTTGTCGGCGTCGTCGACGTAGGCCAGGACGTAGCCGTGGTTGAGCAGCGACCAGGCGTCCTTGGCGTAGTAGGTCTCGTCGAAGGAGAACTGGTGGGGGACGCCGAGGTGCCAGCGGCGCAGGAAGAAGGCAAGGCTCGCCAGGCAGATCGCGCCGACCCAGCCCGGCAGCTTCTCCTCGGACCTCCAGCGCGGGCTGTTGCGCTCTGCGGCAGTGGGGGTCACGACCGGAGCCGCGACAGTCTGGGTCACGTCAGAACTCTAACCAGAGCGAGGTGCGGATCCACGCTCCTGACATGATCGCGACATGGCTCGTGACAGCTCGGCAGGCGTGCTCGTCCTCGCGGGCACCCCGATCGGTCAGGTCGGCGACGCCGCCCCGCGGCTGGCCGCCGAGCTGTCCGGCGCCGACGTCGTGGCGGCGGAGGACACCCGCCGGCTCAAGCGGCTCTGCGCCGATCTCGACATCACCCTCGGCGGCAGGGTCGTCTCCTACTTCGAGGGCAACGAGCAGGCCCGCACGCCGGTGCTGCTGGAGGCGCTGCTCGCCGGCGACCGCGTGGTGCTGGTGACCGACGCCGGCATGCCGAGCGTGTCCGACCCGGGCTACCGACTGGTCGCCGCGGCGGTCGAGCACGACATACGCGTCACTGCCGTCCCCGGTCCGAGCGCGGTCCTCACGGCGCTGGCCGTGAGCGGGCTGCCGGTCGACCGGTTCTGCTTCGAGGGCTTCCTGCCGCGCAAGGCCGGCGAGCGCGGGCGACGGCTCGCCGCGCTGGCGACCGAGGAGCGCACGATGGTGTTCTTCGAGGCCCCGCACCGCACCGAGGCGGCCCTCGCCGCGATGGTGGACGCGCTCGGCGAGGACCGCGCCGCCGCGGTGTGCCGCGAGCTGACCAAGACGCACGAGGAGGTGCGCCGCGGGCCCCTGGCCGAGCTCGTCGCGTGGGCCGCTGAGGGCGTACGCGGTGAGGTGACGATCGTCGTCGAGGGATCGAGCGGTGCACCCGCCGTCGACACCGACCCCGGCTCGCTGCGTACGGCCGTCGCCGATCTCGAGGCCAGCGGGTCGACCCGCAAGGAGGCGATCGCGGAGGTCGCCAAGCGAGCCGGCCTGCCCAAGCGCGAGGTGTACGACGTTGTCCACCGCTGAGCCCGGCCCCACCCGCAGTCGCGCCGCCACCGAGGAGACGTCGGGAGCCCGCCGCGACCGGGTTCGCCCGCCCGCACCGGAGCCGCTGCCGCACCCGGTGGTGGACAACCACTGCCACCTCGACATCGCCGACGGCGACTGGATCTCCACCGAGGAGGCCATCGCCGCGGCGTCCGCGGTCGGGGTGCCGCGCATCGTGCAGATCGGCTGCGACCTCCCCGGTGCGCGATGGGCGGTCGAGGCCGCCGCGGACCATGCCGCCCTGATCGCCGGCGTGGCACTGCACCCCAACGAGGCGCCGCGGCTGGCAGCCGCCGGTCGCCTCGACGAGGCGCTCGAGGAGATCGAGCGGCTCGCCGGCGCCCACGACAAGGTGCGGGCGGTGGGGGAGACGGGCCTCGACCACTTCAGGCATGCGCAGAGTCGTACGGGTGAGGAGGGCTGGTCCGCGCAGGAGGAGAGCTTCCGCCGCCACATCGACCTCGCCAAGCGGCTCGACAAGACCCTGGTCATCCACGACCGCGACGCCCACGACGACGTGCTGAGGATCGTCGACGAGGAGGGTGCGCCGGAGCGCTGGGTGATGCACTGCTTCTCCGGCGACGCGGAGCTCGCCCGCCGCTGCCTGGACCGCGGCGCCCACCTCAGCTTCGCCGGGACGGTGACCTTCAAGAACGCCGCCGGCCTGCGCGAGGCGCTGGCCGTCACGCCGCTCGACCGGATCCTCGTGGAGACCGACGCGCCCTACCTGACGCCGACTCCCTACCGGGGCCGGCCCAACGCCTCCTACCTCGTGCCGCACACCGTCCGGGCGATGGCGGAGGTGCTGCAGGTCGACCTCGAGGCGCTGTGCCGGGCCATCGACGCCACCACCGAGACGGCCTTCGGGGGCTCCTGGTAGGTCCGTGGGTGACCGGGATCTCGTCCGAATTCGGGCGTTCGAGTTTGCCTCACGGCACTTCGTCGTTATCGTCTTGTGATTGTTGGCCGGGATCGGGACTGATGTCCGGCAGCACGAGGACCGGATCGGGCCGGTCCTGCGAGACCCCCGCTCGCACGTCGTACGGCCCCGTTCGTTGCTCGGACGCGGCCGCCGGAGCGTGACTGGGGGGTGCTGCCACCCGAGGCCCGGGAAGTACGACGTTCGGAGAATCGTGCGCTCTCGACTCGCGCAGCTCAGCAGGTCCAAGGCGGTGCTGGCGACCCTCGTGGCCGTCATCGTGGCAGCCGTTGCAGGTACGACGGTCGGCTACGCCGCACTCAGCAAGGACGTGACCCTCAGCCTCGACGGCAGGACCACCCAGGTCAGCGCCATCGGCGACACCGTGGGCGACGTCCTCGCCGCGGAGGGGATCGACCTCACCGACAAGGACCTGGTCGCCCCTGCGGTCGACGAGACGGTCACCGACGGCTCCGCCATCGCGGTGCAGTTCGGCCGTCCCCTCGAGATCGCCGTCGACGGCGACTCCACGACGTACTGGGTCAACTCCGACAACGTCGCCAGCGCACTGGGCGAGATCGGCCGCCGCTTCGACGGCGCCGACCTGTCCACCAGCCGCAGCGCCTCGATCGGCCGCAAGGGCCTGACCCTGCAGGTCGTCACGCCCAAGGTCGTGCGCATCAAGCTCGGCGCGAAGGACCTCAGGAAGCACAAGGTCACGGCGCTGACCGTCGCCGACGTGCTCGACTCGATGGGCTTCGAGGTCGACAAGCACGACAAGATCACTCCCTCCCTCACGACCGAGATCGCCCAGGGCGACAAGATCGTCGTCAAGGACATCCGCATCGCGACCAAGAAGGTCACGCGCGAGGTCGTCGACTCCCCGGTCGTCGAGCGCGAGGACCCGACGATGTACGAGGGTGACGAGGAGGTCGTCCGCAACGGCAAGGACGGCGTCCGCAACGTCACCTACCTCCTGCGCTACGTCGACGGGAAGCTCGTCGCCCGCAAGGTCGTCGACGCCTCCGTCAAGGTCAAGGTCGTCCCGACGATCGTCGCGGTCGGGACCAAGGCGAAGCCCGAGGTCGTCACCAGCAACTTCGCCGGCGGCAGCACCGTGTGGGACTCCCTCGCGCAGTGCGAGTCGGGCGGCAACTGGGCGATCAACACCGGCAACGGCTACTACGGCGGCCTCCAGTTCAACGTGGGCACGTGGCAGTCGTACGGCGGCACCGGCCTGCCGAGCCAGGCCTCCCGCGAGACCCAGATCGCCATCGCGACCAAGCTCCGTGACGCCTCCGGCGGCTATGGCGCGTGGCCCGGCTGCGCCGCGAAGCTGGGCCTTCCCCGCTGAGCACTAGGGTTTCTGCATGACCACCCACCCGGCCGGCCCGAGACTCCTCGGGCCGGCCGAGGTGCGTTCGCTGGCAGCCGAGCTCGACCTCCGCCCGACCAAGCAGCGCGGCCAGAACTTCGTGATCGACGCCAACACCGTGCGCCGCATCGTGCGCGAGTCGGCCATCACCGGCGACGACGTCGTCGTCGAGGTCGGCCCCGGCCTGGGTTCGCTGACCCTGGCCCTGCTCGAGGTGGCCCAGCGCGTCGTCGCCATCGAGCTCGACCCGCTCCTCGCCGACCGGTTGCCGGCCACCATCGCGACGTACGCCCCGGGCCAGGTCGACCGCTTCGAGGTCGTCCTCGCCGACGCGATGCGCATCCAGGAGGTGCCCGGCCCGCCGCCGACCGCGCTGGTCGCCAACCTCCCCTACAACGTGTCGGTGCCGGTGCTGATCCACCTGCTCACGCTGCTGCCCTCGCTCGAGCGCGGCCTGGTGATGGTGCAGGCCGAGGTCGCCGACCGGCTGGCCGCCGGGCCCGGGTCGAAGACCTATGGCGTGCCGAGCGTGAAGGCCGCCTGGTTCGCAGACGTACGCCGTGCGGGTGCCATCGGGCGCACCGTGTTCTGGCCGGCGCCCAACGTCGACTCCGGTCTCGTCGCCTGGACCCGGTGCGACCCTCCGGACACGACCGCGACCCGCCAGGAGGTGTTCGCCGTCGTCGACGCCGCGTTCGCCCAGCGACGCAAGCAGGTGCGTGCCGCGCTGCGCGGGCTGGCCGGCTCGGCCGAGGTCGCGACCGCCGCGCTCGAGTCGGCGGGCGTCGACCCGACCGCGCGCGGCGAGGTGCTGACCGTCCATGACTTCGCCCGGATCGCCGAGGGGCTCGCGGCGGCCAGGACCGCATGAGTATCACGGTCCGGGCCGCCGCCAAGATCAACCTGCACCTCGGGGTCGGCCGCGTCCGCGACGACGGCTTCCACCCGCTCGACACCGTCTACACGGCGATCGGGATCCATGACGACCTCACGCTCTCGGCGTCCGACGACCTCTCGCTGGTGACGGACGTGGCCGACCACATCGACCCCGCCGACGTGCCCGGCGGCCCCGACAACATCGTGCTGCGCGCCGCCCGGCTGCTCGCGACGCACGCCGGTCGCACCGCCACCGGTGCGTTCGAGGTCCGCAAGGACATCCCGGTCGCTGGGGGCATGGCAGGCGGGTCCGCCGACGCGGCCGCGGCCCTCGTGGCGTGCGACCGGCTCTGGGAGCTCGGCACCTCGGACGACGACCTCCTCGCGCTGGCGGCCGAGCTGGGCAGCGACATCCCGTTCTCCCTCGTCGGCGGTACGGCGCGGGGCGTGGGCCGCGGCGAGCTCGTCACGCCCGTCGAGGACCCCGGGTCGTGGTGGTGGGTCGCCGTCCCGGCACCCGTCGGCCTGTCGACGCCCGACGTCTACCGCCACTTCGACACGATGCGCCCCGACGCGCCGGAGGTGGCGGCGTCCGCCGAGCCGTTGCTCGAGGCGCTGGCGACCGGCGAGCCCGTACGTCTCGCTCGCGCCCTGCACAACGACCTCCAGGAGCCCGCGATCGACCTGCGCCCCGAGCTGGGCGACCTGATCACGCTCGGCGAGGCCGAAGGAGCGCTCCGCGGCATCATCAGCGGATCCGGCCCGACGGTCGTCTTCCTGTGCGAGTCCGCCGACGGCGCCCGGGAGACCGCTGCCGGTCTGGCCGGTGCGGGCCACGCCGTCGTCCTCACCGCGACCGGTCCGGTGGCCGGTGCCCACCTCGTCCTGGGGCCACGCACGTAGCAGGCGGCAGCGGTGCGGGCGCGATGGGAAGAACCCGGCCGCGCGCGGTCGCATCCCGCTATGGTGTGCGCGACATCCGTGCCGAACGGGTGACATCGGGGGAGGATCGTGACCGCGTTTCTGGTGGTCGGGGCGCTGGGCGTCGTGCTGCTGCTGGTGGCACTCGTCCTCGGCGACGTGCTCGACGGGGCGTTCGAGGGGCTCAGTGCTGGCTTCTTCTCGACCGAGGCCCTGGCAGGCTTCCTGGGCGCGCTCGGCTTCGGCGGAGCCATCGCGCTGGGGGTCACCGGCTCCACGTCGCTGGCGGTCGTCATCGGTCTCGTGCTCGGCGTGCTGCTGGGCGGGGCCGCGGCCAAGGCGTCGGGATTCCTCCACGGCACCGGTGAGACCGACACCGTCCGCACCTCCGACATGGTCGAGAAGATCGGCTCGGTGATCAGCGCGATCCCCGAGGACGGCTACGGCGTCGTCTCGATCAGCGTCGGCGGACACATCACCCGCCTCAACGCCCGCTCCAGCGTGGCCGTGCCCTCCGGCACCCAGGTCAGCGTCACCCAGGTCATCTCGCCGACGGCCGTCCAGGTCGAGCCGCTCTTCCTGCCCTGACCCACCGCTGACACCCGTACGCCTCCACCTCTCCACCGCACTCTCCACCGCATCGCAAGGAGCTCCGCAATGTTCGATCTGTCCCCGGTCGTCACAGCAGTGATCGGCCTCGTCGTCCTCGTGGTGCTGCTCGCGCTGCTCGTCACCACCCGCTACAAGGTGGCCGGCCCCAACGAGTCGTTCATCATCACCGGGCGCAAGGGCAAGGGCGAGGTACGCAACCCGGAGACGGGTGAGATCTCGACCGACCTGTCCGGACAGAAGGTCGTCATGGGCGGCGGCGTGTTCGTCATCCCGTTCGTGCAGCGCCTCGCCACGCTGGACCTGTCCTCCCGACGGATCTCCGTGCAGATCCGCGGCGCCGTGTCCGGTCAAGGCATCAAGCTCAACCTCGACGGCGTCGCGCTGGTCAAGGTCGGCGGCAACGAGGACTCGATCCGGGCGGCCGGCCAGCGATTCCTCAGCCAGCAGGCGGAGATCGAGACCTTCACCCAGGAGGTGCTCGCGGGTGCGTTGCGCTCGATCGTCGGCTCCATGTCGGTGGAGCAGATCATCCGCGACCGGGCCGCGTTCGCCCAGCGGGTGGCGGAGGAGTCCGAGTCCTCGCTGACCGGCCAGGGGCTGGTGCTCGACACCTTCCAGATCCAGGACATCACCGACGACGGCTCCTACCTCGCCGACCTCGGTCGCCCCGAGGCCGCCAAGCTCAACCAGCTCGCCTCCATCGCCGAGGCCAACGCCCGCCAGGCAGCCGAGCAGGCCCGCATCGCTGCCGAGCAGGAGATCGCCATCACCCAGCGTGCGCTGGCTCTCAAGAGTGCCGAGATCAAGGCGGAGACCGACGCCGCCAACGCGCAGGCATCTGCGGCCGGCCCGCTGGCCCAGGCCGACCGCGACCAGGCGATCCTGCTCGAGCAGGAGAAGGTCGCCGTACGTCAGGCGGCGCTGAAGGAGCGCGAGCTGGACACCGAGGTCCGCAAGCCGGCCGACGCCGAGCGCTACCGCGTGGAGACCGAGGCCACGGGACGCCGCAACTCCCAGATCCTCGAGGCCGAGGCCAAGAAGGCAGCCTCGATCGCAGCCGCCGAGGCCGACGCCGAGAAGGCCCGCCTCACCGGTGAGGGCGAGAAGTCCCGCCGGTCGGCGCTCGCCGAGGCCGAGGCCATCGAGGGCGCCAAGCGCGGTGAGGCCGAGAAGGCCCGCCGTGTCGCCGAGGCCGACGCCGTACGCGCCGAGGGTGAGGCCTCTGCCTCCGCCATCCTGGCCGCCGGCCAGGCCGAGGCCGAGGCGATGGACAAGAAGGCCGCGGCCTTCGCCGGCTACAACGAGGCCGCCGTCCTGCAGATGCTCATCGAGGTGATGCCCAAGGTGGCCGCTGAGCTGGCCCGCCCGATGGCCGGCATCGACAAGCTGACCGTGATCTCCGCGGACGGCGCAGGTGAGCTTCCGCGGCAGGTCGCGAACAACTTCGTCCAGACCATGGAGCTGCTGAAGACGACCACCGGTCTCGACATCGAGACCCTGATCCAGAAGTACGCCGGCACGAGCGACAGCACGCCGGTGCCCGCCAGCCTCCCCGAGCGTGAGGCAGCGCCGACCACGGACTGAGCGGGCTCCCGCCTCCTGGGCGGTGAGTGAGGAGGATCGCGGGAGGTTGGAATCCTCCTCACGCACCGCGCCCCACGGCTCAGGACGGATGCCGATCCGGGCTCGCGAGGCTGCGCCTGAGAGGATCGGCCGGTCATGGCGAACCTCATCAACCTCGAGCGCGTCTCGAAGTCCTACGGCGTCCGGCCGCTGCTGGACGACGTCTCTCTGGGCATCTCGCTGGGCGAGCGCGTCGGCGTCGTCGGGCGCAACGGAGACGGCAAGACCACGCTGCTCGAGGTGATGACCGGGATCGAGCAGCCCGACGCCGGGCGCGTCTCGCGCACCCGCGGGGTCGAGATCGGCTACCTCCACCAGGGCGACGAGCTCGTCGACACCCACAGCGTCCGCGAGGCCGTGCTCGGCGGGCGCCAGGACCACGAGTGGGCCGCTGACGCGACGACCCGGCAGGTCGTCGAGGAGCTCCTCGCGGGCGTCGCGCTCGACCGTGCCGTCGTCGGGCTCTCGGGTGGTGAGCGCCGCCGCTGCGCGCTGGCCGCGATCCTGCTCTCGCGACACGACCTGATCGTCCTCGACGAGCCGACCAACCACCTCGACGTCGAGGCCGTCGCGTGGCTCGCCTCGCACCTGGTGTCGCTCCCCAGCGCGCTGATCGTGGTGACCCACGACCGGTGGTTCCTCGACGAGGTCTGCCAGACGACGTGGGAGGTCCACGACGGAGCGGTGGACTCCTACGAGGGCGGCTACGCGTCGTACGTCCTGGCCAAGGCGGAGCGCTCGCGCCAGGCCGCATCGTCGGAGACGCGCCGGATGAACCTCGCCCGCAAGGAGCTCGCGTGGCTGCGACGTGGCCCGCCGGCGCGTACGTCGAAGCCGAAGTTCCGCATCGACGCGGCCAACGCCCTCATCGACGACGTACCACCGCCCCGCGACCGGATGGAGCTCCAGCGCTTCGCCAGCCAGCGGCTCGGCAAGGACGTCGTCGACATCGAGGACGTCGACCTCGCGCGCGGCGAGAAGGTGTTGCTGCAGCACGCGACCTGGCGGATCGGTCCGGGCGACCGGATCGGGATCGTCGGCGTCAACGGCGCCGGCAAGACCTCGCTGCTCTCCCTGATCTCGGGGACGCTGCCGCCGAGCGTCGGCCGGGTCAAGCACGGGCGCACGATCGCGATGCAGCACCTCACGCAGGCGCTCGACGAGATCGACCCCGAGGCGCGGGTGCTGCCGACGGTCGAGTCGATCCGGCGGGTGACCAAGACGCTCGACGGGCAGGAGATCTCGGCGACCTCGATGCTGGAGCGGTTCGGCTTCACCGGCGATCGGCTGACCGCGCGGCTCGGCGACCTGTCCGGAGGCGAGCGGCGGCGGTTCCAGCTGCTCAAGCTGCTGCTCATGGAGCCCAACGTGCTGCTCCTCGACGAGCCCACCAACGACCTCGACATCGACACCCTCAACGTCCTCGAGGACTTCCTCGACAGCTGGCCCGGGACGTTGATCGTGGTCTCGCACGACCGCTACTTCCTCGAGCGGGTCACCGACTCGGTCTGGGCGCTGCTCGGCGACGGCCAGGTCTCCATGCTGCCCCGGGGCGTGGACGAGTACCTCGAGCGTCGGGCCGCGGACCAGGCCGCCGCTGCGGTCGCAGCATCGAGGACGTCAGGGCAGGCGGTCGCTCCGGCGACCAGCGCCCATGACGATGCGGACCTCGCCAAGGCGCGGCCCGGCAGCTCCGAGGACCGCGCGGCCCGCAAGGTGCTGGCCCGGGTGGAGAAGCAGCTCGAGCGCATCGCCGTGCGCGAGGCCGAGCTCCATGCCGAGATGGAGGCCAACCTCAGCGACTACGACCTGCTCGCCCGGGTCGGCGGCCAGCTCGGTGAGCTCGCCGCGGAGAAGGACGACCTCGAGCTGGAGTGGCTCGAGGCCTCCGAGGTCGTGGAGTAGACGCGCGGACACAACCTCGCGCGCACGACGCGGCCGAGCGTGGGCACGGGCGAGACGGACCATTGCGGTCCGCGCGTCTGCGCGGGCCGCCTCAGCTGAAGGGCGCGAGCAGCGAGCGCAGGAGGACAGCCAGCTGGGTGCGCTGCTTGTCGGGCAGGTCGGCCAGCAGGTCGGCCTCGGCGGTGAGCAGCGCCTCGAAGGCGCCGTCGACGGCGGCCTTGCCCTCCACGGTCAGGCGCACCAGCACGCCGCGCCGGTCCTTGGGGTCCGGCAGCCGCTCGACGAGCCCGCGGGCGGTCAGGCGGTCGACGCGGTTGGTCATCGTGCCGCTGGTCACGAGCGTCTCGCGGAGCAGTCGACCGGGGGACAGCTCGTAGGGCGAACCGGCCCGGCGCAGCGCGGCGAGCACGTCGAACTCCCACGACTCGATCTCGTGGGCCGTGAAGGCGTCGCGGCGGGCGAGGTCGAGGTGGCGGGCCAGCCGGCTGATGCGGGAGAAGACCTCGACGGGCGCGAGGTCGAGGTCGCCGCGCTCGCGCCCCCAGGCCTCGACCAGGTCGTCCACCTCGTCCCGCATGCCCGCCATCCTGCCAGACGGCCGACCCGGTCGAGAATCTTGACATCGAGAGAGTTGTGACCGAGGGTGGAGATATCTCGACATCAAGACATATCGGTCGTCGTCGCTCGGGTATCTAGGGACGATCTGGTAGGAAAATCGCGTCCAGCGCCTACCGAAACGTCCCTAGATACCGAGCCGACCGACCATGACAGGAGCCAGCCATGAGCCACACCTGGGACCCCGACCGCTACCTCGCGTACGCCGACGAGCGGGGCCGCCCGTTCGTCGACCTGGTCGGTCGCATCAATGCCGAGCTGCCGACGCACGTGGTCGACCTGGGCTGCGGACCCGGCAACCTCACGTCCCTGCTCGCCGACCGATGGCGCGGAGCAACGGTCACCGGCATCGACAGCAGCCCCGAGATGATCGCCGCGGCGCGGGAGATCGACGGGATCACCTGGGAGGTCGCCGACCTCCGCGACTGGGCCCGACCGGACCCGGTGGCCCTGCGCCCACCCGTCGACGTGCTCGTCTCCAACGCCACCCTGCAGTGGGTGCCCGAGCACCTCGAGCTGCTGCCCGGACTGCTCGACCGTGTCGCAGCCGGCGGCTGGTTCGCCTTCCAGGTCCCGGGCAACTTCGACGAGCCGAGCCACACCACCCGCACCGAGCTGGCGTCGCGCGAGCCGTACGCCGAGCACGTCCGCGACGCCCGCGTGCCCACGAGCCACGGCCCGGACGCGTACGCCCGGGTCCTGCTCGCCCTCGGCTGCGAGGTCGACGCGTGGGAGACCACGTACCTCCACGTGCTCACCGGCCCGGACCCCGTCTTCGACTGGGTGTCCGGCACCGGCGCCCGCCCGACGCTGCAGGCACTGCCCGACGACCTGCGTCCGCTCTTCGAGGACGAGTTCCGGGCGCTGCTGCGCGAGGCCTACCCCGCCGATGCTGCCGGTCGCGTGATCCTGCCGTTCCGCCGGATCTTCGTGGTCGCGCGCAAGCCGCTCGAGCAGCCGGTGACCGCGTGATGCGTCTCCACCACGTCCAGGTCGCCTGCCCGCCCGGTGGCGAGGACGCCGCACGACGGTTCTACGCCGACGGGCTCGGCATGACCGAGGTCGAGAAGCCGGCGGACCTGGTCGCCCGCGGCGGCTGCTGGTTCCGGGCGTACGACGACGCGGGCGAGGTCACGGCCGAGCTGCACGTCGGCGTCGAGGACCCGTTCGCCCCGGCGCGCAAGGCGCACCCGGCGTTCGTGGTCGACGGCCTCGACGAGGTGGCCGCCCGTCTGCGTGCACTGGGCTTCGAGGTCGACGAGACCCAGCGCGACTCGTTCCCGGGCCACACGCGCTTCCACACCTTGGACGGCCATGGCAACCGAGTGGAGGTCCTCGCCGATACCTGAGGACGTGGTGAACGGATCGGAAGGCCGATCACGTTCACCACGTCCTCAGATATCGGGTGCGAGGGCCGGCTGATCTGAGGCACCATCCCCGGATGGGCCTGCTGCTGATCCTCGGACCGCCCGCCGTCGGCAAGATGACGGTCGGCCGGGCGGTCGCGGACCGCTCCGACTTCCGGTTGTTCCACAACCACCACAGCATCGAGATGCTCCTGGACGTCTTCGACTACGGCACGCCGCCGTTCCGGACGCTCAACACCGAGGTCCGGCGGCGCGTGGTCGAGGAGGCGGCGGCCGCGGGCACCGACCTGATCTTCACGTTCGTGATGGGCATGGACGAGCAGGCCGAGGCCGACTACCTCGCGCGCCTGGTCGAGCCGTACGGCGAGGACGTCGCGCTCGTCGAGCTGGTCGCCGACCTCGACACCCGGCTGGGGCGCAACCGCACCGAGCACCGGCTCGCGGAGAAGAAGTCCAAGCGCGACGTCGAGTGGTCGGACAACAACGTCCGCGAGCTCGAGGCCGACTACCGGATGACGTCGGAGCCCGGCCGGGACGCGCCCGGCGACCGGCTGGTCGAGCGCTGGCCGCACCTCGTCATCGACAACACCGACCTGTCCGCCGACGAGACGGCGGAGCGGATCCTCGCATGGCTCGTTACTGACCGGTAACGTATCCGGCATGCCTGCCGTCCTGGACCTCTGGAAGAAGACCACCGCGCTGCCCCTGGGCGACCGGATCTTCTCGCTCGCCTTCAGCCAGAAGGCGCCCTACTTCGCCACCATCCGGCCGCGGTTCACCGTGATCGAGCCCAACCGCGCCGAGCTCGTGATCACCAAGCGCCGCCGCGTGCACAACCACATCAAGACCGTGCACGCGATCGCGCTGTGCAACGGGCTCGAGGCCGCGATGGGCGCGCTCGCCGAGTCGACCATCCCGCGCGACCGGCGCTGGATCCCGAAGGGCATGGAGGTCGCCTACACCGCGAAGGCCGACTCCGACGTCACCTGCATCGCCGAGACCGACCCATCGCAGTGGACCGCCGAGCTCGGCGACGGCTACGACCTGCCCGTGCGCGTCCGCGGCGTACGCACTGACGGCACCGTCGTCGTCGAGGGCGAGATCAGGTTGTGGGTGACCGAGAAGCGTTAGGGGTTGGGCCCGAACCCGGTGATCGGCGCCGCGCCGGCGGTCTGCTCGCCCACCATCGAGACCTGCAGCATCTCCTTCTCGCCGACGAAGCGCTTCTGTGCGTAGTTGGCGATGGCGGTGAGCACGAGGTTGGTGATGATGTAGAGGCCCGCGATGACCAGGACGGTCGGGACGACGTTGTTGAACGACTGGGGCAGCTGCTTGGGGATCTTCGTCAGGCCGATCGGGAAGACGATCAGGATCAGGCTGGTGTCCTTGAGGGCCACGACCATCTGGCTGATGATCGCCGGGATCATGATCTTGACGGCCTGGGGGAGCAGCACGATGCGCATGACCTGGGTCTTGCGCATCCCGATCGCGTACGCCGCCTCGCTCTGGCCCCGGGGAAGGGCGTTGATGCCCGCCCGGAACACCTCGGCGAGCACCGCGCCGTTGTAGACCGTGAGCGCCAGCACCACCGACCAGTAGGCGCCGCGGGAGATCGCGAAGCCGTCGAAGATGGCGTAGAAGGCAAAGATCATCAGCATGATCACGGGCACGGCCCGGAAGAACTCCACGACCAGCCACGCCGCCCGGCGCACGAGCGCGTGGTCGGACAGCTTGCCCACCCCGAAGACCACGCCGAAGACGAGTGCCCCCAGCACGGCCAGGGTGGCCATCGAGATGGTGTCGCCCCACGCCTTGAGGATCGCCTGGAAGTAGCGCGGAGTCACGAACGGCTCCCACAGCGCGTAGGCGAACTGGCCGGCGTCGTCGAGCCGGTAGACGACGTAGCCGAGGGCCGCCACGATCAGCACCGCGGCGATGATCGTGTAGGTCCGTTGGCGGGCGATCGCCTTCGGGCCGGGGGCGTCGAAGAGGACGGAGTCGGCCATTATGCGATCCTCCAGCGTCGTTCGAAGCTCGCCGCGACCAGCGAGACGATCTCGACCAGGACGACGTAGCCCAGGGCGATGGCGATGAAGATGCCCCAGCGCTCGTCGGCGTTGTTGTTGGTCATGATCTTCATCTGGGCGGTGGCCTCCAGCACCCCGAACACCGCCGCCACCGAGGTGTTCTTCAGCAGCGCGATGAGGGCGCTGGCGACGGGCGGCACGGACGCCCGGAATGCCTGCGGCAGCACCACCTGCGACATCACCCCGGAGAAGGGCAGCCCGATCGCGCGGGCCGCCTCGGCCTGACCCAGCGCCACGGCGTTGACCCCCGACCTCAGGGCCTCGCACACGAAGGTGGAGGTGTAGACGGTCAGCGAGACGATCGCGCCCGCATAGAAGGCGGTGAAGTCGAAGGAGCCGATGTGGACGTCGACGAAGTTGAACTTGATGCCGATGCGCGGACCGGCGAAGGTGAAGAAGAAGAAGACCATCAGCAGCGGTGTGTTGCGGACGATGGTGACGTACAACGCGCCTGCCCGTGCCAGCACGGGGATGGGGACCCACCCGCATCGCGACCAGGATCGTGCCACCGATCAGCGACAGGACGCCCGAGACGACGAACAGGGCGATCGTGTAGCCGAACGCCTTCAGGATGTCAGGCAGGTTCTCGAGAACGGCGTCCACGCCACTCCTCTCGTTCGCGTCGGTCAGGGTGTCCGGGTCCGGGTCCGCACCGATCGGCGCGGACCCGGACCGGGTCACGGGTGCATCAGGAGCAGGGGTCCATCTCGGGGAAGTCGGGGAGCTCGGCGCCCGAGCCACCCAGGTTGGCGTCGAAGGCCTCCTCGTACTTGCCGTCGTCGTTGGCCGCGGTGAGGGTGTCGACGATCCACTGGCACATCTCCGGGCTGTCCTTGGAGTAGCCGATGCCGATGCGCTCCTCGGAGAAGGGGTCGCCGACGACCTTGAGCTGGCCCTCGTTCTGCGCGGCGTAGCCCAGCAGGATCGTGCCGTCGGTGGTCATCGCCTGGACGGTGCCGTCGAGCACCTTGTCCACGCACTGGCTGTAGGTGTCGAAGCCGACCGGCTTCATGCCCGGCAGCCTTGGCGTTGTCGAGCGAGGTCGAACCGGTGACCGAGCAGACCTCCTGTCCCTTCAGGTCGTCCGGCCCCTCGGCGTCGGAGTCCTCGGGGACCAGCAGCTGCTGGCCGGTGACGAAGTAGGGGCCGGCCTGGCCGACGACCTGACGACGCTCGTCGGTGATGGAGTACGACGCCGCGACGATGTCGACCTTGCCGCTCTCGAGGAACGGCTCCCGGTTGTCGCTGATCGTCTCGATGTACTTGACCTTCGAGGTGTCGTTGGGGTCGATGCCGAGGCTCGCGACGAGGAGCTTCGCCATGTCGACGTCGAAGCCGGTGGGGATGTCGCCGCCGGTCTCCATGAAGCCCAGTCCGGGCTGGTCGAACTTCACGCCGACGTTGATCGTGCCGGCGTCGGCCAGCTCCTTCATGCGCGTGCCGTCGTCGAAGCTCGAGCCCGCGTCGTCCGCGACCTTGACGTCGACCGACTTGGCGTCGTCGCCGGCGTTGCCGCAGGCAGCCATCGAGAGGGCCAATCCAGCTGTGGCGAGGATCGCCTTGGTCCTGGTGAATCTCATTGCTTCTCCTTCTGTCCCGAGCCGAAGTGCCTCCGGCCCCCGTTGGGTATGGATGGATCAGTGCTTGAGGATCTTGCCGAGGAAGTCCTTGGCGCGGTCCGAGGTCGGGTTCGTGAAGAACTCCTCCGGGGTGTTCTCCTCGACGATCGCGCCGTCGGCCATGAACACGACGCGGTGCGCGGCCGTGCGCGCGAAGCCCATCTCGTGGGTGACCACGATCATCGTCATGCCCTGCTCGGCGAGGTCGACCATGACGTCGAGGACCTCCTTGATCATCTCCGGGTCGAGCGCGGAGGTCGGCTCGTCGAAGAGCATCACCTTCGGCTCCATCGCCAGTGCGCGGGCGATGGCCACGCGCTGCTGCTGGCCGCCGGAGAGCTGGGCGGGGTACTTCTCGGCCTGGTGGCCGACGCCGACGCGGTCGAGGAGCTCGCGCCCCTTCTTCTCCGCGTCCGCCTTGCTCATCCCGCGGACCTTGATCGGGCCCAGCGTGACGTTCTCGAGGATCGTCTTGTGGGCGAAGAGGTTGAAGCTCTGGAAGACCATGCCGACCTCGGCGCGCAGGGACGCGAGCGCCTTGCCCTCCTGCGGGAGCGGCTGGCCGTCGAGGGTGATCGTGCCCTCGTCGATCGTCTCGAGCCGGTTGATCGTGCGACACAGGGTCGACTTGCCGGAGCCGGACGGGCCGATGACCACGACGACCTCGCCGCGCGTGACGGTGAGGTCGATGTCCTTGAGGGCGTGGAGCTGCCCGAAGTGCTTCTGGACCTCGCTCAGCACGACGAGTGGCTCGCCCTTGGCGGCGCTGACGGGGGCCGTTGACTGAGCGGTCATAGGCGCAACCTATCGGCACGTAGCCCGAAAGGGCCATCGCGCATGGCCCATTCGGGTCATCACAGAATGGTGACGGTTCCGGCCTCCGGGTCCCACCTCCGTAGGGACGTCAGCGACAGCGTCACGTCCGTGTGGCCGAGCACCTGGAGGGCAGCGGGCACGTCGACGCGGCTGATCCGGCGGGCCACCGTGACGTGCGGCAGCCACCCGACGTGCTGCACGTCCGCCACCTCGGCGCGCAGGTCCAGCACCGCGCGGACGAGCTCGTCGGGCACGTCGAGGAGGCGTACGAGCGACACCTTGGCGCCGCCGAGCAGGCCGATGCCGCCCGCACGCACCTCGATCGGCAGCAGGGGTACGACGAGCTCGCGGGCCCGCCGTTCGTCGTCCGCTCCCCAGGCCGGAGCGGCCACCACGGTGAGGTGCGGGCTGTTGGTCGTGCCGCGGTGGTCCAGCTGGGAGGGGAGGCCGGCGTCGCGCAACGCCTGCCAGTCACGTCGTACGGCCTCGCGGCCGGCGTCGTCCGGCAGCAGCTCGAACGCGTGCATGCGAGGCATGCGGCGAGCCTAGGCGCCTACCGGGGGGCCCTGCGGCCCTGCGTCGTGCGCGACGACGTCCTCGACGTGGCGTCGAAGACCCTGACCCAGTCGACCTGGGCGGTGTCACCGAGCTCGTCGGGGGTGAGCTCGGTGAGCTCGTAGTCCGAGGTCAGGTTGGAGAGCACGAGGTACTGGTCGGCCTGCGAGACGGCGGCCGTCTCGCGGAAGTACTCGCGACCGTCGACGCGGAAGATGTACTCGTCCGGGGTCCACTCGACCGAGAAGACGTGGAACTCGTCCCACCAGCTGCGCCCCTTGCCCAGTGCCTGGCGCGTCGCCGGGAACGTGTCGCCGAGGCTGACCTTGTTCCAGCCGGGCTCGTAGTAGTGGACGTGGGAGCCGATCGACTCGTTGCCGCGGCCGTTCTCGCCGAAGAACTCCATCACGTCCACCTCGGTCCCGGCGGCCGGGTTGCCATCGGCGTACTTCGTGCCGGCGGGAAGCATCCAGAAGCCCGAGTGCATGCCCTTGGCGCGCTGCGGCTTGATCCGCGCGGCGACGATGCCGTGCTTGAAGAAGCGGGTGTACTCGGTGCTGATCTGGCTGTTGAGCAGGTAGGGGCTGGACCCCGAGGAACGAGTGGAGGTGAAGCTGCACGGCGTGCCTGCCAGTGCCGGGTCGAGGGCGACGCCCAGGTGGAGGACGCCGTCACTCACACGGCGGGCGCCGGGGTCGACGCGGGCGCAGGTGCGGGGGGCGTAGACGCTCTCGTGCTCACGCTTCTGGTCATTCCACACCGACGTGTCGAGGGTGGTGCCCGAGAAGGTGTCCTCGAACTCGGCGTGCCAGCGTGACGTGGTCACCGCGCCGGTGACCCAGGTGCGGCCGTCGGACGTGGTCCGGGCGCGATAGGTGCCGGCGCGGGGGGAGAAGGCCGCGGAGCCCCAGGCGTCCTCGGTCGCGCTCGCGACGACCTTCCAGCCGCGGTTGGTCGGCTTCTCGAGCGTGACCCGACGACCGGGGTCGGCCGGGGTGAACGTGGCGACCAGCGCGCCGTCGTCGGACGGGGCGAGGGGGGAGGTGCCCGACTGGACGATGGGCGGCAGTGACGCGAGGGAGCCGTGGACGGTCTCCTTGCGCTGCGTCGTCACCTTCCCGCCGCCCTTCTTCGAGGCGTGCTTCGAGGCCTGTTTCGTGGCGTGCTTGGCCGCTCCGGCAGCGACTGCCTGGGCCGAGGTGGTGCCGGCGACGAGAGTGAGCAGGACGACGATCACGGCGAGGGTCCAGGCGGTCGGCCTGGCGGTCCGGCCGAAGCCGCTCGTGGTGCGCATGGGGGTCTCCCGCTAGATGTTCTGCGTCGAAACTGTGGGGAAAGTTCGACTGAGTGTTACTAACCTGTGTAGATAAGGCAAAGGCTGTGGGATTTCTGACGAGAAAATGTCTGGACTGAGGATGACCACCCGTTTGGACTACGGTCCGTAGTCCGAACGGGCCAGGCGCGCGGTTGACAGGCCCTGCTCGCGGGCGGGATTGCCGCCGCCCGGAGCGCGCCGCCGTACGCTGGGCCCGTCATGAGCACTGCCCCGGAAGCCCCCGCCCGCACCTACGAGGTCAAGACCCACGGGTGCCAGATGAACGTCCACGACTCCGAGCGACTCGCCGGGCTGATGGAGGACGCCGGCTACGTCCGCGCGGCCGACGGACAGGCTGACGTCGTGGTGCTCAACACGTGCGCGGTCCGCGAGAACGCGGACAACAAGCTCTACGGCAACCTCGGCCAGCTCGCCTCCGTGAAGGCCGCGACCCCCGGCATGCAGATCGCCGTCGGCGGCTGCCTGGCCCAGAAGGACCGCGAGACGATCACGACCCGGGCGCCGTGGGTCGACGTCGTGTTCGGCACCCACAACATCGGCTCGCTCCCGGTGCTGCTCGAGCGGGCGCGGGTGATGGAGGAGGCGCAGGTCGAGATCCTCGAGTCGCTGTCGGTCTTCCCCTCGACGCTGCCCACGCGGCGCGAGTCGGCGTACGCCGCCTGGGTGTCGGTGTCGGTCGGGTGCAACAACACCTGCACGTTCTGCATCGTCCCGGCGTTGCGCGGCAAGGAGAAGGACCGCCGGCCCGGTGAGATCCTCGCCGAGATCGAGGCGCTGGTGGCCGAGGGCGTCACCGAGATCACCCTGCTGGGCCAGAACGTCAACGCCTACGGCGTCGAGTTCGGCGACCGGCAGGCCTTCTCCAAGCTCCTGCGGGCGTGCGGCTCCGTACCCGGCCTCGAGCGGGTGCGGTTCACGTCGCCGCACCCGGCCGAGTTCACCGACGACGTCATCGAGGCGATGGCCGAGACGGCCAACGTGATGCCGTCGCTGCACATGCCGTTGCAGTCCGGCTCGGACAAGGTGCTGCGCGACATGCGCCGGTCCTACCGGCAGTCGCGCTACCTGGGGATCATCGAGCGGGTGCGGGCCGCCATCCCCGACGCCGCGATCACGACCGACATCATCGTCGGCTTCCCCGGCGAGACCGAGGAGGACTTCCAGGCCACCCTCGACGTCGTGCGCGCCGCGCGCTTCTCGTCGGCGTTCACCTTCCAGTACTCCAAGCGCCCCGGCACCCCCGCCGCCGTGCTCGACGACCAGATCGCGCCAGACGTGGTCAAGGACCGCTACCTCCGCCTCGCCGCCGTCGTCGACGAGATCGCGTGGACGGAGAACAAGGCCCTCGTGGGCCGCACCGTCGAGCTGATGGTCTCCGAGGGCGAGGGCCGCAAGGATGCCGAGACGCGCCGGCTGTCAGGTCGCGCGCCCGACAACCGGCTGGTGCACTTCGCGACCGACTTCTCCGGTCTCACCGACGACTCCGTGCGGCCCGGCGACATGGTGACCGTGGCCGTGACCTACGCCGCGCCCCACCACCTCGTCGCCGACGGCCCGATCCTCGCCGTCCGCCGGACGCGCGCCGGCGATGCCTGGGAGCGGCGTACGTCGTCGCCCGTCGCGCCGACCGGCGTGGGCCTCGGGATGCCGACGGTCGGGGTGCCGGCCCCGCTTCCGCCTGCAGCTCCTGCCTGCGGCTGACCAGATCGTGGAAGTCCTGAGTCGGCTCGCGGCCCGGATGTTCCACGATCCGATGATCCACAGGCTCCCGATCGTGGGTCGCGGCGACCCGACGGACTGATCGATGGTGGTGGGATGGACCACCTCCGCCAGCTGCTCGCGTCGCAGGACGGCGTCGTGTCGCGCACGCAGGCCCGTGATGTGGGCCTTGAGCCGCATGACCTGCGCCGCCTCGTGCGCCGTCGCGACCTGACACCGATCCACCCGGGTGTCTTCGTCTCCCACACGGGAGAGCCGAGCTGGCTGCAACGTGCTTGGGGTGCTGTCCTCGCGTGTGCGAGCCCAGGAGGATCCGCGGGTGAGGATCTCGGGGCGGCACTGGCCGGCGCGTCCGCCATGCGAGCCGCCGACGGACCCGGCCGGACCGGGGCAGATGAACGCGCGATCCGGGTGGCGATCCCACGCGAACGCCGAGTGGTGGCTCCCCTCGGCGTCGTGGTGGTGCGGACGTACCGAATGAGCAGCCGAGTGCAGTGGAACCTTGGTCCGCCGAGGATGCGCTACGACGAGGCTGCTCTCGACGTGGCGTTGGAGGCGCAGGACGACTTCGCCGCCATCGGTGCCGTGTCACGCGCGGTCCAGAGCAGGCACACCACGGCGTTACGCATGATCGATGCGCTCGGTGAACGAAAACGCGCGTCGCGGCGAGACTTTCTGGCCGGCGTCCTGCGCGACGTGGCGGTCGGCAGCTGCTCGGTCCTCGAGCACGGCTTCACCACGTTGGTCGAGCGTCCGCACTCACTGCCGATCGCGGTCAAGCAGCAACGAGTGGGGACGGCGAGCGGCATCGTCTACCGCGACGCGGCCTACGGCGAACTGCTGGTCGAGCTCGACGGACGTCTCTGGCACGACACGGCCGAACAACGGGACCGGGACTTCGAGCGTGACCTTGACGCCGCGGTCGACGGGAGGGGGACGGTGCGCCTGACGTGGGGACAGGTGTACGACCGGCCGTGCTCGACCGCCGCCAAGCTGTCACGGCTGCTCGCGCGGGAAGGCTGGGCCGCTGCCGTACCGTGCGGCCCCGGATGCGCCGTAGCCGAAGTGGCCTGACGGATCCTGGAAGTCCTGAGCCGCCCAGCGGCTCGGATGTTCCATGATCATGTTGCGATCCCCGGATATCCGGGGATCGCAACACGCACAGTCAGGCAGGCGGCTCGGCCGACCCGTCCTCGGCGGTCTGACCGGCGTCGGGGTCGTCGTCCGCGGTCGTCCCGGACTCCGCGTCGTCCGCCTCACCCTCGGGGGCCTGGGGCTTGTCGTCGGGCTGGGAGATCTCGTCGGGCAGCGCGTCGTCGACGGCGGGGTTGTCGTGGGGGTCGAGGTCGCGGCCCAGGCCGTTGTCGGCGGGGTCGTCCTCGATCGCGTCGGCGCCACCGGGGACCAGCTCCGGCTCCTCGGTGAACGGCGTCGGCATCGGGCTCAGCTCTTCGTTGCTCATCGGTTCCCTCCCTGGGTGATGCGCTCGATCGTGCCGCGAGGTTCCAACGCCTGACCACCCCCGAGGGGGCGAGCGGCTCAGAAACCGAAGGTCAGGTACGCCGCACCGGACGACAGCTGCGCCAGGGCGTACGCCTCGTGCGGCACCATCGGCTCCGGCAGGGCCGCGAGCGGGAACCACTCGATCGCCGCCGCCTTGTCGGCCTCCACGACCCGCGGCTCACCGGTCCACGTACGTGCGGTGAAGAACCAGTCGACCCGCTCGTCGACCGCGTCGGCGTGCTGGGTGCGCTGCATCGTGAACGCGAACTCCAGCGAGACGTCGGTGACGCCGAGCTCCTCGACGGCCTCCCGGCGCGCAGCGTCGTACGCCGTCTCGCCGCGTTCGACGTGCCCGGCCGCGGCGGCCGCCCAGTGGCCGTCCATGTAGGGCGTGCCCTGTCGCAGCTGGAGCAGCACCTCGGTCCCGTCGTCGCCCTCGCGGAGCAGGTAGACGTAGGACGCGGGGACGAGGACGAAGCGGTCGGTCACGCGCCCGACCCTAGGGGGATCAGCGCGGGGGACCGGCCGGCGGGATGTCGTCGTTCTTGCCGTCCAGGTTGTCGAGGGCGTCGCGCGCCTTGCCCGTGGCCTGGTCGATCTTGTCGGCGTGCTTGCCGCCGGTCTTGTCGTTGATCGGCCTTGCCGGCCTTGTCGATGCCGTCGGCGATCTTGTCGCCGTGCTGGTCGACCGCCTCGGTCAGCTTGGCCTTCGCCTTGTCCAGGAAACTCATGGTTCCTCCTCGAGCGCCAGCCCACCCCGACGGGTGAGGACTCCGGCGTGCTCGAGCCTAGCCAAGCAGGGAGAATGGGCCCATGCCCCAACCGATCGTCGCCGTCGTCGGCGCGACAGCATCGGGGAAGACGGGGTTGAGCCTCGACCTCGCCGAGCGGCTCGGCGGCGAGATCGTCAACACCGACGCGATGCAGGTCTACCGCGGCATGGACGTCGGCACGGCCAAGCTCGCGGTCGTCGAGAGGCGCGGGATCCCGCACCACCTGCTCGACCTCCTCGATGTCACGGAGCCCTCGACGGTCGCCCGTTTCCAGGGCCCGGCGCGCGACGCGATCGACGACATACGCGGGCGTGGGGCGACGCCGGTGCTCGTCGGCGGGTCCGCGCTCTACACCCGCGCGATCGTCGACCGCTTCGAGTTCCCCGGCACCGACGACTCGCTGCGTCGCGAGCTCGAGGCCGAGCTCGATCGCGTCGGCGGACCCGCCCTCCACGCCCGTCTGGCTGGCGTCGATCCCGCCGCTGCCGCGCAGATCGAGCCCGACAACGGTCGCCGCACCGTCCGCGCCCTCGAGGTGATCGCACTGACCGGTCGTCCCTACGGCGCCGGCATGCCGCGTCTGGAGTACGTCGACCCGCTGACCGTCCAGATCGGCGTCGACATCGACCGGCCGACTCTCGACGAGCGGATCGCCCGACGGGTGGACGGCATGTTCGCCGCCGGCTTCGTCGAGGAGGTCGAGGACCTGATGGGCCGCGGCCTCGCTGACGGGCTGACGGCCAGGCGGGCGATCGGCTACCGCGAGGTCGTGGGCTTCCTCGCCGGCGACCGGACCCTCGCCCTGGCGATCGAGCAGACCAAGACCGCGACGCGGCGCTTCGCCCGCCGTCAGGACGGCTGGTTCCGCAAGGACCCGCGCATCGTCTGGGTCTCCCACGACGATCCCGGTCGCGTGGACCGGGCGCTCGGCGCGATCGAGGAGCTCAGCGACCAGCAGCAGTGAGCTCTCGGCGGCGGCAACCTCGATCAAGCGGGCTGTCGGTGACCGGTGACAAGGTGGGTCGATGGCGACGATCTACTACACCGGCTGCACGCTCGACGGCTTCATCGCGACCGACGACCACTCGCTCGACTGGCTGACCTCGCGCGACATCGACATGGAGGGCCCGATGGCCTACCCGGGGTTCCGCGAGCAGCTCGGGGCATGCGTCATGGGCGCGACCACCTGGCAGTGGATCCTCGACCACGACGACGACCCGTGGGGCCCGCTGCCGACCTGGGTGCTGACGCATCGCACCTTCCCGGAGGCCCCGGCGAGCGTGCGGTTCGACCGCGACGACGTACGCCGCGTCCACGCCGAGATGACCGAGGCCGCCGAGGGCAAGGACCTCTGGATCGTCGGCGGGGGAGACCTCGTCGGACAGTTCCACGACGCCGGGCTCCTCGACGAGGTGTGGCTGCAGTACGCCCCGGTCGCGATCGGCAGCGGGTCTCCCGTGCTGCCTCGCCACGTGGAGCTGCGCCTCGAGGAGATCGCCCGCAACCGCGACTTCATGTGCGGGCGCTACACCGTCGTGAGGTGAGCGGCGGTGCCCTGCAGTGCCTGACGCCGTGCACCCCCACGGACGTGGACACGTCACGACGGGCGGGGCAGGGTGGACGGACGTCTTCTCGGGAGGTTCCCCCATGCACCAGCTCGTCCGGCGCACCAGCGCCGCACTCGCGGCCACCAGCGGCCTGGCCGTTGCGGCCGCCCTGCTCGCCGTGCCCACGGCCCAGGCAGCCCCGACCCCGGCACCCGCACCGGGCGCTGATCAACGTGGCCGCCCCACCGCCAAGATCCCCACCGCGATCGGCAAGGGCGGCGCGATCAGCACGGTCGACCCCGAGGCCAGCGCGGCCGGCCTCAAGGTGCTCCGGAGAGGCGGCAACGCCGTCGACGCTGCGGTCGCCGCCGCGGCCACGCTCGGTGTGACGGAGCCCTACAGCTCCGGCATCGGCGGTGGTGGCTACTTCGTCTACTACAACGCGAAGTCCGGCAAGGTCCGCACGATCGACGGCCGCGAGACCGCGCCGCGCCGGATGCCCCAGGACGCCTTCATCGACCCGGCGACCGGCAAGCCCTACCCGTTCACCCCCGACCTCGTCACCAGCGGCGTCTCTGTCGGCACACCGGGCACCGCCGCCACGTGGGACCGCGCCCTTGCCAAGTGGGGCACGTTCTCGCTCTCGGAGGCGCTCGCGCCGGCCGTCGACGTGGCGACGCGCGGCTTCGTCGTCGACGAGACGTTCCGCCAGCAGACCCTCGACAACGAGACCCGGTTCCGCGCCTTCAAGGCCAGCCGCAAGCTCTTCCTCGCCGGTGGCGACGCACCCGCGGTCGGGCAGCGTGTTCCGCAACCCGCAGCTCGCCCGCACCTACACGCGGCTCGGCGAGCAGGGCCTGACCTACTTCTACCGCGGCAAGCTGGCCAAGCCTGATGTCCGACGTCGTGCGGCACCCGCGCACGACCAGCACCACGAACCTGCCGGTGCCCGCCGGGCTACGTGAGCCGCAAGGACCTCCGGACGCTACGCGGTGATGGAGCAGCGCGCGACCAAGGTCGCGCTACCGCGGCTACGACGTCTTCGGCATGGCGCCGTCGTCGTCCGGTGGCACCACGGTCGGCGAGGCGCTCAACATCCTCGAGCGCTACCCGCTCTCCACCGTCGGCACCGAGCAACGCACTGCACCACTACCTCGAGGCCAGCGCGCTGGCGTTCGCCGACCGCGGGAAGTACGTCGGCGACCCGGCCTACGTCGACGTGCCGACCGACGGACCTGCTCAGCGACACCTTCGCCGCCGAGCGCGCCTGCGCGATCGACCCGGCCAAGGCGATGCGCCAAGCCGAGCGCGGGCCGGCGACGTGACGTCGTACGACGGCGCGTGCGGACGCCGGCGACCGCGACGGGCACGACCGACGCCGACACCGAGAACATCTCGACCACCAACATGACCGTCGCCGACCGCTGGGGCAACGTCGTGGAGTACACGCTGACCATCGAGCAGACCGGCGGCTCGGGCCAGGTCGTGCCGCGCCACGGGTTCCTGCTCAACAACGAGCTCACCGACTTCTCGACCACCTACGTCGAGTCCGACCCCAACCGGATCCAGCCCGGCAAGCGCCCGCGCAGCTCGATGTCGCCGACCATCGTGCTCAAGGGCGGCAAGCCGTTCCTGGCGCTCGGCTCGCCCGGCGGCTCGACGATCATCACCACCGTCCTGCAGATGCTGGTCAACCGGATGGACCTCGGCATGACCATCGAGGGCGCGATCGCCGCGCCGCGTGCCTCACAGCGCAACACCGCGAGCACGACCGCGGAGCCGGAGTTCATCACGGCCTACGGGCCTGCCCTGACGGCGCTCGGCCACACCCTCGCACCGGCCGGCGATGCGTTCACCAGCGCGGCCGAGATCGGGGCCGCGACGGCGATCGAGTTCGGGCGCCGTGGTCTGCTGACGGCGGTGTCCGAGCCGACCCGTCGAGGCGGGGGATCGGCCCGCGTGGTCGAGCGCAAGTAGCCGAGGTTCGGACTGCCACACTGGAGGAGTGAGCTACCCCTTCCTCAAGGGCCACGGCACCGAGAACGACTTCGTGGTCCTGCCCGACGCCGACGGCACCGTGCACGGCGACCTGTCCAGCCACGACGGACAGGACCGCGTACGCGCTCTCTGTGACCGCCGCGCCGGCATCGGTGGCGACGGCGTGCTCCGCGCCGTGCGCCGTGATGGTGGCTGGTTCATGGACTACCGCAACGCCGACGGCTCGGTCAGCGAGATGTGCGGCAACGGGATCCGCGTCTTCGCGCGCTACCTGCACGAGCGCGAGGACGAGCCGTTCCCGATGAAGATCCACACCCGCGACGGCATCAAGGTGCTCGACCGGAGCGGCGACGACTACACCGCCGACATGGGCTCACCGGAGGTGTTCGGCGAGACGGACGTGACGGTGATGGGCAAGACGTTCCCGGCGCGGCACGTCTCGATGGGCAACCCGCACGCGGTGGCGTTCGTCGACAACCTCGCGGAGGCCGGCGCGCTGGAGGAGGAGCCGGAGCACGACGACGGGCTCTATCCCGAGGGCGTCAACGTCGAGTTCGTGGTCCGCCGCGGCGAGCACCACGTCGCGATGCGGGTCCACGAGCGCGGGTCGGGCGAGACCCGCTCGTGCGGCACGGGGGCGTGCGCCGTCGCCGTGGCCACCTCGCTCGTCGACGACGCCCCCCGCGGCACGCCGTACCGCGTCGACGTCCCCGGCGGCACCCTGAGCGTGGTGTGGACCGAGGACGACCGCGTCCTCCTGACCGGCCCCGCCGTGCTCGTCGCCGAGGGGCTCACCGACCTGTGAGACGGGCAGCGTCGACCGAGGAATGAGGTCGGTGCGTGCGCCCGGCCAGGTCGAGTGGACGCGCGACCGAGGGACGAGGTCGCGTCCGGCTGTATCGAGACTGGGTCCTAAGATCCGGCCCATGGACATCACCGGATCCTCCGCCATCGTCACCGGAGGCGCGAGCGGCATCGGTGCCGCCGTCGCCCGCGCCCTCGCCGCGAAGGGCGCCGTGGTCGTCGTCGCCGACATCGACGCCGAGAAGGGCGAGGCGCTGGCCGCCGAGATCGGTGGCGTCTTCGCCTCGGTCGACGTGACGAGGACCGAGCAGGTCGCCGCCGCCGTCGAGGCCGCCGGCGAGATCGCGCCGCTGCGCGCCTGCGTGAACTCCGCCGGCATCGGCTGGGCCCAGCGCACGATCGGCCGCGACGGTCTGCTCGAGCAGGCCCACGACCTCGGCGCCTTCCGCAGGGTCGTCGAGATCAACCTCATCGGCACCTTCGACATGACCCGCCAGGCCGCGACCGTGATGAGCCGCAACGAGCCCGACGCCGACGGCCAGCGCGGCGCGATCGTCAACCTCGCGTCGGTCGCCGCCTTCGACGGCCAGATCGGCCAGGCGTCGTACTCCGCGTCCAAGGGCGGCGTCGTCGGCCTCACCCTCCCGGTCGCCCGCGACCTCTCCGCCGCCGGCATCCGCCTCAACACCGTGGCGCCGGGGCTGATCGACACCCCGATCTACGACGCGTTCCCGAACCCCGACGAGTTCAAGGCCAACCTCGGCCAGAACGTGCTCTTCCCCAAGCGCCTCGGCCACGCCGAGGAGCTGGCGAGCATGGTCGTGGAGTGCCTGACGAACTCCTACATGAACGGCGAGACGATCCGCGTCGACGGCGGCATCCGGATGCCCCCCAAGTAGCCAGCCCCTGAGGTCGTGCAGCTGAGCTCCCTGATACGTCCGTCTCGCGTGAACATGGACAATCCTTCGACTGGTCCAGACCGAATCCACTGAAATCAAGGATTGCCTGCCGAAATCCGACGGTTTCGGGTGATAGTGCACGTGGGGATTTACACATTCATGGCCTGTGGGGGGCATCAATGACCAACATGATCGTGCCGTGTCTTGCGGCAGAAATGGACAGCGTCGCCGAGCGCGACGCGCACCAGGACAGCGAGCTCACCTCGCTGATCCGTCGCTGGATGGCCGCGGGGGGCAGGTCGCAGTCGCAGCGCGTGCGGGGCAACGGCGCGCTGAGGCTCGCACCCGCGCCGGTGGAGGACAGCCCGGTGGAGGGGGAGCTTGTCGTTCCCCAGGCCGAGGACGCCGTGGGCGTCCCGTCGCCACGAGCCGTCGAGCCCGGGGAGGCCCGGCAGTTCCCGGCGCTCCCGCGACGTACGGCGGGCGCGGATGCCGAGCAGATCCACCGGGTCGCGCTGCTGATCGACGCACGCCGCGTGTCCGGGGACGTTGCGTCGGCGCTCATGGCCCGACTGGCCGAGCGGGGCGCCCTCAATGTCTGCCGCGCCTACGCGGACTGGAACCGAGCTGATCTCGCGGACTGGGCCGGCCAGATGAGGCGCGAGGGACTGCACTCCTTCCACCACTTCTCCGACGACGACGACCAGGCCCTCGTGGCGATGGCCATCGATGCGGTCGACATCGCCCGCGACGCGGCGGTCGACGAGGTGGTGATCGCGGGCGACCTCACCTCGGCGCTCCCGCTGGTGCACCGCCTGCACGCAGCCGGCGTACGCGTCGTGGCGGTCGGATCGGGGCACACGCCTCACGACGTGCGTGCCGCGTGCCACGAGTTCATCGACACCGCCTCGCTCGACGGCGACAGCGTGCCGCCGCAGGGCCGACACCGCGCCTGAGCCGGACCCGGCGTTTCGGGCTCCCGTGGCCGGGGTAGGACCTCGCGCATGGGGGACACACGGGACATGACCGCGCGCGTCGCGGCGGCGCTGGTCATGGTGGCAGCGGGGCTCGCGTCCCTGGTCACGGCGCCACCCGCCGCGGCTGCCGCCTTCTTCCCGGTGAACTGCGTGGAGCAGGCGTACGGCGACCGGCTGACCATCCCCGACTACGGGGCCGCCCGGCCGGTCGACCTCGACATCGGCCTCCCCCACGACTACGAGATCGCGAACACCACGGTCACGCTCGCCACCGGCTATCCCGGCGGGCCACCGCAGTTCAGGTGGGTGCTCAAGGACGGCTACCTCGACTCCCGGATCCGCTACGTCATCTTCGACAACGAGGCGCCCCCCGCGAGCTGGGAGTACCCGTACCCCGAGCAGGTGCGGGTGCAACCTGCAGAGCGGTTCCCCTACGACTCGCCCTCCGGTCAGGCGGACTGGTACGTCTACGCGGGCAACGACACCTTCAGGCCGCTGCCCTTCACCGCGACCCTCACCTGGTCCGACTGCGACGCGGACAACGACCTCCAGGGCGACAGGACTCGCGACAACTGCGTCGGCCTCTCCAACCGCGACCAGGCCGACCGCGACGGCGACGGCCTGGGAGATGCGTGCGACCCGGACGACGACAACGACCAGGTGGCCGACACGAGTGACAACTGCCCTGCTGTCGCCAACGCCGACCAGGTCGACTGGGACGGCGACCGCGTCGGCAACGCGTGCGACGCGACGCCCGGCACCGCGCCGACCGCCACGCCCACCGTCACGCCCACGACGCCGGTGCCCACCGTCGGCTGCACGACCGGCTGCGCGTACGCCCGCACCGTCGACCTGCGCCACCGGGCCAAGCGGCACCGCCTGGTCGGGCAGGTCACCTCACCTGCCGTGGGCTGCCGGAGCAGCGTGTCCGTCACGCTGTGGAGGAAGCGGTCGGGCGCCGACCGCAAGCTCGTCGTCGTGACGACCCGGACGAGCGGGACCTACCGCACGAAGGCGCCGCGGCGGGCCGGCCGCTACTACGCGACGGTCACGTCGGCCGACCAGCCGTTGTGCAGCGACGGCACGTCCCGGGTCGTACGGATCAGGCGGCGCTGAGCCGACGGCATAGGGTGACCCCATGAATCGGGGGATTCGAGCTCGTGCCGTCCTACGGGTCCGCCGATGAGCGCACGCAACCGGCTGGCCCTGTTCGCCCTCGCGGTCGGCTCGGTCTCGGTGGTCGCGGCTGCTGCTCCCGCAGGCGCGGCGCCCGTGCCGTGCGTGCGAACGATCGCGGGCACGCCGGGCGACGTCGCCGCCGACGCTCCCGCGGGCGACGCGTTCGCGACGACCGTCCTGACGCTGGACGCTCCCGCAGCCGCGGGCGCTGTCGAGGATGTCGACGTCACGGTGTCGCTCGAGCACCCCAACGCCTACCAGGTGCGCGTACGCCTCTCGCACGCCGGCCGGACCTCCGTCGCGCAGCGCCGCTTCGCTGACAGTGGCGAGCAGGTCATGCCGTTGACCTGGGACGACGAGGCGAGCGCGCTCTACGGCCCCGACTCGCCTGCCGGCACCTACCGACCCGACCAACCGCTGTCGGAGCACGACGGCAGCGTGCCGAGCGGCCAGTGGAGGCTGTTGGTCGACAACTGGGCCAACGTCGGCGGCCGGCTGCTGTCGTGGTCGGTGCGCATCACCTACACCTCGTGCGACGCGGACGGCGACGGCGTCGAGGACCACGTCGACAACTGCGACCCGGTGGCCAACTCCGACCAGTCGGACATCGACGGCGACGGTGTCGGCGACGCGTGCGACGGCGACCCGGACGGTGACGGTGTCGTCGGGCCGGCGGACAACTGCCCGGGGGCCGCCGACCCGACGCAGGTCAACAGCGACACCGATGCGCTCGGCGACGCGTGTGACGCCGACGATGACGACGACGGTCGCGCCGACGTGTCCGACGGGTGCCGCCTCGAGGCCGCCGCCACGTCGTCGGGCTGCCCGACCGTGGCGACCAAGGTCAGGTTGGGCAAGGAGCTGCACCCAGGGAGGGCGCGACTCGTCGGTCGGGTGCGTTCCGATCGCAGCGCCTGCGGAGCCGGCGTACGCACCACTCTGTGGCGGAAAGAGCCCGGCCGCGACCAGAAGCTCGTCGCCGTCACGACCCGCTCCGACGGACGCTTCCGCACGCGCGCACCGAAGGCGGCCGGGCGCTACTACGTGGTGCTCCGCGCCAGGTACGCCGTGGGCGTCGCCGAGTGCCGTGGCAGCCGCTCGTCGGCCGTCCGCATCCGGCGCTGAGCCGACCCGCCGGGCGGAGGTTTCGGAAGGCCCCTGTCGGGGAAGGTCCCGGTCATGGGACAGCAGCGCGGCAGTCGAGTCTTCGTCGGGGTGGTCCTGGGCGTCGTCGCGGCCCTCGGCGTCACCCAGCCGGGCGCGTCCGCCGAGTCGGCCACGTCCTCGGCCGCCGACGGGTCCCCGCATACCGGGCGTCGAGCCGTACCCGACGGTCTGCCCGAAGCCCACGTCCGGCATCGGTGCCGATGCGGTCCAGGACCCGTGCGAGCCGACCGATCCCGACTCCGACGGCGACGGCTGGTCGGACTACGAGGACAACTGTCCGAGCACGTTCAACCCCGGCCAGGAGGACTCGGACGGGGACGGCTTCGGCGATGTCTGCGACCCGACCCCGACGGGCGAGCCCACGACCCCGCCGACCACCGCGCCACCGACGACGACGCCGCCGTCCACGCAGCCACCGACCACTGCTCCGCCGACCACCCAGCCTCCGGCGCCCACCGCCACTCCCACGACACCGGCTCCCACCGTCGTGCCGCCACCCACCCCGGCTCCCGGCTGCCAGGTCTCCTGCGCGTACGTCCGGCAGGTCGAGCTGCGGGTCACCAAGTCCAGGCTCAAGGGCTCGATCAGCTCGCCCGCCGTGGGCTGCCGCTCGGCCGCGACCGTGACGGTGTGGCGCAAGAAGAAGGGGGAGGACCGCCGGCTGGTGGTGCTCTCCAGCAGGGACACCGGCGCCTTCCACACCCGACGCCCCGCCCGCGCCGGCCGCTACTACGTCACCGTCACCTCGCCCGAGCAGCCGCTGTGCGCCTCGACGACATCGACCACCGTGCGGGTCAAGCGATCCTGACGTCACGTCCGCGCGGCGAAACCGTTCGCGCTCGCCGGGCGCGCGACCTACGCTTGTCGGCATATGACGAACGCACCTGACTTCAATCTCAGCGACGCCCTCGACGCGACCCGTGGCTGGGACGACGACTCGATCGAGCTCGACGACGACCTGCTCGACGACGACACGTCCGGCGAGAAGGACTTCGAGTCCGGCTACGCCGACGACTCCTAC
>CAVQDC010000033.1:0-93702 GCA_963711175.1 uncultured Actinomycetota bacterium
CGAGCTGCGCGCGGTCCCGATCCTCGACGGCTTCACCGACGAGCAGGTCGCCGAGCTCGCCGCTGCCGGCGAGGAGGTGTCGTACGACGCTGGGGTGCGGCTGTTCGACGAGGGCCGTCCCGCCGACGACTGGTGGGTGCTGCTGTCCGGGCGCATCGACCTGGTCCGCCGGATCGGGCACGAGGAAGCGGTCATGGCGACCATGGAGAACCCCGGCCAGTGGGCCGGCGGCTTCAAGGCGTGGGACGACAACGGCATCTACATGGGGTCGGGCCGGGTGATGGCGCCGACCCGGGTCTTCCGGCTCACCGCCGCCGAGCTGGGCCGGCTGGGCGAGGCGTGGTTCCCCTTCGCGGTCCACCTGCTGCGCGGCCTGATCGGCACGGCCCGGCGGATCGAGGTCAACGCCCGCCAGCGCGAGGCCCTCGTCGCGCTCGGCACCCTGGCCGCCGGGCTGGCGCACGAGATCAACAACCCCGCCTCCGCCGCCGTCCGCTCCGTCGGCGCGCTGCAGCAGTCGAGCGACGACGTCTTCGCCTCGCTGCAACGGCTGGCGGGAGCGGGGATCGACGCCTCGCAGTTCACGGCCCTGGACGAGCTGCGCCGCTCGATCGACCCGTCGTCCGCGCCGACCGGGGTCGCGCTGTCCGACCTCGAGGAGTCGCTGACGGACTGGCTCGAGGACCACTCGATCGACCGCTCCTGGACGATCGCGCCTGCCCTCGCCGCGGCCGGCGTCCCGGTGTCGTGGCTCGACCGCGCCGCGTCCGCGCTGTCGGGCGCGGGCCTGCAGGCGGGCCTGGAGTGGGTGGCCTCGGCCGTCACCACGACCGCCCTCATCAACGAGGCGCAGGACTCCACCCGCCGCATCTCCGACCTCGTCTCGGCCGTGAAGTCCTACTCCCAGATGGACCGCGCGGCCGTCCAGGAGGTCCGCGTCGTCGACGGCCTCGAGAGCACGCTGATCATGCTCGGCCACAAGCTGAGGGAGAGCGGCATCACCGTCGTCCGCGAGTACGACGACTCCGTCCCCACCATCACCGCCAACCCCGGCGAGCTCAACCAGGTCTGGACGAACCTCATCGACAACGCCGTCGACGCCATGGACGGCGGCGGCACCCTGACCGTCCGGACGTACGCCGACGACCGCCACGTCGTCGTCGAGATCCGCGACACCGGCCCCGGCATGACCGACGAGGTCGCCGCCCACGCCTTCGAGCCCTTCTTCACGACCAAGGAGGTCGGCAAGGGGACGGGCCTCGGCCTCGACATCTCCCGCCGGATCGTCGTCGAGCACCACGGGGGTGAGATCGGGGTGGAGTCCGCGCCCGGTGCGACGACGGTGGGCGTCCGGCTACCTGTCGACCACCGCGTACTCCCGTAGCGCTGTCATCACGGGACCGTGTTGGATGAGGTGAAGGTGCCCGACGTCGGTCCGGAGTTCGTGAAGGAGATCCCGTCGATGGTCAATGGCGTCGCCGGCAGCTCCAGGTGCAGATGGGACGCACCAGCCGGGATGGCGTACCCACAACCGGTGTTGCTCCCAGGTGGGTTCGGGTGAAGCCGGCCGATCGGCTGGCCCTGGCGGACGGTGACCCCTCCGGACGTGATGCCGAGCCCAATGGAGGCACTCGTCTGGAGGTGGGCATACCTGAAGGTGCCGTGGACGGTCGTCAGAGAGACGATCGCCTGACCGGCCGCATCGGAGCACGTGACGCGCGCCGTACCTGACGCAACGGCCGTCACGAGGTCGTTGTGCGACCCTGCGCCCGGCGGTTGGAAGTCCCAGGCCCGCGTCGTGTGCATGCCCTGATTGACCCGCCAGGCAGCTCCTGCCGCCCACGGCAGCTTGAGCGACTCGGCCAGTCCGGTGCGTGCCCACACCGCCACGCCAGACTGGTAGACGACGAGGTTGCCATCGTCCTGGAGGACGACGCGCGATCCCGACTTGCCAGCCGTGCCCGAATTCCAGACAGCCTGTCCGCCGGCTGCGTAGACGACGAAGTTCCCGTCGCCCTGCATGATGGCCCAGTTGCCACTCCCGCTCGTCGAGGTCGACCACTGGGCGACGTTCGCTGAGTTGTAGAGCACCAGGTTGCCGTCGCCCTGCATGCCCAGCCAGAAGCCGTGGCGTGCTGAACGGAGCACCTGCCCCTCCCGCAGCGTCTGACCCGACGTCAGCTGATCGAACAGGGCACCGCGGTAGGTCCACAGCGGGCGGTCACCCGCGTAGACCACGAGATTCGAGTCGTCCTGCAGGACGAGCCGGTCGGCGAGCAGGTCCGTCGTCGCGGACGACAGCAGCGGCCGCCCCTGCGCGTCGTACAGGACGAGATTGCCGTCGTCCTGGAAGGCGAGAAGGCTGCCGCTGTTTGTCGAACTGTCCCAGTATGCGACGCGTCCGGGCCCGTAGAGGACGAGGTTGCCGTCCTGCTGCATGTCCAGTGCATAGGAACCGTTCGCCGATGTGAGGCTCTGCCCTCGAACTAGGCTCTCTCCGCGCGACAACGACGGCGGATCGGCATAGGTAAACGCCAGGGCGCCACTCTCGCGGCCTCCGCCGATGGCAACGACGTCGACCGTTCGCGCGACCGCCGAGGACGGCGCGGTCACCGTGATCGTCGTCGAGGACACGACGACGAGGTTGGTGCCCACCGAGTCCCCAAAGCGGACTTGCGACACCGTGCCGAGGTCCACACCCGAGATGGTGACCTCGGTCGTATTGGAACGCGTGCCCCTTGCCGGGCTCATCGACGTCAGGTCCGGCGAGCTGCTCGGTGTCGTCGTCGGGGTGACCGTCGGGGTGACCGTCGGGGTGACCGTCGGGGTGACCGTCGGGGTGACCGTCGGGGTCGTCGTCGGGGTGACGGTCGTCGGCCTCTCGACCCGCGTGGACGTTGTTGACGTCACGCCCGAGGCGAAGGTGCGTGATCCCGACGGCGTCCTGACGACCTTCTTGGGGTAGCGAACCCGCCAACGCGCCTCACCGACCTCGAGTGGGGCGCGTGCTTGCAACTTGTAGGCGCCGCGAGCCGTGGTCCGACCACTCGCGACCGCCGCCCAATCCGCACCTGGCATGCGCACCTGCAGGGTCACCCGTCGCTTGATCTTCGACGACAGGCGCCCGCTGACCACCGTCTCCTGCCCGGGAGTCGCCGACGACGGAGCGACGCTGGGTCTGGTGGCCGCGACTGCGTTGCGCGCCCGATCGCCCCCGTCCACCTGCGCCGTGGCTAGCGCAGACGCTGTCAGCACGAGCGTCACCACACAAGAAACAAGACCGCTGGCGCGCAGTCCGTGACGGCTCTTCAGTGCATTCTGATCCCCCATGCGCCGGAGCGTACAAACGCGAGCGCCGTTACAGACCCCCTTTCCTGAAACCTGCTGCAAAAGCGGGAGACTGCTTCCGGCGATGTAGTCGGTCCCCACCATCGCAGGCAGGTGTCCCCGCCGCTGGCAGGTACGTCGAGAGCCGCAACGTCGGCGTCAGATCATCGTCGAGCGGCACGACGGTGAGATGGGGACGCAGGTAAGGTGCAACGACTTTGCGCGTCGGACTGCCCGCTTGAGCGCGGTACCCAGCCCTAGCAGCAATTCGCCGCGACTGAGCTCACATGGGACCGGCGAGTCGGGTCGTCCAAGACCGACAACGGGCAAGCCGCCCTACGATCTCGTGATGCCTGACTTCTCCAGCCGATACAGATTTCGAGACTGGCCCGATGGGTCAATCCCCGACGTGGCGGCCGGCCTCTACGCAATATGGCGCGAAGCAGGCGAACTGGTCTACGTCGGTATGTCTGGCCGAGGCATGGAGTCCCGAACCACCACCGGAAAACGCTTCGGCATGTGGACTCGGTTGGCATCCCACGCGAGCGGTCGACTCAGCGGCGACCAGTTCTGCGTTTACGTTGCCAATCGATATGTGATTCCCGAGCTCACAGCTAGCGATCTGCCCCTTTTTGCATCTGGCGATCTCAACTTGGACGGACTCACGAAAAGCTACATCCGGACGCACTTCAGCTACTCATTCGCACTCACGGAGAGTTCACTCGAGGCCCACGACCTTGAACGGGACGCTCGACGAGGTCTGGTCCTGGGCGCACGGCCGACTCTGAACCCACTTACCTAGCACTCGAGGCAACGGGCCTACTCAATGACCCGCGTGGGTCACTCCCGTAGCGGAATCATCGGCAGCGCGACGGGCGAGCTGGTCTGCCAATCCATCACCTGCGCCTGCGTCTGACCGTCACCGACGACGATGTCGATGGCGTTCGGGTCCCGGGTGTCGGTGTCCTTGCTGGGCAGGCCGAAGTCGATCTCGCCCGCACCGCCACCGAAGCGCCAGTCGCGGACGAAGCCGAGGGCGTTGCTGTTCCAGTAGTCGTAGTCGTAGACGGGGCGGATGAAGCCGATGCCCTCGCCCTCCTCGGCGTTGCCGAACATCGCGACGCCGTAGCTCGCCGTCGCCAGGTCGAGGCCACCGAGGTCGGCCTTGTCGACCAGCGTCACGATCTGGCGGGTCTCGGGGATCGCCACGAGCTCGACGTCACCGACCTTGGCGCCGCTCGGCGTCGAAGACGCCGGCGCTGGAGAAGCGGCCGTCGGTGACCACGACGCGGTCCCAGGGAGTGGCGGTGTTCAGGTTCGTCCCCGGCAGCGCCGGAACGGCAGCGCCAGAGCCCGAGCCCATGTAGACGTTGATCCGCTGGTGGGAGATCTGGTCCCCACCGAAGGGGTTCTCGATCGCGCCGGCGATGCCCGTCACGACGGCGACCTGGTCGCCGCGGTCGTACACGTCGGTCCCGGTCAGGTCGAAGGTCCCGGGGCTGTAGACGGAGGCGGCGGGGTAGACGTACGTGCCCGGCCCGTTGTCGTCGCCCGCGGGATCGGGGAGCGAGCCGACGCGGTCGCCGTACGCCAGCACGGTGCGGGTCACCGTGCTGGTGGCGCCGCGCTTCCCCTCCGCGACGACGACGACCTGGTTACGGATGTCCGGGAGGTCGAGCACGACGTCGAAACGGCCACGCGAGAGCGGGACACGACGGTTCGACGCCGTTGACGCCGACGTAGACCGCGCGGCCGTCGGTGGTGCCGGTGAGGTGGATCGTGTCTCCCTCGGCCAGCTGAACGCCGGACGACGGTGACGTCACGGAAAGAGCCGGCGGGGTCAGCCGCGGCCCCGTGACGTACCGACGAGACGTCACCTTCGGCGTCTCGACCGGGCTGCCGTTCGCGATGCCGCGGGCGAGGCGGACGTACTGCGCCATCGCCCACGCCAGCGGGCCGGCCGAGCCGGTGCCCTTGCCGAACTCGTGCCCGTACGACGTGGGCTCGGGGCGGTCCCACGCCTGCTCGGGGATCATGTAGCCGGCGTTGGCCGAGCGGTGCATGGTGCGCAGGTGCCCGAGGGCGTCGCGCCCGTTGGCCAGCTCGTACTCGCCGCGCTCGCCGGACAGCAGCGGCCAGAGCCGGCCGATGCCGCCGGTCGCGAGGGTCCACGGGGAGCCGTCGGCCTGCTCGCCGTAGCCGTCGTAGGTGTAGCGGTGCCACATCCGACCACTCGGGGTGTCGGTGGCCAGGGACCGGTCGGTCTCGGGGAGGGAGCCGGCGACGTACGGGTCGTTCGGCGCCTTGACGCCGAGCCGGACCAGCTCGAGGAAGCCGGCGTCGAGCACGGAGCGCTCCTCGTGGACGCCCGCGCCGTCGGAGTACTCGCGGGAGTCGCCGTCGTTGGGGTCGCCGTCGCCCTCGATGCGGACGTAGTACTTCCCGTCACCGACCGGGCCGGTGGTGGTGTACATCCACTTCTCGGTGTTGCGCTGCCAGTCGTCGGCGGTGCCCTGGTAGACCGCGGCCGAGGCGTCGTCGCCGTTCTTGCGGGCGATGTCGGCCGCCGCGGTGAGGCCGGCGATCTGCGAGGCCATCGTCGACGGCGAGTAGCCGTCCTCGGTCTCCCAGCGCTCCTGCGGCGTCCGCGGCCCCGACGCGACCAGGAAGTCGGCCGCCTTCTTGATGTGGTCGCGGTAGAACGCGCCGCCCGTGCGACCGACCTGCCAGGCGAGGACGATCGGGAAGGCGGTCTCGTCGAGCTGGACGTTGTTCTGGTCGGGGCTGCCGTCGACGTGGGAGTTCTGCGGGAAGCGCCCGTCGGGGAGCTGCTGCCGCGTGAAGAGCCACGTCACCGCGCGGTCGGCCGCGCCGGTGTCGCCGGCCGCGAGCAGGCTGGTGACCTGGTGGTAGAGGTCGCGCGCCCACACGAAGTGATAGCCCGCGCCACCGCCGCCGGCGCCGTCCGCGTTGACGACCTGCCCCCAGGGCAGCGTCAGGGAGGCGATGAAGGCGCCGGGATAGGTCTTGTCCTCGTGGGCCTTCACGGTCATGACCGAGACGTTGTACTGCGTGAGCAGCTCGCCGGTCAGGTTCTTCGGTGCCTTCTTCAGGCTGCCGAGATAGGTGCTCCACCCACGCTGGTACGCCGCCGCGGCCGCCGCGTACCCCGTCGCGAGGCTGGCCTTCGCCGTCGAAGTCGCCTCCGCCGCGTCGGCGCCGAACCCGAGCGCCAGGGTGAACGAGGTCTTCGCGCCGGAGACCGGGACCTCACCGGTCTGCGCGACGTTGCCCGGACCGGCAGTGGCGTACGTCGTGTCGAGGCGGCCGTCGGCCAGGTCGGTCCAGCCGTCACTGGTGCCGACGTAGCCCGTGGAGGTCGCGGTGAAGCCGGTGGAGGCGACCAGTGCGCTGGCGATCGGCCGGTCGGCGAGGTGCGTGTCGGTGGCGACCAGCGCACCACCGGCCGTGGAGCCGCTGTCGGCGGTCGAGGTGCCGGCCAGCGACGGGTCGTACAGCGCGAAGAGCTTGAACGGCCCGCCCGAGAGCACCTCGAAGTCGACGCTGATCATGAGCGACGACCGCGCCGGGTCGGTGACGTACGTCTTGGTGAGCCGCCACCGGCCGGCCTTGTCGCTGGAGGTCTGCCGATAGGTCAGGGACGTCGGGTCGGCGAGCTCGGCGGTGCGTACGACCGAGTCGTCGGTCTCCCGCTGGGCGGCGGTCCCGTCGGTGACGGCGAACTGCAGGTCGCGCACGTTGGGGGTGTCGGCGGCCGGGTAGTAGGTCTCGCTCAGGGTGCCGTCGGCGAGCGTGTACCAGACCTTGGAGGCGCGGGTGGTCGAGGTGCCGACGCCGTCCTTGTCGCCGCTGCGCCACGTGGCGTCCGCCCCGGGCGCACCCGGTGCGTCGTCGGCGGCGACCGCCGGACCGGGCATCGCGAGCAACGGGACGAGCAGTCCGGCGGCAGCAGCCGCCGCGGCCAGTGAGCGTGCAGGGGCGACGTGCATGAGTTCTCCTGGGGCGACCGAGATGCCCGCGGGCGGACCCGCGGGGGAATCCATCGACGCTACGCGCGACCCCTCGCACCCACAACGGGCCGCTCGTCCTCAGGGGTGACCGGGAGGTGACCCTCTCCAGCGTCGTCTCACAGACCGCCAGAACACTGTGGCCGCCGACGAGGTCACGCGGCGGCGGTCGTACGGGTGCGCAGCTGCCCGCGCACCTGCTCGCATCGGCAGGCTACGTCGACGTGCTGAGACGGACCATGGCGTCGTAGAGCTGCTCGTCGGTCATGGGCGGTTCGGGGATCGGGTGCGCGCGCTCAGCCCGGTAGGCGTCGAGCATGAGGTGGAGCTGGCGTCGCCACGCCTGGGGTGCCATGGCGCTGGTGGCGTCGATGATCCGGCCGTTGGACCAGATGAGGTTCACGATGTCTGCCTGGGTGATGTCGTGGCGCGCCTTGCCCGCTTCCTGGGCCCGGGCGAGGACGTCCTCGATCTGTTGGCACATCACGTCGTGGATCTGCTCGGTCTCGGCGTTGCCGGGGAAACGGCGGGAGAGGAAGTCGTTGAATCCTCGGTCCCCTGCCTGCACGGCGAACAGGTTCTCCAGGTAGGCGACGAACCCGTCCCACGGGTCGTCCATCGTCACGGCCTCCTCTGCGCCGTCGACGAACTCCTGGAGCCGGGGCCTCAGGGCCGCCATGAGCAGATCCATGCGCGTCGGGAAGTGGCGGTACAACGTGCCGATGGCGACGCCGGCGTCGCGCGCGACCTTCTCCAACGAGGCATCCACCCCGCGGGAGGCGAACTCGGCCTGCGCCGCGGCGATGAGCTTGTCGCGGCTCTCCCGGGCGTCGCGACGCAGGGGCCGCTGCGCCTGCTCGATGTCGTCCAAGGTCACGCCCCAAGCCTACCCACACGAAGTCGAGGCATCCCTCCGGAATATCTCGAGGGGTGCCTCCGGTTAGGTCTGACGACAGCACATCACGACGACAGAAGGACACATCATGACGACCATCAGCATCATCGGCTCGGGCAACATGGCCACCGCCATCGGCACCCGCGCGGTCGAGCACGGCCACACCGTCGAGCTCCTGGGCCGCGACGCTGCCAAGGCGCAGGCGCTGGCCGACAAGATCGGCGACGGTGCCATCGTCGGCACGTTCGGCGCCGAGCCGGCAGGCGACATCGTCATTCTGGCCGTCCTGTACGACGGCGTGGTGAACGCCGTCGAGAGCTACGGCGACGCGCTGGCCGGCAAGATCCTCGTCGACATCTCCAACCCGTTCAACGCCGACGCCAGCGGACTCGTGACCACCACCTCGGCCGCGGAGGAGATCGCGGCCGTGGCGCCGGAGAGCAGCCACGTCCTGAAGGGGCTGAACACGATCTTCGGTCACGTACTCGCCAAGGGCACACCGCTGGACGTGTTCATCGCAGGCGACAGCGCCGAAGCGAAGGCGATGGTCGCCACGTTCCTGGACAGCCTGGGGCTGCGGACCCTCGACACAGGAGGGCTGCCGGCCGCGGCGCTGCTCGAGTCGGCCGGACTCCTGCTGATGGGACTGGCCCGCAACGGTGCGGGCTTCGAGCTCGCGCTGGGCGCCGAGGTCCGCTGACGACCACGCCGTGGCTATGGTCGAAAACATGACTCACGACGCCCCCCGTCTCCCGGACCAGACGCTCACGTTGCCCGAGGGATCACCCATCCCGCTCCTCGGCTTCGGCACCTGGCAGATCAAGGGCGACGACGCCGTACGCGCGACCGCGACCGCGCTGGAGGCCGGCTACCGCCACCTCGACACGGCGACGGTGTACGGCAACGAGGCGGAGGTCGGCCGCGCGCTGGCCGAGAGCGGCGTGTCCCGCGACGAGGTGTTCGTGACGACGAAGTGCCCGCCGGACAACGTCGGCAAGGAGCTCGACACCCTCCGCACGAGCCTGGAGCTGCTGCAGGTCGACCACGTCGACCTGTGGCTCATCCACTGGCCGGGATCTGGTTCTGCCAACGTCGACCTGTGGCGCGCGTTCGTCGAGGCCCGGGACGCCGGCCTGACGAAGGAGATCGGCGTCAGCAACTTCGACGCGTCCCTCCTCGACGAGGTCACCGAGGCCACCGGTGTGGCGCCGGCGATCAACCAGATCCGGTGGAGCCCGCTGCTCTTCGACGCCGGCGTGGTGGAGGAGCACCGCTCCCGTGGCGTCGCGCTCGAGGGCTACAGCGCGCTGCGCGGCGGCACCCTCGACCACCCGGCGATCGTCGAGATCGCCGAGCGCAGCGGGGCGTACGCCGGCGCAGGTGATCATCCGCTGGCACCTGCAGCACGAGATCGTCGTCATCCCGAAGTCGGTCAACGCCGACCGGATCCGCTCCAACGCGGACGTCGGCGGGTTCTCCCTCAGCGACGAGGACATGGCGACCCTCGACGGCCTGGGCAACGGCTAGGCCCGCTCCTCGGCGATGCTGTTGCCGCCGTCGACGACGAGGCACTGACCGGTCACGTACGACGCGCCGGGCGTGCACAGGAAGGCGATGGCCGCTGCCACCTCGTCCGGGGTCGCACTCCGACCCACGGGGACGCGGCGTCCCTGCCTCGCCTCGTCCGCCGTCTGGCTACCGGTCGCGATCCAGCCGGGAGCCACCGCGTTGGCCGTGATGCCGTCGGCGGCGTGGTCGACCGCCACCGACCGCGCGAGGCCGACCATCCCGGCCTTCGCAGCGGCGTACGCCCCCTCGTCCCGCATCGCCATGACCGCCCCGGTCACCGAGGTCACCATCACGACGCGTCCCCACCGCTGCTCGCGCATGCCCGGCAGGACCGCGCGCGTCGCCAGGAACGCAGTGTCGAGGTTGCGGGACATCGAGGTCCGCCACCGCTCGTAGGACAGCCGGTCGACGCCACCTGTCTCCACGCCACTGCCGGACTCGGTGCTGAAGGCGGGTGCGCTCACGCTGGTCATGCCCGCGTTGTTCACCAGGATCGTCGGCGCGCCGAGCGCGGCGACCACCTGCGCATGCGCGTCGCGCACCTGGTCCTCATCGGTCAGGTCGGCCATCACCCCGACGGCGCGGATGCCCCGCTCCTCGAGCTCCGCAGCACGATCGAGTGCCCGTGCTGTCGTTGCCGCGACCGCGACGTCCGCGCCGAGGGCACCGAGGAGCGCCGCCGTGGCGAAGCCGATGCCGTCCGGTGAGCCGGCGCCCGTGATCCAGGCGACTCGTCCGGAGAGGTTGAAGACGTCAGGCAGCATGCGCGAACCCTCACCGGTCGGTGTCGTCGGGTCAAGGGAGCACGTCGTCGATGGCCGCCTGCACCTGATCCGTGGCGTCGGCGTAGATCTCGTGCGAGGCCCTCACTTCGGTGAGCTCGCCCATCCCCCACTGCCCAGCGACGTGCTTCATGACCGTCTCGTACGCGGCGTACGTGCGTCCGCACACGCTCTCGAGGACCGGGCACTGCGCGACCGTGGAGATCATCAGTCGGAGGGGGATGTCCGGCGGGACGGGATGGTCCTCGATCACCCGACTGACGCTGCGGTAGTCCAGGGACTCGCCGTTGGCGCCCTCCATGTACGCGGCCTCGTCCTGCCGCTCCGACGGCGTCATGATCCGCATCGCCGAGGCGGACCACTCCTTCCACGGTGGCACCGGGTTGAGGGCCACCACGCCGGCGACCTCGTCGGGGTACGTGGCCGCGTACGCCTGAACGACGCCGCTGCACCTCCGGCGCTCCCCTGCGGCTCCGGAGGTGCAGTGGCGGGCGAGGCACACGCGACGAGCACCGATGCCGCCAGGGTCAATGGCGCCCACAGACGCCAGTCAGGACGCACTGCTCGCCGAGACGGTGCGGGACGGCCGCCCCACCGACTGACCACGCTCCCGGCGCCCGCGGCCGACCCGGTGGCCGAGCTGCACGAGGCCGAACCCGACCGCGAAGATCGCGAGCGTCACCAGTCCGTAGGACAGCGGGAACTCCGACGTCACGAACGCCGGGCTCGCGCCTCCGTCGAGGGAGTCGAGCATCAGGTAGATGCCCTGGAAGACGAACGCCCACAGGTAGGCGATGGCGTACGCCGTGTTGGCGGCCAACCGGCTGGCCAGGAAGTAGCCGAGCGGGAACGCGGTGAGGACGGTGACGATGGCGATCATCCGACACCGACCTCAGTCCGCGACCGGCGCGGGGCGCTGGTCGCTCGAGAACATCAGGACCACGGCCAGCACGGTGATGAGCACCGAGAGCCCGACGAGTGCCTTGACGAACATCGGCACGTCGACGAAGAACGCCGGCAGCCCGGTGAGGGTGGCGACGATGATCGCCCCTGCGGCGACCCGCAGCGCGACCTTGTTGCCGCGCCATGCCATCACCGCGGCCACCAGCCCGATCACCCCGAGGACGCTGCCGACGACGAGGATCGCCATCGGCGGGCCCTCCACGCCGGGGTCGGGTGCCTCGAGGAAGCTGGGGATGTTGGCGACCGAGTACACGCCGGCGATGGCGATGCCGACCTTCTGCTTGGTCGTGGTGTGGCTCCGAACGGGAGCCAGGGTGGTGCTGGACATGTCTCCTCCAAAGGGTGCGGGAACTCCGATGGCTCCACCATCCGGTCCCGAGCACTCCCTCCCCCAGAGCATCGCCTCCCGCGACCCTCCCGACCAGTCCTGCGAAGAGGGGAACTTCTTCCCGAGCGCCGGGAGGCCGGCTGCCTCCATAGTGGTCGTGTGCCGATCCGAGTGCTGCTGGCAGACGACCACCCCGTGGTCCGGCGCGGTCTGGCCGCGCTGCTCGGGACCCTCGACGAGTTCGAGGTCGTCGGCGAGGCGGAGGACGGCGAGGGTGCCGTCCGCGAGGCCCAGCTGTGCCGGCCCGACGTGGTCCTCATGGACGTACGCATGCCCGGCATGGACGGCGTCGAGGCGACCCGGCGGATCCGCAAGGCGGTGCCGGACGTCGCCGTCCTGGTGCTCACGATGTACGACGACGACGCGACCGTCTTCACGGCTATGCAGGCCGGGGCCCAGGGCTACCTGCTCAAGGGCGCCGAGCAGGACGAGATCGCCGCCGGCATCAAGGCGGTCGCCCGCGGCCAGGCGATCTTCGGCCCCGGCATCGCCGCGCGTCTGCTGCAGCACTTCGCCCACCCGCCCGTCGCCGAGGCCGGCGGCGACGAGCCGTTCCCGGAGCTGACCGCTCGTGAACGCGAGGTCCTCGGCCTCCTCTCGCAAGGACGCCGGACGGCTGAGATCGCGGAGACGCTTCACCTGTCGCCCAAGACGGTGAGCAACAACCTGACGACCATCTTCGCCAAGCTCGAGGTCACCGACCGTACGTCGGCGGTGCTGCGGGCGCGCGAGCGCGGGCTGGGCGCCTAGCCCGTGGACGTCGTCACCGTCGCCATCACCTTCGTCGCGGTCGCGACCGCCGGGTCGGGTCTCGCGCTGCTGCTGGCGCGCCGGGCCACGGTGTCTGCCGTCCTGCTGGTCTGCGCCGGCGCGGCCGGCATCGTCGCCGGCGTGCTCCGGGCCGCGGACCATGACGGCTACGGCGTGGTCGCCCTGGTCGCGGGCACGTCCCTGTTCGCACCCGCCGCGCTGGTGGCGTTCCCCCGGCTGGGGTGGCGGCATCCGGTCGACTTCGTCAGTGCGGTCATCATCGTCGGCGGCGGTGCGATCGGGCTGGCGTACGCCGGTGTCGACGTCGGCGTCGCAGGGGCGATGGGACTGGTCCAGGGCTGTGCCCTGCTGGCCCACACGTGGTGGCGCATCGAGGTGTCCGCGGATCGCGAGCGACGAGCCCTCATCTGGATGGCGCTGGCCCTCCTCCTCGCCTCGCTCTTCTACTTCTTCGCGTCCTTCTCTGCCGAGGGGTTCGACAGCGGGACGTTGCCCGCGATCGGTTCGTTCGCCTTCGCCCTGGTCGCGCCGGCCATGTACGTCGGCGCCACGCTTCCCGAGATCGTCGACGTACGCGCCCTCGTGGTGCGCACCGTGGTGCACTCCGCGGCCGTGGTGACGGTGATGTCCGTCTTCGTGCTGGCGCTCGGACTGCTCGACGCCGTCGGCGCGCACGAGCTGAACCTGGGCGCACAGGCACTCCTCGCCGCCCTGTCGGCGACGATCTACCACCCCACCTGTGTCGTGCTCCGCGGCGTCGTGGACCAGCTGCTCTTCGGCCAGCGTCCCGATCCGTTGGGCGCCGCCTCGGCGGTGGCGGGCCGCATCGGTGCCGACCCGGTGGTGGCGCTGCGGGCGATCCGCGAGGCGCTCGTCATCCCGTACGCCGCGGTCGTCGTCGAGGGCGCCCTGCTCGCGTCGTCCGGCACCGCGACCACCCACACCCGCTCACTCGACCTCGATGGCGCGGGCGAGCTGGTGGTGGGGCTGCGGCCCGGCGACCTGACGTTCTCTCCCGGCGACGACCAGGTGCTCCGCCTCACCGTGCCGTTGCTGACGCAGACCCTGCGCGCCCGGGCGCTCGCCGATGAGCTCATCGAGTCCCGAGGCCAGACCATCGCGGCGGTCGAGGAGGAACGGCGGCGGCTCCGACGGGAGCTGCACGACGGGCTCGGACCGCGGCTGTCCGGGGTCGCGTTCACCTCCGACGCGGCGCGCAACCTGATCCGCACTGATCCTGCTGCGGCTGAGGAGCTGGTGTCCCAGCTGCGTGCAGACACCGTGATCGCGATCGAGGAGATCCGGCGGATGGTCTACGCCATGCGGCCGCCGGCGCTCGACGAGCTCGGCCTGGTGCCGGCGCTGCGGCAGCAGGCGATCGACCTGCGCAACCGAGAGGGGCATCGCGTCGCCGTGGAGGTGTCAGCGCCCACCGAGTTCCCCGACCTGCCGGCGGCGGTCGAGGTGGCGGCCTATCGCATCGTCACCGAGGCGCTCACCAACGTGGCGCGGCACAGCACCAGCGCCTCAGCATCCGTACGACTGCAACCCGCCGTCGACGGGCTGCACCTCGAGGTGACCGACCGCGGCGGCACCACTGGCAGCTGGCGCCCCGGGGTGGGCATGTCGTCGATGCGCGAGCGCGCCACCGAGCTGGGCGGCTCGCTCGAGGCCGGGCCCGGCCCGTCCGGCGGCCGGGTCTCGGCGCTGCTGCCGCTGTAGGAAGACTCAGGCAGCAGTCGTACGCGTGTGCAGCCGCACGTGGGTGCCGGTCGCGTCGCTCCCGACGTCGACGGCCGTGCAGAGCTGGCGGGCGAGCCAGAGGCCGTAGCCGTGGTCTGACGGCAGGGATGGCGGGAGAAGCCCGACGAGCGGGTCGAGCAGGTCGTGCCCGCTGTCCTGCACGTGGCAGACCCAGGTCGGACCGGACTGGTAGACGTGGAGAAGTGCCGGTGGTTCACCGTGCAGGATCGCGTTGGTCAGCACCTCGGTGACCGCGAGCGCGATGTCGGCGACCACGTCAGGGTCCAGCCGGAGGTCGGCGCCCAGGCTGCGTACGAGCTTCCGTGCGGTGGCGACGTCGGCGGGGGAGCCGCAGTCGATGGTGATCGCGTCGCGCGGCGCAGCGACGACGGCCGACAGGCCGGCGAGCATGGCGAGGGGCTCGTCATAGCTGGCGTTCGGCGACATCGCACCCTTCGCGCGCATCGCATCGTGGGTGTGCAGGCCGATGTCGAGCAGGTGCGTGGGCAGCGTGGTCGCGTCGTAGGGGCAGAGCAGGTCGACGTCGCTCTCGGCGAACACGACGTTGATGGCCGCCTCGAGCCGTTGGTAGTCGACCAGCTCGGCCGGCGTCCGTGCCGACAGCGTCTGCTCGGCGATCGCACGCGTGCGTACGCCCGGCGCCTTGGCCGCGAAGTCGAGCAGCACGCGATAGGCGTTCCACTGCGGGGCGTAGGCGACGGCCTCCTCGACGAACGTCACCTCGTCGGCGTCGCGGCCGAGGAACGATCGCAGGTCGTCGACCCGTCGCGCCGGCGCCATCACCAGGCCGCGCTGGCCGCGCAGGAGACCGTCGCGGAGGAAGCCTCCCGCCTCCTCGGCGTACTGCCGCGCCCCGTCGTAGAACAGGGTGCTGTGCGTGGCGGACGTCCCCATGTCTCCAGCCTCAGTCGCTCGTGTCGGAGTCCCGAGGGCGCCACCGTACGCCTCATCGCGGCCGTACGCGTTGGACCGCCCGCCGAGGGCTGGGCGCGTAGGGTGAGGTCACCGCCTGGTTCACCTTCGAACCAGCGGCTGGTCTGCAGCGTCTGGTGATGAGCGCCTCTCTGTGTGCCTCGCTTCCAGTGCACCCGAGAGAGCCCCGTGCTCGCACAGACCGACTTTGCCCAGTCCATCGAGCAGGCTGCTCTGACGCTCTACACCGCACGCAGCCTCGACGACACCCTGCAGACGATCGTCGAGGTCGCCTGCAACTCCGTGCCGGGATTCGACCACGTCGGCATTGCGACGCTCGAGAAGTTGGGCCAGGTCGAGACGAGGGCCTTCACCGGCGACCTCGTCCTGGCCCTCGACAAGGCCCAGTACACCCTGCGCGAAGGCCCCAGCTCGGACGTGCTGCACGGCACTGCTGCCGTCTCCGTGTCCAACCTCCACGACGAACAGCGCTGGCCGAACTACGTGCCCCAGGCCCGGAAGGCAGGTGTGCGGTCCCAGCTGGCGGTCAAGCTCTACCTCGACGAGGGCACCCTGGGCGGCATCAACTTCTACTCGACCACCGAGGATGACGTGAGTGACGACGCGCAGTCACTCGCCCGTCTGTTCGCCACCCACGCAGCCATCGCCCTCGGTCACGCCCAGGAGCGCGAACACCTCAACGAGGGCATGCAGGCCCGTCGAGTCATCGGACAGGCCATCGGAATCCTCATGGAGCGCTACGAGATGAACGAGGACCGCGCCTTCGCCTTCCTCGTCCGTGCCTCGTCGCACCGGAACATCAAGCTCCGCCTCATCGCCGAGGAGCTCGTGGGCGAGGCCAACGACAGCTAGCAGGCAGGCCCGCACGCACAAGAGCCCCCGACCGCCGAAGCGGTCGAGGGCTCTCAGTGACTCAGATCAGGAGACGCGAACGTTCTCGGCCTGGGGACCCTTGGGGCCCTGGGCGAGGTCGAACTCGACCTTCTGGTTCTCGTCGAGGGACTTGTAGCCGTTGGACTGGATCGCGGAGAAGTGAACGAACACGTCCTCGCCGCCGCCGTCCTGGGCGATGAAGCCGAAGCCCTTGTCAGCGTTGAACCACTTGACGGTGCCTGAAGCCATGATGATTTTCCTTTGTTTTCGTTCGCGGGCTGTGTGCCCTGCGAGCTGCTGAAGACATCCACCTGATGGAGTCCAGCGAACCGAAAACCAGGAGTACGAGATACGAGCCGCACTCTGTGTGCGGCCAGGACGACCGGGGTCGTCCCTTCAACAAGGACAACGATAGTGCATCGGGGGCTGCTTCGACACTTCCGCACCACCAGGACCGCCGCGGGCTAGGAGAAGGACGCCTCCAGCGCGTCGAGCACTGCCGTGCGCTCGCGCATCGCGATGCGCTTCATGACCGGCGTGGCGGGGCCGTAGATGCCGTACGTCCTGAGGCGTGCGTGGTGGACCACGAGCGTCTCGCCCGCACCCACCGAGGAGAGCGTGTAGCCCGGCCACCCCTCCGCCAGGGTGCGGCCGGCGACGGTCTGGCGCCAGTGGTAGACGAGGTCCGTCGGCCGGACGAAGGTCGACACCTCGCCCGGCGCCTTGCCGAACAGCGTCGAGTCCTCGTACGTCGTCCCGAGGCCCACGGGACCGGGCGAGGTCTGCACCGACTTCCGCCTGATGCTGCCCTTGTGGGGCTGCCACTCGTTGATGCCCTCGATGTCGGCGAGCCGGTCGAAGACGTCGGCGATCGGCGCCCTGATCGTGCGTTCGATGCTGATCGCGGCCTCACCCATGTGCTCATCGTCGACCTCGCCACGACCCGCGACAACCCCCGGTCTAGTGGGAGCGCTGACAGGATCGGGGGCATGACCACCCAGGGCTACGAGATCCGCACGGAGCTCGCCGACATGGACTTCGACCGCATCCATCCGTGGCTCAGCACCGACGCCTACTGGGCGATGGGCCGCACTCGCGACAACATCGAGACGGCCGCGCGGAACTCGCTCAACTTCGGCGTCTTCACCACCGACGGGCGGCAGGTGGCGTACGCGCGCGTGCTCACCGACCACGCCAACTTCGGCTGGCTCGCGGACGTGTACGTCGACCGCGACCACCGCGGCCGCGGGCTGGGTCGGATGCTGGTGGACGCCGTGATGGAGCACCTGGAGCCGTTGGGGTTGAGCCGGGTCCTGCTCGCGACCCGCGACGCGCACGAGGTCTACGCGCGCGTCGGCTTCGAGCCGCTGCCCCACCCCGAGGTCTTCATGATCAGGAGCTGAAGCGCCACTCGATCGTCGAGCGGTAGGTCTCGCCCGGCTCCAGGACGGGCGACGGCCACTCGGGGTGGTTCGGGGAGTCGGGGAAGACCTGCGGCTCGAGCGCGATGCCGGATCGGCGCCCGTAGCGCGGACCGTCGAGCATGTCGCCCGTGTAGACCTGCAGCCCTGGCTGGTCGCTCCACACCTCGAGCGTCGTCGCTGCCCGCGGCGACGAGAGGGACGCGTGGCGCCGCAACCCGCGGCCGCGCACGACGAAGTTGTGGTCGAGAGCCCGCTCCACGGGGGTCGGCGAGCGGAGGTCGAACGGCGTTCCCTCGACCGGCTCGGGCTCGCCGATCGGGATCCCGGTCGCGTCGACCGGCGTGTAGTCGTCGGCGTCGACGACGAGCAGGTGGTCGTCGATCGAGCCCGCGTCCTCGCCGTCGAGGTTGACGTACGCGTGGTTGGTCATGCCGACGACCGTGGTCGCGTCGGTGGTCGCCTCCATCTCCACGGCCACGCTGTGTCCAGAGACGCGGTAGCGGACCCGGGCGGTCACCTCGCCGGGGAAGCCCTGGTCGCCGTCGGGACTGACCAGCGACAGCACCAGCTCGTCAGCCGTGTGCGAGACGACGTCCCACAGTCGTACGTCGAAGCCCTCCGGCCCGCCGTGCAGGCTGTTGCCCCGGTCGTGGGTGCGGACCGCGACGGCCTCACCGGCCAAGGCGAAGCGTCCACCGGCGATGCGGTTGGCGTACCTCCCGATGGTGCCGCCGATGTAGTCGCTGCTCGCCAGCCGTTCGGCGACGTCGGGATGGCCGAGCACGACGTTGCGGCTCCCGACCACCAACCGATGGACCGTCGCGCCCAGGGTGAGCACCTCGACCACCGGGCCCGGTTCCGAGCCGATCGTCAGCACCCGGACCTCGCGCCCGTCGGGCATCTGGCCGAAGACGCGGTCCCTGCTCACCTGTCCATCCTCTCGTACGGTGGTGCCACCAGTCGGCGTCGTCCGCGCAGCTCGGTCGACGCCGGCGGTCCGCCCGAGTCGAGGAGACGCATGCCCGGTCCGCTGTCATCCACCCCGTCCGACGGGCCGGCCGGCCACAACTGGGCCGGCAATCACACGTACGCGGCTGCGCGCTACGTCCGGGCCCGCACGCTCGAGGAGGCGCAGGAGGTCGTCCGCGCGTCGACGCGCGTACGCCTGCTCGGCACCCGTCACTCCTTCAACGCGCTCTGCGACACCGAGGGGACGCTGCTCGACCTCACCGGTCTGGTCACCGAGCCGGTGCTCGATCGGGAGCACGGCACGGTCCGGGTCGCCGGCGGTACGCCGTACAACGACGTCGCGGCGCACCTCCAGGCCAACGGCCTCGCGCTGGCCAACATGGGCTCGCTGCCCCACATCTCGGTGGCGGGCGCGACGTCGACAGGCACGCACGGGTCCGGGACCGGGAACCGCATCCTGGGCTCGGCCGTGCGCCGCCTCGAGCTGATCGGCCCGGACGGCGAGCTGCGCACCCTCTCGCGCGGCGAGGCGGACTTCGACGGCTCCGTCGTCGCGCTGGGCGCACTCGGTGCCGTCGTCTCGCTCGACCTCGACGTCGAGCCGACGTACGACGTGCGCCAGGACCTCTACGCCCACCTGCGCTGGAGCGACGTGGTCGAGCGCATCGACGAGGTGCTGGCGTCGGCCTACAGCGTCAGCGTCTTCGGCCGGTGGAACGACGCGGACCCGACCGAGGTGCTGGTGAAGACCCGCACCACCGACGACCGGGGCATTGCGGACTGGATCGGAGGCACCGAGGCAGTCCCGCCCGCCACCGCGTCGCTCACCCTGGGCGGGGGCGACCACATCACCGCCCGCGGCACCCCCGGGCCGTGGTCCGACCGGCTGCCGCACTTCCGGGGCGACCGGCAGCCCAGCTTCGGCGAGGAGATCCAGTCGGAGTGGTTCGTCCCCGCGGCCGAGGCTGCGGCTGCGCTGCGCGCCGTCACCGACCTGGCGGCGGCGACAGGAGGGGCGCTCACCGCCCTGCTGATCGTGAGCGAGATCCGCGGCATCCACTCCGACGACCTCTGGATGTCACCGGCGCAGGGTCGCGAGACGGTCGCTCTCCACTTCACGTGGCGCCGGGAGCCGGCCGCCGTGCTGGCCATGGTCCGACGCGTCGAGGACGCCCTCGCTCCCTTCGGCGCCCGCCCGCACTGGGGCAAGGTGTGGGACCGGGTCGACCACGACCACCACCCGCGGCTCGCCGACTTCCGTGCGCTGGCCGAGCGCGTGGACCCGGCGGCGACGTTCCGCAACGCCCTCGTCGACCGGGTGCTCGGCACGTCCTGAGAGCTCGGGGTCGCCGGAGTCAGAGCAGCCCGAGGCTCGTCGCGTGCCGTCGTACGGCGTCGGAGTCGGCGGCCAGGACGAAGGGCACGTCCGACGCCCAGGCACCCGACACCTCCTCCACCCGCCCGTCGAACGGGTCGAGCCGGACCTCGCGGATGTAGACCGCCAGGATCCGGCCGGGGTACTCGCGCACGATGTCGGCGTAGATCTCGGGATCGCGCTCTCCGGAGTCGCCGAGCAGCACGAACGACAGGTCCGGGTGGAGGTCGAGGACCTCGCGGATGCGCTCGTGCTTCTGCTCACGCCCGGCCCGCGTGCCGAGCAGGTCGCGCAGCAGGACCGGACCGAGCGGGAACCCGCGGTGGCGCAGGAACCCGAGCAGGAACGAGTGCAGGTTCCACGGGCTCGACGAGATGTAGAAGACGGGATTCTCGCCCGCTGCGAGGTCGCGGTAGAGCTCGGCCGCACCCGGGAACGGCGTCCGTGTCAAGGACGAGCCGGTCAGCGTCTGGACGACCATCCGCCGCGCCCGCTGGACGCCGGTCTCGAGGATCGTGTCGTCGACGTCCGAGACGATCCCGTACGTCGCGGTGGCGGCCGGGACGCGTACCTCGATCTCGACCGCTGGCGACCCGGTCACGCCGCGGTAGTCGCCGTCCAGCTCGACCGTCCCCGTCGTCCACGGGCTCGTGAGCACGCCGGGGTCGACCTCGAGGCGGAGCTTGAAGTAGCCGTCGTGGTCGCTGACCGTCGTGGCACTCGTCCCCGCCACCGTGACCTCGAGCGGCACTCCCGGCAGCTCGCGGGTCAGGAACGTGCCGACGGTGCGCTGGAAGGCGGCGCGCACTCCCTCGCCCTCCTCGACCTCGGTCTCCAGCGGGTTGTCGAGGACCCGGCCGCGTACGACGACGCCCGCAGGTCCGCCGTGTCCGAGGTAGGTCTCGATCCGGAAGTCGGCCGGCGTGCGGTCCCCCTGCCTGTGCACCGCCGCGTCCAGCGTGCGCTCGGCCCGCAGGACCCACCGTTGGAGGTTCATCGCGCGCTACCAGCGGTCGTGGACGTCTGCCCGGATCCGGCGGTCGTAGAGGTCCGCGATCGCCTCGACGAGCGAGGAGGGCAGCTCGCCCACCTCGCCGGCGGCTGCGTTGGACCGCGCCTGGCCGGTGTTGCGGGCACCGGGGATGACGGTCGAGACGCCGGGCAGCTGGCAGATCCAGGCGATGGCGGCCTGCGCAGGCGTGACGTCGAGGCCGCTGTCGGCGACGAGCCGCGCGAACTCCTGCGCTGCCTCGACACCGGTGGCGTAGTCGACTCCCGAGAAGGTCTCGCCGACGTCGAAGGCGCTGCCGTCGCGGTTGTAGGTGCGGTGGTCGTCGTCGGCGAAGGTCGTGTCCATGCCGTACTTTCCGGACAGCAGGCCCGAGGCCAGCGGCACGCGAGCGATGATGCCGACGCCGGCGGCCTGCGCCGCTGGGAGCACCTCGTCGAGCGGCTTCATCCGGAACGCGTTGAGGATGATCTGGACGCTGGCGACGTGCGGCCGGGCGATCGCGGCGAGTGCCTGGGCGGCGGTCTCGACGCTGACGCCGTACGCCCCGATGACCTGCTCGTCGACGAGGCGGTCGAGCACGTCGTACGTCGCGTCGTCGTCGATGACCTCGCTGGGCGGGCAGTGCAGCTGCACCAGGTCGATCGTGTCGACGCCGAGGTTGCGACGCGAGCGGTCCAGCCAGGCGCGGAAGTTGGCCTCGACGTAGTTCTCCGGGACCTGCTCGTCGCGTCGACCCATCTTGGTCGCGACCGTGAAGCCGGCACCGGCATGGTCGGCGACGAAGCGCCCGACGATCTGCTCGCTGCGGCCGTCGCCGTAGACGTCGGCAGTGTCGTAGAACGTCACGCCCGCTTCGGCGGACGCCTCGAGGACCGCGCGGGCGTCCTCCTCGCTGACGTCACCCCAGTCCGCGCCCAGCTGCCAGGTGCCGAGGCCGACGACCGAGACCGCACGGCCGGTCCTTCCGAGGGTTCGCTGCTCCATGTCGCTCAGTCTCACAGAGGGCTCAGGCCGGCCCTGAGCTCGGCGAGCGCATCCTCCAGCGAGACCTGCGGCGTCCAGCCCCAGCCCTGGGCGCGATCGGCGCGGATCTGTCCGGTCCAGGCGGGCTTGTCGTCCCACGTCGGCTCCACACCGAGAGCCTCGGTGACGGCACCGAGGTAGTCGCGCATCGTCGCCGGACCGCCGGCCACGTTGACCGGAGTGCAGCCACCGAGGAGAGGGCCGGCCGACACGTCGTCGCGCAGGGGGACGGCACCGGTGGCCAGGTCGGCGGTGATCGCGGCGAGGTCGGTGACGTGCACCCAGGCCGCGGTCTGGTCGGCGATCGCGTGGCGGCGCGACCCGTCCTTCGCGATGGCGGCCGGCTGGACGGTGTTCCACACCGAGGACTCGCCCGGGCCGAGGATCATCGGCGGGCGTACGAGGACACGGGTCGTCCCGCCGAGGCCGGCGAGGGCCTCGTCGATGTCCCGCTTGATGACCGAGTAGTCGTCGGCGTCGTCAGGGACCAGCGCCGAGTCCTCGGTCACGTCGCCCACCTCCGGGCTCCGGTCGTACACGCCGGCCGTCGAGACGTGCACGATCAGCGGGACGCCCGCGTCGGTCGCTGCTTCAGCGATGGCCAGCGTGCCGTCGAGGCCGACGCGCCGCTGCTCGTCGCGATCGCCGCCGAGCGGGTGCACGGTGGTGACGAGCGCGTCGGAGCCGGCGACGACCTGGGCGGCGAAGGCCTCGTCGCCGAACTCGCCGACGTGCTCCCCGACGCCGGGCAGGTCGGGAGCCGTGCCGGCGCGGCGTACGACCGCACGCACCGTCGCCCCCCTCTCGCTCAGCGCGGCCACCACGTGGCTGCCCACGAGTCCGTTGGCTCCGGTCACGACGACGATGGGAGAAGTCATGCTGTCCACACTGTCAGGTGGCCGAAAAGCGCCGGCGAACGGACCGAACGGGCCGCCGTCACCCCGCAGCGAGCGTGGCGACCAGAGGTGTGGACGTGATCGGTCCGCTGGTCCGCCCTCGTAGACGCGCGGATACAAGTGGTTCGCCGCACGCCCACCCACGCTCGGCGAGCGCGGCCGGGCCGACTTCTGTCCGCGCGTCTACGAGCGCTTGGCCCGCGACCCGTCCGCCGGGTCACGCGGGAGGACGACGTACGCCACGGCCGCCACCCAGAGCGGGGCGAAGACCAGGCTGGTCAGCACGTCGGTCGGGTGGTGGGCGCCCTCGTAGAGCCGGGACGGAGCGACGATGAACGGCGGGATGAAGAGGATCCACGCCCAGCGCATCGAGCCCGCCACCGTGCGGGCGAGGTAGATGGCGAGGGCGCAGTAGACGACGATCGAGGTCGCCATGTGACCCGACGGGAAGCTGTGGTCGGGGACCAGGCCGGGGTCGAGGATCTTGACCGGCGGCCGGTCGCGAGGGATCAGCGCGGTGACGATCAGGTAGAGCACGAGCGTGCCGCCGACGAGCACCGTGAAGTAGACGACCGGTCGCCACGAGTGCTGCTTGCGCCAGAGCACCAGGGCCGCGACGGCGGCGACGATCACGCCGACGATGGTGTCGGCGAGGTGGCTGCCCCACGCTGCGAGGAACTCCCCGGTGGGCGTCCGACGCTCGGCGATCCATCGCTCGACGCTGTCGTCCCACGGGTCGATCGTCGACTCGAGCGGGTGGGTGAGCAGCCACCCGATCGCGAGCACGCCCGCGAGCAGGACCACCCACGCGATCGCGAGGATGCTGGCGTCGCGCTTCCGGCTGTTGCTCTCCACGGGCAGAGCGTCCCACGGGCGCACCGGCCGCGGCAGCCGCGGAGGGGTGAGTCGCCGCGACCGCGCTGGGAGGCTCGGATCAGGCGAGGGCGAAGTAGCGCAGCGCGACGTAGACCCAGGCGACCACGATCGTCACGGCGGCGACGACGAGGCCGTACTTGGTGAACCCCCAGAAGGAGATGGGGTGACCGTTGCGGGCTGCGATCCCCAGGACCACGACGTTGGCGCTGGCCCCCACCGCGGTCGCGTTGCCGCCCAGGTCCGCGCCCAGGGCGAGCGCCCACCAGGCCGAGTTCGCTCCGGCGCTGCCGTCGCCGGCGTTCACGAGGTCAGCGACCAGCGGGCTCATCGTCGCGACGTAGGGGATGTTGTCGACGACACCCGAGAGGATCCCGGAAGCGAAGATCAGGACGGTGGAGCCCGCGAAGTAGTGGTCGCCGATGGCTGAGGTCGCGGACTCGGCCAGGTCGCCGATCAGGCCGACCTCGACCAGGGCACCGACCATCACGAACAAGCCCATGAAGAAGACCAGCGTGGACCACTCCACGTCGGCGAGGTAGTCCTGGGTGTCCATCCGGGAGATGGCCACCAGGGCCCCGGCTCCCAGCAGCGCCACCAGGGACGGCTCGATGCCGAGGAGTGGACGGGCCACGAAACCCACGAGCACGGCCAGCAGGACGATCCCGGAGCGGATCAGCAGCGGTACGTCGCGGATCGCGTCGCGCTCGTCGAGCCGCATCAGGGACTCCACCCGCTCGGGGTGGAAGACGAACGCGGAGCGGAACATCACCCGGCACATCGCGATGAACACGGCGACCAGGATCACGACGATCGGGACGAGGTTGAGAGCGAAGTCGTTGAACGTCAACCCGGAGCGCGAGGCGATGATGATGTTGGGCGGGTCGCCGATCAGGGTCGCGGTGCCGCCGATGTTGGATGCCATCACCTCCGCGATGAGGAACGGGACGGGCGGAGCACCGATCTGCTCGCACACCAGCAGCGAGACCGGGGCGATCAGCAGCACCGTGGTCACGTTGTCGAGCAGCGCGGAGGCCACCGCGGTGATCACGATCAGCATGACCAGCACGGCGAACGGGCGGCCGCCGGCCCGCTTCGCCGCCCAGATCGCGACGAACTCGAAGATGCCGGTGCGTCGCAGCACTCCCACGATGATCATCATCCCCAGGAGCAGGAAGATGACGTTCCAGTCGACGCCGGTCTCCTCGCTGAAGAACGCGACCTTCGCGTCGACCACTCCGAGCAGCACCATCACCGCGGCGCCGCCCAGGGCAGCAGCCACCCGGTGGATCCGCTCGGTGGCGATGAGGACGTAGGCGGTCACGAACGCGACCAGCACCAGCACCGTCACGACGCGGTGTCCTCCCCCGACGGAGCAGCCGTTGACGGGTGGTCCGTCGTGGGCAGGTCAGGGAACAGGTGCTCGAACAACCGGCTGACCGTCACCGCCCCGATCACCCGTCCCTGGTCGATGACCCCGACCACGGGGCTGTGCAGCTGGGCCATCACGGCCGCGATCTCCACCGTGGTGGCATCAGCGTCCACGACCGGAAGGTCGTTGCGGTCCTGGCGTCGCGGCAGGAGGTCGCTCACCGTCTTGGTGGACAGCTTGCCCAGCAGCTCGTCGGCGGCGACGTCGTCGTAGACCCGGGCCAGGGTCGGGTCGTCCTGGATGTACTGCGGGATCATGAATCGCAGCACCTGTGACCCGCCCAGGACCGTGTGTGGCGATCCGTCGTCGTCGCAGACGATCAGCCCGGGCAACCGGGCCTCACCGATCAACCGTGCCGCCGCCAGTGCCTGCGTGGACAACGACACGGTCGGGAACGGCTCCATCAGGTCGGCTGCTCGCATGAAGCGCAGGATGGCACACCCGCCCGACCGCTCGTCGTACGACATCGACCGCCCGCCGACCCGACGTGTCCACCGGCCGACCAGCCAGCGCGGCACCCTCCCCGGCCGGACCGGCCCGGTGCCACGGTGACGGCGGTCACACCTCGGTGACCCCCGCCCGGAAAGGAACCTGACGTGACAGATAGCCACGACCAGGCCGCGCGCCACGATCCCGTCTACGACGAGCTGGCTGCACGACCCGAGTTCGCCGAGCTGCGCTCCCGCTATCGCAGCTTCGTCATCCCGGCCACGGCCGCCTTCCTGGCCTGGTACGGCGCCTACGTCCTGGCGTCGATGTTCGCCCACGACTTCATGAGCACCAAGCTGGTCGGCAACATCAACGTCGCTCTGGTCTGGGGCCTGCTGCAGTTCCTCACGACGTTCGTGCTCGCCTTCGTCTACGCCCGCTACTCCAACGCCAACCTCGACCCGCTGGCGCGCCAGCTCACCGAGGACTACCACCGCACGCTGGACGGCCGCACCGACAACACCGACAAGGGAGTGCGTTGACATGGAAGGTCACCAGGTCCTCACCACGGGGCTCTTCCTGAGCGTCGTCGCCCTCACCGTAGGCATCACCATCTGGGCCAGCCGTACCTCGTCAGGCGCGGCCGACCACTACGCAGGTGGACGCAACTTCTCGCCCCTGCAGAACGGTCTCGCGATCGGCGGCGACTACATGTCGGCGGCGTCGTTCCTCGGCATCTCCGGCGCCATCGCGCTCTCGGGCTACGACGGCTTCCTCTACTCCATCGGCTTCCTCGTCGCGTGGCTCGTCGCGCTGCTGCTCGTCGCCGAGGTGCTGCGCAACTCCGGTCGCTACACGATGGCCGACCAGCTCGCCTACCGGATGAAGCAGAAGCCGGTGCGCATGGCGGCGGCGACCTCGACGGTCGTCGTCTCGATCTTCTACCTCCTCGCCCAGATGGTCGGCGCGGGTGCGCTGGTCGCGCTGCTGCTCGGCGTGACGAGCGAGGGCATCAAGAACCTGACGATCTTCTTCGTCGGCGCGCTGATGATCTTCTACGTCACCGTCGGCGGCATGAAGGGCACCACCTGGGTGCAGATCGTCAAGGCGGTCCTGCTGATGGCGGGCTCCGCGCTGATCGTGGTGCTCGTGCTGGCGAAGTTCGGCTTCAACCTGTCCGAGCTCCTCGGCACCGCTGCGCAGAACAGCGGCAAGGGCAACGCCTTCCTCGAGCCCGGCCTGAAGTACGGCGTGAGCACCACGTCGAAGATCGACCTCATCTCCCTCGGCATCGCCCTCGTGCTCGGCACGGCCGGCCTGCCGCACATCCTGATCCGCTTCTACACGACCCCGACCTCGCGTGACGCGCGCAAGTCGGTGCTGTGGGCCATCGGTCTGATCGGCGTGTTCTACCTCTTCACGCTGGTCCTCGGCTTCGGTGCCGCTGCGCTGCTCGACAAGGACTCGTACGCCAAGGTGGCCGCGTCCGGAGGCAACCTGGCCTCGCCGCTGCTGGCCGAGGCCGTCGGTGGTGGACCCGGCTCGACCGGGGGCGCCGTGCTGCTGGCGGTGATCGCGGCCGTCGCGTTCGCCACCATCCTCGCGGTGGTCGCCGGACTGACGCTGACGTCGTCGGTGTCGGTGGCGCACGACCTCTACAACTCGGTCTACAAGAACGGCGAGGCCACGGAGGCAGACGAGATCCGGGTGTCCCGGATCGCCGCCGGCATCATCGGCCTGATCGCGATCGTGCTGGCCATCCCGGCGCAGAAGCTCAACATCGCGTTCCTCGTCGCACTGGCCTTCGCGGTCGCGGCGTCGGCCAACCTGCCGGCGATCATCTACAACATGTTCTGGCGGCGCTTCAACACCCGCGGCGCGCTCTGGAGCATCTACGGCGGCCTGATCTCGTCCGTCGGCCTGGTGATCTTCAGCCCGATCGTCAGCGGCAAGGGCGTCGACGCGGTCACCGGCAAGAACCTGTCCCTGCTGCCGACCAGCATCGACATCTCGTGGTTCCCGCTGGAGAACCCGGGCATCGTGTCGATCCCGCTCGGCTTCCTCCTCGGCTACCTCGGCACCATCTCGTCGAAGGAGCCGTCGGCGGAGGAGCGCTACACCGAGCTCGAGGTCCGCGCGCTGACCGGCGCGGGCGCCGAGCAGGCCAGCAAGCACTGACCAGCACACCGAGCAACACCACCGTGACCCCCTCGTCGAGCCGGAGTAGGTTCGGCGAGGGGGTCGCCCCATCCCCGCACGCGCCACACCCAGGAGAGAGCCTTGTCCGAGCAGACCCTGTCCAACCTGTCCCGCGAAGAGCGCCGTTTCGAGCCCCCGGCCGACCTGGCCGCCGACGCCAACGTCAAGGAGGAGGCGTACGCCCGTGCCGACTCCGACCGCGAGGCGTTCTGGGCCGACGCCGCCGACCGGCTCGACTGGGGCCAGAAGTGGGACCAGGTCCTCGACTGGTCGAACCCGCCGTTCGCCAAGTGGTTCGTCGGCGGCACGATCAACGCCGCGGTCAACTGCGTGGACCGTCACGTCGACGCCGGCAACGGCGACAAGGTGGCGATCCACTGGGTCGGTGAGCCGGACGACGACACCCGCGACATCACGTACTCCGACCTCAAGGACCTCGTGTCCAAGGCGGCCAACGCGCTGACCGACCTCGGTGTGGAGAAGGGCGACCGGGTCGCGATCTACATGCCGATGATCCCCGAGGTCGTCGTCGCGATGCTTGCCTGCGCGCGCCTCGGCGCCCCGCACACCGTGGTCTTCGGCGGCTTCTCCGCCGACGCGCTCGCCTCGCGGCTCGCCGACTGCGACGCCCAGGTCGTGATCACCTCCGACGGTGGCTACCGTCGCGGCGCGGCCAGTGCGCTCAAGCCCGCGGTCGACGAGGCCGTGGAGAAGACCGGCGACCTCGTGCGGCACGTGCTCGTCGTACGTCGTACGGGCCAGGACGTCGCGTGGGACGAGGGCCGCGACGTGTGGTGGCACGACGCCGTCGACAACGCCTCGCCCGACCACGAGGCCGAGCTGCACGACTCCGAGCACCCGCTCTACGTCATGTACACCTCCGGCACGACCGGCAAGCCGAAGGGCATCCTGCACACGACCGGTGGCTACCTCACCGGCACGTCGTTCACGCACTGGGAGGTCTTCGACCTCAAGCCCGAGACCGACGTCTACTGGTGCACCGCCGACGTCGGCTGGGTGACCGGCCACTCCTACATGGTCTACGGCCCGCTCGCCAACGGCGCGACGCAGGTGATGTACGAGGGCACGCCCGAGAAGGGCCGCTGGTGGCAGATCATCCAGGACCTCAAGGTCACGATCTTCTACACCGCGCCGACCGCCATCCGGACGTTCATGAAGCAGGGCCGTGAGATCCCCGACGGCTACGACCTCTCGTCGCTGCGACTGCTCGGCTCGGTGGGTGAGTCGATCAACCCGGAGGCCTACATCTGGTACCGCGAGGTCATCGGCGGCGAACGCTGCCCGATCGTCGACACCTGGTGGCAGACCGAGACCGGCCAGATCATGATCAGCCCGCTGCCCGGCGTCACCGCCGGCAAGCCGGGCTCGGCGATGAAGACGCTGCCCGGGATCTCCGCCGACGTCGTCGACGACGACGCGAAGTCGGTCGGCAACGGCAACGGTGGCTACCTCGTGCTCAAGGAGCCGTGGCCCGCGATGCTGCGCACGCTGTGGGGCGACGACCAGCGCTTCAAGGACACCTACTGGTCGCGCTGGGAGGGCCTCTACTTCGCCGGCGACGGCGCGAAGCTCGACGAGGACGGCGACATCTGGCTGCTCGGCCGCGTCGACGACGTGATGAACGTGTCGGGCCACCGCCTCTCCACCACCGAGATCGAGTCGGCGCTCGTGTCGCACCCCAAGGTCGCCGAGGCGGCCGTGGTGGGGGCGGCCGACGAGATGACCGGCCAGGCCGTGTGCGCCTTCGTGATCCTCCGCGACTCCGCGGGCGACGGCGGTGACGACATCGTCGAGGAGCTGCGCAAGCACGTGCAGAAGGAGATCGGCGCGATCGCCAAGCCGCGCCAGATCATGGTCGTCGCCGAGCTGCCCAAGACCCGCTCCGGCAAGATCATGCGCCGCCTGCTCAAGGACGTCGCCGAGCACCGCGAGGTCGGCGACGTGACCACCCTCGCCGACTCGACGGTGATGGACCTGATCAAGGACAAGGAGAGCTCGGCCGCCTCCGAGGACTGACCCCGCTCTGGGTATCTAGGGACGAAATGGTGGGTGGAACCGCCCTCCGACCTACCAGATCGTCCCTAGATACCCCGGCGTGCGGGCGCTCACTAGGGTGACGAGGTGACCGACATCCCCCGGGCCGACATCGCCGTCATCGGCGGCACCGGCTTCTACTCGTTCCTGACCGACGCGACCGAGCACGCCGTCGAGACGCCGTACGGCGACCCGTCGGGCCCGATCGCGATCGGCGAGGTCGCCGGTCGCCGGGTCGCGTTCGTGCCGCGGCACGGCCCGCACCACGACCACCCGCCGCACGGCATCCCCTACCGCGCCAACGCGTGGGCGCTGCGCTCGCTGGGCGTACGCCAGGTGCTGGCGCCGTGCGCCGTCGGCGGGCTGCGCGACACCGTCGCGCCGGGCGACCTGGTCGTCCCCGACCAGCTGGTCGACCGGACGCACCGCCGCATCGGGTCGTACGTCGAGTCGGGTGCCGTGCACCTGCCGTTCGGCGACCCCTACTGCCCCGGCGTCTCGGCCGCGCTGGCTGCCGGATCGTCCGACGTACGCGTCGGCGCCACGATGGTCATCATCGAGGGGCCGCGCTTCTCGACGCGTGCGGAGTCGCAGCACTACGCCGCACAGGGCTGGGACCTGATCAACATGACCGGCGCCCCCGAGGCGCAGCTGGCCCGCGAGATGGGCCAGTGCTACGCCCCGCTCGCGCTCGTGACCGACATGGACGCCGGCGCCGAGTCCGGTTCAGGGGTCGGCCAGGACGAGGTCTTCGCCCTCTTCAAGCAGAACCTCGATCGGCTGACCGGCATCCTCACCGCGGCCGTCGAGGCGCTGCCCGATCCGACCGGTTGCACCTGCTCCACGTGGTCCGACGGCATCGAGCTGACCTACGAGGTGCCCGGAATCGAGAGTGGCGCGTGAAGGTCCTGCTGACCGGCTCGGCCGGCTTCATCGGCTCCGCGATCGGGCGCCAGCTCCGTGACGCCGGCCACGAGGTCGTCGGTGTCGACCTCATGCTGGCCTCCGCCCACGGCTCGTCCGTGCCACCTGACGGCACCCTCCAGCTCGACGTACGCGACGCGCAGTCCGACGTCTGGGCCGAGGCGCTCCGCGGGGTCGACGCGGTGTGCCACCAGGCCGCGCTCGTCGGTGCCGGCGTACGCGTCGCCGACCTGCCCGACTACGCCTCCCACAACGACGTCGGCACGGCCGCGCTGCTCGTCGCGATGCACGACGCGGGTGTCGACCGGCTCGTGCTCGCCTCGTCGATGGTCGTCTACGGCGAGGGCCTGTACGCGTGCCCCGACCACGGTCCGCAGCTCCCGCCGTTGCGGTCGGTCGCGGTGCTGGAGGCCGGTGACTTCGAGAACCACTGCCCCGTCTGCGACCGCCCCCTCGAGTGGCGGCTCGTGCCCGAGGACGCACGGCTCGACCCGCGCAGCAGCTATGCGGCGAGCAAGCTCGCGCAGGAGCACTACGCCTCGTCGTGGGTCCGCCAGGCCGGGGCCGCCGCGATCGCCCTGCGCTACCACAACGTCTACGGCCCGATGATGCCGCGCGACACCCCCTACAGCGGCGTGGCCGCGATGTTCCGCTCGTCGCTCGAGCGCGGCGAGGCGCCGCAGGTGTACGAGGACGGCGGGCAGGTGCGCGACTTCGTCCACGTCGACGACGTGGCCCGCGCCAACGTGCTCGCGCTCGAGTCGGTCGTGGCCGGACCGACGCCCCGCTGGTCGACGTACAACGTCTGCTCGGGCCAGCCGGTGACGATCCTCGACGTGGCCACCCGCGTCGCCGAGGGCACCGGGCGTGACATCGCGCCGGAGGTGACGGGCGGCTTCCGCGCCGGCGACGTACGCCACGTCGTCGCCTCGCCCGAGCTGGCGTCGCGCGAGCTGGGCTTCACCGCGGCCGTGGGCCCGGACGACGGCCTGCGAGCCTTCGCGACGGCACCGCTCAGGGCCTGACGGTCACCACGAGGTGTAGAGCAGGTGCTCGACGACGAGCGCCGTGAGCACCTGGAGCGCGAGCCCCCAGCGGCGCCAACCGCCCGGCAGCAGGGCCAGCGAGATCGTCAGCCACGGGACGAACGGCAGCCAGATGCGCTCCACCTCGGCCTTCGACATCCGGCTCGCGTCCGCGATCGCGATCGTCAGCGCGGCAGCCCCGGCGAGGAGAGCGACGGTGCGCGCCGGGCCGGTCTGCCGGCGGGCGGCCACGGCCAGTCCCGCGCCGAGCAGCGGACCGGTGGAGACGAGCAGGGCGCCGAGGTTGCCCCACACCCAGTAGGCGAAGGGCCGGGTCTTCGCGATGCCGTCCCAGTAGCGGTCGGCCAGCACGGGATAGGCCTCCCACCACGAGAAGCCCAGCGCGGCGAACCCGAGGATCACCGCCAGTGCGGCGAGACCGGCCACCGGCAAGGGCCACCACGAGCGCCCCAGCCAGAGCACGGTGATCGCCAGGAGACCCAGGAGCGGCAGGCCGTAGGAGCTCATCACGCACCACCCCAGCAGCAGCCCCGCTGTCGCGGCCCAGGCCACCATCCGGAGGCGCCCGGCGGCCTTCGCCGACGCGGCGAGCGCGGCCAGTCCCCAGGCGGCGAGCGCGGCGAAGACCGCGTCCGCGGAGACGGCGAGGAACACGGCGGCGGGCGACAGCACCAGGAACGGGGCCGCGAGCCGGGCCGGCCCCTCGGCGCCGAGCACGCGCAGGGTCACCATCGTCGCGAGCGGGATGGTGGCCGCGATCGCGACGATCACGAGCGCGGCGACCAGGTCACCCCCGAGCCCGAGGCGCACCAGGGCGATGTGGAAGAGCACGGCGCCCGGGGGGTGTCCGGCGAGGTGGATCGTCCAGTTGTCGGGGGACGCGTAGGGGATGCGGTCGACGTATTCACGCAGCATCGCCGGGACGTCGGTGATCTCCCGCGCCGACACCATGTACTCGGTGGGGCTCTCCATCACCCGCGTCAGCCCGGCCTCGCCGTCGACCAGCGCGAGGGCGAGGAGCCACCCCAGCCCCACGACGTACGACAGCAGCAGCAGGCGGCGCCACGACAGCGTCCGCGCCAGGGCCTCGCCGCGCCACACGCCCGCGACGGCGATCAGGACGGCCAGGACCGAGGTCGGCGACCACCGCACGTCGACGAAGCCGTGCAGCGGCGGCAGCCCGAGCATGTCGCTGCGGGCGTCCACGTCCCATCCGAAGAGGGGTGGCACCACGAACCCCAGGGTGAGCAGCGCCAGAGCGACCACCAGACCGACCACCGCGCGGCGTAGGGTGCGGGCGTCGGTCATGCCCGTCAGCCTAGGGACGCCGTGTGTGGAGGCCTGTCGCCGGAGCACATGTCACAGGTCCGTAAGGGTACAAAGCATGGCTCGGACCAGCCGGTCTGACTAGCGTCCGAGAGGTGCACATGTGTGATCTCGTCCTCCCCTGTCGCGATGAGGGTCCAGCCCTCCGCGATCTCCTGCCGCGGGTGCCTGCGGCGTTCTCGGTGATCGTCGTCGACAACGGCTCGCGCGACGACACGGCCGCCGTGGCACGCGAGTGTGGGGCTCGCGTGGTCACGGAGTCGACTCCGGGCTACGGCGCCGCGGTGCACGCCGGCATCGAGGCCGCGACGGCGGAGTACGTCGCGGTGATGGACGGGGACGGCTCCTTCGACCCCGCCCAGCTGCTCCCCCTGCTGGCCGACGTCCAGGCCGGCCGTGCCGACATCGCCGTGGGTCGACGTCGTCCGGTGCAGCGTGGCGTGTGGCCGTGGCACGCGCGGGTGGGCAACGCGCTGATCGCCGCCTGGCTGCGGCGCTCCATCTCGATGGACGCCCACGACATCGCGCCGATGCGGGTGTGTCGCCGCCAGGCACTGCTCGACCTCGACCTCAAGGACCGCCGCTTCGGCTATCCCGTCGAGCTGCTGCAGGCGATCACCCGCGCCGGTTGGCGGGTCAGCGAGCACGACGTGGACTACCACCCACGCGCCGAGGGCACCCGCTCCAAGGTCTCGGGCTCGGTCGTCGGCACGGTCCGCACGGCACGCGACTTCGCGCGGGTGCTCCGATGAAGGCCCTGCTGGTCGCCAAGGCTCCTGTCGCCGGGCTCGTGAAGACCCGTCTCGGCGCGCTGATCGGGGACGCGGAGGCCGCCGACCTCGCCGCCGCCGCGCTCCTCGACACCATCGACGCCTGCCGAGACGCCGGCGCTGCGAGCCACCTCAGCCTGTCCGGCGACCTCACCGAGGCCGTACGCGGCGCCGAGCTCGCGGCCGCACTCGCCGGCTGGACGATCACCTCGCAGCGGGGCGACGGGTTCGCCGAACGCCTCGTCAACGCCCACCTCGACGCCGGCCCGGGCCTCGTCGTGCAGATCGGCATGGACACGCCCCAGGTCACGGCCGCGGCGCTCCACGAGGTCGCCGCCGCCATGACCGACCACGATGCCGTGCTCGCCCCGGCGACCGACGGCGGCTGGTGGGCGCTGGCCCGGCGCGACGCCGACGTCGTACGCCACCTGGGTCAGGTGCGGATGTCGAGCGACACCACGTTCACCGAGACCCAGCAAGCCCTCGAGCGGGCCGGCGCCCGGGTCGCGCACGCCGCTGCGTTGACCGACGTCGACGAGGTCGCCGACGCCGACCTCGTGGCGTGGCTCGCGCCGACCACCCGGTTCGCCGAGGCGTGGCGGACCCTCCGGACGGAGGTCGCGTCGTGATCGAGCAGTCGTTCAGCGAGGTCTTCGCCAGTGCTCTCGACGGTGCGCCCACGGTCGTCGTGGGCCTCGGCGGCGATCCCGTGGCGCTCCCCGTGCACCTCTGGCGCCAGCCGGCCGACCGGGCCGACCTCGAGCTCGTCGCGCTGTGCGACGGACCCACCCTCGACATCGGCTGCGGCCCGGGCCGGTTGACCGAGGCGCTCGCCACCCACGGGCACATCGCCCTGGGCATCGACGTCGTCCCGGCCGCCGTCGCGATGACCGCCGAGCGCGGCGTGCCGGCGATGCAGCGCGACGTCTTCGACCGCCTGCCCGGCGAGGGGCGTTGGCACACCGCGCTGCTGGCCGACGGCAACATCGGCATCGGCGGTGACCCGGTGCGACTGCTGCAGCGCGTCCGCACGCTGCTGGCGCCCGGAGGACGCGTGGTCGTCGAGCTCGGTGAGCCCGGCGTCGCCGTCACGAACTGCTGGGCCTCCCTCGAGGCGGCCGACCGCCGCAGCCGGCCCTTCCGCTGGGCGACGCTCGGCGTCGACGACATCGATCGGGTCGCGGCAGCCGCCGGGTTCGTCGTACGGCGCGTGCACCGTCTCGACGACCGCTGGGTCGCCGTCCTGGACGAGACGACATGACCTCGCGCCTCGCGCCTCCGACGCCTGACGCGTTCACCTCGCGCCTCCGCTCCCCCGCGGTCGCGGCCCGGGTGGGGCTCTGGCTCGGCATCGCGTTCGGGCTGTGCTTCGTCACCGGCCTGATCAGCCACTACGCGCAGCTGCCCAGCCGTCCGATCCCGTTCCCGACCAGCCCGAGCTGGGGCTACCGCCTCACGCAGGGCCTGCACGTCACGTCGGGCATCGCCGCGATCCCGCTGCTGCTCGTGAAGCTGTGGTCGGTGCTGCCCAACCTCTTCGAGAGCCTGCCGCTCCGCGACCCGCGCAAGCTGTTGCTGACCGGCCTCGAGCGTGCCTCGAACGCCGTGCTCGTCGCGGCGTCGATCTTCCAGCTCATGACGGGCCTCTTCAACTCGGCCCAGTGGTACCCCTGGTCCTCCTTCTCCTTCCGCACCACCCACTACGCGATCGCCTGGGTCGCCATCGGCGCCCTGGTCCTGCACATCGCGGTGAAGCTGCCGGTGATCCGGGACGCGCTGACCAGCGACATCGACGCCACCTCGCACGACCGGTCCACCGCCACGAAGGCCGGAGCACTGTCGCGCCGCGGCCTCGTTCGCACCGCGTTCGCCGCCGCTGCGGTCGCCACCCTCGCCACCGCCGGCAGCACCGTGACCTGGCTGCGGCACGCCTCCGTCTTCGCGACCCGCACCGGCGAGGGTCCGGGCGGCGTGCCGATCAACAAGTCCGCGCGTGCCGCCGGGGTCGAGGAGTCCGCGATCTCACCCGACTGGCGCCTCGAGGTCGTGGTCGGCGGCACGGTCGCCGGCACGGTGTCGTACGACGACCTGCGCGCGATGCCGCAGCACACGGTCGACCTGCCGATCGCCTGCGTCGAGGGCTGGAGCGCGCAGGGCACGTGGTCCGGCGTGCGCCTCGCCGACCTGCTGGCATCGTTCGACGCCGACGAGCGGGACGTCCTGGTGACCTCGCTCCAGGAGCACGGTCCCTACCGGCGCACCGTCCTGCCGGCGAACTTCGCCTCCGACGAGCGCACCCTGCTCGCCCTCGACCTGTCGGGCGAGCCGCTCGCCGTCGACCACGGATACCCGTGCCGCCTGATCGCGCCCAACCGGCCCGGCGTGCTCCAGACCAAGTGGGTCTCTCGCCTGGAGGTGTCGTCGTGAGGGCCACGCGTCTCGCAGTCGGCGGCCTCGGCGTCGTGATCGCCCTCTACGGCGCCTTCCTCTTCCTCAGCCGCCAGGACCCGGGCCAGTGGCTGGAGGTCGGCATCTGGTTCGCCGGTGGCGTCGCGTTGCACGACGTCGCGCTGTCGGCGCTCGTGATCGGCCTGTGCCTGCTCGGGTCGCGGCTGCTGCCGGCCCCGTGGCGCGCGCCGGCGACGATCGCCCTCGTCGTGTGGGGCACCCTGACGGTGGTCACCGTGCCGGTGCTCGCGCGGTCCGGAGCCCGACCCGACAACGCCACGCTCCTCGATCGTCCCTACGGCGCGACGTGGCTCACGCTCACTGTCATCGTGGTCCTGCTCGTGGCCGTCGCCGGGTTCGTCCGGGCACGGCGGCCGCACCAGAAGGGGTGAGCGGCGTGGCGAAGGTGCTGGTCGTCGACGACGACGCCACCGTGCGCGAGGTCGTCGTCGACTACCTCCGCGCTGCCGGGCACGAGGTCCGCGAGGCCGTCGACGGGCCGACCGCGCTGTCCGCCGTACGCGACGAGCCCGCGGACCTGGTCGTGCTCGACGTGATGATGCCCGGCCTCGACGGCCTGGAGGTCTGCCGTCGGCTGCGGGTCGGCTCCGACGTACCCATCGTCCTGCTCACTGCCCTCGGCAGCGAGCAGGACCGTGTGGTCGGCCTGGAGATCGGCGCCGACGACTACGTCACCAAGCCCTTCAGCCCGCGCGAGCTGGTCCTGCGCGTCGACTCGATCCTGCGCCGGTCCTCGGGCGGTCTCGAGACCGGTGCGCCGACCGTGCTCTCCGACGGCGACCTCGTGGTCGACCGCGCGCGCCGGCTGGTCACGCTCGACGGGCAGGAGGCGTCCCTGACGACCCGGGAGTTCGACCTGCTGTCGTTCCTCGTCGGCCGACCCGGCGTCGCGTTCTCCCGCGACGACCTGCTCCAGCAGGTGTGGGGCTGGTCGTTCGGCGACCAGTCGACCGTCACCGTCCACGTCCGCCGGCTGCGCGAGAAGGTGGAACCCGACCCGACCAACCCGGTGCGCCTGCTCACCGTCTGGGGCGTCGGCTATCGCTGGGAGGCGACCACATGAGCACCCCACGACGTTCTGCTCCCCCGCTTCGCTCCTCCGCACAACGCCGCGGGGACCCCGCATGAGCGACCTCATGGAGATCTGGGTCGTCGCGATCACGAGCGGTGTCGCCGTCGGCGTGCTGGGGCTGCTGGCGGGCTGGGCCCTGCGCCACCGGTCGTTGCGCTGGCAGCTCGCGGTCGTCGGCGTCGTCACCACCCTGACCGTGCTGGTCGGCGTGCAGGCCATCTCGCGCCGGATGCTGATCTCCGACCACGACCGCTCGGTCGTGCTGATCGTCACGAGCGCCGCCGCCGTCGTGTCGCTCCTCGTGTCGCTCGTGCTCGCCACCGCCCTGGTGCGGTGGTCGCAGTCCCTGCGCGAGGACGTACGCCGGGTGGGCGAGGGAGGCAGCGTCGTCGCCGAGCGTCGCGGGCCTGCCGAGTTCCAGGCGCTGTCCGCCGACCTCGCCGACGCCAACGACCGCCTGGCCGAGGCCCGCGACCGCGAGCAGATGCTCGAGGAGTCGCGCCGCGAGCTCGTCTCGTGGGTCTCGCACGACCTGCGTACGCCCCTGGCCGGGATCCGGGTGATGGCCGAGGCGCTGGAGGACGGCATCGCCAGCGACCCGCAGCGCTACCACCGCCAGATCCGCGGCGAGGTCGACCGGATGGTCGTCATGGTGGACGACCTCTTCGAGCTCTCCCGCATCCACGCCGGCCAGCTCGTCGTGCAGACGCAGCCCGTCGTCCTCGGCGACCTGGTCAGCGAGGCACTCGCCGCGGCCGACCCGGTGGCCCGCGCCCGCCGCGTACATCTCGACGGCGAGGTCCCTCACGGCCTGCAGGTCGACGCCGACCCCGCCGGGCTCTCGCGCGTGCTGGCCAACCTCATCGTCAACGCCATCCGCCACACCCCCGCCGACGGCTCGGTGCACGTGCTCGCCCGCATGGTCGACGGTGGCGTCGAGCTCGCCGTCACCGACGGCTGCGGCGGCATCGCCGACGACGCCCGCGAGCGGGTCTTCGACGTCGGCTTCCGCGGCACGTCGGCGCGTACGCCCGAGCCCGAGGTCCAGGACGTCCACACCGCCCGCGCCGGCCTCGGCCTCGCGATCGTCAAGGGGATCGTCGAGGCCCACCACGGCCGGGTCGCCGTCGAGAACGTCCTGTCCGGCGCCGAGGCGGCCGGCTGTCGTTTCCGGGTGGTCCTCCCCGCCTGACCCCGATCGGTATCTAGGGACGTTCTCGTAGGGAGAACGGCCCCTGGACCTACGAGATCGTCCCTAGATATCCGGCCGCTTGCGGCCGCTCGTGGCGGCGAGGAGGACCACGACCCCGACCACTGCGGCGAACAGCGAGGCCAGCAGGATGGCGACCTTCGCCTCCTCGGTCAGCAGCTCGGCACCCGGGAAGGACAGCCCGGCGATGAAGATCGACACGGTGAAGCCGATCCCGCCGACCGCGCCGAGGCCGAAGATCATCGGCCAGCTGGTGTTGTCGGGAAGCCGGCCCAGCCCGAGGCGTACGGCCAGGAACGACGCCAGGAGGATGCCCACGGGCTTGCCGAGGACCAGTCCCACCATGATGCCCAGCCCCACCGGCGCGGTGAAGGCTCTCCCGATCCCGCCGAGCTCGACCCCCGCGTTCGCCAGCGCGAAGATCGGGAGGACGACGTAGGCCGACACCGGGTGCAGGGAGCTCTGCAGGCGGTCGACCACCGAGACCGACTCACGGAGCAGGAAGCGCAGCTTGGTCAGCTCGTCGGGGTCGAGCGTGTTGTCGCGCAGGGCCCGCCGCGCGTGGCCACGGGCGACCTCCTCCCTCAGCAGCGGACCCGCCGGGGCGAGCAGCCCGATCGCGACACCGGCCAGCGTGGCGTGCACCCCCGACTCGAGGAGGGCGAACCAGACACCGATGCCGATGACGGCGTAGACCTTGATGCTCCAGATCCGGAGCAGCCGGGCCACCACCATCGCCCCGAGCAGGCCGACCGCGATCGCCAGCCAGCCCAGCGAGAGGTCGGCGGTGTAGAACACGGCGATGACCAGGATGGCGCCGATGTCGTCGACGATCGCCAGCGTGAGCAGGAACAGCCGCGCCGACGACGGGATCCGACGCCCGAGGATGCCGAGCACACCGACCGCGAAGGCGATGTCGGTGGCCATCGGGATCCCCCAGCCGGCGCTGCCGTCAGTGCCGGGCGGGTTGAACGCGACGTAGAGCCCGGCCGGGACGATCATCCCGCCGATCGCCGCGATGATCGGCAGGGCCGCCGTCCGGGGGTCGCGCAGGTCGCCGTGCACCAGCTCGTACTTGATCTCGAGGCCGACGACGAAGAAGAAGAACACCATCAGTGCGTCGTTGACCCAGTGCTGCAGCGACTCGTCGAGGTGCAGTGGCCCCACGTCGATGACGAGGTGCGCGTGCCACAGCGCGTCGTAGGACGATGCCCACGGGCTGTTGGCCCACACCAGCGCGACCACCGCTGCCAGGAGCAGCAGCAGGGACCCCGCGGCCTCGACGCGCAGGAACTCGCGCACGGGGCGCGCCACGAAACGTGCCAGCGGCTTGTTGCTGGCCATGTAGGACGGCCCGGTCTCCCAGATGTCGTCCGTGGTGCTCGGGTCGTCGTGAGGGTTGCTCGATCGTGAAGCCATGCGGGGCACACCTTTCGGGGTGGTCGTTGCCACATCACCGCAGACTCATCCGCGGGCCGACCAGACTTCCCGGCTCACCTGAGGGGCCAGTCTAGTGGGCACCGTTGGTAGGGTCGCATCGTCAATCGACCGGCGTACACCGAAGGACCGCACCACATGGCGAACGAACCGATCAAGGACAGCGATCCGACGCTCGGCAAGCTCGTCATGGACGCCCAGCGCGACATCTCGACGCTCATCTCCCAGGAGATCGAGCTCGCCAAGAGCGAGATCAAGATCAGCGTGAAGCACGGCGGGCTCGGCATCGGCCTGTTCGCCGGGGCCGCCTTCCTCGGTCTGCTCGCGATCATCATGCTGTCGGTCTCGATCGCCTACTTCATCAACTGGAACGGCCGCGGCCTCGACCTCCACTGGGCGTTCCTGATCGTGTTCGGGCTCTACGTCCTGATCGCCGCCCTGCTCGCCTTCATCGGCATCAAGCAGGTCAAGCAGGTCAAGGCCCCCGAGAAGGCGATCAAGCAGGGCAAGCAGATCCCCCAGGCCCTCAAGGGCAAGGGCTGACGCCCAGCCCTCTGAGCGGTGCGTGAGGGGCATTCCTCGCGCGTCGAGTCCTCCTCGGACACCGCCGTACGGGCGTCACGTGTCGACGCTCCCGTGGGCGGTGCGTGAGGGGGACATCGAGCGGCCGGAATCCCCCTGGCTCACCGCCATGGAGGCGGACTCAGCGCACGCAGGTGCCGGTGTCGACCGGGGAGTCGCGGGTGACGCCCTGCGCGGCGGAGTCGGCGATCTGGCCCGCGGTCAGCGCGTAGCCGGTGTCCTGGTCGCTGACCGAGGCGGCGAAGACCATGCCGGCGACGTCGCCGGCCGAGGTCACGATCGGGCCGCCGGAGTTGCCGGGGCGGATCAGCGCGCGGAGTGAGTAGACCTGGCGGATGACGGTGCCGTCGCCGTAGATGTCGGGCGAGCGCAGCCGCTGCTGGGACCGGATCCGGCCGGTCTCGACGTCGTAGGGGCCGTCCTCGGGATAGCCGAGCACGGCGATGTTGTCACCGGCCTCGGCCAGGGTGTCGAGCTTGAGGTGGGGCACGCCCGTGTCGGGCAGGGCGAGCACGGCGATGTCGAGGTCGGCGTCGTAGAGCACGACCGACGCGACCACGGTGGATCCGGCGACCTCGACCTCCGGGCGGGTCACTCCGGCGACGACGTGCGCGTTGGTCATCAGCCGTCCGGGCGCGTAGAAGAAGCCGGTGCCCTCGACGCCGCTGCCGCAGCCGTTGGCCCCGCGGACCTTCACCACGCTGGACTGCGCAACGACCACGTCGGGATCGGTGAGCATCCGCTTGTCGCCGGGCTTGACCGCGACGATCCGCTCGGGAGCGAACGGCTCCAGGTAGCGCGGGAAGAAGGTCGTGCCGACGACGTTGTTGAAGGCCTGGAGCACGCGGCCGGAGTCGGTCGGGAGGGTCGCGTCGACGCGCGCGAGCACGGCGGAGTCGCGTACGAGCGGGGTGATCCCGCCGATGCGCGTGCCGGACACCGCGACGCCGAGCGCCCACGCCACCAGCAGCACCGCGACCGCGCTGAGCACCGACCCACCGACCGCGTCGACGGCGCGGATCGGCTGCCAGGTGATGCGCGCCCGGATGCGCGAGCCGACGTACTGGAACAGCGCCTGGCCCAGCGACGCCGAGACGATCACGATGAAGAGCGCCCCCAGCGAGACCCACAGGGACGGGGCCGCGTCGCCGAGCGCGAGCGGCGCGACCCAGATGCCGCCCAGGCCGCCGAGCAGCAGGCCCGCGGTCGCGAACGCGCCGGTGATGAAGCCCTGCCAGTAGCCCGAGAGGGCATAGACGCCCACGAGTGCGAGCAGGCACCAGTCGAGGACGTTCACAGCGCTACTCCTCGAGCTTGGTGTTCTGCGGCGGATTGTCCGCGAGGTCGGTCCCCCTGGGCACACCCTGCAGCATGTGGTCCGGCAGGTCACGCACCCGCGCCCGGTCCCAGTCCTCGCCCCACCCGAGATAGGTGAACAGCCGGGCGATGATCCCGGCGGTGAAGCCCCACAGGATGACGTCGCGGTCGGGGCCGATCAGGAAGCCCGGGCCCATCCAGCCGCTCGGGTGCCGGACGTTGATCCGGTTGCCCGGGTCGATGAGGTCGGCGATCGCGACGCGGTGGATCTCGTGCACCTCGTCGGGGCTCGCGATCCGTACGTCGCCGGGGTGCCGCCAGTAGCCGAGGATCGGGGTCACCGCGTAGTTGCTCGGCGGCAGCCACAGCTCCGGGAGCTCGCCGAAGACCTCGACCGCTGCCGGGTCGAGGCCGATCTCCTCGTACGCCTCGCGCAGCGCCGCCTGCTCGGGGGTCTCCCCTGCGTCCAGCCCGCCGCCCGGGAAGGACACCTGGCCGGGGTGGGAGCGCATGTGGTGCGCGCGCTCGGTCAGCAGCAGCTCGCCGCGGTGGGCGAGGTCGTCAGGCCCGGTCGGGTCGTCCTCGCGGTCAGCGAACACCATCAGCACGGCACCCCGCCGGGGCTCGCTGTCCTCGGGCGGCATGAAGCGGGTGAGCTCGTGGACGGTGATCGACGACGCCGCGTCGACCACGGGCGCCAGCCATCCGGGAAGGTCCGTCATCTCAGCGTGATCCCGAGGTGCTGGGCGACGAGCTCCTTGACCGCGGCGACGGAGTCGACGCCACCCGAGGCCGTCCCGACGACCGTGCCGTCGGCGTCGATGAAGAGGAAGGCCGGCAGTCCGCGTCGCCCGATCGCGAAGGCACTCTCGGTCATCAGGTCCCCGCCGGGGTCGGCGATCGAGGGATAGGTGACTCCGGTGTCCGCGGCGAGCTGCAGGGCGGCGGCGGGCTGCACGTCGTTGAAGTCGACGCCGATCACGGCCACCTGGTCGCCGTAGGCCTGGTGGAACTCCTCCAGGGCCGGCATCTCCTTGCGGCACGGCGTGCACCGCGCCTGCCAGAGGTTGATGATCGCCGGACCCCGCAGCGACGACAGCTCGACGTCGGGACCGCCGCCCAGGCACGGCAGCGTCACCTCGGGCAGTCCGCCCTCGACGGGGTCACCGGTGCCGGGCTCGCAGTCGAGCATCCCGATCCGGTCCTTGGCGGCGCGGAGCTCGGGGGTGTCCACCTTGACGTCGGGAGCGCGTACGACGATGCCGCCGTCGTCCGAGCACCCGGCCAGGGTGACCGCGAGCAGCAGCGCGACGAGGATCTTCCTCATGCGGGGCCCTGGGTGGTCACGAGCTTCTCGGCCTCGATCGGGTCCGTCGGTCCGATGCCGTAGGACGGGCACAGCTTCGCGAGCGGGCACGCGCCACAGGCCGGCTTCTTGGCGTGGCAGCGGCGACGGCCGTGCCAGATCAGGTGGTGCGACAGCATCGTCCAGTCGCGCCGGGGGAACAGTGCGGCGACGGCGTGCTCGACCTTGACCGGGTCGGTCTCCTCGGTCCACCCGAAGCGGCGGACCAGCCGGCCGAAGTGCGTGTCGACGGTGATGCCGGGGAGGCCGAACGCGTTGCCCAGCACGACGTTGGCGGTCTTGCGGCCGACACCGGGCAGCTTCACGAGGTCGTCGAGCCGCGCTGGGACCACGCCGTCGTGGTCCTCGACGAGCGCCTGGCTCAGCTTGAGCAGCGAGTCGGTCTTGGCCCGGAAGAAGCCGAGCGGTCCGAGCAGCTGCTCCATGTGCTCGCGCGGCGCCGCGGCCATCGCCTCGGGGGTCGGGTAGGCCGCGAACAGCGCCGGGCTCGCGGCGTTGACCCGGCGGTCGGTGGTCTGCGCCGAGATGACCGTGACGACGAGGCACTCGAACGCGTTGGTGAAGTCGAGCTCGGCGGCGGCATCGGGGTAGGTCTCCCCCAGGATCCGGTCCATCCGGCGAGCCCTGCGCACGAGCGTGGTGTCGGGCTTGGCGATCTCGCGCGGGGCTGGCACGGGCCCAGCGTACGGTCAGCCACCGACACCCCGACGGGCGACGTACAACCCCTAGGAATGGGTGGAGTCGCTTTTGTGACCCGGACCACGGCTAGGATCATCACCGATCCCGCGGGACCGACGCAGGCTGGCACGGGGCGCACCTACATGGAGGAATGACGTGGACAACGACGTGCTCAGGCAGGCACCGCTGTTCAGCTCGCTCGACGACGAGGCGGCCACCGCCCTCGGTGGGTCGATGGCCGAGACCACGCTGCGGCGCGGCGACGTCCTCTTCCACGAGGGCGACTCCGGCGACAAGCTCTATGTCGTCACCGAGGGCAAGGTGAAGCTCGGCCGCTCGTCCTCCGACGGCCGCGAGAACCTGCTGGCGATCATGGGCCCCGGCCAGATGTTCGGCGAGCTCTCGCTCTTCGACCCCGGTCCCCGCTCGGCCACCGTCACCGCTGTCACCGACGCGACGTTCGCCTCGCTGTCCCACGACGACCTGCTGAAGTGGCTCGAGGGCCGCCCGCAGGTCGCCCGCGGCCTGCTCTCCCAGCTCGCCGGTCGACTGCGCAAGTCCAACGACGTCGTCGCCGACCTCGTCTTCTCCGACGTCCCGGGCCGCGTCGCCAAGGCGCTCCTCGACCTCGCCGACCGCTTCGGCCGCACTGCCGACGACGGCGTCCACGTCCACCACGACCTCACCCAGGAGGAGCTCGCCCAGCTGGTCGGCGCCTCTCGCGAGACGGTCAACAAGGCGCTCGCCGACTTCGCGTCGCGCGGCTGGCTGCGCCTGGAGCCCCGCTCCGTGGTGATCATGGACCTCGAGCGCCTGTCGCGACGCGCCCGCTGAAACAACTTCTCGCCCGCTGACCCCCGCAGCGGCGCCCGTGTGCGTCGTACGTGGTGAAGGGGGTCCTGATGGCTGATCGATCCGGGTTCGACGAGTTCGTCCGCGCACGCGGCCCTGCCCTCGCGCGGACGGCGTACCTCCTCACCGGTGACCACCACCTCGCCGAGGACCTCGTGCAGGCCGCGCTGGTGCAGGCGGCGAAGCACTGGGAGCGCATCGAGACCTCGCCCGAGGCCTACGCGCGCCGCACGATGTATCACCAGAACATCTCCTGGTGGCGGCGCCGCAAGCTCGCCGAGACGTCGCTGGAGTCGTACGACGCCCCGGTGGCCGCGGCCGACCCGACCGTGCGGATCACCCTCGAGCAGGCGCTGCGCCGGCTCACCGCCCGCCAGCGGACCGTGCTGGTGCTGCGCTACTTCGAGGACCTCACCGAGGTCCAGACGGCCGCCACGCTCGGCATCTCCAGCGGCGCGGTCAAGTCCATGTCCCGCGACGCGCTGCGCCGGCTGCGCGACCTGGCCCCCGAGCTCGCCGACCTGGTGGGAGCAGACACATGAGCACCGACCTGCGCGAGGAGCTCACCGCCCTCGCCGAGACCCAGACCTTCTCCCCCGACCCGTCCGCCTGGGACCGCGGTCGTCGCGCGCGACGTCGTACGCGGGTCACCAGAGGTGCCGCGGTGCTCGCCGTCGTCGCCCTCGTCGCTGGTGCCGGCGTCATCGTCGAGCGACCCGACGCGGTGGGGCCGGCCGGCGGCGTCGACGGCGAGGCCGCTGTCCCGAGCGTGATCCAGAAGCCGGTCGGCCAGTCGCTGACCGATCTGGCGTTCGGCCGCGCCTCAGTGGCGTACGTCGACCCCTTCGCCGGACAGCCGGTGCTAGTGGATGCGATGACGGGTGAGTCGCACTACGTCGAGCTGCCGGACTTCCCGGACGTCCTCGTCGACGAGATGGCCCAGTGGTTCTTCGGACCGTGGCTCGCTCTGTCGCCGGACGGCAGGCAGGTCGCCTACCCCACCGCCGTCTACGAGGAGGGGCCGGAGGGACAACCGTCCTTCACGACGACCTGGTATCGCGTGGTCGACCTGGAGACCGGCGAGGCCAGCCTGGTGGACGTCCCGCCCGCCACCGGCACGCCGCGCGCCATCTCCTGGACCGCGGACGGCCGGCTGGCCGCGGACGTCTACGGCCGCCAGACCGCCCGGGACGTGCCGCCGCCCATGGAGGCCTGGACCCTCGACCCCGAGACGGGCGAGAGCAGCACGTCCGCGCTGACCGGTGTCGTGGCGCCGGGCGGCGCCATGAGCGCGATGTTCTCGGAGAGCAGCGACCCTGTCGCAGCCGTGCCCTTCCAGGCGGCCGACGGCACCAGTCCCGACCGTGCGCTGCCTACCGACCTCTATCCCGACGGCGCGAGCGTCACCCCGCTCGGCTGGGCGGCGAGCTCGCTCCTGGTCGCGCAGGTCGACGCACCGGCCGGGAGCCATGTCGAGGGCAACCACCTCGCCCTCCTCACCTCACCGGACCTCCCGGAGTCGGAGTGGACCTACAACATCCTCATGCGCGACGTCCCCGACACCCCGAGTCTCAGCATCGCCGTCGACCTGATCCCCGACCTCACCGGCGACCCTGACCAGGAGCTGACGCACGACTTCGACGAGGAACCCGCCGGTGGCCAGGCGTGGGTCTCCCGGGCGGAGACCATCGCCGGCTACGCGGGGATACTGCTGGGAATCGTGCTCCTCGCCTCACGGGGTCGACGCCGCACGTAGGTTCTTCCACCTCCATGCCACCCGGGACGGGCCCGGCCTGCGTCATACGTCGTGAAGGGGGTTCCGGTGACCACAGAAGACAGGGACGGCTTCGACGAGTTCGTCGCCGCCCGCAGCGCGGCGCTGTCGCGCACGGCGTACCTCCTGACCGGCGACCACCACCTCGCCCAGGACCTCGTGCAGGCGGCCCTGATGCAGGCGGTCAGGCACTGGCGCCGCATCCACACGTCGCCTGAGGCGTACGTCCGGCGCGCGATGTACCACCAGAACATCTCGTGGTGGCGGCGTCGCCGGATCGCGGAGACGGCGCTGGTCGGGCACGACGGCGCCGTCGTGCCGACCGACACCGACCTGCGGCTCACGCTCGACCAGGCCCTCGCCCGGTTGACCCCGAAGCAGCGCACCGTGCTGGTGCTGCGCTTCTACGAGGACCTCACCGAGGTCGAGACCGCCCGCGCGCTCGGGCTCTCGACCAGCACCGTGAAGTCCACGACCCGCCAGTCGCTGGCCCGGCTGCGGACGCTCGCGCCCGAGCTCGCCGAGCTGATCGGAGCAGACGCATGAGTGACGACCTGCGCGAGACCTTCCACCGCGTCGCCGACTCCACCTCTCCACTTCCCGTCGCCGACGACCTCTGGCAGCGCGGCGTCGCGGCCCGTCGGCGCGGCCGAGCCTTCGCGGTCGCCGCCGTCCTGGCCCTCGTCGTGTCGGTCGGTGGCATCGCGACCCTCGTCTCGACCACCGACGACCGGGAGGCGCGTACGGCGTCCACCGAGGTCGTCGAGGGCGGCGCGATCCCGAGCCGGATCGAGGACATCCCCGACGACCTCGCGGTCACCACCGACCTGGCCGTGGGGCAGGGCTCGGCCGCGTTCATCTCGTCCTCGGGCGATCCCGTGGTGATCACGGCGACCGACGGAGTGCCGCACCGCCTCGACCTGCCGGGCTGGGACCAGACGCCGACAGCGCTCGCGATGTCCGACGACGGACGGACCATCGCCTACCAGGACGGATCCGGTGAGTCGGGCACCTACCTCACGGTGGTGGACCTCGAGACCGGCCGCTCGGTGCGAGTCTTCACTGACGACAGCCAGCGCCTGCGGCTGAGCGAGCTCAGCTGGTCACCGGACGGACGCTGGCTCGCCTGGATCGCGACCACGCAGGACGGCCTCCTTGCGCTGCTCGGCAGGGTCGACACCTCGGACCCACGACCCCGCCAGGTACGTCCCCCGTCGGACGCGGTCAGCGTCGCGGTGGCCGACGACGGCTCCGCGCTCGTCGGGCGGGTGGCCGGAGAGCTTCTCCTGGCCGAGCCGGACCGCGGCCCGGTCAGCGTCTTCTCCGGTCCGGGGTTCGGGGCGGGCGCCTTCTCCCCCGACGGCCGCCACGTCGCGCTCCGCTCGTCCGCGGACACGTCGTCGTACACCTGGGACACGGTCGCCGGCGAGCTCCTGCAGCACCCGTTCCCCGAGGACACCCTCGAGGCGGTCGACCTCCGCCCCCTCGGCTGGCTCGACGACCGGCTGCAGGTGCTGCTGGCGCAGAATCTTCGCGGGAACGATGGCGAGCTCGTGGTCACCACCCCCGCGGTCGACGAGACCAGCACGTGGCGCCGGTCCGTCGGCCGCGTCGATGCGGACATCGCCGGCTCGCTCACCCTTGCGGTCGACCTGCTCCCCGACCTCGACGGCACATCGTCACAGCAGCTGACGCACGACTTCTCGCCGTCCGGGCGCGACATCTCGTGGATCATCGGGCTCGGGGTCGCCGCCGCGATCGCCGTGCTGATGGGACTGCGCTGGCTCTGGCGCCGCCGTCTCGAGGTGTAGTCCGCATCGAAGTTCTGGCCGGGACGGCGGCGGCGTCCGGGGAGCCAGACGATTGATGCGGACTACCCCCGGGAGGGGCAGGCGGGTCAGGCCTGGGGGTCGCGGCCGGAGAACGCGACGAGCCGCTCGTAGGGGCCGGCGTCGTCCGACACCGACACCTCGGGGCCGAAGGCGTCGCCGCGCTTGTCCTCGGTGAGCCCCTGTCGCATCGCGGCGAGCCCGGTCTCGGCGAGCGAGTCGTCGAGCGCGAGGTCGGCGCCGGTGCCCTGCACGAGGTCCCACGCGTGGGCGGCGTACTCAGCGACCTGGAAACCCACGCTCCCCTGCTGGTCCTCGGGCAAGTCGCGCATGGCCTCGACGAGCTCGTCGGCTCCGGCGCGGAAGGCCTGTCCCCACTGGCCGTCCGGTACCTCGGGGATGGCGCTCCAGTCGACCTCCTCGCCTCGGGTCATCTTCGCCCACGTGGACGGCCCTGATGCGACGTGGCCCGCGAGCTGGCGCACCGTCCAGTCCGAGCACGGGGTGGGGTTGTCGACGTTGTCGTCCTTGACGGTGTCGAGCGCCTGACCTGCCTGGTCGAGCGCCTTCGCGAGCTGATCCACGGGAGAGTCGGTCATGCTCCCACCTCACTCCTCGCTGGGCGCGGGCGCAACCCCCTCAGGTGCGGAGGTACGCGAGCTGCGCGCGGACCGAGAGCTCGGCCGCACCCCACAGCACCGGATCCACGTCGGCGTACACGATCTCCACGATCGCGCGCGGCAGCGTCTCGTGGGGGAACGAGCCACCCTCGCGCTCGATCGCATGCAGGTCACGCAGCGCCTGGCGCACCTGACCCAGGCGTTGCTCGCGGTGCGCGAGGTAGTGGTCGAGCGCGCCGAGCGCGTCGTCGATCACCGGGCCGTGGCCGGGCCAGACCGTGGTGATGCCCTGCTCGCCGCAGAGCGCGTGCAGTCGTTGCAGGGAGGAGAGGTACGCCCCGAGCTGGCCGTCCGGGTGCGCGACGACGGTGGTGCCGCGTCCGAGGACGGTGTCGCCGGTGAGCACCGCGTGGTCCTGCGGGACCACGAAGGAGAGCGAGTCGGAGGTGTGGCCGGGCGTCGCGACGACGTGCACCTCGAGCCCGCCGACGGCGACCACGTCGCCCTCGCCGAGTCCCTCGGAGCCGAGCCGGTACGCCGGATCCAGGGCGCGTACGCCGCACCCGTGCCGCTCGGCGTACTCCCGGGCGGCCTCGCTGTGGTCGGCGTGGTGGTGGGTCAGCAGCACCACCGCAACGTCGCCGGCCGCCTCGTCGATCGCGTCGAGGTGCGAGGCGATCGAGGGGCCAGGGTCCACCACGACCGAGCGGGACGAGTCGGGGTCGCGCAGCACCCAGGTGTTGGTGCCGTCGAGGGTCATGATGTCGGCGTTGGGCGCCAGCACGCACTGCCCCGTCGACCCGAACGAGCCCCCCGCCCATGTCATTCGGGGTCCCCGCGTCGTTGTTCGGGGGAGCGCAGCTTCGGGGTCCCCGCAGGCTCGTGGCGGAGGAGCGGAGCGGGGGAGCCAGGAGGCTGTGGGGTGAAGCGTTGCGGAGGAGAAGAACGTCGTGGGGTGAAGATCATCGGGTCGCCATCAGGGCGGCGTAGTGCGGCGGCGTCGACAGGATCCACTCGTCACCGTCGGCGACGACCTCCGGCGTGTAGATCTCGACGTGCCGGTTGCGGGACTCGGCGAGGACCGCTGACGGGTCGGCGTGCTGGCCCACGTCGAGGCAGGTCAGCCAGGTCGGCGGCATCATCATCATCTGCTGCTGCTCGACCTGCTCGACGGCGTCCATCGCCCCGGTCCACTGCACCGACGACGACTCGGTCGAGACGTCGCGGGTCACCTGCCCCTCGGGGAGCCGGGCGACGAAGAACCACGTGCGATAACGGCGCGGCTCGAAGACCGGCGTCAGCCAGCCCGACCACGGGCCCAGGAGATCGGTGCGCAGCACCAGCGACCGCTGCTCGAGGAACGCGGTCATCGACAGCTCGCGCGACTCGAGGGCGACCCGGTCGGCCTCCCAGTCGTCACCGGTCGTGTCGGCGACGACCTCGTCGGCACTCGGACCGGCGAGCAGGACGCCCGACTCCTCGAACGTCTCGCGCACCGCGGCGCAGACCAGGGCCCGCGCCTTCGGCTCGTCCACCCCGAGACGCGAGGCCCACTCGGCGGGCGACGGCCCGGCCCACAGGCCGCGCTCGACGAGCTCGTCGGCGTAGTCGCGCGGGTCGACGCCGCCGCCGGGGAACACGCACATCCCGCCCGCGAAGGCCATCGAGGTCTGACGGCGGAGCAGGTAGATCTGAGGACCGGACGAGCCCGGCCGCAGCAGCACGACCGTCGCCGCGTCCCGCGGCACTGCGGGCTCTGCCTCGCCCTCGGCGTACGACCGGGCCTGGGCGACGAGTGCCTCGGGAAGAGGCAGGCGCTGCATCAGATCTCGACGACGATCTCGACCTCGACGGGGACGTCGAGCGGGAGGACGGACACGCCGACCGCCGAGCGGGCGTGCTTGCCGGCGTCGCCGAACACCTCGCCGAGCAGCTCGGAGGCGCCGTTGGCGACCTTGGGCTGGCCGGTGAAGTCCGGTGTCGAGGCGACGAAGACGACGACCTTCACCACACGCTTCACATCGTCGAGGGAGCCGATCTCGGCCTTCACCGCCGCGAGGGCATTCAGAGCGCACTGACGCGCGCACTCGTAGCCCTGCTCCTCGGTGACCTCGCCGCCGACCTTGCCGACCGCGAGCATCTCGCCGTCACGCGCCGGCAGCTGGCCGGCGGTGAAGACCAGGTTCCCGGTGCGGGCCGTGGGCTGGTAGGCCGCGAGCGGCGGGACCACCTCGGGGATGGTGATACCGAGCTCGGCGAGCTTCGCCTCTGCACCCATGTCAGGCCGCCTTCTGCTTCTTGAGGAAGGCCACGAGGCCGCCCTGGGCGTTGGTGTGGATCGCCACCAGCTCCCAGCCGTCCTGGCCGAAGTTGTTGAGCATGAGCGCTTCGTTGTGGAGCGGAATCGGCGCCACCTGGTATTCCCACTGGGTCATGGATCGCACCCTACTCGCGGCCGCGCGGACCGGACTTGTCGACCTTCGTGGACGCTGGACGCACGCCATGGCGTGCGTCGAGCGGACGTAGGTCCGCTCGAGCGACCCCGGGGACCCACTAGATTCCCGCCATGGAGCACAACGACGCTGCGGAGTCCCGCGAGCAGGCCGACCGGCCGGGCCCGTTCGAGAGGTTCGTCGACGCGGTCAACGACCGGGTCAGCCGGGCGCCGTTCTTCGGGATCATCCTGGCGGCGCTGGTGCTCTGGGCGGTCAGCTACCCGCTCTGGAAGACGACCACCAAGTGGGAGCTCGCGCTCCACACCGGGTCGTCCATCTTGTCGTTGCTCCTGCTCGTCCTGCTGGAGAACGCCGGCCGCCGCTCCGACGAGGCCGCCCAGGAGAAGCTCAACGTCCTGGCCGAGGCCCTCGCCGCGCTGATGGAGTCACGCGCGGCCGACGACCCGGAGCTGCGCGAGGCCGCGGAGAACCTCCGCGAGGCGGTCGGGCTGGAGGAGAGGCACTAGCCCGTCAGGCGACCAGCAGCCGCAGCGTCTCCTCGCGGGCAGGCGAGGTCCTCGCGTCGGTGCCCGCGTAGGCCGCGGCGACCGGGTGCACCATGACCTCGTCGACGCCGTACGTCGCTGCGAGCTCCTCGACATGCGCCCGCGCCTGCTCGGCCGAACCGACCACCCAGCGCTGCGACATGGCCTCGCCGAAGGCGCGCTGGTCGGGCGTCATCTCGACCGCCTCGGCCTCCTCGACGAGTCGCTGCGGGTGGAGCGGGGCGCCGGTGCGCAGCGCGATCATCTGTTGCACGTTGGGCAGCGCGCGTCGGCGGGCCTCCTCCTCGGTCTCGGCGACGACGGCGTTGACCGTGAGGAAGGTGCGCGGCTCGGGGTGCTCGGGCGAGGGCCGGTACGACGAGCGGTAGAGGTCCAGCGCAGGCCCGGTCCCGTCACCGGAGAAGTGGTGCGCGAAGACGTACGGCAGGCCCTTCTCGGCGGCGAGCCGGGCGGAGTAGTCCGACGAGCCGAGCAGCCAGATGTCGGCGATCGTCGTGGCGGCCGGGGTCGCGCGCAACGGCTGGCGGCGCGGCCCGATCTGGAGCTCGACGCCCTCGGTCGACATCAGCGTGCGGATGTCCTCGACGTACTCCGGGAACCTGGTGACCGCCTCGTCGGCCGACTCGGCGTTGCTCCCGCGCAGGACGTACCTGGTCAGCGGGTCGGTGCCGGGCGCGCGACCGATGCCGAGGTCGATGCGCCCCGGGAAGGCCGCCTCGAGCAGCGCGAACTGCTCGGCCACCACGAGCGGCGCGTGGTTGGGCAGCATCACGCCGCCGGAGCCGACCCTGATCCGCCGCGTCGCGGACGCGAGCATCGCGATCAGGACCGGCGGGTTGGTCGCCGCGACGGCCGGCATGTTGTGGTGCTCAGCCACCCAGTAGCGGCGATAGCCCAGCTCGTCGGCGACCTGCGCGAGGCCGAGTGACGCGGCGATGGCGTCGCCGGTCGTCTGGTCGCTGCGGACGGGCACGAGGTCGAGCACGGAGAGGGCGGTCACTGTCGACCCAGCGCCGCCGGCCGGTGGGATATTCCGTCGTCGGTTGACCTCAGGTGCACCTGAGGTCCTACCGTCGGGCCAGTGAGCACCAGCAGCACCGAGTCGCGCGAGCGGATCCTGTCCCCGGCGTACGCCGCGACGACCGTCGCGATGTTCGCGCTGATCGCCTTCGTCGCGTTCGAGGCGATGGCGGTCGCCACGGTGATGCCGACGGTCGCGCGCGACCTGGACGGTCTCGGACTCTTCGCGCTCGCCTTCGCCGCACCACTGGCCAGCGGCGTGGTGGGGATGGTCGCGGCAGGTGCGTGGAGCGACCGGACCGGGCCGGTGGTGCCGCTGCTGGCCTCGATGGCCCTGTTCACCCTCGGCCTGCTCGTCTGCGGACTGGCGCCCTCGATGGAGGTGCTCCTGGTCGGCAGGGTCCTGCAGGGACTCGGCGGCGGGGCGCTGACCGTCGGGCTGTACGTCATCGTCGGGCTCGTCTACCCGGCACGGCTCCAGCCGTCGATCTTCGCCTCGTTCGCGGCCGCGTGGGTCATGCCGGCGCTCTTCGGTCCGGGCCTGGCGGCACTCGTGGCCGACGTGTGGAGCTGGCGCTGGGTCTTCCTCGGCGCGGTGGGGCTGGTCGTCGTGGCGCTGGCGCTGCTGGCCCCGGCCCTGCGCGGACTGCAGACCCATGACGAGGGCACGCCGACGCCGCGCTCCCGCCTCTGGTGGGCGGTGGCCGCGGCCGTCTCGGTGCTGGCGCTCGAGCTCCTGGGCTCGTCCGAGGGCGCCGCCGCGCTGGGAGCGCTGGCCGCGCTCGCGGGTGTGTGGGTCGCGCTGGGACGCCTGCTGCCACCCGGCGCGAGGCGCGCGGCGCGCGGACTGCCGGCAGTGGTCGCCACCCGCGGGCTGCTGAGTGCGGCGTTCTTCGTGGCCGAGGCCTACATCGTCTACGCCCTGCAGGAGCACTGGGGCCTCACGCCGGGTCGCGCGGGCATCGCGCTCACCTGCGTCGGGGTCACGTGGGCGACCTCCAGCCAGGTGTCGTCCCGGCTCGGGGAGCGGGTCTCCCACGCGCGCGCCATGCTCGTCGGCACCAGCCTGGTGCTGCTCGGCACCGGCAGCCTCGCCCTGACCGTCCAGCTGCTGGACGCCGGCGTACGCCCGTCGGCGGTGTTCCCGGCAGCGACGTACGTCCTCGCCGGTGCGGGCATGGGTTTCGCCTACCCCCGCACTGGCGTCGCGATGCTCGAGGCCTCGACCGATCGCGACCGCGGCTTCAACTCCTCCGCGCTCTCCATCGCCGACTCCCTCGGCGCAGCGCTGTCGCTCTCCGCCGCCGGGGCGGTCTTCGCCGCGTCGGAACGCTCGGGCGTCGACCCGTTCCTCGCCGTCTTCGTGATGGCAACGGGCGCGGCCGTGCTGGGCGTGCTCGCCGCCTCCCGTACGGCCGCCCGCCCGGGTATCTAGGGACGATCTGGTCGGCGATCCGGGCTGCGGACCTACCGGATCGTCCCTAGATACCGAGCTCGAAGCGGGTCAGGAGGCCTGCTCGAGGGTGGGGTAGTCGGTGTAGCCCTCGGCCCCGCCGCCGTAGAAGGTGGCCTGGTCGGGCTCGTTGAGCTCGGCGCCCTGGCGCCAGCGCTCGGCGAGGTCCGGGTTGGCCAGGAACTGACGGCCCACGACCACGGCGTCGGCCAGGCCGGTCCCGAGGAGGTCCTCGACCGAGCCGAGGGTGGTGACGTCGCCGAACCCGTCGTTGAGCAGGACGACGCCGCCGAAGCGCTCGCGCAGGTCGCGCACCAGGGCCTCGCGAGGCTCCAGCGGGCTGGCCAGCAGGCTCAGGTAGGCCAGACCCAGCGGTGCCACCCCGTCGACGACCGCGCGGTAGGTCGCGGTCAGGTCCTCGCCGAGCTCCTCGCCGATGCCGTTGAACTGGTGGGCGGGGCTCAACCGCAGCCCGACCCGGTCGGCGCCGATCGCCTCTGCGACAGCGGTGACGACCTCGACGACGAAGCGGGCCCGGTTCTCCGGCGAGCCGCCGTACGCGTCGTCGCGCAGGTTGATCGTCGGGTCGAGGAACTGGTGCAGCAGGTAGCCGTTGGCCGCGTGCACCTCGACACCGTCCAGACCGGCGGCGATCGCGTTGCGCGAGGCGGTGACGAAGTCGGCCACGAGGCCGGCGATCTCGTCGGTCGCGGGCGAGCGCGGCTCGTCGTGGGGCTTGCCGCCGTCGGCGGTCACCATCTCGCCCGGGGCCTGCACGGCGCTCGGGGCGACGGTCTCGACACCGTCCTTGTTGTCGGCGTGCGCGATGCGGCCGGCGTGCATCAGCTGGGCCACGACGATGCCGTCGCGGGCGTGCACGGCGTCGGCGACCAGCCGCCAGCCGGCGACCTGCTCGTCGGTGTAGAGGCCGGGCACGTTGAGGTAGCCCTGGCCGACCTGGCTCGGCGCGATGCCTTCGGTGACGATCAGGCCGGCACCGGCGCGCTGGCCGTAGTACTCGGCGTTGAGGCTGGTGGGTGCGTGACCGGCGCCGGCGCGGTTGCGCGTCAGCGGCGCCATCACGAAGCTCTGCGGGAGCTGCCAGCGGCCGACGGTGAGGGACTCGAATGCACGGGACATGTAGGTGGTGCCTCCAGAGAAGTTGAGGACTGTACGACTTCCTCAGCGGCCCTGCGGACCCAGTTGTTCCCCGACGAGAGATGACTCACAGCCCTCACCGGGGCACCCGGACGACCGTCCGCCGCTGGACTGCACCCCCGTGCGGCAGCCCAGCGGCGGAGGGGTCAGCGGCGCCGGAGCGCCGCCTCCACGAGGGCCGGTGGTGCGTAACCCCGGTCGGCCTCGTTGAGCGTGGTGCCCGGCGGGACGATCTCGTCGATCCGGTCGAGCACGTCGGGCGTGAGGACCACCTTCTCCACGCCGAGCTGCGACTCGAGCTGCTCGAGGGTGCGCGGGCCGATGATGGCCGACGACACCGCCGGGTGCGCGAGCACGAAGCCCAGGGCGAGGTGGATCAGCGACAGGCCGGCCTCGTCGGCGAGCTCCTGCAGCGCGTAGACCGCCTCGAGCTTGACCTTGTTCTCCGGCGAGGCGGGATCGTGGCGCGCAGGCTGACGCTTCAGCCGGCTCGACGTCACGGCCGGGTCCTCCCCGCGGCGGTAGCGGCCCGAGAGCCAGCCACCCGCGAGCGGGCTCCACGGCAGCACGCCGATGCCGTACTTCTGCGCGGTCGGCAGGATGTCGCGCTCCACCTCGCGGGCGAGGATCGAGTACGGCGGCTGCTCGCTGACCGGGCGCTCGCGCTGGCGCTTCTCGGCGACCCACTGTGCCTCGACGACCTGCGAGGGCAGGAACGTCGACGTGCCGATGTAGCGGATCTTGCCCTGGCGGACGAGGTCGGTGAGGGCACCGAGGGTGTCGTCGATCTCGACCTCCGGACGCGGGCGGTGCACCTGGTAGAGGTCGATGTGGTCGGTCTGCAGGCGACGCAGCGAGTCCTCGACCTCACGGATGATCCAGCGGCGCGAGTTGCCCGCCTGGTTGGGGTCGTCGTCGTGCATGTTGCCGTGGAACTTGGTCGCGAGGAAGACGTCGTCGCGGCTGCCCGTGCGGGCCTGCAGCGCCTTGCCGACGATCTCCTCGGACTCGCCGCGGGCGTAGACGTCGGCGGTGTCGATCACGTTGATCCCGGCGTCGAGCGCGCGGTGGATGATCGAGATCGACTCGTCGTGGTCGGGGTTGCCCCACGCGCCGAACATCATCGCGCCGAGGGTCAGCGGGCTGACCTGGACGCCGGTCCGGCCGAGGGGTCGGTAGTGCTCGAAACTGCTCATGCTGTCTCCTTCTCGAGACTGGGTGCGTACTGGCTGGCGGGTCGCGCGAGGCCGAGGTGGTCGCGCAGCGTGCTTCCTGTGTACTCCGTGCGGAACAGGCCACGGGCGCGCAGGATCGGGACGACCTCCTCGATGAAGACGTCGATCCCACCGGGGAGCCACGGCGGCATCACGTTGAACCCGTCGGCGGCGCCGCTCTCGGCCCACTCCTGGATGGTGTCGGCCACCTCGTCGGGCGTACCCGTGACGACGCGGTGCCCGCGAGCACCGGCGAGGCGGTGGCAGAGCTGGCGAAGCGTCGGCTGCTCGCGCTCGACGATGTCGAGGACGAGCTGGAAGCGGCTGCCCTCGCTGCGCTCGACGTCGGCGTCGATGACCTCGCGCGGGAACGGCCCGTCGAGGTCGTACGCCGACAGGTCCACTCCGGTGAGCCGGTGGAGCTGGGTCAGGGAGTACTCCGGCTGCGTCAGGTCGTTGAACTCCTGGTGCAGGTCCTCGGCCTCCTGGGCGGTCGAGCCGATGAACGGGCTGATGCCCGGCAGCACCTTGAGGCCCCGCGGGTCGCGACCGACGGCGTGGGCCCGGGCCTTGATGTCGGCATAGAACTCCTGCGCCGACCCCAGCGTCTGGTGGGCGGTGAAGATCGCCTCGGCCCACCGCGCGGCGAACGCGCGGCCGTCGTCCGACGACCCGGCCTGGACGTAGACCGGCCGGCCCTGCGGCGATCGCGGTGCGTTGAGCGGTCCCTTCACCCGGAAGTACTCACCGACGTGGTCGATCGTGTGGATCTTGTCGGGGTCGGCGAAGACGCCGGTCTCGCGGTCCGCGACGACTGCGTCGTCCTCCCAGCTGTCCCACAGCTTGGTGATGACCTCGACGTACTCCTCGGCACGCGCGTAGCGGTCGCGGTGCAGCGGGTGTGCGTCGAGACCGAAGTTGAGCGCCGCGTCGGCTGCCCCGGTCGTGACGATGTTCCAGCCGGCGCGGCCCTTGCTGAGGTGGTCGAGCGCCGCGAACTGGCGAGCCAGGTTGTAGGGCTCGGTGTAGGTCGTCGACGCCGTGCCGATCACGCCGATCCGCTCGGTCGCCGCGACGATCGCCGTCATCACGGTGATCGGCTCGAGGCGGAACCGCGCGGCGTACTGGATGTTCTCCGCCAGCGACGGTCCGTCGGCGAAGAAGACGGCGTCGAGCTTCGCGGCCTCGGCCTTCTGGGCCAGCTCCTGGTAGTAGGAGATGTCGAGGATCCGGTCGGTCTGGCTGTCCGGGTGCCGCCAGGCCGCCTCGTGGTGGCCGTCGGGATAGATGAAGAGGTTGAGGTGGAGGCTCTTCCGATCGGAGCGGGTCACGAGGCCGCCCTCTCGACCTGGTGCACCGGCACCGCGTCGTGGTCGTCCTCGACCCCGAGCTCGCTGAGCAGCTGGGCGCGCAGCCGGGCGAAGGCCGGATCGGCCTGCGAGCGTCGGCCGTCGAGCTCGACGCGTGCGTCGTGGCGTACGACTCCACCGTCGAGCACGATCACCCGGTCGGCGAGCACGATGGCCTCGTCGACGTCGTGGGTCACCAGCAGGACGGCTGGCTGGTGCACCTCGCAGAGGGTGCGCAGCAGGGTGTGCATCCGGATCCGGGTCAGCGCGTCGAGGGCGCCGAAGGGCTCGTCGGCCAGCAGGAGCTGCGGGTCGCGGACCAGCGAACGAGCCAGTGCGGCGCGCTGCTGCTCACCGCCCGACAGCTCGTGGGGCCAGGCCTTCTCTCGCCCACCGAGGCCCACCTCGTCCAGCGCGTGCACACCGCGCTCGTACGCGTCGCCCGCGCGGAGGCCGAGGGTGACGTTGTCGAGGACCCGCTTCCAGGGCAGCAGCCGCGAGTCCTGGAAGACGACGGACACCTTCTCGGGCACCTCGACGCGACCGGTGCCCGCGACGCCGCGGTCCAGGCCGGCGAGGGAGCGCAGCAGCGTGCTCTTGCCCGAGCCGCTGCGGCCGAGCAGGGCCACGAACTCGCCGGGCGCGATCTCGAGGTCGAGGCCGTTGAGCACGCCACCCGCCTCGTTGAAGCTGCGGTGCAGGTTCGTGACCTGCACGGCTCGTCCCGCCTGCGTGGTCAGCTGGCCAGTGTGCGACGCCATGACAGTGCCTTCCTCTCGATGAGCCGGACCACTGCGTCGGCGGTGACGCCGAGCAGGGCGTAGACGACCAGGCCGACGACGATGATGTCGGTCTGTCCGTAGCTGGACGCGAGCGTGATCATGTGGCCGATCCCGCTCGTGGCGTTGATGACCTCGACGACGACCAGGGCCAGCAGCGACGAGGTCACCGCGAAGCGCAGGCCGAGCAGGAAGCCGGGCATCGCGCCGGGCAGCACCACGTGGCGGATGAACTCCCAGCGGGTGACGCCGAGGGTCTCGGCGAGCTCGGCGTACTTGCCCTCGATGGTGCGCAGCCCGTTGTGGGTGTGGATGTAGATGGGTACGAGCACCGCGAGGGCGATCGTCAGGATCTTGAACGGCTCACCGATGCCGAACCACAGGAGCAGCAGCGGGATGAGGGCGAGCGTCGGGATCGAGCGCTTGACCTGCACCGGACCGTCGATCAGGGTCTCGCCGATCCGGGAGAGACCCGAGAGAAGGGCCAGCACGACGCCGACCGCGACGCCGAGGCCGAGGCCGATGGCCGCACGGAGGCCGGAGGTCATCAGGCCCTCCTGCAGGCGGCCGTCCTCGATGAGCGTCTCGGCGGTCGACACGACCGTCCACGGAGCACTCAGGTTGCGCTCGTCGAGCAGGCCGGTGGCCGAGCCGATGATCCAGGCTGCGAGCAGCACCGCGATGCCGATGAGGCCGCCGAAACGGATCGGCCTGCCCGGCCCGAGCCGGCGACGCACGGGACGTACGTCCTCGGTGGCGGCGGCCGGGAGCGGTCGGGAGCGAGCGGTCAGCGTGGTCACTTCGATACCTCCCCCGTGTCCGAGGCTGCTGCGGCGATGGCCTTCTCGAAGCGCCGGTCGTAGATCGTCGCCACGTCCAGCGGCTCCTGCTCCTGCTCCTTGACGAGCGTGTCGACGGTGACCTGGTGCCGGGCGATGAAGTCGTCCCAGCTGGTCGGCACGGAGTACTGGCCGTAGGCGTCGACGACGAACGCCGCGTCCTCGGGAGTCAGGCCCTCGTGGTCGACGTAGAACGCTTTCGCGAAGTCGTCGGGATGCTCGGAGATCCACTGCTGGGCCTTGGCCCACGCGACGACGTACTCCTTGATCGCGGCGGCCTTGTCGGCGTCCTCGAGCACGGTGGTCGGCGCGTAGAGCGTCCAGGCGTCGTCACGGACCCCGGACTGGATGCTGGTGGCGCCGTCGCGCTCGTACTTCGCGAGGTAGGTCTTGAGCAGCACCTGCTGCAGGGGCGCGACGTCCACCTGCTTGCCAGCGAGGGCCACCGAGAAGGAGTCGTCGACGCTCTGCATCTCGACGAGCTCGACGTCGTCCTGGCTCAGCCCGGCCTCGCGCAGCACGTTGAGCACGAGAGCACCCTGCGCCTGTCCCGGGCTGTAGGCGATCTTCTTGCCCTTGAGGTCCTCGATCGACGACACGTCGACGCCGGGGGCGACACCGAGCTCGTACGTCGGGTGGTCCTCGGGGTCGACGGTCTCGCGGGCAGCGACGATGCGCACGTCCGTGCCGGTCCAGTGGGCGAAGAGCGGCGGGATGTCGGCCACCGAGCCGATGTCGATGGCGTCGGCGCGGAAGGCCTCGAGCGTCTTGGGGCCGCCGGTGATGTTGGCCCACTCGATGTCGACGTCGAGGTCGTCGATGAGGCCGGACTCCTCCAGCGCCACCTGGGTCGCCGGGTCGCCGACCCGCAGCACGGTGTCGTCGGCGGGCTTGTCGGGGAGGGCGGCGGTCAGCTCGAGCCTGGGGCCGGCCTCGGCTCCACCACAGGCGGACAGCGCCATCACGCCGGCGGCGGTCAGCAGGGCCGCGCGGATGGCCAGAGGAAGGTCGGGGCGGTTGAGCCCTCGTCGTGACATCAGGGGGTTCTCCTTGGTGGGACGTCTCGGGTGTTCCAAAGTACTGCAAGTTTGTTGACTTACTGCATTTATGGTGCGACGTGTTGCCTTGCACCCCTGCAGGCCGGGTCGGGGTCGCGTCAGGCGGAGCGCAGCAGCGGCAGGAGCGAGTCGCCGATGCGGACGATCTCCTGCTCGTACGGGGTGTCGCTGAGGACGAAGTGGGTGACGCCGAGGTCGGCGTACCGGAGCAGCGCCTTGGCCACGTCGTCGGGCGAGCCGACCAGCCAGGTGGTGCCGGCGCCGCCACCGCCGACCCGGCCGGGTGCGGTGTAGAGGCAGTCGTCGAGCACGTCGCCCTGCTCGGCGAGGTCGAGCAGGCGCTGCTGGCCGATGGCGACCTTGCGCCCCGGATCGGCGGTCCACTCGTGCTGGCCTCGCCGGGATTGGCTGGCCATCGCGGCGACCTTGGCCTCGGCGTCGGCCCAGGCCTCCTCGGTCGTGTCGCGGACCAGCGTGGTGATGCGCAGGCCGTACTGCAGCGGCGGCAGGTCGCGGTCGAGCTCGGCGCTCAGGGCGCGCAGGTGTTCGATCCGAGCGGCGACGCCGTCGAGCGGCTCTCCCCAGAAGAGCTGGACGTCGGCCTCCGCGGCGGCGGTCCGCTGGGCGGCCTCGGAGGCACCGCCGAAGTAGAGCTGCGGGTGCGGCCGGCCCTCGCGCGCGACGGGCTTGTGCTCGAGCGTGGCGCCGTCCGCCCGGTAGTGGTCGCCCTCGTACGTGATGTCGTCCTCGGTCCAGTAGCGCCGGACGAGCCGCATGAACTCTCGCGTGCGGGCATAGCGCTGGGCCTGGTCGCCCTCGTCGTCGCCGTACTGGGGCTGGTGGTCGGCGCCGGAGACGATGTTGACCCTGACCCGACCGCCACTGAGCTGGTCCAGGGTCGCGGCGGCCGAGGCGAAGTGCGCAGGCGTCCAGTAGCCCGGGCGGATCGCGATCAGCGGGTTGAACGTCGTGGTCGACGCCGCGAGGGCCGTCGACACCGTGAAGGTGTCCGGTCGCTTCCACCCGGTGCCGATCAGCGCACCACCCCAGCCGTGGTCCTCCGTGAGCCGCGCCAGGTCCGTCAGTCGCGACAGGCTGTTGTGGCCGGCGACGGTCGTGTCCGAGCGGTGGCCGGCCGTGACCTGGTTGGGGATGTACCAGAGGAGCTCCATGCCGATCCTTTCAAGTCTTTGTACAGTGACTTACTACAGTAACAACAGACGGCGACGATCCACTGCATCGAGGTGCGAGCGCACCCACACGGTGGTTGAGGTGCGAGCGCAGCGAGCCTCGACACCACGATCAGAATGCGGACACCGGCTGACCTGATTCCGTCCTAGCCTCGAGGCATGGACATGAAGCTGGAGCTGGTGATGGTGCCCGTGACCGACGTCGACCGGGCCAAGGAGTTCTACGAGCTGGTCGGCTTCCACGCCGACCACGACCGGACCGTGAGCGACGACGTGCGCTTCGTACAGATGACGCCGCCCGGATCGGCCTGCTCGATCGCCTTCGGCAAGGGCCTCACGAAGATGGAGCCCGGCTCGCTCGACAACATGCAGATGGTGATCGCCGACGCCGACGCGACCCACGCCGACCTCGTCTCCCGCGGGATCACGGTGAGTGACGTCGACGAGCTCGCCTGGGGCCGGTTCGTCTTCTTCGCGGACCCCGACGGCAACGGCTGGGCGCTCCAGCAGCTGCCCGACTGGTCGACCGGCGCGGGCGGCAGCGGAGAGAACCCCTACACCTGAGGCCTGGTCTCGGTCTCGCGGTCGAAGGGCGGCCGGCGCAGGGCGCGGACGACGAGGAACACCCCGAGCGCGATGAGCGGCAGGGTCAGCCACTGCCCCATGTGCAGGTGAGTCCGCTCGGCGAAGTCGGCGAGCTGCGCGTCGGGCTCGCGGAAGAACTCGACGACGAACCGCGCCAGGCCGATCCCGGCGAGGAAGATGCCGCCGAGCAGCCCGGGGCGCCAGCGCGCGCTCGTACGCCAGAAGACGACGAGCATCACCAGGATCATCAGCGCGCCCTCGAGGGCCGCCTCGTAGAGCTGGCTCGGGTGCCGCGGCTGCTCGCCGGCGCCCGGGAACACCATCGCCCACGGCACGTCGGACGGCTTGCCCCAGAGCTCGCCATTGATGAAGTTCGCGATCCGGCCGAACATCATGCCGAACGGCACGTTCACCGCGACGTAGTCCCCGACCCGGAGCAGCGGCAGGCCGTGGCGCCACGCGACGACGCCCACAGCGATCAGCACGCCGATGAGGCCCCCGTGGAAGCTCATCCCGCCGTGCCAGACCTGCAGGACCTCCCCTGTGCGCCACAGCTCCCGGTCGTAGAAGGTCGCGTAGCCGAGGCGGCCGCCCACGATGATGCCGAGGGTCGCCCAGGCCACCAGGTCATCAGCCTGCTCGCGGGTCATCGGGCTGCCCGGCCGGCGCACCATCCGCAGGAGGTGCCAGTAGCCCAGCAGGATCCCGAGGATGTACGCCAGCGCGTAGAACCTCAGCGTGACGGGGCCGAGCTCGATGCCGGGCCGCAGCCCGAGGTCGGTCCAGCGCCACGGGTCGGAGGCCAGCAGTCGCACACGCCCATGCTCCCACCCGCCTGCACTCAGGGTCGAAGTGCGAGCACATCCTCCCGCAGGAGCATGGTCTGAGTCAGACCAGCTGCGGCTGCGTCTTCTCCCGCACCTCGTCCTCGGTGACGCCGGGGGCGAGCTCGACGAGCCTGAGCGCGCGGTCGCCGAGGGTGCCCGACGGCGCCACCTCGCCGGTCGCGGGGTCGATCACGTCGATCACGCAGAGGTCGGTGATGATCCGCTGCACCACGCGCTTGCCGGTGTAGGGCAGGTCGCACTCGTCGAGGATCTTCAGCGAGCCGTCCTTGGCGGTGTGCTCCATCAGCACGATCACCCGCTTGGCGCCGTGGACCAGGTCCATCGCGCCGCCCATGCCCTTGACCATCTTGCCGGGGATCATCCAGTTCGCGATGTCACCCGCGGTCGAGACCTGCATCGCACCGAGGATCGCCGCGTCGATCTTGCCGCCGCGGATCATCCCGAACGACTGCGCGGAGTCGAAGAACGACGCGCCCTTGCGCAGCGTCACCGTCTCCTTGCCCGCGTTGATCAGGTCGGGATCCTCCTCGCCCTCGAACGGGTACGCCCCCACGCCGAGGATGCCGTTCTCCGACTGCAGCACCAGCTCGACGTCGTCGCCGACGTAGTTGGGCACCAGCGTCGGCAGCCCGATCCCGAGGTTCACGTACGACCCGTCGGTCAGCTCCGAGGCCGCCCGCGCGGCCATCTCCTCACGACTCCAGCTCGCCATGTCAGCCTCCCAGTCCGTGCGTCGCCGCGTCGTCGACCAGCGCGGCAGTCGATGAGTCCGATGACGGTCGCGGTCGGGTCGTGACGCGTTCGATCCGCTTGTCCGCCGCCTGCTCGGGGGTCAGCGCGACGACGCGCTGCACGTACACACCCGGCGTGTGGATGTCGTTGGGGTCGAGCTCGCCGGGCTCGACCAGCTCCTCGACCTCGGCGATCGTGATCCGCCCGCACATCGCAGCGAGCGGGTTGAAGTTGCGCGAGGACTGGCGGTAGATCAGGTTGCCGTGGCGATCGCCCTTCCAGGCGCGTACGAGCCCGAAGTCGGCCACGATCGCCTCCTCCAGGACGTACTCCTTCTCCCCCTCGGCGGTCGAGAAGAGCTTCGTCTCCTTCGGCGGCGAGGCCACGATGACGTTGCCCTCGGTGTCGTACTTCCAGGGCAGGCCACCCTCGGCGACCTGCGTGCCGACGCCGGTCGCGGTGTAGAAGCCGGGGATGCCCGAGCCGCCGGCGCGCATCCGCTCGGCGAGCGTGCCCTGCGGCGTCAGCTCGACCTCGAGCTCGCCGGAGAGGTACTGCCGGGCGAACTCCTTGTTCTCCCCGACATAGGACGAGATCATCCGACGCAGCCGCTTCTCGAACAGCAGCCGGCCCAGGCCCCACTCGTCCACGCCACAGTTGTTGGAGACCGCCTGGAGGTCGGTCGTGCCGGCCTCGAGCACCGCGTCGATGAGGACCGACGGGATGCCGCACAGTCCGAATCCGCCGACCGCGAGGGTCGCGCCGTCCGGGATGTCGGCCACTGCAGCGGCGGCCGAGCTGACCACTTTGTCCATGCTCGGCACCCTACTGGCCGTGTGAGCGGCGCCACTGTGTGGGCCGGGACCACACTTCGCCCCTCCGGGTGGCGCGTGCACCCGCCTCTACGCTGGGCCTGTGACCGCCCATCCGGACCGCACCCCCGACTGGCCCCGGGTGCGCCTGCACGTGGTCACCGGCAAGGGCGGCACCGGCAAGTCCACGGTCGCCGCCGCGCTCGCGCTGGCGCTGGCGTCCACCGGTCGCAACGTGCTGCTCTGCGAGGTCGAGGGCCGCCAGGGCATCGCGCGGATGTTCGACGTGGACCCGCTGCCCTACGAGGAGCGGCGCATCGCCAAGGGCGCCCCGGACGAGACCGGGCGAGCCGGCCAGGTGCACGCCCTCCACATCGACCCGGAGTCGGCGCTGCTGGAGTACCTCTCGATGTACTACAAGCTCGGCCGCGCGGGGAAGGCGCTCGACCGCTTCGGCGTCATCGACTTCGCCACGACGGTCGCGCCGGGCGTACGCGACGTCCTGCTCACCGGCAAGGTGTACGAAGCGGTGCAACGCCCGCGCGGCGGTCGGAACAAGGGCCAGATCACCTACGACGCGGTGGTGCTGGACGCCCCGCCGACGGGCCGGATCGGACAGTTCCTCGGGGTCAACTCCGAGCTGGCCGGGCTCGCCAAGATGGGGCCGATCAAGACCCAGGCCGACAAGGTGATGGACCTGTTGCGTTCGCCTCGCACGGCCGTCCACCTCGTGACCATCCTCGAGGAGATGCCGGTCCAGGAGACCTCCGACGCGATCGCCGAGCTGCGCGCCGCCCGCCTCCCCGTCGGAGGCGTCGTGGTCAACCTGGTGCGGCCGCAGGCACTCAGCGTGGCCTCGCTCGCACGCGTGCGCGACGACGAGGTCGACCCGACGGCGATCACCTCCGACCTCAAGCGCGCCAAGATCGACGTCGACGCCGGGCTCGTCACCTCGCTCGTCGACGAAGCGCGTGACCATGCCGTACGCCGCCAGCTCGAGGACGAGCAGCGCGAGCTCGTCGCCGGCGAGGACCTGCCGACCTACGAGCTGCCGCGGCTCGCTGACGGGATCGACCGCGGCGCCCTGCTCGAGCTCGCCCAGCTCCTCAGGTCCCAGGGCATGGCATGAACCTCACCCCACGACGTTCTTCTCCTCCGCTGCGCTCCTCCGAACAACGCCGCGGGGACCCCGAGACTTGGGAGATCAGCTAGTGCCAGTACTCGATGTGGACGCGCTCCTCGACGACCGCGGCACCGAGATCATCGTGTGCTGCGGGTCGGGCGGCGTCGGCAAGACCACGACGTCCGCCGCGCTCGCCCTCCGGGCCGCCGAGCGCGGCCGCAAGGTCGTCGTGCTGACGATCGACCCGGCCCGCCGGCTCGCGCAGTCGATGGGGATCGAGGTGCTCGACAACACCCCGCGGCCCGTGTCGGGCGTGGGCACGGACGGCTCGCTCGACGCGATGATGCTCGACATGAAGCGCACCTTCGACGAGGTGGTCGAGAGCCAGGCCAGCCCCGAGAAGGCGAAGCAGATCCTGGAGAACCCGTTCTACGTCGCGCTGTCGAGCTCGTTCGCCGGCACGCAGGAATACATGGCGATGGAGAAGCTCGGCCAGCTGCACCGGCAGGCACGCGAGGACGGGACCTACGACCTGATCGTCGTGGACACTCCCCCGTCACGCTCGGCGCTCGACTTCCTCGACTCCCCCGAGCGGCTGGCCGGGTTCCTCGACGGGCGCCTCATCCGGCTTCTCCTCGCGCCGGCCCGCGGGCCGGCGAGGCTGATGTCCGCCGGACTGTCGGTGGTGACCGGCGCACTGACCAAGGTCCTCGGCGGACAGATGCTGCGCGACGTGCAGACCTTCGTGACGGCGCTGGACACCCTCTTCGGCAGCTTCCGACAGCGCGCCGAGAAGACCTTCGCCCTGCTGCAGGCCGACGGGACCGCGTTCGTGGTCGTCGCCGCGCCCGAGCCGGACGCGCTGCGCGAGGCGGCGTACTTCGTGGACCGGCTCACCGACGACGACATGCCGCTGGCCGGACTCGTGATCAACCGGGCGAGCCCGCCGACGCGTACGGAGCTGTCGGCCGAGGAGGCGATCACCGCCGCCGAGCGACTGCGCGCCAAGGACTCGTCGTCGCTCACCGCCGGGCTGCTCCAGCTGCATGCCGACCGCGTGCGCATCGTCGAGCGCGAGCAGCACCTGCGCGAGCGGTTCGCGGCCTCGCACCCGCAGGTGCCGACGGCGGTCGTGCCCGCCATGGCGGGCGACATCCACGACCTCGACGGCCTGCGGGAGATCGGCGTACGACTGGCGGACCAGGCGTAGAGGTCAGACGGAGACGGCCGGAGCCTCGACCTTGGTCCGCGCGGTCTCCAGGATGGAGCGCCACGACGAGCCGGGACGACGGCGCAGCAGCGCACGGCGCTCCCGCTCGGTCATGCCGCCCCAGACACCCCACTCGATCTGGTTGTCCAGAGCCTCGGCCAGGCACTCGGTACGCACGGGGCAACCCGCACACACAGCCTTGGCCTTGTTCTGCTCAGCGCCGCGCACGAAGAGTGCGTCCGGCGTGTCCGCCTTGCAAGCGGCGCGCGATGCCCAGTCCTCTACCCACATAGTCAATCCCCACGATTCGTGAGCCGATCGGCCGCCCCCATAGCGGCCATTCCCGACTCGAGTAGAAAAGTAAACGACGTGGCCCCGGTATAGACAGGGGCCGACTGGACCAATTCGTATAGTCCAATGTGACTATCCGGCTGCGCGGTCGGAATTGATGGTGCTATGCGTCCTCCCCGTACTCTGGTGCGCATGTCCTCGCGTACGTCGTCTCGTCCCGCGCGCCCGCACGGGCGCCCCGACGCCGGCCGGATCGCCTCGCACCTCGCGGTGATGGCTGCCGTCGCGGTGGTCATGGGCGTCCTCATCGCCTGCCTCGCCATCCCGTTCGCAGGCCTGGTCGGCGTGGCCGCGAAGGACGTCAGCAAGAGCATGGTCAACCTCCCGGAGTCGCTCGAGGCCAAGGACCTGGCGCAGAAGACGCGCATCTACGACGTCAACGGCAACCTCATCGCCTCGCTCTACGACCAGAACCGGATCAACGTCCCGCTCACGTCCATCTCGCGCCCGATGGTCAAGGCCATCGTCGCGATCGAGGACTACCGCTTCTACCAGCACGGTGCGCTCGACCTCAAGGGCACGCTGCGCGCGTTCGTCACCAACCAGGCCAACGGCGGTTCGGTCCAGGGTGGCTCGTCGATCACCCAGCAGATGGTGAAGCAGACGCTGCTCTACCAGGCGAAGACCAAGAAGGAGCGCGCGGCCGCGACCGAGGAGACCTACGCCCGCAAGATCCGCGAGCTGCGCTACGCGATCGCCTTCGAGAAGAACCACACGAAGGACTGGATCCTCGAGCGCTACCTCAACATCGCCTACTTCGGTGACGGCGCCTTCGGCGTGCAGTCCGCCGCGCAGCACTTCTTCTCCAAGAACGCCAAGGACCTCAACCTGCTCGAGTCGGCCACGCTCGCCGGGCTGGTCAAGAACCCCGGCGGCTACAACCCGGCCGACAACCCCGAGGCGGCCGAGGGCCGGCGCAACGTGGTGCTCGACCGCCTCGCCCAGCTCGGTGTGCTCACCGAGAAGAAGGCCGACCGGCTCAAGAAGAGGCCGATCACCAAGACGCTGAAGATCAAGAACGACGCCAACGGCTGCCAGCAGTCGCAGGCGCCGTTCTTCTGCGACTACGTCGTCAGCTGGCTGATGAAGGACTCGGTCCTCGGCGACACCGCGAAGGAGCGCCGCACGGCGCTCAAGAACGGTGGCCTCACCATCAACACCACCATCGACCTCGACATGCAGAGAGCCGCCGACGCTTCGGTCCAGTCCCACGTCTTCCCGACCGACCAGGCGATCGGTGGGCTGGCGATGGTCGAGCCCGGCACCGGAGACGTACGCGCGCTGGCGCAGTCGCGCCCCATGGGCACGGACAAGGCGGCCGGCCAGACCTCCCTCAACTACGTCGTGCCCAAGAAGTACGGAGCCGCCAACGGTTTCCAGGCGGGCTCGACGTTCAAGGTCTTCGTCCTGGCCTCGGCGATCAACCAGGGCATCCCGCTGAGCACGACGATCAACTCGCCGCAGGAGCTGCACCTCGACGACGACGAGTTCGAGAACTGCGACGGTCCCTACGCCGGCGACGGCATGGGTTGGGACGTCAAGAACTCGACCGGCGAGGGCACCTTCGACCTCTACACCGGCACCCAGAAGTCGGTGAACACGTTCTTCGCGCAGCTGGAGACCCAGACCGGCATGTGCGAGCCGTTGCAGCTCGCCGCCGACATGGGCGTCAAGGTGCCGCTGGCGCAGAAGGTCCCGTCCTGGATCCTCGGGGTGTCCGACTCCAACCCGCTCGAGCTCGCCCAGGCCTACGCCACCTTCGCCGCCCGCGGGCTCCACTGCGACCCGCGACCGGTCACCGCGGTGCTCGACCCGCAGGGCGAGCCGCTCAAGGAGTTCAGCTCGCAGTGCGAGCAGGTGATGCCCGGCGCCACCGCTGACGCCGTCAACGACATCCTGACGGGCGTCATGCAGCCCGGCGGCTTCGGGCAGTACCTCGCCATCGACAAGCCGTCGGCCGGCAAGACCGGCACCACGACCAGCGGCAGGTCGGTGTGGTTCGTCGGGTACACACCCAAGATCGCTGCCGCAGCGATGATCGCCGGCGCCAACCAGCTCGGCCAGTGGCTACCGCTGGGCGGTCAGACCGTCGGCGGCCAGTACATCAGCGAGGCCTCGGGCTCGGGCTACGCAGGCCCCATCTGGGGCGATGCGATGGCGGCCATCTCGGCCAAGCTCCCCTACGAGGAGTTCCAGGCGCCCCCCGGTGACGAGATCGCCGGCGTGCTGACCTCGGTCCCCGACGTCGCGGGCCAGCCCGTCGATGCGGCGACCCAGACGCTCCAGGCGGCTGGCTTCACCGTGGCCGACGGCGGCCAGGTCAACTCCGAGGTGGGCGAGGGCCTGGTGGCCTACACCTCCCCGGGCGGCGGTACGTCGCTGAGCAGCGGCGACACGGTCACCCTCTACGCCTCGACCGGCTACGTCCCGCCGCCACCGTCCACCGGCGGCAACGGCGGCGGCAAGGGGAAGGGCAAGGGGAAGGGCCGCAAGGGCCGCTGACCCCCCGCGCTGTCAGCCCAGCTGGCGGCGTACCTCGGCGGCGACCGCGCCGCCGTCGGCACGACCCTTGACCTGCGGCGTCACCACGCCCATCACCTTGCCCATCGCGCGCATGCCCTCGTCGGCGGCGCCGGTCTGGACGATCGCGGCCGTCACCAGCTCGGCGATCTCGGCGTCGGTGAGCGGGGTCGGGAGGTACTCGGCGATGACGACGCCCTCGGCGGCCTCCTTGGCCGCCATCTCCTCACGGCCGCCGTCCGCGAACGCGGTGGCCGCCTCGCGGCGCCGCTTGGCCTCGCTCGACAGCACGCCGAGGATGTCCTCGTCGGTGAGCTCGCGCGCCTCCTTGCCGGCGACCTCGGCGTTGGTGATGGCGGTCAGCACCATCCGCAGCGTCGAGGAGCGCAGCTCGTCACGCGCCTTGATGGACGTGGTGAGGTCGGCGCGGAGACGGTCCTTCAGGGCACTCATGCTCACCATTGTGGCAGCCTTGGCGAATGCCTTTCCTCGCTCATGTCGGACGCGGCGTACGGCGCACCCTGGCCCTCGGTGCCGTCGCCGGCGCCGGCCTGACGACGTACGCCGCCTGGGAGGCCCGGCAGTACACCCTGCGCCGGGTGACCGTGCCGCTGCTGCCCGCGGGGCACGCCCCGCTGAAGGTGCTGCACCTCAGCGACATCCACATGGCTCCCGACCAGCGGGCGAAGCAGGAGTGGCTGCGCGGGCTCGCGGCGCTCGAGCCCGACCTGGTCGTCAACACCGGTGACAACCTCGCGCACCTGCGCTCGGTGCCCGTGGTCGCGGATGCCCTGGGCGGCCTGCTGGACGTCCCCGGCGTCTACGTGCTCGGCTCCAACGACTACTGGGTGCCGGGGATGCGCAACCCGTTCCTCTACCTGCTCCCCGACACGGGCAAGCGCCACACCTCGGGACGCCAGCTGCCGTGGCCGGAGCTCAAGGAGCGCTTCAACAGCGCCGGCTGGCTCGACCTGACCAACGGCTTCGGCCGCCTGGACGTGGGCGGGACCTCCCTCGCGTTCGCCGGCGTCGACGATCCGCACCTCCGGTACGACGACCTGGCCCGGGTCGCCGGCCCTGCCGACCCGGCCACCGACGTACGGCTCGGTGTCACGCACGCGCCGTACCTCCGGGTCCTCGACCAGTTCGCAGCCGACGGGTACGACGCGATCATCGCCGGCCACACGCACGGCGGGCAGGTGTGCCTGCCCACGCTCACTGGGCAGGGCAGGGCGCTGACGACGAACTGCGACATCGAGCCGGCCCGGGCCCGCGGCCTGCACCGTCACCCCGCGGACTCGGCGCCCGGTGACGCGGGCTCGGCCTGGCTGCACGTGTCGGCCGGGCTCGGCACCAACCCCTACGTCCGCATCCGGGTCGCTTGCCGCCCCGAGGCGACCCTGATGACCCTCGTCCCCCGTGCCACCGAACCCGCCTAGGAGACCGCTGTGTCGCTCGTCCGAGTCACCAACTTCTCGATCTCGCTCGACGGCTTCGGTGCCGGCGAGCCGCAGTCGTTCGAGTCGCCCTTCGGCCATGCCGGGCACAAGCTCCACCAGTGGATGTTCGCTACCTTTCGGGACGACGCTCCCTTGAACGTGGACCTGGCGTTCGCCCAGCGCTGGGACCTCCGGTTCGGCGCCGAGATCATGGGCGCGAACAAGTTCGGACCGCCCGGTTGGCAGGACGATGCCGACTGGCGGGGCTGGTGGGGCGAGGACCCGCCGTTCCACACGCCGACGTACGTCCTCACGCACCGCCCTCGCGCCTCGATGGAGATGGACGGCGGCACCACCTTCCACTTCCTCGACGCCACGCCGGAGGAGGCGCTGGCCGTCGCACGTGATGCGGCCGGCGACCTCGACGTCCGCATCGGCGGCGGTTCGTCGACCCTGCGGGACTACCTTGCAGCCGGCCTCGTCGACCAGGCGCACCTGGTGATCGTGCCTCTCGTGCTCGGCCACGGCACCCGCCTCTGGGACGGGCTCGAGGCACTCGAGGAGGCGTACGCCATCGAGTCCGTCTCCTCCCCGACCGGTGTCACCCACCTGTCCCTGACACGCCGTGCTGTCGGAGTCCCCGCCTAAGCGGGGACTCCTGCACTCCTGGGCCGTTGCAACGGCCCACCGGCGCGAAACTCCGCCCAGCTCCCCGGGGTCGGGGCGATTTCGGACGCCCCTGACCGAGCGGGTATGCTCGCCCGCGTTGCCCAGCCGGAGTTTCGGCCGGGTGGCGGGGTGTGGCGCAGCTTGGTAGCGCGCGTCGTTCGGGACGACGAGGCCGCAGGTTCAAATCCTGTCACCCCGACAGATGCGGACCCACGTGAGACGTGGGTCCGTCTGTCATTTGCCTCGTCCCTAGAGTGGTCCGATGGCCCTGCTCACGTGTGACTTCTTCTCCGAAGCCCTGCAACGCGGCACGTCGATGAACGTCGTTCTGCCGCAGCCCACCGAGGAGCAGATCGGAGTGAGCAGCGCTGCCGCGCAGGGCCCGCCACGGGTCCTCTACCTGTTGCACGGCCTCTCCGACGACCACACCGCGTGGGTGCGCTACACCTCGATCGAGAGGTACGCCACGGAGCGTGGCTTCGCCGTCGTGATGCCCGCAGTGGACCGTTCCTTCTATGCCAACGAGACGCACGGGCACGCCTACTGGGACTACGTGTCGGAGGAGCTCCCACGGATCGTCGGCCAGTTCCTCCGGGTGTCGCAGGACCCCGCTGACACGTTCGTCGCCGGACTGTCGATGGGCGGCTACGGCGCACTCAAGCACGCGGTCACCCACCCCGAGCGCTATGCGGGCGTGGCCTCGCTGTCCGGCGTCGCGGACATCCGGCAGCTCAGCGGACGGCTCGAGCGCGCCGAGATCGTGGACCGGGTGTTCGGGGGCGCGTTCGGGCCCGAGGACGACCTGTTCGGGTTGCTCGCGTCGATCGACCCTGCCACCGCCCCGCGCTTCTACATCGGCTGCGGGACCGAGGAAGACCGGCTGATGCCGCCGAACGAGCGGTTCGTCGACGAGGCGCGGGCGCGTGGCCTCGACGTGACGACGGACTTCCGGCCCGGGGTGCACGAGTGGAGCCTCTGGGACGCCCAGATCCAGGCGGTCCTCGCCTGGATGGTCTCGACGTAGGCGATCTCGCCCCGTCATTTGGCACACTGCCCCCATGGCAGACACGGGCAAGCCCGACGACGACAGTCCCTCGCTGGAGATGCCCTCCTTCTCGCTGCGGCGCAAGAAGAAGGCGACGCCACCCGAGGACACGGTGCCGGAGCCAGTCGTGGAAACCATCCCTGAGCCCGAGCCCGAGCCCGAGCCCGAGCCCGAGCCCGAGCCCGAGCCCGAGCCCGAACGGGAGCCCGAGCCCGACCGGAGCCCGAGCCGCGCCCGAGCCGGAGCCCGAGCCGGCCCGAGCCCCCGAGCCCGAGCCCGAGCCGGCGTACGAACCTCCCACCGCGGTGATCCCCGAGCAGCCGGCGTACGAGCCACCGACCGCTGTCGTACCGGTCGTCCAGGACGTTGACGAGCCCGAGCCCGAGGACGAGCCCGCCCACCGCGAGCCCCGGCCCCGGCGCGAGCTCCCGCTCTCCGGGCTGCCGGCCGCAGCCGTCACGGGCGTGGTCGTCGGTGGCCTCGCCGTGCTGCTCGCGTGGCTCGCCGGGCGCGGCTGCGACGTCGTCCGCGGGACGTCGTCGTGCGGTGGCGGTCCGGGGTTCCTGATCCTGCTGGTGGTGCTGGCCCTGCTGGCTCTCGCCGGCGGCTGGCTGCTCGCTCGCTTCGGCGTCCCCGACGCCGGGTCGACCAGCCTGCTGGCCGTCGGGATCATGGCCGTGCTGGTGCTGCTCTTCCTGCTCGACTCCCTGGACCAGTGGTGGTCCGCCATCGCCGTACCGTTCACCGCCGTCGTCGGCTACTGCGTGTCGTGGTGGGTCACCAACGCCGTCGTGGGGGACGACGTCGAGCAGGACGTCGCGGAGCCCCACGACGTCCGCTGACGCCGAGCTTGTCAGGCTCTCGCTGACCGGGGATCACTGACGAGGACGGTTCAGCGAGCCGCCGCGATCAGCTCGGCGATCTGCACGGTGTTGAGGGCGGCGCCCTTGCGCAGGTTGTCGCTGCTGACGAAGAGCGCCAGGCCGCGGTCGTCGGGGACGCCGGGGTCACGGCGGAGCCGGCCGACGTACGACGGATCGCGGCCGGCAGCCTTGAGCGGGGTCGGCACCTCGTCGAGCTCCACGCCGGGCGCTGAGCCGAGGAGCTCGCGGGCCCGCTCGGGAGTCATCGGCCGCTCGAACTCGGCGTTGATCGCCAGTGAGTGCCCGGTGAACACCGGCACCCGGACGCAGATGCCGGAGACCGGCAGGTCGGGGAGGCCGAGGATCTTGCGCGACTCGTGGCGGAGCTTCTGCTCCTCGTCGGTCTCCTCGAGGCCGTCGTCGACGATCGAGCCGGCCATCGGGAGCACGTTGTAGGCGATCGTCTCGACGTACTTCACCGGCTCCGGGAAGGCGATCGCGGAGCCGTCGTACGCCAGCTCGCGGGCCTTGTCCCCGGCAGCGGCCACGCCCTGGGCGAGCTCCTCGACGCCGGCGACGCCGGAGCCCGAGACCGCCTGGTAGGACGAGACGATCAGCCGGGTCAGGCCGGCCTCGTCGTGCAGCGGCTTGAGCACCGGCATGAAGGCCATGGTCGTGCAGTTGGGGTTGGCGATGATCCCGCGGCCGGCCTCGACGACGGGAGCCATCGCGTCGGGGTTGACCTCCGAGACCACCAGCGGGATGTCGGGGTCCTTGCGGAACGCCGAGGAGTTGTCGACGACGATCACGCCGGCCTCCACGAACCGCGGCGCGAGCGCCCGCGACGTCGTCGCGCCGGCGGAGAAGAGCGCGATGTCGAGCCCGGTCGGGTCGGCGGTCTCGGCGTCCTCGACGGTGATCTCGCGATCGCCGAACGCCAGCACGGTGCCGGCCGAGCGCGACGAGGCGAAGAAGCGGACCTGGTCGGCCGGACCGATCAATCCGAGGTGGGCCCGCTCGAGCAGGATCTGGCGCATCGCGACGCCGACCTGCCCTGTAGCTCCGACAATCCCGATGTTCACGCCCATGTCAGCGCCCGGTCCCGCCGTAGACCACGGCCTCGACCTCGTCGGCATCGAGGTCGAACGCCGTGTGCGTCGCGCGGACCGCGTCGGCGACGACGTTCTCGTCGACGATGACCGAGATCCGGATCTCGGAGGTCGAGATCATCCCGATGTTGACGCCCGCCGACGCCAGGGCACCGAAGAACTTCGAGGTGATGCCCGGGTGCGAGCGCATGCCCGCACCGATGAGCGAGACCTTGCCGATCTTGTCGTCGTAGAGCAGCTTGTCGTAGCCGACCTCGGCCTGGATCCGGGCGAGCGCGGTCATCGCGGTCTGGCCGTCGGTGCGCGGCAGCGTGAAGGAGATGTCGGTCAGGCTCGTCGCGGCGGCGGAGATGTTCTGCACGATCATGTCGAGGTTGATCTGGGCGTCGGCCAGCGCCTCGAAGATGCGGGCAGCCTCGCCGACCTTGTCGGGCACGCCGACGACGGTGATCTTGGCCTCGCTGATGTCGTGGGCGACTCCGGCGATGATGGGCTGTTCCATGGTGTCTCCCTGGCTGGGGTCGCTGGGCTGGTCGGACGCGGCGGGACCGTCGACGATCCACGTGCCCTCGAGCTGGCTGAACGACGAGCGGACGTGGATCGGGACGCCGTAGCGGCGGCCGTACTCCACGCACCGCAGGTGCAGGATCTTCGAGCCGCACGCGGCGAGCTCGAGCATCTCCTCGTAGGACACCCGGTCGAGCTTGCGGGCGTGTGGGACGACCCGGGGGTCGGCGGTGAAGACGCCGTCGACGTCGGTGTAGATCTCGCAGACGTCCGCCTCGAGCGCGGCCGCGAGTGCGACGGCCGTCGTGTCGCTGCCGCCGCGGCCCAGGGTGGTGATCTCCTTGGTGTCTGCGGAAACGCCCTGGAAGCCGGCGACGATGACGATGTGCCCGTCGCCGATGGCTTGGGTGATCCGGCCCGGCGTCACGTCGATGATCTTGGCCTTGCCGTGCACCGAGTCGGTGATCACGCCCGCCTGGGAGCCGGTGAACGACCGTGCGGTGAACCCCAGGTCGCTGATCGCCATCGCGACCAGCGCCATCGAGATGCGCTCGCCGGCGGTGAGCAGCATGTCCATCTCGCGGGCCGGCGGCAGCGGGGAGACGCCCGTGGCCAGGTCTTCCAGGTCGTCGGTCGTGTCGCCCATCGCGGAGACGGCGACGACGACGTCGTGGCCGGACTTCTTGACCTCCACGATGCGCCTCGCGACGCGCTTGATGGCGTCGGCGTCGGCGAGCGAGGAGCCGCCGTACTTCTGCACGACAATGCCCACGGTGTGGTCCTCGAGGATCGGGGTTCGGCACGGTGGCCGCTGTTCAGGGAAGGTGCCAGCCAGTGCCGTTGCCGGCAGGCCGTCACCGATTCTACGGCCGCCCGGCGCGTGCGCCTGCGCACATCTCACCCTCGGCCCGGTCACGGGCGCCGCTAGCCTCGTCCCCGTGCCGGTCGACCGCTCGTACATCCGCGTCAAGGCGATGCTCATCGCGGCTGACGGGTCGGGCGCGGCGCACGCCGTCAGCCTCAACCCCGCCACCCGCGAGAACCCCGCGGGCTACCACCGCCTCATCGGCGGAGGCGTCGAGCTGGGCGAGACCCACCGAGACGCGATCGTCCGCGAGGTCGGCGAGGAGCTGGGCGCCGTCGTCCGCGACCTCCGCTACCTCGCCTGCGTCGAGAACATCTTCCTCATCGACGGCGTGCCCGGGCACGAGGTCGTCTTCCTGTACGCCGGGCGGCTCGACCCCGTGCCCGCCGCCCACGGCGCGACCCTCACGGAATCAGACGGCAGCGTCGTGCCGGTCGTGTGGCGTCCCGTGCACGACGAGGGCGAGCCGCTCCCGCTCTATCCCGCGGCCGCACGCCCGTGGGTGACTCAGGGCTGAGCGGGGTCGACAGCCGGGGAGGTCTCGAGCATCTCATCGGTGACCGCCACGGCCTCGGCGTTCTCCTCGAAGTCGGTGTCGAAGCGATCGTGCGCGACCACGGTCAGCAGCGCGTTGAGCGCCGCACCCGCGAGGTTGCCCCAGTTGTTGACGTAGGAGAACTGCCACCACCAGAGCGCCTCGTCGACGTCACCCGCGCGGAAGTGGCGCAGGCCGTTCTCGAGGTCGATGGCGATCGACGCGAGGTCGTCCGAGAGCCGGCTCTCCACGACCTCCGGCACGTAGGGGTCGAAGACGAACGTGTAGGCGTCGACGCCCTCGAGCATCTCGGCCAGGCGCAGCCGCAGCTCGTCGATGTCGGCCTCGGGGCCGACGTCGGGCTGGAACTCCTCGCGCGGCGTGAAGTCGGTCTGCGCTCCCAGCCGGGCACCCGCGAGCAGCACCTGGCTGATCTCGAGCAGCAGCAGCGACACCGCCTGGGCGCCGTTGCCCTCGCGGGCGATCTCGCGCAGTGCGAGCAGGAAGCTCGTCACGGAGTCCGCGATCTGCTCCTCGAAGCGGATCTGGTCGTCGTCAGTCACTGTGTCCTCTGTCATTCGGCTGATCTCCTTCCGGCGAACGCGCGGCCGAGCGTGACCTCGTCGGCGTACTCGAGGTCACCGCCCACCGGCAGTCCACTCGCCAAGCGGGTGACACGCAAGCCCATCGGGAGGAGCAGGCGCGTGAGATAGGTCGCGGTGGCTTCGCCCTCGAGGTTGGGGTCGGTGGCGAGGATGACCTCGGTGACGGTGCCGTCGGCGAGTCGGGGCAGCAGCTCCTTGACGTGGAGCTGGTCGGGGCCGATGCCGTCGATCGGCGAGATGGCGCCGCCGAGCACGTGGTAGCGGCCCCGGAACTCGCGGGTGCGCTCGATCGCGACGACGTCCTTGTACTCCTCGACGACGCACAGCACGCTCGGGTCGCGCCGCTCGTCGCGGCAGATCCGGCACTGGTCGTCCTCGCTGACGTTGAAGCAGACCGAGCAGAACTTCACCCTGGCCTTGACCTCGATGAGCACGTCGGCGAGTCGGCGTACGTCGACGGGCTCGGCCTGGAGCAGGTGGAACGCGATGCGCTGCGCGCTCTTGGGACCGACGCCGGGCAGGCGGCCCAGCTCGTCGATCAGGTCCTGGACGACGCCTTCGTACAAGGGAGGCCCTCAGCCCAGGCCGGGGAAGCCCAGGCCGCCGCCTGTGCCACCGCCCAGGCCCTCGGGGAGCTGCGGCATCGAGTCGCTGGCGAGCGCCTCGGACTTCGCGCGTGCGTCGCGGTAGGCGGCGACGATCAGGTCGGAGAGGTCCGACAGGTCGTCGGGGTCGCTGCCGTCGAACTCGCCGGTCCGGATCGTCACGCCGACCAGCTCGCCGACACCGTTGGCGGTGACGGTGACCGAGCCGCCGGCGACGGTGCCGTCGACGGTCTGCCTGGCGAGGTTGGCCTGCGCCTCCTCGAGCTGCTGCTGCATCTGCTGCGCCTGCTGCAGGAGGGCATTCATGTCGAAGCCGCCACCGAGGGCGTCGAACGGGTTCTCGGTCATCGGGTCTCCCACGTCAGTAGTCATCAGTGTCAGTCGTTCTTGATCTCTTCGATCAGCTTCGCGCCGAGCGTCTGGCTGAGGAGGGACTCGGTGTCGAGGGCGGCCGACTCGGCGTCGGGGTCGTCGCGGTCGACGTCGTCGTCGGCCGAGCGGCCGGCGCGCTCGGCTCGGCCGCGCCGCCGGCACGCGCGGCCTGGAGCGCCTCGCGGGCCGGGGCGCGGCCGACACGGGCGGCTCGGCGGGGGCTGGACCGGCTCGCGTGGGGGCCTCGGCGGCCGGGGCAGCATCGCCGGTGACCCAGTCCGGGCGGACCGTCGGGCGCCGACTGCGTCCGGGGTGGCGGACGGCGCGGGGCGGTCGCGTCGGTGGCCGACTGGCGTACGACCGGGGCCTGCGCGGCAGCGCCGCTGGGGTCGACGATCGACTCCACGCGCCAGTCCATCCCGACCACGTCGATCGAGGCCTGGCGCAGGATCTCGTCGCAGCCGCCGTTGACGAACGAGTCGCGCGCTCCGGCGTTGGCGAAGCCGACCGTCAGCCGGGTGGCGTCGACGTCGACCACGTGGGCGTGCTGCGAGAGCACCATCCACGCCAGGCGGCGACGGTTCTTGGTCTGCTCGAGGATGTCGGGCCACAGCCGGCGTACGTCGACGAGGCTGAGGCCGCCCTGCGGGCCGGCCGGCTGCTCGGCGGCCGGCGCGTCCGACGGGGCGTCGGCGGCAGCTGCCGGGGCCGGGTCTGCGGCCGCGGGCTCGGGCTCGGGCGCTGAGGTCGGCATCGGCGGGGGCGGCGGCGGGCCGTCCTGCACCGGGGACGCCGTCGGCACCGGCGGCGGAGGCGCGGGCTCCTCCTGGCGGGCGGGCGCGGCCTGGACGGGTGCCGGCGCCGGCGCCGGCGTGGGTGCTGAGCGCGGTCACGACCGGCGCGGCGGTCGGGCCGGGGTGCCGGTCACGTCCATCCGACGCTCGAGCCGCTCGAGGCGGGCCATCACGCCGTCGGAGGTGTGGTCGGCGCCGGGCAGCAGCACCCGGGCGCAGAGCAGCTCGAGCAGGAGCCGCGGCGCTGTCGCGCCGCGCATCTCGGTCAGGCCGGCCGCCACGATGTCGGCCGCGCGGCTCAGCTCGATCGCGCCGAAGCGCGCGGCCTGGGCGACGAGCCGCTCGCCCGCGTCCTGGGGTACGTCGATGAGCCCGGTCGCCGGGGCGTCGGGAACGGCGGTGACGATGACCAGGTCACGGAGCCGTCGCAGCAGGTCCTCGGTGAAGCGGCGCGGGTCCTGGCCGGTCTCGACCACCTTGTCGACGACCGAGAAGACCGACGCACCGTCGCGCGAGGCGAACGCCTCGACGACCTCGTCGAGGAGCGAGTCGGGCGTGAAGCCGAGCAGGTCGGTGGCGAGCTTGTGGGTCACCCCGGCCGGGCCGGCGCCGCCGAGCAGCTGGTCGAGCACGGACAGCGTGTCGCGCGCGGACCCCGCCCCGGCGCGTACGACGAGGGGCAGCGCGGCCGGCTCGATCTCCACGCCCTCCTCGCCCGCGAGCTGGGAGAGGTAGTCGCTGAGCAGGCGCGGCGGGATCAGCCGGAAGGGGTAGTGGTGGGTGCGCGAGCGGATGGTCGGCAGCACCTTGTCGGGCTCGGTCGTGGCGAAGATGAACCGCAGGTGCGGCGGCGGCTCCTCGACCAGCTTGAGCAGGGCGTTGAAGCCCTGCGTCGTGACCATGTGGGCCTCGTCGATGATGTAGACCTTGTACTTGTCGCGCACCGGCGCGAAGAAGGCCTTCTCGCGCAGGTCGCGGGCGTCGTCCACGCCTCCGTGGGAGGCGGCGTCGATCTCGATCACGTCGATCGAGCCGGGGCCCGCCGCGGGCCAGCTCGCGGCAGCTGTCGCACTCGCCGCACGGGTCGGACACCGGTGCCTGCGCGCAGTTGAGCGAGCGGGCCAGGATGCGGGCCGAGGTGGTCTTGCCGCAGCCGCGCGGCCCGGAGAAGAGATAGGCGTGGTTGACCCGGTTGGCCGCGAGTGCGGCGCGCAGCGGCTCGGTCACGTGATCCTGCCCGATGACCTCCTGGAAGGTCTCGGGCCGGTAGCGGCGATAGAGCGCGAGCGGTGACTCCACGTCGTGAACCCTAACCGGGGGCACCCACAGCGACCACCGCGCCGGTCTGCCCATGCCGACGCGACGTCTCCCGGACATGAAGAGGCCCCCCACGCACCCGTCAGAGCTCACTTGCCCTTGCTGCCTTCCGGCCCTGGGGGATTGGGCGAGGTGACGCCGCGTGGGGGGTTGCCGGGGAGTCTAGGCGAGCGTCGATCCGGCCCCCAAACCCAGGGCCCGTACGGGTCCGTCCGGGCGATTTCACCGGTCCGCAAGGCGACCGGTACTGTCCTCGGCGGAGGTATCGCCTAGTGGCCTATGGCGCTCGCTTGGAAAGCGGGTTGGGTTAACGCCCTCGGGGGTTCGAATCCCCCTACCTCCGCCAGCACCTCCCTGAGCTCCCACTCCTCCGAGTGGGAGCTCAGGTGCATTTCGGGGCCGCGAGACGGCGCAGGACGGATCCGAGCAGGACGGCAGCGCCGAGCGCGACCACCACTTCCTGGGGCATCCGCGCAGCCGACTCCCTGGTCTGGATCCGGGCATGCAGGTCGTCGACGGCGCGTGGGAACGGCGAGGCGCCGAAGAACACCTGGGACGGCTTGTCGAGGTCGGGCAACGAGCCCCCCGCCATGCCGGCGAGCACGCGCAACCGGCGCTCGGACGGCGTACGCCGCCAGACGACCGCGATCGCGGCGAGGCCGCAGAGTCCATCGGCCACCGCGATCGGCATGACGTCCTCGATGGCACGGTCACCCCAGTGGGGCACGACGTCGAGGACGACGTGCGACGCCACCCCACCGAGGAGTGCGCTCACCGGGCCGGGCGCGGCGAGCCCGACGAGTGCTCCCGCGAGCACGTGGTTGGTGACCAGCATGAGTCAGCGCAGCCGGGCCTTGAGCCCGTAGCGCCACTCCTCGGAGATCAGCAGGCTGCCCTCGTCGAGCCGCTTCTCGACCGCGTCGACCAGCATCCGCGAGGCGCCCTCGGGGTAGACGCGCTCCCACGACAGCTCGCCGCGGTGCTCGAAGACGTTGTGGATGACGCTCGTCATCAGCGCCTTGTCGATCGGCGGCGCGAGGAAGTTGCTGCCCGCGAGGAACGTCTCGGAGCGGTCGGAGCCGAAGCGCAGCGTCACGCACGGCACCTCGAGGACGTTGGCCTCCTCCACGATGCTGCCGGAGTCGGTGACGATCACGGCGCACATCGACATCGCGGCGACCACGTCGAGGTAGCTGTCCCAGACGGGCGTCGAGATCAGCGCGTCGCCGTAGCGGGCCTCGAGGTCCTCGAGCCACTGGCGCCGTCCGAAGTTGTCGATGGCGGCCTCGGTGCCGAGCAGCCGGATGAAGAGGATGTGGTGCCCCTGCTCGAGCAGCGACTCCATCGCGTCCATCAGCAGGTTGAAGCGGTCGCGGTTGGTCGTGTTCTCGCGGCGGTGCACGCAGAAGCGCAGGAACGAGCCGTCGCCCATCTGCGGGAACTTCTGCAGCACCTGGTTCTTGTCGCTGCCGGCGACGGCCTGCGCGAGCGCGTCGACGACCGAGTTGCCGACCACGTCGATCGCCGCGGGCGCGAAGCCCTCGTCGATGAGGAACTCGCGGTTGAGCTCGACCGGCGCGGCGTGCAGGTCGGTGCCCGCGTCGGCGACGCGGGTGTTGAACTGCTCGGGCGACGGCTCGCGGCTGCCCTTGGACCAGCTGGTGCGGTCGATCGACTGCTCCCGGAACGACGCCCAGTCGAGGTCGGCACCCTGGTCGAGCCAGCCCTGCAGCACCTCCGGCTTGGGCGAGAGCGTGCGCAGGCCGGCCTCGACGTGCACGAGTGCCTGCCGCTCACCGAAGGTCGCGAGGGCGCCGGCCATCGCGGTCGTGGTGTCACCGTGGACGTACGTGATGGGGAACCCGCCGCGCTCGGCGAAGCCGCGCAGGTAGAGCGCCAGCTTGGCCGTGATGCCCGAGACGAGGTCGTTGACGCCGCCGCGCACCTCGAGGTTCACGTCCTCACGCACACCGAACTCGTCGAGCATCGACTGCGACAGGTTGTGGTCGTAGTGCTGGCCGGTGTGGCACAGCACCACGTCGTGGCCCCGCTCGCGCAGCTCGTGGTAGATCGGCGCCTGCTTGATGATGTCGGGCTTGGTGCCGACGACGACGATGTGCTGGCTGTTCTCGTGGGACATGGGTTCCTTCGGGTTCGAGCTGACGCGGGTCAGAGGAGGTCTTCGCGCACGGACGCGAGCAGTGAGCGGAGGTGCTCGAGGGGACCGGCCCCCATGGCGCCCTTCTTGTCCAGGACGTAGACGGCGTCCTCGTGGGTGACGACGACGAGTCCCGTCGTGCCAAGCGTGACGACCGGCCGCCCGTCCATGCTGGCGACGAGCATGTCGTCGCACTCGAGCTGGATCGCCGGACCGATCGAGTGCAGGTCCTGCTCGACGAGGACGTGCTGGAGGCGCTTCCAGGTGCCGATGTCGTTCCAGCCGAGGTGGCGCGGGACGACGAGGCACTCCATCCCGGCGGCGAGCAGGGGGTAGAGCTCGTGGCCGCCGATGGCCGCGCCGCGGTAGGCGTTGACATCCGGGCGATCGGCGGCGAACTGCTCGATCGTGTCGAAGACGAGAGGCATCGCGGCCCGGTAGGCGTCGCACGCCTTCTCGACGCGTACGCCGTAGCAGGCCGTGTTCCAGTAGAGGGAGCCCTCGTCGCCGAGCTCGTCGATCGTGGCGGGGTCGGGCTTCTCGAAGAAATTGGTGATGACCTCGACCGGACCGCCCTCGCCCTGGGTGTGGATGTAGCCGAGGCTGCCGTCGAACCCGGTCGGCTTCGCGCCGAGCACGACCATCGAGTCGGGGCTGTCGACGAGCTGGGTGAGCATGTCGCGGGACGCCTGGTTGAAGGCCTCGTCCTCAGTGATCAGGTGGTCCGACGGCGCGATCAGGGCGGGCGCGTTGCCGTACTTCCGGGCGAGCGTCGCAATGCTCAACGCGAAGGCCGTCGCCGGCCCGGCCGGGTCCTCCTCGAGGATCAGGTTCTCCGGAGGCACCGGACCGAGCGTCTCGCGGGCGGCGTCGACGAACCGCGCCCGGGTCGAGACGTGGATGCGCGAGGGGTCGACGATCTCGCTGAGCCGCTCGATGGTGCCAGTGAGCAGCGGACGCCCGCCGACGACGGGCTGGAACTGCTTGGGGCGACGGTCCCGGCTGATCGGCCACAGGCGCGAGCCCTGCCCCCCGGCGAGGATGACGGCGACCGGATCGTCCGACGTGTCAGTCATGGGGCGATTCCATCATGAGCGGGGTGATCGCCTCTCAGCGTCGCACCAAGGGACGCAGCATGAAGGCGAGCGCGAGCAAGGACCCGGCCACCAGTCCGGACCACAGCAGGATCGCCCGCGGGGTGCTGAGCAGGTCGATCGCCCGGGGTGCGGGCGGTGCCTGGGCATCGGCCCTGACCTCGCGCACGGTCGTCTCCACCTTGCCCTGGCGTCCCGGCTTGAGCTCGCGGGTCAGGGCGTCGTGCGCCTGCACGACCCCCGCCCCGGTCCAGGGGTTCACCTCGACCTCGGTGCCCTCCTCCGACTGCTGCACGCCGCCGCCCTCGGTCGTGGCCTCGAGCCGTGCGACGAGCTGGCGCGGGGTCTCGCGCGGGAAGCGCTCGCGCAGCAGCGCCAGCAGGCCACTCACCTCGGCTGCGGCCCACGACGTGGCGACCTGCCCCACGACGCACACCTGGCCGCTGGCGTTGACGGAGATCGCGCCGGACGTGGGAGCAGCGACGTCGGTGTCGAGGTTGGGCTTCACGTAGGTGGCCGGGTCGCTGCCGTCCGGCGGCGTCGCGCTGACCGCCAGCACGCCCGGGTAGTCGGCCGGGAACACGTCGGCGTCGTTGCCCGGCGTTCCCTTGAAACCGTCCTCGGTCGACGCGTCGCCCTCCTCCTTGTTGCCCGACGAGGCGACGACGACGAGGTCGAGGGCGACCAGCCGCGCGACGGCCGCCTCGAGCTGCGGGTCGGAGCTGTCCACGGCGAGCGAGATGTTGACGACGTCGAAGTTCTCGGTCCGGTCGGCGGCGATCACCGCGTCGATCCCGGCGACGATGCCGGCCGAGGTCAGCGGCTTCTCCCCCTGCGTCGTGTCGGCACCTTCGACGTCGAACACCTTCACGTCGAAGACCTGTGCGTCCGGCGCGACGCCGTGCTTGCCGGCGATGAGGTTGGCGACGATCGTGCCGTGGCCCGACATCAGGACATTGGGCGCGACCCCCGCGATCGCGAGCCCGTTGTAGGGCGTCAGTCCCTCGACGGCCGCGATGCCGCTGTCGATGACGGCGACCTTCACGCCCTTGCCGGTCGCGAGCTCCTGCGCCCGGTCGACGTGCATGCGGTCGAACGCCGGGTTGTCCTTCTCGTGGGTGTCGGCCAGCCTCTCGGAGTCGGGCAGCTCGGTGATCAAGCACGGAGCCTCGTGCTCGGCGCTCGCCGGCCCCGCCCACACCGGGATGATCACGGAGGCGACCACGCCGGCCGCGGCTGCCATACGAATGCCCGGTCGGCCGGTGCGGGGTCCCCGCGGGCTTGTTCGGGGGAGCGCAGCGGAGGAGAAGAAGGTCGTGGGGTGGACCATCAGCCGGCGTCCGCGGTCGAGTCGGCCGGCGGTGCGTCCTCCGGCACCCGGCGCGCCTTGTTGGTCGTCAGGGACACGCCGTCGTCGAAGAACTCCAACCAGGTGCTCGGTACGAGAGGCGGAAGGACGTCCTCGTAGCCGATGTAGGTCGGCACCGCCGGTCCGAGCTCGTACTTCTCGCCCTTGGTGTCGATCACGTAGGGCGTGCCACCAGTGGCGGCCTCGTCGGAGCCGGCCAGGACGTAGGCCCCGGCGCTGGGCGCGACCTCCACGTCGTGGCGACCACGATCGATCGGGTCGGCCCCGGCAGGATCCGCGGCTCCGGTCGGGTTGGTGGCAAGACTGACGCGGGCGTCGGCACCGGGCGCAGGGTGCAGGACCCCGCACAGGGAGCCGGCGGTGACCGCGGCCGGGATCTCCCGGGGCCACTCGGAGGGGTACTGGGGGTCTCCGAACTGTGCCGAGAGGTCGTCGGTGATCTCGGTCGCGCGCTGGCCGACGACGTCGTAGACGGCCGCCGCGAAGTCGTCGAGGTCCTGCGGCTTCTCGTCACCGAGGAGGAAGTAGTTGCCGGAGGTCGAGCGCAGCAGGTCGCCGACCCGGAACCGGGAGAGGTCCTCCGCCGTGTCGCCGTAGGGCACGGGCTGGCCCGCGTTCTTCACGCCGAACGACGCAGCCTCGACGGGGTCGCCGTCCGGGAAGAGGTTGAGCCACTCCTCGTCGACCTCGACCGGAGAGGCACCGAAGCCGAGCCGGATGCCGAGGGTCGAGGCCTGCGTGGGGTCCGCGGGCATCGGGAAGCGGTAGGCGCGGCCCTCCTGGCTGCCGACCGGCGGGGCGGTGGCGATGAGCCACTCCTTCCCCTCGCTGGAGACGAGGAACGACGAGCCGGCCAGGTCCTCGACCGAAGGCGTCGCCTCGACGGCGATCTTGATGCCGAGGCCGTCGCCGGTGCACGCGGTCCAGCCGTCGTCGACGAGCTCGGCGGCACTCGGCAGGCCGGCCGGGGCGCCCTCGATGCCGAGGTCCTCGCCGAGCTGGACGGTGCGGATGTACTTGTCGCGGACGGTGAACGGGGTCAGCTCCGCCTTGCCCAGCAGCAGCTGGGCCGACACGAAGTTGGGGACGCGCTGCAGGAGCGCGTCGGGCTCGCCGCGCATCACGACGTACTGCTCACCTGTGTCCTTGGAGATGATGAAGCTGCCCTCGGCGAGCCACTGCGCGGGCGGGCGACCCAGCAGGAAGCCGGCGATGGCTGCACCGGCCAGGAGCAGCACGGACAGGGCGATGCCGCCGATCAGCACGCGGCCGGGGCGGACCGGCTCGACCTCGCGGCCGCCGGGCGCACCGGACACGAACGCCGTCACCAGCCGGCGTCGGCTGAAGGCGTGGGCCTCGACGAGGTCCTTCTTGGTGGCCATCGATCAGCCCGCCACCGCTGACACGAAGCCGGCACCCAGCACCATGAGGGGCAGCAGCGCGAGCAGCGTCATCGTCTCGACGACGTCGCCCATCCGGCCGCGGCGTACGGATGCGGAGGCCGGCACCAGGGTGAGAGCGAGCAGCACCGCGCCCACGCCAGCAAGGCCGATGGCCGCGCCGGCGCGCCAGCCGTCGTGGATGAGCAGCATCGAGATCGCCACCGAGACCAGCCCGAGGATGCCGGAGGCGAGGCCGGCCAGCACCTCGGCTCCGGTGCGGTACTGGCGGGTGCGGAACATGACGGCCAGGCAGCACACGGCCGCCAGGACGGTGCCGTAGACGCCGCGGTCGACGGCGAAGGGGGCGAAGAGGACGAGCAGCGTGCCGACGGTGGCGGACACCGCGAGCAGGATCTCGTGGCCCACCCGCGCGTCACCGGCGACCTCGTCGGGGTCGATCTCCTCGGGGTCTGCGGTGATGTCGTGCAGGGAGTAGAGCTGGTCGACGCTGGTGCCGGTCACCCCGAGCGCGAGCCACGGGAAGATGCTGCCGGCCAGCACGACCAGCGTCATGAGGACGGTGAAGACCGGTCCCGGCTCGAGCGAGGCCACCCGGATCAGCACCGAGCTGGCGACCAGCACCGCGCCGACGACGACGGCCGGGATCACCAGCGGGCGGCCGTCCTGGAGGCCGACGACGGCGACCAGCCCCATGGCGAGCACGCCGAGCCCGGCGAAGAGCAGCGGGTCGGTGAAGAAGGCGTCGTCGAGCGGCCACTGCCACGCGGGCAGGTCGCCGGGCGCGAGGAGCAGGCCGGCGACACCGGCGTAGAGGGCAGCGAGCAGCGAGACCGCGACGCCCGCCTCGGGCTCGCCCTGGGCACGGGCCAGGACCACGGCGCCCACCACGAGCAGGCCGGCGATCACCGCGGCCGCGACACCGCCGAGGAGGCTCTCGCCCTGCAGCAGCAGAGCCAGCGCGCCGAGGCCGAGCAGGATGCTGCCCGCGCCCAGTGCCGTACGACGTCCTGCTGCCGGCTCCCACGGCTTGAGCTCGTTCTCCACGACATCGGCCATCGCCTCGACGACGTCGTCGTAGACGCGCGGCGCCCGCTCGTCGACGCCGGCCGTGACGGTGAGCAGGCCGCCGTCCTCGATGCCCTGCATCGTGAGACCGGCGTTGTCAGCGAGGGGCCGACCCTCCTGCGTCACGAGGCGGTAGCCGCCGTAGACGGTGGAGGCGTCGAGCAGGCCGACGGAGCGCGCGAGCTCGGGGACGAGCTCGGCGACCGGGATCGAACCCGGGAGCACCAGGTCGACACGCCTGGACCCCGAGGCGATGGTGACCCGGACCAGACCCGAGGCGACCGAGGACCCCTGACTCATTGTTCCCCCTGAAGCTGCTGCAGCTGCCGCGGACGAGGGCCGGGGCACCGAACGGGGAGCAGCCTAGGCGACTCCCCCGTGGAAATGACCCGAGGCCGGTCATCCCCGGAGGGACGACCGGCCTCGGAAGAGCGGTGTGCGCTCAGAAGCGGTTGGCACCGCGGGCGTCAGCCGCCTTGTACTCGGCGTTGGACGAGTCCACGCCCTGGCTGGCCTGCTGCAGCAGGAGGGTCATCTCCTGCATGGCCTGGTCCCACTTGGCCTTGGCCTGGTCGTACGCCATCTTGGCGTTACCGTTCCAGTCCGCCTTCAGCGGGTTGAGCTCGGTCTCGAGCTGGTCGAGGCGGGACTCGATGTCCTTCGCCGCCTTCATCACGTCGGCGGCACCGGCGTCGAGGTGGCCGTGCTGAACCTTGATTCCGTCGAAGCTCATCATCGATCTCCTAAGTCTGTGTAGGGGCTCGGCGTCAGCCGAGACGGCCCTGGAGGTTGGCGTGGGTGGCGGACTGGTTCTCGTCGGTGGAGACGTTGTCGCGCTCCGTCTCCTTCATCGACGCGGAGAGCTGGTCCAGCGCCTTGAGGATGGTCTCCTGCTTCTGGTCCCACGAGATCATCAGGTTGTTGAACGCGGAGGCACCCTGGCCGCCCCAGCCAGCCATCATCGTCTGGATGTTGCCGGAGAGGACGCCACACTTGTTCTTGACGTCACCGCGGGCCTGGTCGACGTAGTCGGCGCCCTTGGAGAGAGCCTTCTCTGTCTGGCCATACATGTCGCTCATAGCGAGATCCTTCTCCCCCGGCGGTCGAACCGGCCGAGTGTCTGTTGTGTGGTGGTGGTCCACCGTCTGGTGGTGATCCGTTGCTCGGGGAGACGTCCCGGCCCCCCGCGCTGACGTGCATCTACCCGACCGAATCGGGGCTAAACATCAATCCACCGAGGTGTCGTCCATGGGGATCAGGACGTGATCTCCCACAGCCTGCGGAAGACACCGGCGGCGACGACCGCCGCGGCGAAGGCACAGCTGCCGCAGAGCGACTCGGCCACCTCGGCCCGGCGCGACCACCAGACCGAGCGCCAGCCACGGCCGGTGGCGACCGCAGCGGCGAGGGCGATGACGCCGAGGCCGACCACGACGTAGAAGAACGTGTCGAGGTGCCCGGCACCGGGGCCGACCACCAGGTGCTCGGCCAGTGCGGCCAGTGCGCCGAGGCCGGCCAGGCGCAGGTACGTCCGCGCGGCGGCGTGCCGGTAGGAGCGGGCCGCGAGGAGCAGCGAGAGTCCCGCGAAGAGGACGAGGCACCGGGCGCCGATGCGGTCGAGGTCGATCGTCGCGCTGTGCAGCAGGAGCGGGCTGGCCACGACGACGGTCACCATGATCGCGACGGCGGCGCCGGTGACGATGCGCGAGGCACGGTGGACCAGGCGCTCCATGGCGTCGGCGCTCACGACGATGCGGCCACGGCGTCCGCTGCGCCCGCTGTCGCGCGCCGACCAGGCGGTGACGGCGAGCCGGTCGAGGTCGAGCAGCGCCTCGTCGGGCACGTCGATGGCCAGCGACGGTGCGAAACGTGCGGCCATCATCGCCAGGAAGACGAGCAGCGTCCATGCCACGCGAGCGTCCCAGCCGAGCATCGCCGGGAGGGCGCAGCAGGCGAAGACGGTGAGACCGCTGGCGATCCACACCACGCTGGTCTCGTCGCCCTTCTCGGCCACGGCACGGCCGATGCCGGCGACGACGGCGGCGGCGATCCCGGCCGCGCCGAGGATCGCGGGGAGCAGGTGGACGCCGGGCTCGTACAGGGCCGCGAAGGCGGCGGCAGCCGCGAAGGCGGGTGCTGCACCGGTCCGCTGCCGGCGGTGGCGGCCGATCGGGAGGACACCGACCAGCGCGCAGGCGAGGAGGATCCCCACCGCCACGGTGCGGACGGTCTCGTCGCCCGCGCGGCCGGCGTACCAGGCGGCGAGGACGGCGCTCGTGGCGGCAACGGTGGCGATCATCGAGGCCAGCGCCGGGCTCTCGGGCGCGTTCTTGGCGGCGTCGAGCAGGGTCGTCCTGCGAGGGCGGTGCACGCCGCTGGTGGCGATGAGCACGTCACCGGGCTGTACGCCGGCCTCGCCGAGCGGGACGGCAGCGTTGAGGCGCTCGCCCAGCGCGGTCTGCAGCAGCGGGACGCCCGGGACCGACCCGGCGACCACTCCCGAGGCCTGTGCCTGCTTGGCGTACTCGCGGGCCACGTCGACGGCGGTCGCGCCCGAGGGCACGACGAGGTCGAGCACCCCGGCCGGGCCGTGGATGCTGAGGGCGATGGTCGCGTCGGCAGAGCCGGGAACCACGACGTCCGACACGTTTCCCCCTTCGCGTGCGTCGAGCGCTTCTCCGCTGGAGAGTAGGGCAGCACCTATCATCGACGCGACTTCATCGGGTGAGGCAACGGGGGACGCGTGAGCACGACACTGCGAGGCGGACAACGGCTCGACGAGCCGGAGATGCCGGGCGGGCAGATCGTCCTGCAGCCGCCGCCGGAGCTCCAGGAGGGCGAGGGCGCCAGCGGCGTCCTGATGAACGCCATCCCGATGCTCGGCAGCCTCGGCTCGATCGTGCTCGTCGCCACGATGAGCGGCAGCGGCGGCGCCAGCCGAGGCCGCAGCTTCCTCGCGGCGGGCATGTTCCTCTTCGCCACCCTCGGCTTCATCGTCGTCCAGATCGACCGGCAGCGGAAGCAGCGGGCCCAGCAGGTGACGGGCTCGCGCACCGAGTACCTGCGCTACCTCAGCAACATCCGCAAGGTCGCGCGCGAGGCCGCCGACCAGCAGCGCCGCGCCCTCAACTGGCACCACCCCGAGCCGTCCGCGCTGCCGTCGCTCGCCGAGGACCGCACCCGGTTGTGGGAGCACACCGGCACCGACGACAACTTCCTCCACGTCCGCTACGGCCTGTGCTCGCAGCCGCTCTCGCTCGAGCTGGTGCCGCCGGAGAGCGCACCCGTCGACCAGGTCGACCCCGCCGCGGCGTCCGCGCTCCACCGGCTGCTCGTGGTGCACCGGCTCCAGCCCAACCTGCCCGCGTCGATCGACCTGCGCGCCTTCGACCGCATCGAGCTGTGCGGTGAGTCCGACGAGGTCCGCTCGACCGCGCGGGCGATGATCTGCTCGGCGACGGCCTTCCAGAACCCCGACCAGCTCATCGTCGCGGTGCTGAGCTCGGAGCAGAACCTCACGCACTGGGACTGGGTGAAGTGGCTGCCCCACGCCCAGAGCACGCGCGAGGTCGACGCGGTCGGCCCGATGCGCCTGGTCTCGACGTCGCTCGACGACCTCGGCAACCTGCTGCCCCCCGACCTCAGCGACCGCCCGCGCTTCGGCGCCGACGAGCGCGCCGCGACCCCGCACATCCTGCTCGTCATCGACGGCGGGCACCTGCCGCCGGGCAACCACATCGTGCCGCCCGACGGCCTGCACGGCGTCACGCTCCTCGACCTGCCGAGCCGGTGGGACGAGCTCGAGGACTCGACGCGGCTGCGGCTCGAGTTCGCCGGCGGTCCCGACCAGCTCGGCAAGCGACCCGTACGAGCGCTCCGGCTCCGCGGCGAGCCGATCAAGGCGCTCGCCGACCAGTGCGACCTCGCCACGGCCGAGGCCTTCGCCCGCCGGATCGCGCCGTTGAAGACCATGAGCGCCGAGTCCGCCTCCGCCGGCGGCGCCGTCGACATCACCTCGACCACGCCCGACCACATGGACCTGCTCGGCCTCGGCGACATCTTCACCTACGACCCCGCCACCGCCTGGCGGCCGCGTCCCGTACGCGACCGGTTGCGCGTGCCGATCGGCATCGGCGACTCCGGCGGCCTGATCCACCTCGACATCAAGGAGTCCGCCCAGCAGGGCATGGGCCCGCACGGCCTGGTGATCGGCGCGACCGGCTCGGGCAAGTCGGAGTTCCTCCGCACCCTCGTGCTCGGCCTCGTGATGACCCACTCGTCGGAGCAGCTCAACCTGGTGCTCGTCGACTTCAAGGGTGGCGCCACGTTCGCCGGCATGACCGACATGCCGCACGTCTCCGCGGTCATCACCAACCTGGCCAACGAGCTCACCCTCGTCGACCGCATGCAGGACGCCCTGTCGGGTGAGATGACGCGACGCCAGGAGCTGCTCCGCGACGCCGGCAACTACGCATCGGTCCGCGACTACGAGAAGGCCCGTGCCAACGGCGAGGACCTCGAGCCGATGCCGTCGCTCTTCATCGTCGTCGACGAGTTCTCCGAGATGCTCTCGGCCAAGCCGGAGTTCATCGACCTCTTCGTCGCGATCGGCCGCCTCGGTCGCTCGCTCGGGCTCCACCTGCTGCTCGCCTCGCAGCGTCTCGAGGAGGGCCGGCTCCGCGGCCTGGAGTCGCACCTGTCCTACCGCGTCGGCCTCCGCACCTTCTCCGCCGGCGAGTCCCGCGCGGTCCTCGGTGTGCCGGATGCCTACGAGCTCCCCGCCGTGCCCGGCCTGGGCTACCTCAAGCCCGACCAGTCCACGTTGCTGCGGTTCAAGGCGGCGTACGTCTCCGGGCCTCCGTCGAGCCGGGCGCGCGTCACCCGCGACGAGGGCGGCGGCATCCGCGGCATCCTGCCGTTCACGATCTCCGAGGTGCAGGCGCTCGAGCCCACAGTCGACCCCGGCGCCGAGGTCGTCGTGCCACAACCGCAGCAGCAGGGCGAGCAGCCGTCGCTGCTCGACGTCGCCGTGACGAGGATGATCGGCAAGGGGCCCGAGGCACACCAGGTCTGGCTGCCGCCGCTCGACGTGCCCGACACCCTCGACGACCTGATGCCCGACCTCGCGCCGCACCCCGAGCTGGGGCTGACGTCGCAGCAGTGGCGCAACATCCCCGGGCTGGTCATCCCGCTCGGCACCGTCGACCGGCCGCGCGAGCAGCGCCGCGACACGATGACGCTGAACCTCACCGGCGCAGCAGGTCACGTCGCCGTCGTCGGTGGCCCCCGGTCCGGCAAGAGCACGCTCCTGCGCAGCATCGTCACGAGCATGGCGTTGGTGACGACGCCGATGGAGTCGCAGTTCTTCGTGCTCGACTTCGGTGGTGGCGCGTT
>CAVQDC010000034.1:0-44353 GCA_963711175.1 uncultured Actinomycetota bacterium
TCGAGGAGTGGATGGGTCGGCACCGCTGACCCCGCCGGGATGGATTGCCACCACTACGACGCCCACCGCTGCCGGTCCTGCACCCTGCTGGAGGTCCCGCGCGCCCGGCAGCTCTCCGACAAGGAGCTGAACGCCCGGTCGCTCGTCGACGCACCGGTCTGGCTGCCGACCGTGGCGGGCGCCGAGTCGGGATTCCGCAACAAGGCCAAGATGGCGGTCGGCGGGACGGTCGAGACCCCGACGCTGGGGATCCTCGACCGCGACCTCGCCGGTGTCGACCTGCGTGACTGCGGCCTGCACTCCCCCGGCCTCACGGCGGCCCTCGACGGCATCGCCGCGTGGATCACCAGCGCCGGACTGACGCCGTACGACGTGGCGACGCGCAGCGGCGAGCTCAAGCACGTGCTGCTGACGGAGTCGCCCGACGGCGAGCTGATGCTGCGGCTCGTGGTGCGGTCGACCTCGCTCGAGGCACGGATCCGTTCGCGGCTGCCCGCTCTGGTGGAAGCGGTGCCGGCGCTCCGGGTGATCACGCTCAACGTGCAGCCCGAGCACAAGGCGGTGCTGGAGGGTGAGCGAGAGATCGTGCTCACCGAGCAGTCGGCGCTGCCGATGCGGCTGGCGACCGGGGTGACGCTGCGGCTCGGCCCGCGCGCGTTCTTCCAGACGAACACGGTCGTCGCCGAGGCGCTCTACGAGCAGGCGCGCACCTGGGTGGACGCCCTGCCCGACGTGCGCACCGTGTGGGACCTCTACTGCGGGGTCGGCGGCTTCGCCCTCCACCTCGCCGGACCGGACCGGGACGTCCTCGGCGTCGAGGTCTCGAGCGACGCGATCGGCGCCGCCACCGCCACGGCGGCCGAGCTGGGCGTGGCTGCGCGGTTCGTCGCCGGCGACGCGACGGCGTACGCCCTGGCCGCGGGCGCCGCGCCGGACCTCGTCGTGGTCAACCCTCCTCGACGCGGCATCGGCCCCGACCTCGCGGGCCGGCTGGAGGAGTCCGGCGTGCGGCACGTCGTGTACTCGTCGTGCAATGCCGAGTCGCTGGCCCGCGACCTCGCCCTGATGCCGTCGCTGCGGCCGGTGGAGGCGCGGGTGCTCGACATGTTCCCGCACACCACCCACTACGAGGTGCTGGTGCTGCTGACCCGCTGAGGGTCAGCCGCGGCAGGGAGATTCGTGGCTCCGTGTGACGCGACCCACGGAATCCACAGGACGATCGCCCGGTTGGGCCGGACGTGAGTCACACGACCAGGCCTGCGACCGTCGGCGAGCTGCTGACGCAGCGTCGCGCGGTCGACCTCGTCCGCACCGGGAGCGCGCTCTGTCGTTCCCGCCGCGCCGACGACTGACCACCACCCTGCGTCCCCGGTGCCTCGCTCTGACGAGGCGCCGTTCCGAAAGGTTATCTTTTCTATATGAATACTTCAGTTATCGAGACGGAGCAGCCCACCCGCCGCTTCCGCCTCCCCTCGTTCGGCGTCCAGGTCCTGATCGGACTGGTGCTCGGCGTGGCCCTCGGCCTGGTCGCCCGCAGCATCGGCGCGGACGGCGTCGATGCCACGACCGGTGAGGTCGACCCCAACTGGCTCACCGAGACCCTGAGCACGGTCGGCAGCACGTTCGTGACGCTGCTGCGCGCGGTCGTCCCGCCGCTTGTCTTCCTCGCGATCGTCGCCTCGATCGCCAACCTGCGTGACGTCACGGGCGCCGCACGCCTGGCGTGGAAGACGCTCGCCTGGTTCGCGATCACCGCCCTCATCGCGGTGTCGATCGGCATCGTCCTCGGCCTGGTGCTCCAGCCCGGCGACCACACGAGCGTGACCTCGGACGCCGCCTCGGCGCCGTCCTCCAGCGGCTCGTGGCTCGACTTCCTCACCGGCCTGGTGCCCGCCAACGTGCTCGGCCTCGAGGGCTACGACAACGGCGACGGCTCGGTCGGCTTCTCGTTCAACGTCCTGCAGATCCTCGTGATGGCCATCGCGATCGGCATCGCCACCCTCAAGGTCGGCGAGGCCGCCGAGCCGTTCCTGGGCTTCGTGCGCTCGGCGCTCGCCATCGTGCAGAAGGTCCTCTGGTGGATCATCCTGCTCGCGCCGATCGCCACCGTGGGCCTGCTCGGCAACGCGGTCGCCAGCTATGGCTGGGACGCACTCAGCTCGCTCGGCACATTCACCATCGCGATCTACACCGGCCTGCTGATCGTGATGTTCGGCGTCTACCCCGCCCTGCTGCGCCTCAACGGCCTGTCGGTCAAGCAGTTCTTCTCCGGCGCGTGGCCCGCGATCTCGCTGGCCTTCGTGTCCCGCTCGTCGGTCGGCACGATGCCCGTCACCGAGTCGGTCACCGAGCGCAACCTCGGCGTCCCGCGGGCGTACGCGTCCTTCGCCGTGCCGCTCGGCGCGACGACCAAGATGGACGGCTGCGCCTCGATCTACCCGGCGATCTCTGCGATCTTCGTCGCGCAGTTCTTCGGCCTCGACCTCTCGATCACCGACTACGTGCTGATCGCGTTCGTCTCCGTGATCGGCTCGGCGGCGACCGCCGGTGTCACCGGCGCGACCGTGATGCTGACGCTGACCCTGTCGACGCTCGGCCTGCCGCTCGAGGGCGTCGGCCTGCTGCTCGCGATCGACCCGATCCTCGACATGGGCCGCACCGCGGTCAACGTCACCGGCCAGGCGCTGGTCCCGACGATCGTGGCCAAGCGCGAGGGGATCCTCGACCTGCCGACGTACGACGCACCGCGCGGGCGTACGGCGTGGCGCGAGGAGCCCGGCACCGACGCCGTCGGCTCCACCCAGGAGCCGGCGACGGCTCCCGCCTGACCCGGAGCACCACTCGGACATGTGACGATCCGGTCGCCTGGGCGGCCGGATCGTCGCACGTCATTGCTCGCTGGGATACTGGCTGCCGCCGGCCCCCGTGGCGCAACGGATAGCGCGACGGATTTCTACTCCGTTGGTTGCAGGTTCGAATCCTGCCGGGGGCGCCACCGAGCTCCGCGACACGCCCTCCGGGTTCCCCTGCAACAGGCCCGCGTCACGTCAGGATGTGGTCAGGCCCCGCCACGTATGAGGTTGCGGGGCCGAATCAATTTCTCCGCCGTCTCGATCCACCGCTGCGCGTCGGCACATGTGATGCGCCATCTCGGGTACGGGACTCGTCTGCATCCCCGGCGAGATTGGCAAGGTTCATCGATGGAGAACTCCCTGAGCGTCGGACTCCTGGTCGTGATCGGCGTCCTGGCAGGGATGGCGGCGCTGCTCATCCTGATGAGCGCTCTCGACCCGACCAGCGAGCGACGTACACCGGTGCGCGCGACACGCGAACGCACTCCGTAGAGACCCGACACCCGATAAATAGGTGAAACCCCGGCAAGTATGAGTTGCCGGGGTTTCGGTGTCTTCCGGACCGAAGTCCTTCCGACAGGACAGTTCTAACCCGGATGTGACACGCGCCACAAGCCCCCGCAGGGGTGAAGTTCGCGGGTCCTCGGCGTGTCCCCCGAGACACGCCGTCACACGTCGCGGGACGCGCTCGCGTACGTGTCGATCTCGGCCCCGATCCGAGCCTTCACGTCCTCGGGAGCGAAGGATGCGGTGACCGCCGCGCGGGCCAGATCGGCCACCCCGCCCTCGTCGAGGTCGAGGAGTCCCGCCGCCACCTCGTAGTCGTCGTTCAGGGTCGTGGAGAACATCGGCGGGTCGTCGGAGCTGATGGTCACCGTCACCCCGGCCTCCACGAAGGCCCGCAGCGGGTGGTCCTCGATCCGGGCCACGGCACGGGTCGCGATGTTGGACGTCGGGCAGACCTCGAGCACGACACCGGTCGCGGCGAGGTGCGCGAGCAGCTCGGGGTCCTGGGCGGCCGAGCAGCCGTGACCGATGCGCTCGGCACCGAGCAGGCGTACGGCGTCCCAGACCGTCTCGGGTCCGGTGGTCTCCCCGGCGTGCGGCACCGAGTGGAGCCCCGCGCCACGCGCGCGGTCGAAGTGCTCCTGGAACTGCGCCCGCGGCACGCCGATCTCGGGCCCGCCGAGACCGAAGCCCACGAGCGCGTCGGTGCGGTGCTCGAGGGCGTACTCGAGCGTCGCGTCGGCGGCGGGGATGCCGGACTCGCCCGGGATGTCATAGATCCAGCGCAGCACGAGGCCGAAGTCGCGCTCGGCCGCCACCCGGGCGTCCTCGATGGCCTCGGTGTAGGCCTGGATCGCGATGCCGCGCAGCACCGACGTGTACGGCGTGCAGGTCAGCTCGGCGTAGCGGAGGTGCTGTCCCTCGGCCATCTCGCGCGCCACCTCGTAGGTCAGCAGCCGGATGTCCTCGGGAGTGCGGATCAGGTCGACGACCGCGAGGTAGACGTCGATGAAGTGCGCGAAGTCGCGGAACGTGAAGAACTCCTTGAGTCCTTCGAGGTCGCTCGGGACGCCCGCGTCGGGGTGGCGCGCTGCGAGCTCGGAGACGATCCGCGGCGACGCCGACCCGACGTGGTGCACGTGCAGCTCGGCCTTGGGCAGGCCGGCGATGAAGTTCTGGAGGCTCACGCCGCGCAGTGTGTCAGTTGACCATCTCTGCTGCGATGTCCTCGATGGTCGTGCCGGTGGCCTTCTCGCCGTTGATGAGCACCGTCGGCGTGGAGTTCACCTTGGCCTTGGACGCCGCCTCGCCGGCCGCGTCGACCCAGCCCTCGAACGCCATGTCCTCGATGCCGGGACGTACGTCGGCCTCGGTCGCGCCCGCCTCGACCGCCAGGGCGACGAGAGCGTCGTCGTCGGGGAACGGACCCTTCTCGGACGGCTGGTTCTCGAAGAGCAGGTCGTGGAACTTCTTGGCGACCTCAGGACCCGAGGCGTCGAGGACGACCGCGAATGCGTTGGCCGATCGCGGCGAGTAGTCGTCGATGCCCGCGAGGAAGGGCAGCGCGCGGTACTCGACGCTGACGTCCCCTGCCTCGACCGCGGCATCGAGGTCGTCGCGGACCGTGGCCTCGAGCTGGCCACAGAAGGGACAGAGGAAGTCCTCGTAGACGACGACCTTCTTGGGTGCGTCGGCGTCGCCGACCACGAGGCCGTACGAACCGCTCGCCCCCGCAGGCGGAGTCGTGGGCTTGTCGGAGCCCAGGCTCGTGATCAGGAAGTAGCCACCGACGATCAGGACCAGCACACCGGCGATGAGCCCGAACCGGGTGAGCTGCTCCTTGCGCTTCGCAGCCTTGCGCCGCTCCTCTGCCTGCTCCCGGGCGCGATCGGTCCTGGCCCGTCGGGCGTCCCGCTTCGCGGCCGTGGCGGCCTTCTCGTCAGCGGTCCTGTGCGAGGTCTTCTTCTGCGCCATCGAGGCTTCCTTCGTGTTCGTCTTCGGAATCGGTCCCGGGGTCGGTCTCGGAGTCGTGGGTGGTCGTGAAGAGGGCGTTGTCGAGGGCCAGCCGCGAGCGGGGTCGTACGACCAGCCACAGGCTCAGGGCCAGCAGGCCGATGTCGCGGGCGATCTCTCCGGGGTACTTCGCGGCAGCATCCGGGATCTCGCCCCCGCCGCCGAAGCAGCCGCAGTCGATCGACAGGCCGCGCGCCCACGCGCTGGCGATGCCGATGATGAAGGCGACGAACAGCAGTGCCGACACCACGGACGTGCCGCGCACCAGGACGCCGAGCACCAGGCACAGCCCGATCACGACCTCGACCACCGGGAGCAGGTGGCCGACCGCGGGGACGACCGCCTCCGGGAGGAGGTCGTACGCCCGCACGGCGCGCACGCTGTCGGCCGGGTGCGGCAGCTTGAGGGCACCGGCCACGATCCACACACCGCCCGTGAGCAGGCGCGCGACGAGGCCGAACCAGTCCTTCACGCCCACCGACACACCCTGCATCACACCCCAGAGGTTAGGAGGTGCGCCTGAGCCGTGCCTGAGAGGACCGGAGCGCGAGCAGCGTCGAGGCGTGAGCAGTAAGGTGGCCGCTCGTGAGCGACAGACTGGTGTGGATCGACTGCGAGATGACCGGCCTCGACCTCGGCGCCGACGCGCTGATCGAGGTTGCGGCGCTCGTCACGGACTTCGAGCTCAACGTCCTCGGCGAGGGCATCGACGTGATCATCAAGCCGACGCAGGAGTCGCTGGACCAGATGGTCGAGTTCGTGCAGAGCATGCACGAGAAGTCCGGCCTGCTCGAGGAGCTCGACGCCGGCACGACACTCGAGGACGCTGAGGCGCAGGTGCTGGCCTACATCCACGAGCACTGCCCCGAGGGCAGCCGCCCGCCGCTCGCGGGCAACACCGTGGCCACCGACCGCGCCTTCCTGGCCCGCGACATGCAGGTGCTCGAGTCCTTCCTGCACTACCGGATCGTCGACGTCTCCTCGATCAAGGAGCTGTCGCGACGGTGGTTCCCCCGCGCCTACTTCTCCGCCCCGACCAAGCGCGGCAACCACCGCGCACTGGCCGACATCCAGGAGAGCATCGAGGAGCTGCGCTACTACCGCGAGGCCGTCTTCGTGCCCCAGCCCGGCCCCGACAGCGCGACGGCGAAGGAGATCGCGGCGCGCCACGGCGGGCAGCTGACCGGCCTCCGGGCCGATGCGGAACCTGACGCCTGATTGCCCTACACTTCACGTCGTCCTCGCCGACTGGGAGACCAGACGGGCGAGCAGACATGGTGGGTATAGCTCAGCTGGTAGAGCGCCGCCTTGTGGTGGCGGATGTCGCGGGTTCAAGTCCCGTTACTCACCCCAAGCGATCGAGGCCCTGACCTGACGGTCAGGGCCTCGATGCACGTACGTGACGCAGCTCCCGCGAGCAGTCCCCGATAGCGTCGTCGGGTGGCCCGTGCTCGTCGATCAAGTGCACGTCGACGCGGCGGGCCCACCCGTCGGGGCGGGGCGCGACCACCGCAGCGTCCGCTGCCGACCGCCGGGCCGGGCGAGCGGGTGTGGGTGCTCGACGTCCCCTACGGCACCCAGGTCGAAGGTGCCGCGTGGCACCCGGGAGCGATGTCGCACCTGTACGTCGGGCGCGTCCTGCCCGCGCACCTCGCGCCCTACGCGCCGGGGCCGTACACGCTCGGTCGGTTCATCGAGAACACCCTCAATCCCGACCACCGCACGCCGAACCCGGCGCCGACCGACGACCTCGAGCCGCGGAGGATCCAGTTCGAGGCGGCCGACGCCATCGCAGCACGTGCGGCCGCAGGCGGGCGGCAGTTCCTGCTCGCCGACGAGCCAGGCGTCGGCAAGACGATCTCAGCGGTGCTCGGGGCGACGGCCGTCGGCGACCTCCGCGATGCGCGACGAGTGCTCGTCGTCGCCGACCGGCCGGCCGCGATCACGATCGGCCACTGGTGCCGCACGATCACGGCCCTGGGCGACGGCGGTCTCGAGTGGGTCGTGATCACCTGGGACCGCCTCGACAAGGTCAAGGACCACGCGTGGGACGTGATCATCGCGGACGAGGCCCACGCGCTGCGGCGTACGACGACGAAGCGGTGGAAGGTCTGGGCACGGATCTCCGGCCACGCGCGCCCGCACGACACGGCACCCTTCGTGATCGCGACGACCGCGACGCCGGGGCACACGCCGCTCGAGCTGCCGTACCTCGCCCCGGCCTACGCGCAGGCCCTCGACGAACCGATGCGGGAGTGGACCTCGGCGACCCAGCCGGGCGCCACGTTCGCCACTGCCCTCGAGCGCCACGGTGTCGCGGTCGAGCGGGGACGCTACGGCGCGGCATGGACCGCTGATCCGGCGCGTCGCGCCGCAGACCTCACGCTGGTCCGCGGCTGGCTGGCCGACGAGCGGCCTCCCGCGATGCTGCACCGGGCTGCGCCATGGGGACCGGTGCCGATCTCCGGCATGCCGGTGACCCTCACGCCGTCGGAGAGGACGGCGTACGAGGCCGAGTGGGGTGAGTTCTGTCGCGAGATGGACATCGCCCGGCGTGGTCGCAATGTCGCGAAGGGTCGGGCCGCGCTGCTGCGGTTCCGGCAGAAGGCCGGACTGATCCGCGTCGACTCGACCGTCGCCTGGATCGCCCAGCAGGTGCAGGCCGAGCGACAGGTGGCGTGCTCGGTCGAGTTCGTCGCGACCGCCGCCGACCCGATCGTCGACCGGCTGCGCGACACCGGCATCGAGGTCGCCACGATCTACGGCCGCGACCGGTTCGACCCGGAGGCGGAGCGACTCCGGTTCCAGACCGGTGAGGCGAAGGTCTGCGTCTTCACCACGGTCGCCTCGATCAGCCTGCACGCCGGCGAGACCCTCGCTGACGGCCGCAGCGCGACCAGCGAGCCCCGGGTCGGCGTCTTCCACCAGGCCCGCTTCTCCGGCATCGCAGGACGGCAGGTGACCGGCCGCACCCATCGCGACCACCAGGTCTCGCCGTGGCACATCGCCTACGCCGAGGGCACGGTCGAGGAGCAGGTCGGCCGGGTGATGGTCGAGCGGATCGCAGCGGCCTCGGACACGGTGGGCAGCGACACCACCGGCCTCACCGATCTCGCCCTGCTCCTCGGCGCCGACTGGCTCCCCTCCACCACCCTCACCGAGGACGGCGCCTGACCGGGCGGTCGAGTCCCTGACCTGGGTCCGCCACGTCAGTGGGCGGGACTCACACGTCCACGACGACCACGCCGTAGTTGTCGGGGGCGCCCGCCTCCAGCACGGCCGCCTCGACCGCCACCGCCACGTCGTCGGGTGTGCCGGGCGTCAGCAACACCTCGGCGAGGTGTCGCGGCTCGAGCACGGCGTGCACCCCATCGGTGGTGAGGACGAACCGGTCCCCCGGCTGTGCGGAGCGCACCGCGAGGTCAGGTGCGCCGGGAGCCCCGGGAGCGAGGGCACGGTTGAGCAGGGCCCGGTCGGCGTCGGCCCGCGCCTCGTCGGCGGTCAGCCTGCCCTCGTCGACGAGCGACTGGACGACCGTGTGGTCGCGGGTGAGCCGTTCGAGCGCCCCGTCGCGGACGACGTACGCCCGGGAGTCGCCGACGTGGGCGATGAGCGCGCGGTCGCCGACGAGCAGCAACGCGGTGAGCGTGGTGCCGCCCGAGTGGGACGGTCGACCGGCGACGGCGTCGGCCGCGCGGGTCACGGCAGCGTCGAACTCCCCGAGAGGGTCCGGACCGGGCTCGGCGTCATCGAGGTCGGCGAGCACGTCGAGTGCGGCGGCCGACGCGCCGGCGTCGTCGCCGAACCCGTCCGCGACGGCGAAGAGCCGTTGGCCGGTGACCTGGGTGGCCCAGCGGTGGACGCGGGGATAGATGTCATCGAGCTGGGTGGTGCGGCCACCCTGCCCGGCCCGGTGGGCGGAGCGCGCGGCGGTGTCCTGCGGAGGGGTCGTGCCAGTGGTCGTGTTCATGGTGGATCCGTGTCCTCTCAGCTGCTGCACGAGAGTGGCGACGACCTCGCGGGCCGAGGCGGTGTCTGCCTCGACCTGGCGCCAGTAGGACAACAGCTCGGCCGCTGCGGCCTCGGCGTCGTCCAGCTCGACGATCGTGGCGATGCGCCGAAGCGGCACGCCCGCGGACCGCAGCCGGGCGACCAGCCTGGCGCGGGCCACCTGGTCGGGCGTGTAGCGCCGGTAGCCGGTGCGCTCGTCCACGTCGGCCGGGGCCAGCAGCCCGAGCTCGTCGTAGAGCCGCAACGCCTTGGCCGTCAGGCCGGTCGCCTGCGCGAACTCGCCGATCGTCAGCATCGTCGTCCTCTCGTGGCCGGGACCCGTTGTCGCCGGCGAGCCGACCATCCGGCCTGCCCCAGGGTCAAGGTCAAGCGCGGCGCCGGGACGGGAGCCGGAGAGGCAGCGGGTTCCCCTCGATCGGGTTCGCCGCGGCGACGACGTCCATCGCGTCGACGATGTTGCGCAGGTTGATGATGAGCGCACCGTAGATCGGCCACTCCGGCGAGCGATCGGTGGACCGCAGCTCCTCGCTGAAGACCTCGAGGCGACGGCGTACGTCCAGCAGGGCGGCCGGGTCGGCGGAAACCGCGGCCCGGCCGGCGTCATCGAGCATCGAGATCCACGGCGCCGCGAACGCCTCGCCCCAGGTCTGGCGGTGCGCGTGCTGGCTGCCGAGCGTGCGAGCCAGGCTGCGGGTCTCGGCGACGGACTGCTCCATCCGTCGCAGCAGCCCGATCCACTCCTTCGGGTCCTTCATCGGCCTCGCCGACCGGCGCGGGTTCATCCGCGCGCTCTCCTGGGCCACGCGCACGAGCGCCCACGCCTGGTCGAGGTCCTCGTCGAGGTCGCGGGTGCGGTCGATCCACGCCGCGACGTCCTCGTCGGGCGCCGCGTCCCGAAGACCGGCCGCCATGTCGACGAGGAGTGCACCGATCCCGTCGTCGATCCGGTCCAGCGCCTTGGCGGCCGTACGTCGTCGCAGCGGGGGCCACACGATCACGTTGACCAGCAGGCCGACACCCACGCCGATCGCCGTGTCGTAGAGCCGCGAGATGAGCATCACGTCATCGTCGAAACCGGTCGTGAGCACGACCAGGCCGGTGGTGGCGATGGTGGTCGCCTCGACGCCCAGCCACGGGACCGACCCCAGCACGAGCGCGACGACCAACAGCAGCGCGATCGCCTCCGTGGAGAGACCGAACGCCTCCCCCACGGCCGTGGCGAGCAGCACCGCGACGACCGTGGCGGCCACCTGCTGGGCGCCCTTGGAGAAGGTCCGGTAGACCGTCGCATGCACCACCAGCAGGGCGGACCACGGCGCCAGGAACGGCTGCGGCAGGTCGAGCACGCTCGACGCGATCACCCATGCGGCGACCGCCGCGAGCACGGTCTTGGCGAGCTGCAGGACGTCGTTCCACCAGATCGGGTCACTCAGCCGCTCGTCGACCCGCTCCCTCATGCTCCTGCTCATCCGACCGACACTAACCAGCCGGCCCGGTCCTCCAGGAGTCGCTCACCCCATCAGGCGAGGGACAGGAAGAGCTTCTCCATCTTCTTCACGTCGAGCGAGTCGACCTCGCCGTCACCGGCGAGCAGGCACTGCTGGAGGCCGTTGGCGACGATGGCGAAGCCGGCGCGGTCCAGTGCCTTGGACACCGCGGCGAGCTGGGTGACCACGTCCTCGCACTCGCGGCCCTCCTCGAGCATCTTCAGGACGCCGGCGAGCTGTCCCTGGGCGCGCTTGATGCGGTTGATGACGGGGGCCATCTCCGCCGGGTCGAGCTGCATCAGGCCTCCTCGGCTCGTGCGCTCAGGCTGGCCAGTGCGGCGGTGAGCCTCTGCTTGGCGTCCGTGGCCACCGACTCCAGCGCCGCACCCGCCAGGCCCAGCATCGCGTCGGGGTCGAAGGCCTCGACGACGGTGGTCGTCGGGTCGAGCGACCGCACCACCACGTTGCACGGCAGCACGGCGGCGATCGACGGATCGACCTGGATGGCCGCATGGGCCAGGGCCGGGCGGCAGGCCCCGAGGATGACCTGCGGCGGCAGGTCGACGTCGAGCTTGGCCTTCATGGTGGCGGCGAGGTCGATCTCGGTGAGGATGCCGAAGCCCTCGTCGGACAGCGCCGCCCGCGTCGCGGTGAGCGCGTCGTCGTACGGCATCGCGAGCGTGCGGCTGATGGTGAAGCCCATGGGCGGGCCCCTCTCGTGGAGTGGTGGTCGGGCAACACGAAGGATACCCCCTAGGGTATATTCAGGCTTGCCGATCGCCCCGAAGGAGCTACCCACATGTGCCGACCCACCCGATGCAAGACCTGCGGCAAGACCACCTGGGCCGGATGCGGCCAGCACGTCGCGCAGGTCAAGGCCGGCGTCCCCGCGGCCCAGTGGTGCAACGGCCAGCACAGCGCGGACGAGAAGGCGGCCGCCGGGAACGGCGGCGGCTTCCTGTCCCGGATCTTCGGCCGCTGACCCTCCCCCGACCGGGCAGGTCAGTCGGACTGCGCGTCGATCAGCGCGAGGAACTCGTCGGCCATCTCGAGCTGCCGGACGAGCGCCACCCGGCGCTCGGTCGCCTCGGCGCGGATCGCGGCCAACCGCGTCCGTACGTCGGCGCGGTCGGTCGCGGTGGCTCCGGAAGACTCGAGCACCTCGAGGTCCCGCATCACGTCCTTCATCTGCTCGAGGCTGAAGCCGAGGGGCTTCATCCGGCGGATGACGAGGATCTTCTCCACGTCCGCCTCGGTGTAGAGCCGGAAGCCGCCCTCGGTGCGCCCGGAAGGCTGGATGAGCCCGACCTCCTCCCAGTGCCGCAGGCTGCGCAGCGACAGCTCGGTGCGGCTGGCGACCTCACCGATGTGCATGACCGCCCCTGGTGTGTCGTCCACGTGGGTCCTTCCCTGACTGACGATTCCAACTCTACCCTTACGTGAGGTTAGAGTTCCTGCCCGTGCCCCAGTCTGCCCCGCTCGAGCCCACCGTCCGCAACGCCCTCCGCTCGCCGCGGATGCTCCGCACCGAGGTGCTGGCCGGCCTCGTGGTGGCGCTGGCACTGATCCCTGAGGCGATCTCGTTCTCGATCATCGCCGGGGTGGACCCGCGTGTGGGACTCTTCGCCTCGTTCACGATGGCGGTGTCGATCGCCTTCCTGGGGGGCCGGCCGGCCATGATCTCGGCCGCGACCGGTGCCGTCGCGCTCGTCATCGCACCCGTGGTTCGTGACCACGGCATGGACTACCTCATCGCCACCGTGCTCCTCGGCGGAGTGCTCCAGGTCGTCCTGGGCCTCGTCGGTGTCGCCCGGCTGATGCGTTTCATCCCGCGATCGGTCATGGTGGGCTTCGTCAACGCACTGGCGATCCTGATCGCCCTGGCCCAGGTGCCGCACCTGGTCGACGTGCCGTGGCTCGTCTACCCGATGACCGCCGTCGGCATCGCCGTCATCGTCGGTCTGCCGAGGGTGTCCACCGTGGTGCCCGCGCCGCTGGTGGCCATCGTCGCGCTGACTGCCTTCACGATCCTCGCGGCCGTCGCCGTCCCGACCGTCGGCGACGAGGGCGAGCTCCCCGACAGCATCCCGACGCTGGTCTTCCCCGACGTGCCCTGGACGACGGACACGCTGCGGATCATCGCGCCGTACGCCCTCGCGATGGCCCTGGTGGGGCTGCTGGAGTCGCTGCTCACCGCCAAGCTCGTCGACGACATCACCGACACCCACTCCGACAAGACGCGTGAGGCCTGGGGCCAGGGCGGGGCCAACATCGTCACCGGCCTCTTCGGCGGGATGGGCGGCTGCGCGATGATCGGCCAGACGATGATCAACGTGAAGGCCTCCGGCGCCCGCACCCGGATCTCGACCTTCCTCGCCGGCGTCTTCCTGCTGATCCTCGTGGTCGGCTTCGGCGACGTGGTGGCGCTCATCCCGATGGCGGCCCTCGTCGCGGTCATGATCATGGTCTCGGTCGGCACCTTCGACTGGCACTCGGTCCGGCCGGCCACCCTCCGTCGGATGCCGAGGTCGGAGACGACGGTCATGCTCGCCACGGTCGTGGTCACCGTCGTCAGCCACAACCTCGCCATCGGCGTGGGCGTCGGGGTGCTGGTCGCGATGACGCTGTTCGCGCGCCGTGTGGCGCACCTCACCGAGACCGAGCGCGACCTCGTCGAGAACCGTGACGGCACCGTGTCTGCGGTCTACCGGGTCACCGGCGAGCTGTTCTTCGCATCGAGCAACGACCTCTACACCCAGTTCGACTACGCCGCGGACCCCCCGCACGTCGTGATCGACCTGTCGGCCTCCCACGTGTGGGACGCCTCGACCGTCGCGTCGCTCGACGCGATCACGACCAAGTACGAGCGCAGGGGCACGCGCGTCGAGATCGTCGGGCTCAACGCCGCCAGCGCGGAGCGGCACGAGCGACTCAGCGGATCACTGCCCTCGCACTGACCTCGGGCAGGGCGCTGCTCAGGAGCCGTGCCGACCGCTGATGCCGGCCGACCGCGCCTGCCGGTGCGAGGCCTCGGGGCTGGCGAGCAGGACCGGACAGGTGGCCTCGCGGAGCACCGCCCGGGCGACCGGGCCGATGTGGGAGCCGTACGGCACGAGCGGGTCGTGCCGTCCGATCACCAGCAGGTCGGCCCCCTCGGCCGCTGCCAGGATCGCCTCGACGGCGCGCCCGGGGTGGACCACGACCTCGGCGTCGATCGCCACGGACTCGTCTCCCAGAGCGTCGAGCGCTGCACGCACCTCGGCCTTCGACCGGTCGGCCCAGCGCGCATGCTCAGCAGGCTCGACGAGCACTCCGTCGTAGTGCACGGGCATCGCCCACGAGTGCACGACGGTCAGCATCGCGGTCCGTGCTCGGGACTCGGCCACGGCCGCCGACAGCACCTCGGCCGAGCGCTCGGGCACGTCGACGCCGGCGACGACGACAGGACGGTCCCCGGACCGCTTCCAGCCACTCGGCACGGCCACGACCGGCACGCGCACGCGGGCAGCGACACCGCCGGCGACGGTGCGGTTGACGACGCGTGCCACCAGGGAGAGGTGCCGGTGCTCGAGCACGAGCGTGCGTGCCGTCGCGGCGACGTCCGTCAGCACCTCGACGGGCGTGCCGTGGCGCAGCTCGTGGGTCACGGGCACGGCGCCCGCCACGAGCTCCTCGGCCGTCTTCACGGCGCGGTCCAGCGACTCGCGTCCCCACATGTCGAGATCCGCCTGCGGGACGAGCGCGCCCCGCGGTCCGTCGGGCATCAGGTGGACGGCGTGCACGAGGTGCAGCCCGCACCCGGCGCGCACCGCCTCCTCGGCGGCGTACTCGAGGGCGGAGTCCACCTCCGTCGTCCCCACTCCGACGACGACGGGTCGCCCGTTGGGCTGCTGCTCGGTCATGACGTCCTCCTCCATTGGTCTGGTGGCTCCACTGTCCGCCGAGGCGCCGCCGGCGCGAAGGGTCCTTGGACCCGGTGGCGCCCGGCGAACGACCCTGACGAGGGACTACGTTTGCCCGATGGAAAACGGCAGGAGCAGCTATGACGTCGTCGTGGTCGGCGGCGGTCACAACGCGTTGGTCAGCGCCGCCTACCTGGCCCGCGCCGGCCTCTCGGTCGTGGTGCTCGAGCGGCTCGACCACACCGGAGGCGCGGCCGTCTCCGTCCAGCCCTTCTCCGGTCACCCGGCCCGGCTCTCGCGCTACTCCTACCTCGTCAGCCTGATGCCGGAGCAGCTGATGGCGGACCTCGGCCTCGACGTCCGCCTGGCCTCCCGCACCACCGCGTCGTACACGCCCTGGACCCGCGGCGAGCGCGCCGGCGGCCTGCTCGTCGAGCGGCCGGAGGGCGAGGCGACACGCTCGTCGTTCCGCGACCTCACCGGCGGCGACGAGGAGTACGCCGCCTGGCAGGCGTTCTACGGCGAGGTCGGCCGGCTCGCCGAGGCCGTCGCGCCCACCCTCATGCAGCCGCTGCCGCTCGAGCGTGAGGTCCGCTCCATGGTCGACGAGCGCACGTGGGCGGACGTCGTCCAGCAGCCGCTGGGACGGACGATCATGGAGCGCTTCGCCGACGACACGGTCCGCGGCGTCGTCGCCACGGACGCCCTGATCGGCACGTTCGCCTCGATGGACGACCCGTCGCTGATCCAGAACCGGTGCTTCCTCTACCACCTGATCGGCAACGGCACCGGCGAGTGGCGCGTGCCCATCGGCGGCATGGGCGCGGTCACCGACGCGCTCGCCAAGGCGGCGGTCGAGGCCGGCGCCGAGATCATCACGGGTGCGGGCGTCAGCGCCATCACCCCCGGCCCCGACGGCGCGGAGGTCGTCTGGCACGACGCTGACGGCCAGCACTCGGTGACGGGCAGGCGGGTCCTGTCCGGGGTCGCCCCGTGGGTGCTGCGCATCCTGCTCGGCGAGGGCGAGGACGCCGAGACCAAGCCGGCCGGCTCGCAGCTCAAGATCAACTTCCTCCTCGACCGGTTGCCCGCGCTCAGGTCGGGCGCCGACCCGGAGGTCGCGTTCGCCGGGACCCTCCACCTCGCCGAGGACTACACCCAGCTCGAGCGGGCGTACGACGCCGCCGTCGGCGGGTCCGTGCCCGACCCGATGCCGGGCGAGGTCTACTGCCACAGCCTCAGCGACCCCTCGATCCTCGGTGATCGCGCCGGTTCGGCGCACACGCTGACCTACTTCGGCCTGCACGTCCCCGCCGGACTCTTCGACGCCGACCCGGAGGCGCGCGACGTCGCAGTGCGGCGCGCGCTCGCCTCGCTCGACGCGGTGCTCGCCGAGCCGCTCGAGGACTGCCTCGCCACCGACGCCGACGGCCGTCCGTGCATCGAGGCCAAGATCCCGCAGGACGTCGAGAAGGACCTCGCGATGCCCGGCGGCCACATCTTCCACGGCGACCTCGAGTGGCCCTGGGCACCCAACCGCTCGCGCCTGGACACGCCTGCCCAGCAGTGGGGCGTACAGACCGAGCACGAGTCGGTGCTGCTCTGCGGGTCGGGTGCCCGCCGTGGCGGAGCGGTGTCCGGGCTGGGCGGCCACAACGCAGCGCAGGCGGTCCTCGCGGAGCTGGGCTGACGTCCCCCCGATTTTTGGTCGACGCCGCCCGCTGATAATGTTTCCCTCGCTTCACCGGGCGCCATTAGCTCAATTGGTAGAGCAGCTGACTCTTAATCAGCGGGTTGGGGGTTCAAGTCCCTCATGGCGTACAGAACAGTTCCAGCAGCTCAGAGGCCCTTCACGGACAGACTTCCGGGGAGGGCCTCGGCCGTCCTTCACGGTGGCGTCCTTCCCCGTCCGCCCGCGTGCGTCCGGCCGGTCGACTAGCGTCCCTGTCGCACCACCGAATGTGCCTGCGGGGCTCCTGCAGGCCTGCTGAAAGGTACGCCCGTGCTCGTCACCATCAGGCCCTTGCTGGCTGCCCTCGCCTGCACCGCAGCACTCCTGCCTGCAACCTCGATGTCACCGTCGAACGCGCAGGCGGTGGCACCCGACACCCGCACCGCGACGCCGTCGCTCCGTGCGGCGGCGGGGACGGGAACCGGCGCGCTCAGCCTGCGCCCGGCCATCGCCCAGCCCGGCATGCGACCGGCCCGGTCGAGCTCGCGGACCCAGGCGCTGGCGACGTTCTCCGACACTCGCACCGGCCAGACGGTGGTGCTGCAGCGGGACAGCGGGTCGGGATGGGAGACGGTGGGCCGTGCGCGTCAGCACCGCAGCGGCTCGACCATCTTCACCCTCCCCGACACGACAAGCGTCTACCGTGCCGTGGCCCTGACCGGGTCGGGCTCGGCCGCCGCGGTCACCGCCACGGTGCGGGCACGCGCGTTCGCGACGGTCTTCCGGGACGAGTTCTCCGGCACGAAGGTCGACTTCTCCCGATGGTCGGACCAGAAGACGCTGGCCCCGGCCTACATGCGAATGTGCTCGCGCCTGTCACCACGGGCCAGGACGGTCGGCGGTGGCGTGCTGCGCATGGGTGTGGCGCGCGACGCCGCCCGCGCCGGTCGTACGTGCAGCTGGAACCTCAACGGCCAGTCGGGCTCGGCCCCCTACATGCTCAACACCCAGCTCTACACGGGCGGGAAGTTCGACTTCACCTACGGCTTCGCAGCAGCCCGGATGAAGATGCACCTCGACAAGGGCATGCACGCCTCCTTCTGGATGCAGCCCGCGAACTGGTACACGCCCGGCCAGCCCGCCAAGGGCACCGAGATCGATGTCGCGGAGTTCTTCGGCCGCACGAAGAGGGACTCGACCATCGCCTCGTTCCTCCACTGGTACGACGGCGACAACGCGCACCACAAGAAGGGCGGCAAGTTCCCCTACGCCAACACCCTCAGGAAGCGGGCGCAGACGTGGTCGGAGGCCTACCACGTGTTCAGTGTCGAGTGGTCCAGCGACGCCATCGTCTTCCGCGTCGACGGCCGGGAGTACTACCGCGAGACCGAGATCGTGTCCCGCGCCCCGGAGTACCTGCTGCTGTCGATGCTCACGTCCGACTACGAGCTGGAGAAGCTCACCGCGGCCGGCATGCGCCAGACCGCGAAGGTCGACTGGGTGCGGGTCTGGTCGCGCTGAGCCTGGGTCAGACGAACGACTCGAAGGTCGGCTCCGGCAGCGGTCCGGACGACGCGTCGCGTGCCACTTCGTAACCGTGGGCGACCTCGATGAGGGTCGGCTCAGAGCCCGCCGTGCCCCAGAAGGAGATCGCCACCGGTAGACCCGCCGCGAGCTCCGTCGGGACGGTGACCAGCGGATAGCCGGCGACGGCGGTAGGCCCTGTGCAGGAGCCGGGCGACGACTCCGGGTTCACCAGGTCGATCGGGTGGGCAGGGGCGTACGACGGTGTGACGAGCGCGTCGAGGTCGTGCTCGCGCAGCACGCCGTCGATCGCACCGCGCGTGGCGTCGGCCCCGCGCCGACGGGCGTCGAGGTGCGTGGCATCGCCGGCCCGCGGCCCTTCCAGCGCCTTCTCGAACAGCGACTGCCCGAAGTGGGCGAGCTCGGTGCTCGCGTGGATGCGGTTGAAGTGCACGAGCTCCTCCAGCGTGCTCGGCACGTCACCGGAGCGCGTGCCGAGGTAGTCGGCGACGCCCGAGCGGAACTCGGCCAGCAGGACCAGCAGCTCGTCCTCCCAGACCTCCTCGCCCAGCTCGGGCAGGTCGGTGGAGTCGACGATGACAGCGCCCTGCGCCGCGAGCAGGGCCACGGCCCGCTCGGCGGCCGCATCGGCATGCGGGGAGTAGCCCCAGTAGGTGGCGCGCGGGACGCCGATCCGCTTGCCGGCCAGAGTGCCCTCGCGTGCATGTGCGGCATAGTCACGCCCGCCACCGGCGAGCACCGAGAGCAGCGCGGCAGCGTCCCGTACGGTCCGGGCCATCGGGCCGGGCGAGTCCTGTGACGCGGAGATCGGCACGACACCGTCGGTGGGGACGGTGCCGACGGTCGGCTTGATCCCGACGCAGCCGTTGAAGGCCGCGGGACAGCTGATGGAGCCGTCGGTCTCGGTGCCGACGGCGTACGCCGCCAGGTGCGCGGCGACCGCGGCACCGCTGCCGGAGCTCGAGCCGCCCGCCGAGCGATTGAGGGCGTACGGGTTGCGGGTCAGGCCGCCGTAGGCACTCCACCCGGAGGCCGAGCCCTCGTCGCGGATGTTGGCCCACTCGGAGAGGTTGGTCTTGCCCAGGACGACCATCCCCGCATCGCGCAGCCGGGCGACCAGGGCAGCGTCGTGCGCCGGTGGCGGCGCGTCGGCGAGCGCGAGCGATCCCGCCGTGGTCGGCAGGTCGGAGGTGTCGATGTTGTCCTTCACCAGGACGGCCCGCCCGTGGAGCGGGCCGCGCATGCGCCCGTCCGAGGCCTCGCGGTCGAGCCGGTCTGCCTGGTCGAGGGCGTCCGGGGACACGGTGCACACCGCGTTCACGAGGGGCTCGACGCGTTCCATCCGGGCGAGCAGGGCGCTCACCTCGTCACGCGATCGCGTGGAGCCTGCGTCGCCGGCCATCCGGGGTCCTCTCGGTCATGTCCTCCGCGCGGGTGCGGTGGAGAAGGAACGAGGAGCCGGCCCTCCCGGACCGGCTCCTCGTGTGATGCTTCCTCTGGGTGCTACTTGGTGAACAGGCTGACTCCACCAGGGCCGACCAGCAGGCCGACGATGATGAGGACGATGCCCATCACGAGCTGGCCTCGAACCAGCGACACGATGCCGGACACCACGAGGATGACGGCAAGGATCCACAGCAGCAAAGCCATGACATGCTCCCTTCGGTTGACCTCGACAACCTAGCCCTCGGGCCGGTTCCCAGCGAGCCGAGGTCACCCCAACGGAGGGCGGGCCTCACCCCTCCTGGCTGCCCTCCTCACGCAGCCGCGGCGGCGTGAAGTCCTCGGGGTTGAAGCCGGTCTTGTCGGCGTAGAACTCGCGCAGCACGTCCATGTCGGCGACCACGTCGCCGGTCGGGTGGAAGGTCGGGCCCCAGCCGACGGTGCGCGACGGCACGTCGAGGAAGGCGAGGGTGATCGGCAGGCCGGTCTGCCGCGCGATGCGGTAGAAGCCGGACTTCCAGTACTCCCCGCGGGAGCGGGTGCCCTCGGCAGCGATCCCGATCAGCCACGGGGCGTCGCCCTCGGACTCGGCCAGCATCTTCTTGATCGTCGCCGCCGGGTTCTTGCGGTCCAGCTCGACGGCGCCGGTGCGGCGGAGCAGCCAGCCGAGCGGGCCGACGAAGAGCTCCTGCTTGACCAGCAGCTTGATGTCGATGCCGTACGTCCAGCCGAGCAGCAGCGTCAGCACCCAGTCCCAGTTGGACGTGTGCGGAGCGCCGACGAGCACGCCGCGCTGCGGCACCTCACCGACAGCCTTCCACCGCACGGCACGCAGGGCGAGTCGCGCCACGCGGCGTCGTACGCCACCGCCCTTGGTCGGCGCGGCAACGGGCGTCACCGGCTCGACCAGAGGCCTGCGGGCTGCGTCGGCACGGGTGCGGCCGGCCTTGCGCTCCCGCTCGAGGTCCCAGAGGTAGTGGTCGAAGTCGACCTCCAGCGTGTGGCGCGGCGAGGCGTAGAACTGCTTCGTGTCGCGCTCGTGCTCGGCCACCATCTGGCGGCGTACGACGGCGTCCGAGGGCGCGACGTAGCCGCCGACCAGGGTCTCCGCGATCCACGACGCCTGCGCCTCGGCCAACGGCATCACCGCGCCGATCGGCTGGAGCAGGCCGAGGAAGTAGAGACCCGGCAGGTCGGGGTGGACCGTGCGCTTCCACAGCGGCAGGTCGTTGGCCTCGACCGACACCAGGTCGGGCGAGAGGAACGGGAAGGTGATCCGGTAGCCGGTCGCCCACACGATCAGGTCGGCCGGCGCGCTGGTGCCGTCCACGAAGACCACCCGGTCGCCGGCGAGCCGCTCGATCGCCGGCTTCGCGGTCACCGCACCGGCCTTCAGTCGCTCGCGGATCCGCTCGGACTGCACCGGGTGGGACTGGCCCGGCTTGTGCGTCGGAGCAGGCAGTCCGTACTTGGTCATGCTGCCCGCGGCCGTGGCCCCGATCCGCAGCCGCGCAGCGGTCACCCACCACGGGAGCCATCCCGGCAGTGCGACCTGGTCGCTGGGCTGGCCGAGGAAGAACTTGCGGAGCACCCACTCCGTACGCCGCACCGACCACGTCGTCGTACGCGCCGACAGCGAGGCCTCGACCGAGATGTCCATCGCCGAGTTGCCCGCGCCGACCACGACCACGTCGCGACCGGCGAGCTGCTCGCGGGAGCGGTAGTCGTGGGCGTGGATCTGCTCGCCGTCGAAGTCGCCGGGATAGGCAGGCTCGGGCCACCGGGCGTCCCAGTGGTGGCCGTTGGCGACCAGCACCGCGTCGTACGTCCGGGTGTCGGCGCCGCCGGGACCGGTGAACCGGACCTCCCAGCGACCGTCGGCGGCCCGGGTCACCTCCTCGACCGTGGTGTCGAACGTGAGGGTGTCGCGGAAGCCGAAGTGGTCGACGTAGGCGTCGAAGTAGGCCGCGACCTGGTCGTGCCGCGCGTAGGGCGGGTAGTCCTCGGGCATCGGGAAGTCGGAGTAGGCCATGCGCGGGCACGAGGTGTTGATCTCGAGGCTGTCGTAGCAGGCGGACTGGCCGTTGGAGTTGTCGTAGACCCAGTTGCCACCGACGTCGTGGCCGCGTTCGAAGCAGTCGAACGGGATGCCGGCGAGGTAGAGCTCCTTGGCCGCGGCGATGCCCGACGAGCCCGCGCCGATGACGCAGGTGCGCGGCAACGACTCGTCGACCGGGACGGGGGCGGTGACGGCCGGGGCGCGGTCGGTCTGCTTGACGAGGTAGGCCATCAGAGTTCCTTCGACAGTTGCATCACAGGTAGAGCCCGGTCGAGCCCGCCTCGAGGCGCTCGGCGGCGACAGCATGGACGTCGCGCTCGCGCATGACGACGTAGACCTCGCCGTGGACCTCGACCTCGGCCTTGTCCTCGGGGTCGAAGAGCACCCGGTCGCCGACCTCGACGGCCCGGGCGTGTGGGCCGACGGCGATCACCCGCGACCACGCGAGTCGTCGGGCGCCCATCGCCGCGGTCGCCGGGATGACGATGCCACCGCTCGAGCGGCGCTCGCCAGCCTCCTGGTCGAGCTCGACCAGGACCCGGTCGTGCAGCATCTTGATCGGGGCACTGCCACCGGTGATGCCGCCGGTCTCGGTGTTCAGCCGGCGACCTTGCGGACGACCACGAGCAGGACGACGACCCCGACGACCGCTCCGGCGACCTTGAGGATGTTGTCGGTGCGAGGAGCACCGGTGTCGAGGTCGACGAAGTTCGACTTCACCGTCGCCACCTGTCGTCCGACGATCGTCTTGGGGTGGGCGCGGTGGGCGAGCTGGTCGATGGTGGAGGCGAGGCGCTGGCGCGTCTCCTCGATCTCGCGCTCGAGCGCGCTCAGTGTCCTTGGTCACCTGGGCAGGCTACCAACCGTGCGCGGGTCGAAGCCGAACGGCAGCTCCAGCCGGTGGGCCGCCATCAGCGCGTCGTCGGTGAGCACGTCGAAGGTCGGCCCGTCGGCCACGACGACCCCGTCGCTGAGCACGACCGAGCGCGGGCAGAGCTCGAGGGCGTAGGGCAGGTCGTGGGTGACCATCAGCACCGTCACGTCGAGGGAGCGCAGGATGTCGGCGAGCTCGCGCCGCGAGGCGGGGTCGAGGTTGGAGGACGGCTCGTCGAGCACCAGGATCTCCGGCTCCATCGCCAGCACGGTCGCCACCGCGACGCGGCGGCGCTGGCCGAAGGACAGGTGGTGCGGCGGCCGGTCGGCGAAGTCGGCCATGCCGACCTGGTCGAGCGCGTCCATCACCCGGCGGTCGAGCTCGGCGCCCTTGAGCCCGAGGTTGGCCGGCCCGAAGGCGACGTCCTGGCGGACCGTGCCGAGGAAGAGCTGGTCGTCGGGGTCCTGGAAGACGATGCCGACCCGGCGCCGGATCTCCTGCAGGTGCTCCTTCTCGACGGGCAGCCCGCTGACGGCGACCGACCCGGCGCCCGGCCGTCGAGGATGCCGTTGAGGTGCAGCACCAGCGTGGTCTTGCCGGCGCCGTTGGGGCCGAGCAGGGCGACCCGCTCGCCCTGCGTGGACGTGCAGGTCGACGCCGAACAGGGCCTGGTGGCCGTCGGGGTAGGCGTAACGCGAGGCCGCGCACGTCGAGGACGGGGGTGCTCATCTGCGGCCACGCCGTCCACGGTCGGCAGCCTGCCGGTGTAGCCGCGCGAGAGCATCGCCAGGTGGACGCGCTCGCCGCGCTCGTAGGAGCGGATGAACAGCGCGCCGAGCGCCCGCGCCAGCGCCGGCCAGTGCCGCGGCGAGCGCGGGTCGCAGCCGCGCGACCGCATGCGCGGTCAGCATCCGGCGCGAGCTCGCCGGTGACGACGTCGAGGTAGCGGATCATGAAGCCCATGATCTGCACGATCAGGTCGGGCATCCGCAGCCGCTCGAGGCCGCGCAGCAGGTCCTGCGGCTCGGTGGTGGCGGCGAGCGTGAGCGAGGCGAGCGACGCCGAGCGTGCCCTTGGCCAGCAGCGCCGCACGCCGGCGACGAGGCCCGGCTCGGACGACGGTCAGGCCGAGCACCTCGACGCGCGGGCCGGTGGCGACGAACGGCACCAGCACCGCGAACAGCGACGAACGGCAGCTCGACGACCATCCGCTTGCGCGAGGTAGCGCAGCGGCACCCGCGATGACCGCGACGACGCCGAGCAGGACGAGCGGCGTAGACCGCGAAGGCGGCGTAGCCACTCGCGCGGGGTCGCGACGACCACGAGCATGAAGCCGACCAGCGACGAGCAGCTTGAGGTGGGCCGGCGCCCGGTGACACGGGCTGTGGCCGTGGAAGTGCAGCCGGTGGCCGTGGCCGGCGCCCATCAGCTCGGCGTCGCGTGCGTCGAGTCGGCGCTCGGCGCGCCGAGTCCTCGACCGCGACGGCGCAGCCAGAACAGCCCGCCGCCGAGCGCCGAGCACGACCAGCGACGCCGACGACGCCGGCGAGCGCCGCCGCTGAGCCGCTCGTTGTCGACGCCCTTGGTCGAGTAGCCGGCGAACGGGCTGTCGGCGGTGGCCGGCGGCTTCTCCTTGTCGATGAAGCCGGTCTTCTCGCGCGACGTAGTTGAGGCCGTCGGGGTGGCGCTGGCGTAGAAGCTGCCGACGCCGGCGACAGCAGGGCGACCAGCAGGAAGGCCGCCGAAGAACGCTGCGGTTGCCGGGCGTCGCTCATCGGGCGGCCACCTGCGTCGGCTGCGGATCTCGAGCGTCGCGCTGCGGCGAGCAGCGGGCGGGCGCCGTACGACCAGGTCGGGCCGGATCGCGACCACGCTGGCCGACGACGAGCCTGGTGATGACTGCCTCGCCGAGCCGATCAGCGACGTGCCAGCCGACCATCGCGGCGAGCACGCGTGCCGAGGTCGACCGGCGCGGTGCCGCCGACCGCGAACAGGCCGGTGAAGGCGAGCGCCGCGACGGGGACGCTGACGCAGCGCGGCGACGCCGGCAGCTGGGGCGACCATCGACGATCCGCTTGGGCAGCACCGCGGCGCAGGCCGCGGAAGACGCAGCCAGCCGACGCCACGCGCGACCAGGCCCATCAGGGTGATGTTGGTGCCGAGCGCGGTGATGCCGCCGTCGGCCATGAGCAGGCCCTGCACGAGCAGCACGACGCTGATGCAGAGCACGCGCGGTCCACGGGCCCGACCAGCACGGCGGCCAGCGCGCCGCCGAGGAGGTGGCCGCTCGTGCCCGCGCCGACGGGGAAGTTGATCATCTGGGCCGGCGAAGATGAAGGTCGCGACCAGCCCGGCCATCGGGCGCGGTCCGGTCGTCGAGCTCGCGGCGCGCGCCGCGCAGCGCGACGGCGACGCCCGGCGGCCGCGACGACGCCGGTCGCGACCGACGTCGGTGCATCGAGGAATCCGTCGGGCACGTGCATGTGGTCGCTCCTCGGCTGGTTGGATGTCTGGTGGCGCGGCCGGACTCCCGATACCGACCGCCGCCCCACGTTATTGCACATTGTTCGCAACAACCACCCTGATCGGCAGGACGACCTCTCAGGGAGTCCGCATGACCGACCGCCTCACCCCCGGCGACACCGCCCCCGACTTCACCCTCACCAACGACACCGGCGAGCGAGGTCACGCTCGTCCGGACCTGCGCGGCAAGAAGGTGATCGTCTACTTCTACCCGGCCGCGATGACGCCGGGCTGCACCAAGCAGGCGTGCGACTTCACCGAGTCCCTCGACTCGCTGCAGCGGCGCCGGCTACGAGGTGCTCGGCATCTCCAAGGACAAGCCGGCCAAGCTCGCGAAGTTCCGCGAGCGCGACGCCCTGACCCTCACCCTCCTCTCCGACGAGGACCTCGCGGTGCACGAGGCGTACGGCGCCTACGGCGAGAAGAAGCTCTACGGCAAGGACGGTCGAGGGCGTGCATCCGCTCGACCTTCGTGATCGACGAGGACGGCAAGATCGAGCTCGCGCAGTACAACGTCAAGGCCACCGGCCACGTCGCCAAGCTGCGGCGGGACCTCGGTCTCGATCGCACACCCACGTGTCCGGCCGTGCCCTCGCGGCCTGGACGAGGGCAGCTTCTCGGACACGTGCAGGATCGCCCGCGCGCTCGTAGCCCAACGGCAGAGGCACACGGTTTAGGTCCGTGACAGTGAGAGTTCGAATCTCTCCGAGCGCACCCTCGATGACGTCGTGGCTTCGCGCCGCCGGGTCGGTGCCCGCGAGGACGTGTCAGTCGGCTGACAGGTCGGCGGCGACGTACGGCGCCAGCTCGCGCAGCGCGCGCCCGCGGTGCGAGATGCGGTCCTTCTCGCCCGGAGGCAGCTCGGCGGACGTGAGTCCCCGCCCGTCCCCCGCTGCCTCGTGCTCGTCGGCGACGAAGAGCACGTCGTAGCCGAAGCCACCGGTGCCCCGCTGCTCGCGGATGATCCGGCCGGGCATCCGGCCCTCGACGACGCGCTCGCGTCCGTCCGGCATGACCCACGCGATGCCACACGTGAAGTGGGCACCGCGACGGTCGTCGGGCACGTCGTGCAGCTGGTCGAGCAGGAGCTGGTTGTTGCGCTCGTCCGCCCCCCTCGTGTCACTCCGCGGAGGTCCGGACCACCGGGCGGACAGCACTCCCGGCATCCCGTTGAGGGCGTCGACGCAGAGGCCGCTGTCGTCGGCGACCGACGGCAGACCGGTGGCGGCGACGCCGGCGCGCGCCTTGAGCAGCGCGTTGCCCTCGAACGTGGGCTCGTCCTCGACCGGCTCGACGTAGCCGTCGACGTCGTGGATCCCCAGCACCTCGATGTCCGGGACGTGCTCGGCGAGGATGCGCTGCATCTCGACGATCTTCTTGGCGTTGCCCGAGGCGAGGAAGATGCGCGTCATCGCGCGAGTGCCTCCTGCTGCATGCGGGTCAGGTCGGCACAGCCCTTCTCGGCCAGGGCCAGCAAGGCGTCGAGCTCGGCACGGTCGAAGGCGGCGCCCTCGGCCGTGCCCTGGATCTCGACGAACTTCCCGTCGCCGGTCATCACGACGTTCATGTCGGTCTCGGCACGCACGTCCTCGACGTAGGGCAGGTCGAGGCGCGGGACGCCGTCGATGATGCCGACGCTCACGGCGGCGACCGAGCCGGTCAGCGGCTCGCCGGTCAGCGCGCCGTTGCCGCGCAGGTGCGCGACCGCGTCGGCCAGCGCGACGTACGCCCCGGTGATCGCGGCCGTGCGGGTGCCGCCGTCGGCCTGGAGCACGTCGCAGTCGAGGACGATGGTGTTCTCGCCGAGCGCCTCGTAGTCGATGACGGCGCGCAGCGAGCGGCCGATCAGCCGCGAGATCTCGTGGGTGCGGCCACCGATGCGGCCCTTGACCGACTCGCGGTCCGAGCGGGTGTTGGTGGCGGCGGGCAGCATCGCGTACTCCGCGGTGACCCAGCCCAGGCCGGAGCCCTTGCGCCAGCGCGGCACGCCCTCCGAGGCAGAGGCGGCGCACAGCACCTTGGTGCCGCCGAACTCGACCAGCACCGAGCCCGCGGCGTGGTCCAGCCAGTGGCGGGTGATCGTGATCGGGCGGAGCTCGTCGTCGGCGCGGCCGTCCTCGCGAGGAGCGGCAGGGGAAGCGGCAGTGGGAGCAGCAGTCATGGGGACGACCCTAGACGTGGGGGGCGACAGGCCAAGACACGGCAAGAGCCGGGCCCGGTCACCCCCGTGAGCTACCGGACCCGGCTCGAAGGCCCCTCCCCCAGCGGGACCCAAGCGCGCGGCCCCACGCCGCGCAGCTCCCTCCACGCGGTGGCACCCAAGATTCGCTCCCGACCGCGCTCCGGCGCATCAGTCCTACGGCGCTGTCGTCTCCGACCAAAGTACGAGACACAGTCGTTAGGCTCACGGCCGTGGAGACCCGTCCCACCGCCTCAGAGACCCAGCCCGTGCTGCGCTGGGTCGATCATGCGTGGCGCGACGCGCTCTGCCTGGTCTTCTCCGCGGTCGTCTGGCAGACGGTCGCCGGCATCGAGTGGCGTGAGCACCGCACCCTCTTCGTGGTCGAGATCGTCCTCGGCGTCGCGTCCTTCGTGCTCGTCCACTTCCGACGACGGGCTCCCGTCCCGATCGCACTCGCGATCGCCGCGATGAGCGCGGTGTCGGGCCTCGCGGCCGGGCCCGCGACGCTCGCCGCGGTTTCTGTCGCGACCCGTCGCGACCTCCCCCACGTCGTGCTCGTCGGCATCGCCAACTTCGTCGCGGCCCAGACCTGGACGACGCTCGCACCGTTCCCCGACAACGACGAGGTGGTCACTGCCATCGTCAACGTCGTCGTCAACGCCGGGATGATGGGCTGGGGCCTCTACATCGGATCGCGGCGCGAGATCATGTGGACCCTCCGCGCCCGTGCCGAGCGCGCCGAGACCGAGCAGGACCTGCGCCTGGGCCAGGCCCGCTCCACCGAACGGGCACGGATCGCCCGTGAGATGCACGACGTGCTGGCCCACCGCATCACGCAGGTGTCCATGCAGGCGGGCGCGCTCGCCTTCCGCGACGACCTCGACGCCGCCCGGTTGCGCGAGGGGCTGGCCCAGATCCAGGGCCAGGCCAACGACGCCCTCCATGAGCTCCGCGACGTCCTCGGTGTGCTGCGCGAGGATGACCCCGGTCCGGTCACCGCGCGACCGCAGCCGACGTACGACGACATCACGGCGCTGGTGGACGAGGCGAAGAGCCTGGGACTGGCGGTCGACTGGTCGGACCGGGTCGACGCGACGACGCCGGTGCCCCCTGCCACCGGTCGCACGGTCTACCGGATCGTGCAGGAGGGCATCACCAACGTGCGCAAGCACGCCCCCGGTTCCGAGGTCGCGATCAGCTCCACGGGCAACCCCCGGTCGGGCATCACCGTGGTGCTGGCCAACCCGATGCACGACGCCTCGGGAGCCGTGGTCGACGACCACGTGACGGGCGCCCCGGGTGCGGGCCTGGGCCTCGTCGGGCTGCGCGAGCGCACCGAGCTGAGGGGTGGCCGACTCGACCAGCGGACCGAGGGTGCGACGTTCGTGCTGGAGGCATGGCTACCGTGGACAGCGTGATCCGGGTGCTGCTCGTCGACGACGACCCGCTGGTCCGGTCGGCGTTGGCGCTGATGCTCGGCGGCCAGAGCGACATCGACGTGGTCGGTGAGGCTCCCAACGGGCAGGTCGGGGTGGCGCTCGTCGGCGAGCTCGACCCCGACGTGGTGCTGATGGACATCCGGATGCCGGTGATGGACGGCCTGGAGGCGACCCAGGTGCTGCACCAGCAGCCGTCACCGCCGCGGGTCGTGGTGCTGACGACCTTCGACGCCGACGACCACGTGGTGCGTGCCGTCGCCGCCGGGGCGGACGGCTTCCTGCTCAAGGACACCCCGCCCGGCGACATCGTGCAGGCGATCCGCACGGTCGCCGCCGGCGACGCGATGCTCTCCCCGTCAGCAACGCGCAGCCTGGTCTCGCGCCTGCGCAGCTCGACGTCGACCAACCGGACGGCCGCGGCGGCCGACCGGCTGACGGTCCTCACCGAGCGCGAGCTCGAGGTCGCCGTCTGCGTCGGTCGCGGTCTGAGCAACTCCGAGATCGCCTCGGAGCTCTACCTCTCGATCCCGACGGTCAAGTCGCACGTCTCGCGCCTGCTCACCAAGCTCGACAGCACCAACCGGGTGCAGGTCGCGATGGTCGTGCACGACGCCGGGCTCGTCTGAGTCGACCGGATCAGCCGCCTCAGACGTCGTACGTCGCGCCGGCTCGGGCCAGCTCGACGGAGCCCGACCACTGAGCCCGGGCCTCCGCCTCGGCTACGGCGGGGTCGTGCCAGGGCGGGATGTGGGTGAGGACCAGCCTGCCGACGTCCGCGCGCGCTGCCGTACGACCGCAGTCGGCGCCGGTCATGTGCAGGTCGGGCGGGTTGTCGGTGCCGGTCTCGAACGACGCCTCGGCGAGCAGCAGGTCCGCGCCGGTCGCGGCGTCGTCGAGGGCGTCGCACGGGCCGGTGTCGCCGGAGTAGACGAGGGTGCGCCCGGCGGCGGTGACCTTGAGGGCGTACGCCGTGACGGGGTGGACGACCTGGCGCGCCTCGACGACGAAGGGCCCGAGCTCGAGCGGGCCGTCGTGGACCCGGCTGCTCCAGCTGTGGAAGTCGAACTCCTCGTGCATGCCGGGGTCGACCGGCAGGTCGTAGGCGCGCGCCATCCGGTCGGCGGTGCCGTCCGGACCCCACACCGGGATCCGCGGCTGGGGGCCTGTCGGGTGGTACTTGCGCATCACGTAGTAGCCGCAGAGGTCGAGGCAGTGGTCGGCGTGCAGGTGGCTGACCAGCACGGCGTCGATCGTCAGCGGGTCGACGTAGCGGTGGAGCTGTCCGAGCGCGCCGTTGCCGAGGTCGAGGAGCACCCGCCAGGTCCGGGTCTCCCCCTCTGACGTGTGCTCCGCCTCGAGGAGGTAGCAGCTCGCCGTCGACTCGGGCCCGGGGTAGGAGCCCGAGCACCCGACGATCGTGAGCCTCATCGGCGCACCCCGCCGGCGAACTGGCTGGCGCTGAGCAGCTCGGAGCCCAGGAACCGGCGACCGACGGTGGCGAAGTCGTCGGGGCTGCCCGTGGTGGAGAAGGTGTAGTCGGCCTGCCCGCCCTCGCGCATCAGCCCGGTGCGGGCGAGCATCTTGTAGACGTCCTTGGCGCACTCCTCGGCGGAGCTCACCAGGGTGACCTCGTCTCCCATGACGTACGAGATGACGCCCGTCAGCAACGGGTAGTGGGTGCAGCCGAGGATCAGGGTGTCGACGCCGGCGGCAGCCAGCGGGTCGAGGTACTCGTGCGCGGCAGCGATCAGCTCGTCGCCGCCGGTGATCCCCTGCTCCACGAAGTCGACGAAGCTCGGGCACGCCTGGATGTGCAGGTCGAGGTGGGGCGCGGCGGCGAACGCGTCGTCGTACGCCATCGAGCTGGCGGTGGCGCGCGTGCAGATGACGCCGACCTGCCGGTTGCGCGTGGCGGCCGCGGCGCGACGGGCGGCCGGGAGGATCACCTCGACGACCGGTACGTCGTAGCGCTCGCGCGCGTCGCGCAGCATCGCGGCACTGGCCGAGTTGCACGCGATGACGAGCGCCTTGACGCCCTGCTCGTAGAGGTGGTCGAGGCACTCGAGGGCGTACTCGCGGACCTCGCCGATGGGCTTCTGGCCGTAGGGCTGGCGCGCGGTGTCGCCGAGGTAGACGACCGACTCGTGCGGGAGCTGGTCGATGACCGACCGGGCGACCGTCAGGCCACCGAACCCGGAGTCGAAGATGCCGATCGGGGCGTCGGCGCTCGTCGGCGTGGGGGTCGGCACAGGCAGCAGGCTAGGCGCTGGACGCCTCGCCGGTCACGCCATCGGGAGCGTCGGGCCGGTCACACTGCCCCCTGCGGGTTATCGTCGACCAGTGCTTCGTCGATCTCGAGTGACCGCGTCCCTGGTGTCCCTGCTCGCCTCCGCGAGCGTCGTCCTGGCGACGCCGGCGTGCTCGGTCACGCCATCCGGGGCCGCGCCGCGGACGGTCGAACGCCGCGACATCAGCGGCGAGGCCGACTCCGTCCTCGCCATCTCGATCGACGGGATGAGCGTCGCCGCGGTCCGCAGGCTGGGTCGGGCCCAGCTGCCCAACCTCTACAAGTTCATGCGGGCCGGCGCGTCCACGATGAACGCGCGCACCGAGCGCGAGATGACGGTGACGCTGCCCAACCACACGGGCATGGTCACCGGCCGCCGGATCGAGGCGGCCACCGGTGGGCACGGCGTGACCTGGAACGACGAGCGCCTCACGCCCAGCACGGTGCAGGCCGCTGCCGGTCACGACGTCGCCTCCGTCTTCTCGGCGGTCGACGCGGCGGGTGGCTCGACGGCCCTGTTCGCCGCGAAGGAGAAGTTCACCCTCTGGCAGCGCTCGTGGCCCGACGCGATCGACGTGACCACGATCGACGAGGACAACTCGGCCCTCGCCGACAAGCTGATCGCCGACCTGGACCAGGACCGTGACTTCCGGTTCCTGCACCTCTCTCCGCCGGACGTCGCCGGCCACGCGCACGGCTGGATGTCCAAGCCCTACCTGCGCGCGGTCCGCCGGGCCGACGCCCTCGTCGGCCGCGTCGTGGCGGCGGTCAACTCCGACCCGGTCCGCCGGGCGAGCACGACGATCCTGCTGACCAGCGACCACGGCGGCCACGGCCCCGACCACTCCAATGCGCGGCTGCTCGACGACTACCGCATCGTCTTCATGGCGCGCGGTGCGGGCGTGGACCGCGGCGCCGACCTCTACGCGATCAACCCGACCTACAAGGACCCCGGCACCCGCCGCACGGTCTACGGGATGAAGCGACCGCCGGTGCGCAACGGCATGATCGCCAACCTGGCGCTCGACCTGCTCGACCTTCCGGCGGTGGAGGGCAGCGAGTTCGACGTGGCTCTCGACCTGCGCCTCACCGCTCCGCCGGTCTGACCTCAGCGGATCGCCGCCGCCTCCCGCGGCAGCGGCCAGGGGTTGAGCCGGCACCCGGCCGTGCCCTTGGACTGCGGCATCATCACCGGCGCCTTGGCGCCGCGAGCGGGGCAACCCGCATGCCCCAGGCCGAGCCAGTGGCCGGTCTCGTGGTTCACGACCATGTGCCGGTAGTCGCGCAGCTCCAGCCCAGCGTGGTTCCAGGCGGGTGACGCGTGCTTCCACCGCTCCTGGTTGATGATCACGTAGCGCCCGACCCGGCACGACCACGTCGCCGAGCACGTCGAGGAGAACGTCGGCACTGCCCTGGCGGCCGCCAGCACGAGCGTGAAGCTGCCGCCTCGCGGGACCCGTCGGAACTCGACCCCTCCTGCCCGCCACCCGCGCGGGTCGGCGTACGTCTCACGCGCCTGGCGGCGGAACACCTCCATCGACGCGGTGACGTGGCCGCGCGTGGTGACGGAGTACGTCACGACGCGGCGCTCGTCGGCGCGGTGCTGGTCGACCACGGCACCGGCCGGCGATGCCAGGACCGGAAGCACGAGAGCGGCCAGGCCGACGAGGACGCGCGCTGCTCGGAGCATGTCGGGAGCCTAGGTCAGGAAGGCCGAGTGGGGTTGAGCCGTGCGTACTGGATCGAGAGGGCCGTCGCCACGCTGAGCCAGACGCCGTAGGGCAGCAGCACGACGCCAGCCCACGGCAGCGAACGCGCCACCACGGCCACCAGCACCCAGGTCAGGACCGCTGCGAGGGCGAGCGCGACGGTGGCGGCGCCGATCCGGTGCGGCACGTAGAACAGCCACGCCCAGACCAGCGCCGCACACACCGAGGCCGCAAGGACCGTCGTCGCGAACCACACGTCGTCGGCCACGGCCGACCGGGCGAACCACACACCCACCACGAGCAGGGCCAGGAAGTTGAGTGGCCACATGATCCCGAAGACCACGTCCGGCGGCTGGAACGACGGCTTCACCAGACGGCCGTACCAACCGGGGTCGCGAGCGGTCCAGATGCTCGACAGTGCTGCGTAGACCACGACCACAGCGATCCAGACGATCGTGGCAGCCCACCCGCTCATGCGGAGATGCGTTCACGCAGGAGAGTGCCGAGACGCTCGACCGAGCCGCCCAGGGCGTCGAGCTCGTCGGCGCGCACCAGAGGGTGCACGCCCTCGGGGGTCCGTGCCAGGACGACCGGCGCACCGCACTCAGCGACCGCGTCGCGAACGTCAGGAGGCATGTCGTTGAGATGTAGCAGGTCCACTGGGGTCCCGAGCTCCGCGACCATCCGGTCCCACTCCGGCTTGCGGCGCACGGTCCCGTGCGTGATGTCGCACAGCGAGCAGTGGCGGGTGCCTCGCACCTTGCCCCAGACGTACGCCGCCTCACCCAGCACGCCGCCGTCGGCGTCGTAGACGCCGATCAGGCCGGTGATGGCTCCGTCGTGCATGTCGCTCTCTCCTGACCGGTGGTGGGCGGTGGATCCGAGGCTAGCCGGACCGGCTCCGCCGCACCGGGACGTCATCCAGGTCGAGATCCCGCGCGTCGAGCGACGACCGGATATGCCGATGTGCGGAAGTATCAACACGGACCGAGGCACAGTGCAGGATGTCCTCATGGCCGCTGCCATCTCGGCTCCTGACCTCAACCGGCTGTTCGACGCTGCTCTCGCGTTCGGCGCGAACTGGCGTCGGCCCGTCGGCGACCTGGCAGCCGAGCATTTCCCGGATCGGCCACAAGAAGAACGGGACGCACTCGCAACAGCCGTCGAGGATTGCCGTTCGGCGATCGAGGCCCACATCGAGTCGACGCACATCCGCGTGGCGGGCCGCTGGACCAGAACCGAGAAGGGGCAGGCAGATGCCTGGATCGCGGACCAGTACTCATGGATGACGCGGAAGAACCGCCGCCGCGCCATCAGTCAAGGGCAGTACTACGCCTGGCACGACAACGGCTGAACGTCCGCACATGCCGCGATTAGGTCATCCGCACATGCCTATGAGCGATCGGTTGGCGCAGCCGCATGGGAGACTCCGCACGTGGTTGCAGCCGTGCACTTCTACGCGACAACGACCGACCAGACGCACCTGCTGGACAGCCTCGGAGAACCCGCTGAGGTGACTCTGCGACCTTGGCCCGTTGTCGCGTCACCTCCGCTCGCCCTCACACGCGAGCAGGCACTGTCGAGCGGTCAGGTAATGGTCGTGAGTCATGCACTGGGTCCCCCGGTTGTGCTCCGAGCGGGCGACCCGGCACTGGCGGATCACTCCAAGGCCGGGCTCTTCAACCGTCTGAACTGGGAGCGACTAAAGCCCAGGCCCACCGAAGGTCTGATGGACTCCAACGCGTCGCCGGTCTTGCTGTGGACACCGGCTACTCAGGGTCCAGATGGTCTCGGCTCAGGCACCATCGGATCACAGGCCGACTCGATGAGCGCCGTGTCTGACGACTACCAGCGTTGGGTCAACCGCGTGATGGGCTGGGTGCGGCGTAGGGGAACGCGAGTTTGGGGGTTGGAGCCCGAGCGCCAGCGTTCCGACCTCGACCTACGCCGAACGGACGTGACAACGGTTTACGCCCTGCCGGACGCATTGAGGAGCCTTGAGAGCGGCACGCCGGGTCACTGACCAAATAGCCGGGTCTGCCGCGGTGAACGCACGTATCTGCCTGCGGGCTCAGGCGGTCCGAGCATGCCTGTGCCCCCGCTACCTCGTGGGTGGCGGGGTGCGGGGCGGGGTCATGGTCGGTCGGGTGGGCAGGGGTCGTCGACTCGGGTGGTGCCGCGGGAATCTCGTCGGTAGTGGTGTCCATGAGGGCTGGTCCACTCGAACACTCCGGGAGCGACGACTCCATAGGTCCAGCCGGTGAAGGTCTTGAGTCGGTGGTGGTAGCGGCAGAGCGCGGCGAGGTTGGAGGTCGTGGTCGGGCCGGGCTGAGCCCGGCCTTCTGCTTCGGCGTCGTGGTCGTACTCGACGATGTGGTCGACGTCGCAACCGCGGGCGGGTCGGGTGCACCAGGGGAACACGCAGGTGCGGTCACGGAGGATCACCTGCTCGCGGATGCGGTCCGGGACCGCGTACGCCGTCGTGGACAGCTCGGTGTTGAGGTCGATGACGGGCTTGATCGTGACCTTCGTCCGCGAGCCCGTGCACCAGGACCTCACCTGGTCGAGCAGGAGCAAGCGCTGCCGTTCCTCCATCCGCCCGGTCGGACCGAACACGGTCGCGTCACCGACGAAGGTGGCGTCGAAGTGGGCGTGGAGGACGACCTCACGGGCAGCAGGGAGGTCACGACCGTCGGTGGTTGAGGTGCGAGCGGAGCGAGCCTCGAAACCACGGTCCATGACCAGGTCGAGGGCGGTCTGGGTGCGAGCGAGGTCGCCGAGGGCCTTCGACCGTCGGACGTCCAGGGTCTCGGACGAGCCAAGTGCCTTCTGCTCCGCGGCGTGCTGCGCGAGGGAGCGGTCGAGGTCCAGGGCATCAGCGATGTCGAGCTCGGCCTCAAACCTCATCGTGCCGGCGAAGTGGACGTCCTCGTCGTGCAGCGTCGCGTGCCGAGGGTCGACCGAGAGATACCCGTCCTCCGGGTCCGCGGCCGGATCAGGACCAGCGAGATCGAAGCGCTTGATGGTCTCGGCGACGAGTCGGTCGAGCTGCGCGGTCCCGATGCGTCCGGCGACGGCCGCGACCTGCGAGTCGATCCACCGGGCAGCGTCCATCGTGAGCGCGGGAGCAGTGTGGATGGTCGCCTCCGCGACCAGCCGTGCCCGCCAGGCCGGCACCTGCCCGGCGTGGACCTGTGCCCACAGTCGCGGCAGTCGGTGGCGGAGCTCGAGGGCGTGGCCGATGAGCTTCTTCGCCGCGGTCGTGGAGACGCCGAGTACGGCGCCGAGCTCGGCGATGCAGAACTCCGCGACCAGCGGGCACCCCGGACCGGCGATCGGCTCCTCGTGCTCACAGCCGGGGACGGTGAACGCGGCAGCATCGTGGATCGACTCGGGCGGGTGGAGGTCGGCCCACCGGGCCGCGACCTCGAGGAGCTCCGCGGCTGCCTGGTCCTCGGCTGCCTTGCGATCACGAGCGAGCGCGAGCAGGTCGCTGGCCGAGAGGTCGTTTCGGACCCTCTCCTTCACCTGCTCCAGCGTCTCGCTCATGTGTTCTATTATAGGCGATGACACCGACAGCAGCACTCAGTCCACAGGCAACATTCCGGCGAGCATCGCGAGGGCAGGGCCTACGCCCAGAGCTGGCCGTCGAGACGGTCCTCGGCCTCGTCGACGGTGCCCTCGTAGGCACCGGTGGAGAGGTACTTCCAGCCGCCGTCGCACACGACGAACGCGATGTCGGCGGACTCCCCGGCCTTGACGGCCTTGGCCGCCTGGCCGAGCGCGGCGTGCAGGATCGCGCCCGTGGAGATGCCGGCGAAGATGCCTTCGAGCTCGAGCAGCTCGCGGACGCGGCGTACGGCGTCGCGCGGCCCGACGGAGAAGCGCGAGTCGATCAGCGAGGCGTCGTAGAGCTCGGGGACGAAGCCCTCGTCGAGGTTGCGGAGGCCGTAGACGAGCTCGCCGTAGCGCGGCTCGGCGGCAACGATCTTCACGTCCGGCTTGGCCTCGCGGAAGAACCGCGAGACGCCCATCAGGGTGCCGGTCGTGCCGAGACCGGCGACGAAGTGGGTGATCTCCGGCAGGTCGGCGAGGAGCTCGGGACCGGTGCCGTGCTGGTGCGACAGCGCGTTGGCCTCGTTGCCGTACTGGTAGAGCATCACCCAGTCGGGGTGCTCGCTCGCGACCTGCTTGGCGACGCGGACGGCCTCGTTGGAGCCGCCGGCGGCGGGCGAGGACACGATCTCGGCGCCCCACATCCGCAGCAGCTGGCGGCGCTCCTCCGAGGTGTTCTCCGGCATCACGCAGACGATGCGGTAGCCCTTGAGCTTGGCGGCCATCGCCAGCGAGATGCCGGTGTTGCCGCTGGTCGGCTCGAGGATCGTGCACCCCGGCCGCAGGGTGCCGTCGGCCTCGGCCTGCTCGATCATCCGCAACGCCGGGCGGTCCTTGATGGAGCCCGTCGGGTTGCGGTCCTCGAGCTTGGCCCAGAGGCGTACGTCGGTCCCGTCGGGCTGCGTGCCCGGCGACAACCGCGGCAGCCCGACCAGCGGCGTGCCGCCGACCGAGGCCAGGAGGTCGTCGTAGCGGGTCATCGGGCTGGGTCAGCCTCCGGCGACGGCGGGGAGCACGACGACCTGGTCACCGTCGCTGAGCGTCGCGTCCAGGCCACCGATGAAGCGGACGTCCTCGTCGTTGACGTAGACGTTGACGAAGCGGCGCAGGTCGATCGAGCCGTCCTTGTCCTCCACGAGCCGGCCCTTGAGGCCGGGGTGGTTGCCGTCGAGGTCGTCGATGAGCTCGGAGAGGCTGGCGCCGCTGGCCTCGACGGACTTCGCGCCGTCGGTGTAGGTGCGCAGGATGGTGGGGATCCGGACCTCGATGGCCATCAGTCGGTGCTCGCTCTCTCGGGTGACGCGGGGGTCTCTGGGGGCGTGATCGTGACATCTTCCTCGGTCACGACGCCGTCGACGATTCTGTAGGACCTGAACTCCACCGGGCCGTCACTATTCCCGCCATCCTCATCGAACGTGGCACGTGTGCTGACGAGCACGTAGTGCGCGTGGGGCTCGCTCGCGAGCCCGATGTCGGTGCGGCTCGGGTAGGCCTCGGTGGCCGTGTGGGAGTGGTAGACCACCACCGGCTCCTCGTCGCGGGCGTCCATGTCCTTGTAGAGCCCGAGCAGCTCGGTCGAGTCGAACTCGTAGAACGTCGGGCTCCCGGCGGCGTTGACCATCGGGATGAACCGCTCGGCGCGGTCGCTGCCCTCGGGACCTGCGACGACGCCGCACGCCTCGTCCGGGTGGTCGCGCTTGGCGTGCGCCACGATGGCGTCGTACGTCTCCTGGGCGATGGTCAGCACGTCCACAAGGGTAGGCAGACCACCGATGCGGTCCGCACACGTCTCACGCCATAACGTGGCGACAGAGCGCCGTGTGTCGAGAATCCGGGGGAAGTCCATGTCGTTGCCGCAGGAGCAGGCGCCACTGACCCGCCGCGGCATCCCCCGCGAGCGCGACCTCCGGGTCCTGGCGCTGGGATCGTTCGCCAACCGGTTCGGTGCCGGCGCGGTGATGACGACGAGCGCGCTCTACTTCACCCGCCAGGTCGGCTTCTCTGCCGCCGAGGTCGCGCTCGCGCTCTCGGTCGCAGCGATCGTCGGCATCGTCGTCCAGGTGCCCGCCGGACACCTCGGCGACACTCGCGGCCCCCGCCGCATCCTGACCCTCTGCATGACCGGTGCGGCGCTCACCAGTGCGCTGCCCGTCTTCGCGCGTACGCCGTGGCAGCTGGCGCTGCTGCTCGCCCTCCTCGCCTTCTTCGAGCGCTCGGCCGGCTCGGTCCAGCAGGGCGTGATCGCCCAGCTCGCGACCGGCGGGCGAGGCGTGCTGTTCAAGGCCTACCTGCGCGCGGTCACCAACACGGCGATCGGGCTCGGCTCGGTCTTCGGCGGCGCGGCGCTCGTGATCGACGAGCCGTGGGCGTACATCTCCGTGTTCGTCCTCAACGCCGTCTTCACCGGCTTTGCGGCGTGGAACTCCACCCGGCTGCCGGAGCTGCCTGCCTACGTCCGCATCGAGGGCGAGCCGCGGCTCGCGGTGCTGCGCGACTGGCCCTACGTCGTGATCGTCACGATCACCGGGCTCTTCTCGATCCACTTCTTCGTGATGGAGCTCGGCCTCGCGCTCTACATCTCCCAGCGCACCGCGGCGCCGCCGGTGATGGTGGCGGTCCTGCTGATCATCAACACGGCCTGCGTCGCGTTCTTCCAGGTGCGCCTCTCACGTCGCGCCGACTCGGTCGAGGCCGGCGCCCGCGCCCTCGTCCGTGGCGCGGTGTGGATCGCCGCCGGCTTCGCGATCGTGTCCCTCGCCGACCGCGGCAGCACGACCTTCGCGATCGCGGTGCTCGTGGTCGGCTCGCTGGTCCACGTGGTCGGCGAGATGATCGGCTCCGGCGGCCAGTGGGGACTGCAGATGGGGCTCGCCCCGCACGAGCGCCAGGGCCAGTACCAGGGCTTCGCCGGACTCGGCTTCAGCGTCATCGCGGTCGTCGGGCCGCCGATCGTGACGCTCCTGTGCGTCGAGATGGGCGAGACCGGCTGGCTGGTGCTGGCGGGCCTGATGCTCGCTATTGCGCTGATCTCCGTGCCTGCCTCGCGGTGGGCGCTCGCGTCACGGGAGCGCTACGGCGTCCTGACGCACTCCGGTTAGACCCAGATCGCTGCCGGGATCCCGTCCGAGAAGACCTCCGGCGTCTCCGGGAACGACTCGGAGACCCCGAGCGAGTGGCGTACGGCCGACCACGCGGCCGCGCACGCGTCGAGCAGGTCGTCCTCGCCGAAACCCGCAGCCGCGGAACCACGGCGGCGCCGTGATCCCGTGCGCGGCCAGCGCCTCGCGCCGCGCCCGTACGCCGTCCGCGTCCTTCTTCCTCGCCAGCACCGGCGCACCCACCATCCGCGCGAAGCTGACCTCCGGGTGCACCTCGACGACCGCCACGCCCGGTCGGCCGCGGACCCAGGCGTCGACCTGCAGCACCTTCTCGCGCAGGGCGTACGCCTGCGCGCTGACGCTCGTGCGGCCGTGGGTCGCGGCCAGGTTGGCGGCTCTGCCGGCCTCATAGGTCGGCGCCTCGAGCGCGGCGCGGACGGGCGTCGAGAAGACCGACGAGGACTTGCCGACCAGGACGCGACGCGCCTCGGCATCGGCCCGCCGGCCGCCGGTGTCGGGCAGCCCGATGGGGATGTCGACGGCCACCACGACCACGTCGTACGTCTCGCGGACCAGCGCGACGAGGGACGTGATCGTCGCGGCGGTGAAGACGGACACGCGGCGGTTGGTGTCGATGACGACGCCGACCCAGCCGCCGGGACACGCGTCGACGCCCAGCACGGGCGCGTCGGGCGCGAGCACCGGCGGCGGCTCCGCGTCCTCCTGACCGGGCGGTGCGGTGAAGCGCGCCTCGCGCTCGTCGCTGGTCGCGGCCTCGATCCGCTCGAGCATGAGGTCGCTCATCTCAGGTAGCCCGGCCAGGGGCCACCAGCGCACGTCGCTCGACTCGTCGTCGGCGACGTGGGCCTCGCCCTCGAGCCAGGTGCAGGCGAAGGTGAGGTCGAGGTAGGCGGCACGGTCGCCGTTGTCATAGGTGACCTCGGGGTGCACCGACGTCGAGGCCAGGCGGTCCACGCGGATCCGCACGCCGGTCTCCTCCAGGGCCTCGCGCGCGGCGGTGACGGCCGGTTCCTCGCCGGGATCCGAGATGCCGGTGACGGGCGTCCACCGTCCGTTGTCCGCACGCCTGACCAGCAGGACCTCGTCGCCGCGGCGGATCACGGCCGTGACCCCTGGCATCCACAGCGGGTGATCCCCCACGAGCCGGCGCAGCTCGAGGATGAAGTCGGGGGTCGGACTCACGAGGCGCTCACGAGGTGAGCGCCTCGACGACCGTCTCCTGGAGGTAGCCGACCCACTCGTAGATGTCGTGCGCCTGCGCCCGCGGGTCGTCGTCGGGCAGCGCGTGCCAGTAGTCCTCGTCGTCGGCCTCGACACCGAGCCGCGTCGCCAGTGCGAGCCGGATGTCGGTGAAGGCGCGCATCCACGTCTCGGCCTCGGACCGGGTCAGCTCGACGTCGATGACCAGGCCCTCCTCGGTCAGCTCGGGCGGCAGCCCGGCGTCCTCGAGGGTGTCGATGACCAGCCCCGACGCGGCCGCCTTGCCGTCGCGGAGGCCACCCTCGGTGAAGCGACGGAAGTCGGACGCGGCCTCGTCGTCGTCGGGGTACGCCGTGGGGAAAAGCCGTGCCAGCACCGGGTCGTCGGGCGGCGAGCTGGCGCCGGAGAACTCCACCATCAGCGCCTCGAACGGGTCTGCCGTCGGCGCCGCGGGCTCGGCGCGCTCGTTGCGCAGCAGCTCGACCATCTGCGAGGCCAGCGAGCGCAGCAGGTCGGCCTCGAAGCCGCTGAACGTGGCGATGACCCGATCGGACTTGCGGTGGTGCTCGAACCCGCTCACGGTGCCGGCCACGTCGTCGCGTGGGTGGCGAAGTCGGCCTCGTCGGTCCAGACCGGGACGACGCAGAAGATCAGGCCGCCCGGGTCCGACATCACCACCCACCCGTCCGCACGCGTGTCGACGGTGGCACCCAGGCCCTCGAGCCGCGCCACCTCCGCCGGCACGTCGTCGGTCTCGAAGTCGAGGTGGATGCGCGCCGGCGTACCGCTTCCCGTGCGCTGGAGCTCCAGCGCGACGTTGCCCGGCAGTCGGTCGAGCGACTCGTAGGCCGGGTCGTCGTTGACCGATCGCGTCGCGCCCTGCGCCCCGGCCCAGAAGGCTGCGGCGGGCTCGTAGGTCTCCTCGGGATGGTCGATCAGGACCACGGCGATGCGCGAACGATGCATGCTCCGCACACTACGAGGCCTTCTCCATGGTGGCCCACAGGCCGTACTCGTGCATCGCCTGCACGTCGCGCTCCATCTCCTCGCGGGTGCCGGTCGAGACCGCCGACCTGCCCTCGGTGTGCACCTCGAGCATCAGCTTCTCGGACGTGGCCTTGTCGTAGCCGAAGTACTTCTGGAAGACGTAGGACACGTAGGACATGAGGTTCACCGGGTCGTCCCACACGAGCGTCACCCACGGCTTGGCCAGGAAGGTGATGTCGTCAGGAACGAGGGTCGGCTCGACCTCTACGGGACTGGCGGCTGACACGGTCCCATCGTGGCACAGTGTCGGTCGTGTCGAGCTCATCCTCCGCCTCAACGGCTCTCCTGACGGACCACTACGAGCTCACCATGGTGCAGGCCGCTCGGCAGTCCGGCACGGCTGACCGCAGGTCGGTCTTCGAGCTCTTCCCGCGGCGGCTCCCCGAGGGACGCAGGTACGGCGTCGTGGCCGGTGTCGGCCGCGCGCTCGACGCCATCGAGGCGTTCCGGTTCGACGCTGCCGCGATCGCGTCGCTCGACGGCGTGGTCGATCCCGACATGCTCGACTGGCTGGCGTCGTACCGCTTCACCGGCGACGTCTGGGGCTACGCCGAGGGCGAGGCCTACTTCCCGCACTCACCTCTGGTGGTGGTGGAGGGAACGTTCGCGGAGGCGGTCCTCCTCGAGACGGTGCTCCTCTCGATCTACAACCACGACTCGGCGATCGCCTCGGCCGCCTCCCGGATGACCCTCGCCGCCGGCGACCGCCCCTGCATCGAGATGGGTTCGCGTCGTACGCACGAGCAGGCAGCCGTCGCAGCCGCGCGGGCTGCGTACGTCGCTGGGTTCGACGCCACGAGCAACCTCGCAGCGCGCGCGGCGTACGGGGTGCCCTCGGCCGGCACCGCCGCGCACTCGTTCACGCTGCTGCACGACGACGAGTCCGACGCGTTCCGCGCCCAGGTGCAGACGCTCGGGGTCGGCACCACCCTGCTCGTCGACACCTACGACGTCGCCGAGGCGGTGGCCCGCGCCGTGGAGGTCGCCGGGACGAGTCTCGGTGCGGTGCGCCTCGACTCCGGGGACCTCGGCAGCGTGGCCCGCGACGTACGGGCGCAGCTCGACTCGCTGGGCGCGACCAGCACCCGGATCGTGGTGACCAGCGATCTCGACGAGCACGCCATCGCCGCCCTGGCCGCCGCCCCGGTCGACGCGTACGGCGTCGGCACCCAGCTGGTGACCGGCTCGGGCCACCCGACGTGCGGGTTCGTCTACAAGCTGGTCGCCCGCGAGGACAGCTCCGGAGAGCTCGTCTCGGTCGCCAAGCGGTCCCAGGACAAGGTCTCGGTCGGCGGTCGGAAGTACGCCCTGCGCCGCCTCTCCGCCACCGGCACCGCGCAGGCGGAGGTGGTCGGCATCGGCGAGACGCCGGCCGACGATGGCAACGACCGCGCGCTCCTCGTCCCGCTCGTCCGCGACGGCGAGGTCGTCGGCCGCACGACCCTCGACGAGGCCCGCACCCGCCACCGGGCGTCGCGCGCCGAGCTCCCCCGTGCCGTCACGATGATGTCCGCCGGGGACCCGGTGATCCCGACCGTCTTCGAGGGCGGCTGAGCCTCCCGGGTCTCGGTACACCCCGTCGCGACCTCGTCCCTCGGTCGCGGGGCCACTCGACCTCCCTCGCCACGCCGTGCACGACTCCTTCGTGCCCGACTAGTCTCGTGAGATGGCACGAGCACTGATCGTGGTCGACGTCCAGAACGACTTCTGCGAAGGCGGGTCGCTCCCGGTCGTCGGTGGTGCGCGGGTGGCCGCGGACATCGGGGACCTGCTGCACCGGTGGCACACCAAGCACGTCGACGGGCCGGCGTACGACGTCGTGGTCGCGACCAAGGACCACCACGTCGACCCGGGCGAACACTGGGCACTGAAACCCGACTTCGCCGCGTCGTGGCCGGTGCACTGCAAGGCGGGGTCCGAGGGTGCCGGGTTCCACCCCAACCTCGATCCGCAGCCGTTCGACGAGGTGTTCTACAAGGGCGAGCACGAGGCGGCGTACTCCGGCTTCGAGGGGCGTACGGCCTCGGGCGAGGCGCTCGCCTCCTGGCTCCGGACCAGGAACGTCACCGAGGTCGACGTGTGCGGCATCGCCACCGACCACTGCGTGCGCGTGACCGCGCTGGACAGCGCGACCGAGGGCTTCGACACCCGCGTCCTGACCGCGCTGTGCGCCGGCGTGGCCGAGGACACCACGGCGGCGGCGATCACCGAGATGTCCGGCGCCGGCGTGGAGATCGCCTAGCAGGTGGCGGTCAGGACCACGTCTCGCTCAGCACCACTTCTCGGCCAGGGTCCGCAGCACCTTGACGGTGCGAGCCGTGCCCTGGCCGAGCGCCTTGTACTCCTTGGACGCGAGCAGCTTGGACGTGTGGATGGTGCCGTCGAGCAGGACGTACGCCGCCCGCTTGTCGACCACGACGGTCTCGCCGTCGTGCTCGAGCGCGTGCACGGCCTTCGCCGTCGCCGCAGTGGGCGCTGCGGCGTAGAGCGTCACGTAGTGCTGCCCGGACGGGTCGCGCTCCGCGTGCAGCTCCTCGGCACGGGCGGTGAGCGCGGCCAGGTCGGCCGTGGTGAAGACGACGGTCGGGATCTCGAACCCCGCCTCCGCGGCGTACGCCTTCTCGAGCGCGGCCTGCACCTTGGCCACGGATCGCGCCGAGTGCGTCAGCCGTACGTTGCCGGTGTTGATGTACGTCTCGACGTCCGAACCGCCGGCGGCCTCCGTCGCGGCCTTGATCGCGTCCTTGGGGAACTTGCGCGTGGCGCCGAGGTTGATGGCACGCAGGAATGCGACGTAGGTGGCCATGTCACGATTGTGCCGCCATTCGATGGCAATCCTGTGACCACTGGACTGGACCAGTCCCGAT
>CAVQDC010000035.1:0-8419 GCA_963711175.1 uncultured Actinomycetota bacterium
GCGCGGGTAGTAGCACCCGGCGTACTCGCTGGGTGGATCGAGCCCGACAGGCCGCGCTGCTCGACCTCGAGCAGGGCCGCGCGCAGCTGCGGGAAGAGATCCTTGTGGCAGGTGACGCTGCCGAGGATCGGCACCACCTCGGTGCGGATGTTGGCCGCGACCCACGAGGACTCCGGCGCGATGCGGCCGCCGCCGATCACGCGGTAGCGGTAGGTGCCGACCACGCTGCCGATGCTGCCGCCGGTCGGGATGGCGGTGAGCTTGGCGTCGGGGTCGAGCCCGATGATCGAGGCGATGTCGAGCATCTGCACCGAGGCGTCCTTGCCGACGAGCTTCTCGAGCGGCTTGCGGATGGTGGCGGGCGTGATGTTGTCGGTCGAGATCAGCAGGCCGTTGTCGGTGGCCATCTCGATGTCGTCGGCCCACGCGGTGTTGACGACCATGTCGATCGTCGGGATCTGCGGGGTGTACGCCCCCACGTGCAGGCTCGGCGCGTCGTCGTCCTCGGAGCCGAGGCGGATCATCCCGTCCTTGTCGGCGAGGCGCTTGGCGACCTTCTGGTCGATCGCCATCTCGCCGCCGGCGACCCGGTCCCACGTCACCTGGGAGTCGGCGACCTTGACCTCGGTGAAGTTGCGGTAGCCGCCGGGGTCGACCGCGGCGACGGTCAGCACGCGGTTCTCCAGGCTGACCTGGCCGAGGCCGATCCGCTCGGTGTGCGCGACGCCCCTGAGCTTCTCGATCTGCTTGAGCAGGTCGCCGTCGATCGCCTTGTCCCACTGGATCAGGATGTCGGCGCTCCAGAGCCGGCCGTCGCGCTTGCCGGGCGGGTCGACGGCGTGGTCGGGGTCGGCGACCGGGACCACGGTCCTGTCGGTCTTCTCCGGCTTCGCGCTCGGCCGGTCGGACTTCTTCGCGGCCGGGGTCGGGTCGGGCTCGGGTTCGCCGCCCCCACCGGCACACGCGCCGAGGAGCAGGGTCAGGGCAGTCGCGACCGCCACCCCCGGTGCTCGTCGTACGCGCATGGGAAAGACCCTAGGCGTCGGGTGTGCGGATCTTGTGGGGAATGGTGACCCACGAGACCGCGCCGCCCAGCAGGAGCAGGCCCGCACACACCACCATCGCGGCGTCGTACGCCGAGTCGAAGACGACCGGGTCGGCGTAATCGGCACCACCGAGTCCCACCGCGACCGGGAGCGCAGCGACGGCGAGGAGCGACCCGGCCCGCGCGACCGCGTTGTTGATGCCGCTGGCGATGCCGGCACTGTCGTCGGGGGCAGCGGCCATCACGGTGGCCGTCAGGGGGGCAACCATCAGGGCGAGCCCGAGGGCGAACACCGTGAGGCCGGGGAGCACGTCGCGCCACCAGGTGACGTCGGCGTCGACCGCCGTCAGCAGGATCGTGCCGGCCGCCATCACAGCCGGACCGACGGACATCGGGATGCGGGGGCCGATCCGCTGGCCGAGGGCCCCGCCACGGGCCGCGAGGGCGAGCATGATCACCGTGACGGGGAGCGTGGCGAGACCCGCCTCGAGGGCGGTGTAGCCACCGACGGTCTGCAGCTGCAGGACGAGGAAGAACAGGATCGCGCCGAGCGCGGCGTAGACGACCAGGGTCATCGTGTTCGCGGCGCTGAAGGTGCGGTCGGCGAAGAGCCCGAGCGGGACCATCGGCTCGGACCCGCGCCGTTCGGTGACCCAGAACGCCACTCCGCTGAAGGCCGCCACGGCCAGGGCGTACGGCATGAGCGGGCTGTGCCAGTCGGTCAGGGCGAAGGTCAGCGCGGCGAGCGTGAGCGAGGCCAGGACGGCGCCGGGGACATCGAAGCCGCCGTGGGTTCGTGGGTCCCGCGTCTCGGGCACGAAACGCTGCGCGAGCCAGACGGTCAGCGCGGCGAGCGGCAGGTTGATGAGGAAGATCCAACGCCACGAGGCGTGATCGACCAGCAGCCCACCGACCAGCGGGCCGATGGCTGCCGCTATCCCGCCGAGGCCCGACCAGGCGCCGATCGCGCGGCCGCGGTCCTCGGCCGCGAAGGCACCCTGGATCATCGCGAGGCTGCCGGGGGTGAGCAGGGCACCGCCGATGCCCTGGAGCACCCGCGCAGCGATCAGCACCTCGGCGGTGGGCGCGATCCCGCAGAGCAGGGACGCGGCCGCGAACCAGGCCGTGCCGATCACGAAGACCCGCCGCCGGCCGAAGCGGTCGCCGAGCGAACCGCCGAGCAGGATCAGTGACGCGAGCGAGAGGAAGTAGCCGTTGACCACCCATTGCAGCTGGACCAGCGAGGCGTCGAGGTCGGTGCCGATGGTGCGCAGCGCGACGTTGACCACCGACCCGTCGAGCAGCGTGAGCCCGGAGCCGAGGGTGGCGGCCGCGACGATGCCGCGCCCCTGCGGCGTTCCCCACACGACTGCGGCCATGGTCACAGGCTAGGGGCACACCCCCGTCGAGCGGACCCCGTTCAGCCCGCGAGCACGCGCCCGGCGAGCCAGGCGATGTCCGCGCCGGTCTCCTCGGGCGAGGACGACGGCTGCATGACATGGCTGAGCACGACCCGGACCACCATGTCGATCGCGGGATCCAGGTGTGCCGGGTCGATACCTGGGGCGTACGGCGCGACGCGCGCGCGTACGACGTCCTTCGCGACCTCGAGCAGCGAGCCGGCATTGGTGGTCAGCAGCGGCAGCAGCTCGGTGTCGGCGCCGTGCGTGGCGCTGACCACGGCGTGGAGCAGCGTGTTGGCCTGGGCGTAGGTCAGCACGTCGGCCACCGACTTCTCGATGGCGCGGGTGAGGTCGGCAGGCTCGTCGTCGAACGCGCGCTCCACGACGCCGAGGAACGTGGCCAGCTCCTCGAGGACCATCGTCTCGGCCAGCGCCGGCTTGGAGCCGACCTCGTTGTAGACCGTCTGCCGGCTGACCCCGACGTCCGCCGCCAGCCGCGCCATGGTCACGGCGGCCCAGCCCGAGGAGGTCGTGAGCTCGACGGCCGCCGCAAGGATGCGGTCACGCGTGGTCGCCATGGCCGCAGTGTAGGAGGCCGTGGCACGTGCCCCGATCGTCAGGCGACCGACCGCTCGGGCTCGACCGGCACGAAGTCGACCTTCTCGCGCACCCCGCAATCGGGGCAGCACCAGTCAGCAGGGATGTCCGCCCAGGCCGTGCCTGCGGCGAAGCCCTCGTGCTCGTCACCCGCGGCGACCTCGTAGACGTACTCGCAGCTGGGACACTGGGCCGCCAGCACCTCCGGCGCACGCTGACTCGGCGCTTCTTCCTCGGAGGAGCGAAGCGGAGGAGGGGCCGAAGCGCCGCGTCGGCCAGTGCGTTCGGCATACCGCACCAGGTAGGTCTCGCGCTTGCGTGGGCTGATGTTGGCGAGCGACACGTCGCCCCCGAAGTGGTCGACCACGCGCTGGTCCATCACGCGCCGCCAGACGGCGGGGACGATCGCGAGCACGATCATGCCCGCGTAGCCCGTCGGGAGGACCGGGCTCTCCTCGAAGTCGCGCAGCGTCTGGTAGCGCCGCGTCGGGTTGGCGTGGTGGTCGCTGTGGCGCTGCAGGTGGTAGAGCAGCACGTTGGTCGCGATGTTGTTGGAGTTCCAGCTGTGGCCGGGCAGCACGCGCTCGTAGCGCTGGCGCTCGCCCTCGCCGACCTTCTGGCGCAGCATCCCGTAGTGCTCCATGAAGTTCACGACCTCGAGGAGCGAGAAGCCGACGACCGCCTGGATCAGGAGGTACGGCGCGACCTCGAGGCCGAAGACGGCGAGGACCACGGCCCAGAGGACGAGCGACATGACCCACGCGTTGAGGACGTCGTTGTCGAGGCGCCAGGGGCTCTGCTTGCGGCGCGCCAGGCGGCGCTTCTCCAGCCGCCAGGCGGACTTCACCGAGCCGCCCACCGTGCGCGGCCAGAACTGGTAGAAGTTCTCGCCGAGCCGGGCACTGGCCGGGTCCTCCGGAGTGGCGACGCGGACGTGGTGGCCGCGGTTGTGCTCGATGTAGAAGTGGCCGTAGAAGACCTGCGCCAGCGCGATCTTGGAGAGCCAGCGCTCGTTGGCCTCCTTCTTGTGACCGAGCTCGTGGGCGGTGTTGATGCCGATCCCGCCGATGCAGCCGATCGAGATGGCCAGGCCGATCTTGTCGACGGTGGTGAGGGGCGTGTCCGCGAGCACGCCGAAGGCGTCCCACCCGCCGACCACGGCCATCGCACCGAGGAAGCCGACGTACTGGATCGGCAGGAACAGGTAGGTGATCCACCGGTAGTAGCGGTCCTGCTCCAGCGCCTCGATCACGTCGTCGGGCGGGTTGGAGCGGTCGAGGCCGGCGACCAGGTCGATCGCCGGGACGACGCCGAGGATCACGATCGGTCCGATCCAGAAGAAGACGCTCAGGTCCGTGGCGACGTACCCACCGAAGGCGATGAACGCCAGGCTCGGCACCACGAGGCCGATGAGCCACAGGTAGCGCTTCTGGTCCTTCCAGAGCTCGGTCGTGCCGTCGGGCACCGTGCCGCTGGGCGCCAGTCGAGTGGGGTAGCCGGCCATCGGGGAACCTCCTGCGTGCCGCGCGAGTGGGTTTACATGACCATATGATCTGTCAACTCGTTTGACAAGAAAGGCGCTTCTGTCAACCCGCCTACCTACGGGCAGCCTTGACCTTTGGTCTGTATCGCCGGGCCCTGTGCGAGGGCTACGGTTCCAGGATCGGCAGCGGCGTCGGGACCGCGCAAACCCAGGAGCGCACCATGGCCTCTCGTCGTCTTCTCGTCTCGCTGGCAGCCACCGGAGTGGTCGCCTCGATGGCCGCCGCCGGGTCTCCGGGCGCGGCGGCCAAGCCCCAGGCGAGCCCGCCCGACAAGGTCCTGATCATCGTCGTCGACGCGCTCAGCAAGGAGATCGTCGACAAGTACCACATGAAGAACGTCGAGAAGCTGATGGCGCAGGGTGTCGACACCCCGAACGGCTACCTCGGCCACACCGGCTCGGTCACCGTCGTCACCCACAACGTCCTCACGACCGGCATGCAGCCCAAGCACATGGGCTGGACCAACGAGGGTTACCGCGACGTCGACGGCCTCCTCGGGCCCCAGGGCGGCCTCTACCTCACCAGCAACTTCGGTGCGGCCCAGATGGCGCCGCTCCAGCGTGCGGCCGGAGCCCCGCACCTCTCGGACTACCTCGACGACACCGGCAAGGTCTTCACGGTGAGCCCCAAGTCGTACGCCGCCTACGGGCTCGGCGGTCCGGGCTCGGACAGGACGTCGGTCCTCACCTTCGGCAGCAAGACCTGCCCGGTCCCCGGCAGCACCACCGGTGAGACGAAGCGGTTCCGGGCGCCCACCGGGCTCAACGTGCCGGCCTACTTCTCGGCCGACTGCGGCTCGCGCTGGGTCGTGGCCCGCGACACGATCTACGACACCGGCCAGCTGCCCGCCTCGCTCTACCCCGCGACCGACGACCGCTACGTCGTCGGCACCGACCCCGCGCACCAGGGTGGCGACATCTGGGCGACCGACGCGGTGCTCGAGATCATGGACCAGGAGCAGGACGACTGGAGCGGCATCTTCGTGAGCCTGCCCGGAGTCGACAAGGCCGCCCACATGTGGGGCGGCGTCAACGACCCCGAGAGCGCGACGCCCGGCTACAACCCGATGACCCACATGAAGTACGCCGCGGCGACCGCCGACGCACAGGTCGGGCGCATCATGGACGCGCTGAAGCGAGAGCGGCGAGCTCGACAGCACGCTCGTCGTGCTGACCGCCGACCACGGGTCGGTCGCGGCCGCACCCGGCCACTTCCACGGCACCCTCGGCGCCGGGAACGACTACGGCTACAACAACTGGTACTACGGGGACCCGCATCAACGACGTCGTCTACAACAAGCCGCAGCCGGCCCTGCAGCCGCTCGTGGCCACCGGCAACATCGGGTTCGCCTACAGCGACTCCTCGCTCAACGTCTGGCTCAAGAGCCAGACGCCGGCCGAGGTCAGTGCGGCCGCCGCGATCATGAAGGACATGCCCGACGTCACCGCGGTGTGGCGACGCAACGGCGACCACTTCGACCGCGTCACGCCGGTGCGCTACGACCGGATGGGCACGGCCGAGGCCGCGTGGTTCGACGCCAAGGCGCAGGAGCTGGTGGACACCCAGGCCGCCGCCTACGGACCCGACCTCGTCGCGACGCTGCCCGACAACACGACGTACTCCGTGCTCGGCGACCACGGCGGCATCCAGCGATCGACGCAGCAGGTCCCGATCGTCTTCGCCGGCTCCTACCTCTCCCACCGCGACCTCGAGGCCGGGGTGAGGTCGATCGACATCATGCCGACGATCCTGCGCACGATGGGGATCACGCCGACCTTCGCCGCCGACGGCACGGCCTACGCCCTGCCCTTCAAGAACAAGTAGGAGCTGTACGCCGCTAGGGTCTGCCCCATGGAGCACCCCATCGGCATCGACTTCGGCGGCACCGGCATCAAGGGTGCACCCGTGGACCTCGATCGCGGCGACTTCGCGGAGGACCGCGTGCGGATCGACACCCCCAAGCCGGCGGATCCGCAGTCCGTCGCGAAGGTGTTCCAGCAGATCGTCGACAGCTTCCCCGTCCTCGAGCACCCCGGTCGGCGTGACCGTGCCGGGCATCGTGCGCCGCGGCGTCGTGCTCTCGGCCGCCAACATCGACAAGTCGTGGGTCCGCGAGGACGCCGACGCGATCTTCACCGAGGCGCTCGGGCGTGAGGTCCACGTCGTCAACGACGCCGACGCCGCCGGTCTCGCGGAGGCCGAGTACGGCGCGGCCAAGGGCCGCAAGGGCCTGGTCATGGTCATCACCCTCGGCACCGGCATCGGCTCGGCGATGATCTGGGACGGCCAGCTGGTTCCCAACTCGGAGATGGGTCACCTCGAGATCGACGGTGCCGTCGCCGAGACCCGCGCCGCGACCAGCGCCCGCGAGCGCGAGGGCCTGAGCTGGGAGGCGTGGTCCGAGCGACTCACCACCTACTTCCGCCACCTCGAGCGGCTCTTCACCCCCGACCTCTTCGTCGTCGGCGGCGGGGTCAGCAAGTCGTGGGACAAGTTCGGCCACCGCATCGACATCGAGACCGAGCTCGTCCCGGCCAAGCTGGAGAACCGCGCCGGCATCGTCGGCGCCGCCCTCGTCGCCCACCAGAAGGCCGGCCAGGACGACTGAGGCCTCGTCCTCGGCTGGTCTCGGTCAGGCCTCCAGGACCTGCTCGAAGGCCGCGATCGCCCCGCGCAGGTAGCGCTCGATCGTCACCCGCTCGTCCTCGGTGAAGTCCTGGTCGAGCCGGTCGAGCGCGACGAACATCGGCAGCAGGTGGCCCACCACCTCGCCGCGGCCGGACTCGGTGAGCACCAGCTCCGTACGCCGTCGGTCGGCGGCGTGAGGTCGACGCTCGACGTGGCCGTGGGAGACCAGCCGGTCGACGATGCCGGTCGCCGCGGCGGTCGAGACCTCCAGCCTGCGGGCGACCTCGGCCGGGCCGATCTGCTCGCGGCTGAGGTGCTCGAGCGTCACCAGCTCGGTGTCGCTGATGCCCGCGCGACGGGCGACGACGTGGTTGACCCGGGCGCCGGTCGTCAGCAGCTCACGCAGCGCCACGAGGGTGCCGGTCGCGTCCCACGCCGGGTCCCGGGCCTGACGTCGGACCTGCCATGCGCACCTCCTGATGACCTGCTCGGACTTGCCTACCTCAGAGGATATCGCTAACTTGGTTAGCAATCTCCTCACTTAGCGACCCGATCCTAGGAACTCACGTGCCCGACCACCAGTCTCCCGCCCTCGCCCGCTTCGTCGCCGGACGGCGTACGGCGTGGCTGGTCGCCCTCGTGCCGCTGCTCATCGCGATCGCCGTGCTCGCGCTCGTGCCCGAGGGCCAGCACGACGCGAGCCCGACCGACACGCTGCCCGCCGGTGCCGACAGCACCCTCGCGGTCGAGCTGGCCGACCGGCTCCCGGACGACGAGGGCCAGGTGGCGATCGTGCTGTGGACCGCGGACTCGGGAGAGCTCGACCGGTCCGCGCAGGACGGCATCACCCAGCAGGCCGTCGAGCTGCTCAAGGAGAGCGCGGGCAGCGGCAGTGCGCCGGAGGGCGCCGCGTCCGGTGGGTCGCCGGTCGTCGTCGCGGAGGACGGCACCGCGGCCTTCGTCGCCGTGCCGGTGACCTCCACATCAGCGACCGACAACATCGACCGGGTCGAGCAGCTGCGCCAGGAGCTGCGCGCCGACGCACCCGACGGGGTCACGGTCCAGGTCACCGGACCGGCCGGCATCCAGGCCGACATCGGCCAGGTCTTCGACGGCGCCGACTTCCGGCTGCTGCTCTCGACCGCCGGCGTGGTGGCGCTGCTGCTGATCCTCACCTACCGCAGCCCCGTGCTGTGGCTGGT
>CAVQDC010000036.1:0-27596 GCA_963711175.1 uncultured Actinomycetota bacterium
CCGTGTCGGGTCGGAAGCGGTAGTCGGTGTCGTTGGCGCGGACCTTGTAGGTGCCGGCCGGGAGCACGAGCCGCTCACCCGGGAACGCCTCTGCGAGCTTGGCCCGACGCGCGGCGGCGTGCTCGGCGATCGGGTGCCGCGGCACGTCGAGCGCGCGATCGCCCCAGCCCTCGCGCATGAACGCGGCGTAGGCGGCCGGCACGGCGGGGTCGTGCGACTCGGTCTTCGGCTGGTCGGCACCAGCGTCGGCGGCGGCGGGGATCTCGGCAGGGTTCTCGGCAGTGGGCTCGCTCACGCCGGTCACTGTACGCGGCCCCGCGCCGCGCCCGAGGGGGTGTGAGCGGTCGCCCGCAGGGGTGCGGCGAAGCCGGTCGGAAGGGGCCGCTCGGTTAGGGTCGGCGCATGCACCGAGGTCGTCGCGACAGTGTCGCGTTCACCGTCGTGGTGGGCATCCTCGTCCTGCTCGGCGGCCTCGCCATGGCGCTCGTCATCGGCCTGGCCGGTGCGCCCGGTTCGCTGGCGCTCGCGGCACTGCTGGCGGCCGTGCCCGTCGGTCCGCTCGTGGGCTGCTTCATGTGGCTCGACCGCTACGAGCCCGAGCCGCGCAACCTGCTCGCCGCCGGGCTGCTGTGGGGTGCGTTCGTCGCGACGGCCGCCGCACTGGTCTTCCAGGGCATCGGCATCGCCGGCGGTGCCAGCGACCGCGACAGCCTCTCCGTGGTGGCGCCCCTGACGGAGGAGGCCACCAAGGGCGCCTTCCTCTTCCTGCTGCTGTGGTGGCGACGTGCCGAGCTCGACGGTGTGCTCGACGGCATCGTCTACGCCGGCATGGTGGGCATCGGATTCGCCTTCACCGAGAACCTCCTCTACCTCGCCGCGGCGTACAACGGCACGGACGGGCTCGGCCCCGGCGGCACGACCGCCCTCACCGGCACCTTCGTCCTGCGCTGCCTGATCAGCCCGTTCGCGCACCCGCTCTTCACGGTGTTCACCGGCATCGGCGTGGGACTCGCGATCTCCTCGCGTCGCACCTGGGTACGCCTGCTCGCGCCGCTGGCCGGCTTCGCGATCGCCGCCCTGCTGCACGGCCTCTGGAATGCCTCGACGCTGTCGGGGACCAGCCACTTCTTCCTCGTCTACGGCACCCTGATGTTCCCGGCCCTCGTCGGCGTCGCGGCCTTCGCGATCTACCGCCGTCGCTCCGAGCGACCCCTCCTGGCCGCAGCCCTCCAGGACGCCGCCGACCGCGGCCTCCTGCCGGCGACGGACATCCCGTGGCTCGTCGACCTGCGTGCGCGTCGCCAGGCCCGCCGCTGGGCGCGCGAGCAGGGCGGCGCCCAGGCCGAGCGCGGGATGCGCGCCTACCAGTCCGCCGCCATCGAGCTGGGCTACCTGCACCACCGCTACCTCCGCGGCACCGCGCCCGACGACTTCTCCGTCAGGGGCCAGGAGCACGTCGACGAGCTGCGTCGGGTGCGTCCCTACATCTCCTTCCCCGGACAGGTGGTCCCGACCCGATGAGCCCGACCGATGAGCCCGAAACGATGAGCCCTGTCGAGCCGGAGGAGACGGCCAGCGGTCGCCACCAGTCCGAGCCCACCATGGCGATGGTGACCGCCCTGGTGCGGATGCGCAGCGCCCTCCAGGACACCCGGCTGCCGCTCGAGCTGCCGGGAGCCGGGGAGCAGCGCGCGGCGCGCAGCGAGATGGAGGACCAGCTCGAGGACTACGTCATCCCGCGCCTGATGACGCTCGACGCTCCGCTCCTCGCCGTCGTCGGCGGCTCGACCGGCGCCGGCAAGTCGACGCTGGTCAACTCCCTCGTCGGCACCCGCGTCACCACTCCCGGCGTGCTCCGCCCGACGACCCGCTCGCCCGTCCTCGTGCACCACCCCGACGACGCCCACTGGTTCAACCAGGACCGGCTCCTGCCCGAGCTCGAGCGCGTCCAGCGGCAGACCAACGACCCGGCCGCCCTCCAGCTGGTCTCGTCCCCGGCGATGACGCCGGGTCTCGCGATCCTCGACGCGCCCGACATCGACTCGGTCGAGGAGCGCAACCGCGTCCTCGCCGCCCAGCTGCTCGCCGCAGCGGACCTCTGGCTCTTCGTCACCTCTGCTGCGAGGTACGCCGACCAGGTGCCGTGGGACTTCCTGCGCAAGGCCGCCGATCGCTCCGCCGCTGTCGCCATCGTGCTGGACCGGACGCCGCCCGACGCCGTCGAGACCATCACGACCCACCTCGCGCGGATGCTCGCCAGCCGTGGCCTCAAGGACTCACCGCTCTTCAGCGTGGAGGAGGGCGAGGTCTCCGAGATGGGGCTGCTCCGCTCCTCGGCCGTGATCGAGATCCGGCAGTGGCTGCAGGCGCTGGCCAACGACCAGGAAGCCCGCGCGGCCGTCGTTCAGCAGACCCTCGACGGCGCCATCCGCACGTTGGCGCGGCGTACGCACGTCGTGGCCGACGCCGCCACCGAGCAGTCCGACGCCGTACGCCGGTTGCGCGAGGACGCCAACGATGCCTACGACCGCGCCGCCGTCGCGATCGCCGATGCGTCGGCGGACGGGACGCTGCTGCGCGGCGAGGTGCTGGCGCGGTGGCAGGAGTTCGTCGGCACCGGCGAGCTGCTCAAGTCGCTCGAGACCCGCGTCGGCTGGTTGCGCGACCGCGTCGTCAACGCCGTGAAGGGCAAGCCCCAGCAGGCCGAACGCGTCACGGTCGCTGTCGAGTCCGGCCTCGAGACGCTCATCCTCGAGCACGCCGAGGCCGCGGCCGAGCGGGCCGAGGCGTCGTGGCGCAGCACGGCCGCGGGCCAGATCCTGCTGCGCGACGCCGGCGAGGACCTCGGTCGCGCCTCGCGCGACTTCCGCCGTCGGGCCGAGCGCGTCGTACGCGACTGGCAGTCCGACGTGCTCGACATGGTCCGCACCGAGGGCGCCGACAAGCGCTCGACCGCGCGGTTCCTCGCGTTCGGCGTCAACGGTCTCTCCGTCGCGCTGATGGTGGTCGTCTTCGCCCACACCGCCGGCGTCACCGGAGCGGAGGCGGGCATCGCCGGCGGCTCGGCGGTGCTCGGCCAGAAGCTCCTCGAGGCCGTGTTCGGCGACCAGGCCGTACGCTCCCTCGCCGAGCGTGCCAAGCAGCGGCTCGAGGCGTCCGTCAGCGAGCTCCTCGACTCCGAGCGACGTCGCTACACCGACCTCCTCGACAGCCTGCAGATCGCGCCCGAGGCACCCGAGCGGCTCCGCAAGTCCGCCCGCAAGGTCGACGACCTCCGCTTCGCCGCGACCCGGGCGTCGCAGGCACCGGAGTCGGTGTCCGACCCGGGCGACACCGGCCTCTAGGGTTGGGGTGCCACAAGCACCACCAGATCGTGAGGGAGTCATGACGTCGTTGCTCGAAGGTGCCAAGAAGCTGGTCACCCGGAGCTCTGACATCGGCGCCCGCGTCGACGGACTCGAGCGCGCCGCTGCCGGTGCCCGGGGCAGGGTCGACGACGAGATCGTCGATCACGCCACCACCGTCGCGACGCGTGCCGCCGGCCGGCTCAAGCTGTCCGCCGACCACACCGTCGTCGCCCTTGCCGGTGCGACCGGGTCGGGCAAGTCCTCCACCTTCAACGCCCTCGCCGGCCTCGAGCTGGCAGCGGTCGGCGTACGTCGTCCCACCACGTCGTGGGCCACCGCGTGCGTCTGGGGCAAGGAGGGCGCCGAGGAGCTCCTCGAGTGGCTCGGCATCCCCGCCCGCCACCAGGTCACCCGCGACTCGATGCTCTCGAAGGACGAGGAGGACGCCGAGATGCGCGGCGTCGTGCTGCTCGACCTCCCCGACCACGACTCGACCGAGGTGTCGCACCACCTCGAGGTCGAACGGCTCGTCCAGCTCGCCGACATGCTCGTCTGGGTGCTCGACCCGCAGAAGTACGCCGACGCCGCGATCCACGACCGCTTCCTGAAGCCCCTCGCCTCGCACCGCGACGTGATGCTCGTCGTGCTCAACCACATCGACACCGTGCCGGAGAACCGCCGGGCGAGCATGGTGGAGGACGTCCGCCGCCTGCTCGAGGCCGACGGCCTCGGCAGTGTCCCGGTCCTGCCGATCAGCGCCCGCCACGGCTGGGGCGTCGACGAGCTCCGGGCGCTCGTGGTCAAGCGCGTCGCGGAGAAGAAGGTCACCCGGTCCCGGCTCGAGGCTGACGTCCGCGCCGCCGCCGAGCGTCTCCAGGAGGCCGTCGGCAGCCGGAAGGCGCCCACCCTCTCCCAGGAGCGGATCGCCGCGCTCGACGACGCGTTCGCCGACGCCGCCGGTGTCCCGACGGTCGTCAAGGCCGTCGAGGACTCGACGCGGATGCGGGCCAACCGCGCCACCGGCTGGCCCGTCACGGCGTGGTTCTCCCGCCTCAAGCCCGACCCGCTCAAGCGGCTGCACCTCGACCTCGGTGCCGCCGGCAAGGAGCTGACCGGCGCCTCCCGGACGTCCGTGCCGAAGGCCACCGGCGTCCAGCGCGCACGCGTCGACACCGAGGTGCGCGCACTGGCCGACCAGGTCGGCGACGAGATGGCCCCGTCCTGGGCGCACGCCGTGCGCGCGGCGTCGGTGTCACGGCTGCCCGACCTCGGCGACCGGCTCGACCGCGCGGTGGCCGCCACCGACCTCGGCGCCGAGAAGATCCCGGTGTGGGCCGGTCTCGTCCGGTTCCTCCAGTACGCCCTCATCATCTCCGCGGTCGTCGGCGCGGGCTGGCTCGCGCTGCTGGCGTTCGGGTCCTACGCGCGCCTGCCTGATCCGCCGACCCCCGAGGTCTGGGCCTTCCCGCTCCCGACGCTGCTGCTTCTTGGCGGTGTGGGCCTCGGCCTCCTCCTGGCGTTGGTGTGCCGCTGGCTGGTGTCGCTGACGGCCCGGGCGCGGGCGCGCAAGGCGGACAAGCGGCTCCGCGACGCCATCTCGGCGGTCTCGCAGGAGATGGTCGTCGCGCCGATCCAGGCCGAGCTGGTCTCCTACGGCGAGGTCCGCGACGGGCTGTCGGACGCCCTGCGCTGACCCGCCGCCACGCCCTTGGGTGGTCCGTGTCGCTGCCGTGGGGGCGCCACGCCCCTGCTCGAGCGGACCATGGGCCGCTCGACGCACGGCACGCCGTGCGTCAGGCGTCCACGACGGTCGACAAGTCCGGCCCGGGCAATCGTCGCGGATCGACAACCCGCACCTGCGCAGCTGCGTCGTCGGTCATGCGCTGCACGGACGACGTAGAGCCACCAACCGTCCACAGGCAACCCGTTCCGGCCGTTGTCCACAGCCGGACACCCGGACCGCCCTCCGTTGTCGTCGCCCCCGCCGAGCATGGGCTGATCGCGGCGGAACCACCGCCGCCTCCTCGAGGAGACACGTCGATGTACGACACCCAGATCACCCTGGCCGGCTGGATCGGCGGCGAGATCACCCTGCGGGAGGTCCGCGAGGGGCGCCACGTCGCGTCCTTCCGGCTGGCCTGCACCCCGACCCGCTACCGCGACGGTGAGTGGGTCAAGGGCACCACGTCCTGGCACACCGTGAAGGTGTGGAACCGGCTGGCGCGCCACGTCGCCGAGTCGCTCCACAGCGGCGACCCGGTGGTGGTCCACGGCCGCCTCGTCGCCGACGTGTGGGACCGCGAGGGCAAGCCGCAGACCTCGTGGGAGGTGGTGGCCACCTCCGTGGGCCACGACCTCGCCCACGGGACGACCGTCTTCACCAAGCCCGTCGTGGAGGAGCCGGTCACCGAGCCGGTCGTCGATGAGGTGGACGCGCCTCGCGCCGCCTGATCAGGGGACGTACGACACCCAGGTGTCGTTGCGGACGAGGTTCTCCAGGTCGTCGAGCGTCAGCGGCGGCCGGGGTGCAGACACAGAGGAGTCGGCGCTCCACTTGTCGTCGAGCGTGTTGGCGCTGGCGGCGTAGACGGTCCCGCCCTCGCGTCGCAGGACCACCTCGTGCATCACCGTGCCTCCCCAGTGGTTGGTCAGCCGGCGGCCGATCACGGTGCCGTCGGTGGCGAGGATCTGCTCGCAGTCGGTGCGCCCGCTGAAGTCGGCGGCACAGCTGATGTCCGTGCTGGGCCCGGGGCCGACGATCTGTGCCTCGTCGCCGGGCTGGAAGTCGACGCACGCAGTCGCACCGGAGAGCTCGGGTGCCTCGCAGCCCGTGCCGGGACCGCTGCTCGGCGCGAGCACGGTGCCGTCGCTGTCCACGCTGACGGTTCGCGCCGCATCCGGATAGAGGCTGACGTTGAGCCTGCCGGACCCGCTCGCCGACTCGAGGTACGGGTTGATCCAGCCCGAGGCGGGGCCGCCCTCGGGGGTGTCCGCCTCGAGCGGACCGGGGTCGGTGACCACGACGCCATCCGGAAGGATCGCCTCGACCGCGGACACCATGTCCGTGGCGGGCATGTCCCACCAGCCCTTCGGGCCCTGGAGGATCGGCGCGGGCGGCTGGGTGGCCACGACGTCCCCGCCGCGGACAGGTCGGTCGCCACCTGCCGCCACCCAGGGGATCGCCGCGGCGGCGAGGATGCTGGCCGCGACGCCGACGGCGGCGTGCCCGACCCGTCGGCGCGTACGGAGGCGCCGTCCGCGCACCAGCGCGGCGGAGGGCAGGTCGAGGGGCGGGCGGGTGCCCGACATCGCGGAGTCGATGACCTCGCGGACGTACTGCTCGTCGGACTCGGGGGCTGCGTCACTGCGGTGGATCGTCATCGGTTTCCCTCCTGGGACGGGATCGGCTCGCGGGTGTCCGCGAGCTGGGTGCGGAGCACGGTCGAGGGCTCGCATCGAGCGGTTCTTGACCGCGGCACTGCTCAGGTGAAGCGTCCGAGCGGTCTCCTCCACGGAGCGGTCCTCCCAGTAGCGGAGCACCACCACCGCACGGTCGAGCGGCGCCAGCGTCCCCAGCGCCGCCAGCAGGGTCACGCGCAGTGCGGGGTCGTCGCTGGTCGTGCTGGCGTCCGTCACCTCGGCGACGGCGATCTCGGTGCTGCTCCGCCGACGCCGGTCGCTCAGGAACGTCTTGAGCACGATGCCGCTGACGTAGGCCGTCGGGTCGTCGGCGGCGCTCACCCGGCGCCAGTTGACGTACGCCTTGGCCAGCGCCGACTGCAACAGGTCCTCGGCCGCGGCCGAAGACGTCGTCAGCAGCCACGCCTTCCTGTGGAGCTGGGGTGAGGCGGAGGCGACGAACGAGGTGAACTCCTCGTCGACGCTGGTGCTCGCTCGCATCGGTCCCTCTTCTGCCGCGGCCTCCCGGCTGGAGGCCGTCAACCTGCTCGACGCGGTGGCACGCCCGGTCGGTCTCACGCTAGACGCGATTGTCGACGTGGGGGCCGATCACCGTAGGCTCGCCCGCATGGCTGAGTACGTCTTCACACTGCGCAATGTGCGCAAGGCCCACGGTGACAAGGTCGTCCTCGACAACGTCACCCTCTCGTTCCTCCACGGCGCCAAGATCGGCGTCGTCGGACCCAACGGCACGGGCAAGTCCTCGCTGCTCAAGATCATGGCGCAGCTGGACCACGCCAACAACGGCGACGCGATCCTCGACCCCGGCGCGACGGTCGGGATGTTGCAGCAGGAGCCGCCGCTCAGCGAGGGCAAGACCGTCCTCGAGAACGTCGAGGAGGCCGTCGGCGAGCTCAAGGGCAAGATGAAGCGCCTCGAGGAGGCGTACATGGAGATGGGCGAGCCCGACGCCGACCAGGACGCCCTCATGGAGGAGACCGGCAACCTCCAGACCGAGCTGGACAACGCCAACGCGTGGGACCTCGACAGCCGTCTCGACCAGGCCATGGACGCGCTCCGCTGCCCGCCGCCGGACGTCCTCGTCGACCACCTCTCCGGTGGTGAGCGCCGCCGCGTCGCACTCTGCAAGCTGCTCCTCCAGCAGCCCGACCTGCTGCTCCTCGACGAGCCCACCAACCACCTCGACGCCGAATCGGTGCAGTGGCTCGAGGGCCACCTCGCCAGCTACCCCGGCGCCGTCCTGGCCGTGACCCACGACCGCTACTTCCTCGACAACGTCGCGCAGTGGATCCTCGAGCTCGACCGTGGCAAGGCGCACCCCTACGAGGGCAACTACACGACCTACCTCGAGACCAAGCAGAGCCGCCTCAAGATCGAGGGCCAGAAGGACGCCAAGCGCGCCAAGGTCCTCGAGCGCGAGCTCGAGTGGGTGCGGTCCAACGCCAAGGCCCGCCAGACCAAGAGCAGGTCGCGCCTCGCGCGCTACGAGGAGATGGCGGCCGAGGCCGACCGGATGCGCAAGATCGACACCTCGGAGATCAACATCCCCGCCGGTCCTCGCCTCGGCGACATCGTGCTGGAGGCCGAGAAGCTCGGCAAGGGCTTCGAGGGACGCACCCTCATGCACGACGTGTCGTTCAAGCTGCCCCGCGCCGGCATCGTCGGCGTGATCGGCCCCAACGGCGTCGGCAAGACGACCCTCTTCCGGATGATCACGGGGGAGGAGAAGCCCGACGAGGGTGACCTGAAGGTCGGCCAGACGGTCAAGATCTCCTACGTCGACCAGAGCCGTGGCGGCATCGACCCCACCAAGAACGTCTGGGAGGTCGTCTCCGACGGGCTCGACTTCATCAAGGTCGCCAACTTCGAGATGAACTCACGGGCCTACGTCGCCTCGTTCGGCTTCAAGGGACCGGACCAGCAGAAGAAGGCCGGCGTGCTCTCCGGTGGTGAGCGCAACCGTCTCAACCTCGCGCTGACCCTCAAGATGGGCGGCAACATGCTGCTCCTCGACGAGCCCACGAACGACCTCGACGTCGAGACCCTGTCCTCCCTCGAGGACGCGCTGCTCGACTTCCCCGGCTGCGCCGTGGTCACCTCGCACGACCGGTGGTTCCTCGACCGGGTCGCGACCCACATCCTCGCGTGGGAGGGCGACGCCGAGGACCCGGCGAACTGGTTCTGGTTCGAGGGCAACTACGCGGCGTACGAGGAGAACAAGATCGATCGCCTCGGCATCGAGGCCGCGCGCCCGCACCGGGTCACGCACCGCCGCCTGACCCGCGACTGACCACGCACGGCTAGCGGATCTCGGACTCCGGGTGCCGCATGACGAGGTGGTCGGCGACGCCGTCGAAGACCCGGCCGACGGCGGCGAAGTCGTCGTCGGACACCAGGTCGACGATGTTGCGGCGCACGCTCTCGACGTGGCAGGGCGCGGCGCGGACGAGGAGCTCGTGGCCCTTCTCCGTCATCGTCGCCACGACCCCGCGACCGTCCTCGGGCGTGGTGCCACGGGTCACGTAGCCGACGGCCTCCATCCGGGCGACCGTGTGGGTGACGCGGCTGCGCGAGTGCGCCATCGCATCGGCGAGCTGCGCCATCCGCATGGCTCGGCCGGGGCGCTCGGAGAGCCGCACCAGCACCTCGTACTCGGTGAGCGACATCGAGAACTCACGCCGCAGGTCGTCGTCGAGACGCTCCATCAGCAGCGTGATGCCCATCATCAGGGCACGCCACGAGTGCTGCTGGTCGTCGTCGAGCCAGCGGGCCTCCCCCGTCACCGTCATGGCTCCACCCTAATGGGGGAGGAGCCCGATCCGGCTCAGCCCATGCGCTCCAGGATCATCGCCATTCCCTGGCCTCCGCCGACGCACATGGTGATGAGCCCGGTGGACTTGTCGTGCCAGTCGAGGCTGTTGAGCATCGTGTTCTGCAGGCGCGCGCCGGTCATGCCGAACGGGTGGCCGACCGCGATGGCGCCGCCGTTGACGTTGAGGCGGTCGAGGTCGATGCCGAGGTCCTGGTACGACGGCACGACCTGGGCGGCGAACGCCTCGTTGATCTCGACGAGGTCGATGTCGCCGATGCTCATCCCGGCGTACTTCAAGGCGTTCTTCGTGGCCTCGACCGGGCCCAGGCCCATGATCTCGGGGGAGAGGCCGGAGACGCCGGTCGAGACGATCCGGGCGAGCGGGGTGAGCCCGAGCTCGGCGGCCTTGGTGTCGGACATGATGACGACCGCCGCTGCGCCGTCGTTGAGGGCGCAGCAGTTGCCGGCGGTGACCACGCCGTCGGGGCGGAAGACCGGGTCGAGACCGGCGATGGCGTCGTACGTCACTCCCGCGCGAGGGCCGTCGTCCTGGGTGACGACGGTGCCGTCGGGCGTGGTGACGGGCGTGATCTCGCGGGCCCAGAAGCCGTCGGCGATCGCCTTCTCGGCGAGGTTCTGCGAGCGGACGGCGAACTCGTCGAGCTCCTTGCGGTCGAGGCCGCGCATGCGTGCGACGTTCTCGGCCGTCTGGCCCATCGCGATGTAGATGTCGGGCACCTGGCCGTCCTCGCGCGGGTCGTGCCAGTCCTTGCCGCCGGCGGCGTACTCGTCCGTGCGAGCGTTGGCCTCGTCGAAGAGCGGGTTGCGGGTGCCGGGGATGTGGTCGGACGTGCCCTTCGCGAAGCGCGACACCGTCTCGACACCGGCCGAGACGAAGATGTCGCCCTCGCCGGCCTTGATCGCGTGGAAGGCCATCCGGGAGGTCTGCACCGAGGACGAGCAGTAGCGCGTGACCGTCGCGCCGGGCACCTCGAGACCCAGGAGGGTGGTGACCACGCGCGCCATGTTGTTGCCCGACTCGCCGCCGGGAAGGCCGCACCCGAGGAGCAGGTCCTCGATCGCCGCCGGGTCGAGGTCGGGGATCTTGTCCAGTGCGGCCCGGACGACGAGCGCGGTGAGGTCATCGGGCCGGAAGTCCTTGAGCGAGCCCTTGTTGGCGCGGCCGATGGGGGAGCGCGCTGCGGAAACGATCACTGCCTCGGGCATGGGGAACTCCGGTTACTCGTGGGTCACTCGGTCCCTCGCAGAATAGTCCGACGGTCGCTGCTCAGGCTGGGTCGGGGTTCGCGCCGAGGCCGGTGAGAAGCTCCTCGACGCTCTCGCTGACGAAGGTCCTCCGGCGGCGGGCGGGAAGCAGGAGCGAGGCGAGGAGCACGCCGTCGAGCGCGGCGACCAGGGTCTCCGCCGAGGCGCTGCCCTCCTTGCCGGCGTCCTGCATGACGCCACGGACCATCCCGACCAGGTCGTCGCGCCAGATCCGGAACCGCTCGGCGAGCACGGGATCGCGCGTCGCGGCGACCGTCAGCTCGAGTCGCGCGGCGAGCAGGTCGGGCTGGCCGAGCCAGCGGGAGAACAGCCTGGACACCTCGCGAACGGCGCGCTGGTGGTCGCCCGGGCAGGACGCGAGGCGTCGGCCCAGAGCGTCGACATCGGCGGCGAGCTGGTCGGCGACGAAGTCGCCCAGCGCACGCAGCAGCGCCTCGCGGGTGCGGAAGTAGGCCGACGAGCTGCCCTCGGAGAGGCCTGCCTGGCGGTCCACGGCCCGGTGCGTGAGGCCCCGGTTGCCCTGCTGCGCGAGGACCGTGGTGGCCGCGGCGAGGATCTCGCGACGTCGCGGCGACAGCTCCTCGCTGGTGGGACTCACGGCTCTCCTCCTCAGCGTGCGCCGGCGGTGACGCAGGACACTACCGGCCCGACTTGCGTCGTGAGTGCTGCGGAGTATTCTTCTACATACGTAGAAGTTCTACGTTTGTAGAAAGGAATCGACATGCAGCTCCTCGACCCCACCGTCGTCATCTCCCTCATGGTCGTGATCGGAATCGCCGCCCTGGCCTCCGTCGTCCTGGCCGCGGTCGCCCTCCCCTCCGCCCTCACGATGACCCGCCGCGACCGCCAGGTCCGCCACGAGTCCATCCCCGCCTACTACGGCCGCCTGCACTTCGCCCACTGAGGGAGCGGCGCTGCGCCGCGATCGCGCGACTCTGCGACGATCAGGGTGTGCGCCATCTCTACCGCTGCCCGCTGAGGTGGGCCGACCTCGACCTCCTCGGCCACGTCAACAACGTGACGTACGTCGACTACCTCCAGGAGGCGCGCGTCGACATGTTCCGTACGCACGCCCCGGACAGCCGCGCCGATGACCTGGCCGAGGGCGTCGTCGTGGTCCGCCACGAGGTCACGTACGTGTCGTCGCTGACCTTCGGGTTCGAGCCGGTCGCCATCGAGTGCTGGGTCACCGAGATCCGGGCAGCGAGCTTCACCATGGGCTACGAGATCTTCGCCGAGGACGAGTCCGGCGACCGCACGGTCTACCTCCGGGCCCGCACCGTGCTGACGCCGTACGTCTTCGCGACCGAGCGTCCGCGCCGGCTGCACGACGAGGAGAAGGCGTCCCTGGCCCGGCTGCTCGAGCCGGACGAGCCCGTCCGCCCGCCCGTCGCGCCGGAGGTGGTCGAGGTCCCCGGGGGCAGCTACCCCGTCCACGTGCGGTTCAGCGACGTCGACGTCTACGGCCACGTCAACAACGTGAAGTACTTCGAGTACTTCCAGGAGGCCAGGATCCAGCTGATGGTCGCGCAGGGGCGCGAGCTCGGCAACGGCTATCACCTCGTCGTCGCCCAGACCGACGTCGACTACAAGCGGCCGATCCTGTTCCGACCCGAGCCCTACGACTGCCGCACCTGGGTCTCCCGCATCGGCAGCACGTCGGTCGTGTTCGAGTCGGTCGTCCTGGACGATCGGGCAGACGGGCAGGTGCTGGCCCGCGCCAGGGTCGTCGGCGTCTGCATCGACAACGAGAGCGGCCGCCCGGCGGCCGTCCCGGAGGCGTTCCGGGAGTTCGCGGCCGGCTGACCCCGCTGCTCGAGGGCCGGCTACTCGAGCGTGTTGACCATGAACTGCGCGGCGTGGGTGACGTAGTCCCAGAAGCGAGCGTCCTGCTCGGGCGTCAGCTCGGCCGCGTCGAGCCCGGCCCGGAAGTGCGTGAGCCAGTGCTGGGCGGCCGTCGGGGTGACCTCGAACGGCGCGTGCCGCATCCGCAGCCTGGGGTGCCCGCGCGTGTCTCCGTACGTCGTCGGGCCACCCCAGTACTGCATGAGGAAGAGCGTGAAGCGCTCCTCGGCCGGACCGAGGTCCGCCTCGGGGTACATCGGGCGCATCACCTCGTCGCCGGCGACGCCCTCGTAGAAGCGATGCACGATCGTGCGGATCGTCGCCTCGCCGCCGATCTCGTCGTAGAACGTGGTGGTCACGGCTCCATTGTCCCGGTCGGGGGGCTACGCCTCCTCGGTGGGCTCGGCGGAGGCCGCCGAGGGAGCGCTCTCCTGCCACATGACGCGCTGGGCGACAGCCAGGTCGATGCCCTCGTGCTCGAAGCGCGCCTTGACCCGCTCGCGCATCGCCCGGGCGACCCCCCACTGCTCCATGGGGGCGGTCTTGAGGGTGACGCGTACGACGATCCCGTCGACGCCGAGCGACTCCACGCCCCACACCTCGGGCTCCTCGATGATGAGGCCCTTGAAGTCCTCGTCCTCCCACAGGTCGTGGGCGACCTCCTCGAGCGTCCGGCGGACGGCTACGAGGTCCTCCTTGTAGCCGACGGTCACGTCGAGCACGGTGCGCGCCCAGTTCTGGCTCATGTTGCCGACGCGGAGGATCTCGCCGTTGCGCACGTACCAGACCGTGCCGTTGACGTCGCGCAGACGGGTGACCCGCAGGCTGACCGCCTCGACGGTGCCGGACGCCTCGCCCAGGTCGACGACGTCGCCCACGCCGTACTGGTCCTCGAAGATCATGAAGATGCCGGACAGGAAGTCCTTCACCAAGGCCTGCGAGCCGAAGCCCAGGGCCACGCCGATGATGCCGGCGCTGGCGATCAGCGGAGCGATGTCGTAGCCGAGCTCGGAGACGAACATCAGCGCGATGACGGTGAAGACGACGCCGCTGACGATGCTCTTGAGGAGCGAGCCCATCGTGGCCGCGCGTTGCACCCGGCGGGTGTAGCCGGTGTCCTCGCGCATGTTGAGCGCGGCGCCCATCTTGCCGCCGCTGATCCTCCGGCTGAGGCGGTTGGGCAGCACGCCGACCTCGGCGCTCTTGACGATGCGGTCGATGACGCGGTGGAGCAGCCACCGGACCACCAGTCCGATGATGATCAGTCCCACGAGGGCGCTCGGTTTGCCGACGATCCAGTCGGTCACCGTGGCCAGCTTGCTGTTGCCGGTCTGCTCGAGGACCCAGGTGCACAGCTGCTCGCTGCTCGAGCAGGTCATGAGGGGGTTGGTCCCGCTCCCGGAGACCTCGGTCACGTTGATGATCGGGGTGATGAGGGGGTGAGGCATGCCCGCCAGTATGGCGATAGCCTGTCCACCGTGATCACGCACCTCAGCCGTCCACGCTCGACCCGTCGAGGTGTCCGTTCCCTCGTCCTGCTCGGTGCGCCCGGGCTGGCCCTGCTCGCCACGCCGGCGTTCGCCGACGTGCCCGAGGGCTGGGGCGGCCAGACCGAGCACACCAGCCTCGACGCGCTCCACGCGCTCGGCGTCTACCTCGGTGCGCCCCTCCTGCTCTTCGTCCTCATCGCGCTCGCGGTCTACGTCCCCGCGATGGTGCGCGGCGAGAAGCTCCTGCCCGACCACGCCGGACCCGCCGGTCATGGCGTGCCGGAGGGCCAGTGGATCGGCGGACCGCGCCAGGGCGTCGCCGAGCTCCCCGCAGCCGACGGCGACGACTCACGGGCAGGCGGAGCCAGTGGCAGCTGGTGAGCTGAAGGAGGCCGACCGGCTCGCGCTCGACCGGACCATCCGCCTCGCCGAGCAGTCCTGCCGCTTCGAGTTCTCGGTCTACGTCGGACCCGCCGAGGGCGACGACACCCGGGCCTGGGCGACCCGGCTGCACAACCGGCTCGTGGCCCCCGCGCGCAGCGTCCTGGTCCTCGTCGACCCCGCCCGCCGGGCGACCGAGGTCGTCACGGGTGGCGACGTACGTCGTCACCTGACCGATGCCGAGGTCGAGCTGGCCGTGCTGGCGATGTCGTCCGAGTTCGGCGCCGGCAACCTGCTCGCCGGCCTGCAGCGAGGCATCACGATGCTCGCCGAGCACGCGCGGCCGCAGAACACCCTGCACGCCTGATCAACGCCGAACGCCCCCTCCCGCGACGGCTCGGGGGAAGGGGCGTTCGTGCTCTGTCAGCGGGCGTCGTACGCCTGCGCGGTGAGCGCGCGGGCGACGTCGGCGCGGGCCTCGCCGATGTAGCGCTGGGCCTGCTTGGGCGCGTGGTTGTCGGCGAGCCACTCGTCGAGGCGCGCGAGCGTCGCGGCCGACCCGAGCGGCTTGGGGAATCCGTACTCGAGGACCGTCGAGGCCTTGTGGAAGCCGAGCACGTCGACCAGCGTCTCCGCGGCGGTGAGGAACTTCTCGAGGTAGGGCTCGAGGACGTCCTCCTGACCGAACCGGAAGATCGAGAAGGCGATCTCGCGCGAGGTCTCGTTGGCCGTGGCCGGGTCGACGATCGCGTCCCACGCGGCCTGCTTGGCCTCCGCGGTCGGCTGCGAGGCCCGGGCGGCGGCTGCCAGCTCCTGGCCGGAGATGGTCTTGTCGACCTCGAGCTCGGCGTCGATCTCGGCCTCACCGAAGCGACCGGACTTCGCCAGCGCGGTGATCAGCGTCCACCGCATGTCCTGGTCGATCGCGAGCCCCTCGACGGTGAACGACCCGTCGAGCAGGCCGATCAGGTCGTCGAGGGCGGCGTCGCGGTGCGCGGCACCGGCGTACGAGCGGGCGAAGGTGAGCTGGTGGTCGCTGCCCGGCTCCGCGGCGAGCAGCAGCTCACGCAGGCCGGTCTCCCACGAGGCGCGGAGCTCGGTGCGGTGGGTGGGGTCGGAGTAGAAGTTGACCGCCAGCGCCGTCGACGACGGGATCCGGGTCACCGCCCACGCGTCGGACTCCTGGCCGATGTTGGCCAGCACCAGGTCGGTCCAGTCGCGCGTACGCATCTCGCCGTCGCGGGTCATGTCCCACGCGGCACCCCACACGAGGGCGCGCGGAAGCGAGTCCTCGAAGGTCGACAGCGAGGCGATCGCGGTGGCGAGCGACCGCTCGTCGAGGCGGATCTTGGCGTAGGCGTGGTCCTCGTCGTTGAGCAGCAGGAGCGCCGGCTGCTTCACCCCGACCAGCTCGGGGACGTCGGTGCTGTCGCCCTCGACGTCGATCTCGAGGTAGTCACGCCGCACGAGACGTCCGTCGCCATTCTCGTCGGACACCGTGTCGTACAGGCCGATCCCGAGGCGGTGGCGACGCAGCGTCGGCCAGTCCTCGTGGGCCGTCTGGGACACGGTGAACGAGGTGTAGGCCCCGTCGTCATCGAGCTCGAACGACGGGGCCAGCGTGTTGACGCCGGCGGTCTGGAGCCACTCCTGCGCCCAGCCCTCGAGCTCGCGACCTGATGCCTTCTCGAGGGTGGCGAGCAGGTCCTTGAACTCCGGGTTCCCGAACTCCCACTCCTTGAAGTAGGCGCGCAGGCCCTCGAGGAACGGATCGATGCCCACCCACGCGACGAGCTGCTTGAGCACCGAGGCGCCCTTGGCGTAGGTGATCATGTCGAAGTTGACCTCGACCGCGTGCAGGTCGACGTTGTCGGCCGCGATCGGGTGCGTGGACGGCAGCTGGTCGGCTCGGTAGCCGGTCTGCTTGCGCGCGTTGGCGAAGCCGGTCCAGGCGTCGTCGAACTCGGTGGCGTTGGCCTCGCACCAGTAGCAGGCCCACTCGGCGAACGACTCGTTGAGCCAGAGGTCGTCCCACCACTTCATGGTCACCAGGTCGCCGAACCACATGTGCGCCATCTCGTGCGTGATGACGGACGCGCGGAACTCGAAGAACGAGCGCGGCTGGCGGCTGCGGGGGAGGTACTCGTCACGCAGCGTCACGCAGCCGGCGTTCTCCATCGCGCCCGCGTTGTACTCGGGGACGTAGAGCTGGTCGTACTTGCCGAAGGGGTAGGGGTAGTCGAACTGCTCCTCGAACCACGCGAAGCTCTGCTTGGTCAGCTTGACCAGCTCGGCGGTGTCCATGTGCTCCTTGAGCGACTGCCGGCAGTAGTGGCCGAGCGGGATGGTGCCGTGCTTGCCCTCGTAGGTGTCGAACTCGCCGTGGTACTCGCCGGCCACGATCGCGGTGATGTAGGTCGACATCCGCTTGGTCGTCGGGAAGCTCCACAGGGACGCACCGTCGGCGGCCTCGGTCGGCTCCGGGGTCGCCGCGTTGGACACGACCACCCAGTGCGACGGGGCAGTCACGTTGAAGGTGAACACGGCCTTGAGGTCGGGCTGCTCGAACGTCGCGAACACGCGGCGCGCGTCGGGCACCTCGAACTGGCTGTAGAGGTAGACCCGGTCGTCGACCGGGTCGACGAAGCGGTGCAGGCCCTCGCCGGTGTTGGAGTACGCGCAGTCGGCCGTGACGACGAGCGTGTTGCTCGCATCGAGGTCGTCGAGCGTGATCCGGTGGTCGGCATACGCCGTCGCGGGGTCCAGGCTGCGGCCGTTGAGCGTGATCTCGCGCACGCTGGGCGCGACGAGGTCGGCGAAGGTGCTCGACCCGGGCTCGCGGCAGGTGAACTCGAGCGTGGTGACGGAGCCGAACGTGCCCTGGTCGGGCTGCGTTGCGCTCATCAGGTCCAGGTCGACGGTGTACGACGTGACGTCCAGGAGGGAGGCGCGGGTGGCGGCCTCGTCCCGGGTGAGGTTGGTTCCAGGCATGGGGGGCATCCTGCCACCCGGCGGAATAGATCCGCCTCCGAGGAGGCTGGAGAAGGTATGGCTACTGCTGACTTCTGGTTCGACCCGCTCTGCCCGTTCGCCTGGATCACCTCGCGGTGGATCAAGGAGGTGGAGCAGGTCCGCGACATCGACGTGCAGTGGCACGTGATGTCGCTGGCTTACCTCAACAAGGACAAGGACATCCCCGACGGCTACCGCGAGATGCTCGTCGGCAAGGAGAAGCCCGTCCGCGTCGCGATCAAGATCGCTCAGGACTTCGACAACGCCACCCTCGGCGAGTGGTACACCGCGATCGGCACCCGCCGCCACAACAACGGCGAGGAGCTCGACCGCGACATGATGGCCGCGTCCCTCGCGGACGTCGGCCTGCCGGCCGACCTGATCGAGGCATGGGACGACGCCGGCCTCGACGACGACGTCGCGAAGAGCCACCACGAGGGCATGGACGCTGTCGGTGACGACGTCGGCACCCCGACGATCCACATCAACGGCTCGGCCTTCTTCGGCCCGGTGCTGTCCAAGATCCCGCGTGGCGAGGAGGCCGGCGAGCTCTGGGACGGCGCCGTCGCCCTGGCGAAGTTCCCCTACTTCTACGAGCTCAAGCGCTCGCGCACGGGTGACCTCGACTTCACGTGAGCGCCGGCACGACCCGCGGAAATCGGGTCGCGCCGGGTCACTAGGGTTGCGTCCATGACTCGTGTCCTGTCCGCCGTCGCCTGGCCGTACGCCAACGGCCCGCGCCACATCGGCCATGTGGCCGGTTTCGGTGTGCCCTCCGACGTGTTCAGTCGCTACATGCGGATGGCGGGCCACGACGTGCTGATGGTCTCAGGCACCGACGAGCACGGCACGCCGATCCTCGTCACCGCCGACCAGCAGGGCGTCAGCGCGAAGGACCTGGCCGACAAGAACAACGCGATCATCGTCAACGACCTCGCCGACCTCGGCCTGTCCTACGACCTCTTCACGCGTACGACGACCGGCAACCACTACGGCGTGGTGCAGGAGATGTTCCGCACCGTGCTGGCCAACGGCTACATGGTCGAGCAGACGATGCAGGCCGCGATCAGCCCATCGACCGGGCGCACCCTGCCCGACCGCTACATCGAGGGCACCTGCCCGATCTGCGGCTACGGCGACGCGCGCGGTGACCAGTGCGACAACTGCGGCAACCAGCTCGACGCCACCGACCTGATCAACCCGAGGTCGAAGATCAACGGGGAGACGCCGAGCTTCGTCGACACCCAGCACTTCCTGCTCGACCTGCCTGCGCTGGCCGAGGCGCTGGGGGAGTGGCTCGACGAGCGCGAGGCGAGCGGCACGTGGCGCCCCAACGTCATCAAGTTCAGCCAGAACATCCTCAAGGAGATCCGGCCCCGCGCGATGACCCGCGACATCGACTGGGGCATCCCGGTCCCGGGCTGGGAGGACCAGCCGACCAAGCGGCTCTACGTCTGGTTCGACGCGGTCATCGGCTACCTGTCCGCCTCGATCGAGTGGGCCCGCCGCCTCGCCGAAAAGGAGGGGACAAGTCCGGACAAGTGGCGCGAGTGGTGGAACGACCCCGAGGCCCGGTCGTACTACTTCATGGGCAAGGACAACATCGTCTTCCACTCCCAGATCTGGCCGGCGGAGCTGCTCGCGTACAACGGGCAGGGCTCCCGCGGCGGTGACCCGGGCGACTACGGGCTGCTCAACCTGCCCACCGAGGTCGTCTCGTCCGAGTACCTCACGATGGGCGACCAGCAGTTCTCCACCTCGCGCGGCCACGTGCTCTACGTCGGCGACTTCCTCGCCCGCTACGGCCCCGATCCGTTGCGCTACTTCATCTGCGCGGCGGGTCCGGAGACGTCCGACGCCGCGTTCACCTGGGCCGACTTCGTCACCCGCAACAACTCCGAGCTCGTCGCCGGCTGGGGCAACCTGGTCAACCGGACGGCGACCATGGTCGCCAAGAGCTTCGGCGAGATCCCGCCGTGCAGCGAGCTCGAGCCGGTCGACGAGGCCGTCCTCGCGTCCGTACGTGCCGGGTTCGAGACCGTCGGTGACCTGCTGGGCCACCACCGGCTGCGCGCCGCGACCGCCGAGGCGATGCGGATCGTCGGCGAGGTGAACAAGTACCTCACCGTCACCGAGCCCTACAAGATGAAGGACGAGTCGCAGCGCGAGCGCTTGGCGACGGTGCTCCACGTGGCGGTCCAGTGCGTCAGCGACTGCAACACGCTCCTCGCGCCGTTCCTCCCGCACGCCGCCAACAAGGTGCACCTCGTGCTCGGCGGCGAGGGCGACTTCGTGCCGATGCCGCGCATCGAGCAGGTCGACGAGCTCGACCCCGACAACGGCGCAGGGCTGACGTCCTACCCGGTGATCACGGGCGACTACTCGACCACGCCCCGGTGGGAGTCGCGGCCCGTGACGGTCGGCGCCACGGTCGAGAAGCCGACCCCGGTCTTCACCAAGCTCGACCCGTCGGTGGTCGACGAGGAGCTGGCCCGCGTCAGCGGCTGAGGCGACATGACGGGTGGGCTAACGCCGCTGGCTAGGCTGGCTGACATGCCTGCCGAGAACCCGTCCGGGTCGACTGCCGAGATGTACCTGCCGCACTTCGTGGTGAAGCAGAAGCTCACGCTGATGATCAACCGCTACGAGATCTCGGAGTCCGACGAGGCCGGCAACCCGACGCGGCTGATGGCGCTGGCCGAGCAGAAGCGGATGGCGTTCAAGGAGCAGGTCACCTTCTACTCCGACGCCGGGAAGTCGCGGCCGGTCTTCGGCTTCAAGGCCCGCAAGAAGCTCGACCTCAATGCCGGCTACGACATCACCGACGAGGGCGGCGCCCAGATCGGGTTCTTCCGCAAGGACTTCGGCGCCTCGCTGCTGCGCTCGACCTTCCACATCGAGGGTCCGGGATTCGCCGGCACCGGCCGCGAGCGCAACCAGGTCGTCGGCCTCCTGCGGCGCTTCACCGAGGTCGACTTCATCCCGATCCACTTCGACTTCGTCGACACGGAGGGCAGCCCGCTGTTCTCCGTCGAGCGCAAGATGTCCTTCGGCGATCGCTATCGCATCAACGTCCCCGACGAGCGGGTCGACTTCAGGGTCGCGGCAGCCGTCGCGGTCGGCCTCGACGCGCTGATGTCGCGCTGAGGACCGGGCTGCCGTGATGTACCCCGAGGTGCGCGCGGCCGTCGAGGCCGACACCAGCCCCGACCTCACCGCGCCGGGCTTCGACCTCGCGGCTCATCGCGAGCAGGTCCGGCAGCTCAACCTGCGCCTGCCGCGCGAGGACGTCGCGGCGGTCGACGACCTCGACGCGGACGGCGTCCGGTGCCGGCTCTTCACACCGGCCGACGCGCTGCCGGGCCTCGTCGTGCACGCCCACGGTGGCGGCTTCGTGCTCAACGACATCGACGTCCACGACGGCGTCTGCCGGCGGATGGCCAACCGGGGACGGCGCGCCGTGCTCAGCGTGGAGTACCGCCGTCCGCCCGAGGCGCCGTTCCCCGCAGCCCCGGACGACCTGGACACGGTGATCGACTGGCTGCGTCGCGAGGGGGCGGACTCGGGCCTGCCCGGACCGTACGCCGCCCACGGGGACTCGGCGGGCGCGAACCTCGCCCTCGTCGCGGCGCTGCGCAACCCCGGGTTCTTCGCCGTAGTCGCGCTCGTCTACCCCTTCCTCGACCCGCACTGCGCCTTTCCTTCATGGGACGCGGCGCGCGACACGGGCTTCGACCCGGCCGAGGCGCACTGGTACTGGAAGCAGTACGCCCGCACCGTGGCCGACTTCGACGACCCGGACCTCGCGCCGTTGCTCTCCGACCGGCTCCACACGCTGCCGCCGACGTTCGTCGCGACGGCCGAGCACGATCCGCTGCGCGACGAGGGCGAGGAGCTCGCCCGGCTCGTGGTCGAGTCGGGCGTGGAGACCATCGGCATCCGCTGCCTCGGGCAGACCCACGGCTTCTGGCGCCATGCCCAGTTCACGGCCTCGGAGCCGCTGGTCCGCACGGTCGCCGGATTCATCGACCAGCACCTCAGCGCGATCTCCGCCACCGGCTGAGCAGATGTCGCCGAGCGTCGCCGTGCACTTCCACCCGGGCTGGCCCCACGGGGAAGGCACCGTGCTCGACGCTGTCGTCGCCAGCGGGACCTACGCCAGCCAGTGGGTCACAGGAACGTCGAACGGAGGGCTCACCGCACACCCGGGCGGCCAACGTTGGTCGTGGGAGAGCCAGATGTTCGGCGGCCGGTATGACGATGGGGCACCGGCGGACCGCCCGATCTACGGCGCGTGGAACCGCCGTGACGACGTCTACGGGGCCGCACCGCGGTTCGGCTCGGCGTATCTCCGGCTCCATGCGCACGTGACGGAGCGGGCGACCTTCTGCTGGCCGGACAGCGTCTACGAACCCAAGGTCCTGGGCGGGCCGGAGCTCGTGGACGACCTGTGTCTTCTGGCCGACAGGGGACTGATGGACCCGGCTCTGCTGCCCCCCGCGGCGGCAGGCCTTCCGCTGGACGATCCCCTCAACGACTACATCGAGGCGCACGTCCACGGCGGTCTCGATCTCGCCCACGATGTCGATGCCGTGGTCGTGGACGGCTCGGACGCGGAGGTCCACGCCTCGGCCCTGGACGCACTACAGGAGATCGGGTGCGGGGTCGAGCTCCACCCGGGTTACGCCGTGCGGGCCACCCACATCGACCCCGACTACCGCAGCGAGGTGCCTGTGCTGCTCGCCCGTCACCTGGGTGGTGAGATCACCCCGGCCCGGCTCGCGTGTGCCCAGCGCAGCGGCGAGCACGATCCGCAGGCGATCAAGTGGCTCTGGCACTGTCTGGCGAGGTTCGGGCGACAGGACTCCGTCGTCTAGGTGGCCAGGGTGAAGTTGCTCGCGAGCTGCCGTTCGGCCGGGGAGTAGCCGAGCGCGCCCGCCGATCCGCCGGGGAACGGTGGCGAGGTGGATCTGATGATGCGCAGGTGTGCGGTGACGCCGTGGACCTCGTGCCTGGCGTCGGGTGGGGTGTCGGGCACCCAGGAGCTCCAGCCGGGCGTTTCCTTGAGGTAGTTGCAGCGCTCGCAGAGTCCTTCGCCGTTGGTGACCTGGGTGCGTCCGCCGTCGGCGGCGCGGACGACGTGGTCGTGGTGCCGGATGACGGCGTTGCAGCCGGGCGTACGACAGATGCCGCCGTCGCGGAGGTCGAGGAACTCGGCGAGCAGGCCGTCGAAGCGTCGGCTCACCGATTCCATGCCCACGAGTGCGCGCTCGTCGGGTGTGGTGAAGAGGCGACGCAGGCTGGCCTTCGCCGCGTTGCTCGCTCGTCGGACCAGACCGGTGCACAGCGCCGCGGGGAGGAAGCCCTCTCCCGGCACCAGGCCGGGCTCGACGCCGTCGCCGAGGAGGGACTCGACGCCGATGACGAGGTTGACCCGCACCGGCGCGACCTCGGTCGCGGGGTCGATTCCGGTGATCCGGGCGGCGAGGGTGTCGGCGCGGACCTGGCCTCCGGTCCGTGGGTCGCCCTCTGCCCGTGCGGTCGCTGCCTCTGCGTCGAGAGCCACGCGGACCAACGCCAGGATCTCCAGCGGAAGCGTCGCGACCAGCTGACCGGTGCCGTCGTCGAGACGGCGGGTGGTGACGCGACGGTCGGCCCGAGCGCGTCGGTAGCGGTGCGTCTCGGCCTCGGCCGCGATGGTGAGGCAGGAGCGGCGTACGGCTTGGCGGAGGCGGACGTCACCGAGGCCTGCGATGCGCGTGGCGAGGTCGTCGTCGACACTGCGGCGCTGCTCGGGGTCGAGGTGCGCGACCTCGCGGGCGATGGCGAACGCCCGGTCCTCGGTGAGCTCGCCGCGACGGAGCGCGTCCAGAGTCTCCGGGAGGTCGTCGCGGAGCCGGCGTGAGAGAAGCACCCGCTGCTCGCCGGCGAAGGGACTGGCGAGCGTGGCGAGTGCGACCTCCGCTCCGACAGACATCGCGCGCGGCGGCAGTACGCCGACCGGTGGTCGGCACGTCTTCGCGGTCTGCGACATCGGCGAAGGCGGCCGCGACGACCACCTGCGCGGCTGCGGCTGCGGACTTGAGACGCTCGAGTGCCTCGAGCTGGTCGAGGAGGTCGGTCGCGTCGGCCGAGGGGTCAAGGGAAGCGACGAGGTCAGCGAGCGTGTGCAGGTCGTCGGCCTGCCACTGAGTTCTCTTCATCCTTGTGCCCCTCCTCCCCGCATCGAACGCATGATCGATTCTCGCAGAGGGGTCCGACAGTGGCCCTGCGCTGGGTCAGCGAGTCATCAGGACGATCCACCCATGACACGGAGCGCGAGGTCCACGTCATGGGCGGAGACACGATCCGCGTCCGATCGCACGGCCTGTTGCACGTCGTCGGCGGTCGCGGCGTCGTTGGCGTGGACCTCGAGGCCGAGATCATGGAGGCGTTGGCTGATGGACGGAGTCAGGTCGCCGGCGTAGACGTGAGCGACATCGAAGCCGGACGTGGCCGCCGTACCGACCACGTGGTGCTCGAAGACCGAGTCGGGCATCCACTCGGGTCGTCGGGACGAGAAGAGGCCGATGCGGGCCGTGAGCGTCTCCCGCTTCAGCATGGCGAGCAGGGGCAGGTTCCAGCCCGTGAACTCGACACGATCCAGGGCATCGGCAGCGCGGACCTTTCGAAGGACCTGCTCCAGGAAGGCCGCTCCGTAGCCCTTGAGCTCGAGCTCGAGCTCCGTGTCGAGCGCGAGCACGTCCTCCAGCGTCGGGATCCGTTCTCCCGCGAAGTCGGGGGAGAACCAGCTGCCGGCATCGGCAGCTGCGATGGTGGACCACTCGGCCTCGAAGAGTGCGCCGGTGGCGTCGGTCGTCCGGTCGAGGGTCACGTCGTGGAGGACCACGAGGCGGCCGTCGGCGGTGGCCTGCACGTCGAACTCGATGGCGTCCGCCCCGGCCTCGATGGCCGAGCGAAACGCCGACATGGTGTTCTCGGGCGCCACGGCGGAGGCACCTCGGTGAGCGACGATCTTCACCCAGCCACTCCAGCACACGATCGGACGAGCCGCAGGTGCGCGTGTGTGGGTGGCCTCTGACAAACTTTTCCCATGCGCGTTCACCTGGGCTCCGACCACGCCGGACTCGAGCTGAAGGACCACCTCCTCCACTGGCTGGTCGACCACGGCTACGAGGCCGTCGACCACGGACCGTTCGTCTACGACGCAGTGGACGACTACCCCGTCTTCTGCCTTCGCACCGGTGAGGCCGTGGCCGCGGAGCGGGCCGAGGGCCTCGACTCACTCGGCGTCGTCATCGGCGGGTCGGGCAACGGTGAGCAGATCGCAGCCAACAAGGTCACCGGCATCCGCTGCGCGCTCGCCTGGTCGGAGGAGACGGCCTCGCTCGGCCGCGAGCACAACGACGCCAACGTGGTCTCGGTCGGCGGCCGGATGCACTCGGTGGACGACATGACCCGCTTCATCGAGGTCTTCCTCACCACACCGTTCTCGGGCGAGGAGCGCCACGCGCGTCGCATCGGCCAGCTGTCGGTCTACGACGAGACGCGCGAGCTGCCGCCGCTGCCGGAGTCGGCCCTGCGCGGACCCGACGTCCCGGCCACCAGCGACCGCCCGGATGCCTGAGGGTCACACTCTCCGCCGGCTTGCCGACGACCTCGTCGCGGCGTTCGCCGGCCGTGCAGTCCGCGTCTTCTCGCCGCAGGGGCGCTTCGCCGCCGAGGCCGCCCAGCTCGACGGGTCGACCGTGCTGGGTGCCGACTCGGCCGGCAAGCACCTGTTCGTCGAGCTCGACCACGAGCTCTTCGTCCACGTCCACCTCGGCCTGATCGGCTCGTTCGACGTGCACACCGACGTCGACGAGGTGCCCCAGCCGGTCGGTGCCGTACGCCTCCGTCTGGTCGCCGTCGCCGCCCCGACCGAACGGCCGGACCCCCGCGGCACCGCCTACGCCGATCTCCGCGGCGCGATCCTGTGCGACCTCGTCGGGCCGACTCGCCGCGACGAGATCATCGGCCGCCTCGGTCCCGACCCGCTGCGGAACGACGCCGACCCCGAGCTGGCCTGGCGGCGGATCTCGCGCAGCCCACGCGCGATCGGTGACCTGCTGATGGACCAGAAGGTGCTCGCCGGCGTCGGCAACGTCTACCGCGCCGAGGTGCTCTTCCGGCACCGCATCCACCCGCTGCGTCCGGGCAACACCCTCCGAGTGGGTCAGTGGCGCGCGATCTGGGCCGACCTCGTCGAGCTGATGACCGAGGGCGTCCGCACCGGCCGCATCGACACCGTGCGCCCCGAGCACCTTCCGGAGGCCATGGGCCGACCGCCTCGACAAGACGACCACGGGGGCGAGGTCTACGTCTACCGGCGGACCTCGATGCCCTGCCACGTCTGTGGCTCCACGGTCCGAACCGGTGAGCTCGTCGGACGCAACATCTTCTGGTGTCCCAGATGTCAGCCCACCTTCCGCTCCCGCGCCGTACAGTCAGCGACCAGGAAGCCTGACGCATCGGGAGGAGCTCGGGCATGACCACTCCATGGCTCGAGTCCGGCCTCAACCGTCTCGTCCCGCGCGGCTCGCGGATCCTCGTCGCCCTCGTGCTGGCGACCATCGCGTTCGGGGTGTCCATCTGGCTGTTCCCCGACGACGCGCCCCTCGTGACCCTGCTCGTGCCGCTCGTGGTCTCCAGCCTGATGCTCGGTCCCCGCCAGCTCCCGTGGTTCGTCGTCTTCGTCCTGCTCGTGCTCGCGCTCGTCGTGCCGCTGCAGGACATCGACCTCCGCGTGGTGCTGACGGTGATCATCATCTTCGGGCTGGGCTTCCTGGTCCTGGTGTCGTCGTTCCGGCGCTCGCGCCTCGGCGTCGCGGGCATCCAGGGCGAGCAGATGTTCGTCGACCTGCGCGACCGGATCCTGCGCCAGGGCGGCATCCCCGCACTGCCCGACGAGTGGTACGCCGCCGCCGAGCTGCGCTCCGCCGGCGGCACGCCCTTCGCGGGCGACTTCGTGGTGACGTCGCGGATGGTCGACCGCCTCGACGTGGCCGTCGTGGACGTCTCCGGCAAGGGACAGGGCGCCGGCACGCGCGCGCTGCTGCTGTCGGGTGCCATCGGCGGTCTGCTCAGCGCCCTGCCGCCGAGCGACTTCCTCGCCGGGGCCAACACCTTCCTGCTCCAGCAGGACTGGGACGAGGGTTTCGCGACCGCGATCCACCTCTCCCTCGACCTCAGCACCGGCCGCTACGAGCTGCGCAGCGCTGGTCACCCTCCGGCCGCGGTGCGCCACGCCGGGTCCGGCCGCTGGGAGGTGGTCGAGACCGAGGGGCCGATCCTGGGCCTCATCGACGGGGCCACCTTCGAGGTCACCTCGGGTCAGATGCGCTCCGGTGACGCACTCCTTCTCTACACCGACGGCATGGTCGAGACCCGCAACCGCGACATCGGCTCCGGCATCGACAAGATGCTCGGGCAGGCCGAGCAGCTGCTGCGCGGGAAGTTCGAGGGCGGCGCAGCCCGCCTGATCGACTCGCTGGGCTCCCGCAGCGACGACCGCGCGCTGCTCCTCGTGCACCGACGCTGAACCACAGCCGCACCTGTGGCACCATGACACCCGCACGAGGCCGTCGTACGCACTGAGTACGAGCGTCGTCGTGACGCGCGGATGTAGCTCAATGGTAGAGCCCCAGTCTTCCAAACTGGCTACGCGGGTTCGATTCCCGTCATCCGCTCCAAGCAGGCCATCGGGCCGCCGATCCGGCGGCACGGAGGTCGGTTTGGCGGGGCGTAGCGTAGTGGCTAGCGCGCCTGCTTTGGGAGCAGGAGACCGCAGGTTCGAGTCCTGTCGCCCCGACCCATCTGTCCCACCCGTCCCTGACCTGACGCAGCTGCCCGGGCGTGATTCGGCCTGTGCCCGCGCCGCCGATAGACTCACATGGTTTGCGGTCGCGCCTTCCCCCGCGCGCGTCCGCCTGGCCAGCCATGACGCAGTACCACCCACACCAC
>CAVQDC010000037.1:0-15223 GCA_963711175.1 uncultured Actinomycetota bacterium
GACGAGGACCCCGAGGAGCTCACGATCGGCGCGCAGGAGCTCGCCGAGCGCCACGCGCTGCGCCGGGTCGCGAGCCTGCGCACCGAGCTCGAGGACATCACCGAGGTCGAGTACCGCCAGCTCCGGCTGGAGAAGGTCGTGCTCGTCGGCGTGTGGACCGGCGGCACCGTCACCGACGCCGAGAACTCGATGGCCGAGCTCGCCCTGCTCGCCGAGACCGCGGGCTCGGAGGTGCTGGAGGCGATCTTCCAGCGCCGCCACTCGCCCGACCCGGCGACCTTCATCGGTCGCGGCAAGGTCGAGGCGATCCGCGAGATCGTGCAGGCCACCGGCGCCGACACCGTCATCTGCGACGGCGAGCTCGCGCCCAGCCAGCTGCGCAACCTCGAGGACAAGATCAAGGTCAAGGTCGTCGACCGGACCGCGCTGATCCTCGACATCTTCGCCCAGCACGCGAAGAGCAAGGAGGGCCAGGCCCAGGTCGAGCTCGCGCAGCTGCAGTACATGAAGCAGCGCCTCCGCGGATGGGGTGGCAACCTCTCCCGCCAGGCCGGCGGTCGCGCCGCCGGCGGTGACGGCATCGGTGGCCGTGGTCCCGGTGAGACCAAGATCGAGACCGACCGTCGTCGCATCAACACCAAGATCGCCAAGCTGCGGCGTGAGCTCAAGGAGATGCGCGGCACCCGCGAGGTCAAGCGCCAGTCGCGCCGACGCAACCACATCCCCAGCGTCGCGATCGCCGGCTACACCAACGCCGGCAAGTCCTCGCTGCTCAACCGGCTGACCGACGCGGGCGTGCTCGTGGAGGACTCGCTCTTCGCGACCCTCGACCCCACCACCAGGCGTACGACGACCTCCGACGGCCGCATCTACACGATGTCCGACACCGTGGGCTTCGTCCGCCACCTGCCCCACGGCCTGGTCGAGGCGTTCCGCTCGACGCTCGAGGAGGTCGCCGACTCCGACCTGCTCCTCCACGTGGTCGACGGCTCGCACCCGGACCCGGAGGGCCAGATCGCGGCCGTCCGCGTGGTGCTCGCCGACATCGGGGCCACCAAGGTCCCCGAGATCATCGTCATCAACAAGGCCGACGCCGCCGACCCGCTGGTCATCAGCCGGCTGCGGGCGCGCGAGCCGCACAGCGTCGTGGTCAGCGCGAAGACCGGCGAGGGCATCGCGGAGGCGATCCGGGCCCTCGAGTCCGAGCTGCCGCGCCCGCAGGTCGAGTTCGACGTGCTGCTGCCCTACGAGCGCGGCGACCTCGTCAACCGGATCCACCAGGAGGCCGAGATCGGCTCGATGGAGCACACCGGTGACGGCACGCTCGTCGTCGGTCGGGCCAACGCCGACCTCGCAGGCGAGCTGGCCGCGTACAGCCGCTGACACTTTCTGGCGGCGAGGGCGTAAGGTCACTCGCGTTTTGCGCCCCGAACGGGCGGAACCTCGGGCCCGGGCTGCGCGTTGTCGAGTCCGGGGGGGAGGATTCGGGCGTTCACCTATCTCTAAGGAAGTATCTCGCGCATGTCACGTGGTGTCTGGGTCCGCTTCTTCCTCGTGCTCGGCCTCCTGGTCGGGTGCCTCGCGCTGGCGATCAACGTCAAGCCCAACCTCGGCCTCGACCTCAAGGGCGGCGCGCAGTTCGTCTTCCAGGCCGAGGGAACCGACCAGGTCCCGGCCAACGCGGAGAACGTCGACAAGACCCTCCAGGTGCTGCGCGGACGCGTCGACGCCCTCGGTGTCGCCGAGTCCACGCTCGTGCGTCAGGGCGAGAACCGGATCCTCGTCGAGCTGCCGGGTGTCACCAGCGACGCCGAGGCACAGGACGCCGAGGACCGCATCGGCACCACGGCCAAGCTGACGATCCACGAGGTCCTCTCGACCGCCGAGGCCGACGCCAAGCCCACCAAGAAGGGCAACGAGGTGCTGCCCTCCGACCAGGGCGACACCCTCGAGGTCGGCCCCACCGTCATCCAGGGTGACGAGATCAGCGGTGCGAGCGCCGTCCAGCGCGACCAGAGCGTCGAGTGGGTCGTGGCGATCGACTTCAGCGGCAAGGGTGGCAGCACCTGGGCCGACATCACCGGCAAGGCCGCCTGCAACCCGTCCGGTGACCCCAAGCGCCGCATCGCGATCGTCCTCGACGGCGAGATCATCTCCTCGCCCGAGGTCAACACCGGCGTGGGCTGCGACGTCGGCATCCGCGGCGGCTCCACCGACATCACCGGCAACTTCAGCGCCACCGACTCCAAGAACCTCGCCGCCCTCATCGAGGGTGGCTCGCTGCCGCTCGAGCTGACGGCCATCTCCGACCGCCTCGTCGGCCCCTCGCTCGGCGCCGCGGCGATCGACGCCTCCATCCAGGCCGGCATCATCGGCATCATCCTGACCGGCCTGTTCATCATCGTGGTCTACCGCCTCGTCGGCCTCGGGGCGACGATCGCGCTGGCGTCGTACGCCCTGCTCGCCTACGCGATGCTCGTCGGCCTCGGATCGACGCTGACCCTGCCCGGCCTCGCCGGGTTCGTGCTCGCGATCGGTATGGCGATCGACGCCAACGTCCTCGTCTTCGAGAGAGCCAGGGAGGAGTACGCCGCCTACCCCTCCGCGGGCCTGAGGCGGGCGCTCGCCGTCGGCTTCAACAAGGCGTGGAGCGCGATCATCGACTCCAACGTCACGACGCTGCTCGCGGCCGCCCTGCTGTTCTTCCTCGGCTCCGGGCCGATCAAGGGCTTCGGTGTCACGCTGACCATCGGTGTCGTCGCGTCGATGGTGTCCGCGCTGATCATCGCCCGGGTGCTCTGCGACGTCCTCGTCTCCAACAAGCCGGTCGGCCGCCGCCCGATGCTGAGTGGCCTCGGCGACGTCGGCAAGGTGCGGCTCTGGCTGGAGAAGAAGAACCCCCAGATCATGAGGCGCCGCAGGACCTTCCTGGGCATCTCCGCCGTGGCGCTCGTCATCGCGGTCACCGGCATCGCGACCCAGGGCCTGCAGCTCGGCGTCGAGTTCACCGGTGGCCGCCAGCTCGACTACTCGGTGAGCAAGACCATCAGCGTGGATACCGCCCGCCAGGCCGTCGCCGACGCCGGCTTCCCCAATGCCGTCGTGCAGACCGCCGACACCGCAGACTTCACCGTCCGCACGAGCACGATCACCAACGACGAGGAGAAGACGATCGAGGCCGAGCTGGCCAAGGTCGGCGGCGACGTCTCCAAGGTCGACGACCAGACGATCGGTGCCTCGCTCGGCAAGGAGCTGCGCAACAACGCGCTCATCGCCTTCGGTGTCGCCTTCCTGGCCCAGCTGCTCTACCTCGCGGTCCGCTTCAAGTGGACCTTCGGTGTCGCTGCGGTGGTGGCGATGGCACACGACGTGCTCCTCGTCGTCGGGCTCTTCGCCTGGCTGCACAAGCCGATCGACGGCATCTTCCTGGCCGCCGCCATGACGATCGTCGGCCTGTCGGTCAACGACACCGTCGTCGTCTTCGACCGCATCCGCGAGCGGTGGTGGGGCTCGAAGCCGGACGAGAAGTTCATCGACCTGGCCAACAAGGCTGCCGTCGAGACCGTGCCCCGCACGATCAACACCGGCCTCGGTGCGATGTTCATCCTGGCCGCGCTGGCCGTCATCGGCGGCGACTCGCTGCAGGACTTCGCCATCGCGCTGCTCGTCGGCCTGATCGTGGGCACCTACTCCTCGATGTTCATGGCCACCCCGTTCCTCACCTACATGCAGGAGAAGTGGCCGATGAGCCGCGTCAAGCGCGAGAGGGTCGAGCGGGCACCGGAGGACTCGGGCGCCGTCGTCTGACCTGACTGTGCAGGAGTCCCCGCTGAGGCGGGGATTCCTGCACGTCTGGGCCGTTGCAACAGCCGAACTGCGCAAGGATCGGCACACCTGGCCTTGCGATCCCCGCGTACGCTCGGACCATGCTCTGGTTCCTGCTGATCGTCGTCCTGGGTGTCGTCGCCTACCGCTACCGGGTCAAGATCCTGGCGCGGCTCCTCGGCCAGCCCGAGCGCCGCATCGAGCGCCAGATCGGCCGCAAGAAGAACTACTGAGGGGCTGCTCGACGTCCTCCATGGACGCCTGACGCACGGCATGCCGTGCGTCGAGCGGCCTGTCGTCCGCTCGAGCGAGGATCTGGCAGCCGCTTGTGGATGGCGTACGCCGTCCTGTCGGCGCCGCCCCGTAGGGTTCTCTGGTGCCCGAGACCGCCGCGACCACCACGCCCGTCAGCGAGGTGCTCGCGAAGGCGGTCACGGCCCTCGGCGGCCAGCAGCGCGACGGCCAGGTCCAGATGGCGGGCGAGGTCGCGCAGGCCATGGAGGAGGGGCGCCACCTGCTCGTGCAGGCCGGCACCGGCACCGGCAAGTCGCTGGGCTACCTCGTCCCCGCGATGCTCCACGACAAGCGCGTGGTCGTCGCCACCGCGACCCTCGCGCTCCAGCACCAGCTCGTCGAGCGCGACCTCCCGCGCCTGGTCGAGGCGGTCAAGGGCGTGCCCGGCCTCGACACGTCCTACGCCGTGCTCAAGGGCCGCTCCAACTACGCCTGCCTGCACCGCATCCGGGCCGGCGTCCCCGACGACCAGGGCACCCTCGTCGACGTCCCGACCGGCTCGATGGCCGAGAAGGTCCTCGAGCTGCGGGCGTGGGCCGAGGAGGAGTCCGAGGGCAAGGGGACGGGTGAGCGCGACAACGCACCACGCCACACCGACCGCGAGTGGCGTCAGGTCGCGGTCAACCACCGCGAGTGCCTCGGTGCCTCGAAGTGCCCGTTCGGCGCGGAGTGCTTCGCCGAGCTCGCCAAGGAGAAGGCGCAGCGCAGCCACCTGATCGTCACCAACCACTCCCTCCTCGCGATCGACGCGATCGAGGACGTGCCGATGATCCCCGACTACGACACGGTCGTGATCGACGAGGCCCACGAGCTCACCGCGCGCGTCACCCAGGCCGCGACCGACGAGCTCGGCGCCCACGACATCGAGCGCGCAGCCCGTCGTGCGATGCGCTGGACGGCCGACGACTCCGGCGACCCGGCCGGTGACCTCGAGGACGCCGCTGCCCAGCTGGCCGAGGCGATCGAGGCGACCTCGCCGGGCCGGATCGACCAGGTGTCCACGCAGCTCGCCGACGCCCTCGTGCTCGTCCGTGACGCCGCCCGCGCCTGCCTGTCGGCGTTCCCGCGCGAGTCCGGGGGCGACGGCGAGGGCGACGCGGGACGTACGCAGGCCAAGGGCATGGTGCAGGAGGTCTTCGTCAACGCCGAGCGGATGGCCGCCGGGTCGCAGGCCGACGTGCTGTGGCTGGGCGAGGCGCGCGACCGGTTCCCCGCGCGGCTCCACGTCGCACCGCTCCAGGTCTGGGGCCCGATGCGCGACAAGCTGCTCACCGACAAGACCGTCGTCTTCACCAGCGCGACGCTGATGCTCGGCGGCGACTTCGGCGCGGTCGCCACCTCGCTCGGCCTCAAGCCGACGGAGCGCGAGGGCTCGCTCGTGGCTCCGGCCGACGATGACACCGCGCTGCCGTGGAAGGGCCTCGACGTCGGCTCGCCGTTCGACTACGGCCAGCAGGCCATCCTCTACGTCGCCCGCCACCTGCCCCAGCCGGGTCGTGACGGCCTCGGCCAGGCGCAGCTCGACGAGATCTGCGACCTCGTCGACGCGCTCGACGGACGCACGCTCGGCCTCTTCTCCTCGCGTCGCGCCGCGGAGACCGCGGCCGAGGCCGTACGCGCCAAGCTGCCGCACCTCACCACGCTCGCGCAGGGGGACGCCCAGCTCCCCGAGCTCGCGAAGCAGTTCGTCGAGGACCCGCACACCTGCCTGTTCGGCACGCTCTCGTTGTGGCAGGGCCTCGACGTCCCGGGTGACACCTGCCAGCTGGTGATCATCGACCGGATCCCGTTCCCGAGGCCCGACGACCCGCTGATGTCGGCGCGCGCCAAGGCCGCCGACGCCGCCGGTGGCAACGGGTTCATGGAGGTGTCCGCGACCCACGCCGCCCTGTTGATGGCCCAAGGCGCGGGCCGACTGATCCGTACGATGACCGACCGCGGCATCGTCGCGGTGCTCGACCCGCGCCTCGAGACCGCCCGCTACGGCCGCTTCCTCAAGGCCTCGCTGCCGCCGATGTGGTCCACGACCGACCCCGCGCTCGTACGCCAGGCGCTGAAGCGACTGGGTCAGACCGAGTAGCCGAAGACCTGGTAGTCGCGGCGATACATCCGCCCCACCAGGTCGCGCAGCTCGTCCGACACCTGTCGGTCGCGGCCGCCGGGAGCCGTCTGGTTCTGCGGCGCGGTCGGCACGGCCGGAGCACCGATCCGCTCGCACACCTCCGCGAAGTCGCGGTCGAAGGTCTCCAGCCGGCCCACGAAGTCGACCCGGTTGAGGTCGATCATCCGGCTCTGCAGCGTGAGGTGCTGGTCGGTGCCGGGCACGGCGGAGAGGTCGTGCTCAGCGGTCCAGCGCGCGAACTCCTCGACGGTCTGCATCCGCTCGTGCGTCGCGGCGTCGAAGTCGTAGTAGTTGTGGTCGACCACCTTGTCGTGCCACGCCGACACGAACCGGTCGAGCGGGTCGCGCACGAACGCGAACGTGACGTAGTCCTCGAAGCTCGCCAGCGGATAGCGCACCCGCATCGCGTGGTCGACGTCCAGGCTCACGCCGTGCGCCTCGCAGTGGTGCCGGATGGTGCGGGTCGCGACCTTGGCCACGCGGTACCAGACGAAGCGGTGGCTGTGGCTGATCGTCAGGTTGTACGCCAGCGGGCTGAGCCAACCGGACTGCTCGCCCGCCTCCGTGAGCCGGTCGATCTCGACCTGCCCGGCCTGCGTCAGCCGCCGCCGGTTGGCCTCGCGGGTGCGGAACACCTCGGGCTCGGGCGCGGCGTGGTCGGACATCGCCGCGAGGCTACGCGTCAGCGCCGCGGCAGCCGTGACCGCCCGTCGTACCCCCCGCGCGGTGCGCCGACCCGAAGAAGTCGGCACGTCGGCGCACGTCGACGGTCGCGGCCCGCCGACGAGGTCCTACGTCCCGGGACGAGGCGGTGGCCGCCGGCGACGAAGAACGGGATCGGTGTCGTGGCGGGGTGCCCGTGGTTGCCCGGGATGGGGTTGGACAGCTGGTCGGGGTCGCTGAAGCGCCACCCGGCCTCGGCGTACACGATGACGTCGCCGCCGAGCGGACCGGTCCGCAGCGACGGGGTGACGCGCGGGTCGTGGGCCGACAGCACGCCCGGCACCGCGGACGACAGCGCGATCATCCGGGCGACCGCCGCGTCGAGGAGCGACGGGTCGCCGGTCCAGTAGAGGAGGTCGGCGCCGCCGTTGTCGGCGATGACGACGTTGCCCGCGAGCAGCGGGTCGAGCGACGAGCACGGGCGTGAGGTGGATCAGCTGGTGCGGCAACGACCAGTCCATCGAGTGGTCCGCGAGCACGACGACCATCGAGTGCTCCCAGCGTCCGGACGACCGCAGCAGGTCGACGAACCGGCCGACCTGGACGTCGGTCGACGCGAGCGCCGCCTGCCGGGCCGCCTTGAGCCCGAGCGGGCCGGTGAGGTCGGAGTGGCCGAAGCGGTCGATGTCGCCGAGGTTGACGAAGACCAGGTGCGGGTCGCGCTCCTCGACCATCGCGAGCGCGGCCTGCATCGTGAAGACGTCGGGCGCGTGTCCGGACACCGGCACGATCGGCGCCGGCTCCCAGCGGTGGGTGGCCCGGCCGCCGAAGACGCCGTAGAGGTACTCCTTGCTCAGCACCGTGCCGGTGGTCAGGCCGTTGTTGTTGAGCCGCTCGATGACGGTCGTGACCTTGATGTCCGACTCGCGATCCATGTCGCGCACCTCGCCGGTCGTGCGGTCGAGGATCGAGTTGGCCGGCACGCCACTGCGGTCGGGCCGCACGCCGCTCATCATCATCACGTGGTTGGGGATGGTCTCCATCACCGGCAGCGACGTCGCGCGCGGATGGTTGAGCCCCCGTCGCGCAGGGCGCTGGTGCGCGGCATCAGCGTCGGCGTGATCTCGTCGGGTCGGCACCCGTCGAGGACGAGGACGTACGCCCGCTTCCGCGTCGTCGTGGTCGCCGCGAGGGCGGCGCCGGGCAGGCTCGAGATCGCCACGCCGGCTGCACCTGCGGCCAGCAGCGTGCGCCGTCCGGTGCGGATCTCGTGCCGTCCGCGCTCGAAGGCGCCCGACTGCTGGCTCCCGCACATCAGGCACTCACCGGCTTGCTGACGGCTTCGACCTTGTTGGTGCCGGACCTCGTGGCCCAGGAGGCCGTCCACGAGGAGCCGGCATTGCGGTCGGCGCGGTCGCCGATGACGTACCAGTCCATCTGCGCCCGCTCCGGCGTGACGTCGAGGACGGAGTAGCCGTGGTCGTCGAAGTTGAGGTACTTGATGTGCCGGTTGTTGGTCTGGATCACCGCCTCGACCGCGAGCGACGAGGTGCGCGCGGGTGAGCCGGTGATGTCCTTGAGGTTGTTCGACGTGACCGACGTGCAGACCAGCTCGACCCCGGCGGAGTCGCCGAGGGGATACGTCGCCGCGTCGTATGGCAGGTCGCAGGCCCAGCCGGAGTGGATGTCGCCGGTCAGGAAGACCACGTCGCGCAGGCCCTGGTCGCGGATGTGGGTGAAGAGCTCGCGGCGGTCGCTGGTGTAGCCGTCCCACTGGTCGACGTTGTAGGGCGCGCCGTCGCGCGGCAGCAGTCCGGCGACGTCGTTGACCGGGTCGACGAGGTCGTGCGGGACCTGGGCGAAGGTGACCGGCGCGATCATCACCGGGTTGCCGACGAGCTTCCACTGCGGCCCGCCGCGGCGCAGCCTCTGCTTGAGCCAGTCGAGCTGGGCGCGGCCCGTGATCGTGCCCTGGGAGCCGCCGCTGCGACTGGGCACCGGCGTCGGCGCGGGCGTCGCGGCCTGCTGGTCGCGGTAGCTGCGCAGGTCGAGCATGCTCAGCTCCGCGAGCCTGCCGAAGCGCAGCGTGCGGAACATCTGGGTGCCGTCGCCGGTCGCGGTGGTGCCGGACAGACGGACCGGCATCCACTCGTCGTACGCCCGGTGGGCTGCCGCCTTGCGTGTGGCGTAGTCGCCCTCGTCGGGTTGGTGGTTCTCCGCGCCCTCGCGCCACTGGTCGTTGGCGACCTCGTGGTCGTCCCACGTGACGATGAACGGGTGCCGCGCGTGGAGCGCGCTGCAGGTCGGCGTCGGCCTTGTACTGCGCGTGCCGCTGGCGGTAGTCGGCCAGCGCCGACCATCTCGTGAGCCGGGACGTGCGGGCGTACGTCGGTGTTGCTGCGGCCGTAGCCGTACTCGCCCGGGCCGTACTCGTAGAGGTAGTCGCCGAGGTGGATCACGGCGTGCAGGTCGTCGCGGGCGGCGAGGTGGCGATAGGCGCGTGAACCAGCCGGCCTGCAGGTTGGCGCACGACACGACGCCGAAGCGGAGCCGGTCGGGCCTCGACGACGCGCGCCGGAGCGGTGCGGGTGCGGCCGACCGGACTGGTCTGCGCCGTCGACGGTGAAGCGGTAGAAGTACGCCGTGTCCGGGCGCAGCGCGTGGCGTCGACCTTGACCGTGTGGTCGCGCGCCGGGCCGGTGCTGACGTGCGCCCGCGGCGTACGACGTCGCGGAACCGGCGGTCGGTGGCCACCTCCCAGCGCCACGGTCGACTCGCGGGCCGCTGGCCCGAGCCGGGCGTGGCGCCGGCCGTCGGCGTGACGCGCGTCCACAGCACGACGCGCGGGGGAGCGGGTCGCCCGAGGCGACGCCGTGCTGGAAGGGCGCGTGGTCGGCCGTAGCCGCGCTGGCTGCCCTCGTGGCGGCGGATGCCACCGCGACGGCGCCCGCGCCGCCCGCTAGGACCGCGCGTCGGGAGAGGCTCGAGGAAGGGGTCACGTGGTGCTCAACGACGAAACGCCCGTCAGATCACGCCCCCACGGCAGAGTTCACCTGCCGTTCAACCCGCCCTCGCTGGTCGAGGAGGGAGAAGTCCGTCACGAGACGGATCAGCGAACGGGATGCGTCCGCGCAGCGACTCCACGTCCGAGAGCGGCGAGTCTCCGGTCTCCTTGATGAGCTCGCGGGCCTGGTCGACGCTGTCCCACACGTTCCACAGCAGCACGCCGCGGACGCTCCCGGCCCTCAGGTAGTAGACGACGCCGGTGCCGACCTGGCCGTCCTTCCAGTCCTCGACCATGTCGAGGTCGCTGCGGGTCTCGCCGATCGCCTCGTAGCCGGCGTCGAGGATGTCGGACCAGAAGAACGGCGTGTAGTCGTAGGCCTCGTCCGCGCCCGCCATGACCTTGCCGGCGTGCTCGCCGGACTTCTCCGCGTGGTCGACGTGCTCGACGCGGCGGCGCCCGAGGAGGGCATCGGGGTACGACGCGACGTCGCCCGCGGCGTACACGTCTGCCGCGCTGGTGCGGAGGTGGTCGTCGACCACGATGCCGTTGTCGACGTCGAGGCCGACGGCGTCCGCCAGCCCGGTGCGGGGGAGCACCCCCACGCCGATCACTGCGCCGTCGGCGGCGATGTCGGTGCCGTCGGCGAGCCGGATGCGTACGCCGCCGTCGGTCTCCTCGCCGCTCTCGACCGACCCGTGGACCACGGTGACGCCGCGGTCGGCGAAGGACTTGGTGAGGCTGGCGGCCAGAGCGCGCGGGAACATCTGCTCCTGGACGTCCTCGAGGTCGAGGACGAGCGTGACCTGGACGTCGTTCTGCACGAGGGCGGAGGCGATCTCCGAGCCGATGTAGCCACCACCGACGACCGCGACGTGGCTGCCCGGGGTGGCGATCGCGCGGAGCCGCTCGTAGTCGGCGGCGGTCCGGTAGTAGACGACCCGCGGGCCGGGGTCGACCGACAGGGTGCGCGGCTCGGCGCCGGTGGCCAGCAGCAGCTTGCCGTAGCCGACGGTGCTGCCGTCGGCGAGGCGTACGACGTGGGCGTCGGGGTCGATCGCCGTCACGGTCGTGTCGGTGATGAGGTCGACCGCGTCGTCGTCGTCGAGGTCGCCGGCGAGCGAGTTGCCCTCCAGGGTCGCGTCGTCCTTGAGCCAGAGGTCCTTGGACAGCGCGGGCCGGTAGACCGGCTTGTCCGGCTCGGACCCGAACACGGCGATGGTGCCGCTGCTGTCCCCGGAGCGGATGCCGCCGACCGCACTGGCGGCCGCGACACCCCCACCGACGATGACGTAGTCATAGGACTTCTCGGCGTTGGTCATGCCGCCATCGTGTCCCGCTGCCGGCGACCTTTCAACGGGTGCCCACCCCAAGGGCTCAGAGGCTGCGGAGCACCGCCGTCACGACACCGAGGATGGTGGCGTTGTCACCGGGGATCGGGTCGTACGCGTCGTTGTGCGGCAGCAGCCAGACGTGGCCGTCCTTGCGCTGGAACGTCTTGACGGTGGCCTCACCGTCGATCAGTGCTGCGACGATCTGACCGTTCTCGGCCGTCTGCTCCTGGCGGATCACGACGTAGTCGCCGCTGCAGATGGCCGCGTCGACCATCGAGTCGCCGGAGACCTCGAGGAGGAAGAGGGTGCCGTCGCCGACGAGCTGCTTGGGCAGCGGGAACACGTCGGTGACCTGCTCCTCGGCGAGGATCGGGCCACCGGCGGCGATCCGGCCGACGACCGGGATGTTGACCGCGGTGGGCGAGAAGTCGCCGATGCCGGTCTCGTCGACGCTGGACTCGTCGCTGCTGGACATCGAGCGACGTGCGGCCATCACCTCGGGGAGGAACACCTCGAGCGCGCGGGGCCGGTTGGGGTCGCGCTTGAGGAAGCCCTTGCCCTCGAGCACGCGGAGCTGGTGGGCCACGCTGGAGGACGACGTCAGGCCGACGGCCTGGCCGATCTCGCGCATGCTCGGCGGGTAGCCCTTGTTCTCGATCGAGTCCTTGATCGTCGCGAGCACGCGCTGCTGGCGCGGGGTCAGGCCGGTCGCGTCCGGGGGACCGTCCGGCATCTCGATGACTTTCTTGTCGTCCGACCTGGCCATGGGTGAAAACCTCTCGCTGCAGTGGCCCCCGCCGCGTCTCTGGAGGTGGGGCGGGGTTGCTGTGGCCCTCACCGTAGACCTCGGACGGGCGCCGGATCAAACACCTGTTCGAACCTGCGTGTCGCGGTTGACCGCCGTGCGACACGCCGAACAGTTGTTCGAACCGATGCTTGCGTTGTTCGAACACGTGCTCTAACGTCGTACACCTGTTCGATCGAACGTCTGATCGACACCGACGCTCAACCAGACCCACTGTCGGTGGCTCGCTCTAGACATGAGACCAGCAGACACCGACCGGCTGACACTTCCCCAGGAGGCCACCATGAGCACCCTCAGCCTTGCACCCTCGTTCGTCCCCACCGCCACCGTGCGTCGCCCCGTCTCGACGGTGCGCCTGACGCGACGTGGTCGCCTCACGGTCTTCCTGACGTCACTGCTGATCGCGCTGTGCGCCGCCTTCGTGCTGGCCGGCGGCGCCGTCGGCACCGGCGAGTCGGGTCAGCCCGCACCGACCGAGATCGTCCAGGTCGCTCCCGGTGACACGCTGTGGGGGATCGCCAGCGACATCGCCACCGACGGCGACGTCCGCGGTGTCATGAACCAGATCGAGCGGCTCAACGCGCTCGAGTCCACCGGCCTCGCGGCCGGCCAGAAGCTCCGCGTCCCGGTCCTCACCGACTAGACGCGAAGGCCTCCATCAGCCGCTTCGACCCCGGCTGGTGGACCAGGGGAAGGCGAAGGGCGGGCCCATCGGGCCCGCCCTTCGGCGCATTGTGCTCCTTGTGGGTTCTCCACAGGCTTTGCCGAAGGCCTGTTTTCGAGGTAGCTCAATTGGGTAGTTTCAGCGTGCAGTCGTTGTCTCGGGAAGGCACTCCATGCACCTACGCCGCGCCCTCGCGCTCGCCGTCGCTGGCCCCCTGCTCCTCGCGGGGTGTACGGGTGATCCCGAGCCCACGCCGAAGATCCCGGACCCGACGACCAGCTCGTCGACGCCCTCGCCCACGGATTCCGAGACGCCGGAGGCTGAGAGTGCGGAGGACTTCATCCGGCGGTGGACGGACGAACTGCAGAAGATGCAGGCCACAGGCGATGACCGAGGAGTTCAGAGCCTTGGGACCGGATTGCGAGTCGTGCATTCAGACCGCTGAGCGGGTGCAGCAGATTTACGACGCAGGTGGGACTATCGAGTGGGACGGCTGGACGATCGTCGTCGATCAAGCCCATATGGCGAGCTCGACCACCGAGTTCCGAGTGGTGAGAGCGCTCTGCCGCCGACGAGATTCCGGGAAGCGCGAGCGGCCAAGTGGCAGACGCTTGGACGGTGGCCGCACCACGCACATCTTTGAGCTGATGCCGGAAGGCGAGCTCGGTGGCTCATCGTCCGGGCGGCGGAGGCAGCGCGATGAGTGCCCGTATAGCTCTGGCGTCTTGGCGCTGCTGATGTCGCTTTTAGTCGTGATCGTTCCCGCGCCGGCCGTGGCGGGCTGCGAGCAGAGACTCGAGCATCTTCAACGCCAACGAGACTGCGACTACTCCTCGGCGCGACGTCGAGGAGCAGAAGGCCCAGTACCCCACCGCCACCTGGACGGTCCGTCAGCTCTGCAAGGACGACAGTCGGACTCCCGAGGGCGTCTGCTTCAACCCGCAGGAGTGCACGACGGCCGCAGGTGTACCCGGCACCCGCTACACGCTGTACCGCGACGGCACGGCCGTCGGCACGGCATGCCTCACGGCCGACGAGGAGACCAAGGTTGGCGACCCACCGCCGATCCGCGTCCTGGTGCTGAAGGCGTTCGAGACCCTCGACTGGCCGGCGTCCGAGCTGGTCGTCCAGCCGCCCGGCGGCAAGACCCTGGTCAACCTGGAGTCGAACTTCTACACAGACAACACCGCGGCCACGAACATCCCGGTGACGCTCGTGCGGGCGAACGTCGTCGTCAGCGCCCGCCCCGTCGCGTACAGGTGGCACTTCGGCGACGGCACCACGGAGACGACCACCAGCCCGGGGGCGCCGTACCCGGATCTCGACGTGGCCCACGTCTACGAGAAGACCGACAAGGTCGTCGTCAGCCTCGACACCCAGTACGGCGATGCGAGCTTCACGGTGAACGGCGGTCCGCCCGAGCAGATCCCGTCGACCATCTGGATCGCCGGCGTGGGTCAGGACCTCCAGGTCGTCGAGGCGCTCCCGCAGCTCGTCCTCCGCTGACAGTGCGGTGTTCGTGGTGCGTATGCCGAACCACGAACACCGCACTAAACGCCTGGTGGGCTACGCGCGCGGACGGTGGAGGGTCTTGATCCGGCCGCCGTCCAACGGGGCACCGCGCCACGACGCTCGTGAGGTTCGCTGGGACAGGGAACACTCGACGTCGAGGCGGTGGGGCGTCTCGAGGAAGATGACCTCCACCCGGAGCGTGTCGTGGTCGATCCAGGCACCGGACGCCGCGACGGGCACGGAATCGCCGCGCGCGTCCAGCGGCTCGGAGACCAACCACTCCCCGAGCCCCACGCCGAAGGTCAGTGCGTTGCCGGGCTCCTCCATCGTGACGCTGAGGCTGTCCCGCCCACGTGAGCCGAGAAGGTGGCCGCCGGGCCGGGAGCGGGGTCTCTGCAAGCGCATGGGCCCGCCTCGCACGGAGGAAGGCCGAGCGTACGCAGACGCTCGGTGAGGCGATCGTTCGCGGACTCGTCGATCGAGGCACCACCCAGTGCCCGGGAGAAGGTGCTCCCAGACGTGGTCGACGACCTCCTGCATCGCCTCGGTGCCGCCGGTGATCGCGATGACGGCATCGTGCTCGGGCAGCACCAGGCAGAACTGACCGAAGGCCCCGTCTCCGCGGTAGCCATGGCGTGACATCCAGAAGCCGTACCCGTAGCCCTGGCTCCAGTCGACCTTGTCCTCGTTCGGGGAGGGCACCTGCGCGGACGTGGCCTGATCGACGTACGCCGCCGGGATGAGCTGGTCCTCGCCCCACCGGCCACGCTGCAGGTAGAGCTGCCCGAGCTTGGCCACGTCCTCGAGGCGGGCGAACAGGCCGCTGAACCCCTGTTCGCGCCCGGGCGGGAAGCAGTGCCAACCCACCTCGCCGATGCCGAGCGGGTCGAAGAGACGGGGGCGGAGGTACTCGCTCAGCCGCTGCCCCGCACGGCGCTGGATCGCGGCCGCGACCGTGTACGTGCACGGCTGGCTGTAGGCGAAGACGGTGCCGGGAGCC
>CAVQDC010000038.1:0-217045 GCA_963711175.1 uncultured Actinomycetota bacterium
CGTCTCGACGTACGTCTTGAGGTCCCGGCTGGTGCGCCGGCCGATCGCGGTCAGGTACGCCCTTCGCGAGCGGCCCCGCGAGGCGGGCCGCCTCGATGTACCGATCCATCACCGCCGACGGAGATCGGCCGTGGCCGGAGACGACGATGTCGTTCGCGAACGCCACGGTCGGGATCCGGATCTGGTACCGGCGATCCCGTCGGCCACGACGCTGGGCCGGACGCGGTCGAGCCTGAAGACCCGCGAATAGCGCTTCTCCAAGACCACCGCGGCGCGCGGGATCGCAGCCAGTTCGGTGAACTGAAACTTCAGCTTGCCCGTGGTCAGCGACGAGACGAGGTCGGCCAGCGACTTCCGCTCGACCGCAGACTGCAGCAGCCCGTCGACGAGGAGTCGGTAGTCGCTGGCTTTGAGCGGCTCCCGCCGGGTCGTCGCCTGCCGGTCGACGAAGGTGAACCGGTAGCACTCGCGGATGTCGGCCGCGATCTTCAGGTCCGCAACTCCATTGGCGCGGGCACCTTGAACGGAAACCCGCGGGGCGCGCTTGCTTGGACGTGCGCGCGGTCTGCCAGAAGGTCATCTGCCGCCGGCGGGCATTGATGATGATGATCTGGGAGCGGTTCTCCCGGCCGCGATCGAGCACGAGGTCGATGGCCGCGCCCCGGCGAACGCAGGACCGCACCGCCACCCGCTCGACGACCTCGGCGTCGGCGGGCCACTTCTCGACCCAACGGCAGTAGACCTTGCCGGTGCGCAGCCAGGAGACCTCGGCTTTGAGGATGATCCCGTCCCTGAGCGCGATCCGGAGGAGGTATGGCAGCGTTGATCCGGGTTCGGTGTTGGGAGTGATGACAAAGCGTCCGACATGGCTACAACTCCCATGCCGTGACGAGCCGATCGAGTGCCGTTAGGGCAGACTCGCGAATGCGGAGCTGGCAGCCCGAGTGTGGACTGAGGCCGACTACGTCATCTGGTCGGACGCGAGCCCTGAAGGTTCTGCTGGATCTGACCACCCACCGCGTCGAGTCCGGCTCGCTCCGTGGGGTCGAAGGGCTGGGCCGTGACGGTCGCACGCAGCCGGTCGAGCTCGTCTCGGACAACCGACCGTTGACCTGGGGCCACTCGGAAGCTGAGGTCCAAGAGCACCTGATAGATCTTCTGCAGGACTTGTGGGTCCGTGGCGCCGTAGCGTCGGGGTTGCGAGAGCCCGAGGTCGACGTAGCTGGCCAAATCGGGGCGGTAGATCACGACCCTGACCGTGTCGTCATCGTCCCGCAGAAGCTCAGGGCCCAGGTCGTGGTCGCTCAACGCGCAGAGGAATGCCGAGATGTGGCTCAGGGCGTGGATCGCCGTCGTTGGGTCGTTGATGCCGGGCGAAAGCGCCTTGATGGCGACATCGGTGAGCTGGCGCAGCCCGTACCCGACGTCCTGGGCCGAAGTCCGCTCGAAGCCGACGTGGATGCATGCGGCGACCCGGGACGCGATCCGCTCCGCCGCCTCACCCGACAGAAAAGCTGGTCCGCTCGACCAGACACTCCCAAAAGGTGTGCCTTGCACGAGGAAGGCGCCCGGGTGGACCTCGATACTGACCACGGCCTCCTCCTCAACCGCGATGGAGAGCAGTCCGTTCTGATCGACCCTGGTCAAGAAGCCGTCGTCCTCGACCAGCAGGGTCTCTGCGTTCCGGGGCGGGCTCGGGGCCGTCTCCCCACCGTCACTGGCGGAGTCGCGCTCGTTGAGCACCGTGCGCATGACTCTCACGGCATCGCGGTGCACGTTGCGCAACATGGTCTCGACCCGGATCTGCTCGGTCAGGTGCGCCAGGAAGAGCACCAGCCCCAGCACACTGGCCACCGCCAGCACGAACGCCAACGTCACGGCCACCTCGGGCACCAGCTCACCCCCGCCACCGTCGCTCGAGCCTCGTACGGCACGCAGCACGGTCAGCGCGTAGGTGAAGGTCGCGAGGAACAGGGCCAGTGTCACCTGGACGAACAGATCGCGGGTGAACGTTCGCAACAGCCGAGGCGAGAACTGGCTGCTCGCGAGCTGCAGCGTCACCACCGTCAGGGAGAACGTCAGGGCGGTCACCGTGATCATCGACGAGGCGATGGCACCCAACAACGACCGCGCGGCGTCGGCATCGCCTCCGAAGAGCCAACCGCTGACCCGGCTCGGCAGGTCATCGTCGAACCTTGAATCGACTTCCGGAAGCGACAGTCCGAGAAGCAACGCGAACAGCACCGCGATCGTGGGGAGCGGCCACAACCGGGTTCGAAACGCGTCCCGGGTGGTGGCGAACCAGATTGTCATGACACACACCCTGCCAGCAGCACTCCGTCAGTCCGCGCGGTCTCGACCGCCTCCCGGCCCGTGTGACGCTCCTGCTGACCGGGAGTGAGTCACTCAGGCCAAGGAGAGGAAGAGCTTCTCCATCTTCTTCACGTCCACGCTGTCGATGTCGTCGCCATTGGTGATGCACTGCTGCAACGCTGTGGACGACTATACCCCCCACCGTATTCGGCTCGAGTTTGGCCTGGCTTCGCGGGCCATCGGGGACGACTTGAGCAATACCCCCGGGGGTGTGTAAGTAGGCTCATGCGAATACCCCGCCCGGTATCCGGGTACTTGCCTAGTGGAGGAATACGTTGATGAGCGACACAACACCTGAGATCACGGTCGACCGACTCGCGCGTGAGCAGTCCGGCGGCGCGACCGTCGTCGACGTCCGCGAGCCGAACGAGTACGTGACCGGCCATGTGCCGGGGACCACCTTGATCCCAAGGGGACAGCTGTCGTCCCGCCTCGGAGAGCTTGACAAGAGGCGTCCCGTGTATCTCGTCTGCGCCTCGGGGAACCGCAGTGCAGCAATGACTGACCTCCTGCGCGCGGCGGGGTACGACGCCTACTCCGTAGCCGGTGGCACCTCCGCCTGGACACGCTCGGGCCGACCAGTCGAGACCGGGATTCCTGGCCCCAACTGACGGATGTTCCAAGGACACCAGACAACGAACAGGAGCCCCTTTTGATGAGCACCGACCTAACGATCATCCCGATCGAGACGCCTTCGCTCGGCGATCGCACGTATGTGGTCCACGACGGCGAGGTTGCCTTTGTGGTCGACCCGCAACGCGACATCGACCGCGTCCTGGACGTACTCGATGAACATCAAGTGCGGCTGACCGACGTCTTCGAGACCCACATCCACAACGACTACGTCACCGGCGGCCTGGCCCTGGCCAATCGCACCGATGCGGCGTACCACGTCAATGCTGAGGACGAGGTCTCCTTCGAGCGCACCCCGATCCGTGACGGCGACACTGTCACCGTCGGCGGCCGGATGCGACTGACCGCGCTGTCGACACCTGGCCACACTTTCACCCACCTCTCCTACGCGCTGACCGACCCGCACGCCTCCGCAGGCACCGACGGCACCGTCGGGGTGTTCTCCGGTGGTTCGCTGCTCTACGGCGCCACCGGTCGGCCCGATCTGCTGGGCGAGGAGCACACCGACGCTCTGGCCCGTCACCAGCACGCCTCGGCCCGCAGGCTGGCCGACGTGCTGCCGGACGCGGCCGAGGTCTTCCCCACCCACGGTTTCGGATCGTTCTGCGCCGCGACCCAGTCCGATGAGACCGAGTCCACGATCGGGCAGGAGAAGGAGTCCAACCCGGTGCTGACCCAGGACGAGGAGACCTACGTCCGCGAGCTCCTCGACGGTCTCGGCGCCTTCCCCGCCTACTACGCCCACATGATGCCCGCCAACGCTGAGGGGCCCTCCGAGCCGGACCTCACACCCCCCACGGAGGCCGACTCCGACGAGCTCCGCCGGCGCATCGAAGCCGGCGAGTGGGTCGTCGACCTGCGCAACCGGACGGCGTTCGCCGCCGGCCACGCCCCCGGCACCCTCAACTTCGGCCTCGACGGCGCGTTCGCCACCTACCTGGGCTGGTTGATCACCTGGGGCACCCCGGTCACCCTGCTCGGCGAGACTCCTGAGGACGTCGCCGAGGCCCAGCGCGAGCTGGTCCGCATCGGCATCGACCGGCCCGCTGCCCAGGCCATCGGCGGCCCCGAGGACTGGACCGACCGTGAGCTCGCCTCCTTCCCGACCGGCACCTTCGCCGACCTCGAGGAGGTACGACGACACCGCCCGGTGGTCGTTCTCGACGTCCGCCGTGCCGACGAATACGACAAGACCCGGATCAAGGGTGCGGTCAACATCCCGATCCACGAGCTTCCCCGGCGCGTCGACGAGGTCCCCCAGGGTGAGCTGTGGGTGCACTGCGCCAGCGGCTACCGCGCTAGCGTCGCTGCCTCGGTCCTCGACGCCGCCGGCCGTCGCCTGGTGGCGATCGACGACAGCTTCGAGAACGCCGAGAAGGTCGGACTGCACCTGGTCGGCCCCGACGCGTGATGCTGCTGCTCGCCATCGTCGCGGGTGCGCTCATCGGGCTCAGCCTAGGCGCGCTCGGCGGTGGCGGCTCGATCCTCGCCGTCCCGGTGCTGGTCTACCTGCTGGGCCAGGACGCCGGGCAGGCGACGACCGGCTCCCTGTTCGTCGTCGGGGTGACCTCACTGTTCGGCGCGGTGACCGCGCATCGGGCAGGAAACGTGATGCTCGGCCGAGGCGTCACCTTCGGCGTCGTTGCGATCGGTGGCGCGGCGGCCGGAGCGAAGACCTCGGCGCACGTGGCCGATCCGGTACTTCTCGCCGCCTTCGCCGTCCTGATGCTGCTCGTCGGCGGCGTGATGGCGTTTCGCCAGCTCCGCCACTCACGTCAGTCCCGGAAATCCTGGCGCAGCAACGAAAGCCCACCGGATCGCTCAGCCTCGCCGAGGGCGACGTTGGACGACCCGATCATTGCCTTCCGCGAGGGGTTCATGTGTGACTGCCCCCGAGCCGTCAAGGTCCTGGTCACCGCGACCGCAGTTGGATTTCTCACCGGGTTCCTCGGTGTCGGCGGCGGCTTTCTCGTCGTGCCCGCCCTGGTCCTCGCGCTCGCACTCCCGATGACCTATGCCGCCGGTACTTCGCTGGTCGTCATCGCATTGACGAGCGCTGCCGCGCTCGCGGTGCGCGCCGGTGTCGGCACCAGCCCCGACTGGACCCTGGTCACTACCCTCACCGCCGCCTCAGCGGCCGGTGGCTTCGCAGGCGCCTGGCTTGCCGACCGCATCGACACCGCCAAGCTCTCCGCCGCCTTCACCGTCCTGGTGCTGGCTGTCGCTGTTTACACCACCACCCAAGCACTCCCCGCACTCCTCTGAACCCCGTCCCACCCTTCACGAACACTCACGACACGAAACGGATCACGCCATGACGTCGACGGCCACCCGCCGCCACGCCAGCACGCACGACACAGACCCCGGGCTCTCGCCCGGCTTCACGACCGGCCCACTGGGTCGGCTCGGCATCTGGGTCACCGACCACGCCAAGCTCGTCACCGAACTGTGGCTGCTGCTCATCATCGGCCTTGGCGCCTTCGCCCCGCAGGTCGAGCACAACCTCTCCGGCGCCGGCTGGCAGGCCGACGGCTCCGAGTCCGTCGCCGCCCGCGAACTGGCCCGGGAGCACTTCGGCGGCAACGCCAGCTCCGCCATCCAGGTCGTCGTCCAGTCCTCGGACGGCGCCGTCACCGAGGGCGAAGGCGCGAAGGTCCTCGCCGAGGTGACCCGGATGCTCCAAGACGAGCACCGCATCGCCGACGTCATCGCCCCGATGCCCGGCGCCACCCTCAGCCAGGACGGCACCACCGCCATCGTCCTCGCCGGTGCCCGGCGCCGACACCAACGAGATGGTCAGAGTCGCTACCGACCTCAAGCAGCCACTCCAGGACCTCTCGGTTGAAGGAGTGCAGGTCAACCCCACCGGCTCCTCGCTGCTCTGGTCAGACTTCAACGAAGCCAACCTCGACGCGATGCTCAAGTCCGAGATGGTGTCCTGGCCGGTCACCATGGTCATCCTCGTTCTCGCCTTGTGCACTGGTCGCCGCCGGCCTGCCGCTGATCCTCACCCTGGCCGGGTTGGTCGCCTCCGCCGGTTCCCTGGTGCTGATCAACGAGCTCGTCCCGGTCTCCATCTGGGCGATGAACTTCGCGATGATGTTCGCCCTCGCCCTCGGCATCGACTACGCGCTCTTCCTCGTCGTCCGCTACCGCGCCGCCCGCGCAGGAGCGCACAACTCCAAGAAGCAGGCGATCGCCGAGACCATGGACACGGCCGGCAAGGCCGTGCTCCTCTCCGGCCTCACCGTGCTGGTCTCGCTCTGCGCGGTGATGCTCGTGCCCTCACCATCGTTCCGGTCGATGGCCGGCGGCATCATGCTTTCGGTGGTCTTCGTCCTCGCCGCGACCCTCACCCTGCTCCCGGTGGTGCTGTTAAAGCTGGACAACAAGATCAACAAGTTCGCCCTGCCCTGGGTACACACCGGGGAACACCGCTCGGCCAAGTTCGCCGCCTGGGGCGAGCGACTCTGGAAGCGTCCCGTTGCCTGGGGCCTAGCCTCCCTGGTCGTCCTGCTCGTGCTCGCCGCGCCCGTCCTGGGGCTGAAGACTGCGATGCCCTCCATCAAGGTGCTCCCCGAGGACGCCTCCGCCCGGATCGGGTACGACATCGTCCAGGACAAGTTCGGCGAAGGCGCCCCCGGCACCCTGCAGATCGTGACCGACCGGGCCGACGCGGACGCTGCCGGCGAGGTGCTGGAGGGCGACGAGGGCATCGCCGCAGTAATGTCACCCATGCCCGCCGGGGACAACTCCGGCTACGCGATGATCCAGGCCGTCCCCACCGTCGACCCCTCCGACCCCGAGCTCGCCCAGACCGTCGACCGGCTCCGCGCAGACCTTCCCGAGTCCGCGCTCGTCGGCGGAGCTGCGGTGGAGAACCTCGACCTCAAGGCCCAGCTCGACGAGTCCACCCCTCTGCTGATCGGCGTGGTGCTGGCACTTGGGTTCCTGCTCCTGCTCCTCGCGCTCCAGTCTCCACTGATCGCCCTGCTTGGCACCCTGGCCAGCCTGCTCTCCACCGCAGCCGCCTTCGGCGTCGCCCGACTGGTCTTCCAGGAGGGATACGGCGCCGACCTGCTCGGCTTCGAGTCCCAAGGTTTCCTCGACGCCTGGGCCCCGGTGTTCTTCTTCGCGATGATCTTCGCCATCGCCATGGACTACACCGTCTTCCTCCTAGCCTCCGCCAAAGAGCACTACGAACGCTCCGGGGACCCGAAGGTTGCGATGGTCGGCTCGCTGGCCCACTCCGGCCGCGTCATCTTCGCCGTCGGCGCCGTCATGGTCGCCGTCTTCTTCACCTTCGCGCTCTCCGGGCCGCTGCCGCCCAAGGAGATGGGCATCGTGCTCGGGGTCGCCGTCCTGCTAGATGCCGTGCTCGTCCGCCTCGTGCTGTTGCCGGTGACGCTGCGGCTCACCGGCAAAGCCGCCTGGTACACCCCGGCCTGGCTCAAGAAGGTGCTGCCTAACATCACCTTCGCCCACGACTGACTCCCGACACCGACTACAGAACGGAGCACAGCATGTGCCGAGCAACCCGATGCAAGACCTGTGGCAAGACCACCTGGGCCGGCTGCGGTCAGCACGTCAACCAGGTCAAGGCCGCCGTGCCGGCCGCCCAGTGGTGCCCCGGCCACCGCAACGCTGAGCGCGCCGGCGGCGGACTTCTCAGCAGACTCCTCGGCCGTCGCTGAGCCGTCACATCACGAGCGCCCGCCATCCACCGGATCAGAGCTGTCCCAGGCAGAAGGCAGGCCTCTAAGCCCGCTCGTTCGGTCTCGTAGGCTCGGGTGCGGTGGACGAGCAGCGGTTTGCGGTCGCGCGTAGCACCCAGCGCCACTTGCCGCTGGATAGCACGAGGACCGCCGTGCGGCGGGCGCCGCTACCCCAGCTGGGTGGTGAGCAGGCCGATGAACTCGTCGGCCATATCGAGCTGCGTGCGCAGCTTGTCGCGGCGGGCGTGGGCCTCATCAAGAGTGGCGGCGAGCTGCTCGCGAGCCTCGATGGCGTTTTGGCTGCCTTCCGGGGCGGACTCGCCTGCAACACCCCTCGTGCCGCGGAGCACCCCGATGTGGCGCATCACTTCGACCATCTCCTCGAGGGTGAAGCCGAGTGGCTTCATCCGCCGGATAACCAGCAGCCGCTCGAGGTCCTGCTCGGTGTACAGGCGGGAACCCACCATGGCTGCGCCCAGAGGGTCGTAGCAGTCCAACCTCGTCGTAATGACGCAGGGTCCGCAGCGACAGGTCGGTGCGGTGCGAGATCTCGCCGATCTGCATCGACCGCGTGCGCGTGGGTTTGCTGTCCAAGGTGGTGGCCCCCTCCTTCAGGTGATTTCAACTCTACCCTCGCGTGAGGGTAGGTTGTGGATCAGACTTCGCCGACAAGTGTCGGCACGCATGCATCGCGGCACGCACCCACCTCCCAGCCTGAGTTTGTCGGCTCCGTCTTCTGCAGCAACGGACTGAAGCCTGTCCCTCGAACGGAGCCTGCTTTGAGCACCACGACCCCACAACTCCCCGCTGGACGACGGCCCGAGAGCGCGCCGTTGGAGCCCACGGTCATGAGCGCTCTTCGGTCCCCGAGGATGTTGCGCACCGAAGTCCTGGCAGGTCTCGTTGTCGCTCTCGCGCTGATCCCGGAGGCGATCTCCTTCTCCATCATTGCTGGAGTCGACCCCCGCGTCGGGCTGTTCGCGTCGTTCACGATGGCCGTAGCCATTGCGTTCCTCGGTGGCAGGCCGGCGATGATCTCGGCTGCGACTGGTGCCGTCGCCCTGGTGATCGCCCCGGTCATGCGTGAGCACGGCTACGACTACCTGATCGCGACCGTCATGCTCGGCGGCGTCCTCCAGATCGCACTGGGCCTGGGCGGGGTGGCGCGACTGATGCGGTTCATCCCGCGCTCGGTCATGGTCGGGTTCGTCAATGCCCTGGCCATCCTCATCTTCCTGGCCCAGGTGCCCTACATGGTCGACGTGCCATTCCTGGTCTACCCGATGATTGCCGTCGGGATCGCCGTGATGGTCGGCCTCCCGCGTGCGACCAAGGCTGTCCCTGCGCCGCTGGTCGCCATCGTCGCCCTCACCGGATTCACTGTTCTGGCCGCCCTGAGCGTCCCCAACGTCGGCGACGAAGGGGAACTGCCCGACTCCCTTCCCTCACTGTTCGTCCCCAACGTTCCTTTGAACCTCGAGACCGTGCAGATCATCGCGCCCTTCGCGCTCGCCATGGCGCTCGTGGGTCTGCTGGAGTCACTGCTCACCGCAAAGCTTGTCGACGACGTCACCGACACCCATTCGGAGAAGACGCGTGAGGCGTGGGGCCAGGGCGCCTCCAACGTGATCACCGGATTCTTCGGCGGCATGGGCGGCTGCGCGATGATCGGTCAGACCATGATCAACGTGAAGGCTTCTGGAGCACGCACTCGCATCTCCACCTTCCTCGCCGGCGTCTTCCTGCTCATCCTTGTCGTCGGGTTCGGCGACGTCGTCGCCATCATCCCGATGGCGGCCCTGGTCGCAGTCATGATCATGGTCGCTGTCGGCACCTTCGACTGGCATTCGGTCCAGCCCGCCACCCTGCGCCGGATGCCGAAGTCCGAGACCACAGTCATGGTCTCCACCGTCGCCGTCACGGTGGGCACCCACAACCTCGCCATCGGCGTCGTCGTCGGAGTGCTGGTCGCCATGACCCTCTTCGCCCGCCGGGTCGCCCACCTGACCGAGACCCATCGAGAGCTCGTCGAGGACCGCCACGGGAACTCCACCGCCCTCTATCGGGTCACCGGCGAGCTGTTCTTCGCCTCCAGCAACGACCTCTATACCCAGTTCGAGTACGCCGCCGACCCCGACACCGTGGTCATCGACCTGGCCGCCTCCCACATCTGGGACGCCTCCACCGTCGCGGCCCTGGACGCCATCACCACCAAGTACGAACGGAAGGGCAAGACCGTTGAGATCATCGGCCTCAACGACGCCAGCGCCGAACGCCACGGACGCCTGACCGGGCAGCTCTCGAGGCACTGACCATGGTCCGGGCTGCCCGGTTCGAGGGGTGCCTGTCGACTGCACGGCGTCAGCGGTGCGCGGGAAATACCGGTCAGCAGTCAATGACACGACCCACAAACCCCACACGGGAGCTTCTTCGTGAATCAGCCCATCCCTCCGCCCGCCTCTTCCCCAGGCCCGCCGGCGGGCCGTCGTCTCCTCTTCGGCCGCGGTTCGTGGTCCGAGGACTCCCGTATCGCCGACCTGCTCCGTCAGGAAACCGTCGGCGGCGCCCTGCTGCTCGCCGGCACGGTCATCGCTCTGGTCTGGGCTAACAGTCCGTGGGCGGAGTCCTACGAGGCGCTGCGTGACTACCGCGTCGGGCCCGAAGCGCTGCACCTGGACCTGACCCTGGGCACCTGGGCTGCCGACGGGTTGTTGGCGATCTTCTTCTTCGTCGTAGGCCTCGAGCTCAAGCGTGAGTTCGTCGCCGGCGACCTGAAGGACCCGCGCCGTGCCGCCTTGCCCATTCTGGCCGCGGTCGGCGGGATGGTGGTCCCGGCCCTGGCGTTCGTCGCGGTCAACGCCACCACCGGTGATGGCGCCCTGCGCGGTTGGGCGATCCCCACCGCCACCGACATCGCGTTCGCCCTGGCGGTGCTGGCGGTGATCAGCACCCACCTGCCCACGGCGCTGCGCACCTTCCTGCTCACTCTGGCCGTGGTCGATGACCTGTTGGCGGTCACCATCATCGCGGTCTTCTACACCAACGACCTGGCCGTCCTCCCCCTCCTCGGGGCGCTCGTCGCGATCGGTGTGTTCACCGTGGTGGTCCAGCGCCGTATCCGGTCCTGGTGGCTGCTGCTTCCCCTCGCCGCCGCCGCTTGGACGTTGATGCACGCTTCCGGGGTGCACGCCACAGTTGCCGGGGTCCTTCTGGGGTTCGCAGTCCCCGTGGTGCGCAGCCAGGCCGCCGACGGCCCTGAGGCCGGTCCCGGCCTAGCCGAGCACTTCGAGCACCGTATCCGGCCCATCTCAGCTGGCCTCGCGGTGCCTGTGTTTGCGTTCTTCGCCGCCGGGGTCACCGTCGGTGGCCTCTCTGGCCTCGTTGAGGCCCTCACCGACCGGGTCGCCCTCGGCATCGTCGCCGGGCTTGTCGTCGGGAAGTTCGTCGGCCTCCTAGGCACCACCTACCTCGTCGCACGGTTCACCCGCGCCACCCTGGATGACCACCTCGGCTGGCTCGATGTCGCCGGACTCGCCCTGCTCGCCGGGATCGGATTCACCGTCTCCCTGTTGATCGGCGAGCTCGCCTACGGCCCCCAGAGCCTCCGCGAGGAACACGTCAAGGTCGGCGTGCTCACCGGCTCACTCCTCGCCGCTGTCCTGGCCGGGATCCTGCTCCGCTTCCGCAACCGGGCCTACCGCCGCATCCAGGACCTCGAAGCCGTCGACACCGACGCTGACGGCATCCCGGACGTCTACGGGACCCGGGAGTGAGTGATCTCTAGTCGACGGGGACGCACGGTGCCACATGCCCGTGAGGACCTCCCGGACCTCGGATCCCACCAAGTCCCTCGGCCGAGGACGAGGGTCGGACCTTCTGAACACATGTCGACGCCGAGCACTTCGTGTTCGCCGCCCGCTGCGAGTCGGTGCGCACGAAGTGATCAGACACCACGTGATCGCGTTCCTGTTGGCCGAGCTGCATCAGGATGCCGCCGCGGCGGTCGAGCTCCAGCGCACGCACACGCGGGAACCCGCTGTGCGCGTGGGAACCGGTGATTACTGACTCGTAGACACGGCTTGCCGCCTCGGACCCGAGGCTCCTCACCGTCCAGTCGACCACCTTCCACCGGTGGCTCTTGGTAGCTAGGTCTGGTTCGGGATCGCACTGGCCATCCTGATCGTCTAGCTAGCACCGGCGTTGGGCGCCGTCGCGCCGATTTCTGGCCTCGACAGCCGTCTTCCTCGGACTGGTTTGTGCCGGCATGGGCGTGGCTCCCGGCATGATCGTCACGTCGGCATCAACAACTTGAGGTCCCTGCACGCAGACCACCCCTCCTCGGCTGCCCCGAGTGCTCCGGACTGGACGACACGCAACACGGCCTTGGCGGCGGTAACGGGAGTCGGTGGGTCTGTGGCGGCTGCTCAGTCCTGAGCGGCCGCGGTGCCCGGGCCCTCTCCTCCCCTGACGTCTGCACCGCGATCGTCGTCACCGCCCTGGTAGTGGCCGCCATCCGCACGTACCTGCTGAGCCGGGTGAACCAGTGAAGAAGACACCCGCGTGGAGGTAGCCGTAGCCTCAATCTCGTGAACCCCGCCGCCCGGACCGCCACCCGCGTCGTCGTGGCGTTCGTGGCTTACGGGTTGCTGGCGGCGCTGGTGAGCGCGCCGGTCGCGGCTGAACGTGCCGTGGAAGGAGCCCATTTCTCCGACCGGCTCGGCACCCTCCCGGTCGACGTGTCGCTGGCCCACAACGGTGTCTCGACGCTCGATACCGGAATCCTGGGCCGTCTGTACTGGGACCGGACCGGCGCCGGTGGCTTCGGTGCGTCCATCCGCACCACCGGCCCGCCTCAGGCGACCGGTAGTCTGTCGTCGTACGTGAGCCCAACGTTCGTGAAGGCGAACGCGGCATTCGTCAACGACCCTGGTGAGGTCGCACGCGTCTACGGTGACGAGCTCGGCACCCGACTGTTGCAGCGCTTCCTTCTGCTCGAGCTCGGAGCCCTGGTGATCGGCGGTGCCGCGCTGTGCGCGGTCTTCCGGGCTCGGGCCCCGTTCCCGGCACGGCTTCGGAGGAGAACCGCCGTCGGTCTCGGCATCGTGGCTCTCGGGATCGGTCTCGCAACCTCGTTCGCCGCTGCGGCGTGGCTCTTTGAACGCTGGGACGGCAGTGCCGAGCCACCAGAGACCCACCCCATGCCCGGCGTCGACCAGCTCTCGTTCAGCAGCCCGCAGACGCTCGAGGTTGCCCGGCAGGTCGAGCCGTTCATCGAGAAGAACACCGACCGCATCCGGGAACGCACCGAGGCCTACGAGGCCGCCGCTGAGGACTCCCTGCGCACCGAGCTGCCCCGTCACGCGGCCGCGCTCCAGCCGCGCCCGGGTGAGGCGATCATCATCGCGGAAGCCGACCCCCAAGGCAGCCTGGTCGGCACCTCGGTCCGAACCGCGATGTACCCGCTGCTGCTTGAGCACCTCGGCGAGGACGCGCTGGCAGTCCGGACCATCTCCGGCGACATCACCTCCAATGGCACCCTCGCCGAGAAGGGTTTCGTCGAGGGCGAGGCTCACGCGAGCGGGGACGTCCCGACGGTCGTGGTCAAAGGCGACCACGACACCGATACCACCGTCGAGCAGCTCACCGACAACGACGTGACCAACCCTGAGTTTGAGGTCACTGAGGTCGGCGGCCTCAACGTCGTGGCCGGAAACGACCCGGCGTTCAAGGCACTGTTCGGCGGACTGGTGATCAACGACAGCGGGATCACCGAGACCGAGCTCGGCGAGGACCTGCGAGATCAGATCGACTCCTCCGGCTCCGATGATCCGGTGGTCGTGCTGTTCCACCAGCCGCGCTCGGCGGCCGGCTACATCGGAATTGACGCCACCAGTGATCTCGAGGAGTCCGTCGGCCAGGAGACCACGCCCCGGGACGATGGGATCCCCGACCTGCCGCCCGGAATCATCAACATCGGACACCTGCACGACGCTGCCCCACCCAAGGTCATCTGGAACACCGACGGCGACCAGGTCACCTGGACCGTCCTGAACCAGCTCGGCACCTCCGGCGGCGTTGAGGAGAGCCCGACCTTCAACCGGTTCTCCACCCCGTTCTCGGTCCCACTCAAGACCCTGAGCGTTCAGCTTCAGTACGTCTACACCGACACGGGTCTTCAGACCGGCTACGCCGCCATCGACATCGCTACCGACGGGACTGTCACGATCACTGACCGGACCGACCTAGGCCTCTCTGGGGGGCAGCCCGGCGGTGCGACGCCCGCCACGGTCGGCGAGTGACGAAGAGGTCGAGCGGCCCGCTCGCCGACAGCTCCGAACGCACCGATCGACGCCTCCCGCGACGCAGCAGAGCGGCGCGCATGCGGAGCAGGTAGACCATCGCAGCGGCGACAAGATCGTGCGCAAGCTCCTGCGGCCCACCGGCAACCAGCGCCGCGTCGGACTGGTGAAGAGCTCGGACGAGGCTCGTACGTCGCTCCGCGTGCGCAACTGATCCACCCGCAGGACGCAGCATCATCACGCTCGGCCCGGCGTTTCGCGATGCCGGGCCGAGGTGCGCCCTGCTGGCATCACGCGCGTCGAGAAAGCCATCCGTGCAACACCTCCCTGAACATGCAGGTGCCGAAGCGGTTCCGCAGGTCGACCAAACGCGGCTGTCCACGGTCGGCAGTTCACAGAGCCCCCCTCGTTCTGCAAGAGGTGTATGTCGAAGAAGCGGAGATCTACCGCGTGGACGGGCGCGGGGCCCTGAGAAACCTTCAAGATGGGTGGCGACCAAGGGGCCAATTCCTGCAGCATGACTGCGGGTGCAGTGCCTTCATGGGAGCGCGCTCGCGGTCATCGGCGTCACGGACCGGCGGTTGTCCCACGGAGAGCCAGGACGATCACCTCCGTCTGCGCGTATGCCCTCGCCCGAAGTCGGAGTTTGGCAATGGGGATCGAGTTCGACGAGCGGGAACGCGGCGGCACACGATCGCGATGCCCAAGCAGCGCAAGCCCGGGCCCGAGCGCAAAGCCTGACCCGGCACATGGAGGCGGTGTTCAGTCGGCTTGAGCTAGGAAGAACCAACTCGAGGTGAGGACGGTCCTGGACCTACGCGACGCTTGCCGTGCTTCGTCTCCGGACTCGGGACGGGCGCCTAGGACGGGCGCCCAGGACGGGCGAGAAATGGTGCTCCCGTCGCGCACACTGACTACATGGACCACGCTTCGGTTGAACCTCGCGCTGCGAGCGCCGTTCGCTGCATCTAGCAGTAGGTGCAAAGGATCAAAACCGCAGGTCACGCCGGTCATGCTGAATCAGCAGGACCGTGGGACGTGATGCTAGGCAGCGAGACACTGATCGTCTGCGTTGGTGCACCTGTGTTCGCACCGCGTCGTGGAATCGCGAAAAGGACTGCGTGTGTGGTCCGACCCGAGCCACCCTCATCGTGCGTTCGGCGCTCGCTGTCGCCCTTTCCCGAGCAATTAGCTCCCGCGCCACCAAGTGGCGTCGGCGGGGACCGTGCACCTAGGCAATGATGCCGAACAAAGGGGAGCAGATGTCCACCGACATGAGCACGTCCGACACCATCGGATCGCTGTTGCGAGACCCGTTCCTGAACACTGACGACGCCTGTGGCTATCTCGGCGTGCCGAAGGCGACCTTGCTGACATGGCGCGTTCGTCGCCCCGGTTACGGCCCGCGCGCGGTCAAGGCAGGCGGTCGGCTCAAGTACCGCCTGTCCGAGCTCGACCGGTGGCTAGATGCCCACGAAGAGTCCTTCACCGAGGAGCTGGTGGAGGCGGCCCAAGCCATCGAGGAGAAGCCAACCCGGCGCTCACGCACGGTTGTCCGCACCCGTACTCGGGCGACAAGCACACGGAGCGAGATGTGGCCAGACAGAGACTGATCGTCGGCACCTATGGCGAGATCAGCTGCAAACAGTTGTTGAACGGGTCGTGGCAGGCGCGCGCCCGCTACTGCGACGTCGATGGTGTCGTGCGTCAATACCGTAAGAACGGCGAGACCAAGAACAAGGCGCGAGCCAACCTCAAGGTGTTCTTCATTGAGCACACCGGCACCTTCGGCGACGGCGCCCTCGCCCCCGATGACACCGTGCAGGACCTCCTCGACCTTTGGTTCAAGAAGATGGAGCATTCGGTTGGAGGACCAGGCGCAGAGACCTTGGCGTACTACCGCTCCCACGTCCGCTGGATACTGGACAGCGACAAGACCGAACACCCGATCGGGGCCTACCAACTGCGCCACGTTCGGCCGGTGATCATCAAGGCCGCGCTGGACAGCTCGGGGGTCTCTGCCGACCTGCGCAAGAGGATCCGCAGCGTCCTCATACGCGCCTTCAACATGGCGATCTTCCACGAGGCAATTAACGGCAATCCGGCAACGGCCGTCCCGTCGGTCCCTGTGCCGCGGAACAAGAAGAAGCCGGTTCCTGTGAAGGATCTGGAAGCCGTGCGTGCCGCCATCCGTGAGTGGGCCAACGCTGAGAAACGGAACGGTCCGAAGAGCGTCGACCTGCCCGACATCGTCGAGATGCTTGTTGCCACGGGCATGCGCATCGGCGAACTGCTGGCCTTGCGATGGTCCGACATCGAGCTGGCCGCTCCACGTGAGCGTCGCGATGACGACGGCTGGTTCCCATGGCTCATGGTCAACGGCCAGATCACCTCGAAGGGCAAGCGAGTCACCTATGGCAAGACAGACGCAGCAATCCGGCCCGTCGCACTCCCCGACTGGGCGGCGGCGTTGCTGAGGGGCCGGAAGGTTGCGCAACCGCCCAATGACCTCGACGCAGTGTTCATCACCCGCAACGGCACTTGGCACTACCCCACCAACATCCAGGGTCGTCTACGCCACATCCGCATGCTCGATGACTACGCCGACGTCGTGGTCCTCCAGGGTGTCACGCCCCATTCGTTCCGACGGACGGTGGCGACCGAGATAGACGAGGTCTACGACGCAGAGGCCGCCATGAACCAACTCGGCCACACCTCCAAGACGGTGACCGAGCGGCACTACATCAATCGCAAGCTCGTCGTGCCCGACTACCGGGCAGCCACCGAACGACTCGCCCCCGGCTCCGGGACGAACGATGGGCCGGCCCCCGCGCTCTGAGAGGCCTTCAGAGGCCATGAGTGGCCTCCCCGGCCCTTAGATGCGCCCCGAGCCGTCCACGGGCCGTTCTGCGTACCCGCGGCCCATCGCGACGGCCAGTCGTGGCCGACATGATCGAGGCGTCAGACCGTCAGGGCCGCGCGTGCGATTTCAATGTGAGCCCAAAGTGAGCCTGAAGACCGGTTTTGCGGCGTCGACCCTGACGACAAAAATCGCATCACCGCAGGTCAGAGCCCGTTCTCGTCAGCAAAGCGACGCATTCGACGTGGTGCGTCATCGGGAACAGGTCGAAGGCGCGGATCGCCGTGAGCGCGTAGCCGTGCTCGGCGAAGATCGCGACGTCGCGGCCGAGGGCGGCGGGGTCGCACGCGACGTACGCCACCGCGCGGGGGCGGCGGTCGACGACCTGCTCGACCACGACGCGCTTGGCTCCCTCGCGCGGCGGGTCAAGGACCACGAGGTCGAAGGGCTCGTCGAGGCCCGACCTCAGGGCGCGGTCGGTGGGACCACACTCGACGCGGGCTCCGGTGAGCTCGGCGAGGTTGGCGCGGGCGTGCTGACAGGCTGCGCGATCGGCCTCGACGGCCACCACCCGGGCACCCGTCGCCTCGCCGATGAACCGGGCGAAGATGCCGACCCCGGCGTAGAGGTCCAGCGCGCGCTCCCCCGGCTCCGGGCGGAGCAGGTCGAGGACCGTCTCGACCAGGACTCGCGGCGCCTCGGGATGCACCTGCCAGAAGCCGTCAGCGGCGACGCTGAACGAGTGGGTCGCGCTGCCCGCCGTCACCTCGCGCGAGGACGTCATGGCCTCCGGTTGTCCGGGCGACCACTCGCCCTGACGTCCCGGCTCGACGTCACGGCGCGGACGTGCCTCCTCTACGGCGATCAGGCAGTCGTCGACGAGCACCAGGTCGTGGGAGCGGTGTGCGCGCATGGCGGGGCGTCCGTCCGGCGTCACGGCGTAACGCTGCCGGGTGCGCCACCGCAGGCCGTCGTCGGCACGGCCCGGCACCGGGACCGCCTCCACGTGAAGACCGGTGACCAGCTCGGAGGCCGGGTCGACGCGCCCGAGGCGGACGAGCTGCTCGCGCACCACCGTTGTCTTGAGGTCGCGCTGTGCCGACACTGCGACGTGCTGGAAGTCGCAGCCACCGCACAGGGCCGGGCCGGCGTACGGGCAGGGCGCCTCGACCCGGTCGGGCGAGGCCTCGAGCACCGACACGGCGTCGCCGCGCCAGAACCGGTCTCCGTCGTTGCCCTCGGTGATCTCGATGACGACGCGCTCGCCCGGCAGCGCATGGCGTACGAACACGACCCGCGACTCGGGCTCCGGCAGGCGAGCGACGCAGTGACCGCCGTGGGCGACCGCGCCCACCTCGACCTCGAAGCGCTCACCGACGCGCGACCGGCCGCGGGCGCGCCGAGCTCGGTTGGTACGACTCACGCGGGGCTCACGGCTGTGCTCATCCGTCGTCGGTCTGGCTGGTGCTCCTGGTCCGCGACGTGACGCGGCCCCGGCGCAGGTCGCCGGCGTGGACGCGGACCTCGTCGCGCTTCTCCCGCTCCTGCGCGACCTGGGAGGACCGCAGCTGGAAGGGCACCGAGATCACCATGACGCCGGGCGTGAAGAGCAGGCGGCCCTTGAGCCGCAGGGCGGTCTGGTTGTGCAGCAGCTGCTCCCACCAGCGGCCCACGACGTACTCCGGGATGTAGACCGCGACCACGCCGCGCGGACTTGCGTTGCGGATCTCCTGGGCGTACTCGACGATCGGCCGCACGACCTCCCGGTAGGGCGAGTGCAGCACCTTGAGCGGGATGTCGAGGTGTCGCTCGTCCCACTCCTCCAGGAGCCGGTTGGTGGCCTTGGTGTCGATGCTGACGTAGATCGCCTCGAGCACGTTGGGGCGGGTGGCCTGCGCGAAGGCGAGGGCCCGCAGCGTCGGCTTGTGCAGCTTGGAGGCGAGCACGATGGCGTGGACGCGGGTCGGCATCACCTTGTCCTGCTCGTCGGCCGCGAGCTCCAGCTCGACCCGCGCGTAGTGCCGCCCGATGGCCTTCATCAGCATGAAGAAGAACGCCATCGCGAGGATCGTGATCCACGCGCCGTGGATGAACTTGGTGATCAGCACGATCACGAGCACGACTGCGGTCATGCCGAGACCGAAGGTGTTGATCGCCCGCGAGCGCAGCATCCGGCGGCGGACCGCGGGGTCGCGCTCCGTCCTGAGGTGCCGCGTCCAGTGCCGGATCATGCCGAGCTGGCTGAGGTTGAAGGAGACGAAGACACCCACGATGTAGAGCTGGATGAGCTTGGTCGTCTCGGCGTCGAAGACCCAGATGAGCAGCATCGACATCGCCGCCAGGAAGATGATGCCGTTGCTGTAGGCCAGCCGGTCACCTCGCGAGCCGAGGGAACGCGGCGCGAGGCCGTCCTGGGCCAGGATCGAGCCGAGCACCGGGAAGCCGTTGAAGGCCGTGTTGGCGGCCAGCACCAGGATGATGCCGGTCACCGTGAGCACGAAGTAGAACCCCGGGCTGAAGTTGTCGAAGACCCCGGCGGCGATCTGGGCGATGACCGGGTGCTGCTCGTAGCCGGCGGGGAGCGCCCCGTCCGTCGCCGTACGCAGCCGTTCGAGCTCGTGCGGGTCGACGTAGCGGATCGCCATCTGCTTGGCCAGCACGATGACGCTCATCATCATCGTGATGGCGATCAGTCCGAGCAGCAGCAGCGTCGTCGCGGCGTTGCGGCTCTTGGGCTTGCGGAACGCGGGTACGCCGTTGCTGATCGCCTCGACACCGGTCAGCGCCGCACAGCCCGACGAGAACGCCCTCGCCAGGAGGAACATCAGGCCAACCTGGCTCAGCGGCTCCTCCCACCCGACCTGGGGCCGGATCACCAGGTGGGCGCTCTCGGCCTCGGGGAGGTCGCCGGTCACCAGCCGCAGCAGCCCGTAGGCGCACATGCCGAGGATCGCGGCCATGAAGAGGTAGGTCGGCACCGCGAAGAAGGCGCCCGACTCACGGACCCCGCGCAGGTTCATCGCGGTCAGCACCACGACAGCGACCACCGCGACCGTCGCCTCGTGGCCGATCAGCCCGTTGATGGCCCCGGCGGCATATTGCGCGGCGGAGGAGATCGACACCGCGACCGTGAGGACGTAGTCGACGAGCAGTGCGCTCGCGACGGTCACGCCGGCGTTGCGGCCCAGGTTGACGGTGGCGACCTCGTAGTCACCGCCGCCGGAGGGATACGCATGCACGGTCTGGCGATAGCTCGCGACCACCGTCAGCATCACCAGCGCGACGACGAGGCCGATCTTCCACGACCAGACGTAGCTCGACGTGCCGGCGACCGCGAGCATGATGAAGATCTCGTCGGGTGCGTACGCCACCGACGACAGCGCGTCGCTGGCGAAGACCGGCAGGGCGATGCGCTTCGGGAGGAGGGTCTCGCCCAGCTGGCTGCTGCGGAGCTTGCGCCCGAGCAGGATCCGCTTCGAGACATCGCCGACACTCACGGACGAGAGCGTAGACCGCCGGACGCCGATCTCCTCGCTGGGATACGGTTCTGGCGTGCACGTCGTGATCATGGGTTGTGGCCGCGTCGGTTCGACGCTCGCCCGAAGCCTCGAGGACCGCAACCACACCGTGTCGATCATCGACAGCGAGCCCGACTCGTTCCGGCGCCTCGGCCCGGAGTTCAACGGCGACAAGATCACCGGCTACGGCTTCGACCAGGCGGTCCTGGAGAAGGCGGGCATCCGACGCGCGGACGCCTTCGCCGCGGTCTCGAGCGGTGACAACTCCAACATCATCGCCGCGCGCGTCGCCCGCGAGACCTTCGGGATCCAACAGGTCGTGGCCCGCATCTACGACCCCGGCCGTGCCGAGGTCTACCAGCGACTCGGCATCACGACCGTCGCGACGGTCAAGTGGACCGCGGACCAGATCCTCCGCCGGATGCTGCCGGCCGGCGCCGAGCCCGACTTCCGCGACCCCTCCGGCACCATCCGCGTCGACCACGTCCCGATCCCCGAGGGGTGGATCGGCAACCGTACGGTCGAGTTCCAGATGCAGTCCCGCAGCCGGATCGCGTGGATCGACCGCCTCGGCGAGGGCATGCTGCCCACCCGGGAGACGGTCCTGCAGGAGGGCGACATGCTGCACCTCGTCATGCGCGAGGAGCACGCGGCCCACGCCTACTCGGTGCTCGAGTCCGGCCCCGAAGACGACTGACCCCCTAGATCCGACTGGAAGCCAGGAGCACTGCAGACATGCGCGTCGCCATCGCCGGAGCCGGAGCCGTGGGTCGCTCGATCGCGCGCGAGCTGATCGAGAACGGCCACCAGGTCCTGCTCATCGACAAGGACCCCGGCTCGATCAAGCCCGAACGCGTCCCCAACGCCGAGTGGCTGCTGGCCGACTCGTGTGAGCTCTCCTCGCTCGCCGAGGCCCAGCTCGGGAAGTGCGACGTGGTGATCGCCGCCACCGGTGACGACAAGGCCAACCTGGTCACCTCGCTGCTGGCCAAGACCGAGTTCGGCGTGCCGCGCACGGTCGGCCGGGTCAACCACCCCAACAACGAGTGGCTCTTCACCGAGGCGTGGGGCGTCGACGTCAACGTCTCGACGCCTCGCATCATGTCGGCGCTGGTCGAGGAGGCCGTCTCCATCGGCGACCTGGTGCGGCTCTTCACGTTCCGCCAGGGCAACGCCAACCTCGTCGAGCTGACCCTCTCGGCCGACTCCCCCTATGTCGGCACGCCCGCGGGGCTCGTGCCGTTCCCGGAGAACTGCGCCCTCGTCACGATCCTGCGTGACGGTCAGGTCTACACCCCGGACGCCGAGCAGCCGCTCGAGTCCGGTGACGAGCTGCTCTTCGTCGTCGGCGCCGAGGTCGAGAACGAGCTCGAGCGCCTGCTCTCCCCCAGCCAGCACCACGGCTGAACCGGCGGGCTGCGTACGCCCTCCGTGCGTCCTCAGGCAGGCGCGGCGTCTGCGGTGTCCGGCGCGACGGGCGTGCGGTTGCGCGAGAGCAGCCAGACCATGGAGGCGAGCGCGGCGAGCTGCAGCGGCCAACCCAGCGCGATCTTCGAGACGCCGAGGACGGCGACGGCCGTGTCCGGGTCGATCGACCCCGAGCTGCCGGCGAGCCAGACCGGCGCCTGGAGCGCGACGCGCAGCAGGCACGGTGCTACCAGCAGCCAGGTGAGCCGGCTGCAGAGCTTCACGACCGGGCGGTCCTGGTGCCACGCGGTCGGGTCGCCGGTGATGCTGCCGACCATGAAACCCACCAGCGGCCAGCCGATGAGGCAGGTGAACGCCAGCACGACGGCGTAGCCGCCGTTGTAGAGGATGCCGGGCAGGAAGTAGGCCAACGCCTGGTCCTGCTCCGAGCCGCCGGCCGCGGCCGAGCGGTGCACGAAGTACCACCCGAGGGCGATCCCGAACAGCGCGTTGACGACGAACTGGACCGTCGAGCGCTGGACCAACCGGATCGCGAGCAGCACGAGCGCCGCACCGACGCTGACCTTGAGCGCGAGGTCGAGGTCGCGCAGGGTCAGCCAGGTCAGGGTGAAGAGAATGGTGGGGACGGCCGCCTCGGCCATGCCGCGGCGGCCTCCGAGTGCCTTGGAGAGCTGCTGGCGGACCGCGGCCTCGACGGTGTCGGCCTCGACCGGCTCGGCGGTGTCGCTCTTCTCCGCCTGCCGGGCCTCCTCGACAGGGCCGTCGTCCCCGGGCGGAGGCGTCGCTGCCGTCACGGACGCAGCTCGTAGCGCGGGTTGAACATCAGCGGGACGCCGTTCTGGCGTCCGATGCAGCCGGCGACCGTCATCGAACGACCCGGGTCGACGCCGGTGATCCGCCGGCGTCCGAGCCACACGACGGTGATCACCCCGGACCCGTCGTCGAGCTCGGCCTCCAGGGCCGGCACACCGCCGCGCGGACGCAGCGTCACGGTGCGCAGGACGCCGTTGACGACCACCTGCTCACGCTCGGGGGCATCGGCGATCGCCACGGCCTCCCCGGTCGCGGAGCTCTGGCGCAGGTCACGCTGGTGCGCCTCCGCGCTGTCGGCCCACTTGGAAAGCGCCTGCCGCAGCCGGCTCTTCTCTGCCACGACTCACCGCACCCGGCGGGCGTCGTCCGGGAGCGTGACCGGCAGCGGCTCGCCCACGGGCATCGCCTGCTCGCCACGTCGTACGACGACCTGGGCGAGCGCGTCCTCCCACTCCGAGGTGTTGTCGGGGTCGAGGGCGGGCCGGCCGAGGAAGGAGGCGCGCAGCATCCAGCGCGCGCCGTTGATGCCGATGATCCGGGACGGCTGCAGCGCGTCGGTGCCGTCCGGTCGCTTCACCGGCATCTGGCACACCAGCTCGGTGCCCCAACGGCCCTCGCGCTCCGTGGCCTGACCGCCGCGCTTGACCATGTCAGCGGCGATCTGGGGGCGTACGTCTGCCCAGAGGTCGCCGTTGCGGGGAGCGGCGAACGCCTGGAACTCGCACGCGCCGTCCGAACCGGCGAGCATCACTGCCCGCACGAGACCGCTCTGCTCGTCGACCTGGAGCCGCAGCTCGCGGTCAGCGATGGCGGGGACGAGCACGGATCCGAGGTCGGCGCGGTCGATGCCGTCGCCCTCGACCTGGGACACGTCGAACGGTCCGGTCGCGGGATCCGGCGCCTCGGCGGCCGTCTCTGCTGCGTCCTCGACCGTGTCGACGGTCTCGGCCTTGCGGCGGAACTTCACGTCTGCATCTCCTTGTCAGCGAACCGGCTCAGGGACGCGAACCGGTACCTGTAGAACCGTAGCCCCCGGCGCCGCGCGGCGAGTCGGGGAGCACCCCCACCTCCACGAAACGGGCGCGCTCGAACTTCTGGACGACCAGCTGCGCGATCCGGTCCCCACGGGACAGGTTCACCGACTCGTGCCGGTCGTGGTTGATCAGCAGCACCTTGATCTCGCCGCGATAGCCGGCATCGACGGTTCCGGGGGTGTTGACGATCGACAACCCGTGGCGGGCAGCGAGTCCCGAGCGCGGGTGCACCAGCGCGACGTAGCCGTCGGGCAGCGCGATGGACAGGCCCGTCGGGACCATCGCCCGCTCGCCAGGTGCGAGCGTCAGGTCGACGGTCGTGTGGAGGTCGGCACCGGCGTCGCCGGGATGGGCGTACGACGGGAGCGGGAGGTCGGGGTCGAGGCGGACCACCGAGATGTCGAGGTCGGGTGTGAGGTCCGGGAGGTCGTGGTCTGGCACGAGGACTGAATCTATAGGCTCTGCGCCGTGGACTACGCCGAACGCCTCACCGTCCCGCTGCGCTGGTGGGTGCAGGGTTCGATGCTGGTCGCTTCGGTGTGGCTCGCCGTGCTGGTCGCCACACCCGACACCGAGATCGTTGCCTGGACGGTGGCTGTGGTCGCGGTGGCGATCATGGTGGCGCTGTTCGTGGGCTACGGCCGCGCGCGCGTGGCCGTCGAGGACGACACGTTCCGTGCCGGCCGCGCCCACATCCGCCTCGAGCACGTCGGCGAGGTGACGGAGCTGGACGCGGGCGAGATGCGTCGTCAGGCCGGCGTGGACGCCGACGCGCGTGCCTACCTGCTGCTGCGGCCGTACCTCAAGCGCGGGGTGCGCGTCGACATCACCGACCCGGCCGACCCGGCCCCCTACTGGCTGGTGAGCTGTCGTCGTCCGGCGGCCGTCGTCACGGCCGTCCGGGTGGGCCGGACCTCCCCGCAGTCTGGATAGGGTGGCCGACATGGCCTCCAACTCGAACAGCAAGCTCTACTCGGCGTTCTCGCTGGCCGCCGCTCTCGGCGCTGCAGCCGTGGCGAAGAAGGGCCTCAACACGACGTGGCGGGCCGCCACCGGCAAGAACCCCCCGGCCAACCCGGCCGACCCCGACGTCAGCCTCCCCGAGGCCGTCATGTGGGCCGCCCTCAGCGGCACCCTGATCGCCGTGGCCCGGATGCTCGCCACCCGTCGTGCTGCGAACTACTACGCCAAGTCCACCGGCCACCTCCCGGCACAGCTGCAGAAGGACGGCCAGGACGCCGACAGGGCTCCCGCACCTCAGTCCTAGTCCTCGCCGGATGGCCGATCCTGTCCGGCCCCGAGCACGACACAGCGCCCGTCCCCCGAGGGGGACGGGCGCTGTGGTCGTCGTACCGCTGGTCAGATGCAGTCGCGGCAGATGAGCTTCTTCTCATCAGCGAGCTGCGAGCGGTGGTGGACCAGGAAGCAGCTCATGCAGGTGAACTCGTCGTCCTGTCGCGGCATGACCTCGACCGCCAGCTCCTCGTGCGAGAGGTCGGCGCCGGGCAGCTCGAATGATTCGGCCGCCTCGGTCTCGTCCTCGTCGACCTTGCCGGAGTTCTTGTCGTGGCGTCGCGCCTTGAGCTCCTCGATGCTCTCCTCGCTCTGGTCCTCCTCGGACTTGCGCGGCGCGTCGTAGTCGGTGGCCATCGATTCCTCTCCCCATACAGTGGTCCCGTCCGGCCGGTTCGCGGCTCAGGGTGTGGGACCGAGTTGTTGCTCGTCGTCGGCGCCAGATTGTGCACCATGGACCGCCCCTGTGGTGAGCCGGTCCGCAACGTGTCGCCTGAACAGTGGGGCACGTCTCCCTATTCCCGCAATCCCACGCGCGGATCGGGCCAGAGGTCGGGCCAGCGACCAGCGCGGCGTCAGGCCAGGAACCCGGCCGCGCGGATCGCCTCGACGAAGCTGCCCCACCCGTCGGCCGGAGTCCCCACGACGACGTTGCGGACCGGGTGGGGATCGAAGGTCATGCTGCCGTCGAGGAGCTCGAAGCGGCCGCCCGCCTCGGACAGGACCAGGCCACCGGCCGACCAGTCCCAGGGCTGGGGTCCGGCCTCGACGTAGGCGTCAGCGGTGCCGTCCGCGACGTGGCACAGGTCGAGGGCGCACGACCCCATCCGCCGGATGTCGCGCACCTCGGGCAGCAGCTGGGCGACGCACGCCGCCTGGTGCTCCCGCACAACCCGCTGGTAGCCGAATCCCGTGAGGACGAGCCGCTCCCCCAGCGGCGGCACGGGACGTACGCCGATGGGCTGCCCGTCCCGGGTCGCGCCGTGGCCGAGCGCGGCGGCGTACTCGAGGCCGGTCGGGATGGTCACGACCGCGCCGGCGACGACGTCGCCGTCGACCTCCGCAGCGACGGAGACCGCGCAGTCGGGCAGGCCGTAGAGGTAGTTGACCGTGCCGTCGATCGGATCGAGCACCCAGCGCACGCCACTCGTGCCGGGCCGGTCGTCGCCCTCCTCACCGAGGATCGCGTCGTCGGGACGCGCCGCCGTGATCCGTTCCCGGAGCAGGGCCTCGACGGCGCGGTCCGCGTCGGTCACCACGTCGACGACGCTCGTCTTGGTGTCCGCGACGTCGATGCCTCCGCGGCGCATCTCGCGGGCCAGCTCGGCGCCGGCATGGGCGAGCGTCACCGCGAGGTCACGCAGCTCGGCAGGACCGGCGCTCACGAGTCGACACCGCACAGCGCCGGGCGCGGTGCGCGCGGGTTCGGGCAGCAGCCTGCCCCGCAGAGGTCCGGCCCGGCCTTGAAGGAGCCTGTGGCGGGCCGGTCGGGCTGCTCGCCGCGCTCGGCGGCGGCGCGCTCGAGCACCAGGTCGCGGATCATCGCGACGAAGCGCGGGTCGGTGCCCGCCGTGGCAGCTCGCACGGCCCGGATGCCGACCCGCTCGGCGGTCGCCATCGCCTCGGTGTCGAGGTCGTAGATGACCTCCATGTGGTCCGAGACGAACCCGATCGGCACCAGCACGACGGTCGACACCCCGTCGGTCGCGAGGTCGGCGAGGTGGTCGTTCACGTCGGGCTCGAGCCACGGCGTCGAGGGGGCGCCCGAACGTGAGCAGTAGACGAGGTCGTGGCGGTGCGCCCGGCCGGTGGCCGCCTTCACCCGGGCGGCGACCTCGTCGGCGGCGCTGCGGTGCTGGCGGACGTACGCCGGCCGCTGCTGGCCGCGCGGATCGTCAGAACCGCTGCTCTCGGCCATCGACGAGGGGACCGAGTGCGTCACGAAGACGAGACGGGCGGTGTCCCCGTGGTCCGGCAGCTCGGCGAGGGCCGCGAGGCACGCGTCGACGGCGGGCTCGATGAAGCCGGGGTGGTTGTAGTACTGCCGCAGCTTGTCGAGGCGCGGCGCCCCGGGCGTCTGCTCCACGGCATCGGCGAGGTTCTCCCGGTACTGGCGGCACGACGACCACGACGAGTACGCCGAGGTGGTGAACACCGCCGCCCGGGTCACCCCGTCCGAGGCCATCTCGGCCAGCGTGTCGGCGAGGTAGGGATCCCAGTTGCGGTTGCCGAAGTAGACCGGCAGGTCGATGCCCTGCTCCGCGAGGTCCTTCTCCAGGGCCGCGATCAGCGCACGGTTCTGGTCGTTGATCGGGCTGCGACCGCCGAAGAGGAAGTAGTGCTCCCCCACCTGCTCGAGCCGTTCCCGCGGGATGCCCCGGCCGCGGGTGACGTTCTCCAGGAACGGCACCACGTCCTCGGGCTTCTCCGGACCTCCGAAGGAGAGGACCAGCAGGGCGTCGTACGGCGTCACGTCGGAGGAGCCCGCGGGATTCATGTCGCCAGCCTAGGTGGGCCTAGCATCTCGGCTGTGCTCGACTCCTACCGCCGGGTGCTGGCCCGGCCGGGGGCCCTCTCCTTCAGCGGCGCCGCACTGGTCGCCCGGCTGCCCATCTCCATGGTCGGGCTCGGCATCGTGCTGCTCGTCGAGGAGCGCACCGGGTCCTACGGCGTCGCCGGGACGGTGTCCGCGGTGTTCGTGCTGGCCGAGGCGGCATTCGCCGTCGCGCACGGCCGATGGGTCGACCACTACGGGCAGTCCCGGGTGCTCCCGATCGCGATCGCGGTGTTCGGCGCAGGCCTGGCGCTGATGATGCTCGCCGTCGAGCAGGACTGGCCGCTCGCCCTCACCTACGTCTTCGCGGCCGTGTCCGGCGCCGCCCTCCCGCAGGTCGGCGCGAGCGTGCGCACCCGCTGGTCACACCTGCTCGCGGAGCCCGCCGAGGTGCAGACCGCCTACGCCCTCGAGGCGGTCCTCGACGAGGTCGTGTTCGTCGTCGGGCCGGTGCTGGTCACCCTGCTCGCCACGAGCTGGCACCCGGTCGCGGGCCTCACCTTCGCCGTCGTCACCGGGGTCGTCGGTACCTTCGCCTTCGCGGCGCAGCGCGCCACCGAGCCGCCCGCCGGTCGCCACGGACCCACCGGACCACGGGCCGCGATGCCGTGGCGTCTGGTCCTCCCCCTCGCCCTCGTGTGCCTGACCCTCGGCGCACTCTTCGGCGCCGCCGAGGTGGCCACGGTGGCCTTCTCCGAGGAGGAGGGGACGCGCTCGGCCGCGGGCTGGTTGCTGGCCCTCTGGTCCTTCGGCAGCCTGGTCGCCGGACTGGTCACCGGTTCCGTCGCGTGGCGACGAGGCGCCGACGTGCGCCTGCGCTGGGGGTCCGCCGCGATGGCGCTCGCCATGGCCCCACTGATGTTCATCGAGACGATCCCGCTGATGGGGGTGGTGCTGCTCGTCGGCGGACTCGCGACCGCGCCCACGCTGATCAGTGCGATGACGCTGGTCGAGCAGGGCGTCCCGCCCGGCCGTCTCACCGAGGGCATGGCGATCGTGGTCACCGGGCTCGTCGCGGGCGTGGCTCCGGGAGCCAGCATCGCGGGCTTCGTCGTCGACCACAGCGGCGCGTCCGCGGCGTACGCCGTCGCGCTCGGCGGCGGCATCCTCGGGGCGCTCGCCGCCCAGACCGCGCGGCGGTCGCCTAACCTGCGGGCATGACGACCTGGCGCAACTGGTCCGGCCTCGAGGAAGCGACTCCCCTGCAGGTCGCGACGCCGACGTCGGTCGAGGCAGTCGTCGACGTCGTACGCAGGGCGCGCGTGGCAGGCACCACCGCGAAGATGACCGGCACCGGCCACAGCTTCACCGGCATCGCGGCCCCCGAGCACACCTTGCTGCGACCCGACGGGCTCAGCGGCATCCTCGAGGTCGACCGTGCCGCCATGACCGTCACGGCCCGCGCCGGGACCCCGCTGAAGGACCTCAACCTGGCGCTGGAGCGGCACGGGCTCTCGCTGCACAACATGGGCGACATCGCCGAGCAGACCCTCGCCGGCGCGACGTCCACGGGCACGCACGGCACCGGCGGGGTCGCCGCCGGGCTGGCGGCGCAGCTGGCCGGGCTCGAGCTGGTCACCGGCGACGGGGAGGTCGTCCGGGCCTCGGCGCAGGAGCATCCGGGGCTCTTCGAGATGGCCCGCCTGGGCCTCGGCGCGCTCGGCATCCTGACCAGCCTCACCTTCCGCGTCGAGCCGCTGTTCGTCCTCGACGCCCACGAGCAGCCGATGTCGTGGGACGAGGCCCTGTCGTCGTACGACGCGATGGTGGCCGCGGCCGACCACGTCGACATGTACTGGTTCCCCCACACCGACCGGATGGTGGTGAAGCAGAACGTGCGCACCGACCTCGCGCCCGGCGAGCAGGAGCCGCCGTCGCGGCTGGCCGCCTGGTGGGAGGACGAGCTCATCTCCAACGGCGTCTTCGGTGCCCTGTGCCGGATCGGGTCGCTCGCCCCCGGCACCATCCCGCGGATCAACCGCCTCGCCGGGCGGGCACTGTCGGAGCGCCGCTACAGCGACCTGGCCCACCGGGTGTTCGTGAGCCAGCGCCGGGTCCGCTTCCGCGAGATGGAGTACGCCGTGCCGCGCGACGTCGGTCTCGACGTCCTCCGCGAGTGCCGACGGGTGATCGAGGCCAGCGACTGGCGCATCGCGTTCCCGGTGGAGATCCGCACAGCCCCGGCCGATGACGTCCCGATGTCGACGTCGTACGGCCGCGACAGCTTCTACCTGGCCTTCCACGTGCCACGGGACACCGACCACAGGGCCTACTTCGGCGGCCTCGAGCCGATCCTGCGGGAGGCAGGCGGACGCCCCCACTGGGGCAAGGTGCACACGCGATCGGCCGCCGACCTCGCGCCGGTGTACGACCGGTTCGAGGACTTCCTCGCCCTCCGGGACCGACTCGACCCGGACCGCATCTTCGCCAACCCCTACGTGCGCAGGGTGCTGGGGCCCTAGGCGTACTGGGCCTCAGACGTTCGCCGGCCCCTTGGGCAGCGGCGCGCGCCACCCGCGGACCAGGGCGAGCAGACGGAACCCGAGGCAGGTGCTGAAGCCTCCGGCCGCCACCGCCCAGACGGGCAGGTCCGTCCGGTCGAGCAGGACCGCGACGGCGGCACCCGCGAGCGCCGGGGTCGCGTACACCACGCCCTCGAAGATCACCGGCACGCTGCCCGCGAGGACGTCGCGGATCATCCCGCCGCCGATGCCCGTGACCATGCCCAGCAGGGCGGCGGGCAGCGGCTCGAGCCCGTAGTCGATCGCCTTCAGGGCGCCGGTGACGCAGAACAGTGCCAGCCCGAAGGCGTCGAAGATCGTGATGACCCGCTCGACCCGACCGATGGACGCGTGGAAGAAGAACGTCACCAGGCCTGCTGCGATCGGCACCAGCAGGTAGCGCCAGTCGGCGAGGGCTGCGGGTGGTGTCGCGCCGATCAGGACGTCGCGGATGAACCCTCCCCCGAGGCCGGTGACACCGCCGAGCACGAGGGCCGCGAACAGGTCGAGGTTCTTGCGCACGGCGACGAGCGCACCGGCCACCGCGAAGACGAAGATGCCGGTCAGGTCGAGCACGACGAGCGTCGTGGCGAACTCCGTCTCGGGCACAGTCCGAAAGGCTAGGGGCAGACCTCGCCTGAGCGTGAAACGACCGTGACTTCCCCCGCTCGGCGCGCCGCAGCGCAACCGTGCGGCGGCACCCCGCTGGCGTAGGCTCGAACGAACCGGTGCGCGACGCGCACCGACGCCCACCGGACCACCCACGCAGGAGCCCGCTGTCCATGGCCAAGCTGACGTTCACCGGACGCAGCGGGGACGGCAAGCGCCTGCTGCTGGTGGACGAGGCGGGCCAGGAACACTCCCTGGTGATCGACGCCAGGCTCCGTCGTGCCCTCTCAGGCACGCCCGCAAGCGGCCCCAACACAACAGGCCAGTTGGAGATCCCGATGGAATCAAGCCTCCGTCCCCGCGACATCCAGACGCGCATCCGCGCCGGTGAGAGCCCCGAGTCGGTGGCCCACGCCGCCGGCACGTCGGTGGAGAAGATCATGCCGTTCGCCGCGCCGGTCATGGCAGAGCGGGCCCATGTCGCGCAGCGTGCCCAGCTCGCCTCCGTACGCCGTCGAGCGAGCGAGTCGGGGGCCCGCACGCTCGGCGAGGCCGTCAACGCCCACCTGCGCGCGCACAACGTCGACCCCGGTGCCGTCGAGTGGGACGCGTGGCGTCGCGAGGACGGCCGCTGGACCCTCACCGCCCTCTACGAGGTGGCCGGGCGCACCGGCACCGGCACGTTCTCGCACGACCCGCGCGGCAACTTCGTCACCGTCGACGACGACGACGCGCGCTGGCTGGTCGGCGACGGCTCCCCTGCTGCCGCCACCCCCGACGAGCCCGCCTCGGACGACCTGGCCGCTGCCCGTCAGCGCCGGCTGAGCGCTGTCGACGAGCCCGCCTTCGGCGACGACGCGATCGAGATGGTCACCGACCCGGGGTCCGACACCCGTTCGACCTCGGAGTCGGCGACCGAGACCACGATGGAGCTCACCGGGGCCACGCTCGGCTCCGAGCAGTCCGTCGAGGCCTACCTCGACGACGAGCCCGCCGCGAGCGAGCGCCGTGCGGACCGCGACGCAGCGGCCGACGAGTCGGAGGACGGTGCAGCGGAGGCCGAGGTCCCCGAGCCTCGCCGCCCCGCGAAGAAGCGCGGGCGCGCCTCGGTCCCGAGCTGGGACGAGATCATGTTCGGCGGCGGCAAGCACGACTGACGGTGCGGCTGCTCGGGCTCAACGTCCACCCCCTCAAGTCCGGAGCGATCCGGCCGGTCCGCTCGATCGAGGTGTTTCCGGGCGGCCTCCGCGGGGACCGGACCTGGATGGTCGTCGACGCTGACGACACCATGGTCTCCGCACGCGAGGTGCACGCGCTGTTCCATGTCACGGCCGACACCCCGGCGACTGACCCGTCGATCGACTCCGCGCTACGGCTCCGGGCGCCGGGACTCCCCGACCTGCACCTCGACGAGCCGACGGCCGATCCCGAGCCGGTCCGGCTGTTCTCGCTCGAGCTGCGCGCGGTGCCGGCCGGTGCGGACGCGGACGCGTGGGTCCGCTCCGCGCTCGGCCGCGACGACGTACGCCTGGTGTGGTGCGACGACCCCACGCGCCGCACGCTCCAGCCGGGCTTCTCGCAGCCGGGCGACCACGCCACCTTCCCCGACTCGTTCCCGGTCACGGTCGCGTCGCTGGCGTCCCTGCGGCAGCTCAACGACTGGATCGTCGAGCGCGCGCTCGAGCTCGGCGAAGAGCCGCGCGACCCGCTGCCGATCGAGCGGTTCCGCGCCAACCTCGTCGTCGACGGCGACGTGCCCTTCGGCGAGGACCACTGGCAGGCGCTGACCGTCGGTGGCGTGCGGTTCCGGGTGGCCAAGCCCGTCGGCCGCTGCGTGATGACGAGCATCCACCCCCAGACGCTCCAGACGGCCAAGGAGCCGATCCGCAGCCTGGCGCGGCACCGGCTGGTCGACGGCACGACGTTGTTCGCGGTGCACCTCGTCCCCGAGGGCTCGGGGACGATCCACGTCGGCGACGACGTCGAGGTGTCCTGAGGACGGTCAGTCCCGCTCGACCGGCCGATCGGGGTCGGTGATCCAGCCGCTCCAGCTGCCGGGATAGAGCGCCGCCCTGATCCCGGCCACCTCCATCGCGAGCACGTCGTGGGCCGCCGTGACGCCCGACCCGCAGTAGGCAGCGACCGAGCCTGCGGTGTCGGCACCGACCCGGGCGTACGCCGCCCGCAGGTCCGTCGCCGACCGGAACCGTCCGTGCTCGTCGATGTTGGCGGTGGTCGGCACGTTGACCGCACCGGGGATCCGGCCGGCCACCGGGTCCACCGGCTCGACCTCGCCCGCGTAGCGCTCGGCCGCGCGGGCATCGATCAGCACCTCGACACGCCTCACGTCGTCGGCCCCCACGACAGGCATCTGCTTGTCGACGGAGACGGTGAAGTCACCGTGGGCCACGTCGACCTCGCCCGACTCGACCGCCAGCCCCTCGGACAGCCACGCCGACCAGCCGCCATCGAGCACCCGCACGTCCGGGTGGCCGTGGAAGCGCAGCAGCCACCAGGCCCGGGCGGCACCTCGGCCCTGCCAGTCGTCGTACGCCACCACAGGTCGGTCGGCGTGCACGCCGGCCCGACGCATCGCCTCCTCGAAGCGGGCCTCGTCGGGCAGCGGGTGCCTGCCGCCGACGCCGGGCGGGTCCGCGAGCGCGGTGTCCATGTCGACGTACGCCGCTCCCGGGACGTGGCCGTCCCGGTGCTGCCCCTCGCCGGGCGGACCACCCATCAGGTAGCGCACGTCGATCACCGTGACGTGTCCGAGGACTCGGGCGAGCTCGTCCGGTCGGATCAGGGGGCCGTCGGTCATGGAGGCACCCTGCCACGACGTGGCACGCTGACGGCATGGAGATCGACTGGGCCAGGGGCGACGTCATCCAGGTCGACGGCCGGGACGTCGCGCACGCGACACGGGCGTGGCTCCGCGAGCGCGCCGAGGTGCAGATCGGCACCCATCTGTGGGACTTCAGGTCCAACGGCTGGGGCGGGACCGAGCTGACCGCCTCGCTGGACGGCACCACCCACTTCGGCGCGCGCCGATCGGGCTTCTTCACCTCCACCTGCACGATCGACATCGGCACCGACCTCGAGCTGAAGCAGGCCGGGTGGTTCACGTCGTCCCTCGCCCTTAGTCGTGGCGGGGCGCAGATCGGCGAGGTGACCCGGTCGGGCCTGTTCACGAGCCGGCCGCGTCTGGTGCTGTCCGAGCCGCTCGACACGGCAGCCGGGGTGTTCGTCCTGTGGATCGCCTACGTCGAGCTCAGCCGCCGGGCCAACAGCAGCAGTGGCGGCTCAGCGGGCGCCACCGGCTGACGAACCTGCCGCCCGGTCGATCGCCTCGATCTCTGCAGCGGCGACGGCTGCCACCTGGACGAGCTCGGCGCGGCGGCGTACGGGATCGGCCTCCACCAGCGCCTCGAAGACCTCCTCGAGCAGGATCGCGTCCCAGGAGTGGGCACCGGACTCCATGCGTGCATCGTTGACGGCGCGCCACCGAGCCACGACCGGGGCGAACGGCTCGGTGCCCGCCGGACCGACCGAGGGATGGTCCTGGCGGCCCCAGCGCGCCACCTGCCGGCGGCGCTCGGCGGCGATCTCACCGGCGATCGCGTCGATCCGCGCGCCGTCGTCATCTTCACTGGCGTCGTCCATGCTCGGCACGGTAGCCGCCGCCGCAGGCGGATGCTGTGACAGGATCACCCGGTCATGGCTGAACTGCACTTCTTCACCGGCACGATGGACTCCGGCAAGTCCACGCTGGCACTCCAGACCAACCACAACCACGCGGCCCGCGGACGCATCGGGCGGATCTTCACCACCCACGACCGCGCAGGTGCCGCCACCGTGTCCAGCCGCCTGGGGCTCACCCACGAGGCGCTCGAGGTCGACTCGGACTTCGACTTCTGGACGTACGTCGTCGACACCCTGACCCGCGGGGGCCGGATCGACTACCTCATCTGCGACGAGGCCCAGTTCTACGCCCCGGACCAGATCGACCAGCTCGCCAAGGTCGTCGACGAGCTCCAGATCGACGTCTTCGCGTTCGGCATCCTCACCGACTTCCGCTCGATCCTCTTCCCCGGCAGTGCCCGTCTCGTCGAGCTCGCCGACCGGATGAACGTCCTCCAGGTCGAGGCCCTCTGCTGGTGCGGCAAGCGCGCCACCCACAACGCCCGCACCGAGAACGGCGCGATGGTCGTGGAGGGCGAGGTGATCGTGGTCGGCGACGTCGAGCAGGCCGACGAGCCGCCGGCCGATGTCGCGTACGAGGTGCTCTGCCGCCAGCACTTCCGTCGCCGGCTCACCGCCGACCGTGCCAAGGCGGTCAGCCTCGCCCCAGAGCCGCTCCCCTTCGGCTGACCCGAGCCGGGTCAGCCGACGAGGATGGGGATCAGCATCTCCGTCGAGGTCAACGAGCCGTGCAACCCGACCAGGGTGTCCTCGTAGGCGAAGTCGCGCGACGACATGACGGCCGTGTCGCCGTGGCAGGCGACCATCACGTCGCCCAGGCGTGGCAGCACGCTCGGCTGCACGGCACCGAACCAGCCCTGCCCGACGGCGTCCTCGCGCGTCAGGACGGTGGCCCGGTCCCCCAGCACCTCGCGCCAGGTGGCCACCACGTCGTCGGTGGCCCTCGCCGAGCAGTAGAGGTGCCGGAAGCGGGCCTCCCCACCGAGGAGGAACAGGCCGTCACGCATCCCGTCGACCGTGTCGATGTCGACCCGGGCGTCGCGCGGACTGTCGACCATGCCGTGGTCGGCGACGACGAGCAGCCGGGTCGAGGCCGGCAGCGCCTCACGCATCTGCTCCGCCTCGTGGTCGACCATCGCCAGCTGCTGGAGCCACTGGGTCGAGGCGACGCCGAACTTGTGACCGGTCCAGTCGAGGTCGGAGTCGTAGACGTAGGTCAGCGACGGATGGTGGGCCGACGCGCTCACGGTCGCGGCGATCCGCTCACCGACACGGTCCGCGCCGACGTACGTCGCCCCGCGCTGCGAGGCGATCGTCAGGCCAGAGCCGACGAAGTCACGCTTGTTGACCGACGTCACGTGGACCCCGGCACGCGAGAGGCGGCTGAAGGCGGTCGGGTGCGGCTGCCACTCCAGCGGGTCGACGCCCTTGTCCCACGAGAGGTGGTTGATCAGCCGGTCGGTGCCCGGGATGCGGGCGGTGAAACCGACCAGCCCGTGCGCGCCCGGCACGAGGCCGGTGCCGAGCGAGGTCAGCGACGTGGCGGTCGTCGAGGGCACGCCGGCGGTTCCGGTCGAGCCGCCCGCGACGAGGGAGGCGAGGTAGGGCGCGGCGTGGCTGTGCCGCTCCAGCAGCTCGGCCCCGAGGCCGTCGACGAGGAACACGACGTATGACGGCGCGGGCGGCAGCTCGAGCCCCACGGAGTGGCCGTCGAGGGCCACGCCGAGTGCGCGCGCGACCGACGGGACGACGTCGGCCAACGAGCGGTCACCGTAGGCCGGCAGCGTGAAGGTCACCCGTGTGTCAGCCGCGCGTGCGCGACGAGAGCGCGTCCGCGAACGCGAGCAGTGCGCTGACCGCGTCGGCGCCCTCGGCAGCAGCAGACACCCGCAGCGTGTAGTCGTCACCGGCGATGGTCCCGGTGTATCCGTGGTCGGCCTCGCAGGCGGGGTCCGAGCAGCCGGCGGGCTCGAGGTCGACGCGGCCGACACCGCCCCAGCCGATCGTCAGGACGGCCTCGGCCGGCGGAGCGACCCCCGCTGTCGGGTTGGCGACCATCCGGGTCACCACGACCGTGCGGATCGAGGTCAGGGTGACCGCCTCCGTCGTCGTGGAGGTGTAGGGCTCGGGCAGCATGTCGTCGCCCGGGTGCTCGTCGGTGTGCGCGATCACGAGCCTGGTGGGCGTCAGGAGGAGCGCGGTGAGGTGCCGGCGTACCTCCTCGTGCTCGAACGTCGTCTCGTGGTGCACGAAGTAGGAGACGAGGTCCTCGCCCCCCGCCGCGGAGAAGACGCCGTCGGCGACGACCTCGGGGTAGTAGCCGGTGCGGTGGATCGCCTGGCGGAGGTCGTGGGAGACGTCCGCGTCACGGGTGGAGCGGGGCATGTCGCCAGTCTGTCACGCGAGGCGCCGTCGGTCGCGGGCCAGCCGCAACGAGGCCAGGATCTCAGTCCGGGATCGTGTCACCGGGCATCGTGCTGAGCCGGCGTACGAACCAGTCCGAACGGGGGTCCTTCACCGGCTCGACACGCACGCTCGCACCGAGCACGGTCGACCCGTCGGCGCCTGCGAGGACGAGCGGGAGCTGGAGCGCCCGGACCTGGGGCAGGTCGTGCTGGAGCCGGGCGACCTGGCGCACCAGCCGCTCGATCTCCTCCACGTCGACGATCTCGCTGCCGCGATAGCCGAAGAGCAGGGGCGAGGCCTTGATCTCGCGCACCATGTCCTGGGCGTCGTGGTCGGCCAACGGCGGGATCCGGTAGGACCGGTCCCCCAGCAGCTCGGTGAGCGGGCCGCCGATGCCGAACGACAGCACCGGACCGAACAGCGGGTCCTCCATCGTCGCGATGGTGATCGGCACACCGGGCGGCGCGTTGCGCTGCACCACGAAGCCGGCCTTGTCGGGGTCGGTGATCAGCTCGTTGAGCGACCGCCAGGCACCTGCCATGTCCTCGACGCCGTCGATGTTGCGCCACACGTGGGCGAGGTCGGGGCGGTCGCGCAGGTGGTCCGCGGTCGCCTTCAGCACCACGTCCCAGCCGAGCGCCTCCCCCGCAGCCGTCGCCTCGTCGAGGCTCTGCACGGCATAGGTGTCCCAGAGGTCGATCCCGTAGGCCCGCAGCAGCCGGTGCTGCTCGTCGAAGTCGAGGTCGCGCCCCTCGGGGTGGTTCATCAGCACCTCGTTGACGAGGTGCCGGGCCGCGTCGAGGTCGACGGGGTCCAGGTCGGCGGAGTAGGTCGACTGCGGCACCCGCAGCCACACGGCGTACTCCACGACATGGGCGAGCGCCCGCACTGCGGCCTCGACGGCGGGGTACGACGGCACGGACCCCCTGCCGGCCGACGACCCGGCGACGTCGGGCACGCGCAGCAGCTCGGGGACGCCCTCGGTGCCGAGGAACGTCGAGACGATCGGCTTGTCGGACTGCTCGCCGACAGCTGCCAGCACGTTGGCGACGTCCTCGCGGGCACCGGCGACGTTGAGCGGCGGGATGAAGATGGCGACGACCGCGTCGACCTCGGGGTCGTCGATCGCGCCGTCGAGGGCGTCCTCGAAGTCCTCGGCGGTCGCGTCGGCGCCCAGCGGCACCTGCTTGTTGACGACGAGGCCGACCGAGTTCGCCGCGTCGTTGGCGAGCAGGCCGAGCGCGTCGGAGTTGCCGACGATCGCGACGCGGCGCCCACGCGGCAGCGGCTGGTGGGCCAGCAGCTGGGCTACGTCGAACATCTCCTCCAGCGACTCGACCTGGATGATCCCGGCCTGCCGGAACATCGCGTCGACCGCCTGGGCGGGCGCGGCGATCTTCCGCACCGCGTGGCCCATCGGCACGCCCTGCGAGCTGCGACCGGACCGTACGGCGACGATCGGCTTGCGCCGGCTCACGCGTCGCGCGACCCGGGAGAACTTGCGCGGGTTGCCGATCGACTCGAGGTAGAGCAGCACGACCTCGGTGGCGTCGTCCTCCTCCCAGTACTGGAGGAGGTCGTTGCCCGAGACGTCGGCGCGGTTGCCGGCGCTGACGAACGTCGTCAGCCCGAGGCCACGGTTCTGCACCTTCTCCAGGATCGCGGTGCCCAGCGCACCGGACTGGCAGAAGAAGCCGGCACGCCCGCGCGGCGGCATCACCGACGACAGGGAGGCGTTGAGCGAGACGTCGGGGTCGGTGTTGATGACGCCGAGCGCGTTGGGGCCGATCAGGCGCAGGCCGTACGACCGGGACAGCCCGACGAGCCGGCGCTGTCGCATCCTGCCCTCCTCCCCCGTCTCGGCGAACCCGGACGAGATGACGACGAGGCCGTGGACGCCCTTGGCGGCGCAGTCGAGGACGACGTCCTGCACCGCCTCTGCCGGCACGGCCACGATCGCGACGTCGACGTCGCCGGGGATCTCCGCGACCGACTTCCACGCCGGCATGCCCGCGACCGAGTCGGCGCTCGGGTTGACCACGTGGATCCGGCCAGCGAAGTTGCCGAGCACCATGTGGCGCACGAGTGCGCGACCGATGGTGTCCTGGCGCCGGCTGGCGCCGATGATCGCGACCGACTTCGGCGAGAAGAACCGCTCGATCGAGGCGTACTCGGCGCGGTGCTCGCGCTGCTCCATCACACCGATCGCGGTGTCGGTGGGGTCGATCCGGAAGACCAGCTCCATCACGCCGTCCTCGTAGGCGCTCTTCACCTGGTAGCCGGCGTCCTTGAACGTGTGGATCATCGCCTGGTTGTCGGGGAGCACCTCGGCGACGAACTCCTCGACCCCGCGCTCACGCCCTGCCTGCGCGAGGTGCTCGAGCAGCAGCTGCCCGATCCCCCGGCCCTGGTGCTTGTCCTCGACGAGGAACGCGACCTCGGCGTAGCCGGGGCGGATCGTGTCGAAGCGGCCGACGGCGATCATCTGCCCGGCGACCAGCAGGATCAGCGCCACCCGGTCGCGGTGGTCGACCCGGGTGAACCTGTCGAGGTCGCGGTCGGAGAGCTCCGGCATCGGCGAGAAGAAGCGGTAGTACTTCGACTGGTCGGAGACCCGGGCGTAGAAGTCGACCAGCAGCTCACGGTCCTCCGGCTGCATCGGCCGGATGTGCGCCGTCCGTCCGTCACGCAGCAGCACGTCCGCCTCCCAGTGGCGGGGTGGCGGCACCTGCTGGGCCTCGACGTCGGTCACGGCAGCAATCTATCGGCCCACCTCACCACCCGGTGGTCGAGTAGCCGAGGGAGGACACCAACCCTCGGTGGTCGAGTAGCCGAGCGAGGAACGAGCCCTCGGTGGTCGAGTAGCCGAGCGAGGAACGAGCGAGGCGTATCGAGACCCGCTCAGCCGCGAGGATGGCTCCTGCGCGAGAAATCCTTCTTCGCGAGCGCCGGCAAGCCCTCGTAGTCCCCGTCGATCAGCGCGAGTCGCTTCGCCGTCCCCAGTTCTGGACCTGCTTCTCGCGAGAGAACGCTGCCCCGACGTGCTGTGCTCCTCGTGCCACGCCAGCTCCACCGGCCGTCGAGTCGCCGTGTACGCCGCACCCAGACCGATCTCGTGCTGGAAGGTGCGGGTGGCGAGATCGCGCGTGCTGCCGACGTACAGCGAGCCGTCGGAGCACCGCAACATGTAGACGAAGGCGCTCATGACTCGAGCGTGCCTCCGACCACGTGGGCTCGACCAGGGGGTCGAGGGGATCTGTGGATGACCGGGTCTCGATACGCCGCTCGTTCCTCGCGGCTACTCGACCACCGAGTTGGAGGTGCTCGACCACCGAGAGGAACGAGGCTTCGCGGCGCATCGAGACCCCACCTCCGGCGAGCCCCCGGCCCGTCGGGCGGGGGCTACGGGGAGAATGGTGCGCATGGCACGACGTACGACGAAGCAGGACCTCCCGGACGACTTCGAGGAGCACATCCTCGACACCGACATCCGCGACGAGATGCAGACGTCGTTCCTGGAGTACGCCTACTCGGTCATCTACTCCCGGGCGCTGCCCGACGCGCGCGACGGCCTCAAGCCGGTGCAGCGCCGGATCCTCTACACGATGGACGACATGTCGCTGCGGCCCGACCGCGGGCACGTCAAGAGCGCCCGCGTGGTCGGCGAGGTCATGGGCCGGCTGCACCCGCACGGTGACGGGGCGATCTACGACGCGCTCGTCCGGATGGCACAGCACTGGTCGATGCGCCTGCCCACCATCGACGGCCACGGCAACTTCGGCTCGCCCGACGACCCGCCTGCGGCGATGCGCTACACCGAGTGCCGGATGGCGCCCGCCGCGGTGGCGATGACGACCTCCATCCACGAGGACACCGTCGACTTCAAGCCCAACTACGACTCCCGCGAGATGGAGCCGGTCGTGCTCCCGGCGGCCATCCCGCACCTCCTGGTCAACGGCTCGGCGGGGATCGCGGTCGGCATGGCGACCAACATCGCTCCGCACAACCTCGTCGAGGTCGTCCAGGCGCTCAAGCACCTGATCACCCACCCGAAGGCGACGCTCGACGACCTGATGCGCTTCATCCCGGGACCCGACCTGCCCACCGCCGGCAAGATCGTCGGCCTCGACGGCATCCGGGACGCCTACGAGACCGGGCGCGGCACCTTCCGGATGCGCGCGACGGCCCGCGTCGAGTCGGTCACCCCGCGCCGCAAGGGCATCGTGGTCACCGAGCTGCCCTACGGCGTCGGCGAGGAGCGGGTCGTCGAGCAGATCAAGAAGCTCGTGCTCGCCAAGAAGCTCCAGGGCATCGCCGACATCAAGCAGCTGGGCGATCGTCACCAGGGCCTCCGCCTCGTCGTCGAGGTCAAGAACGGCTTCGTCCCGGAGGCGATCCTCGAGCAGCTCTACCGCCAGACCGCGCTCGAGGACTCCTTCGGCATCAACGCGGTCGCCCTGGTCGATGGCCAGCCGCGCACGCTGGGCCTCAAGGAGCTGCTCGAGATCTTCCTCGGGCACCGATTCGACGTCGTGCGCCGGCGTTCGACCTTCCGCCGGAAGAAGGCTGCCGACCGCCTGCACCTCGTCGACGGCCTCCTCATCGCGATCCTCGACATCGACGAGGTGATCCAGGTGATCCGCGGCTCCGACAACGCGGCGGCCGCCAAGGAGCGCCTGATCTCGGTCTTCGAGCTCTCCGAGCTGCAGGCCGACTACATCCTCGACATGCCGCTGCGCCGGCTCACGAAGTTCTCCAAGCTCGAGCTCGAGAAGGAGAAGGACGAGCTCGAGCGCACCATCGAGTACCTCGACGCGATCCTGGGCGACGAGAACCTGCTGCGCAAGGTCGTCGCCGACGAGCTCACGGACGTGGCGAAGGAGCACGGCACCCCGCGGCGCACCGTCCTGCTGGCCTCCGCCGGCACGACCGTGACCGCGGCCTCGGCGACCCCGCTCGAGGTGGCGGACGCCCCGTGCTTCGCGCTGCTGTCCTCGAGCGGCCTGCTGGCGCGTACGACCTCTGCGTCCGAGCCCGGTCGCGGCGAGGGCCGGGCCAACCACGACGTCGTGACGAGCGCCGTGCTGACGACTGCCCGCGCCGAGGTGGGCATCCTCACCAGCCGTGGGCGGTTGCTCAAGGTGAGCGTGCTCGACATGCCGGAGCTGCCCGACTCGGCCAACGACCCGACCCTCCAGGGCGGTCTCCCGCTGAGCGAGATGCTCGCCCTCGACAACGGCGAGCGCGCCCTGGCGCTCACGTCCCTCCCGACCGACGGCCCGGGCCTCGCGCTCGGCACCCGCGACGGCATCGTCAAGCGGGTCAACCCCGAGGTCCTCGGACGGGACGACTGGGAGGTCATCGGGCTCAAGGACGGTGACGAGGTCGTCGGCGCCGTCGAGCTCGCCACGGGCGAGGAGGAGCTCTGCTTCATCTCGACCGACGCCCAGCTCCTCCACTTCGCCGCCTCCGGCGTCCGGCCGCAGGGTCGCTCGGGCGGCGGCATGGCGGGCATCAAGCTCGGTGCAGGTGAGCGGGTCGCGTTCTTCGGCGCCTTCGACCCGACCGACGCCGTGGTCGTGACCGCGTCCGGCTCGTCGACCGCTCTGCCGGGCACCGAGGCCGGTGCGGTCAAGGTGACGCCCTTCTCGGAGTACCCCGGCAAGGGCCGGGCCACGGGCGGCGTGCGCAGCCACCGGTTCCTCAAGGGCGAGGACACCCTGGTCACGGCCTGGGCAGGCCCCGCACCGGCGCGTGCGGCCGCCGACAGCGGCGCGCCCGTCGACCTGCCCGAGGCCGACGGTCGACGCGACGGCTCCGGCGTGCCCGCTCCGCAGCCGATCGCAGCCGTCGCCTCGCCCGTCGCGATCCAGGTCGCCGGACGCTCGTCCGCATCGACCGACCCCGCACCCGCCCCTGTGGAAGGCTGACCCCATGCTCGTACGCCCCCGGACCTCCGGCCGGTTCGCCGCCGCCGTCGCGGCCGTCCTCCTCACCGTGCCCACGCTCGCCGCCTGCTCGGGCGACGACACCGGCGCGACCGAGGAGAGCAAGTCGCCGGAGGAGGTGCTGGCCACGGCCTCCACCAAGCTGACCGAGACCAGCGGCGTCAACCTCACGCTGACCGCGGACCAGCTCCCCGACGGCGTCTCCGGCATCGCCAAGGCCGTCGGGACGGTGACCAGCGCGCCGGCCTTCGACGGGTCGATCTCGGTCGTCTTCGCCGGTCAGACCGCCGACGTCCCGGTGATCGCCGTCGACGGCAAGGTCTACGCCAAGCTGCCCTTCACCGAGGGCTTCGACAAGGTCAACCCCAAGGAGTACGGCGCCCCGAACCCCGCCAACCTCGTCGGGGCCGACGGCTTCCCCGGCCTGCTCACGCTCACCGAGTCCCCCAAGGCCGGCGAGAGCGTGCGTGGCGGGCTGGGCAATGCCGAGGTCTTCACGACCTACTCCGGCACGGTGCCCGGTGACGCCATGGACACCGTCATCCCCTCCTCGGCCGGCGACTCGTTCGACGTGGAGTGGCAGGTCAACGCCGAGGGCGAGCTCACCAAGGCCACGATGGAGGGCGTGTTCTACCCCCACACCGACCCGATGACCTACACCGTGGAGTTCGCCGACTACGGCACCGAGTTGGACATCAAGGCACCGTGAGCGCGACCGCGGCCGGCTCCGCGCCGGTGACGCGCACCTCGCGGCTGCTCCTGGCGATGGCTGCGGTCGCCGTCGCCTTCGCCGCCGCCGACACGTACGTCGTGGTGCTCGCACTGCCCGACATGATGACCGGCGTCGGGGTGCCGATCGACCAGCTGCAGCGGGCCGCCCCGATCGTCAGCGGCTTCCTGCTCGGCTACGTCGCGATGCTGCCGCTGATCGGTCGGATCGCCGACCTGCGCGGACGCGTGCCCGTGCTGGTGATGGCACTCGTGCTCTTCGCGCTCGGCTCGCTGATCACGACGCTCGCCTACGACATGCCCAGCATCGTGGCGGGCCGGTTCCTCCAGGGCGTCGGCGGCGGCGGACTCGTACCCGCGACCCTGGCGCTCGTCGCCGACCTCTATCCCGTCGAGCGACGGGGCATCCCGCTCGGCGTCGTCTCGGCGGTGCAGGAGATCGGCTCGGTGCTCGGGCCCCTGTTCGGCGCAGCCGTGCTCGCCGTGTCCGACTGGCGGGCCATCTTCGCGATCAACCTCGCCGTCGGCCTGGTCCTCGCCGCGGCGATCCGCACGCTCGCACCGCGACCGATCCGGCGCCCGAGCCGCCGGCGGTTGCCCGACATCGTCGGCATCCTTCTCCTGCTGGCCACCCTCGCCAGCGGGTTGGTCGTGTTCCTCCGCCCCTCCGGACTGATGCGCGACCTCACGTGGGGCCAGCTCTTCATCCCGTTCGCCGGCGACGGACGCTGGCTGACCCCGATCGGCGCGATCACGGTCGCGGCCCTCGTGCTGCTGCTCGCATGGTGCTGGTTCGCCCCACGTCCGCTGCTCGACCTCCGCGGCTGGGTCCGCGTGCTCGTCGAGGCAGACCTCGTGGGCGCCCTCCTGCTCGCTCTCGCGCTGGGCGGCGTGATCCTGGCCTTCGCCACCGCCGACCCCAAGATCGAGGTCTTCTCCCCCCGCGGCCGCTGGTACCTCCTCGGCGCTCTCGTCGCGTCGGCAGCCTTCACCTGGCACGTACGCCGTGCCGAGAACCCGCTCGTCCCCCGCGGCGCGCTCCGTCGTACGCCGGCGTGGGGCGCCCTGCTGGTCAGCTTCTTCGTCGGAGCCGCCCTCATCGCCGCCCTCATCGACATCCCGCTGTTCGCGCGGACGACGGTCTACCCCGACGACCAGCTGCCCGCCGCGCTGGTGCTCGTACGCTTCCTGCTGGCACTGCCCGTCGGCGCGGTGGTGGGCGGCTACCTCATCCGCTTCCTCTCCCCCGGCGTCGTCACCGCCATCGGCATGCTGATGGCGGCCGCCGGGTTCGTGCTGATGACCCGCTGGGGGCTCACCACCATCGAGGAGCCGATCGCCAACCTCGCCCTCATCACCGGCGGCCTCGGCTTCGGCCTCGCGCTGGCGCCGGTCAACGCCGCCCTGCTCGCCTTCACCGACGACGACGTGCACGGTGTCGCGACGGCGTTCGTCGTGGTGTCGCGGATGGTCGGCATGCTCATCGGCATCTCGGCGCTCACCACGATCGGCCTGCGCCGCTACTACGCCGAGCAGCAGGCCGTCCCTCCCGTGCAGGACGTGTGCGACGGCAGGAGCAGGTGCAAGGAGTTCTCCGACCTGCTGCGGATCGCGGGCATCGCCCAGGAGCACGCGGTCTTCTGGGGCGCCGCCGGGTGCGCGGTCGTGGCGGCGGTCCTGGCGCTGGTGCTGTTCCGTCAGGTGAAGCCGACCCGGCTGGCTGCGCGAGACCTCTTCGCCGGCAATGCCTGACGCCCGCTAACCTGCGGACGTGGACGACTTCGACGACCTGATCGCGGCCAACCGAGCCTTCGCCGACGACTTCGACCTGGGCGGCTTCGACGGCAAGGCGCACGCCGGCATCGCGGTCGTGACGTGCATGGACTCGCGCATCGACCCGTTGCGCATGCTCGGCCTCAAGCAGGGCGACGCGAAGATCTTCCGCAACCCCGGTGGCCGCGTCACGCCCCAGGCGCTCGAGGCGCTGGTGCTCGGCGTGCACCTGCTCGATGTCGACCGCGTCCTCGTCGTCCCGCACACCCGCTGCGCGATGGCGTCCGCGTCGGAGGAGGAGCTGCGGATCCAGGTCGGCGAGTCCGCCGGCACCGACGCCAGCTGGCAGTCGTTCGGCGTCGTCACCGACCAGCTCGACCAGCTGCGCCAGGACGTCGCCAAGGTGCGTACGCACCCCCTCATCGGCGACCGCGCCCTCGTCGGCGGCTTCCTCTACGACGTCGACACCGGGCTGCTGGCCCGGCACGTCTGAGGGACCCGCTCAGGTCGAGCTGCGCCGGCGCACCGTGTCGGTGACGGCCGTCGCGGAGGCCTCGGCCGCCGCCCGCTCGATCCGCACCGCGGAGCGGTCGTCCTCCAGCGCGTGGCGCACGGCCAACCGGATGACCCAGTAGAGGCCGAAGACCGCCAGCCCGTACGGCAGCACCACGAAGAGCAGCAGCTCGGCGACTCCGACGTCCAGCATGACCGGATGCTACCGCGCTGTTGCTTCACCATGGGATGTCGATGAAGGTGCACTTCCCTCGGTCAATGAACATGGGGAAGTGCCGGTTCACCGACATCCCATGAAGCGTCGCGGCGGGCCGCAGGTCCAGACCGGGCTGCCCGTCGACCCTCCACAGGCGCAGACTGGGGGTTGTCCGCACGGGGATCCACACCAGAAGGAGGTGGCGCGATGCCCTTGTTCATGGACGTCCACCACATGGATGGCGGCGTCACGGTCAGCGACGTCGCAGCGGCCCACATGGCCGACCTGCAGGAGCAGTCCCAGCACAACGTCAACTACCTCAAGTACTGGGTCAACGAGGCCGAGGGCAGGATCTTCTGCCTGGTCGACGCCCCCGACGCCGAGGCCGCCAACACCGTGCACCGCGAGGCGCACGGGCTGGTCGCCGACGAGATCTACGAGGTCAGCGAGGGCACCTGAGGCTGCTCGACGGGCTCCTACTTCAGCGTCTGCTTGCCCCCGTGCATCACGGTGATGAGCTGGGCGACCTTGCCGTCGGTCGCGGCGTCCCGGGCGAACGACGTCAGGTTCATCACCGGAGCGAACCTCTGGCGCGTGATGGCCTTGGCGTAGGTGAACTCGCGCAGCCCGTCGGGGCCGTGGATGCGCCCGAACCCCGATTGCCCGACCCCGCCGAACGGCAGACCCGGCACTGCCGCGAAGGCGATGACGGAGTTGACCGAGGTCATCCCCGAGCGGATCCGACGGGCGATCGACATGCCGTTGGCCTTGGAGAACACCGCACCGGCAAGGCCGTACTCGGTGGCGTTGGTGAGGCGCACCGCCTCGTCCATGCTGGCGACCGGGTTGATCGCCAACGTGGGCCCGAAGGTCTCCTCGGTGATCTCGGTGGAGTCCTCCGGCACGTGGGTCAGGATGGTCGGCTGGACGAACCGGTCACCCACGGCGTCGGAGCCACCGAGCGCGACGCGGGCGCCCTTGGCGATCGCGTCGTCGATGTGGCTCTTGATCACCCCGAGCTGGGAGGGCATCGTGATCGGGCCGATCTGGGCACCGGAGTCGGTGCCGGCTCGCAGTCCTTCGGCCTGGCCGAGGATCTCGGTCATGAAGGCGTCGAAGACGTTCTCGTGGACGTAGACCCGCTCGGTGCCGATGCAGGTCTGCCCGGCGTTGGACATCCCGCCCCAGAGCGCGGCCTCCGCGGCCTTGGGCAGGTCGGCGTCCTCGTCGACGATGAGTGAGTCCTTGCCGCCGGCCTCGATGACGACGGGAGTGAGGTTCTCGGCGCAGGCGGCCATGACGAGCTTGCCGGTCCGTCCCGACCCGGTGAACGCGAGCTTGTCGATCCTCGCCCGGCACAGCGCGTTGCCGGTGTCGCCGAGGCCCGTCACGACCTGCAGCACGTCACGTCCGTGGACGACCTCACGGAAGGAGTCAGCGAGCCACTGCCCCACCCCGGGTGTGTACTCACTGGGCTTGAACACCACCGCGTTGCCCGCGGCCAGGGCGTACGCGATCGACCCCATCGGAGTGAAGACCGGATAGTTCCACGGTCCGATCACGCCGACCACGCCGAGCGGGTGGTAGGCAACGGTCGCGGCCTGGTTGGCCATCAGCAGTCCGGCCCCGACCTTGCGTGGCCCGAGCACCTTCTTGGCGTTCTTGGCCGCCCACGCGATGTGGTCGATCGCCAGCACGATCTCGAGCTGGGCGTCGCCGTGCGGCTTGCCGGTCTCGCGGTGGGAGAGATCGGCCAGCTGGGCGATGCGCCGCGTGATGACGCTGCGCCAGGTCAGCAGGAGGTCGCCGCGCTCGTCGAAGGACAGGTTGCCCCACCAGTCGACGGCGTCGCGGGCCCGCGCGACGGCCTCGTCGACCTGGGCCCCGCTCGTGATCGGGTGCGTGCCCACGACGTCGCCCGTCGACGGGTTGAGCGAGTCGAACGTCTCGTCGGCCTCCGGGGGCGCGGTGGGCTCGAGGGTGGCGGTCATCGGGGTCCCCGCGGCGCGTGCTCGGAGGAGCGGAGCGGAGGAGAGGAACGTCGTGGGGTAATCATCGTGACTCCTTGATGAGGTCGGCGCACTTCTCACCGATCATGACGGTGGGTGCGTTGGTGTTGCCGCGCGGCACACGCGGCATGACGGAGGCGTCGGCGACACGCAGGCCCTCGACACCGAGGACCTTGAGCTCGGGATCGACGACGCTGCCCTCCACAGTGCCCATGGCACACGTCGCGACGGGGTGGTAGAGGGTCTGGCCCAGCCGACCGATCCCCTCGATGATCTCGTCGTCGCTCGGGTCGGACGACGCGGGGATCCAGGGTTCGTCGACGTACTTCGCGATCGGTCCCTGGCGCAGGATCTCCAGAGCCGTGCGGAAGCCGCTGATCATCGCCTCCAGGTCGGCGCGGTCGTCGAAGTAACCGGGGTCGATCTCCGGGTGCCAGGTCGGGTCGGCCGAGCGCAGCCTGACGTGGCCCGAGCTCTGGACGTTGACCAGGGTGACGGCCGTCGTCAGCGCGCGGCGTACGGGCTCGTGCATGCCGTTGTCGTAGAAACCGGTCGGCGCGACGTGCAGCTGGATGTCGGGCAGGTCGAGGTCGTCGCGCGAGGCGTAGAACCCGCCGGCCTCCCCGACGTTGGAGCTCAGCGGCCCCTTGCCGGTCGCCTTCCACTTCACGAGGTTGCCGAGCCCGAGCATCTCCGCGATGTCGGTCGTGTCCTTGGTGTAGCTGAGGATGCCCGCCGCAGGATGGTCCTGGAGCTTCTGGCCGACGCCGGACGACTCGACCGCGACGTCGATGCCCAGGTCGCGGAGGTGCGCGCCGGGACCGATGCCGGAGAGCATCAGCAGCTGCGGGCTGTTGATCGCGCCACCGCTGAGGACGATCTCGGCCTCCGCGCGTACGACGTGGTGCTCGCCGCCGCGCGTGTACGCCACACCGACCGCGCGGGTGCCCTCGAGCACGATCCGGGTGACGAACGCCTCGGTGCGGACGGTCAGGTTGGGTCGCTTCCCAGCCGGGTGGATGTAGGCGTCGGCCACCGACCAGCGGCGTCCCTTCTTGCAGGTCACCTGGTAGAGCCCGACGCCCTCCTGCTCGGCGCCGTTGAAGTCGTCGTTGCGCTTGAGACCCGCCGCTGCTCCGGCCTCGATGAACGCAGTGCTCAGCTCGTGGTCGTAGGTCCTGTCCTCGACGTGCAGGGGCCCGTCGGTGCCGTGGAACCTCCCGGAGAGGCGGGTGTTGCCCTCAGCCTTGATGAAGTACGGCAGGACGTCGTCGAAGCCCCAGCCGGTCGCGCCGTAGGCGTCGCGCCACTCGTCGTAGTCGCCGTGGTTGCCGCGGATGTAGATCATCGCGTTCATCGACGAGCACCCGCCGAGGGCCTTCATGCGTGGCCAGTACGCCCGGCGACCCGCGAGATGCTTCTGCGGTGCCGTCTCGTAGTTCCAGTCCCACTTGGTCTTGAACAGCGCCGAGAACGCCAGCGGGATGTGGATGTTGTCGTCGTCATCCGCAGGACCCGCCTCGAGCAGGAGCACGGAGACGTCGGGGTCCTCGGTCAGCCGGGCGGCGACGACGCCGCCGGCACTGCCCGATCCGATGACGATGTAGTCGAACTTCTCGTCGGGCATTGACTCCCTCTCGACCTGCTGTGACGCGGGCCACAAACCTACTGAGCGACAGATCGCGACACAACCGCTGTCAGGGTCACGCGTCCAGAGCGTCGACGTCGACCTCGTAGGCGCCCTGCACGATGAACTCCTTGCGGGGGGCCACGTCGGAGCCCATCAGCAGCTCGAAGATGCGGCTGGCCTCGTCGACGTCGTCGATCGTGAGCTTGCGGAGCGTGCGGTGGCGCGGGTCCATGGTGGTCTCGGCCAGCTGGTCGGCGTCCATCTCACCGAGTCCCTTGTAGCGCTGGATCGGCTCCTTCCACCGCACGTTCTTCTTCTTCAGCTCCGCCAGCCGGCGCTGCAGCTCGCCGTCGGAATAGGTGTAGATGTACTTGTCCATCCCCTTCTTGGGGTTCGACAGCTCGATGCGGTGCAGCGGCGGCACGGCCGAGTAGAGCCGCCCGTCGGCCACCAGCTCGGGCATGTACTTGAAGAACAGCGTCGCCAGCAGGCACCGGATGTGGGCGCCGTCGGAGTCGGCGTCGGCCATCAGGATGATCCGGCCGTAGCGCGCGGCCTCGAGCTCGAACGTACGCCCGGAGCCGGCGCCGACGACCTGGATGATCGAGGCGCACTCGGTGTTCTTGAGCATGTCGCCGACGGTGGCCTTCTGGACGTTGAGGATCTTGCCGCGGATCGGCAGCAGGGCCTGGAACTCGCTGCTGCGCGCCGCCTTGGCCGTCCCCATCGCCGAGTCGCCCTCGACGATGAAGAGCTCGGTGCGCTCGGTGTCGGAGCTGCGGCAGTCGAAGAGCTTGGCGGGCAGCGCCGAGGACTCGAGCGCGGTCTTGCGGCGCTGGTTCTCCTTGTGCTGCCGGGCCGCGAGCCGGGTCTTGGACGCGCCCGCGACCTTCTCCATCAGCACCTTGGCCTGGGCCTTCTCGGCACGCTTGGTCGAGGTGAGGAACGACTTCAGCTCGGCGGCCACCACCTTGCGTACGACGCTGCGCGCGGCAGGGGTGCCGAGGATCTCCTTGGTCTGGCCCTCGAACTGCGGCTCGGCCAGGCGCACGGTCACCACCGCGGTGAGGCCCTCCATCACGTCGTCCTTGATCACGTCCGTGTCGGCCGTCTTGAGCACCTTCGACCCGCGCATCGCGTCGTTGAAGGTCTTGGTCAGTGCCGCGTCGAACCCGCTGACGTGGGTGCCGCCCTTGGGCGTCGCGATCACGTTGACGAACGAGCGCACCTCGGTGTCGTACGCCGTGTCCCACCGCACGGCGACGTCGACGGTCAGCTCGCGCTCGATCTCCTGGGGTGTCATGTGGCCCTTGTCGTCGAGCAGCGGCACGGTCTCGGTGAACGTGTCGGTGCCCTGCAGCCGCAGGATGTCGGTGACGGGCTCGCCGTGCGAGAGGAACTCGACGAACTCCGCGATCCCGCCGTCGTGGCGGAACCTCTCCTCGACGACCTCGGCGGTGCGCTGGTCGCGGATCAGCAGCTCGAGCCCCGGCACGATGTAGGACGTCTGCCGAGCCCGGCCGATGAGGCCCTCCATCTCGAAGCCGGCGTCCTTGGTGAAGATCTGGCGGTCCGGCCAGAACCGGATCCGGGTGCCCGTCCTGCCCTTCGCCACGCGCTTGCCCTTGCGGGTCAGCCCGGACTGCGGCGTGAACGACGCATTCGGTCCGTCGCCGTCGAAGACCCCCGGCACGCCACGCTGGAAGGACAGGCCCTGCTGCGACGGCGACCGGTCGACGTCGATGTCCATCCGCGAGGACAGTGCGTTGACCACCGACAGGCCGACGCCGTGCAGGCCGCCCGTGGCGACGTAGGACCCGCCGCCGAACTTGCCGCCGGCGTGCAGCTTGGTGGCGACCACCTCGACGCCCGGCAGCCCGGTCTTGGGCTCCTTGTCGGTCGGGATGCCGCGCCCGTCGTCGAAGACCTCGACCGACCCGTCGTCGTGGAGCGTGATCTCGACGAGGTGCGCGACGCCGGCGAGCGCCTCGTCGACCCCGTTGTCGATGATCTCCCACAGGCAGTGCATCAGCCCGCGCGTGTCGGTCGAGCCGATGTACATGCCCGGCCGCTTGCGTACGGCATCGAGGCCCTCGAGGACCAGGAGGTGTGCTGCGTTGTAGGTGTTGTCCGCCGGTGCTGCCACGAAGGTCCTGTCGTACGGGGGAAATCTGGCTGGATCGGGTGCTCCGAAGTACTCATGTGGAACACGCCGACACTACCCGCGACACGCCCAGCACCGACGGAGGCACGCCTGCCCCGACGGGCGGATGGCCGGGGCTAGCGTGGGGTACAGGTCAGGTATCACTTCGGCAACGGCTCGTCCACGGATGCGGACAACGCCAGCGACGGCGAGTGTGACGTGATTGACTTGAAGAGTTCTCCTCTCTACCCGGCCACGGGGAATCTTTGCCCCGCTGGCTACGTTGGGCCAGACACCGATGAACAAGAAATGAGGCTGACGTGACCACTGCCACCGCACCCTCCCAGGCCGTCCTGACGGCCGGTGACCGCTGCGACCGCTGCGGTGCCCAGGCCTACCTCCGAGTGGAGCTCCAGACCGGCGGCGAGCTGCTGTTCTGCGCGCACCACGCCCGCGAGCACGGCGAGAAGCTCCGCGAGATCGCTGCTGCGGTCCACGACGAGACCCACAAGCTGGAGACCCCCGCCGCCCCGGCAGCGGACAGCGACGCCTGACCACCTCCCACCTACGCACCAGCTCGGCCCCGGACACGCTCTCCGGGGCCGTTCTGCGTCCCGGGCCGACCCGAGCGTCTGGGAGGCTTGTCCCGTGAGCGCCACCGAGATCCTCGTCGCCATCGCCATCGCCGTCGGCATCGCCGGGATCATCGTCCCCGTGCTGCCCGGCACCGTGCTGGTGCTGGGCGCGATCCTCGTGTGGGCGCTCGAGATCGGCACCACCACCGCCTGGCTGGTCTTCGCGTTCGCCACGACCTTCCTCGTCATCGGCACCGTCGTGAAGTACCTCGTGCCCGGGCGGCAGCTCAAGTCCACCGGCGTGCCCAACCGCACCCTGTTCGCCGGTGGGCTGCTGGCCTTCATCGGGTTCTTCGTGGTCCCGGTGGTCGGGATGTTGATCGGCTTCGTGCTCGGCATCTACCTCGCCGAGCGCGCCCGCGTGGGCGCGGGCGGCGCCTGGCCCTCGACCACGGCAGCCCTCAGGGCGGTGGGCTTCTCGATCCTCATCGAGCTGGTGGCCGCGTTCCTCGCCGTCGCCACCTGGGTCGTCGGCGTGGTCCTCACCTGATGGCGGTCCTGCTCTCGCTCGCGGCCGCCGTCGCCTACGGGCTCTCGGACTTCGTCGGGGGCCTGGCGGCACGTCGTACGTCCGCGTGGCCCGTCGCGTTCACCGGCGTCAGCGCAGCCCTGGCCGGCGCAGTCGTGCTCACCCTGCTCACCGACGGCTCTCCGACCACCGTCGACCTCCTCTGGGGTGGGATCGCCGGGATCGGCTCGGGCGTCGGGGGTGCGTTCCTCTACCGCGGACTGGCCGCGGGTCGGATGGGGGTCGTGGCTCCCATCTCCGCCGTCGGCGCAGCCGTGCTGCCGGTGTGCGTCGGGTTCGCGACCGGCGAGCGCCCGGCGGTGCTCGTGTGGGTCGGGATCGTCGCGGCCGTGCCGGGGATCTGGTTGGTGAGCCGCGAGCCCGGTGACGCCGGCGACCTCGCCGCCGGGATCCTCGACGGCGTCCTGGCCGGGCTCGGCTTCGGCCTCCTGTTCGCCGCGACCGGACAGATCCCGGAGGAGGCGGGCTTCGCGCCGCTCGCAGTCGGCCAGGCCGTCGGCATGGTCGCCGTCGCGGCCACCGCCGCCGCGCTGGGCGCCCGGTGGCTGCCGTACGACCGGAGCCACGCCTGGGGCGTGCTGGCCGGCCTGCTCGCCACCACCGCCGTCGTGGCGTTCCTGCTCGCCACCCAGACCGGGCTGCTCACGGTCGCCTCGGTGGTGACGTCGCTCTACCCGGCGATCACCATCGCGCTCGCAGCGCTGGTGCTGCGCGAGCGCATCCACGCCTCGCAGGGCGTCGGGCTGCTGCTGTGCGGCGTGGCGGTCGGGCTCGTTGCGGCCGGGTGAGTCGGCCGTCGAGTCGGATCAGGCTCCGAGACCCGACGCGATCGGAAGGCTCCAGCGGTGCCGCTTGGGCGCCCAGTCGACGACCGGGTGCGAGCCGTCGGCCTGGTCGACCATCTTCACCGAGACGCGCACCGACGCGGCCGCGTCGAAGCAGTCGCGGCTGATCACGGCCCGGAAGGTGTTCTTGCCCCAGCGCGGTCGAGCGGCGTAGTCGCAGCTCACCCGGTTGTCGCTCCCGCGCCACGCCTGGGCCTCGGTCAGGACGTAGTCGGTGCCGTCGCCGAGTCCGCTGCTCAGGACGTACTCGGGGCCCTTCACGTCACGGTCGGTGTCGAGGAAGATCGAGACGCCCGCCGCGCTCGAGCGCACCAGGTCGTTGAAGTAGATCTTCACCCGCAGGTTGTCGGAGCCGTGGTTGGCCTCGAACCCGTAGACGTCGCTGAGCGAGGCACTCGCGTCGTCGGGGTCGTCGATGCTGTAGAACTCCGCGTTCGCGGGTGCGGCGACGAGGGCCGCGAGGGCGAGCGCGGAGCCGGCGGCCAGGGCGATCCGAGATCTCATGTCCCGAGTGTGGCACCACCGCCCCCCCTCGCGTCCACCTACTTCAGGAGGTGGACGCACGATCCCGGGTGGCACGATGACGCCATGGCCGGAGCGGACGGGAGTGGCGTACGCCACCTCTGTGCGGTCTCTGCGTTGGCGGCAGCAGCACTCGTGCTCGCCGGGTGCACGAGTCCCTCCGACGTCCCGGCGCCGGAGCAGTCGACGACGCCGGAGCCGTCAGCGTCGTCGGCACCCTTGTCCGAGCCGAGCGCGTCCCCCACGACGGAACCGATCCGCATCGCGCTCGCCGGCGACATCCACTTCGAGGGGGTGCTCGCCGACCGACTGCTCAACCCGGCGTCCGCCCTCCGTCCGGCGCGCGCGATCCTCTCCGCGGCAGACCTGGCCATCGTCAACCTCGAGACCTCGGTCGGCTCGGGCGGACGCCCCGAGCCGGGCAAGCGCTTCACCTTCTCCGCGGGTCCGGATGCGTTCACCGCGCTCGCCGCGGCGGGAGTGGACGTGGCGAGCATGGCCAACAACCACGCGCTCGACTTCGGTCGTGCCCGACTGCCCAGCACGCTCGCGGCGGCCCGACGCGCAGCCCGTGCACGCACCCCTCTCCGGGTCATCGGGATCGGGCGCGACACCGACGAGGCGTTCGCGCCGGCTCTCACCGACATCCGCGGCACCGTCGTCGCCACGATCGCGGCCTCCGTGGCCGACCAGGACCCGACGGCCGACCCGACGAGCCACTGGGCGGCCACCGACGAGCGGGGTGGCATCGCCGACGCGCTCGACCCGGCGCGGCTCCTCGACGGCGTACGCCGGGCCCGGAGGACCGCCGACGTGGTCGTGGTCTACCTGCACTGGGGCATCCAGGGGCAGCGGTGCCCGAGCCGTGACCAGCGCTCGCTGGCGACGGCCCTCGTGGATGCCGGGGCGGACGTCGTGGCCGGCTCGCATGCCCACCAGCTGCAGGGGGATGGTCGGCTCGGCCACGGCTACGTGGCCTACGGGCTGGGCAACTACGCGTGGTACTCCCCCGGTGACACCGCCACGTCGCGCACGGGTGTGCTGACCCTGACCGTCCGCCCGCGCACCGCGGGGGTGCGTCCCGCGTACGTCGTACGCGCGGCGTGGGCGCCCCAGCGCATCGGAGCCGACGGGCTGGCGAGGACATCGACCATCCCCGGGGACGCCGTGGACTTCCGTGCCGACCGCACCTCGCTGCAGGAGTGCGCCGGCCTCACTGACTGACCTGGCGCGGCGCCAGCCACGCCAGGAGCAACCGGCCCACCCGCTCGAGCTGGGCGGGAGACACGACAGCCGGCACGTCCCCCGGCGCGTGGTAGCCGGCGTACGGCGTCGAGCCCAGCCGTGCCCCCGGCAGTCCCGCGCGGACGAACGACCAGTGGTCGCTGCTCCTCTGCTCACCGTCGGCGACGGTGGCGACGCCAGCACGTCGGGCCGCGGCGAGGAGGCTGCGCTGCACGGGGTCGGTCTCGCCCGCCGAGCCCACCGGCACTCGGTCACCCACGCCGACCCGATCGAGGGAGACCATCGCGCGGACGGCCCGCCGCTCCGCCGGAGCCAGGCCGGCGACGTACGCGCGTGACCCGAAGTGGTGCGCGTCGTCACCGGCGCCGCGCGGCTCCTCGGCCCCGAACGCGACGAACACCACCGGCAGGCGCGTACGCCCGGCCGCGGCCGCCGACGCGACGGCCAGGACCACCCCGACCCCCGAGGCGTTGTCCTCGGCTCCCGGTGCCTGCGGCACGGTGTCCAGGTGGGCGCCGACCACGAGGTGGGGCTCGGTGGCCTCAAGACCCGGCGGGGTCGCGACGACGTTCACCGAGGTCCCGGCCGGGACCGCGACGCCCCACGACATCCCGGCGGGCGCCTCGAAGCGTTGGCGCTCGACGGCGTAGCCGAGGCCCTCGAAGGCGGCGCCCACCCAGCGGGCCGCACGGGCGTACGAACGGCCGGTCGCCTCGCGCGGCCCGATCCGTCCGGCGAGGTGCCGCACCGCCGAGACGGCGATCGCACGGTCGAGGGCGTCGGGCGAGACGGGGGCGACCTCGGGTGTCGGCTCGGGACTGGTCCCGCCCGACGAGGGCGCCGGCTCGGTGGTCGGCACCGGCTTCGGCTCGACCGACTGCTGCGGCCTGGCCGCCGGGGGCTGCGCCTCGGGGGTGCACCCCGCAACGACGAACAGCGCCGCCACGAGGGCGACGCTGTTCGTGAGGCGGGGCATCCGCCTGGTCAGTCCAGGTAGTCGCGCAGTACTTGCGACCGGCTCGGGTGGCGCAGCTTCGACATCGTCTTCGACTCGATCTGGCGGATCCGCTCGCGGGTCACGCCGTAGACCTTGCCGATCTCGTCGAGGGTCTTCGGCTGGCCGTCGGTGAGGCCGAAGCGCATCGAGACCACGCCGGCCTCACGCTCGGACAGCGTGTCGAGCACCGCGTGGAGCTGCTCCTGAAGGAGCGTGAACGACACGGCGTCTGCCGGGACGATGGCTTCGGAGTCCTCGATCAGGTCGCCGAACTCGGAGTCGCCGTCCTCGCCGAGCGGGGTGTGGAGGGAGATGGGCTCGCGGCCGTACTTCTGGACCTCGATGACCTTCTCGGGGGTCATGTCGAGCTCCTTGGCGAGCTCCTCCGGCGTGGGCTCGCGGCCCAGGTCCTGGAGCATCTGGCGCTGCACGCGAGCGAGCTTGTTGATGACCTCGACCATGTGCACCGGGATGCGGATGGTGCGGGCCTGGTCGGCCATCGCGCGGGTGATCGCCTGGCGGATCCACCACGTCGCGTAGGTCGAGAACTTGTAGCCCTTGGTGTAGTCGAACTTCTCGACGGCACGGATCAGGCCGAGGTTGCCCTCCTGGATCAGGTCGAGGAAGAGCATGCCGCGCCCGGTGTAGCGCTTCGCGAGCGAGACGACGAGTCGCAGGTTGGCCTCGAGGAGGTGGTTCTTGGCGCGGCGGCCGTCCTCCGAGATCCACTCGTACTCCTCGAGCATCTTCGGGCTGATCCGGCCGCCCTTGGCGAGCTTCTCCTCGGAGAAGAGGCCGGCCTCGATCCGCTTGGCGAGCTCGACCTCCATCTCGGCGTTGAGGAGGGGCACCTTGCCGATCTGCTTGAGGTAGTCCTTGACCGGGTCGGCGGTCGCGCCGGCGACCATGACCTGCTGCTCGGGCTCGTCGGTCTCGTCGGCCGCGGAGACGGTGAAGGCCTGCTTCTCGTCCTCCTTGATCGTCGGGTCGGCCACGACGGCCTTCTCGAACTCGGCGTCGGGGATGTCCGGCAGGACCTTCTTGCCGTCGGCGCCGACGGCTGGCGCGACGACGGCGCCGAGGTCGACGACCTCGTCGGCAGACGTGGCGGCAGCCTTCTTGGCGGGGGCCTTCTTCGCGGCGGTCTTCTTGGCGGGCGCCTCGGCGGGCTCGGCGGTCTTGGCCGCTGCCTTCTTGGCGGGCGCCTTCGCGGCGGCGGTCTTCGTCGCCGTGGCGGCCTTCGTGGCAGGCGCCTTCTTCGCGGCGGCGGACGTGCCGGTCCGCTTGCTCGTCGCGGCGACCGCGCGCAGGCCGGTCGCATCGATCTGGACCGCGATGCCGAGGCCGCTGAGGTGCACGAGCAGCGCCTTCAGGTGGCGTGGCTCGACGCCGGCCTCGTCACTGGCCCGTCGTACGTCCTCGGGGGACACCGTGCCGGTCGGTGTGCCGGCGGCGACCAGGGACGTGATGGAGGGGTGCGTGAGCACCTCGGCGGGGAGCAACTTGCGTGCGTGTGAAGACACGAACACCTCTCGTCAAACGACTTCGGGGCGCGGCAGGGCCCGGTGACGTCAAGAGCCGCGTCGTCATTCTGCCACGACCCGCCTGAGGTGCCGAACCGCGGTCAGTCCGACGCGCGCGCGGCGGCCTTCTTGGCCTTCTTGAAGTCGCGCACCTTCTGCAGGGAGTCCGCGTCGACGACGTCCGCCACGGAGCGGTGGCCCTCGAGCGCGTAGTCGCCCACGACCGCCTCCCAGCCCTCAGGGCGTACGTCGAGCTGCTTGGCCAGCAACGCGACGAAGATCTGCGCCTTCTGCTTGCCGAAGCCGGGCAGCGCCATGACCCGCTTCAGCAGGTCCTTGCCGTCGCTCGCCTCGGTCCAGAGGCGCGCCGCATCGCCGCCGTAGGTGTCCTCGACGATGCGGGCGAGCTCCTGGAGCCGCGCGGCCATCGAGCCCGGGAACCGGTGGATCGCCGGCGTCGTGGACGCCATCTCGGCGAACTGCTGCGGATCGGCGGCGGCGATCGCGTCCGGGGCGAACGTCCCGAACCGGCCGACGACCTTGTACGGCCCACGGAAGGCGTGCTCCATCGGGTACTGCTGGTCGAGCATCATCCCGGCCAGCAGCGCGAACGCGGAGTCGTCGAGAACCTTGTCGGCGGCGGGGTCGCCGGTGATCTGGAAGCCCATCCGCACATCATCGCGCACACCACCACGGCGTGACACGGACCGGGCAAGCCGGTGCCCCAGCCGCATGACGTACGGCGGCGCGGCGGGCTACTGGGCCTTGACCGCCAGGACCGGGCAGGGGGCGTCGAGGAGCACGCGCTGGGCGTTGCTGCCGAGGATGAGCTTGCCGACGGGCGAGCGGCGGCGCAGGCCGATGACGAGGAGCTCGGCGTTGTTGGCCTCGGCGATGCTGATCAGGTCCTCGGCGGGCTCGAAGCCGCGGACGAGCTGACGGACGTCGTGCTCGACCCCCGCCTCGTCGAGCTTGGCCCTGATGGCGGCCATGTCGTCCTCGCCGGCGCGCGCCTTGGGGCCGTCGAACTCCTGGCCGCCGCGGTGGGAGTTCACCACCACGAGCTTGCTGCCGCGCAGCTTCGCCTCGTTGATGCCCGCGGCGAGGGCGGCCTCACCTTCCGGCTTGGGGACGTATCCGACGACAACGGTGCCCATGGTGTCTCCTCTCGGGGGCCACCGCGCGTCGCGGCCGGCCTGTGGGCACCGTAACGGAAACGGCCGGGGTTGGGCAGCCTGTGGAGAGCCGCACGAGGCCGCCGTACCTCCGGCAGGGTGAGGCCATGCCCCAGCACGTGGCGTTCAGCGCGGCACCCCATCTGGCCCTGCGGGCGCCGATCGACCGGCACACCCACCGGGTGCTCCGTGCCGCGACCCTCGAGCTCGTCGAGGGCGAGAGGGGCCGGCACTTCCCGGTCGTCCTGCACGCAGGTGAGCCTGGCTGCAGCGTGCGCCACCTCGACGATCCACCGCTGCCGGACGCAGGCGTGCGCGCCGACGTCGCGCTCGCCCTGCTGCGTCGGGCGCGGTCGCTCACGCCCCGTCCCTACGTGTGGCTGACCCGACCGGGCGAGCTCAGCCCGCACGACGACGACCTCCGATGGGTGGGGCCGGTCAGCTGGGCGTGCGGGAGCACCGGCCACCTCGTGGGGCTGGTGGTGGTGACCCGGCGTGGGTGGTTCGACCCGGTCAGCGACGTACGCCGGGAGTGGCTCCGACTGCGACGACGCTGAGCTCGTCGGGTCAGTCCCAGAGGTGGACCGGCTCGTTGCTGTGCATGCGCTCGGTGTAGTCGAGAAGGGTCGCGCGCAGCGCGTCGAAGCGATCCCCTCCCCCGCGCTCGCGGACCCGCTCGACGAACCAGGCGGCGCCGCTCGTCTCGTTGAGGCACCGCTGCTCGATGATCCCGAGGTAGCGGTCGCTCTCCTCGGCGGGCACGCCCCACGAGTCGAGGCCGGCCTTGGCCATCGGCAGGAGCCGGCGCAGCACCAGCTCGGTGGCCCGCACCTGGCCGACGCCGGGCCAGTAGACCTGCGCATCCACGCCCATCTGGGCGGCGACGTGGAAGTTCTCCTCGGCCGCGGAGAACGACATCTGTGACCACAGCGGTCGCTCGCTCTCGGCCAGGAACCGGATCAGGCCGAACCACAGAGCGGCGTTGGCGATCGTGTCGGCGACGGTGGGTCCGGCGGCCAGCAGGCGGTTCTCCACGCGCAGGTGGGGAACGTTGTCGGCGATGTCGTAGACCGGCCGGTTCCAGCGGTAGATCGTGCCGTTGTGGAGCCGCAGCTCGTGGAGTGCGGGCGTGCCACCGGACTCCAGGACCTCGAGCGGGTCCTCCTCGTCGGTGACGGGCAGGAGGGCCGGGAAGTAGCGGACGTTCTCCTCGAACAGGTCGAACACCGAGGTGATCCAGCGTTCGCCGAACCACACGCGCGGTCGTACACCCTGCGCCTTGAGCTCCTCGCTGCGCGTGTCGGTGGCCTGCTCGAAGAGCGGGATGCGGGTCTCGCGCCAGAGCTCCTTGCCGAGCAGGAACGGCGAGTTGGCCGACACGGCCAGCTGGACGCCGGCGATGGCCTGGGCGGCGTTCCAGTAGGCAGCGAACTCGTCGGGCGAGGTCTGCACGTGGAACTGGGTGCTCGTGCAGGCCGCCTCGGGGACGATCGAGTCGGCGGTCGTGGTGAGCCGCTCGCGACCCGAGATGCTGATGGTGATGTCCTCGCCGCGGGCATTGAGGATCTGCTCGGAGAGCAGCTTGTAGCGAGGATTGGCGCTCAGCGAGTCGAGATTCATGTGACCCTCGGCGAGGGTCGGCAGGATGCCGATCATCACCTGGTGCGCGCCGACCTTGGCGGCCTTCTCCTCGGCGTCGTTGAGCGAGCGGCGCAGGCTGTTCTCGAACGTCGACAGGCCGCCCTCGCGGAGCTTGGCGGGCGCGAGGTTGATCTCGATGTTGAACTGGCCCAGCTCGGTCTGGAAGTCCGGGTCCGCGATCGCCTCGAGGACCTCGGCGTTCTTCAGCGCGGGGTCGCCCGCCTCGTCGATGAGGTTGAGCTCCATCTCGAGACCGGTCATCGGGTCGTCGGTGTCGAAGCGCGCCTCGCGGAGCATGCGCGCGAACACGTCGAGGTTGCGACGCACCTTCTCCCGGTGGCGCGTCCGGTCAGCGCGACTGAACTCCTGTTGGTCGACCTCTTCTCCCATGAGCGCACCCTAGTGTCGGCACACCCGCCCGGGAACCGTCCCGAAGGGGGATCTCACGCAGCGGGGTCGGCTGTCGCGCCGAGCCGTGGGCGCAGCTCCTCCCACCGGTCCGGAGAGGTGGCGGAGTCCAGGAGCTGGGAGACGAGCGAGGCGAGCGAGTGGGTGGGGTCGGCCTCGTGGCAGCGATCGACCGCGCACCACGCAAGCGCGCCGTCTCCGACCAACCACGCGGCGAAGGCCAGCACGGCGGCGGGACCGGCGACGTGGCCCACCGGCAGGCGGCGCACGGCGTCGGACCAGAGGTCGACGGCCGGTCGTGCGTCGCCGCGCGCCAGCCAGGTCCAGGCCTCGTCGCGCCGCTCCCCCAGCCGCACCGAGACCGCCGTCGCCGCGAGCTCGGACGGCGAGAACATCGTGCCCTCGTCCTGGTGGCGGCGTACGAGGGCGCGCAGGGCGCCCGACGGCAGCACCTCCGCGACGGCGAGCTCCGGCTCGAGGGCTCGCGCGGCCGCGACGTCAGGAGCGATGGTCGCGCGCAGGTCCTCGCGGCTGGCGTGGGTGACCCGCCCGTCGAAGACACCCTGTGCGGTGAAGGCGTGCTCGGCGAGCGTGAACGGGACTCCCCGGTAGTGCTCCAGCGGCGCGCCGGGCAGGACGGCGTACCAGTGGTCGTCGTGCACGCGCAGCACCTCGTGCACCCGGATGCCGGCAGCGGTCAGCTCCTCGTGGAGGGACCACGCGGCCTCGTCGGCCACGGTCGTGTCGTCGTCGTAGACCATCACCACCACCTCGCGCACGCCGTTGTTGCGTGCCGGCCGGAGCAGTGCCTCGACCACGTCGTCGACGTCGTCCACGTCGTGCGGGAGGGAGACGCGCGCGTGCATGCCGCCAGCAGAACCGACGCTGATCATCACCACCGACCGCTCGGGCACGAAGCCGAGGGCGAGGGGCGCGAACGCGGCGAGGTCGTCCGGAGTGCGTGCCCGCAACCTGGTCGTCGACGGGTCGGGTGAGGTGGTGCGCTCTGTGGGGTCCATGACGGTGACGGTTCCCGCGGCCACCGACGTCGTACGCCTGCTGGATCCGAGCCCTGTGGAGAAGCCCGCGTGGGCGACACCTGTGGACGCAAGGTGGGCTGAGAGGATGGTGCAGTGCGTGCGACCGCGTCGATCCTCCACCTCGACCTGGACGCGTTCTTCGCCGCGGTCGAGCAGCGGGACAAGCCCTCGCTCCGCGGCAAGCCTGTCATCGTCGGCGGGACCGGCGGGCGTGGCGTGGTCTCCACTGCGTCCTACGAGGCCCGACGGTTCGGCGTCGGGTCGGCGATGTCAGGGCGGGAGGCGCGCGCCCGCTGCCCGCACGCCGCCTTCCTGAGCGGGCGCTTCCACGCCTACCGCGACACGAGCAAGCTCGTCATGCAGGCGCTGCGAGACCTGTCCCCGCTCGTCGAGCCGCTGTCGCTGGACGAGGCCTTCGTCGACCTCGCCGCCGCCGACCTGCCTGACCTCGAGGTCGCGACCGTCACCGAGGTCGGCGCCGAGCTGCGCCGGCGCGTGCAGGAGGTCACCGGCGGGCTGACCGCGACGGTCGGCATCGCGTCGTCGAAGTTCCTCGCCAAGGTCGCCAGCGAGCTCGACAAGCCCGACGGGATGACCGTCGTGCCGCCCGGCACCGAGCTGGACCTGCTGCGGCCGATGAGGGTCACCGTCATCCCCGGAGTCGGTCCGGCGACCAACGAGCGGCTGCGCCGGGCCGGGATCCACACCATCGCCGAGCTCGAGCTGGTCGACGAGGACGAGCTCGTACGCCTCCTCGGCCAGGCCCAGGGGCACGGGCTCTGGCAGCTCGCCCGCGCGCAGGACTCGCGACCGGTCGTCGCCGAGCGCGAGGCGAAGTCGATCAGCGTCGAGGGCACCTACGACGCCGACCTCAACGACCGCAAGCTGATGGAGGGCCTGCTGACGCGTCAGGCGAAGGACGTCGGCACGAGGATGCGCAAGAACGGCTTCTCCGGGCGCACTGTGTCGATCAAGGTGCGGCTGCACGACTTCACCACGCTCAGCCGGTCGAGCACCCTCTCCAGCCCGACCGACGACGGGGCGACGATCGCCCGCATCGCCCGATCCCTGCTCGGCGACCTCGACACCACAGGCGGGGTGCGCCTGCTCGGCGTCGGCGTCTCCGGGCTGGCCGACTGGGTGCAGGAGGACCTCTTCGGCGAAGGCGAGGACGAGGAAGAGGTGGAGGTGTCGCTCCCCGAGCCGCCCCGTCGCACCTGGCCGCCCGGTGCCGACGTCGAGCACGACGAGATGGGTCGAGGGTGGGTGTGGGGCTCCGGCTCGGGCGTCGTCACTGTGCGGTTCGAGACCGCAGGCACCCCGCCCGGACCCGTCCGCAGCTATCGCGCCGACGACCCCGCCCTGCGCCGGTGGGAGCCCCCGGCCGAGGACTGAGCCTCACCCGGTCCGCAGCACCACCGGGTCGCCCGGCCGCAGCTGCGCACACAGGTCGACGTCGGCGTCCTCGACCAGGCACGCGCGTTCTCCGACCGGGACCACCCTCACGCCACCCATTGTTCACCGGCCGCGACGTGCGGCGGGGAGCAACTCTCTGGCACCCTCGGAGGCGCACATGGGTGAGGGGCTCCAGATGGTATGAGCATCAGGAGCCCCTCAGTTTGCCCGGGATGGTGACGTCCGAGCCACCGCACCGGTCTCCCGGCCCCCACAGTCCCCGTCACCGGGCCTGCGCGGCGAGCAAGTCGCCGTGTGGAGCTGTTCGTCCGATCCGATCCCCGGCCCCGCCGAAGCGGTTCCGGTAGGAGAGTTCTATGTCTCCCGGGGACCCGGCCGCAAGGGTTTCCCTGACAAACTTCTGGTCCCACAGGGTTCCCCACAGAAGTCGTGCCGTGCTCCACAGCTTGGCGGCCCTTCGTCCACAGGTTCTCCCCCGGCCAGCCGGTCGACACACGGGCACGCGTCACCAGCACGACAGGCGACGTTGGCGCTGGTCACGATCGCAAGCAGTCCGGCGTCGTCGGTGACCTCCTCGCCGAGGTCGGCGTTGAGGTCCACCCGTCGTCCGGCCGTGCCCGCATGTTCTCACCGGAGAGAGGGAACTTCTGAGAAGTCCCTGAGAGTTGGCGGATCGTGCAACTCCGGAGGCGACTGGCTCGTCAAGGCAGGTGAAGGCACCGACAATCCGCCGAAAAGATCTGGCAGCCAATCCGTCAGGGAATCTCGCAACGGACACAGGTGTTGGAACAGATGTGCGACACGGGGTGATCGCACGAGAGTGGAGGACCAAGATGAGCACTGCACAGGCCAAGCGCACCAGCACCAGCCGTGAGATCGAGGGCCGCGACAGCGTCGGGCTCTACCTGGACGAGATCGCCCGCACCCCGCTCCTCGACGCCGAGACCGAGGTCGAGCTCTCCAAGACCATCGAGGCGGGCCTGCTGGCCCAGCACCTCCTCGACACCGGCCGGATCGGCCGCCGCAAGGGCGGCGCCCCGATGACCGCCAACGAGGAAGAGCTCGAGTGGCTCGCCGAGCAGGGCCAGCTCGCCGTCGACCGCTTCATCGAGGCCAACCTTCGCCTCGTGGTGTCGATCGCCCGCAAGTACGGCCGTTCGCAGATGCCGATGCTCGACCTGATCCAGGAGGGCAACACCGGCCTGATCCGGGCGGTCGAGAAGTTCGACTACACCAAGGGCTACAAGTTCTCGACCTACGCCACCTGGTGGGTACGTCAGGCGATCACCCGCGGCATCGCACAGCAGGCCCGCGTCGTGCGCCTCCCGGTCCACGTCGTGGAGGAGCTCAACCAGGTCGGCAGCGCGCGTCGCACGCTCGAGCGCCAGCTGGGCCGCGACCCGGAGCCGGGAGAGATCGCCACCGAGCTCGGGATGGACATCGATCGCGTCCTCGACCTGATGAGCTGGGGCCGCGAGCACGTCTCGCTGGACACCCCGGTCGACGAGGACGGCGACACCTCGCTCGGTGACCTGATGGCCCAGGAGACCGCTCCCGGACCCGACCTCAACTTCCTCGACGCCGAGGCCAAGCAGCGGCTCGAGGACCTGGTCGGCATCCTGGACGACCGCTCCGCGGACATCGTCCGGGCCCGCTACGGCCTCGCCGACGGACGCCAGCACAAGCTCGCCGACATCGGCGCCCGGCACGGCATCTCCGCCGAGCGGGTGCGCCAGCTCGAGCGGGAGGCGCTCCAGAAGCTCCGCCGCGCCGGCGACCCCGACCTCGCGGCCTGAGCGCACGCACCACGCTTCACCCCGAGACCGCCGGACTGGTGTCCGGCGGTCTTGGCATGTCCGGCCCGCCCCGAGCGGTGCGTGAGACATCTTCCGAGCGCCGAGAACCTGCACCACGCACCGCTCCACGCAGCCGGTAGCCCGAGCGGTGGGTGAGACATCTTCCGAGCGCCGGGAACCTGCACCACGCACCGCTCCACGGGGGACAGGCGGACCGAGCGGTCCGAGCGGTCCGAGGCCAGGATCGGTCAGTACGCCGCGGACAACAGGTCCGCGCTCGCGGCCCGTGCCCGTTCGACGATGTCGGCGGGGACGGGCCGTTGTGCTGCCAGGCGCGCCTGCCACATCTGTACGGCCACCACGCGAGCGGCGGCTTCCTCGACGCGCTCGCGGGAGACGTCGCCGGAGTTGATCGCGTCCACCACGATCTGGTGGGTCACGGCGGTGTCGACCGGCATCAGCAGCAGGTCGGCACCAGCCTCGAGCGCCTGGAGCGCCGGGGTGGGCCGACCTGCAACCGCACCCATGCCGAGCGAGTCCGTGATCGTCACGCCCTCGAAGCCGAGGTCGTCGCGCAGCAGGTCGTACACCTCGGGCGCCATGCTCGCGGGCACGTCCGGTGCGATCGAGGTCAGGTCGAGGTGGCTCATCATGACGGCGGGCGCGTGGTGGGCGATCGCGGACTCGAAGGGGGGCAGGTCGTGCGACTCGATCTCGGCCATGGTCGAGTCGACGACCGGCAGGGAGTCGTGGCTGTCGGTGGTGGCGGTGCCGTGTCCCGGGAAGTGCTTGACCGTCGAGACGATGCCGGCGTCGTCGTAGCCCTTGATGGCCGCGCCGATCGCCTGGGCCGCGACCTTCGGGTCCTCGGACGGTGACCGAGGGCCGATGGTCACGTCGGCCGCGCCGATGGTCACGTCGGCGACGGGGGCGAAGATCCAGGTGAAGCCCAGGTCGCGGAGCTCCAGTCCGGTGGTCAGGGCCGCCTCGCGGGTCACCCACCGCCCCAGCCGTGGGTCGGCCTGGATCGCGAGACCGGCGGACTGGAAGTGCGGGAAGTCGGTGGCGATGCCGCGCAGGTGCGAGACGTAGCCGCCCTCCTGGTCGACGCCGATCACGGGCGGGAAGTCGCGCCCGTCCTTGGCGGCGGCGTCAGCGAGCGCGGTGGTCATGGCGACCACCTGGTCGTGGTCGACCACGTTGTCAGCGGTGACGGACACGCCGGCGAGGTGGAGGTCACGGACCATCGCGGCCGGCTCGGCGGGGTCGGTGCCGTGGAAGCGTCCGACGATCACGCCGCCGGCGAGCTGCTCGGGGGTCCAGCCGCTGACGAGCTCCTGGGCCGCCTCGAGCTCACCGACCGTCGGCCCCCACGACGTGGGGGTGTCCGGGTCCTCGGGTGCCTCGGTCGGGGTGGCCGACTCCGAGGGCGTGGTCTCCGCTGGGGTCGTGGTGGACCGAGCCGGCGAGGCGTCGCCCGAATCGGCGTCCGAGCCGAGGCCTGCGCATCCGCTGACCAGCAGGGCGCCGGCCGCGATCACGGCCAGGCGGGGTCGGAGCGAGAACACGGCCGGGACGTTACCGGCCGTACCCCGGCGAACGAGAAACGTCAGGCGCGCGCCGCGAGGGCGGCGTACATCTCCTCGACGCGAGCGCGGAGGCCGGCCAGCGTCCCGGCGTTGTCGATGACGTGCGTGGCGATCGCCAACCGCTCCTCGCGGGTCGCCTGGGCGGCGATCCGGGACTCGGCGTCTGCGAGGGTCCACCCACGCTCCTCGACCATCCGCGACACCTGGAGCTCGGCGGGTGCGTCCACCACGATGACCTCGTCGAAGGAGCCTGCACGACCGACCTCGGCCAGCAGCGGGATGTCGTGCACGACCACCGCACTGCCACCAGCCTCGGCCTCGAGCTCAGCACTGCGCGCGTGCACGAGAGGGTGCACGATCGCCTCGAGCCGTCGGCGCGCATCCGCGTCACCGAACACGAGAGCGCCCATGGCCGGTCGGTCGAGCTCGCCGTCGGCGGTGAGCAGCGCCGGGCCGAACTCCGCGACGACGGCGTCGAGCCCGGGCGTCCCCCGCGCCACCACCTCGCGCGCGATGAGGTCGGCATCGATCACCACGGCACCCAGCTCGGCGAGGATCGCCGACACGGTGCTCTTGCCCGAGGCGACGCCCCCGGTCAGTCCGACACGTACGGTCACTCGTCCTCCCCCACGACGACAGTCAGGATCTCGTGGAGCGTACGACGCTGGGCGTCCGTGAGCACGTCCAGCACCTCCTCGGACGCACGTCGTCGTACGTCGTCGATCGCCAGCACCAGATCACGGCCGCCCTCGGTGAGCGTCAGCGTGGTGGCACGTCGGTCGGTGGCATCGGGTGCCCGCAGCACCCAACCGCGTTCCTCCAGGGCGTCGACCACCTCGGTGGCCGAGCGCGGCGCGATCCGCAGGTGGTCGGCGAGCACCGAGGGTCGCATGCCGTCCGGGGCCGACGAGAGCACCCGCAGCGCCCGCGACTGCGACGGCGTGACCCGCCACTCGGCGAGCGCATCGACGTGCGCGCGCCGCACCCGCCGGGCGAGGGCCATCACCAGGTCGCCGGTCGTGTGGGGCTGGTCCCGGTCCACGGGAATACCTCCGTCGCTCTTGCGGTTGTTACCTCATAGTGAGGTTACCTCACGATAGACATCCCCGACAGAGAGGAGCTGGTCGCATGGCTGACCACTCTGACTCCCAGCCCGGATCCCGCGGCCCGCGCGGTTCTCGCGCCGGTCGCCCCGACCCCGCGGACCTCCGCCAGCTGTCGGACTCCCCCGTGTCGCTGCGCCGCATCGGCCGACTCTTCGCGCCCCATCGCGCGGCCCTGGCCGTCGTCGTCGCGCTCATCGTCCTGAGCTCGGCGGTCGGCCTCGCCCAGCCGTTCCTCGTGCGCCACGTCATCGACGACGCGCTGCCGCGCCAGGACGTACGCCTGCTGCTCCTGCTGGTCGGAGCGATGCTCGGCGTCGCCGTCGTGACCGCGGTGATCGGTGTCGTGCAGACCTGGCTGTCGACCGCCGTCGGGCAGAAGGTCATGCACCGCCTGCGCAGCGACCTCTTCGCCCACCTCCAGCGCCAGTCCCTCGGCTTCTTCACCCGCACCCGCGGTGGCGAGGTCCAGTCGCGCCTGGTCAACGACATCGGCAGCATGCAGGGCGTCGTGACCCAGACAGCGACCTCGATCGCCGGCAACGTCACCGTCGTCGTCGGCACCGCCGTCGCGATGGTGGCCCTCAGCTGGCGCCTCGCCCTGATCTCGCTCGTCGTCCTGCCTCCCGCCGTGCTCCTCACCCGCCAGGTCGCGCGGATGCGCCACCGGGTCACCGCCGAGCGCCAGCAACGCCTCGCGGACCTGCACGTGCAGATCGAGGAGGGCCTGTCCGTGAGCGGCGTGCTGCTCACCAAGACTCTCGGCGCCTCACCGCGCCTCACGACCCGGTTCGAGGAGACCTCCGCCGACCTCGTCGGTCTCGAGATCCGCTCCCGGCTCGCGGGACGCTGGCGGATGGCCACCATGAACATCGTCTTCGCCGCGGTCCCGGCGGCCATCTACCTCGCCGCGGGCCTCCCGGCGACGTCTGGCGGGATGACCATCGGCACCCTGGTGGCCTTCATCGCCCTGCAGGGCAACCTGTTCCGGCCGCTGATGGGGCTGCTCAACGTCGGCGTCGACCTCACCGCGTCCATGGCCCTCTTCAGCCGGATCTTCGAGTACGCCGACCTGCCGGTCGAGATCGACGAGCCCGCCGACCCGCACCGTCACCCCCGCGGCTCCGCCCGCGGCGAGGTCCGGTTCGAGGCGGTCGGTTTCGCGTACGACACGGATCGACCGGTGCTCACCGACATCGACCTGCACGTCCCGGCCGGCGGCACCTTGGCGCTCGTCGGCGAGACGGGCAGCGGCAAGTCGACGCTCGCCTCCCTCGTCCCCCGCCTGCACGACGTGACCACCGGAGGGGTGAGCATCGACGGGATCGACGTACGCGACCTCGCACTCGGCGATCTCGCCGACCTCGTCGGCGTGGTCACCCAGGAGACCTACCTGATGCACGCGAGCGTGCGCGACAACCTGCGCCACGCCAAGCCCGACGCGACGGACGCCGAGATCGAGCAGGCCGCTCGGGAGGCGCGCATCCACGACCTGATCGAGTCGCTGCCCGAGGGCTACGACACGGTGGTCGGCTCGCGCGGGCACCGCTTCTCCGGGGGCGAGCAGCAGCGCCTCGCGATCGCCCGCACCCTCCTGCGCGACCCCGTCGTGCTCGTCCTCGACGAGGCGACCAGCGCGCTCGACAACGAGACCGAGCGCGCCGTGCTCGCCACCCTCGATGCGGTCACCCGGACGCGTACGACGATCACCATCGCGCACCGGCTCTCCACGGTCCGCAACGCCGACCAGATCGCCGTGCTGCACCGCGGTGGCGTGGTCGAGCTCGGCACGCACGAGGAGCTGCTGCTCCTCGGTGGTCGGTACGCCGACCTCGTCCGAGGCGGGCTCGGCGCGGAGCGCGTGGCCGCCTGAGCGTCCGTCACACGTGACCGGGCACTTCGTGCCCGTCAGGCAGGGTGACCGGGCACTTCGTGCCCGACAGGCACCTGTGCACGGGAACGAGGTGCCCGGTCACCGCTGAGGACGGGAACGAGGTGCCCGGTCACCGCTCAGGACGGGCACGAAGTGCCCGGTCAGCTGGCGGAAGCGCGCTCGGCCGCTGCGAGCAGCACGCAGGTCGCCACGGCCTCCATCGCCTCGGTGACCTCGGCGAGCGGCGGCATGGTCGGTGCGAGCCGGATGTTGGTGTCGTCCGGGTCCTGCTTGTAGGGGTACGACGAGCCCGCCGGGGTGAGCGCGATGCCGGCATCCTTGGCGAGCGCCACCACTCGCGACGCCGTGCCGGGCACGACGTCGAGGTTGACGAAGTAGCCTCCGGACGGGGTGTTCCAGGTGGCGACGCCGCGGCCGTCCAGGCGCTGGGTCAGCACCCGGTCCACCTCGGCGAACTTGGGCGCGATGATCTCGCGGTGCTTGGCCATGTGGTCGCGCACGCCCTGCGGCGAGCCGAAGAACTCGACGTGGCGCAGGTGGTTGACCTTGTCGGGACCGATCGAGCCGTTGGCGAGGTGACCGAGGTACCAGGCGACGTTGTCGGTGGAGGCGGCCAGGAACGCGACGCCCGCACCGGCGTAGGTGATCTTCGACGTCGAGGCGAACATGATCGGCCGGTGCGGGTGACCAGCCGCAGAGGCGAGGGTGAGGATGTCGGCGCTCTTGGCCTCGTCCTCGGTCAGGTGGTGCAGCGCGTAGGCGTTGTCCCAGAAGATCTTGAAGTCGGGCGCCGCGGTCGGCATCGCGGCCAGCCGGGCGGCGACGTCCTGGCTGACGATCGACCCCGACGGGTTGGCGTACGTCGGCACGATCCAGATGCCCTTGATGGTCGGGTCGTCGGCGACGAGCGCGGCGACGGCGTCGACGTCGGGTCCGTCGTCATGCATCGGGACGGTGACCATCTCGATGCCGAGGCTCTCCAGCAGCGTGAAGTGCCGGTCGTAGCCCGGGCACCGGGCACACGAAGCGGACCTTCTCCTCCCGGCCCCACGGCCGCTCGGAGTCCACGCCACCGAAGAGGGTCAGGTAGAACAGGCAGTCGCGCATCATGGTGAGGCTGGAGCTGCCGCCGGCCACGACCTGCTCGGGCTCGACCCACAGCAGGTCGGCGAACATCTCACGCAGGTCGGCGAGGCCCTCGAGACCGCCGTAGTTGCGGACGTCGACACCCCGGGAGTCCTGGGTGCTCGTCGGCAGGCGGAGCAGGTCGTCGGCCAGGTCGAGCTGCTGCGCCGAGGGCTTGCCCCGCGTCAGGTCGAGCTTCAGGCCACGCGTCTTCAGCTCCTCGTAGGCCGCACGCTGCTGCACGAGCAGGGCGGCGAGGTCGTCGGCGGACAGGTCGGCCAGCGGGGTCGCGTTCACGCGGCCAAGGCTACCGAGGGTGGTCCTCCACCCCCACGGGCGGAGCCACGGGTCGGGACACGAGCCGTCAGGCGGTCATCCGGAACGTACGCCGGTACTCCTGCGGGCTGACGCCGCGCGAGCGGCCGAAGTGGTGCCGGAGGGTGGCGGCGTTGCCGAAGCCGACCTCGCCGGCGACCCAGTCGATCGAGTGGTTGGTCTGCTCGAGCAGCTCCTCCGCCGCGCGCACCCGCTCCCCCAGGATCCAGCTGTAGGGCGTGGTGCCGGTCTCCTCCTTGAAGCGCCGCGCGAACGTGCGCGCGGACATGTGCATCTGCCGGGCCAGGGTCTCGACGTCGAGCTCCTCGGCGAGGTGCGCGCTGATCCACGCGAGCAGCGGCGCCAGGGCCTCGGACTCGCACACCGGCACCGGGCGGACGACGTACTGCGCCTGGCCACCGTCGCGGTGCGGCGGGACGACCATCCGGCGCGCAGTGGTGGCCGCGACCTGTGCGCCGAAGTGCTGGCGCATCACGTGCAGCGAGGCGTCCAGGCCCGCAGCCGAACCGGCACCGGTGACGATCGAACCGTCCTGGACGTAGAGCACGTTGCCGTCGATCGTGGCCTCGGGGAACCGGGCTGCGAGCTCGTCGACGTGGCGCCAGTGCGTGGTCGCGCGGCGGCCGTCGAGCAACCCGGCCTCGCCGATGATGAAGGCCGCCGAGCAGTGGCCGAAGACCAGCCCGCCACGGTCGTGCACCGAGCGTACGAGCTCGACCACCTCCGGCGAGGGGTCGCGGAAGCCGCGCTTGGGGACCAGGCACACGAGGTCGGCGTCGGCGGCGTCCTCGAGCGAGTGATCGACGTGCAGGTCGAAGCCGGTGGCGCCCTTCACGCGACCGGGGCGGGGTGTGGCGACGATGAAGTCGAAGACGGGGTTGTCGTCCTCGGGGTGGTAGGGCTCGCCCCAGACCTCGCACATCGAGCCGAGCCCGAACGGCTCCGCGCCGTCCTGGACGATCACCGCGACCTTCTTCATGGGGCCAGCGTGCACCATGCGTGGCAGCAAATCAACTAACACTGTCATTCCTGCCACTGGTGGCAGTAACTCGTTGGGCGGAGAATTACTGCCATGACCACCTTCATCGCCCTCATCGCCCTGTTCGCCCTCGCGTCGCTGCTCGTCAGCTACGCCCGCCACGACCGCTTCGGCGGCCCCTCGTCCACCAGCCACCCGTTCGACGAGCTCGGCCTCGTCGAGGAGCGCCGCCACCTGGTCCCCCGGGCGTGACGGCACCTGCACGACGCACCTGCTCCACGTACGACGACGGCCCGCCGGGTGATCCCGGCGGGCCGTCGCGTCGTAGGGGTCGGGGACCTCACGCGGCCCAGACGGCGCCGATCTGTTCGACGATGTCCCGGGACTGGCGCAGCCCCGCCTCCGCCGCCGCCCGCCGCTTGGCCGGGTCGAGCAGGTTGCGGCCGAAGGCGGCGAGCGCCTCGGGGTCGGGCGTCACGACCGACCACGCGCGGGGGGCCACGCCCTCCAGCTGGGACCGGATCGAGGTCTTCCTGCTGACCGAGCGCGGCAGCGGGGCCAGTACGACGATGCGCTCGGCTCCCGCGGCGACGTCGACGTTGGCCGTCGACCGCATCCCGCCGTCCATGTAGGTGCGACCGCCGATCTCGACGGGCGGCCACACCGTCGGCACGGCGCAGCTCGCGGCGACGGCAGAGACCAGGTCGACGCCCGAGTCCCGGGTGAACACGGTGAACTCGCCGCTCCCGGTGTCCACGGCCGTGACGCGCAGGTCACGTTCGGGCCAGTCGTGCACCGCCAGCCGAGAACGCATGACTGCCTCGCGGTCGATGCTTCCCGGGGCGTGCGCGGCTCGCGCCACTCGGCCCACCCTGGCCAGCTTGTCGCGGCCACTGCCGGGCAGCACGTAGGGCGGCACGAGCTTGAGCATCGCCAGCCGCGACAGCCGGCCACCCAGCTCAGCATCGGGCGGCTCGAGCTGCGTGGCGTAGAGGTCGGCGATCGGCAGGCCGGAGGCGACCTGCGCACCGACGACCGACCCGGCGGACGTGCCGACCAAGGTGTCGGCGTCACCCAGGTGCACCCCGGCCGCCGCCAGCCCGGCGAGGATGCCGAGCTCCCACGCGATTCCGGTGATCCCGCCGCCACCGAGGACCAGCGCGGATGCTCCGTGAGATGTCATGGGGCAGTTCTAGCGGATCCACCCTGACCGCCGACATCTTCCCCGGCACGGCGACCACGCCGGCGTACGACGAAGGCCCGCCGGGAGATCCCGGCGGGCCAACGTGGGTGGTGCGTGAGCGTCAGGCGATCAGGCCTGGCCACCCGTGAGCTTCTCGCGAAGCGCCTGCAGCGCCTCGTCCGAGGCGAGCGAGCCGCCGGTCTCGCCGCCACCGGTCTCGTCGCCACCCTCGGTGACGTCGCCACCGGAGGAGTACGAGGTGGCCTCGCCGGCCTCGGCCTCGGCAACCTTGGCGTCAGCCTGCTGCTTGACGTGCTGCTCCCAGCGGGTGTGCGCCTTGGCGTACTGGTCCTCCCAGACCGCGCGCTGGTCGTCGAAGCCCTCGAGCCACTCGCCCGTCTCGGGGTCGAAGCCCTCGGGGTAGACGTAGTTGCCCTGCTCGTCGTAGGTCGCGGTCATGCCGTAGAGCGTGGGGTCGAACTCCTCCACGTCAGCGGCAGCAGCGGTCTCGTTGGCCTGCTTGAGCGACAGCGAGATCCGGCGACGCTCGAGGTCGATGTCGATGATCTTGACCATGACGTCGTCGTTGACCTGGACGACCTGCTCGGGGATCTCGACGTGACGCTCGGCGAGCTCGGAGATGTGCACCAGGCCCTCGATGCCCTCCTCGACACGGACGAACGAACCGAAGGGCACCAGCTTGGTGACCTTGCCCGGGACGATCTGACCGATCTGGTGGGTGCGGGCGAAGTGCTGCCACGGGTCCTCCTGCGTCGCCTTCAGCGACAGGGAGACACGCTCGCGGTCCATGTCCACGTCGAGGACCTCGACGGTGACCTCGTCGCCCACGGCGACGACCTCGGACGGGTGGTCGATGTGCTTCCACGACAGCTCGGAGACGTGGACGAGACCGTCGACGCCGCCGAGGTCCACGAACGCACCGAAGTTGACGATCGAGGAGACGACACCCTTGCGGATCTGACCCTTCTGGAGCTGGGTCAGGAAGCCGTGGCGGACCTCCGACTGGGTCTGCTCGAGCCAGGCACGACGCGACAGGACCACGTTGTTGCGGTTCTTGTCGAGCTCGATGATCTTCGCCTCGAGCGTCTGGCCGACGTAGGGCTGCAGGTCGCGGACGCGACGCATCTCCACGAGCGAGGCCGGCAGGAAGCCGCGCAGACCGATGTCGAGGATGAGGCCGCCCTTGACGACCTCGATGACGGTGCCCTCGACGACGCCGTCCTCCTCCTTGACCTGCTCGATGGTGCCCCAGGCGCGCTCGTACTGAGCACGCTTCTTGGACAGGATCAGACGGCCTTCCTTGTCCTCCTTCTGGAGAACGAGGGCCTCGACCTTGTCGCCCACGGAAACGACCTCGTTGGGGTCGACGTCGTGCTTGATGGACAGCTCGCGCGAGGGGATGACGCCCTCGGTCTTGTAGCCGATGTCGAGGAGTACCTCGTCGCGGTCCACCTTGACGATGGTCCCCTCGACGATGTCGCCGTCGTTGAAGTACTTGATGGTCGCGTCGATTGCCGCGAGGAAATCTTCTTCGGACCCGATGTCGTTGACAGCCACCTGGGGGGCGTCGTAGTCCGGAAGCGTGGAGAGCATGGTCATATGGGAAGTGATTCCTTGGATGGATGGAGTCGTGCGGACGCGCGCAGCTGTCGGTTTCACTGGCCTCCGTCAGGGACGGTGACCCGGCGAGCCTCGCTTCGCTCGGTATGGAAGCCGGGCAGACGACTGGCGCAACACCCAAGAGTACGCGTCCACGACGGCCCTCGTCCAACCGGGGCGCACGCTCAGCGCACGCTCACAGCATGCTCGGCCAGGCCGTCGGCCACGCGTGCACGTCCCCCTCGGCGGCGATCGCGCGGAGCAGCACGTCGGCGCGGTCCGCGACGCGGTTCTCGCCGGCGCGTGACGCGAGGTCGACGAGCGCCCACAGGTCCGCCGCGCGGGCCCCGTCGAGCAGGGCCTCGACCGTCCCGCCGTGCCTGCCCGTCCATGCCTGCAGCACCGCGTCGACGTACGCCGGGTGCCGCTCGAAGCGCACCAGGTTGCCCACGTCGGTCCACGGATGGCCCGCATGGGCGTACTCCCAGTCGAGGACCGCGGTCAGCTCCTGGGTGGTCGTGTCGACCAGGACGTTCTTGGGGTTGAGGTCGCTGTGCACGAGGCAGGCCCGGCCGACGCCGTCCAGCCGGTCCTGGGCCTGCGCGGCGACGGGCACGAGGGTGTCGCGCTCGTGCTGCGTCCACCCGCCCAGACGCTCCTCGACCCACTCGGGCAGCCCGTCGCCCGGGAACCCGCCGATCCGCAGCTCGGCGTCGACGAACGGCCCCGGGCGCAGCATCGGCATGCCCGCGAGCGTGGCGGCTGCGGTGCCCATCGCCGCACCGAGCCGGGCCGATCCGGCCTCGTCGAGGAGCGGGACGACCCTGTCCCCCGGTTCCCCGGGCATCCACGAGGTGACCAGCAGTCCCGGTCGGCCGGAGTCGGCCTCCGCGCGCCGTACCTCCAGCACGTCGGGCACCGGCACCAGCCCGCGGACGAGGTGGAGGACCGCTTCGTCGATCTCCGGTGCCCCGTGCCCCCGCTCGTCGCCGGGCGGGTAGATCCGCAGGACCGTGCGCTCGCCGCCGACGTCGCTGAGGAACGTACGCCCGGAGTGCCCGCCTGCGAGAGGGGTCAGCGCCGCACCGGGGTCGTCCATGGGCCGCATCGTGGCACGGCCCGCGGTCGCCGGCTCCGTCACGTCCGGCCCCTCGGCCCACCACTAGGCTCCGGTGCGTGGACGATCACCTGCCGCAGTCCGTACGGGTCGAGCGCCGTCCCGTCTCCGAGCAGGAGTCGCGACAGGCCAACGGTCCCGACTGGGACCGCTATGCCGACGAGTACCAGGCCACGCACGGCGCCTTCCTCGGTGACGCCGGCTTCGTGTGGGGACCCGAGGGACATCGCGAGGACGACCTCTCGATCCTCGGCGACGTGTCCGGCCTCGACGTCCTCGAGGTCGGCAGCGGCGCCGGCCAGTGCTCCCGGTGGGTACGCACCCACGGCGGACGCGGCATCGGCCTCGACCTCTCCCACCGCCAGCTCCAGCACTCGCTGCGACTCGACGAGGAGACCGGCGTGGCCGTGCCGTCGGTGCGCGGCACGGCGACCGACCTGCCGTTCGGGGAGTCGGTCTTCGACGTCGTCTTCTGCTCCTTCGGGGCCTTGCAGTTCGTCGCCGACATCGACCGCGCGCTGGCCGAGGTCGCCCGCGTCCTGCGCCCCGGTGGCCGCTTCGCGTTCTCCATCACCCACCCGACCCGGTGGATGTTTCCCGACGACCCCGGCGAGGCCGGCCTGACCGCCACCCAGTCCTACTGGGACCGCACCCCCTACGTCGAGGTCGACGACTCGACCGGCGTCGTGGCCTACGTCGAGCACCACCGCACGCTGGGCGACTGGGTTCGCCTGCTCCACCGCCACGGCTTCACGCTGGCCGACCTGGTCGAGCCCGAGTGGCCCGAGCAGCACGACCGCGTCTGGGGCGGGTGGTCACGTGCGCGAGGCCTGCTGACTCCCGGCACCGCGATCTTCGTGGCGCACCGGCGCGTCACTGTCGGCTAGCTGACCCCGCGGACTGGTGGGCAAGTAGCGTGAGTCCGTGACCGCGAAGCCTCGACGTACGTGGGGCGACGGTCGACGCCTGACCGGATGGGGCCGGACCAGTCCGAGTGTCGCGACGTGGGTGCACGCATCCACTGCCGACGACGTACGCGACGCGGTGAAGACGGCCAGCCGTCGCGGTGTGCTCGCGAGAGGTCTCGGCCGTTCCTACGGGGACGCGGCCCAGAACGCGGGCGGCTCGGTCATCGACCTGACCGGTCTCGACCGCATCATGGCGGTGGACGCCGACGACCCCAGCGTGGTCGTCGAGGCGGGCGTCAGCCTGGATGCACTGATGAGGGCGATGCTGCCGTTCAGGCTGTGGGTGCCGGTGCTGCCCGGCACCCGTCACGTCACGGTCGGCGGTGCGATCGCGGCCGACGTGCACGGCAAGAACCATCACCGAGTCGGGTTCCTTCGGACACCACGTGATGGCCCTCTGGCTCGTCACCGCTGACGGCCACGAGCACCGGCTGACACCGGCCGACTCGCTGTTCTGGGCCACCGTGGGCGGCATGGGACTGACCGGCATCATCACCAGGGCCCACCTGCGACTGACTCGCACGGAGACGGCGTACATGAGTGTCAGCACCCGACGCGCGCCCGACATCGACGCGACCATGCGGCTGCTCGAGGAGGGAGACGACTCCTTCCCCTACTCCGTGGCGTGGTTCGACTCCGTCAGCTCACGCCACGGGGCCGGCCGCGGCGTCGTCCACCAGGGACGACACGCGTCGCTGCAGGACCTGTCGCCACAGCACCTCCGCAAGGCCCTCGTCCTTCCTGCTGGACGCACGGTGCGGGTCCCGGACCTCGTGCCGACGAGCATGGTCAACGCAGCCAGCGGCCGCCTGTTCAGCGAGCTGTGGTTCCACAAGGCGCCACGCCATCGGGTGGGCCAGCTCCAGCCCGCCTCCGCGTTCTTCCACCCGCTCGACCAGATCGCAGACTGGAACCGGTTGTACGGCCCCCGGGGCTTCTGCCAGTACCAGTTCGTCGTGCCGTTCTCGGCTGCCGCGAGCGTCCGCGAGTGCGTCGACCTCATCGTCGCGTCCGGACACGTGTCGTGCCTGAACGTCCTCAAGCGCCTCGGGGCCGGCAACGAAGGACTCCTGTCCTTCCCCACGCCCGGGTGGACGATGGCGGCAGACTTCCCGGTCCGCGAGGGCCTGGACTCGTTGCTCGATGCGCTGGACAGGATCGTGCTCGCTGCCGGGGGCCGGCTCTACCTGGCCAAGGACAGCCGCATGACCGCGCGCATGCTCGAGGCGTCCTACCCCAGGATCGACGACTTCCGCCGCATCAGGCAGGAAGTTGATCCCGACGGGGTCTTCACCTCTGACCTTGCCCGCCGGCTCCACCTCTAGGAGAAATGGACATCTCATGATCGACGCCACGGGGCGACCCGGGAAGTTGTTGCTGCTCGGAGGCACGTCCGACATCGCGTTGGCGATCGCCCGCGTCCACGTGGACCCGGGCACCACGGAGATCGTGCTGGCTGCCCGTCCCGGTCCCCGACGCGATGCGGCCGTCGCGCAGCTCACCGAGCTCGGTGCGACCGTACGCCCCCTCGACTTCGACGCGCACGACACTGCCGCTCATCGCGACGTGGTTGCCGACGCGTGGCAGGGCGGGGACGTCGACATGGCCGTCGTCGCATTCGGGGTCCTGGCCGACAACGAGGTGGCCTACCAGGACGTGGCCGTCGCGCACGAGATGGCCACCGTGAACTACACCGCAGCAGTGACGGTGGGAGTGGAGCTCGGTGCGCGGATCACGGAGCAGGGTCACGGCGTGATCGTCGCGCTCTCGAGCGTGGCCGGAGAGCGGGCACGCCGGTCCAACTTCGTCTACGGCTCCACCAAGGCCGGGTTCGACGCCTTCTACGAGGGTCTGGGAGAGGCGCTGCGCGAGCACGGTGGTCGGGTGCTGGTGGTCCGCCCCGGTTTCGTGGTGTCCAAGATGACGGCCGGCCTGGACCCCGCTCCCCTGGCCACGACGCCCGACAAGGTCGCCGAGGCCGTCCGGGCCGCCGTCCTGTCCGGGCGCGAGCAGGTCTGGGTCCCGTCGAGCATGAGGTACGTCATGTCGACACTGCGCCACCTGCCACGACCGGTGTTCCGGCGACTCAAGCTCTGACGTCGCGCAGGTGTCGTGTGGTGGAGGGTTCGGCACCGCGAGCGCGTGCCCACCCGGCGACCAGTGACGCGGGATTGACGACGGCCCACGCTCGGTGTCGCCGGTCGGCAGAGACGAGGAGCTCACGGCGCAGGTCCTGGCACGCCGACCAGTAGTCCTCGCCTCCCTCGCCGGGTGGACCGGGCGCGAAGACCACCGCGTCCGCTCGTCGGGCGAGGTCCGCCCCCACCCCGAGCGCAGCCGCCTGGGCGACCCGGCTCCACGTCTCGGGCACGGGTGTGCCACGGTCGCGAGCAGCGTCCAGCACCTCCTGCCACCCGTTGACCCACACGCCCGACCACGATGACGTACGACGACGGCGCGAGCGGCGCACGAGCTTGACCACCGGGACGAGCAGCAGGCCGATCAGCACCAGCGCACCTGCAGCAAGGGCGACCGCCAGGGCCGTCTGCCAGGCAGGGCGCTGCGGTGCGATCGGCGTGCCGTCGGGATTCGTCGATCCGTCGGGCGGCCGGATCTCCTTGTCCTTGCCCTCCGAGGCGCGCGCGATCTGGTTCCTCACGAACTCGTCCGCCGGGGGAAGGACATCCGAATCCGCGCCCGTGCCGGACGCGCGCGACCCGACGTAGCGACGGGCATCGAGCGGACGCCACGTGCCGTCGGCGAACTGCAGCTCGACCCATGACTCGACGTCGACGTTGTGCACCAGGCCCTTGGGCCCGACGGGTGCACCGGTCACCACGCGGGCCGGGACACCCAGTCGTGCCGCTCCCAGCGCCATGAGGGCGCTGTACTGGAAGGGGGTGCCCGCCATCCGGCGGGATCCGAGCATCCCCTTGCCCAGGTCGTCCGGCGTCTGCGCGGTCGCGAGGCTCTTGAGCACCGTGCCGCTCGACCGCAGGTAGCGGGCCAGCAACAGCACCCGTTCCAGCGGCAACAGCTCGTCGCGGTCGAACGGCCCGAGGAGGTCGTCGAGGGAGGCTCCAGCGGGCTGGCGCTGGTCCGCTGACGGGTCGCGCGTCGGGTCGCGTCGGGTGACGGTGTCCTCCCCCACCACGGACTCGAACGAGTAGGCGTCGCGCGTGTCCACCCCGCCCAGGACCACGGCGCTACCGGTCGCCTGGTTGTAGCGCAGGTCCGAGACGTCGGTCGCGCCGGGGTTCCAGTCGAGGTCGATGCTGGTCAGCTCGCCGAGGAGAGGCAGCCAGTCGGAGTCGTAGCCTGCCTGCATGCGTACTCGCACCACGACCGTACGGCCGTCGTGCAGGGGTGCGACCTCGGCGCCGATCCGCTTGAAGGTCCCGTAGCCACCCGAACCGGGCGACTCCTCAGCAGGCACCCACCGCGTGCCGTCGTAGAGGTCCAGCACGGTGAAGCGGAGTCGTTGCCCGTCGGGCACACCCGTGGCCTTCAGGAGGAGCTTGAAGCTTTCGCGCTGCTGCGGTGGCACGTCGAGCGACGCATCCGAGACGAGCGAGGTGTTGTTGTCCCCGCGGAGCAGCACACGGTCGGACTCGTTCGAGTCCGGCACCACCAGCGCCACCAACCCCGACAGCAGCGCCACCGTCACCACGGCGGTCATCGCGCTGCCCCACGACCTGCGGACCGCCCCGGAGAAGGTCTCCTGGCGCCGCGCCCGGACCGCGGCCCAGGCCATGAGCAGCAGCCCGATGACGACACCGCGCGGCACCAGCAGCGTCGGGACGAGCACGCCCAGCGGGATGGTGGCTGCGAGCCCGAGCGCCAGCGGGAGCACCGGCGCATAGGGGCGCGAGGTGCCGAGCGCGAGCCAGGCAGCCGGGAACGTCGCCAGGAAGCCGATCATGAAGGGGACCAGCATCACCATGCCGCTGGGCTCGACCGGTGGAACCGTGCCGACGAGGGTGGTCGGCGCGCGCACAGTGTCGGCGAGGAGGCCGCTCATCGTGTCGAGGGTGGGCAGCAGCCAGGGACCTGGCTCGCGCAGCGCCACCCATGCGCCGAGCGGGGAGAACACGACCAGTGACGCGAGTGCGTACCACCATCCGCCCTCGTCCACACCGCTGCTGACCAGCGCCATCACCAGCAGCAGCGCCACTGGCACCAGGCCGGCGACGAGGTAGCTGCGGTCGGCAAACGTGTCGTCGAGGATGGAGAGCGTCAGGGCCATCACCACCGCGATGACGGTGACGTCCGTCCACGCGCCCCGTCGCAGGCTCATCGCATGCCTCGCGCCATGAGCTCCTGGAGCCTCGGGAGGTCGGGAACGGCGATCTCCCGGAGCGCGCGGTCGTCGCGGACCGTGCCCGTCGACGCGCTGTCCGCGCGCACCACCAACCAGTCCGCACCGCGACCGAACTGCGACGCAGCGGCGTCCAGCTCGACGAGGTCGCGGGCCGCACCTGTCACCTGGACGACAAGGCCCGTTCCACTCACCGACTCGGCCGCCGCGGCGGCGTGCGCGAGGTAGTCGTCGTCGTCGGCGATCGTGAACAGGCACGCGGCGTCGGTCATCGCCAACGCCTCCCTGCTGCGGGCCAGGTGGGGGCCACACCGCAGGTAGGTGTCGAAGTCGTCGCGCACGGCGCGCAGCGCGACCGAGGTCGCCGCGGACACGGCAAGCTCGAAGTCGCGCCGTCGCGGGTAGGAGGACCGGGCCGCGTCGAGCAGGATCGTCACGTGACCGCGACGCGACTCGTGGAACTGGCGGACGAGCAGCTCCCCTGCCTTCGCCGAGGACCTCCAGTGGACGTGACGCAGGTCGTCACCCGGGACGTACTCCCGCAGGGCGTGGAACGCCAGGTCGCTCATCGACAACCGCTGGCTGGTCGCCCCGTCGAGGTCGTTGGTCAGGCCACCGGCAAAGACCGCGAGGTCGACGACCACGGGCGACACGAACAGGGCGAGCGGCGCGCCCGTCTCGAACCTCCGGCTGATGACGCCGACGGGGTCGGACTTCTCGTAGACCACCGGGCCGACCACGTGCACCCCGCGCGGCATGTCGGGCAGTCGCAGGTCGGGCTCGGTGTGCCGGGCGAACGGTCCCAGGGAGCGCAGCCGCAGGTGTACCTCACGGGCGCCGACCGGTACGACGACGCGGGGGAACAGCATCGGGGCCGCGCCGGCCTGCACCTCCAACGTCGCCGTGGGCGACGGGCTGCCCTCGACGACGCGGTGCTGCCGCATGGTCAGGCGGGCCGTCGGCGAGCCGGGCACCAGCTGCCAGAGGAGCCCGAGCAGCAGCAGGCAGCCGGCGAGCACCGCAAGCTGGGTGAACTCCTGCCAGTGCAACCGCGCGCCGAGAGCCGACGCGAGGATGCCCGTGACGACGACGCCTCGCCCGAGAGGGGTCAGCATCCGCAGAGGAACCTCCCACGCGGATCGGCGCACCGTGATCCTCACGCGCGGTCGTGGGGAACCGGCACCTGTGCGAGCAGCCCCTCGATGACCTCCGCAGTGGTGGCACCACCGAAGGCCGCACCCGACGCCAACAGCAGGCGGTGGCCCAGCACCGGGTGGGCCAGGGTCGCGACGTCCTCGGGCACGACGTGGCCACGGCCCTCGGCCAGGGCCCACGCCTTCGCAGCGCGCATCCACGCCAGGCCGCCCCGGGTCGAGAGGCCGAGGCGGATGTCGGGGACCTCGCGCGATGCCTCGGCGAGCCGGCGTACGTAGCTGATGACGGCCGGGTCGACGTGCACGTCGTCCGCCAGCCGTCCCATCCGTTCGACCTCGTGCGCAGTCACGACGGCGGCCAGGTCAGCTGCCCGGTCACGCACGCGGGACGCGGCCAGCAGCTCCTCGGTCGAGGCGGCATCAGGGTGACCGACGCTCGTCCGCATCAGGAATCGATCGAGCTGCGCCTCGGGCAGCTGGTAGGTGCCGGCCTGCTCGATGGGGTTCTGGGTGGCGATGACCATGAACGGCCGACCCACGTCATGGGTCTGCCCATCGACGGTGACGTGCCCCTCCTCCATCACCTCCAGGAGCGCGGACTGCGTCTTGGGCGACGCACGGTTGATCTCGTCGGCCAGCACCATGCTGTGGAAGATCGGACCCGGGTGGAACGAGAAGGTGCCGTGCGCCTGGTCGTAGACCGTGACACCGGTGACGTCGGACGGGAGCAGGTCCGGGGTGAACTGGATGCGAGCGAACGACGAGTCGAGAGACTTCGCCAAGGCTCGGGCCAGCATCGTCTTGCCCGTGCCCGGAAGGTCCTCGAGGAGCAGGTGCCCACCGGAGACCAGGCAGGTCAGCCCGAGCCGGACGACGTGCTGCTTGCCGAGCACCGCCGTCTCGACGTTGTCGACGACGCGCGCGAACGTGTCGGCATACCACCGGACGTCCTCCGGGCTGACGGTCGCTCTGTCGGACATGCGTGTGGTTGCCGGCACCCGGCGCGAACCTAGGCGGTCTCGGTGGTCCGGTTGCGACCGGCGAAGACGAGGAAGGCACCGATGAGCAGGGCCAGCACGCCGCCGATGATCCCGATCAGCGGGACGGTCTTGGTGAGCAGGCCGAGCAGGCTGCCGTTGTCCTTGGCGTCCGCCGCGTTGCCCGAGACCTGGTCGTCGGTGAAGTCGAGCTGCATGTCCAGAAGGGTCGAGCCGTCGGGAAGCGCGCGGACCTCGTGCTGGGTCTGGTTGATGATCGCGCCCGTGATGGGGTCGATCCAGATGTACTTGTCCTGCGAGTAGATGCCGTCCACGTCGGTGACGACCTCGGCCGCCTGGTCCTCGATCAGCACGTGGTAGCGGTAGGTCTCGAGCCCGTCGACCGTCTCGGTGCCGTCGTACTCGGCGTCGACCGCCTGGCCGAGGATGCCGTCCCAGTAGGGGTAGGTCTTCTTCTCGGCGTCGAAGGGCCACTTGTTGACCAGGCCCTCCTTCTCCTCGGCGCTCGGCGGGAGGTAGGTGTCGCCGTTGACGGCCATGCCGTCGGACCGGTCCGTGGCGAACACGTCCGTGGAGGCGCTGACGAGTCGACCGTCCGGGTCGTCGGCGTCGACGCAGTCGGGGACGTCGCCCTCGTCGATCACGAGACACGTCGAGCTCACGAAGACGATCACGTTGTCGTCGGAGTGCTCGGAGTCGGCCTTGGTGACGCTGGCGGCCTTGACGACCAGGCTCTCGACCTCGCCGGTGCCCGGGTTCAGCTTGTCGGCCGTGCCGGCCAGCCGGGTCGTGCTGTCAGTGTCGAGCGGGGTCCGCTTCACCTGACCGGGAGCCCAGACGGCGGCCATGAGGCCGACGACGAGAAGGAAGGTACCGAGTGCCAACAGCACCCAACCGATGATCTTGCGCACGACGGATATCCCTCCAAGCAACGACGAGTCGCCGCAGGCTACCAGCAAGTAGGCACTGTGTCCGGCTTCTGGCGCCACCCAATCCTTGCCCTGTCCGACCCGCTGCGCTGGGTAGGGTGCGCCGCGTGACACCGACCGACCACGAGACGAGCGCTGTGGACGAGCCCCGATCGCGGATGCCCCTCGTCGCCGCGCTCCGGCCACGCCAGTGGATCAAGAACGTGGTGGTCCTGGCGGCGCCGGTGTTCGCCGGCCAGCTCGCGGACCCCTCGACACTGTGGCGAAGCATGCTGACCGTGGCCCTCTTCTGCATGGCGTCGTCGGGTGTCTACCTGCTCAACGACGTGAGGGACCTCGTCGAGGACCGTGCGCACCCGATCAAGCGCCGCCGCCCGATCGCGGCCGGCCACCTGTCGCCCCGCACCGCCGCAGTGGCATCGGCCGTGCTCGTGGTCGGCTCCGTCGGTCTCGGCACCCTCGTCGCCTGGGAGCTGGGGGCCGTCCTCGCGACGTACTGCGCGATCAACGTCGCCTACTCATGGGGGCTGAAGAACGAACCGGTCATCGACATCGCGACCATCGCGCTCGGCTTCGTCCTGCGCGCGGTCGCAGGTGGCGTCGCGAGCGGCATCCCGCTCTCGCAGTGGTTCCTGCTCGTGGCCACCTTCGGCGCGCTCTACATGGCAGCCGGCAAGCGGTACGCCGAGGCCCAGCTCATGGGCGAGGGACATGCCGAGACGCGTCGATCGCTGGACCACTACTCGATGAGCTACCTGAGGTTCGTGTGGACCACCGCGGCGGCCCTGTTGATCATGAGCTACACCCTCTGGGCGTTCGAGATCGCGCCGCCCGACCGGTTCCCCTGGACCGAGATCTCCATGGCTCCGTTCGTGGTGGCCGTGCTGCGTTACGGAGTCGATGTGGACGCTGGTACGGCCGGGGAACCGGAGGAGATCGCGCTCAAGGACAGGGTCCTGCAGGTCATCGCTGCCTCCTGGCTGGTGATCATCGTGGCAGGCCTCTACCTGTGAGGCGAGTCGCGAGTCAACGGATGGAAATCCACCGTTATATGGTCTCGCCCATGTGCCACCTGGTCGCCGTCGCTCCATGACAGCGGGCAGCACCCACGACGACGCAGCTGCACCGACCGGACCTGGCGGTAGCCGCCTGACGCTTCGTCTCGTCGCCACGTCGGCGGCACTGGCTGGCCTGGCCTTCGTGCAGTCGTCGGGCGCCGAGACGGCTGACACCAAGCTGGACCTCGTCGTCGACCCCGGCGGCATGCTCGCCAAGTCGTTGACGATGTGGGACCCGCTCGGCGCCTTCGGCCAGGTCGGCAACCAGGCCTACGGCTACCTGTGGCCCATGGGTCCGTTCTTCTGGTCCGGCCACCTGGTCGACCTGCCCGGCTGGGTGACCCAGCGACTCTGGTTGGCGCTCGTGCTCGTGGTGGCGTTCATCGGGTGCGCCCGACTGGTGAGGGCGCTGGGCGTGCGACACGACCTGGCCGTCATCCTCGGCGGCCTGGCCTACGCCTTGTCGCCTCGGATGTTGTCGACGATCGGACCGATCTCGATCGAGGCATGGCCGTCCGCGCTGGCTCCCTGGGTCCTCCTGTCGCTCGTCCTCGGCTCGCGACAAGGCTCGGCCCGCCGGCATGCGCTGGGAGCGGGCCTCGGCGTCGCGATGGTCGGCGGCGTCAATGCCGCAGCGACCTTCGCCGTGATCCCCCTGGGTGTCGTGTGGCTGCTGACCCGTGAAGCCGGACCCCGCCGACGGACCTTGATGACCTGGTGGCCCATCTTCACGATCGTGGGCTGCCTGTGGTGGCTCGTCCCCCTCGTGGTGCTGGGTGCGTACAGCCCACCTTTCCTCGACTACATCGAGACGGCGGCGCTGACCACCTATCCCACCAACCTCTTCGACGCGCTGCGCGGCACCAGCGCATGGGTCCCGTACCTCGAGCCGCGCTGGCGCGCCGGTGCGGACCTCATCACGACACCGCTGCTCATCCAGCACAGCACCGTCCTGCTCGTGCTCGGATTCGCGGGGCTCGCCCGCCGCGACAACCCGCACCGGGTGTTCGCGGCGGCCGGTGTGCTCGTGGGAGTCCTGATGGTGACGTTCGGTCACTCGGGTGACGTCACAGGCTGGTTCGCCACCGAGCAGAGAGCGTGGCTGGACGGGGTGCTCGCTCCCCTCCGCAACGTGCACAAGTTCGACCCTGTCATCCGGATACCACTCGTCCTCGGCCTGGCTCAGCTCGTCGACGTGCTCCTCACGAGGTGGCACGAGAGGACGAGCACACAGGGCGACGGCTCCGCCACCGGTTCGGTCCGAGCGACCCTGTCGACCCGCGTGCAGCACCTCGCCGTCGTCTGGCTGGCCGTCATGGCGGTCGTCGGAGCCGCGCAGCCCGCCTGGACGGGGCGGCTGGCTCCGAGCGACCCCTTCACGGAGGTCCCCCAGTACTGGAGCGATGCGGCGACCTGGGTCGCCGAGCGCGATCCGGACGCCCGGACCCTCCTTCTCCCCGGCTCGGACTTCGGGTCGTACGTGTGGGGCACACCCCAGGACGAACCCGTCCAACCGCTGGCGTCGGCCCCGTGGGGGGTGCGCAACGCGATCCCGCTCGCCCCGGTCGGGAACATCAGGGCTCTCGACGCGCTGGAGGAAAGACTCGGCCGAGGCGAGGGCTCGGCGGGACTCACGGACTACCTGCGCCGCCTCGGCGTGCAGTTCCTGCTGGTGAGGAACGACCTCAAGCGCTCCGCGGACGTGGTCGACCCGGTGCTCGTCCACCAGACCCTGGCCACCACGCCGGGCGTCGACCTCGTCAAGACCTTCGGTCCCGTCGTCGGCGGCGAGCCCAAGATCACCCGCGAGGGCGTGGAGATCTCGATCAACCAGGGGTGGCAGGACTCGTACTCGGCCATCGAGGTGTTCGAGGTGACCGAGGCCGGCCCACCGGCCGTGGGCGTCTCGGACGTGACGCGTGTCATCGGGGACCCGGAGAGCCTGCTCGACCTCAGTGAGAACGGGGTCCTCGAGGACCAGCCCACCGTCCTCGGACAGGACGCCAGCGGGCTCGACGACGCGACGGGCCCCGTGATCCTCACCGACGGCATGCGTCTGCGGCACCGGTACTTCGCCAGCATGCACGACGGCGCCTCGGCGACGTTGACCACGAACGAGGCGGACGAGGTGCAGGATCGCCGCGACTACGAGCTGACCACCGATCCGCGGTGGTACACCCGGGCGGAGTACGAAGGCATCGAGGGCCTCACCGCCTCCTCGTCCTTGTCGGAGGCCAGCACCGCGGGAGGCGCACAACCCGGCAAGCTTCCGTACGCAGCACTCGACGGCGACCCGCAGACATCCTGGGTGTCGCGTCCCGACGTCCGGGAGTCCCCGTTCCTGCGAGTTGCGCTCGGCAAGGAGATGAGCCCGGACTCGGTGCAGCTGACGCTGGGCGACACCCCCGGCGTGCTGTCCGACGTGCGGGTGCGCACCGAGGCGGGCGTCGGAGACCCGGTCGTGATGGGCGCAGGCGACACCTCGACCATTCCGGTCCCACCCGGACCCACCACGTGGATCCAGGTGGAAGACGCCGAAGGACGCGACGACCGACAGCTGTCCATCGCCGAGCTGGAGGTGCCCGGACTCTCCGCGACGAGATGGCTCAGGGTGCCGTCCGTCCCCGAGGGCTGGGGGCCGCCGGACGTGATCTCGCTCTCTGCCCGAGCGGACCTGCGGACCGGGTGCGCCCTGGTGGACCAGAGCATCCGCTGTCGGCCACAGGTCCTCGACGAGGGAGAAGAGGCGTCAGGACTGCATCGCCTCGTGGACCTGACGGCCTCCGGGACGTACGAGGCGCGCCTCATGGTCGCACCGAGGCCGGGCGAGGCGGTGCCCGCAATGCTTCAGGAGGGCCAGCTCGTGTCGGTGGCTGCCTCGTCAAGGGCGAGCTCCGGCGCGTCGGCATCGAGCGCCGTGGGTGCCTTCGACGGCAATCCCCGCACGACCTGGATCTCGGCGTGGACCGACACCGCCCCCACCCTCGACATCAGCTGGCTCACCCCACGCACGGTGCGCGGGATCGACCTCTCGCTCGACCCGAGCGCACCCGCCCGCCGCCCTGAGCGGGTCACCGTCACCTATCCCGGCGGGACGCAGTCGGTGAGGCTGACACAGGACGGGCACGCGACCTTCGAGCCGTTTCGCACCAGCTCGCTCGCCGTCCTGGTCAGCCAGGCGAGCGAGGGCGGCAACCTCGACTCCGACGGGACCGGGTCTCCCATCGGCGTGGGCGTGAGCGAGATCAGGGTCCACGGGGTGCCCTTCGCCCGGATCGACGTGGGCACCGATCCGGTCGACTACGGCTGCGGCTCGGGACCGGCGCTCACCGTCAACGGCCGCACGATCCGAACGGCTGTGGTGGCCGCGCCCCTCGAGCTCCACCTCGGGGAGGCAGTCGAGGCTCGTCTGTGCGGTGCCGAGGACCTGGACCTCATGAGCGGGACGAACCGGATCGAGTACGTCGCGACGCCCGCCATCCGACCGGTCTCCCTGGTCCTCACCCGAGAGGGCTCCACCGGGGTGGCAGGCAGCATGCGACCCGCCGCCGCATCAGGGTCGACCTACACCTCGGGGGCGGGTGACCTGCTCGTCATCCGGCGCAACGTGAACAAGGGATGGACTGCGACGGCCGGAGGGGACGCGGCCGCGCCGGTCGTCGTCGATGGTTGGCAACAGGGATTCCAGCTCCCGACGGGGGCCAGGTCGGTCGATGTCTCCTTCGCTCCGAACCTCGTCTACCGGTCCGGGCTCGCTCTCGGGGGCCTGCTGCTGCTCGGGATCGTCCTGCTCCACCTCTGGTGGTGGCGGCGCGGCCGTCGTGACGCGTCCGGCTCGGTGAGGGTCTCGCGGATCGCCGGGACCGTGACTGCTGTGGGAATGGCGATCGGAGGCGGGATCGTGGCCGGCTGGGCAGGCTTCGCCGTCGTACTGGTGGCGATCCCTGTCCTGATGGCGGTGTCCTCACGGAGCTCCGACCTGGCTCTCACCCTCGGGGTGACACCCCTCGCCCTGGTCGGTGTCTGGAACTCCTTCCACCCGTGGGGCGGCAGCGGGTCGTGGGGTGGGAGCTACGGGTTCGGTCAGCTGCTCATGCTGCTGCCGCTCGCCCTGCTGGCGTCGGTCGTTGCGACCACCCCGGACCTGTACCGCGACAGAGGGCGTTCGACGAAGCGGAAGAGGAGCTCTGCCAGCAGCAGGCTCAGCACCAGGGTCACGCCGAGGTAGCGCACGAATCCGCCTGAGAACAGCTCCCAGCCGAAGACGAAGGTGATGAAGTGGAGCATCAGCACGTGGATGCAGAACACGCCGTAGGAGATCCGTCCGAGGTGCCGTGACACCGGATGTGTCATCAGGCGTGCGAACACCCCTCCTGCCGGGGCGTACACCGCCGCCAGCACGACGAGACCGCCCACGACGGAGTAGAGCAACGTCTTCGACACGATCTGGAGGTCGGTCGCCGGCAGCAGCACGGGCGGACCGGCAATAGGGGTCGAGGCCGCCAGCAGGACGGCTCCGGCGATGACGAGGCAGACGCCCGGCTGGCGACCCAGCTCGGGCAGCCAGCCCAGCAGGCGACGCGAGGTCCCCCGGTCCACGTGCTCGACGTGATGCACCTGCACGTGCGCCAGAGCGATGCCGACGACGAACCACACGAGGAACGTGGGCAACCACTGGTGATGCAGCGGCGCAGCGTCCGCGAGGGACTCCGGGACCGCGACGATCGACACCACCGACACGATGACAGCCGCCACCGTCATGCCCACGACGGCGAGGTCGGAGCGGCGACCGGCGGTCACGCGGCTCCAGAGCACCATCAGAGCCGGCAGCGCGACGTAGAAGGCGACCTCCGTCGCCAGGCTCCAGGTCTGGGTGATCCCCGCCGGCATGGCATCGGCCACGTAGAGGTCCGTCAGCGTCATGACGCCGAGCCAGTCGACGATGCCTGGGCTCGCTGGCTGGTCGACGAACACCAACGCCGCCGCTGCGGCGATCCAGTACACGGGAAGCACCCGCAGGGCCCGCTTCCACAGGTAGCCCGCGAGAGCGGGGGCAGGACGGCCGGCCCGTCGACGCACGATGTAGGGACGCGACAGGAGGAACCCGGACAGCACGAAGAAGAGTGCGACGCCGGAATCGAGGCGCGCCAGGAAGGTGCCCCACACGTCGAAGGAGTACTCCCCGGTCCAGAACGCCGCATGCGTGGTCATGACCATCAGGGCGCCGATGGCCCGGACAGTGTCCAGGCCGGGGAAGACCACCCCGCGCTCCGCCGCGACAGGAGTGTCGAGGGCGCCAGCCACCACCGGTTCGGAGCTCACTGCTGGTCCACCTCCTCGAGCGGCGCAAGCGTACCGGCGCGGATGTTGTCGACACACAGGGTGACGGCAGAGCGGGATTCGAGCGTCACCTCGTCCGCGGGGCCGGAACCGAGGAAGAAGAAGTCGTGGAGCCCCCGCGAGACCTCCATGTCCGTCGACAGCCCGTTGAAGGACAAGGTGGCGACTCCGTCGCCGCTCGCGAGGTATCCGATCGAGGCCCACCAGAAGTCACCGACGGGCTCCTGACCACTCACGGCTCGCATCGGGATCGACCGCGCCTCCTGGCTCACCTGGTAGCCGCACCCTTCGACCGGTCCGGTCGGCGACTCGCGGCGAGCGTCGACCGATGCCGCGTACGCGAGGCCCTCTGGGCTGAGCACCTCGGGATCGTTCATGCGCATCCCCGCGACCAGCCGATCCCCCAGTGGCGTGAAGACCTGCGAGGGCACCTCGAACTGCGTCGGCCCCTCGCGAGGGAGGACAGCGAGCGGAATCTGTTGGTCGAGCACCATGAGCTGCCGCTGCTCCGCCTGGGCCACCACGTTCTCGATGTACTCACGCGCCGGGTAGCTCGCGTGCCAGTTCATCACGTACTGGGTGTTCGAGACCATGGCCCCGGTCAGGACGACGGCGAAGGAGAGCCCGACGAGAGTGACACGGGATCTCGCGAGTGGTCCGACGACCTCCGCCGGCGGGGGTGACGGCTGGCGGCGTGGCGGCCTGCGAGGTTCGAGCGGGAGGGCAAGGAACGCCACCACGACGACCAGGGTCGGCGCCAGGTCGCCGAGGTAGCGGACCTCCAGGCCCGCGGCGCCACGGAAGACGTCACCGCGGGCGAGCGACACCATGGTCACGTTCACGGCCACGGCACCCAGCAGCAGGACGAGCGCCCAGGCCGCTGCCCGACGCCTGCGAACGACGTCGACGACCAGGACGGCGAGGACGATCCACGTGATCGTCACGGCCCACTCGGGAGGCGCGGGCGGAGGCAGCGGGTTGTCCCCGACACTGCCCCACCTCCACGGCCCGCCGAGGAACAGTGGACCCAGCACGAAGCGCAGCATCGTGTCGAAGATCGCGCCCGGCGCCACCAGCCCACGACTGGCCGACTCGCTGAGGCTGAGGTAGAGGGCCAGGTAGGCCGCGAAGAGGAGTCCGTGCGGCACCCAGGCCTGCCACTGACGCGCGATGACCGCCTTGACGCGCTGACGAGTGCCGCGGGCGTCGTTCAGGTAGAGCGACAGGAAGAGCATCGTCAGGGCGACGAACACGATCTTGACGTCACACAGCATGCCCAGCACCAGTGCTGCCGACGTCACGGCGATGTAGCGACGACGTCCTGTGCGGATGTACTCGAGGTGCGCGGTCAGCGCCAGGAACGCCGCCAGCTGGAGCGGCACCTGGACGATCGCCGCCGCCCACCACATGAAGCCCGGCAGGGTGACGACGGCGAACAGGTAGAAGCCGAGCGGGACCAGGACCCGCCAGCTGCGCCCGGCGAGACGGAGGAGGAAGACGAAGCACGCCGTGCTGGCCATCGCCTGGATGGCGATCGTGATGGAGCTGGCGAGGGTCCAGTCGTAGGGCGCGGAGTGTCCGACCAGCCACACGATGGCGAAGCCCAGGGGTTGGAGGTGATCTCCATAGGGCGTGAAGAGGAAGGAGACGTCGAGGTCGCTGTCGACAGCCTTGGCCAGGAACCCGAAGTCGTCGATCAGGAACCAACCGCCGTACAACGCCCAGGCCCGGTACGCGAGCTGGACGACGATCATGGCCGCGCCCACCAGGACGACGCCCCGGGTGCTCGACCTCAGCCGCCCCAGCACGCCGCGGTCGGCCGTGTCGGCGGGGTGGTCCCGATGCCTCACGTGGATCCGTACTTTCGCAGCACGAGCACGAGATTCCATGTCAGCACCTCCCGGACCAGGGGCACGCGCAACAGCCACCTGCTCCACCAGGGGTTGTAGCGAGGAAGCAGGTGCACCACCTGGGCAGCGTCCTGGGACTGAGCCCAGCGCAGTCCCTCCGCCACACTGACCGCGAACAATGACTCGCCGTACTTGTTCTTGGGCTCATGGCCGTGCCTGGCCGCGTAGCGACGGCGTGCCCGGGCACCGCCGAGGTAGTGCCACGGAGCCGTCTCGTGGCCACCCCACGGGCCGAACCAGGTGGTGTAGCTGATGAAGGCGATGCCTCCCGGTCGCGTGACACGCAGCATCTCAGCCGCCATCCGCCACGGGTCCGGGACGTGCTCCAGCACGTTGGACGAGTAGCAGATGTCGACCGAGTCGTCGGCGAACGGCAGCGCCATCCCGCTCCCGATCACGGTGCCGACACCGATCGACCCCGCTCCCGACAGCTCGCCGACGTCGGAGTCGAGCGCGAAGTACGTGGCACCAGCCCCGGTGAACGCGTCGCGGAAGTAGCCGGGGCCGCCACCCACGTCGAGCAGCACTGCTCCGTCCAGCACCGCGTAGCGCCCGAGCTGGTCCGCGGAGTCCTGCGCCAGTGCGGTGTAGAAGCGGGCGGGGTCGGGCTGCTCGTAGCGGAACTCGCGCATCAGGCGCACAGAACGCTGCAGGTCTGCCCTCCACGGCGGAGCCTTGCGCGCCAGGTTCGCGGCATGACGGTCGGGTCGCGGCACGCCGGAACCCTACCGTGGGGTAGCTGTACGGTGTGCCCCTATGTCCGACTCGCACGACCTGACCGGCAAGCACGTGGCGTTCTTCAGCTGGCGCGACACCCACAACCCTGAGGGCGGTGGGGCCGAGCGCTACCTGGAGAAGATGGCGCAGGGTCTGGTGGAGCGCGGGGCCCAGGTCACCATCCTGTGTGCCGCCCATGCTGCGGCGCCCCCGGACGAGGTCGTCGGCGGCATCCGCTTCCTGCGGCGCGGGACCAAGCTTACGGTCTATCTGGAGGGCATACGGGCCCTCCTGCGGCGTGAGCTCGGCTCGGTGGATGTCGTCATCGACGTCCAGAACGGGCTCCCGTTCTTCACCCGTCTGGCGACACGCCGGCCGGTGATCGTCCTGGTGCACCATGTGCACCGCGAGCAGTGGCCGGTCGTGTACCCCGGAGTGAGCGGTCGCGTGGGTTGGTGGATCGAGCGACGGCTCGCTCCCCGCCTCTATCGGGCGTGCCAGTACGTCGCGGTGTCCCGCGCCACCCGCCAGGAGCTGGTGGACCTGGGGGTCGACCGTCGACGCATCGCGGTCGTCCACAACGGCACGGACCCCGTCGTGCCGGTCGGCCTCGGCAAGAGCGCGCACCCGACCATCGCCGTCGTCGGCCGCCTGGTCCCGCACAAGCAGGTCGAGCACGCCATCGACGTGGCCGTCTCGCTGCGCCGCCTCCACCCCGGGCTCACGCTCCACGTCGTGGGCGGCGGCTGGTGGGAGGGACAGCTCCACGAGTACGCCGCCGCGCGCCGGGCGGGAGACACGGTCGTCTTCGAGGGTCACGTGGACGAGCGCCGCAAGCACGAGGTCTACGAGCAGGCGTGGCTGCTGGCACTGCCATCGTTGAAGGAGGGGTGGGGCCTCGTCATCGGCGAGGCGGGGATGCACCGCACGCCGACCGTCGCGTACGCATCCGCGGGCGGAACCCGGGAGTCGGTGTCGGACGGAGTGTCAGGGGTGCTCACGGAGGACGAGGCAGACTTCTCCCGGGCTGTCGAGCGGTTGCTGGTCGACCACGACGAGCGGGCGCGCCTCGGCGAAGGGGCGCACGCGATGAGCCACCGGTTCACGTGGCACCACGCGCAGGAGTCGTTCGCCCACGTCGTCGCAGGCGCGCTGCGAGGGGAGATGACGGACAGTCAGGACCCGGACGAGGAGTGAGCCCGCGTCGCGGGACTCAGGTCACTGGGAAGCGGTGCCGTAGTCCAGCGCGGGCGCCTCGGCGTTGCCCGGGGAGGTCTCCGGGGCAGCGGTCTGGGACGACACGACGCCCATGATCGTGGAGACGCCAAGGATCGCGCCGGCAACAATGCTGACGATCGGCGCAACAACTGAGTTCATGGTGCGAAGGTCCCTTCCAAGGAGTGAGGGTCACCGTAGCAGCCGATCCGGACCGGAACGGCATTTCGAGGGGTGAAACCTACTCGCGAGTCACTTTCCGTCGGCGACGCCCCCACAGGTGCAGGAGGGGCCACACCAGGACGGCGAGCCACGCTGCCCACGCGACCCCCACCGCGGCAGCCCGTCCCTCGGAGATCTCACGTTGCCCGGCCGGGCCGACCACCGTGACCCGGAGGTCGCCGTCGAGCACCTCCTCCCCCGCGACCTCGGGCGACGGGTAGCTCGCGATGTCCTCCGCGACGACGACCGACACGCCCGCAGCCCGCAGCGCGGCGGAGCGATCGGACGGAGATCCCGCCGCGAGGGCGCGGGCCACGGCGGACGACACCGGGTCCTCCCCCTCGAGTGGACGACCCGAGACCACCAGCACGTCATTGACCACCGTCGAGCGCCCGAGGAAGCGCCCGAGCGGATCGAGGACCCGACGACCGCCGTTCCACGTCGGTGCGCGGTACGACACGAACGGCAACGACACCGCGGCGCCGGGCGGCGCCTGGGTCACTGCCTCACGCGCCCGCTCGTACGATGCCGGGTAGCTGACGGCGTCCAAACGGCCGCCGACCCCCCAGATCGCGTCCGGCATCAGCGACACCGGCAGGAGTGCGATCACGACGGCCACCAGTCCGACCGTCGGCCGGTCGGGTAGCCGGGTGACGAGCGCATCGACCGCCAGTGCCACGAGGACCACGACGAGGGGCACGGTGAGCCCCAGCATCCGTGACCCGTCCCGCACCAGGCCGCCAGCCGGAACGTGCTCGCCGATCCACCCGATCGCGCCGGGCGCCGCCCAGCTCACAGCAGCGAGCCCCCATCCGACGGACCAGCAGCAGGCCAGTGCCCCGAGCTGGGGAACGCGTGCACCGCGAGCGACCAGGACCGCCCCAGCGGCCGCGGCTCCGACCAGCAGGACCGTCATCGCCACGCCGGCGATCCCGAGCCGGGACGGTGGCACCACTTCGAGGTTCCAGACCCCACCGAAGGACAACGCAGCCAGCGGGCCACGCAGCAGGCCCTCGTTGCCCGTCGCGAAGACGACGGCGCCCACCGGGTCGGAGACCGACGCGGCAGGGCTGACGAGTCCGGCCACGATCCACGGCGCGTTCGCGCCGGCGAGAAGGACGAGCATCGCCGCCACCCGCCGACGACCCGAGCGGGCACAGATGGCGAGGGTGACCAGCGCGGTCGCCAGGCCCGCGCTCGCGCTGAGGCTGCCGAGCACGAGGAGGATCGGCAACCTCACGGGCAAGCGTGCGCCAGGACGGTCGCCATCGACCCTGCGGAGGCAGACGACGAGCCACGGCAGCACGGCGTACGCGATCAGGAGCGGCCAGTGGCCGAGGACGAGCCGCTCGACGACGAACGGGTTCCACACCCCCAGGGTCACCGCCACCAGCTGAGCAGCCGAGGTCCGGTCGCGCACGAGCGCGCCACAACCCGCACCGGCTGCTGTCAGCGTCGCGAGCAGGACGATCTTCTGGAGGTACGCGCCGCCGACCAGCTCGTCGAGGACCGCCACGACAGCATCGGACGGTACGGCCCGGGGCAGGGCCGAGCCCAGGCCGAGGACGTCCCGGGTGAGGGCCAGGTCCGGGACCCAGACCATGTCGTAGCTCAGCACGTATCCCCGGCCGAGCCCTCCCCCGAGCAGGAGGATCGAGAGGACCAGCGCCCAGGCCGTCGGGAACAGGCGAGCCGCCGCGACCCACGTCCTCTCCCGCACGCTGTGCACCCTAGGGTGTGCCGCATGACCACGCGCCCGCGCGGCGTGCCGCGCCGCACCCCCGGCGGCGAGGACGGCCGACGGGGAGCACGCACGCTCCTCGGCGGGAGCGGTCAGATCGCCGTGGCGATGATGGTCATGAACGTCGCGACCTACGCCTTCACCATGACGACCGCACGCGTCATCGGACCGGTCCCCTACGGCGCCTTCTTCGCGCTCATGAACCTGGTGCTGATCCTCAGCGTCGTGATGCTCGGACTGCAGGCGACGGCCGCCAGGCGGATCAGCGCCGACCCCACGCACGTGAGCCAGATCGAGCGCGAGATCCTGCGGGTCTCCTACCGTGCAGCGCTGCTGCTCGGTGCCCTGCTCGTCCTCGGTGCCCCTCTCGTCAATCGCCTGCTCGACCTCGAGAGCCTGCCGACAGCCCTCCTTGCCGCCGCGGTCGTCGTCCCGATGACCATCACGGGTGCCCAGGCCGGGATCCTCCAGGGCGAGCGGCGCTGGCGCGAGCTCGCCGTCCTCTACGTCCTGTCAGGCGTTCCGCGACTCGTCATCGGACTGGCACTGATCCTGTGGCAGCCCACCGAGCTGATGGCGTTCCTGGGTGTCACCCTCGGCTTCTACGCGCCGTTCCTCTACGGCCTCGCGGTCCTGCGCCACGGCCGCGAGCCGGATGAGTCCGACGCGCGCAACGGCCTGGTGCCGATCCTCAAGGAGTCGGTCGTCAACTCGCAGGCACTCTTCGCCTACTTCGCCCTCACCAACATCGACATGCTCGTCGCTCGCTCGGTGCTCGACGAGCACGACTCCGGCCTGTACGCCGCCGGCCTGATCGTGTCGCGCGCGGTGATGTTCCTGCCGCAGTTCGTGGTGGTGGTCGCGTTCCCGTCGATGTCGGCCGGCCAGGACCGCGGGCGCGCCCTCGTCCGCAGTCTCGCGCTCGTCGGTGGCCTCGGCGCACTCTGTGTCCTTGGCACAGCGCTGCTGCCCGGCCTCGCTCTCGTGTTCGCCGGCGGCCAGGACTACGACGAGGTCCGGGGACTCCTGTGGGTGTTCGCGCTCCTGGGCACCTGCATGTCCGTGATCCAGATCCTGGTCTACTCGGTGCTCGCACACCGCGGCGCGCTCTCGATGGCCCTGGTGTGGGTCGGCTTCGTGGCGGTCGCCGGCATCGCCTCGGCGAAGGTGTCGACGATCGGGGGCCTGCTCAGCGTGGTGCTGAGCGTCGAGCTGGTGCTGCTGGCCGCGCTGCTCGCCATCAGCTTCGTCAAGCTGCGGGAGCGCGCAGCGGCTCAGTGAGCCGCGTCATGCCAGCTGCGGCCCGTGCCGATCGACACGTCGAGCGGGACGGCAAGGTCCGCCGCGCCACCCATCTCGGCGCGGACCAGCTCGGCGAGCGCGTCGCTCTCGCCCGGCGCGACCTCGAAGACGAGCTCGTCGTGCACCTGGAGGAGCATCCGCGAGCGCAGCCCCTGCTCCGCCAGCGCCCGCTCGACACCGAGCATCGCGACCTTCACGAGGTCGGCCGCCGACCCCTGGATGGGCGCGTTGAGTGCCATCCGCTCGGCCGTGTCGCGACGCTGGCGGTTGTCGCTCGTCAGGTCGGGCAGGTAGCGACGGCGACCCAGGATGGTCTCGGTGAAACCGGACTTGCGGGCCTCGTCGACGATGCCGCCGAGATAGGTGCGGATCCCACCGAACGTCTCGAAGTACTCGTCCATCAGCCCGCGAGCCTCGGACGTGTCGATCTTCAGCTGCTGGGACAACCCGAACGCGGAGAGCCCGTAGGCGAGGCCGTAGTTCATCGCCTTGATCTTGGCGCGCTGCTCGACGCTCACCGCCTCGGCGTCGACGCCGAAGACCCGGGCGGCCGTGATCGAGTGGAAGTCCCGACCTGACTTGAACGCCTCGATCAGCAGGGCGTCCTCGGACAGGTGCGCCATGATCCGCATCTCGACCTGGCTGTAGTCGGCCGTCATCAGCGACTCGTTGCCCTCGCCGACCACGAACCCCTCGCGGATGCGGCGGCCCGCCTCGGTGCGGATCGGGATGTTCTGCAGGTTGGGGTCGGTGCTGGAGAGCCGCCCGGTCGCGGCGATGATCTGGTTGTAGGTCGTGTGGATGCGGCCGTCCGAGGCGACGGTCTTGAGCAGGCCCTCGACCGTCTGGCGCAACCGGATCACGTCGCGGTGGCGCAGCAGGTGCTGGAGGAACGGGTGCTCGGTCTTCTCGTACAACGCCTGCAGCGCATCGGCGTCCGTGGTGTAGCCGGTCTTGGTGCGCTTGGTCTTGGGCATGTCGAGCTCGTCGAAGAGCACGACCTGCAGCTGCTTGGGCGAGCCGAGGTTGATCTCCTTGCCGATGACGTCGTAGGCATCGGTGGCGGCGGTGCGGACCTGCTCCCCGAAGTCGGACTCGAGGCCCTCGAGGTAGTCGGTGTCGACGGCGATGCCGACCTGCTCCATCCGCACGAGGGTGCCGATCAGCGGCAGCTCGACGTCACGCAGCAGCTCGGTGCCGCCGTGCTCGTCGACGGCGCCGTCGAGCGTGTCGGCGAGGTCGAGCACCGCCCGTGCGGTGAGCATCGCGGAGTCGCTGGCGGTGGTGTCGTCCATCGCGTCGAAGCTGAGCTGGTCGGCGTCGGCTGCGTCCTGGCGCAGCTCGCGCTTGAGGTAGCGCAGGGTGAGGTCGGCGAGGTCGTAGGACCGCTGGTCGGGCTGGACGAGGTAGGCGGCGAGCGCTGTGTCGACAGCGAGGCCGGCGAGCTCCCAACCCCGGGCAGCGAGCGCGAGGCTCTGTCCGTTGGCGTCGTGGAGCGCTTTCGGTCGCGTCGGGTCGGCCAGCCACGCGGCCACGGCAGCGTCGTCGTCCGGACCGATGTCGGCGACGTCGACCCAGGCCGCCTCACCGTCACTGGTGGCGACGGCGATCGACAGCACCTCGCCGGTGCCGGCGCGCCAGCTGCCCTGGACGGCCACGCCGACCCGCTCGCCCTCCGGCGCGTGCTGCTCCAGCCACGCAGCCGCGTCGCCCGGGGCGAGGCGCTGGCCCTCGAGCTCGAACCCGGAGTCCGCCTCGAAGGTCTCGGCGGGCTCGGGGTCGATCGTCTCGAGCAGCCGGCCGCGCAGCTCGCCGCGGAACTCGAGCTCGTCGAGGAGCTCCAGGCCGGCCGTGCGGTCCCAGGGCTGACGACCCAGCTCACCGACCTGCACCGAGAGGCTCAGGTCGCGGACGAGGGCGTTGAGGTGGCGGTTGCGGATCACGTCGCCGAGGTGCTCGCGCAGGGACTCGCCCTTCTTGCCGGTGATCTCGTCGGCTCGGGCGATGACGTTGTCGAGGCCGTCGAACTGGTTGATCCACTTCGCGGCGTAGCCCTGGCCCACGCCGGGCACACCCGGAAGGTTGTCGGAGGTCTCGCCGACGATCGCCGCGAGCTCGGGGTAGCGGTCCGGTGGGACGCCGTACTTCTCCAGCACCGACGCCGGAGTCAGTCGTGCCAGGTCGCTGACGCCACGCATCGGGTAGAGCACCGTCGAGCTGTCGGTGACCAGCTGGATCGAGTCGCGGTCGCCGGTGAGGATCAGCACCTCCATGTCCTCGGCCAGCGCGTTGGTCACGAGGGTGGCGATGATGTCGTCGGCCTCGTAGCCGTCGAGCTCGAGGTGGGTGATCCGGAGCGCATCGAGGACACGCTGGATCAGCGGCAGCTGGCTGCGGAACTCGTCCGGCGTCTTGTTGCGCTTGGCCTTGTACTCGCTGTACTCCTCCAGCCGGAACGTCTGGCGGGACTTGTCGAAGGCCACGGCGACGTGCGTGGGCACCTCGTCGCGGAGCACGTTGACCAGCATCGAGGTGAAGCCGTAGACCGCGTTGGTGTGCTGGCCGGTCGCGGTCGCGAAGTTCTCGACCGGCAGGGCGAAGAACGCGCGGTAGGCCAATGAGTGGCCGTCCAGCAGCAGGAGTCGGGGACGGGTCTGCTCGCTCGTTCCAGGCACCCGCCGACTCTATCCGCCGCCACCGACAGCCCCACGCCCGGGAAGCGTCCGCTCCTCGGCCACAATGGGGACCATGAGCGAGACACCCGCGACCACGCCCGACACGGCCCCCGAGACGCTCGCCGGCCTGAGCATCGAGGACCTCCTCGCGTTCCTGCCGGACGGCAACGGGCGGCTCAACGACAAGATGGGCGTCCAGCTCGTCGAGGTGTCCGCCGAGCGGGTCGTGGCGACGATGCCGGTCGAGGGCAACACCCAGCCCTTCGGCCTGCTCCACGGTGGTGCGTCGGTCGTGCTGGCCGAGACGCTGGGCTCGATCGGGTCGGCCATCCACGCCTACCCGCAGAAGATCGCGGTGGGCGTGGACATCAACGCCACCCACCACCGCGCGGCCACGTCGGGCCTCGTCACCGGAGTGGCGACCGCGATCCACCTCGGCCGCTCGTCGACGTCCTACGACATCGTCATCACCGACGAGCAGGGCAGGCGCGTGTGCACGTCGCGCATCACCTGCGCCCTGCTGGACGCACCCGGGCCCGCCTGATCGGCAGCGGTCAGCCCGGGACGCGCTCGCGTCGCACCCGACGGGCGGCCAGCACCCGGTCGATGCGCTGACGGTTGGTGGCGGCGTAGTTCACCTGGCGCGACTGCGGCAGGCGGGCGCGTACGGCACTGGTCGTCGCCGCGCGCAGCATCGCCTGCGGTGCGAAGGACAGGCGCGCCATGAACCGGTTGGCGTCGCGTGCCTCGGCGGCCGCCGCGGTCTGCACGTGCGTGATGCCGCGCTGCTCGGCGAAGCGGCACGCGGCCTCCATCAGTGCGCTGCCGACGCCCTTGCGGCGGAACCGCTGGAAGACGTGCGGCGAGACGGCCAGGACCGCAGGCTCGAGGTTGAGGGGCGTGAAGGTCGTGGCCTCGAGGTAGACCGCTCCGGCCACCTCGCCGTCGATCTCGGCGACGGCGATGCAGTGGTCGTCGAGCTCGCTCGCCGTGGCGATCACGGTGGAGACGTCGGCGAGCTGCTCGTCGAGGCCGCCCCGCCTGATGATGTCGCCCCACAGCTCGCGCAGCGAAGCGGCGTCAGAGGGCTCTGCTGCTCGTACGGTCACCGGCATGCGGCTCATCGACCCACCACTTCCTCGAGCACCGACAGTGGCCCCCTGCCGTCCTTTCACGGCACCACACCCGGGCGATGCTAGCGCCCGGCCCTGCGATCAGGCTACGCCGAGGTAGGCCTCGCGCACCGACGGGTCGTCGAGGAGCTCGGCACCCGTGCCGGTCTTGACGATGTTGCCGGTCTCGAGGACGTAGGCGCGGTCGCTGCGGGTGAGCGCCTGCTTGGCGTTCTGCTCGACGACGAGGATCGTGGTGCCCTGCTGCGAGATCTCGGTGATGATGTCGAAGATCTGCTGGATCAGCATCGGCGCCAGGCCCATGGACGGCTCGTCGAGCATCAGGAGCCTGGGGCGCGACATGAGGGCACGGCCGATGGCCAGCATCTGCTGCTCGCCGCCCGACATCGTGCCGGCGACCTGCTTCTTGCGCTCCAGCAGCCGCGGGAACAGCCCGAACACCCGGTCGTAGTCCTCGTCGATCGCCGACTTGTCCTTGCGGGTGTAGGCGCCCATGTTGAGGTTCTCGGTGACCGTCATGCCGGGGAAGATGCCGCGACCCTCGGGGCACAGCACCAGTCCCTTGCGCAGCCGCTGGTCGGCGCGCATCTTGGTGACGTCCTCGCCGTTGAAGACCACCGAGCCGGCCGAGAGGCCGCGGACGCCCGAGAGGGCACGCATCGTGGAGGTCTTGCCGGCACCGTTGGCGCCGATGAGGGAGACGACCTCGCCCTCGTTGACCTCCACGCTGATGCCGTGCAGGGCCTCGATCTTGCCGTAGCTGAGAACGGCGTCCTTCATCTCAAGCAGCATCGTCGGGCTCTCCCAGGTAGGCAGCGATGACCTTCGGGTTGCGGGCGACCTCTTCAGGGGTGCCCTCCGCGATCTTCTGGCCGAACTCCAGCACGACGATCCTGTCGGTGACCCCGAGGACCAGCTTCATGTCGTGCTCGATGACCAGGACCGTGTGCCCCAGGTCGCGGATGCGGCGGATCAGACCCATGAGGTCCTCCTTCTCCGCGGGGTTGAACCCGGCAGCCGGCTCATCGAGGCAGAGCAGCTGCGGCTCGGTGGCCAGGGCGCGGGCGATCTCGAGGCGCCGCTGGTAGCCGTAGGGCAGGTTGCGCGCCAGCTCGTGCGCGCGGTCAGCGATGCCGACGAAGCGCAGCAGCTCCATCGAGCGCCGGCGACCCGCCCGCTCCTCCAGGGTGTGGCGACTGACGCCGAAGGTCTTGGCGAGGCTCCGGCGGATGCCGCTCTCCGGCAGCTCCTCCTCGCCCGGACGCACGCGGTAGGCCCGGAAGAGAACTCCGGGGACGCTCGTCTTGTGGCGAGCGTCGCAGCCCACCATCACGTTCTCCAGGGCCGACATCTCCGGGAACAGTCGGATGTTCTGGAACGTGCGGGCGATGCCCATGTGGTTGATCTTGTAGGGCTTGGTGCCGGCGATCTCGTTGCCCATGAACCGGATCTTGCCCTCGGTCGGGGTGTAGACGCCCGTCATCGCGTTGAAGCAGGTCGTCTTGCCGGCACCGTTGGGGCCGATCAGGCCGAGGATCTCGCCACGACGGATCTGGAAGTTGACGTCGTTGAGCGCCACCACGCCACCGAAGCGGAGCGTGACGTGGTCGACCTCCAGCAGCACCTCGCCCTCGGGACCCGTCTCGATCGCGATCACGTCGTGGTCGGAGGTGTCCTTGAGCTCCTCGACGGGCTCGTCCACCGGATCGGGGCTGGTCGTGCTCTGCTGCTCAGACATCGGCGGCAGCCTCCTTGGCTTCGTCTCGTCGATCCTCGAACTCCTTGGCCCTCCGTCTGCTCGGCACCAGGCCCTGCGGACGCAGGATCATCACCAGCACGAGCGCGACACCGAAGGCGAAGGGACGCCAGTCGACGAAGCTGCGGAAGCGCTCGGGGAGGTAGGTGAGCAGGAAGGCACCCAGGATGGCGCCGAAGATGTTGCCGGACCCTCCGATGACCACCATGGCCACGAAGAGGAACGACAGGTTGACCATGAACGCGTTGGGCTCGACGTACTGCTGCTTGGAGCCGAAGAGCAGTCCGGCCAGGCCGCCGAGGGTCGCCCCGATGGCGAAGGCCCACAGCTTGAACTTGAAGCCTGCGACGCCCATGACGGCGGCGGCGTCCTCGTCCTCGCGGATGGCCAGCCAGGCACGCCCGACACGGCTGTGCTCGAGACGACGAGCCAGGAAGATGATGAGGAGCAGCACGCTCAGCGCCAGCCAGTACCAGTGCTGGGCGTCGATGGTGTTGAAGTAGGCGCGGCCGTCGACCTCGGGCCCGGGCGGCACCGGCACGTTGGTGATGCCGGCGGCACCGTTGGTGACCTGGTCCAGGTTGCGAGCGGTGATGCGGATGATCTCGCCGAAGCCGAGCGTCACGATGGCGAGGTAGTCACCGCGCAGTCGCAGCGTCGGTGCTCCCAGGAAGACGCCGGCGATCAGCGACATCACGATGGAGATCGGGATGCAGAACGCGAACGGGACCGCCCACTCCTCGGAGAAGCCGAACCTGTTCTGCAGCCCCTGGACGACGGGAGAGTTCGTCGACCCGAACAGCGCGATCGAGTACGCGCCGAGCGCGTAGAAGCCGACGTAGCCGAGGTCCAGCAGTCCCGCCAGTCCGATCACGACGTTGAGCCCGACGGCGACGATCATGTAGACGACGATCAGGAACAGCACGCTCGCCCAGTCCGACCCGGTCGCGGTGAGGTCCGTGCGGATGTAGGCGAACGGCAGGATGTTGAGGTAGGGCAGGTAGAACGCGAAGGCGACCACCAGCAGCATGACGGCCCAGCGAACCGGCTTGGGAGCGTGGTCCCAGCGATCGCTGAGCTGGAGGCCGCGGTAGGCGTCGAGGATCTGGCTCATGCTCGTGCCTTTCCGAGGGATTCACCGAGCAGGCCGGTGGGACGGAACATCAGGATCACGACGAGGACCACGAACGCGTACACGTTGGTCCAGCTCGAGTCCCAGATCGCGGAGGCGTACACCTCGACGATCCCGAGGAAGAGGCCACCCACCAGGGCGCCGCGCAGGTTGCCGATGCCACCGAGTACGGCGGCCGTGAAGGCCTTGAGCCCGATGATGAACCCGATGTCGAACTTCGTGATGTCGTACTGGACCGTGTAGAGCAGTGCTGCCACACCGGCCATGGCGCCACCCAGGACGAAGACCAGCATGATGACGCGTTCCTGGTTGACACCCATGAGCGAGGCAGTGTCAGCGTCCTGCGCCACGGCGCGGACGCCGCGGCCGAGGCGGCTCTTGTTCACGAAGGTGTCGAGCGCGAGCATCATGACGATGGCGCCGACGATGATGAGGATGCGGGTGTTGCTGACGTCGAGGTCGAGACCCGGGATGGTGAACACCGTCTTGGTCTCGAGCACCGACGGGATGTTGACGGTGACGCGCCCGAAGGGGCGTCCGAAGGCGACCCGCAGCACCTGGCCGAAGACCTCCACGAGGACCATCGAGCAGCCGATGCCGGTGATCAGGAAGATGAGGGGCGGCGCGCCCTTCTTGCGGAGCGGCCGGTAGGCGATCCGCTCGACGGCGAGCGCCGTGCCTGCCGAGGCGAGCATCGCGGCGAGGAGGGCCAGCAGCGTGGCGCCGATGACCATCACCGTGCCGGAGCCGGCGGTCGCGCCGAGGACGGTGTAGACCCCGAGCACCGTCCAGGTGCCGACCATGAACACCTCGGAGTGCGCGAAGTTGATCAGCTTCATCACGCCGTACACCATGGTGTAGCCGAGCGCGACCAGCGCGTAGATGGACCCGCGGGTGATGCCATCCAAGGTGGCGCGGTCCAAGCTGCTGTACAGGGCGTCGAAGTCCACTCAGGACCCTCCCAGACTGAGCCCCTGCTGGGGCCATGGAGCGGGGGCGGCCACAGATGGGCCGCCCCCGCGATGGTTGGTGCAGGTGTGTCGGTCAGCTGGTGGGCTTGACCTCGACGTCGGGCGTCAGGGTGCCGCCCTCGTTCTTGTAGGCCCAGTAGGAGACCTGGTCCTGCGGGACGTCACCGTTCTCGTCGAACGCGATCGCCTTGCTGAGGCCGTCGCCGGTGTAGCCGTTGACGAAGTCCAGCATGTCGGAGCGGGTGCGAGCGCCGTCGTCGAGGCCCTTGAGGAAGACCGTCATGGCGTCGAAGCCCTCAGCCGCGTAGGCGCCGGGGGCGCCGCCGTAGGCCTTCTCGAAGTCGGCAGCGAAGGTGCTGTCGCCCTCGATCGGAGCACACGGGCACATGACGACCGCGCCTTCGCCGGCAGGGCCGACCGCGTTGCCGAAGTCGGCACCGTAGAGGCCGTCACCACCGATGAACGGCACGTCGATGCCGGCGTCGCGGATCTGCTTGAGCAGCGGCGCGGCCTCGGCGATGTAGCCGCCGTACATGATGGCGTCCGGCGAAGCCGACTCGATCTTCGAGATGGTGGGCGCGAAGTCGGTCTGGCCGACCTCGGTCTTGTCGCGCTGGATCATCGCGTCGCCGAGGGTCTCCTCGACGCGGTCAGCCAGCGGCTCGCCGTAGGCCTCGGAGTTGTCGATGACGAACACCTTGGTGGCGCCGACCTCGTCGGTCAGGTACTTGGCGATCGCCGCACCCTGGTAGTCGTCGTACGGCACGAGGCGGTGGAACACCTCGACCGGGTCGTCCTGGGTCAGGTCGGTCGCGGTGGCCGACTGGCTGATCATCGGGATGCCACCATCTTGGTAGATGGTCTTCGTCGCGCGGGTCTCACCGGAGAACGCGCCACCGATGACACCGATGAACGACTCGTCGCCGGCGATCTGCGTCGCTACGGGCGTGGCCTTGGCCGGGTCACCCTCGGTGTCGAAGCGCTCGAGCGTGACCGTGCAGTCGCCGCCGTCCCACTGGTCGAGGGCGAGCTGGGCGCCGTCGACAGACGGGACCACGATGCTGGCGTTGGGGCCCGACAGGGCGCCCATCGCAGCGATCTTGAAGTCACAGCTGTCGCCGGAGGCGTCGCTGCCTCCACTGCCACCTGCGTCGGTCGTGCCACAGGCGCTGAGCGCCAGGCCGGCCATCGCGGTCAACGCGACGGCCTGCCACGTCTTGGTTGAGCGGATCATTGATCCCTCCACAGTTCTGAATTTGGACTGTCCACCTCGGCAGCCTCGTGGCGGGAACCTAACACCCGGGATGTGGCCCAGGACACGATTGAGAGCCCCGAGGGGCGCGCCGTTGCCGTTTCGTGACCAAGCGGTCTACACCGGAAACATTTCCGCAACCGGAGGGGTTGTCAGGACGAGCTGGGGGTGTCGTTGCCCGACGCCGATCCGAGGCCGCCCACGCCGTGCTCGACGACACCGTCGGCGACCTGCTTCATCGACAGGCGCAGGTCCATCGCCGTCCTCTGGATCCAACGGAACGCCTCGGGCTCGCTCAGCCCGAGCTGCTCCTGCAGCACGCCCTTGGCGCGGTCGACCGACTTGCGGGTCGCGAGCGATTCCTGCAGGTCGCTGACCTCTCTCTCGAGGACGGTGATCTCGCCGTAGCGGCTCACGGCCATCTCGATGGCGGGGACGAGGTCGCCCCTCTGGAACGGCTTGACGAGGTAGGCCATCGCGCCGGCGTCACGGGCCCGTGCCACGAGGTCGCGCTGGGAGAACGCCGTCAGGATCACCACGGGGGCGATGCGCTCCCCCGCGATCGTCTCGGCGGCGGCGATGCCGTCGAGCACCGGCATCTTCACGTCGAGGATCACCAGGTCCGGTCGCAGCTCGCGCGCCAGCTCGATCGCCTTCTGGCCGTCACCGGCCTGGCCGACCACGTCGTACCCCTCCTCCTCCAGCATCTCGGCGAGGTCCATGCGGATCAGCGCCTCGTCCTCCGCGATCACCACGCGGCGTGCGCCGTCGGGGGCGGGGCTGGTCTCGGCAGGCTGGGTCACGGCGTCAAGGCTAGTCGGGTACGGTTTCCCCGCGTTCGGCCCCGGTAGCCCAACGGCAGAGGCGATGCTCTCAAACAGCATTCAGTGTGAGTTCGAATCTCACCCGGGGCACGGTGACCGGGCACTTCGTTCCCGTCCGGTGATGTGACCGGGCACGTCGTGCGGGTGCCGCGCAGAGCGGACGGGCACGAGGTGCCCGGTGAGTGATGACGATGGGCACGAAGTGCCCGGTCAGCGCCTCTCAGGAGCGGCGGTAGGCCGGCGCGGCACCGTTGATCGCGTCACCCATCCGGTGGATCCGCAGCGCGTTGGTCGAGCCGGGGATGCCGGGCGGGCTGCCGGCGATGATGACGACGAGGTCGCCCTCCTTGACCCGACCGATGTCGAGGAGCGCCTCGTCGACCTGGCGCACCATCTCGTCCGTGTGCTCGACGTTGGCGCCCAGGAACGTCTCGACACCCCACGTCAGCGCGAGCTGGGAGCGGGTGCGTGACGCCGGAGTGAAGGCCAGCACCGGGATCGGACCTCGGTAGCGGGACAGCCGCTTGGCCGAGTCGCCGCTGACGGTGAACGCGACGACGTACTTGGCCTCGACGCGCTCGGCGACCTCGGCGGCGGCCTTGGCGATGATCCCTCCCCGGGTGTGGGGCTGCCACTCCACTGCGGCCATGTGGCTCAGGCCGTGCTCCTCGGTGGACTGCACGATCCGGGCCATCGTCTCGACCGCGACGATGGGGTACTCCCCCACGCTCGTCTCGCCGGAGAGCATCACCGCGTCCGCGCCGTCGAGGACGGCGTTGGCGACGTCGCTGGCCTCGGCGCGCGTCGGCGCCGGGGCGGTGATCATCGACTCCAGCATCTGGGTGGCCACGATCACCGGCTTCGCGTTGCGACGAGCCTTGTCGATGATGAGCTTCTGGTGGATCGGGACGTCCTCGAGCGGGCACTCCACGCCGAGGTCGCCGCGGGCGACCATGACGCCGTCGAAGGAGTCGACGATCTCGTCGATGTTGTCGATCGCCTGGGGCTTCTCGATCTTGGCGATGATGGGGACGAAGATGTTCTCCTCGGCCATGATCGCGCGCACGTCCTCGGCGTCGGACGCGCTGCGCACGAAGCTCAGCGCGATGAAGTCCACGCCGAGCCGAAGGGCCCAGCGAAGGTCCGCGGTGTCCTTCTCCGACAGTGCCGGCACGGAGACCGCGACACCGGGGAGGTTGATGCCCTTGTTGTTGGAGACCTTGCCGGCCACGACGACCTCGGTCACCACGTCGGTGTCGTCGACCGACGTCACCTTGAGGCGCACCTTGCCGTCGTCGATGAGCAACGGGTCGCCGGGCTTCACGTCGCCGGGCAGGCCCTTGTACGTCGTGCCGCACTGCTCGACGTCACCGACCACGTCGCGGGTGGTGATCGTGAACGTCGCGCCCTTCTTGAGCCTGACCGGTCCGTCGCCGAAGGTCTCCAGGCGGATCTTCGGGCCCTGGAGGTCGGCGAAGACCCCGATCGCGTGACCGGTGTCGTCGGAGGCCTGACGCACGAGTCGGTAGACCGCCTCGTGGTCGGCGTACGCGCCGTGGCTCATGTTGAGGCGGGCGACGTCCATGCCCGCCTCGACCAGGGCTCGGATCCCCTCCGGGGTGTTCACCGCGGGGCCGAGGGTGCAGACGATCTTGGCTCTACGCACGGGACCACCCTAGCGGCTCTTGGATCGTTCCAAGCAACAATCTCCGGCCCGTGGACGCCATGTAACGCCGGGTTACACCTTCTTGTCCCCATCCTCTGCGGGGGTGGGTACAAGGCCCAACCCGGCGTGACAAGGGCTCAGACCACCAGCGGGCGCTCGTGGGGCTTGATCGGGGCGGGGAGCGTCGTCGAGCCGGTGAGGTAGGCATCGACCGAGGCGGCGGCGCTGCGGCCCTCCGCGATGGCCCACACGATCAGCGACTGCCCGCGCCCGACGTCGCCGGCGACGAAGACGCCCGGCACCGAGGCGGCGTACGACTCGTCTCGCTTGACGTTGCCGCGCTCGTCGAGCTCCACCTCGAGCTGCTCGATCAGGCCGGGCTGCTCGGGGCCGACGAAGCCCATCGCGAGCAGCACCAGCTGTGCCGGGATCTCGCGCTCGGTGCCCTCGACGGGCTGGAACTTCGCGTCGACCTCGACGAGGCGGAGCGCGGCGACGTTGCCGTCGTCGTCACCCACGAACTCCTGCGTCGAGACGGCGTAGACCCGGTCGCCGCCCTCCTCGTGCGCCGAGGAGACGCGGAAGGTCATGGGGTACGTCGGCCAGGGCTGGCCCGCGGGGCGGTCCTCGCCGGGCTGGGGCATGATCTCGAGCTGCGTGATCGAGCGCGCGCCCTGACGCGTAGAGGTGCCGAGGCAGTCGGCACCGGTGTCGCCGCCGCCGATGATCACGACGTCCTTGCCGGTGGCGAGGATCTGTCCCTCCACCTCCTCGCCCAGCGAGGCGCGGTTGGACTGCGGCAGGAACTCCATCGCCTGGTGGATCCCGCCGAGCTCACGGCCGGTGGCCGGCAGGTCGCGCGCGTGGGTCGCCCCCATCGCGAGGACGACCGCGTCGTAGCGCTGGAGCAGCTGCGGACCGGTGAGCTGGCCGCCGACGTCGACGCCGGCCCGGAAGACGGTGCCCTCGCGACGCATCTGGTCGAGGCGCCGGTCGAGGTGCTTCTTCTCCATCTTGAACTCGGGGATGCCGTAGCGCAGCAGCCCGCCGATCTTGTCGGCGCGCTCGTAGACCGCGACGGTGTGACCGGCGCGGGTCAGCTGCTGGGCGGCGGCCAGTCCGGCCGGCCCGGAGCCGATCACCGCGACCGTCTTGCCCGAGAGCCACTCCGGCGGCTGCGGCCGGACGTAGCCCGAGCTCCACGCGCGGTCGATGATCGAGACCTCGACGTTCTTGATGGTGACCGGGTCCTGGTTGATGCCGAGGACGCAGGCGGTCTCGCAGGGTGCCGGGCAGAGCCGTCCGGTGAACTCCGGGAAGTTGTTGGTCGCGTGGAGCCGATCCATCGCGCCGTCCCAGTCGTCACGCCAGACCAGGTCGTTCCACTCCGGGATGATGTTGCCCAGCGGGCACCCCTGGTGGCAGAACGGGATGCCGCAGTCCATGCAGCGCCCGGCCTGGGTGTTGATGATCGGCAGCAGCGCGCGACCGATGCCGTCGGGGTAGACCTCGTCCCAGTCGTTGACGCGCTCGGCGACCTCGCGGCGCGAGGCGACCTCGCGTCCGTTCTTCAGGAAGCCCTTCGGATCAGCCATGCCAGATCACCTTCTCCATGAGCGACGATCGGCGCTCGCTGAGGGACATCTCGTGCTCTCGACCCTCACCCATGGAGGACCTCCATGATGCGAGCCGCGGCCTGGTCCTCGTCGAGGCCCTCCTCGAGGGCCTCCTCACGAGCCTCGAGCACGCGCTTGAAGTCACTGGGCATCACCTCGGTGAAGCGGGTCAGCGACGAGTCCCAGTCGGCGAGCAGGCCCGCCGCGACCTCGGAGCCGGTCTCCTCGGCGTGCTGCTCGACCAGGGCCCTGAGCTCGTCGGAGGCCTTGCCGGCCACCGGGCCGAGCTCGACGAGCTCCGGGTTGACCCTGCCCTCGTCGAGGTCGAGGACGAACGCGTAGCCACCCGACATGCCCGCGGCGAAGTTGCGCCCGGTCGGGCCCAGCACGACGACGATGCCGCCGGTCATGTACTCGCAGGCGTGGTCGCCCACACCCTCGACCACCGCGCTGGCACCGGAGTTGCGTACGCAGAACCGCTCGCCCGCACGACCACTCAGGAAGATCTGGCCCGAGGTCGCCCCGTAGCCGATCGTGTTGCCGGCGATGATCTGCTCGGCCGCATCGAAGGTGGCCGCCCGATCGGGCCGGACGATCAGCCGGCCACCGGAGAGGCCCTTGCCGACGTAGTCGTTGGCGTCGCCCTCGAGCCGCAGGGTCACCCCGCGCGGCACGAACGCACCGAACGACTGGCCGGCCGAGCCGGTCAGGGTGATGTCGATCGTGCCCTCGGGCAGGCCCTCCCCGCGATAGCGCTTCGTCACCTCGTGGCCGAGCATCGTGCCGACCGTGCGGTTGACGTTGCGGATCGCCACCTGCGCCCGCACCGGCTCGCCGGACTCCAGCGCAGGCGCGGCGATGGCGATGAGCTCGTTGTCGAGCGCCTTGTCGAGACCGTGGTCCTGAGTCTTGGTGTTGCGCAGGTCCTGGTCCTCGAACTGGCCGAACTCGCCGTGGCGCGAGGCCTGGTGCAGGATCGGCGTCAGGTCGAGCCCGGCCGCCTTCCAGTGGTCGATCGCGTCGGCCACGTCGAGCGTGCCGACCTGGCCGATGGCCTCGGCGAGGGTGTGGAACCCCAGCTCGGCCAACAGCTCACGCACCTCCTGGCCGATGAACTCGAAGAAGTTCACGACGTGCTCCGCCTGGCCGCTGTAGCGCTCGCGGAGCACGGGGTTCTGCGTCGCCACGCCCACCGGGCAGGTGTCGAGGTGGCAGACCCGCATCATGATGCAGCCGCTGACGACGAGCGGCGCAGTGGCGAAGCCGAACTCCTCCGCACCGAGCAGCGCGGCGACCATCACGTCACGGCCGGTCTTGAGCTGGCCGTCGGCCTGCACCACGATCCGGTCGCGCAGCCCGTTGAGCAGCAGCGTCTGCTGCGTCTCGGCGAGGCCGAGCTCCCACGGACCGCCGGCGTGCTTGAGCGACGTCAGCGGCGAGGCGCCGGTGCCGCCGTCGTGGCCCGAGACGAGCACGACGTCCGCGTGCGCCTTGGACACACCCGCCGCCACCGTGCCGATGCCGACCTCGGACACGAGCTTCACGTGCACGCGTGCCGACGGGTTGGCGTTCTTGAGGTCGTGGATCAGCTGCGCCAGGTCCTCGATCGAGTAGATGTCGTGGTGAGGTGGCGGACTGATCAGGCCGACGCCCGGCGTCGAGAACCGGGTCTTGGCGATCCAGGGGTAGACCTTGTGGCCGGGGAGCTGTCCGCCCTCGCCGGGCTTGGCCCCCTGCGCCATCTTGATCTGGATGTCGTCGGCGTTGGTGAGGTACTCCGACGTCACGCCGAATCGCCCCGACGCGACCTGCTTGATCGACGAGCGCCGCTCCGGGTCGTACAGCCGTTCGGGGTCCTCGCCGCCCTCACCGGTGTTGGACTTGCCGCCCAGCCGGTTCATCGCGATCGCGAGGGTCTCGTGGGCCTCCATGCTGATGGAGCCGTAGGACATGGCACCCGTCGAGAAGCGCTTCACGATCTCCGAGACCGGCTCGACCTCGTCGATGTCGATCGGCTCGCGCACGCCGTCCTTGAAGGCGAAGAGGCCACGCAGCGTCATCAGCCGTTGCGACTGCTGGTTCACCCGATCCGTGTACTGCTTGAAGACGTCGTAGCTGCCGGTCCGGGTCGCGTGCTGCAGCCGGAAGACGGTCTCGGGGTCGAAGAGGTGCGGCTCGCCCTCGCGGCGCCACTGGTACTCGCCACCGATCGTCAGCTCACGGTGCGCGGGCGAGATCCCACCGCGGGGGTACGCCACGGCGTGCCGGCGGGCGACCTCCTCGGCGATCACGTCGAGCTCGATGCCGCCGAGCTTGGACGTCGTACCGGTGAAGTAGCGGTCGATGACGGCCTGTGAGAGACCGACGGACTCGAAGATCTTGGCGCCGGTGTAGGACGCGACCGTGGAGACGCCCATCTTGGACATCACCTTGAGCACGCCCTTGCCGAGCGCCTTGATCAGGTTGGCGACAGCCTTCTCCGGGTCGACCTTGACGTAGTAGGCCTCCCGGGCGAGGTCCTCCACCGACTCCATGGCCAGGTAGGGGTTGACCGCGGCCGCTCCGTAGCCGACCAGCAGCGCGACGTGGTGCACCTCGCGGACGTCGCCGGCCTCGACGAGCAGCCCGACCTGGGTGCGGGTCTTCTCGCGGACCAGGTGGTGGTGGACCGCGCCGGTGAGCAGCAGGGACGGGATCGGCGCCAGGTCGGCGGTGGCGTGGCGGTCCGACAGCACGATCACCCGCGCGCCGTCTGCGATCGCCGTCGACACCTCCGCGCACAGCTCCTCGAGACGGGCGGCGAGCGCCTCCCCTCCCCCGGCGACCTCGTAGAGGCCGCGGACGATGTGGACCTGGAAGCCCGGCATGTCGCCGTTGCGGTTGATGTGCCGGATCTTGGCCAGGTCGTCGTTGGAGAACACCGGGAACGGCAGCACGATCTGGCGGCACGACGCAGGCGTCGGGTCGAGCAGGTTCGCCTCGGGGCCGATCGACCCGCTGAGCGAGGTCACGAGCTCCTCGCGGATCGCGTCCAGTGGCGGGTTGGTCACCTGGGCGAACAGCTGGGAGAAGTAGTCGAAGAGCAGGCGTGGCTTCTCGCTCAACGCGGCGATCGGTGTGTCCGTACCCATCGAGCCGAGGGCCTCGCCGCCGGTGTTGGCCATCGGGCTGAGCAGGACCCGCAGCTCCTCCTCGGTGTAGCCGAAGATCTGCTGGCGACGGGTCACCGAGGCGTGCGTGTGCACGATGTGCTCGAGGTCGTCGATGTCGTCGAGGTGGATCAGGCCGGCGTGCAGCCACTCGTCGTACGGGTGCTCCGCGGCGAGCTGGCTCTTGACCTCCTCGTCCTCGATGATGCGGTGCTCCTCGGTGTCGACGAGGAACATCCGGCCCGGCTGGAGCCGGCCCTTGCGGACCACGGTGGCGGGGTCGAGGTCGAGCACGCCGACCTCGGAGGCGAGCACGACGAGCCCGTCGTCGGTGACCCAGTAGCGCGACGGACGCAGACCGTTGCGGTCGAGCACCGCGCCGATCTGCGTGCCGTCGGTGAACACCACGCAGGCGGGGCCGTCCCACGGCTCCATCAGCGTCGAGTGGAAGGAGTAGAACGCCCGGCGTTGGGCGTCCATCTCGCGGTGGTTCTCCCACGCCTCGGGGATCATCATCAGCACCGCGTGGGGCAGCGAGCGGCCAGCGAGGTGCAGCAGCTCGAGCACCTCGTCGAACGACGCGGAGTCCGAGGCACCGGGCGTGCAGATCGGGAAGAGTCGCTCGAGGTCGCCGGGGATCAGGTCGCTCTCGAGCAGCGCCTCGCGGGCCCGCATCCAGTTGCGGTTGCCCATCACCGTGTTGATCTCACCGTTGTGCGCGATGAATCGGAACGGGTGGGCGAGCGGCCAGCTCGGGAACGTGTTGGTGGAGAAGCGCGAGTGCACGACCGCCATCGCGGACGCCACGCGCTCGTCGACGAGGTCGGGGAAGACCTGGTCGAGCTGGTCGGTGGTGAGCATGCCCTTGTACGCCAGCGTGCGCGAGGACAGCGACGGGAAGTAGACGTCGGTCTCGGACTCGGCGCGCTTGCGCAGGCAGAACGCCATCCGCTCCAGCGCCATGCCGCTGACACGGGAGCCCTTGCCGGCCACGAACAGCTGGGCGAAGGCCGGCATCACACTGCGTGCGGTGGCGCCGAGCGTGGAGTCGTCGACGGGCACGTCGCGCCACCCGAGGACCGCGAGGCCCTCCTCGTCGGCGATCTCCTCGATCCGGCGACGGGTCGAGACGACCGCGTCCGCGTCACCGGGCAGGAAGGCGGTGCCCACGGCGTACGACCGGGGTGCGGGCAGCTCGAAGCCGAGCTCCGCGGTGACCTCGCGCAGGAACGCGTCGGGCACCTGGAGCAGGATCCCGGCCCCGTCGCCGGAGTTGACCTCGGCGCCTGCGGCGCCGCGGTGGTCGAGGTTGCGGAGCGCCGTGAGCGCCTTGGCCACGATGTCGTGGCTGGCCACGCCGGTCAGCGTGGCGACCATGGCCACGCCGCAGGCGTCCTTCTCGTGGCGCGGGTCGTAGAGGCCCTGCGCAGCAGGGAAGTGCGGCGGGAACGCGTGCGTCGAGGACACTGGTTCTCCCGTCGTCGTCTCAGCACTCCGAGCGCGTGACCCGGCCGTGCTGGGGGGTGGGCGATACCGCTGGGGACGACGTTGGCCCGAGCAAGACGGAACCTATCACCGGCGAAAGTCCCCGGGGAGCGCCGTTTCAGGCCGTGGGATCGGCGGTCTCGAGCTCGGGTTCGCGCGTACGCACGACCTCGTCCCGGCCGGGGTGCCGGCGTGCCGACCAGGCGTAGAAGGCGGCGGCGAGGACGAAGAGCACGATCGAGGTCCACACGTTGAGCCGCAGGCCGAGCACGTCGTTCATCTGGACGCTGTCGATGCGGAGGTACTCGATCCAGCCACGACCGGCCGTGTAGAGCATCACGTAGAGCGCCGCGACCCGACCGTGGCCGATCTTGAAGCGTCGGTCCAGCCAGATCAGGACCGCGAAGGCGGCCAGGTTCCAGACGCACTCGTAGAGGAACGTCGGGTGGAAGAGCACGTCGGGGCCGAACTGCGAGCGGACCCCGTCGTCGAGGCTCGGGTCGATCTCCAGGCCCCAGGGCAGGTCGGTCGGACGGCCGTAGAGCTCCTGGTTGAACCAGTTGCCCCACCGACCCATCGCCTGCGCGACCAGGACGCCCGGGGCGATCGCATCGAGGAGCGGTAGCAGCTTGATGCCCCGCAGCCGGGCGCCGATCCAGATGCCGAGCGCACCGAGCGCGACCGCGCCCCAGATGCCGAGGCCGCCCCGCCAGACGTACAGCGCCGTGACCGGGTTCTGGCCATCACCGAAGTAGAGGTGCCAGTCGGTGACCACGTGGTAGAGCCGACCGCCGACGAGGCCGAACGGCACCCCCCAGATCGCCAGGTCGCTGACCTCGCCGGGCTGCCCGCCGCGCGCGATCCAGCGCCGCTCACCGATCCAGATCGCCAGGACGATGCCGGCGATGATGCACAACGCGTAGCCACGGATCGGGACGGGGCCGATGTGCCACACGCCCTGCGACGGGCTCGGGATCGAGAGGAGAGTCACCAGCGGGGACTGCAGGGCAGAGACAAGCATGGGGAGCATCATCCTTCGTCGAGCAAGGCGGTGACGTCGTGGGTCAGCTGGGCCTGGGAGACGTCGGCCTTCCAGTAGGCCGGGGCCTGGTCGTCGGCGTCGATCGCCAGGACCTGGGTGCCGTGGGTGACCTCGTAGCCGCCGCTCGGCAGCTTCTTCCCCGAGTCCACGCCCACGGCCATGCTGAGGCCGACCTCGACGATGTCGTCGAGGTCGCCGGTGACGCCGATGATGCTGGGGTCGAACGCGTCGACGTACTTCTTCACTGTCGCCTCGTCGTCGCGCGCGGGGTCCGTCGTCACGAAGACGACGTCGAGCCGTTCCTTCTGCGCGTCGTCGAGGCGGGCCAGCGTGCCTGCGAGCGTGGCCATCACCTGGCCGCAGATGTCGGGACAGTGGGTGTAGCCGAAGAAGACCAGCGTGAGGTCCTTGTCGGTGTCCTCGGTGAGGCTGAAGGGCTGACCGTCGGTGTCGACCAGCGGCGTCGAGGAGACCTCGAAGGGCGGGTCGAGGCGAGTCCCGGTGAAGTCCGTCGAAGCCGCGCTCCCGCCGCCACAGCCGGCGAGCAGGCCCAGCAGGGCTGCCGCGAGCAGCGCCGTGCTCCTGGCCCTACCTCTGGGCACGGCGTACGCCCTCGGCGAGGTCGGTGGTCAGCGCGCGCAGCGCGTCGAGGCCGGCCGCCTCGTCGCCGGGGTGGTCGAGGAGCGCTCGCACGAAGGCGGACCCGACGATGACGCCGTCGGCGAAGGCCGCCACCTCGGCGGCCTGGTCGCCGTTGCTGACGCCGATGCCCACGGCGACCGGGATGTCGCCGGTCGCGCGGACGCGCCGGACGAGCGGTCCGGCCAGGTCGGAGCTCGCGTCGCGCGCGCCGGTCACGCCCATGACGGCAGCGGCGTAGACGAACCCGCGACTCTCGTGAGTCGTCATCGCGATGCGGTCGTCGGTCGAGCTCGGAGCGACGAGGAAGACCTTGTCGAGGTCGTGCGCGTCCGCGGCTGCGATCCACTCGGTCCCGTGGTCGGGGGTGATGTCGGGCGTGATCATGCCCGCTCCCCCGGCGGCAGCGAGGCCGGCGGCCCAGCGCTCGACCCCGTAGCGCTCGATCGGGTTCCAGTAGGTCATCACGAGCGTCGGCACACCGGTGGCGGCGACGGCCTCGACCACGCGCAGCACGTCCGCGGTGCGTACGCCGCCGTCGAGCGCCGCCTGTGCCGCGGCCTGGATCGTCGGTCCGTCCATCACCGGGTCGCTGTAGGGCAGCCCGATCTCGATCGCGTCGCACCCGGCCTCGACCATGACCTGGAGCGCCCTGATCGAGCCCTCCACTGTCGGATAGCCGGCCGGGAGGTAGCCGATCAGGGCGGCCCGGTCCTCGGCTCGCGCCTTCTCGAACGCGGTGGAGGTGGACGTCATCAGGACTCCTCGCCCGGCATCGGTGCGACGTCGGACTCGGCCTCGTCGTCGGCATCGCCGAGGCCGAACCACTCGATGGCCGTGCCCATGTCCTTGTCGCCGCGACCGCTCAGGTTCACGATGATCGTCGCCTCGGGGCCCTTCTCGCGCCCCAACCGCTGGGCGAGCTCGATCGCGCCGTGGATCGCGTGCGCCGACTCGATGGCCGGGATGATCCCCTCGGTCCGGCTCAGCAGGGCCATCGCGTCCATCGCCTCGGCGTCCGTGACCGGCGTGTACGTCGCTCGGCCGGTCGCGGCCAGGAGAGCGTGCTGCGGGCCGACACCCGGGTAGTCGAGACCGGCGGAGATGGAGTGCGAATCCACTGTCTGGCCGTCCTCGTCCTGGAGGACGTAGGTGCGGGCACCGTGGAGCACGCCCGCCTCGCCGGCGTGGATGGTGGCCGCGTGGCGGCCGGTCTCGACGCCGTCGCCGCCGGGCTCGAAGCCGTGGATCTCCACGCCCTCGTCCTCGAGGAACGCTGTGAAGATGCCGATGGCGTTGGAGCCGCCGCCGACGCAGGCCGCCACGGCATCCGGCAGGACTCCGTACTGCTCGAGGCACTGGGCGCGGGCCTCGTCGCCGATCCCGCGGCAGAAGTCGCGCACCATGCTCGGGAACGGGTGCGGACCGGCCGCGGTGCCGAAGAGGTAGGCCGTGTGGTCGACGCTGGCGACCCAGTCGCGCAGCGCCTCGTTGATCGCGTCCTTCAGCGTCGCGCTGCCGGACTCGACGGGGATGACCTTCGCGCCGAGCAGCTGCATGCGGGCGACGTTGAGCGCTTGGCGGCGGGTGTCGACGGACCCCATGTAGACGGTGCAGTCGAGGTCGAAGTAGGCGGCGGCTGTCGCGCTCGCGACGCCGTGCTGACCTGCGCCGGTCTCGGCGATCACGCGCGTCTTGCCCATCCGCTTGGTGAGCAGCGCCTGGCCCATCACGTTGCGAATCTTGTGGGCGCCGGTGTGGTTGAGGTCCTCGCGCTTGAGCAGCACGCGGGCGCCGACCTTCTCGGAGAGGCGCTCTGCGTGGTAGAGCCGGCTCGGCGTGCCGGCATAGTCGCGCAGGACCCGCTCGAAGGTGCCGACGAAGGCCTCGTCGGCCATCGCCTCGTGCCACGCGTCCGTCAGCTCGTCGAGGGCGGCGACGAGGGCCTCGGGCATGAAACGCCCGCCCCACGTGCCGCCGAAGTAGCCACGCTCGTCCGCGTCGTACTGGCTGTGCTGGACCTGGCTCACGGTGCTGTCACTCCTGTCATCGCGTGGACGGCGGCCTCGGGGTCGCCGTCCTTGACCAGCGCCTCGCCGACGAGCACGACACCGGCGCCCTCGCTCACGAACCGCTGCACGTCGCCGACGCCGCTGATGCCGCTCTCGGCGACCTTCACGATGTCGGCGTGGATCTGGGGGGCGAGGCGACCGAACACGTCGGGGTCCACCTCGAGGGTCTTGAGGTTGCGGCTGTTGACGCCGATGAGCTCGGCGTCGAGGGCCTGGGCACGCTCCGCCTCTGCCTCGTCGTGCACCTCGACCAGGACGGTGAGGCCGAGCTCGGACGCCTCGTCGTGCAGGCGACGCAAGGTGTCGTCGTCCAGCGCGGCGACGATCAGCAGCGCCAGGTCGGCGCCGGCTGCGCGTGCCTCCACGAGCTGGTAGGTCTCGACGATGAAGTCCTTGCGGAGGATCGGCGTCTCGACCGCGGCACGTACGGCACGCAGGTCGTCGAGGCTGCCGCCGAAGCGGCGCTCCTCGGTGAGGACCGAGATCGCGGCCGCGCCGCCGCGGGCGTACGCCGTCGCGAGCGCGGCCGGGTCGGGGATGTCGGCCAGGTCGCCCTTGCTGGGGCTGCGGCGCTTCACCTCGGCGATGACGCTCGAGCCGCGGGAGCGGAAGTGCGGCATCGGGTCGCGCGGTGCGGGTGCGTCAGCCAGGTGGGCCAGCAGCTCGTTGAGCGGGAGCGCGGCCTCGCGGCGCGCGAGGTCCTCTCGCACTCCGGCGACGATGTCGTCGAGCACGGAACCGGTCGCAGGCATGGGTTCAGCCTCTCACCCGGCACCAGTCCGCTCGGGGGCGGTGCCCAGCGGTCGGACTCGGGTCCGGCTCAGTGCTCGGAGGTGTTGAAGCCCAGCTTGGAGAGCAGGAGGAACAGCGGGAAGGCGATCACGGCGATGATGATGCCGATCCACAGGAGCGTCATCTGAGCGGGCGTACGGAGCAGGGCGATGCTGCCGACGACGAAGCCGAGCATCGCGACCGCGACGGCGGTCCAAGCAGCGGGGGTGTTGCCGTGGCCTGCAGCCATCGTGGCTCCTTCGTCGCGGGTGCATCAGTGGGGCGAGTGCTGCGGGGAGTCTAGGCGGTCGGGTCGCGTCCCTCGTCGAGGGCCTTCCAGATGTCGATGTTCTCCGTCGGCGGCTCGTCGGCAGGTGCCTCGTCGCCCGGCTGCGCGCCTGCCGGAGCGTCGTACCTGGTGCCCATCTCCGGCCACTCCTTCACGAGGCGTACGGCCGACAGCGTGGTCGCAGCGCACGCGAGTGCCGCCACCAGCGCCACGGCGTACCACCCGGTGATGCTGGTCGACGCGGTGTCGACGCCGGAGACCTCGAGGAGCGACGCGGCGAGCGCGTCAGGCAGGTTGAAGTAGGCCTCGACGGTGGCTGCCAGCAGCCCCAGCGACGTCACGAGCGCGAGCACCGTGATCGCCCTGCGGAAGCGGCCGCGGGTGACGAGGACGACGCCCCAGCACGCCAGCACCACCAGCGCGAGGGCGGCGGCGAGCGGCGACTCGGCCACGCTGTCCAGCGAGAGCGCGGATCCCAGCCCGCCCCCGCTGCTCGAGTCCACGCCGCCCGACTCGCCGGTGACCCACGGCTTGGACCCGGCCACGGATGCGAGGCCGGCCGATGCCAGCCCGGCGAGGACGACGGGGCCGAAGGTGCGGCGGCGCTTGTCCTGGCCCTCGTGCTGGTCAGCCATCGACGCGGTGCACGAGGTCGGCGTCGAAGCAGGTGTGGTCGCCGGTGTGGCAGGCCGCGCCGACCTGGTCGACGACGAAGAGCAGGGTGTCGCCGTCGCAGTCGAGGCGCACCTCCTTGAGCCACTGCACGTGGCCCGAGGTGTCGCCCTTGACCCAGTACTCCCGACGTGAGCGGGACCAGTACGTCGCCCGGCCGGTGTCGATCGTGCGCGCGAGCGCCTCGTCGTCGACCCACGCGAGCATCAGCACCTCGCCCGAGCCGTGCTGCTGCACGACGACCGGGACCAGGCCCTCGGCCGTGTGGCGCAGGCGGTCGTGGATCTGCGCGTCGAGCTCGCTCATGGCTCCATGCTCTCAGCCTCGCGGGCGGCCCAGGTCGCCGCGCACTGCTGCGTGACAGGCCCGGGCGAGGGGAGGTCGCGGTCGTCCCAGCGCGAGATGGCCTGCACGTCGCGCGTCGTGGACGCCAGGAACGCCTCGCTGGCGTGGGCGAGCACGTCGGTGAGTGGCTCGTCGACCTCGCGCGCACCGCACCACTCGATCACGAGGGCGCGGGTGACACCGGCCAGGCAGCCGGACGCGAGGGTGGGTGTCCGCAGCTCGCCGTCAACGACGTAGAAGACGTTGGTGCCGGTGCCCTCACAGAGGTTGCCGGCGGTGTTCGCGAAGACCGCCTCGCTGCCACCCCGCTCGGCGGCGTGGGCGAGGGCGACCACGTTGTCGGCGTACGACGTGGTCTTCATCCCGGCCGTCGCGCCGTTCTCGTTGCGGGTCCACGGCACGGTGACGACCGTGGTCGCCTGCGCCGCGAAGTCGATGGCGCTCCACGCGACGACCAGCGTCGGCGGACCGCCTCCGCGACCGGAGCCCATCGGGTGCGGACCGGCGGTGTACGTGATCCGCAGCCGGCCGATGGGAGCGTCCCCGACGACCGCCTCGACGCCTCGTCGTACGTCGTCGAGGTCGGGGGCGGGCAGTCCGAGACCCGCGGCACTGCGCTCGAGCCGGTCGAGGTGACGGGTCAGGGCGAAGGGCGAGCCGGCGAGCGTCTTGACCGCCTCGAACACACCGTCGCCGACGGTGAAACCGTGGTCCGTGACCGCCACGGCGCCCTGGGTCGGATCGGCCAGCAGGTCGCCGTTGAGCCATGCGCGCATGCCGTCACTCTAGGGGGCTGGCGGACACGCAGACGCAGGGGCGATTTTGGAGCGGTGGAAGCCATGTACTACTGTTCCACTCGCACTTGAGGCCGGTTGAACGGCCTGAAATGCAGGCGGACATAGCTCAGTTGGTAGAGCGCAACCTTGCCAAGGTTGAGGTCGCGAGTTCGAGTCTCGTTGTCCGCTCGGAAGGTCTCCCCCGTAAGACTGGAACCTCCACACGGTGGGTTGGCCGAGAGGCGAGGCAACGGACTGCAAATCCGTCTACACGGGTTCAAATCCCGTACCCACCTCGCGCAGTTGCATCAGCACGACAACTCAACACCCGGGCGATTGGCGCAGCGGTAGCGCGCTTCCTTGACACGGAAGAGGTCACTGGTTCAAACCCAGTATCGCCCACCACGAAGTAGCAGCAGGACAAGACCCCGTCTCCGGTTTCCGGAGGCGGGGTCTTGCGCTGTGGAGAGCGGATCGGGGTCCTCACCCAGCTGGTCGGACCGGCGATCCGGCACGAGGTACTGCGACCATTGGACGGCTTTCGGACGGCACCTCGCGGCACCTAGCGTCCCCATCGACGCTCGACCTCCGCGGAAGGACCAGCCATGACCCGGGGCAACGACCACCTCGCCTCCCTGTTCAGGGTCTCGTCCACGCCGGACGGTCCACGTCCACCTCGCTCGGGCCGGCACCTCGGCCGCCGCATCGCGTTCTACTCCCACGACACCCAGGGCCTGGGTCACGTGCGTCGCAACACTGTGCTGGCCGCGGCCCTGGTCGCCGCGGACCCGAGCGCACGCGTGCTGCTCGTCAGCGGTGCCCGCGAGGCGGCCGCCCTCCCACTTCCCGAGCGCACCGACATCGTGTTCGTGCCCGAGCTGGCCAAGGACTGCCGGGGCGGCTACTCCGCGCGTGGGTCCGCCGTCTCCCTCGATCACGTCGTGGCCCTCCGCACTGCCGTGCTGGAACACGTGCTGGCGACCTTCTCGCCCGACCTGCTGGTCGTCGACAAGGTGGCGCGTGGCTTCGACGGGGAGCTCGAGCCGGCCCTGCGCCGCGTCCGCCTCGAGCACGGCACGCGCACCGTGCTGGGGCTGCGAGACGTCCTCGACGACGCGGACACCACCCGGAGGGAGTGGAGGCAGTCACGGACCCCGGACGCCATCGACACCCTCTACGACCAGGTCTGGGTCTACGGGGACCCGACCATCTTCGACCCGGCCGAGGAGTACGGCTGGGGTGGGTCCGTCCGCTCGAAGGTCCGCTACACCGGCTATCTCGGTGCCGGACGTGAACAGTTCCTCCCGGTCGTCCGCGACCGCGCCGCCGACACCCCCCATGCCCCGGCGGCGCGGTCTCGGCACAGGACGCCGTACGTCCTGGCCCTCATCGGTGGCGGCCAGGACGGTGCCGCGGTCGCGGACGCGTTCTCGCGGGCCGCCTACCCGCAGGGCCATGAAGGTGTGCTCGTCACCGGCCCGTACCTGCCCGCCGTCGACCTCGCCCGTGTGCGCGAGGCCGCCCGCGACCGCACCGACCTGACCGTCCACCAGCTCGTCGGTGACGTGCCCGCCCTGGCACGAGGAGCTGCCGCCACGATCTCGATGGGGGGCTACAACTCGGTGTGCGAGCTCGTCGCCGCACGCCGTCCGGCGTTGGTCGTCCCACGGCAGACCCCGCGACGCGAACAGGCCGTGCGCGCCGAACGCTTCGAGCAGCACGGCCTGCTCGACGTGCTGCCCCTCGACGACCTCCGTCCGCGCCTGGTGACGCGGTGGCTGGGCGACGCGGCCGTACGACGTGGGCGGGCCAGGTCGCCGATCGACCTCGACGGACTACGCGCGGTGCCCGACCTCGTCGACGAGCTCCTGGAAGTGGACCGGGGAGTGCGCCATGTCGGATGAGCGTCGGACGCCTCGCGTCGGCTACGTGCTCAAGATGTATCCCCGGTTCTCCGAGACTTTCGTCGTGACCGAGATCCTCGCGATGGAGGGCGAGGGCGCCGACCTCGACATCTTCTCGCTCCGCCCTCCGGCGGACGGACGTTTCCACGAGTCCTTGGCGCAGGTCCGCGCCCCGGTGTCGTACCTGCCGTCGCCCGGGAAGCCCCTCGATCTGTGGATGGCCCTCGCCACGTGCCGACTGGCCCACCCGTGCGGCATCGTCGAGCACCTCGACGAGATCCTTGCCGCGCCCCCGGGCGAGGCGCACCAGGCGCTCGTCCTCGCCTCGCTGGTCGGCGAGCGCGGGCTGACCCACCTGCACGCGCACTTCGGCTCCGTGGCCGCCGCGGTCGCCCGCCTGGCAGCCCGGATCGCCGGCATCACCTACTCGGTCACCCTCCACGCGAAGGACATCTTCCACGAGGACGTGGACCACGCGGCGCTGGCCGAGCGTCTGGGGGACGCGGCCCTCCTCATCACGGTCAGCGACTTCAACGAGTGCTACCTGCGCGAGCGCTACGGCGACGCGGTCCGGACGCTGGTCCGCATCTACAACGGCATCGACCTGGCGATCTTCGCCCACGAGAGGCCGGTCGAGAGGCCGCGCACGGTGGTCGGCGTGGGCAGGCTGGTGGAGAAGAAGGGCTTCGACCACCTCGTGACTGCCGTGGCACTGATGAGACGCCAGGGTCGCGAGGTGCGGCTGGACCTCGTGGGAGGTGGCAGCGAAGAGGCATCGCTGCGAGCACTGGCCGCAGACCTCCGGGTCACCGACCTGGTCACGTTCCACGGCCCTCTCACCCAGACCGAGACGCGCGAGGTCATCCGTCGCGCGGCGGCGCTCGCCGCTCCCTGCGTGGTCGGGGCGGACGGCAACCGTGACGGCCTGCCGACCGTGATCTTGGAGAGCCTCGCGCTGGGCACCCCAGTGGTCGCGACCCCGGTCACCGGAATACCGGAGGCGATCGTCCACCGCCGGACCGGCCTGCTGGTGCCAGAGGCCGACCCGGTGGCCCTCGCCGACGCACTGGCCCTGCTCGTCGACGACCCCGGCCTGCGCTGCGAGCTCGCGGACGCCGGGCGCCGACACGTGCAGGAACACTTCGACTCCGTCACCAACGGGCGAGCACTCCACGACGCGCTCCTCCACCTGGCCTGTCGGCCCGAGTCCGTGGAGGTCTGATGCGCGTCGCCTACGTCTGCACCGACACCGGGGTCCCCCCGTTCGGGCGCAAGGGCGCCTCCGTCCACGTCCAGGCTGTCGTCGAGAAGCTCCTCGAGCGCGGCGACGAGGTGCATCTGGTCACCCCGCGCCCCGGACCGGTCCCGCACCACCTCGACGGCCTGCACCTCCACGCGCTGCCCCTGCCCGAGGGTCGCGACGGTGCCTCGCGGGAGGCCGCCGCGCGCGCGGCCGATTCCGATGTGCAGGACGAGCTGGACCGCATCCACGCGGCCGGGGGCATCGACCTCGTCTACGAGCGCTACGCGCTCTGGGGGCGGACGGCGATGGCCTGGGCCCGCGCCCACGCGGTGGCTTCGATCCTGGAGGTGAACGCACCCCTCCCGCTGGAGCAGGCACGACACCGGCTGCTCGTCGACGCCCGCGGCGCAGACGTCGTGGCACGGTCGGCGACGGCCGACGCGGGCATCGTGGTGTGCGTCAGCGAGGGGGTCGCCCGCTGGGTCCGAGGTCTGGACGCGGCCAGCTCGAGGGCGGTCCACGTCGTCCCCAACGGCGTCGACACTCGCCGCTTCCGTCCGACGCCGACCCGCGTGCGCCCCTCGACCTTCACGCTCGGCTTCGTCGGGACGCTCAAGCCCTGGCACGGGGTCCACGACCTGGTCGAGGCGCTCGTCCTGCTGCGCGAGGACGACCCCACCTATCGCCTGCTCGTCGTCGGCGATGGCCCCGAGCTACCGGCGGTGGAGGAGCTCGTCGCGCGTCACGGGCTGGGCGGGACCGTCGAGCTGACCGGTGCCGTCGCACCTGGCTCCGTGCCCGGCCACGTCGCGCGGATGGACGTGGCGGTCGCGCCCTACCCGCCGGCGGACAACTTCTACTTCTCCCCCCTCAAGATCTACGAGTACCTCGCTGCCGGCGTGCCTGTCGTGGCCAGCGACGTGGGCGAGGTCCCGGACCTGCTCGTGTCGGACGGGCACGCGATCGGTGCGCTCTACCCTGCCGGCAACCCCGCGCGCCTCGCCGCGACAGTCGCGGACCTCCGGCACGATCCGTGGCGTCGCATCGAGCTCAGCGTGCGCGCCCGTCAGGCGATGGTCGAGAAGCACGACTGGTCGCACGTGGTCGAGCAGATGCTCGACCTCTCGGAGGTGCTCGATGGCACGACGCAAGCCTCGTAACCTGCGGGAGTCCGTCCCCGGGTTCCGGCGACTCGGGCATCACGTCCTGCCGCACCTGCGCCCGGAGCGCGGTCCTCTGCTGATCGGCATGCTCGCGCTGCTCGCCGAGGTCGCCTTCCGGTTGCTCGAGCCGTGGCCGCTCAAGGTCGTGATCGACGGCGTCGTGCGCGCGCGCGGCGCAGACATCGGCGGGCGCTCCTCCGACGACCTCACCACTGTGTTCCTGCTGGCCAGCCTGGCACTGCTCGCGATCACCCTCCTGCGCGCCGGGGCTTCCTACCTGAGCACGCTCGCCTTCGCCCTGTCCGGCAGCCGGCTGCTCAGCAAGGTGCGCGCCGACCTCTTCGCACACCTGCAGCGCCTGCCCATGGCGTTCCACGACCGCGCACGCACGGGCGACCTCGTCACCCGGGTGACCGCCGACGTCGGCCGGCTCAAGGAGGTGGCGGTGACCGCGGCCCTCCCCCTGTTCGGCAACGCCCTCACGCTGGTCGCCATGGTCGTCGTGGTCGCCGTGATGGACTGGCGCCTGGCGTTGGTGATGCTGGTCGTCTTCCCGGCCTTCACCTCGATGAGCCTACGGCTGGGCCGTCGCATCAACTCGGTCTCCCGGCTCCAGCGTGGCGCGGAGGGGTCGCTCGCCTCCCACGCCACCGAGTCGCTGACCTCCATGCGGGTCATCAAGTCCTACTCGCTCGAGAGTGCGATGCAGGAGACCTTCGGCTCCAGCAACAACCGCTCCTTCAAGGACGGGGTCAAGGCCACGCGCTTGTCCGCCGGTCTGGAGCGCAGGACCGACGTGCTCGTGGGCGTGGCCACCGCGATCACGCTCTTCGTCGGCGCCCAGCGCGTCCTGGCGGGTGCGATGACCCCGGGCGAGCTGGTGGTCTTCCTCACCTACCTCAAGGCCGCCTTCAAGCCGATGCGCGACGTCGCGAAGTACGTCGCGCGGATCTCGCAGGCCGCCGCGTCCTCCGAGCGGATCGTGGAGGTGCTCGACGAGGTGCCCGGCGTCGTCGACCGCCCGGAGGCACTCCCGGCCCCACCGCTGACGGGGCGCGTCGAGCTGCGCGACGTGTGGTTGGAGTACGCCCCCGGACACCCCGCACTGCGCGGGGTGGACCTCGTCATCCCCGCCGGTCAGCGGGTCGCACTCCTGGGTCCGTCGGGTGCGGGCAAGTCGAGCGTCGCGATGCTGCTCTCCCGGCTGTGCGACCCCTCGCGCGGCGAGGTCCGCATCGACGGCATCGACCTGCGCGACATGACCGTGGCGTCGCTGCGGGGACAGACCGCTGTGGTGCTCCAGGAGAGCGTCCTCTTCGCGACCTCGATCGCCGAGAACATCGCCTACGGGTCTCCCCAGGCTTCCCCCGCCAGGGTGCGCGAGGCCGCCACGATCGCCGGCGCGCACGACTTCGTACGGCTGCTCCCGGACGGCTACGACACGGTCGTGGGCGAGCGGGGCGCCACGCTCTCCGGAGGCGAACGGCAGCGCGTCGCCATCGCGCGCGCCGCGATGCGGCGGGCGCCGATCGTGATCCTCGACGAGGCCATGACGGGCCTGGACCGCGATACCGAGGCCGAGGTGCATGCGGCCCTCGAGAGGCTCACCCGGGGCTGCACGACGATCGTGATCAGTCACGACCTGCAGGCGGCCCTCGCGTGCGACCGGGTCGTGTGGCTCGAGGGTGGACGCATCGTCGACGACGGCGACCCCGTGTCGGTGCTGGGCCGGCGGGCGGGAGGTGCCCATGCGCGTCTCTGAGAAGACTCTCGTCGACGACGAGGCGCTGCGTGGTGGGCACCTGGTGCTGTCGAGTGCCGCGCTGCAGGAATGGCTGTCGCAGTCCCTCGGCTCCCCCTGTCGCGTCCAGCCGCGCCGGTTGCGATGGAAGCCGGGCACGAGCGTCGTCCTGGCCTTCGACCTGACGCGGGAGCTGGGCGGGACGACGGTCACGGAGGCCTGCATCGCGAGCGCGTGGTCCGACCACGCGGCCGCCAAGATGGCCAAGGCGCGCCGTCACCTGGTCCCGGGCTCCCGTCTCGCGCTGGATGCCGAGCGGCTCGTGCTGGCCACGACGGCCACGGGTGATCGCGCGGTGCCCCTGCTCGCCCGCCTCGGGAGGCCCGGTGGCACGGACGACCTCATAGCCCGTCTGGGCACCGCGGACGGGCAGGGCAGGGCACGGGTCCGCACCGTCCGCCACAACCCCGGCAGACGGTGGGTCGGCACCTTGGAGCAGGTGGGCCGCCCGCGCCGTCTGCTCCGCGCGTACGACGGTCCGGCGGCGACGAAGCAGGCCGCCGCCCGCTATCGCACGCTCGGTGGCGGCCCGGCGCCGACCTCCGAGCTGCTGGCAGTCTCGCGATCGTGGTCGGTTCTGGCCGTGACGTGGGCGGAGGGAGCCGATCTGGGCCGCTTCCTCGAGCGCGAGGACCACTGGGTCGATGCGGGTCGCGCACTCGCCGTCCTCCACGGCAGCCGCGGCGACGGGCTGCCCCGCCCGCCCGCCGGGAGGGACGTCGACGCCGTGGCCGCGGCCGCGGGCCAGGTCGCCGCCCTCCTCCCGCACCTGGGCTCGGACGTCCTCGAGGTCGGCCACCTGACCGTCGGCGGGCTCCGGGACCTGCCGCGCACGATCGGACCTGTCCACGGGGACTTCTCCCCCGACCAGGTCGTCGTGGGTCCGGACGGTCGACCCACGATCATCGACCTCGACGCCGCACGCCTGGGCGGTGCGGAGGAGGATCTCGGATGCTTCGCGGCCTCCACGGCACTGTCCTTCGAGCACGCAGGCGACCCGGACGGTGCCGCGCAACGGGTCAGGGCGTTCACTGCCGGCTACGCCGAGCTACGCCGCCCCCCCGAGGCACGCACGATCGCCTTGCACGCGGTCGCGTTCCGCCTGCGGAAGGCCGTCGACCCCTTCCGTGAGTGCGCGCCGGACTGGCGCGAGCAGGTCACCGCGCGGCTGCGTGCCGCGCGGCAAGCCCTGGACGACGTGCCTCCCGCCTCCGGGGGCCGGGCGTGGGCGTGATCACCCGGCTCGTCGACGAGCTGGGCGCGGCCGGTCTCCGCCTCCGCAAGGCCCAGCCGCGAGGTCCGTTCCGGCTCACCATGGAGCTCGAGTCGCACGACGGCACGGTGTGCGCCGGGCAGTGGCACGCCCACGTCGCCGAGGCCGAGCGCGTGGCCGGCCTCATGCGTGGCCGCTTCGGCCACCACGCGGTGGACCTCCTCGCCGGCGGTCAGCTCGTCGTCCAGCAGGCGGGGGCGGACCGCCGACTGCCCGTGCTGTCCCGGATCCTGCTGGCCGAGGATGCCACGCTCGTGGCCCACCGCTCCGAGCGCCGCGCAGTCGTCCGTCTCGGCGCGGACCGCTACGCCAAGGTGGTGCGCCCCGGGCACACCTCGCCCGTGGTGGCTCCACTGCGCCTGCTGCGCCTCGACGACGTCCGGCTGCCGCGCGTGCTGTCCAGCAACGATCGCCGGGGCGTCGTGACGATGTCCACCGTGGCCGGACGCACGCTGTTCGACTGCCTCGGCGACCCGAGCCTGCGCGACGACGACCTGGCCGCACAGGTCGCCCGGGTCGGAGACGCCGTCCACGGCCTCCACGCGCACCCCGACCGGATCCCCCGACCTCCGCACGACGCCTCGGCCGAGGTTGCGGCCGCCCACCGCTGGCTCATGGCGGCGAGCGAGCACCACCTGCTCGAGATCGAGGCCTGGCGCCCCGCGCTGGAGGCACTCACGGCGCGTCTGCCCGCGCCCCCGAGGCGAGGCGTCCTGCTGCACCGCGACCTCCACGACAAGCAGGTCCTGCTGGCGCGGGCGGAGCGGGTCGGGCTGCTGGACCTCGACCAGGTCGCCCACGGTGACCCGGCGGTCGACCTCGCCAACCTGCTCGCGCACATCGACCTGAGGGTGCGGCAGGGGCTCTGCTCTCCGGGGCGTGGGGCCCGGTGCAGCGCTGCGGTGCTCGACGGCTACGCGCCGGCACCCGACGTCGTGCCCAGGCTCGCGCCGTACGTCGCCCTGACGCAGCTGCGCCTGGCGGGTGTCTACTCGTTCCGGCCGAGCCCGCCCGGACTCGTGGCCGGACTCCTCGACGCGGCCGCAGCCGGGAACCTCTCCCGGCGCTGACCGGGCGGGGGTACTAGTACCACCAGACAATGGCGCCGGACCACCCGTACGGGCAGGATCAAGAGGTGATCCGTTGTCTCGCTGTTCTTGCCACTGTGCTCGTGGTTGCGCTGGGCGACGTGTCGCCGGCAGCGGCGAACCACGACGGCGCGCGCCAGGAGGGTCAGTGCGCCCGCGGCACGCGCTGGCGCATGGAGGCCGAGAACCACGACGGCCGGATCGAGCTCCGCGTCAGGTTCGACACCCGCCACGCCCGGCAACGGTGGTCGTGGGTGCTGCTGCACAACGGCACGCTGTCCGACCGCGGCACGGCCCGCACCAGCGACACGAGCCGTTCGTTCGAGATCGAGCGCACGGCCGTCGACGTCGACGGCCAGGACGGCTTTCGCCTGCGCGCCACGCACAAGGAGCTGGTGTGCGCGGCCCGCGTGACGCTCTAGACACCGTGCCCACCGGTGCCGGGGCGCGCTGGGCGGTCGGGGGGTGGCGGGTGCTGCGCCAGCCGGTCGTCCAGTTCCTCGTGGTCGGACTCGTGGCGCTCGCGGCCATCGTCGTCGGGACCAGGCTGCTCACCGACCGTGCTGCACAGAGCGAGGCCCTCGTCGACGCGCGCGCCACGACCGAGGTGCTGGCGCGCTCGGTGGCCGAGCCCAACCTGCCCCGCGGCCTCAGCGCGGGCAGACCCGGGGCGGTGGACCGCTTCGACCGCTTCGCCACGTCACACCTGCTGGTGAACGACGTGCGCCGCATCAAGATCTGGGCCGCAGACGGCACCATCGTCTACTCCGACGAGGTGCGTCTGATCGGCGACCGCTTCGCCCTGGGCGACGAGGAGCTCGCCACGCTCCGCAACGGTGGGTCGGATGCCGAGCTGTCCGACCTCGAAGAGCCGGAGAACCGCTATGAGCGGGGTGGTGAGTCGCTCGTCGAGGTCTACACGCAGGTGTGGACCCCCGAGGGGACGCCCCTGCTGTTCGAGGCATACGTCCCCGTGGCCAGCATCGCGACCCGGCAGGCCGCCGTCATCGCCCCGTTCCAGCGGATCATCTTCGGTGCGCTCGCCGTCCTCGTCATGGTCGCGACCGCCCTGCTGTGGGTGCTGACGCGCAGGGTGACGCGTGCGGCCGCCGAGCGCGAGCACCTTCTCGTCAGTGCTGCCAACGCGTCGGGGCGCGAGCGTCGACGGATCGCGCGCGACCTGCACGACGGAGTCGTGCAGGACCTGGCCGGGTCGGCGTTCGCCATCTCGGCGCTCGCCAGGCACGCGAACGAGCCGCAGCGGTCCGTGCTCGACTCCGCCGGACAGTCGCTGCGCCACAGCCTGCGCTCGCTCCGCTCGCTGCTCGTCGAGCTGCACCCGCCCAACCTCACCGAGGCGACGCTCCCGGCCGCCCTGGAGGACCTGTGCGCACCGGCGGCCGCGACCGGCGTGCAGGTCAGCGTCGCGGTGGCGTCGCTCGGTCCGGTCGACGAGCACGAGGCCTCGATCGTGTGGCGGGTCTCCCAGGAGGCGGTCCGCAACAGCCTGCGCCACGCGGACGCGGAGTCGCTGACGGTCAACCTCACCCGTCGTGACGGTGCGCTCCTGCTCGAGGTGTCCGACGACGGGAAGGGCTTCGACGCCGCGGCCGTGGCGGCGACCGAGTCCTACGGCCTGCGCGGCCTCGAGAGCCTGGTGCACGACAACGGCGGCCGGCTGCACATCCGCACGCACCCGGGGTCCGGCACCGTCGTGACCCTGGAGACCGTCCGATGACCATCAGGGTGGCGCTCGTCGACGACCACGCCGTGCTGCGAGGAGGACTGGCCCAGCTGCTCGACAGCGAGAGCGACATCGAGGTCATCGGGATGGCGTCCGACGGGAGCGGCGCGCTGGGACTCGTGCAGGAGCTGCACCCCGACGTCCTGATCATGGACCTGCAGATGCCCCGCATGGACGGTGTGACGGCGACCCGCCTGGTGGTTGCGGAGGGAGGCACCGACGTCCTCGTGCTGACGTCGTTCTCCGACACCGACCGCATCGTCGCCGCCCTCGACGCCGGGGCGGTCGGCTACCTGCTCAAGGACGCCGAACCGGAGGACGTGATCGCCGGCGTGCGTGCCGTCAGCCGGGGCGAGTCGCCCATCCACCCACGGGCGGCTCGTCAGCTGCTGAGCGCCCTTCCGGCGCCGCGCGACCACGACCTCACCCCCCGCGAGCTCGAGGTGCTCTGCCTGGTGCGCGAGGGCCTGGCCAACAAGCAGATCGGTCGTCGGCTGGGCATCTCCGAGCGCACCGTGAAGACGCACCTCACCTCGACGTTCGCGCGGATCGGGGCGACCGACCGGACCCAGGCGGCACTGTGGGCGGAGCGGCACGGGGTCGGCGGCTGATCAGGATGCAGCCGGCTCAGAACTCGTAGCCGAACTCCCGGATCGTCCGGGTGAAGCGTGCGGCGACGATCTCGGCATCGCCGGGACCGTAGAGCTCGCGGTAGTGCGGACCGCTCCCCTGCTTCGCGTGCGGCAGGTCGAGCTCGAGGCCGAGCCGCGCGGACAGGTCGGCGACCGCGGCCGGCAGTTCCTCGTAGCGGTAGACCTCGTCGACGATCACCGAGCCGCCCATCCGGTAGAGCCGCTCGTTGAGGGCGAGCCGGTCGAGGCGACGGGGCGTGCGGACGAACTCGGCGAAGGTCTTGGTGAAGCCAGGCTTGCGGGCGCTGTAGCGCCACGACGACGCCACCACGTCGAACGGGTTCCGCTCGACGGCGAAGGTGAAGTAGTCGTCCCAGGTCTCGCGCCCGATCACCTTGATCACCCGGCGCGCACCCATGTGGGCGTACGAGCTGGGCGAGGTGTCGTCGTTCTGCGGTGGCACTCCCCCTGCGGCCGCCCGCAGCTCCTCGTCTGCCGGGCTGATCCGGGTGACGATGTCGTCGGGACCGCAGTGGCGCGACAGCGCGATCTCGAGGCTGGTGCCGGCCGTCTTGCGGGTCTTGACGAAGACGAACCGGTGGGCGTGCGAGGCGATCAACGGATCAGTCGTCCTCGTCGGCGAGCTCTTCGCCGTGCGTGCCGGGACGCGGTGCCCACGGCAGCTCCTTGGCGGGTCGTACGACGATCAGCCGGTCGCCGCGGGCGAGCAGCGAGACCACCGGGTCGAAGTAGCGGTAGACCTTCTCGTCGCGCACGACGGCGATCACCTGGTCGGGCAGGCGCTGCGGCTGCTTGCCGACCTCGTTGACGAGCAGGTCGCGCTCGGCGACCTCGAGCCCCTCGCCGTAGGTCATCAGGTCCTCCATCACCGACCCGAGGGTCGGTGACATGGACGACAGGCCGAGCAGCCGGCCGACGGCGTCGGAGGAGGTGATGACCGAGTTCGCGCCGGACTGGCGCACGAGCGGCACGTTCTCGTGCTCGCGGACGGCGGCGACGATCCACGCGTCGGGGTTGAGCTGGCGCACGGTCAGCGTGACCAGCACGTTGGAGTCGTCGCGGTCCGTGGTGATGATGACGTGGGTGGCCTTCTCGACGCCCGCCTGGCGCAGCACCCCGCGGCGGGTGGCGTCACCCGCGATGCCGACGATCTGGTCGCGGTTGGCCTCCTCCATGGCGACGGGGTCGGGGTCGACCACGACGATCGAGTCCCGGTCGTACCCGTTGCTGACGAGGGTCTCGATGGCGCTGCGGCCCTTGGTGCCGTAGCCGACGACGACGACGTGCTGGTCCATCTTCTTCCTCCACCGGGCGACCCGGAACATCTCGCGTCCCTGCGAGGCGAGGACCTCGAGGGTGGTGCCGATCAACAGGACCAGGAAGGCGATACGGGCCGGCGTGATCACGAGGGCGTTGAGCAGCCGGGCCTGGTCCGAGACCGGGGCGATGTCGCCGTAACCGGTCGTGCTGAGCGTGACGGTCGTGTAGTAGAACGAGTCGAGCAGGGTCAGCGTGTTGGTCGGATCGTTCGCGTCGCGATAGCCCGAGCGGTCGAAGTAGACCAGCATGACGGTGCCGACGAGGATGGAGAGGGCCGCCAGCACCCGTCGTCCGAGCTCCCACCACGGGGACCGCTGCCGGTCCGGCAGCGACACCCGTCCCACGCTGGCATGGTCGCTCGCGGGGTGCACGGTCAGGAGTCTCGCACGCTCATCCGCTCGCGCAGCCGCTGCACCAGCTCGAGTCGAGCGCGCGTCGTGCTGTTCTGCGGGAAGACCGTGTCGAAGGCCGCGTTGACCGCGGCGCCGATCAGCACGGCCAGGGCGAGGAGGTAGAGCCAGAGCAGCACCGCGATGGGAGCGGCGAGCGGCCCGTAGATCGAGCGCGACTCGGCCGCGGTCACCGTCAGCACCCAGCGCAGGGCGTACGACCCGGCGACCCAGCAGAACAGCGAGAAGGTCGCGCCCGGGAGGTTGAACGTCCACTTCGTCCGGACCGGCACGGAGACGTGGTAGAGCGTGGCGAGGAAGCAGATGCAGAGCGCGAGGACCAGTGGCCAGTAGAGGCTGTTGATGAAGTCGAGTCGCTCCGGGAGCACCCGGTCGACCAGCGTCGGACCGGCCACCACGAGCGGGAGGCTCAGCGCTCCGGTGACCATCGCGAGGACGTAGAGGACGAACGACAGTGCGCGGGTGGCGACGATCCCCCGGTGCCCGCCGAGGCCGTGCATGATCGTGATGGTGTCGACGAAGACGTTGAGCGCGCGCGAGCCCGACCACAGCGCGAGGATGAAGCCGATCGAGATCACGTCGTAGCGGCCACCGTCGAGGACGGTGTCGATGGTCGGCCGGATGATGCTGTTGACGGCGCGCTCGGTGAGGGCCTGCCGTGACACCTCCAGCACCGCGTTGCGGATGTCGTCGACCTGGGTGTCGGTGAAGCTGTCGCTGACGAAGCCCACGGCACCGGCGAGCGCGAACACCAGCGGTGGCACGGACAGCACGGCGAAGAACGCGGCCTCGGCCGCCAACCCGGTGACGCGGTTGCGCAGGCACGACCCGAAGGTCGTGACGATCACGCGCCACAGGTGCTCGCGCCACTGCCTGGCCAGCACCTCGATCCGGCGCGGGGCAGGGTTCTGCTCACGCGCCTCGACCATGACGCCACGCTACTGACTGGCGACCCCCGCGGCGGTAATCCCGGCCGCGGGTTTCCCGGCCCATGCTGTGGGTAGCGTCACCGTCATGCGCCGCCCCCTCCGTACGCACGTCCTGGCCGCCGTCGCGATCGTCGGCACGGGGGTGCTGACCGCCTCGCTCCTCGGCGCTCCGGCCCACAGTGCGGAGGCGGGGACGCGGGTCTCCGGGAAGCTGAGCGTCGCGTCGACCAACCCCGACGGAGTGGTCGTGATGAGCGGGACGGTCAAGGACGAGGGTGACCACGTCCGGAAGATCGTGCTGGAGCAGCGGATCGCCTCCGACTGGCGGCGAGTGGCCACGACGGCGTCGGACGCGACCGGGGCCTACGACATGCCGGTCCCGACCACGTGGTTCTACTCGTCCGGGCTCCGCACCCGCGTCGTCAGGACGCGACACCTTCCCGGTGACACCTCGCGCACCCACCGCCTGACCGTCGTCCCGGCGTACACGCCACTCGGCTCCCCCGACTCGTGGGCGAGGCTCAGCACGTTCGGCGACCGCCTCGACCCGTGCCGCACGGTCACCTATGGCATCAACACCTCTCGCGCGACGCCCGACGCCGCCTCGGTGACCGCCGGGATCCAGGCCACCATGGCCCTGGTGGCGCAGGCGACCGGGGTGCGCTTCGAGTTCGTCGGTGAGACGGGCGCGATGCCGTTCGACAAGATGGTGGAGCGCAACGACCCCCGACTCGTCTTCGCCTTCACCACGGACGCCGAGACCAGGCTCGACCTGGGGCCGTCGGTCGCGGCCCGCGGCGGATCCGACCGCACCCGGTGGGCGCGCAACGTCCGCGGCCAGCGCATCCTGGAGACCGTCCGCGGCGGCGTGCTCTACGACCTCGACGACACCGCGACCATGACCGCCGACCAGTTCGAGCAGCTCACGCTCCACGAGGTCGGACACGTGATGGGGCTCGGCCACATCGCGGCGACGGACCAGTACATGACGCCCGGTCCCGAGCTCTACGAGCTCCCGCTGGCCTACCAGGCCGGCGACCTCCACGGCCTGAGCAGGGTCGGCCTGCAGGCAGGGTGCGTCCGCCCACTGCGGGCCGGCCGCCGGGAGCCACTCGACCGGATGCCCGTGCCGGTCGCCACCACGGTGGACTGATCCGCCTACGGTGGGCACATGATGGACCGGCAGCTCGTTGACGCCCGCGCGGCCACCAACCAGACACCGGCGCTGGTGGGCCACAACGTGGTCACCTCCGACGCCGCCCTGACCGAGGCGGTCACCCGTCACGGCTCCGCCGAGCTCGTGGCGGAGCTCGTCCCGCTGGGTGCCGAGGCCGGCACCGAGGAGGCGCGCGAGCACGGCATGCTCGCCAACCGCCACCACCCCGAGCTGACGCCGTACGACCGCTTCGGCAACCGCATCGACGAGGTCGATTTCCACCCCTCGTGGCACTGGTTGATGGAGCGCGCCGTCGGCCACGGCCTGCAGGCCGCACCGTGGGAGCAGCAGGAGGGCGGCGACCCGCACGCCCACCTGCGTCGCGCGGCCGGCTTCTACGCCTGGTCGCAGACCGAGCCGGGGCACGGCTGCCCGATCTCGATGACGTACGCCGCCGTGCCTGCGCTCCGGGCCGACGACGCGATCGCCAAGGACTGGACGCCCCTGCTGGCGGCCCGGTCCTACGACCCCGGGGTGCGACCGAGGGCCGAGAAGGTCGGCGCGCTCGCAGGGATGGGGATGACCGAGAAGCAGGGCGGCTCCGACGTGCGGGCCAACCAGACGCAGGCGCGACCGACCGCCGACGGACGGCTGGTACACGCTGCACGGCCACAAGTGGTTCACCTCCGCACCGATGAACGACGTGTTCCTCGTCCTCGCGCAGGCCGAGGGCGGCGTGACCTGCTTCGTGGTCCCGCGCGTGCTCGCCGACGGCACCCGCAACCGCATCGACGTGGTGCGCCTCAAGGACAAGCTCGGCAACCGGTCCAACGCCTCCAGCGAGCTCGAGCTGGACGGCACCCTCGCCCAACGGCTCGGTGACGAGGGCCGCGGCGTGCGGACCATCATCGAGATGGTCGCAGCGACCCGGCTCGACTGCGTGCTCGGCTCCGCCGCGCTGATGCGCCACGCGCTCGCGGAGGCGTCGTGGCACGTCGCCCACCGCTCGGCCTTCGGCGGGCTGCTCGTCGACAAGCCGTTGATGCAGAACGTCGTGGCCGACCTCGCCGTCGAGTCGGAGGCAGCGACGGCCCTGGCGATGCGGCTCGCGGCTGCGGTCGACCGGCCCGGCGACGCCCACGAGGTCGCGCTGCGCCGGATCGCGCTGCCCCTGGCGAAGTTCTGGGTCTGCAAGCGCACGCCGGCGATGGTGGCGGAGGCGCTCGAGTGCCTCGGCGGCAACGGCTACGTCGAGGAGTCCGGCCTGCCGCTGATGTTCCGCGAGTCGCCGCTCAACTCGATCTGGGAGGGCTCGGGCAACGTCAACGCCCTCGACGTGCTGCGCGCCCTCGGCCGCGAGCCGGAGGTCCTCCAGGCCTGGATCACCGAGGTGGGCGCCGCCCGCGGCGCAGACAGCCGGCTGGACCGGGCCGTCGACGAGACCCTCGCGCTCCTCGGCGACACCGGGGCTCTCGAGGCGGGCGCCCGGCTGCTGGCGGGCCGGATGGCTGCCTGCCTGCAGGGCTCGCTGCTGGTCCGGTACGCCCCGCCCGAGGTTGCGGACGCCTTCTGCGGCAGTCGGTTCGGAGCGACGTACGGCGGGACGTTCGGGATGCTCACCAGCGGCTCGCTGCGGGCGATCGTGGACCGGGCCACTCCTCAGGGGTGAGACGCACGACCGATTCCCGACGAGGCCTCGCGCAGCGCCGTCCACGCGCCTAACGTGGCAGCGACCCCCGAAGGAGTCCACCGTGTCCGGCAAGACCAGCACCCTGTTCACCGTCGGCACCCTGCTGCGGCACGCGCAGGACGCCGGCGCACCCGTGCGCGTCCTCGTCGAGGGCGCCTGGCTCGACGGGCGCATCGTCGGTGCCGACTCGCACGGCGTCGTCCTCGATGACGGCAACGGTCAGCAGGTGCTCGTCCGGCTGGAGGCCGTCATCGCAGTCAGCTTCTCCCGCACCGACATCGACGACCCCGGTGCCGACCCGGACGAGGCCGGCCGCAGCCACGGGCGCCGGCGCCGCGACCCCATCGAGGCGGGGCCGGTCGGCGGCTGAAGCAGCCCGGTCTGGTCCAGTCGTGGCGTAAAGCCCCGCGAATCATCAAGTTTCGTCGAAGGCCTCGGTCGTGCTCGGCTCATCGACCATCCGCCGTCGGAGCCGGCACGTACGTTCTGCTCACTGCGGCTGTGGGGGCTGCGTGACCGATACCTGTGGGGGTACGCCATGACCAAGATGTCCAGCACGATGTTCAGCGTGGGCACGTTGCTGCGGCGTGCGGAGGACACGGGCACCGAGGTGAAGGTGCTGGTGCAGAACAGCTGGCTGACAGGTCGCGTCCTCGGGTGCGACGGCCTGGGCGCGATCCTCGACGACGGTCAGGGCAGCCAGTCGCTCGTCCGGCTCGACCAGATTGCCGCGGTGACGTTCATCAGGGCCGAGATGGAGGACGACCCGGTGGACGGCGCAGCTCGGTCGCACGGATCAGGCACCGGCCCGATCGCCGCCGGCCCGATCACGGTGCCCGCCCCTTCCAGCGGCGAGCACAACTTCCTCACCGCAAAGCCGTACTGACGACCTCCCGCGCTTCGTCCTGGACCTGCGCCAGGTGCTCGGCCCCGCGGAACGACTCGGCGTAGATCTTGTAGACGTCCTCGGTGCCACTGGGCCGCGCGGCGAACCATGCCGACTCCGTGGTGACCTTGAGCCCACCGATCTTCGCGCCGTTGCCGGGCGCCTCGGTGAGCTTGCCGGTGATCTCCTCCCCCGCCAGCGAGGTCGCGCTCACGTCCTCCGGCGACAGCGCGCCGAGCTTGGCCTTCTCCTCGCGACTGGCCGGTGCGTCGATGCGGGCGTACGCCGGGTCTCCGTGCTGTGCCACCAGCTCGGCGTAGTGCTCGCTCGGGGTCTTCCCGGTGGTGCCGAGGATCTCGCTGGCGAGCAGCGCCAGCAGGAGGCCGTCCTTGTCGGTCGTCCACGTCGAGCCGTCGCGCCGTAGGAACGATGCACCGGCCGACTCCTCGCCGCCGAAGCCGAACGAACCGTCCATCAGGCCGGGCACGAACCACTTGAAGCCCACCGGGACCTCGACCAGCGGCTTGCCGATCGACGAGGCGACGCGGTCGATCATCGAGCTCGACACCAGGGTCTTGCCGATCCGGGCCGAGTCCGGCCAGCCCGGCCGTGCGCCCCCGAACAGGTAGCCGATAGCAACGGCGAGGAAGTGGTTGGGGTTCATCAGCCCGGCGTCCGGGGTGACGATGCCGTGCCGGTCGGCGTCGGCGTCGTTGCCGGTCGCGATGGCGTACTCGTCCTTGCGCCCCACCAGCGACGCCATCGCGTAGGGAGAGGAGCAGTCCATCCGGATCTTGCCGTCCCAGTCGAGGGTCATGAAGCGCCACGTCGGGTCGACGACCGGGTTCACCACCGACAGGTCGAGGCGGTGCCGGTCGGCGATCTCGCCCCAGTAGGCCACGCTCGCGCCGCCCAGCGGGTCCGCGCCGATGCGGAAGCCGGCGTCGCGGATCGCGTCGAGGTCGAGCACCTGCGGCAGGTCGTCGACATAGGTCCCCATGAAGTCGTAGGACCCGACCGTTGCCCGCGCCTTGGCGAACGTCACCCGGCGCACTCCCTCGATGTTGCCGCGGATCAGCTCGTTGGCCCGGGCCGCGATGACGCTGGTGGCATCGGAGTCCGCTGGACCGCCGTGGGGCGGGTTGTACTTGAAGCCGCCGTCCTGCGGCGGGTTGTGCGACGGCGTGACCACGATCCCGTCGGCAAGGCCCGCACCCGTCGTACGCCCCTGGTTGGCGCGGATGATCGCGTGGCTGACCGCAGGGGTCGGGGTGAAGCCGTCGCGGTCGTCGACCAGCACGGTGACGTCGTTCGCGACGAGCACCTCGAGGGCCGTCGCCCAGGCGGGCTCGGACAGGGCGTGGGTGTCGCGGCCGATGAAGAGTGGCCCGTCATAGCCCTGGTCCTTGCGGTAGTCGCAGATCGCCTGGGTCGTCGCCGCGATGTGCACCTCGTTGAAGGACGTGTTGAGCGACGTGCCGCGGTGCCCGCTCGTGCCGAACGCGACCTGCTGGGAGACCTCGTCCGGATCGGGCTCGAGGTCGAAGTAGGCCGTGACGAGGTGGGAGACGTCCACCAGGTCCTCGGTCTGGGCGGGCTGTCCGGCTCTCTCGTGGGTGGCCATGCCCCCATCTTGGTGGCTCCGGGCAAGCCCGTCGAGAAAGGGTGCACGTCGGTGTCGATTCCTGCGGCCGTCGTCCGTCACAGTGATGAGGCCGCACCCGCGGCCCGACCCTCCAGGAGGAGAATCCACCGATGAGCCGCTACCTGATCCTGCTGCCCGCGCCCGAGGCCGAGTGGGCCGACCTGCCGCCCGAGGAGCACGACAAGGGGATGCGGTCGCACGAGCAGTTCCACGCGGACCTGCAGGCGGGCGGACACGCGCTCGTGACTGCCGGCCCGCTCGAACCGTCCGAGCGTGCCACATCGATGCGACCCGGCACGGACGAGGAGCCGCTCGTGACCGAGGGGCCGTTCAGCGAGACGGCCGAGCAGGTCGTCGGGTTCTACCTGATCGACAGCGAGGACGAGGCGGACCTGCGGGCCGCTTGCCAGCGCTTCGCCGCTCGAGGAGAGCACATCGAGTTCCGCCGCATGGCGGAGTGAAGGAGAGCGACATGACCGAGTACGTCGTACTGATCGTCGGCGACGGCGACCGCTGGTGGACGACCATGACCGAGGAGGAGCGCACGGACGGCTACGCCGAGTACGGCCGGTTCGCCCAGCAGCTCGGTGAACGCGGCCACCAGATCGTCGGCGGCGCGGAGCTGCAGCCGACGACCACGATCCGCACCGTGCAGCCCGGGGGGCAGACGGTGACCGACGGTCCCTTCGTCGAGACGGCCGAGCAGGTGGGCGGCTACTTCCACATCGAGACCGACGACCTCGACGACCTCCTCGACTGCTGCAAGATCATCGCCGCGCTCGGCGACGCGGTCCAGGTGGTGCCGACCGTCACGGCCGAGGCGAGGCAGTCATGAAGTACCTGGTGCTGCTGATCGGCGACGGCGAGTCGAAGCCGTGGCCCGAGGCCACGGACGAGGAGAAGACGGCCGTGATGGCGCAGTTCGGCGACTTCGCCGCTGCGTGCGAGTCGCATGAGGGCGTCGAGCTGCTGGCCGGCGAGGCGTTGAGCGACCCGCGTGACGCGACGATCATGCGGACGACGTCGGGCAAGGTCGCCCTCAGCGACGGCCCCTATGCCGAGGTCATCGAGGGCATGGGCGGCTTCTACCTGATGGAGGCGCCCGACCTGGACGTCGTCGTCGAGCTGCTGCAGGCCCTGCCGCCGTACGACATCCAGATCCACCCCACGATCGACGTGACGCTCTGAGCGAGGACCTGGACGACCTCGAGCGGGTCGTGCGACAGGAGTGGGGCCGCCTGATGGCCCTGCTCCTGTCGCAGTTCCGCCGGCTCGACCTCGTCGAGGACGCGCTCGGGGATGCGGTGGAGTCCGCGAGCCGCACCTGGCCCGTCGACGGGGTCCCCGACAACCCGGCCGGCTGGTTGATGACCGCCGCCCGGCGGCGGGTCCTCGACAGGCTCCGGACCGAGGCCGTCGCGCGACGCAAGCTGCCCGTGCTCGCCACCGACGTCGATCGCCACCAGGAAGGCGCCCGCACCATGGCCGACAGCGGCAGCCTCGTCGAGGACGACGTCCTCCGCCTGGTGCTGATGTGCGCCCACCCCGCGCTGGCGCCCGAGTCCGCGAGCGCGCTGAGCCTGCGCCTCGTCCTCGGCGTGCCGACCCCCGACATCGCCCGGCTCTTCCTGGTGCCCGAGCCGACGATGGCCGCGCGTCTCACCCGCGCCAAGAAGCGCATCGTCGGGGCGGGCATCCCGTTCGCCGTGCCCGACGCCTCGGTCCTGCCGGACCGGCTCGACATCGTCGCGCAGACGGCATACCTCGCATTCACGGCGGGCTACGCACCGGGCACCGGGTCCGACCTCCTGCGCGCCGACCTGTCCGGTCAGGCGATCCGGCTGGCCAGGGTCGTGCTCGGCCTGCGACCCGACGAGCCAGCGCTGGTCGCCCTCCTGGCCCTCATGCTCCTGCAGCACTCACGGCGCGACGCCCGGACGCACGACGGGCGCCTGGTGCTCCTCGACGACCAGGACCGCACGCGCTGGCACCACGACGAGGTCGCCGAGGCGATGCGCCTGCTGTCGGGCCCGCCTCTGGCTGGGCCGATCAGCCCGCTCGCGGCGTCGTACGCCCTGCAGGCGCGGATCGCGGCCGAGCACGCGACTTCGCCGAGCGCCGCGGACACGCGGTGGGACCGCATAGTTGGGCTCTACGACCTGCTGCTCCAGGTGGCGCCGTCCCCGTCCGCACGGCTCGCCCGCGCGGTCGCGGTGGCCGAGGACCAGGGCACCGCCGCCGGGCTCGCCGCCCTCGAGGGACTGGAGATCCCGTCCAGCCACCGGCCCGCCGCGGTCCGCGCCGAGCTGCTGGCGCGCTCCGGCGACACGGCCGCCGCGCGGGCGGCGTACGACCAGGCGATCGCGGCGTGCCGCAACGACGTGGAGCGAGAGTTCCTCGTCGGACGGCGTGCGGCGCTCGCCCAGCCGTAGCTAGTCCTGCGGGACCGCCTGCTGCTTGGCGAGGACGGTGAGGCCCTCGTCGACGACGAACCCGCGCGCCCGGTCGGCCTCGTGGTCGACGCCGATCTGCACGCCCGGCGGGACGATGACGCCCTTGTCGAGGATCGCGTTGCGCACGACGGCACCCTCGCCGATCTGCACGCCGTCCATCAAGCACCGAGTCGGACACCTCCGCGCCGTCCTTGACCCACACCGCCGGCGAGAGCACCGACTGGTTGACCGTGCCGCCCGTGACGACGACGCCGGGCGAGAGGATCGAGTTGAACGTCGACACTCCTGCACCGCTGGCGCCCTCGACGAGCTTGGCCGGAGGGTGCGGGCCATAGCTGGTGTAGATCGGCCACGCGTTGTTGTAGAGGTTGAAGACCGGCAGCGGCGAGACGAGGTCCTTGTGCGCGTCGTAGTAGGAGCGCATCGTCCCGACGTCGCGCCAGTAGCCCCGGTCGCGGTCGGTCGAGCCGGGGACCTCGTTGTCCTTGTAGTCGTAGACGGCCGACTCCGACTTGTCGACGAACCACGGCACGATGTCGCCGCCCATGTCGTGCTTGGACTGCTCGTGCTCGGCGTCGCGCGAGACGGCGTCGACCAGGGCGTCGGCGGTGAAGACGTAGTTGCCCATGCTCGCCAGGACCTCGTCGGGCGAGTCGGGCAGACCGACCGGGTCGGTCGGCTTCTCGAGGAAGGCGCGGATCTGCTGGGGGTTGGCCGGGTCGACGTCGATCACCCCGAACTGGTCGGCGAGGCCGATCGGCTGGCGGATCGCCGCGACCGTGCAGCCGGCGCCGGACTCGACGTGGTCGGCGACCATCTGCGAGAAGTCCATCCGGTAGACGTGGTCTGCGCCCACCACCACGACGATGTCGGGCTGCTCGTCGGTGAGCAGGTTGAGCGACTGGTAGATCGCGTCCGCGCTGCCGAGGTACCACCGCTTGCCGACGCGCTGCTGCGCCGGGACCGGGGTGACGTAGTTGCCGAGCAGGTTGGACATCCGCCAGGTCGTGGTCACGTGGCGGTCGAGGCTGTGCGACTTGTACTGCGTGAGCACGACGACCTTGAGGTAGCCGGAGTTCACGACGTTGGACAACGCAAAGTCGATCAGGCGGTAGATCCCTCCGAACGGCACCGCCGGTTTGGCCCGGTCCGCGGTGAGCGGCATCAACCTCTTGCCCTCACCGCCCGCCAGGACGACTGCGAGGACCTTCTTGCGCGGGGGCGTGATGGCCATGCGTCGAAACTAGTCGTCCGCGGGTGCGCGGTCGACCTCCCACCGGATCTGTCTTGGGGACTAGGTTCGACGCATGCGGATCGACGTCCTCAGCAAGGAGTACCCACCGGAGGTCTACGGCGGTGCCGGCGTGCACGTCGCCGAGCTCGTACGAGCGTTGCGGGTCCTTCCGGACGTGGATGCACGGGTGCGCTGCTTCGGTGCCCCACGTTCGGAGGCCGGCACGACGGCGTACGCCGAGCCCTCGTCGCTCGCCGACGCCAACGCCGCGATCCGCACGCTCGGCGTCGACCTGGCGATGGTCGACGACTGCGCCGGCGCCGACCTCGTGCACTCCCACACGTGGTACGCCAACATGGCCGGCCACCTCGCGTCGCTCATGCACGGCATCCCCCACGTCGTCAGCGCCCACTCCCTCGAGCCGATGCGGCCGTGGAAGGCCGAGCAGCTCGGCGGCGGCTACGCCCTGTCGAGCTGGGCGGAGAAGACGGCGTACGAGGGTGCCGCCGGGATCGTCGCCGTGAGCGCGGCGATGCGCGACGACGTGCTGCGCAGCTATCCGGCGGTCGACCCGGCGCGCGTCCACGTCGTGCACAACGGCATCGACACCACGCAGTGGTCCCCGATCACGAACCCCGACCGCGTGCGTGAGCTCGGCATCGACCCCGACCGGCCGAGCGTGATCTTCGTCGGCCGGATCACCCGGCAGAAGGGTCTGCCGCTCTTCCTCCGCGCGGCCGCGGCGCTGCCGCCCGACGTGCAGCTCGTGCTCTGCGCCGGCGCCCCCGACACCCCGGAGATCATGGCCGAGGTGAGCGGCCTCGTCGACGACCTGGCCGCCACCCGCTCGGGCGTCGTCTGGATCGCCGAGATGCTCCCCCGTCCCGACGTCGTCGCGCTGCTGACCGCCGCGACCGTCTTCGCCTGCCCCTCGATCTACGAGCCGCTCGGCATCGTGAACCTCGAGGCGATGGCCTGCGAGACCGCCGTCGTGGCCACCGCCACCGGCGGCATCCCGGAGGTCGTCGTCCATGGCGAGACCGGCTGGCTCGTCCCGATCGACCAGGCCACCGACGGCACGGGCACGCCCCTCGACCCGGAGACGTACGTCGCCGACCTCGCCGCCGCCCTGACCGGCGCGGTCAGCGACCCCGACCGCGCCCGGGCCTACGGCATCGCCGGCCGCCGGCGGGCCGAGGAGTCCTTCAGCTGGGACTCCATCGCCGCCCGGACGCTCGACCTCTATCGCTCGCTGACCTGACCTGACCCACCGCGCCTGACCCGTCGGCGAACGGACCGAACCCATCGCCCTGCCCGAGCGTCACGCTCGCAACGGTCGAGCCTCTCGCCGTTCGGTCCGTTGGTCCGCCTGTGGAGGGCGTCAGCACGGCCGGCCGGTTCGATCAGGCTGGGTCGATGGAGATCTCGGACACTGATGCCCGTCCTCGGCGGAGTCGCGACGCGCCAGATGATTGTGCGCCTCACGTCGCGACGGAGTGCTCGAGGAGTCGGTCGCGGACGGCCGACTCGTACGCGTGGCCCGCGGCAGGTACGCCGTACCCGAGCTCCACCAGGGCACCGAGCTGGCCCTGACGGTTGCCGGCCACGTCTGTCTGGTCTCTGCCGCGTTGGCACACGGCTGGAAGGTCAAGTCCGTCCCCGGAAAGCCACAGATCGCGCTGCCGAAGGACCGACGCATCGCGAAGGAGCTTCGGGAGACGATCGACGTGCGGTGGATCGATCTGCGGGACGACCAGGTCGAGGGACTCGCCACCGACGCGTGGACCACTCTCGAGATGTGCGGGCGACGGCTTCCCTTCGACGAGGCCCTGGCGATCGCCGACTCCGCCTTGAGGGATGGCTTCGCGCCACCTGAGCTGATCAGGTTGGCCGACGCCGCCCGAGGTCCCGGTTCGGCACGACTCAGGAGAGTGGCCGCGTGCGCCGACGGCCGGTCGGACAACCCGTTCGAGTCCGTTCTCCGTGCGATCGCACTGGAGGTGCCCGGCCTGGACGTGGAGCCGCAAGTCCGCATTCGCGGCCGCCTGGCGCTCGACGTACGTCCCGACCTGGTCGACCGGCGCCTGCGCATCGTGCTCGAGGCGGACTCCTTTGAGTGGCATGGCGAGCGGAAGGCACTGAGACGGGACGCTCGCCGCTACGACCTGCTGGTGGTCAACGGGTGGCTGGTGCTCCGGTTCGCGTGGGAGGACGTCATGCACGACCGGGAGTGGGTCCGCTCCGTGATCCAGGCCGCGGCGGACGAACGGACCGAACAACTGACCGGGTCGACCGCTCACGCGTGAGTGGTCGGCCGCGGCCGTCGTTCGGTCCGTTTGTCGGTCAGCGGCCGGCCGGAGCCATCTCCTCGGCCGGCGAGGCCGGCGGCGGGGACGTGTCGTGGTCGTCGACCATGGTCGCCTCGTCGAAGCGGTCCTCGCCGGAGAGCACCCGCTCGAGCTGGGCGTGGTCGAGGGTGCCGGTCCAGTGGCCGACCAGGATCGTCGCGACGGAGTTCCCGGCGAAGTTGGTCACCGCGCGGGCCTCCGACATGAAGCGGTCGATGCCGACGATGAGGCCGACCCCGTCGAGGAGCTCGGGCCGGTGGGACGACAGCCCTCCGGCGAGGGTGGCCAGGCCGGCACCCGTGACGCCCGCGGCACCCTTGGACGCGATGACCATGAAGAGCAGGAGCGAGACCTGCTCCCCGATGCTCATCGGCTTGTCCAGCGCGTCGGCGATGAAGATCGACGCCATCGTGAGGTAGATCGCGGTGCCGTCGAGGTTGAACGAGTAGCCCGTCGGCACGACGACACCGACGGTGGTCTTCTCGACACCGACGTGGTTCATCTTGGCGATCAGTCGCGGCAGGGCCGACTCCGACGACGAGGTCGAGACGATCAGCAGGAACTCCCGGCCGAGGTACTTGAACAGCCGGAGGATGTTCACACCGGTCGCGAGCTTGAGGATCGTGCCGAGGACGAGGAAGACGAACAGGAAGCAGGTGATGTAGAAGGCGACCATGAGGGTCGCCAGGCTCTTCAGGGCATCGATGCCGGTCTCGCCGACCACCGCTGCGATGGCCGCGAAGGCGCCGACGGGGGCGGCCCACATGATCATCGAGAGCACCCGGAACACCAGGCGCTGGATGTGCCCGATGCCGAGGAGGATCGGCTCGCCGGCCCGGCCCATGGCCTGGAGAGCGAACCCGACGAGCAGCGCGACCAGCAGGGTCTGGAGCACCTCGCCGGACGTCAGGGAGGACAGCAGCGAGTCGGGCACGATGCCGAGGATGAAGTCCTGGGTGGTGCCGGTGGCCTCGGCCGCCTGCTCCTTGCCCACGCCGGCGAGGTCGTCGGAGAGGTTCAGCCCCTTGCCGGGGTCGATGAGGTTGCCGACGACGATGCCGATCGCCAGGGCCACGGTGGACATGGTGAGGAAGTAGGCGAGAGCGAGCCCGCCGACCTTGCCGACGCTCGCCGCGCTGCGGACTGACCCGACCCCGATGACGAGGGTGCAGAAGATGACCGGCTGGATCATCATCTTGATCAGCGCGACGAACGTCGTGCCGATCCACTTGAGGCCCACCGCGAAGTCGGGGAACACGAGGCCGGTGACGGCGCCGAGGACCACCGCGATGATGACGGCGATGTAGAGGTAGTGGGTGCGGTCCTTCTTGACCGCGACCTCCGGGCTGGTTGTGCTCATGGTTCCTCCGACTCCGGTGCTGCTGGATGGCGGGCCTGTGCCCGCCGTCACATCCTGTGGCCGGCTGTGACGGCGGTCACCCTTGTGTTCGTTGAGTTCACGCCGCCGAACAGGCCCGTGGCACACCCGTGCGGGTGCGGGCACAATGCCCGCATGCGACGACGGACGGCTGGGCCGGGCGAGAGTCCCGTGGCCCGTCAGATCCTCCTGCTGCAGGTGGGGGTCGTCGTCGTGCTCGTGGTGACCGCGGTCGCCCTGGCGGCGTGGGACGCGCGCAACGACAGCCGCGAGAGCGCCCGGGCCCAGGCGACAGGGGTGGCGCGGTCGGTGGCGGACTCCCCGTTCGTACGCCGGGAGGTGGAGACCGCGGACCCCACCGCGCGGCTGCAGCCGTTCGCCGAGGAGGTCCGCCGCGACACCGGCACCGACTTCGTGGTCGTGATGGACACCGATCGCACGCGCTACACGCACCCCGACACCACGCAGATCGGCCGGGCCTTCGTCGGCGGCCTCGGCCGCGCGCTGGAGGGCGAGGTGTTCACCCAGGAGTACCGCGGCACGCTCGGACCCTCCGTACGCTCGGTCGTGCCCGTCGTCGACGGCGGCGAGGTCGTGGCACTCGTGGCCGTTGGCATCAAGGTCGACCGGCTCGACCGCCAGCTGGTCGGCGACCTGCCCGGCATCAGCCTGGCCGCGGGCGCGACCCTCCTCGCCGGCCTGCTGGGCGCGTGGCTCATCTCGCGACGCCTGCGCCGCCAGACGCACGGGCTCGGCGAGCGCGAGATCACCCGGATGTACGAGTACTACCGGGCAGTGCTCGGCGCGGTCCGCGAAGGCCTGCTGCTCGTCGACGCCGACCGCCGGGTCCAGCTCGTCAACGACGAGGCCGTCCGGCTGCTCGCCCTTCCCGACGACGTCGAGGGTCGCCTGCTCGACGAGCTCGGGCTGCCTCCCGGTCTGGTCGCGGCCGTCGAGCAGCGTGCGGCTGTGGCGGACCAGACGTACGTGCTCGGCCAGCAGGTGCTGGTGCTCAGCACGTCGCCCGCCTACTGGAACCAGGACGAGGTCGGCGCTGTCGTCACCGTGCGCGACCGCACCGAGCTGCAGGCCGTCACCGGTGAGCTCGACCTCGTGCGCGGCCTCACCGAGTCGCTCCGGGCACAGAACCACGAGGCCGCCAACCGGCTCCACACGATCGTCTCCCTGGTGGAGATGGGCCGTGCCGAGCAGGCCGTGGCGTTCGCCACGGCCGAGCTGCAGGTCGCCCAGGGCCTCGCCGACGAGCTCGTCTCGGCCGTCGACGAGCCGGTGCTCGCCGCGCTCCTGCTCGGCAAGACCGCCCAGGCGGCCGAGCGCGGCATCGACCTCGAGATCGCCGGAGGCCTGCCCGCCGACCTGCCGGTCGACGCGCGCGACCTCGTCACGCTCGTCGGCAACCTGGTCGACAACGCCTTCGACGCCGTCGCCGAGACCCGGGCGACCATGCCGCAGCGCGTACGCGTGAGCCTGGCGGGCGACGCCGGCACCCTGCACGTCGAGGTCGACGACTCGGGGTCCGGCATCGCGCTGGAGGACCGCGCCCACGTGCTCGAGCGCGGCTGGTCGAGCAAGGCCCGGGAGGGACGCGGGCTCGGCCTGGCGATCGTCGCCCAGGTCGTCTCGCGCAACGGCGGCACGCTCGAGGTCACCGACTCCCCGCTCGGTGGTGCGCGGTTCGTGGTCGGCGTACGCAGCCCGCAGCCGGCGCACGGGGGTGCGACATGAGTGTCCGGGTGCTCGTCGTCGAGGACGAGGAGGTCGCCGCGGAGGCGCACGCGACGTACGTCGGACGGATGCCCGGCTTCGAGCTGGCTGGGGTGGCGCGCTCGGCCGGGGAGGCAGTGCGTCTGCTCGACCGCGACGACGCAATCGACCTGGTCCTGCTCGACATGCACCTGCCCGACGGCCACGGCCTCGGCCTGCTCCAACGACTTCGCGCAGCGGGTCGGCACGTCGACGTGATCGCGGTGACGTCCGCCCGCGACACCGAGGTCGTGCGGCGCGCGGTCTCGCAGGGGGTCGTCCTCTACCTCCTCAAGCCGTTCACGTTCGCCGCCTTCCGCGGCAAGCTCGAGCAGTACGCCGAGTTCCGCGCCCAGCTCGAGCGCTCCCCCGCCGACGTCGTGCAGGACGACGTCGACCAGCTGTTCGGCGCCCTGCGGGCACGACCGACCGGAGACGCGCTGCCCAAGGGGATGAGCCTGGACTCGCTGCGTGCCGTGGTCGTGGCGCTGCGCGGACGTCCCGAGGGGTTGTCGGCCGGTGAAGCGGGCGAGGCGATCGGTGTCTCACGCGTGACCGCGCGGCGATACCTCGAGCACCTCGCCGACGAGGGCCGCGTCACCCGGTCGCCGCGCTACGGCGGCGCGGGTCGTCCCGAGGTCGGCTACGTCTGGAGCACCGACGACGCCTGAAGGCCCGTCCCCCTGTCCACAACGCGAGCCAGGAGGACTACATGTTCATCAAGGGGATGAACCGCCTGCGCGCCGCCTACCTCGACATCGATCCCACGGTCAACCTCACCCCGGAGTGGACGAGGTTCCGGACCGGCCGGACGAACGGTCCGATCAGCTGAGGACCAGGCCCGGGTAGAGCGGGTGCTTGTCGAGCATCTCGGCCGACTGCTTGACGACGCGGTCGGCGACTCCGTCGCCCAGGACGTACGACGCCTTGCTGGGGTCGCCGGCCTTGGTGGTGCCCGCCCGGGTGTTGCCGAGCACGTCGACGATGAGCTCGGCGACGGTGTCGAACTCGTCGTGGCCGAAGCCGCGGGTGGTGAGCGCGGGGGTGCCGAGCCGGACGCCTGAGGTGTACCAGGCGCCGTTGGGGTCGGACGGGACCGAGTTGCGGTTGGTGACGACGCCGGCGTCGAGCAGCGCGGACTCGGCCTGGCGGCCGGTCAGCCCGAAGGACGACACGTCGAGCAGCACGATGTGGTTGTCGGTGCCGCCGGTGACGAGGTTGGCGCCGCGGGTCAGGAAGCCCTCGGCGAGGGACTTGGCGTTGTCGGCGACCTTCTGCGCGTAGGTCTGGAACGACGGCTGTCGCGCCTCGGCGAACGCGACGGCCTTGGCGGCCATCACGTGCGACAGCGGGCCGCCGAGCACCATCGGGCAGCCGCGGTCGACGTCGGCCGCGAACTCCTCCTGCGCCAGGACCATGCCGCCGCGCGGGCCGCGCAGCGACTTGTGGGTCGTCGTGGTGGTGATGTGGGCGTAGGGGACCGGGTTCTCCTCGCCGGTGAACACCTTGCCCGCGACCAGTCCGGCGAAGTGCGCCATGTCGACCATCAGCACGGCTCCGACCTCGTCGGCGATCTCGCGCATCTTGGCGAAGTTCACCCGGCGCGGATAGGCGGAGTAGCCCGCGACCAGCACCAGCGGCTTGAACTCCCGAGCCTTCGCGGCCACGACGTCGTAGTCGAGCAGCCCGGTCTCCGGGTCGGTGCCGTACTGCTGCTGGTGGAACATCTTGCCGCTGATGTTGGGGCGGAAGCCGTGCGTGAGGTGACCGCCGGCGTCGAGCGACATGCCGAGCAGGCGCTGGTTGCCGAACTCGTGGCGCAGCGTCTCCCAGTCGGCCTCGGTGAGCTCGTTGACGTTCTTCGCCTGCATCTTCTGCAGGTAGGGCGTCTCGACCTTGTTGGCGAGGATCGACCAGAAGGCGACGAGGTTGGCGTCGATGCCGGAGTGCGGCTGGACGTAGGCGTACGGCGCGCCGAACAGCTCGCGGGCGTGCTCGGCAGCGATCGACTCGACGGTGTCGACGTTCTGGCAGCCGGCGTAGAACCGGTGGCCGACCGTGCCCTCGGCGTACTTGTCGCTGAACCAGGTGCCCATCGTCATCAGGACCGCGGGAGACGCGTAGTTCTCCGACGCGATCAGCTTGAGCGATCCACGCTGGTCGGCGAGCTCCTGACGGGTGGCCTCGGCGATGCGCGGCTCGACCGACGCGATGACCTCGAGGGCCTGGGAGTACGCGTTGCTGATCAGGGAGTCCGTCATGGGCGACAGCCTAGAGGCCAACGGCGTACGTCCGTCGATGGCCCGCGGGCGCTGTACGGGCGCTCGCCTCGTGTGACCTGGGCCACCGTTCCCGCGTGGATCCGCATGGTCGTCTCACATCGCAGACACTCGTACCACGATACGAGATTTCGTCTTGTGGAACGGGTGTCCACTCCCTGAGACTTCTTGACATGGTCACCGCCTCCACCCACGCACACCTTGTGGTTCGACGTCACGTCGACCTCATGCGCGTGGGCAGCGCGACCTGTTGGCATCGCTGAATCGCCGCCCAGAACATCCCCTCCGCGCTCAACGACGCGCGCGGCACTCCTCAGCGAACAGGAACTTCCTGATCATGCCCGACCTCCGGTTCAAGCCCCAGGCCGCCCAGAGCACCGACATCCCGCGTCCCAAGCGCGCGGAGGGTCAGTGGGCGCTCGGCTACACCGAGCCGCTCAACAAGAACGAGCAGTCCAAGAAGGACGACGACCCGCTCAACGTGCGGGACCGCATCCTCCACACCTACTCGCGCCGCGGCTTCGACTCGATCGACCCGGCCGACCTCCGCGGCCGCTTCCGCTGGATGGGCCTCTACACCCAGCGCGCGCCCGGCTTCGACGGTGGCAAGACCGCACAGCTCGAGGAGGAGGAGCTCGACGACCGCTTCTTCATGATGCGGATCCGCACCGACGGCCAGATCCTCGGTGGCGAGGCCCTCCGCGCACTCGGCGAGGTGTCCACGGCGTACGCCCGCAACACCGCCGACATCACCGACCGCAACAACATCCAGTACCACTGGATCGAGATCGAGAGCGTCCCGGCGATCTGGGAGCGCCTCGAGGGCGTCGGCCTGACCACGCTCGAGGCGTGCGGCGACAGCCCGCGACCCTTCCTCGGCTCCCCCGTCGCCGGCATCGCCAAGGACGAGATCATCGACGGCTCGTCGGCGCTGGAGGAGATCAAGCGCCGGATCCTCGGCAACCCCGACTTCTCCAACCTGCCGCGCAAGTTCAAGACCGCGCTGACCGGGCACCCCAGCCACGACGTGGCCCCCGAGGTCAACGACGTCTCCTTCGTCGGCACGGTCCACCCCGAGCACGGCCCCGGCTTCGACCTCTGGGTCGGCGGCGGGCTCTCGACCAACCCGATGCTGGCCCACAAGCTCGGCGTGTGGATCCCGCTCGACGAGGTGGCCGACGCGTGGGAGGGCGTGGCCGGCATCTTCCGCGACTACGGCTACCGCCGGCTGCGCTCCAAGGCCCGACTCAAGTTCCTGCTCGCCGACTGGGGCAAGGAGAAGTTCCGCGAGGTGCTGGAGAACGAGTACCTCCACCGCGCGCTCGTCGACAACCCCTCCCCCGACGCGCCGCTCACCCAGGGCGACCACATCGGCATCCACGAGCAGAAGGACGGCCGCTTCTACGTCGGCGCCGCCCCGGTCGTGGGCCGCATCGACGGCACCACGCTCAGCGCGCTCGGTGACCTCGTCGAGCAGTACGGCGCCCAGGGCGCGCGCCTCACGGCGTACCAGAAGCTGGTCGTCATCGGCGTGGCCGCCGAGGACACCGCGGCCTTCGCCGACGACCTCGAGAAGATCGGCCTCACCGCACGCCCCAGCAACTGGCGTCGCTCGACGATGGCCTGCACCGGCATCGAGTTCTGCAAGCTCGCCATCGTCGACACGAAGGAGCGCTCGCGTGCCCTGGTGGCCGAGCTGGAGAAGCGCTTCCCCGACCTCGACACCCAGATCTCGGTCAACGTCAACGGTTGCCCGAACGCCTGCGCCCGTACGCAGGTCGCCGACATCGGGCTCAAGGGCCAGCTCGTCATGGATGCCGAGGGCAACCAGGTCGAGGGCTTCCAGGTGCACCTCGGCGGCGCGCTCGGGCTCAACCCGGCGATGGGCCGCAAGCTGCGCGCGCACAAGGTGACCAGCGCCGGCCTCGACGACTACGTCACGGCGGTCGTGTCGGCGTACCTCGCCGACCGCACCGACGGCGAGCCCTTCGCCGCCTGGGTGAACCGGGCCGACGAGGTCCTGCTCCGCGGGGAGCCGGTGACGGTCTGATGAACGAACGCGCACAGCCCTTCCACTGCCCCTACTGCGGGGACGAGAACCTGTTCCCCCAGGAGGGTGCAGGAGCCTGGGAGTGCCGCTCGTGCCTGCGCAGCTTCACCGTGAAGATGACCGGGATGATCCGGCCGGGAGGAGGCACCGCATGAGTGCCTCCACGCAGGCCGCCCGCGACTTCAAGGGCACCCACACCGAGGGGCGTACGCCGGAGGAGCTGCGCGAGCTGGTCTCCCACGTCGGCGCCGAGCTCGAGCTCGCCCCCGCCGAGGTCATCATCGAGTGGGCCGTCGCCACCTTCGGCGACCGGTTCGCGATCACCTCGTCGATGGGCGACGCCGTCCTCGCCCACCTGGCATCGTCGGTCGCGCCCGGCATCGACGTCGTCTTCCTCGACACCGGCTACCACTTCATCGAGACGATCGGCACGCGCGACGCCGTGCAGGCCACGCTCCCGGTCACCCTCCGCACGGTCAGCACGTCACTGACCGTCGCCGAGCAGGACGAGCAGTACGGCAAGGACCTCTACAAGACCGACCCCGACCTCTGCTGCGCGCTGCGCAAGGTCAAGCCCCTCGCCGACACGCTGGCCGAGTACGACGCCTGGGCCACCGGGCTGCGCCGCGCCGAGACCCACAACCGCGTCATCGCGCCCGTCATCGGCTGGGACGCGCGCAAGGGCAAGGTCAAGGTCTCGCCCCTGGCCCGCTGGAGCGACGAGCAGGTCGAGACCTACATCGCCGACAACGGCGTGCTCGTCAACCCGCTCGTCCATGACGGCTATCCGAGCATCGGCTGCTGGCCGTGCACCCGCCGCGTCGCCCCCGGCGACGACCCGCGCAGCGGCCGCTGGGCGGGCACCTCCAAGACCGAGTGCGGCATCCATGCCTAGGTCACCCCACGACGTACATCGCGACAGCGCCGTCGCCCCGCTCCACCCCTCAACGAAGTTCCACCGCACCACCTCTCACGATCGGAGGCACCCCTGATGGCTGCTCCTGCTCTGGTTGCCCTGGCCCACGGAAGCCGGGACCCACGTTCGGCCGCGACGATCAAGGCCCTCGTCGCCGAGGTCAAGGCCATGCGCCCCGACCTCCGCGTCGAGACGGCGTTCCTCGACCTGGCCAAGCCGTCCTTCGACACGGTCGTCGACCGCCTCGTCAAGGCCGGCTTCGACGAGATCGTCGTCGTCCCCCTGCTGCTCACCGAGGCCTACCACGCCAAGGTCGACGTGCCCGAGGTGATCGCCGCCGCGATGGCGCGCCACGAGGGGCTCCAGATCCAGGCCAGCCGGATCCTCGGCATGGAGGCAGCGTTCCTCGAGGTGCTCGACGTCCGCCTCCGCGAGGCGCTCAAGGCCGCCCGGGTCCGCGAGCTCGACGCCCTCGTCCTGGCCGCTGCCGGGTCGTCCGACCCGCTCGCCAACCAGTCGGTCGCCCGCATCGCCCGCACCTGGGCAGCTCGCCACCGGCTGCCGGTGACGGCCGCCTTCGCCTCGGCCACGCCCCCCGCCACGGGAGAGGCCGTACGCGCGCTCCGGGCCGAGGGCAAGCGCCACATCGCGGTCGCGTCGTTCTTCCTCGCCCCCGGCCGGCTGCCCGACCGCGCGGCCGAGCTGGCCGTCGAGGCCGGTGCCGTCGCGGTCTCCGACCCGCTGGGCGCCCACCCCGCGGTCGCCCGCGCGATCCTGGCCCGCTACGCCGTGGGCGCGGTGGAGCTCGTCCCCGTCTGACCGAGTCGGCGCATCTGCACGCATAGGACACTCAGTCGAGATGCTTGAGCGCCTCGCGGCGGGACAGCCAGCTGAGCCGATCGGCGGGGTCCCCCGCTCCGGCCAGGGCCGCGCGGACGGCGCCGACGTACGTCATCGGCGACCGCCCGCGCCTGCCCCACTCATCCGTCCGTCCGGTCAGGGACGCGCCTCGTAGACGTGGTTGAACGGGGTCTCGGCCACCCGGCGGAACCGGGTGAACCCGGCGTCGGTGACGACCTGGCGGATCGCCGACTCGCCGGCCTGCGCCCCCATCGCGTAGCCGCCGGGCTGCGACACGGCGTTGGGCACGCACAGGAAGGTCGAGAAGCCGTAGAACACCCGTCCCACCGGGTTGAGGTTGTCGGCGACCGTGTCCCCGGCTGCCGGCTCCACGATCATCCAGGTCCCGTCCGCGGCCAGTGAGCGACGGACGTGCTGGGCGGCACCGAGGGGGTCGCCCATGTCGTGCAGGCTGTCGAAGGTCGTGATCAGGTCGAGGTCGTGCTCGTCCAGCGACTGCGCGCCGGCGACGTCGAACCTGACCCGCCCCGACAACCCGGCGTGGTCCGCCTGCGCTCGGGCCGCGTCGATCGACCCCTGGTGGTAGTCCGAGCCGACGAACGAGCTCGCCGGGAACGCCTGCGCCATCAGGATCGTCGAGGCGCCGTGACCACACCCGAGGTCCGCGACCCGTCCGCCCCGCTCCAGCCGGGCGGCCACCCCGTCGAGGGCGGGGATCCACTCCGGGAGCAGGTGCATGAGGTAGCCCGGGCGGAAGAAGCGCTCGCAGCCGGTGAAGACGTCCTGGTCGTGCTCGTGCCAGCCGTAGCCGGCGCCTGTGCGGAACGCCTGCTCGATGTCGGGCAGCGACTTGAGCGCGCCGAGAGCCAGCTCGAACGCACCGGGGAGGAAGACCGGACCGGTGGGGTCGGTGAGCGCGAACGCCTTCTCGGGAGTCATCGAGTACGTACCCGTGGCGGCGTCGTGCTCGACGTAGCCGCCGGCGGCCTGGCCCCGCAGCCACTCGTCGACGTAGCGGGGGTCGGTGTCGGTGGCGGCCGCGAGCGTACGCGCGTCGGCCGGACCCTGCGCCAGGCTGCGGTAGAGCCCGAGCCGCTCGCCCAGCAGCACGTTGCCCGCCCCCATCGTGGCGCCCAGGTCGCCGACGAAGGCTCCGACGAACGCCATCAGCGTGTCCATGTCGATGGCTGGCGGCTCGGTCGCCTGGTCGTGATCCGGTGCGGTCCTCTGGTCGATGGTCGTCATGGGGTCTCCCTCTTTCGACATCCCGGGTGGATGCTGGTCCCGGAGAGAGTGCGCGGCCCCGATTGCACGGCGATTGCAACCGCGTTGCAACGTCCGGACCGCACGCTCGTCCCAGGCCGCACGGGAGCGGCCGCGGAGCGGAGGACACCATGCGAGCACGGGAGCCCGACACCACCGGGTACGTCGACGTGGCCGGCGTACGCCTGGCGTGGGAGTCGTTCAACGACTCGGCCGACACGACGGTGCTGTTCGTGCCGATCGACACGTGCGTCAACAGCCGGGCGTGGAAGGGGCAGGTGGCCTACCTCGCCCAGCACTTCCGCGTGGTGACCGTCGACCCGCCCGGCAACGGCCGGTCGGGACGCGAGCTGGATCCCGAGGCGTACGGCGACCTCGCGCTGGTCGCCGACACCCTGGCCGTGATGGACCACCTCGCGATCGAGAGCGCAGTGCTCGTCGGCATCTGCGTCAGCGCCTGGCAGGCCCTGCTCACCGCCGCGCTCCACCCCGAGCGCGTCCTCGGGGTGGCGGCAGTCGCCCCGTGGGCCCGGGACCACACACCGCCGTTCCCGGTCCGGCTCGAGGCGATGAAGCACTTCGACGAGGAGCTCGACGACTACTCGGGCTGGAAGGGCGACAACCGCCACTACCTGCCCGACCACTGGCCCGAGTTCGCAGCGTTCTTCTTCGACCAGATGCTCCCCGAGCCCCACTCGACCAAGCAGCTCGAGGACATCGTCGGGTTCACCCGTGAGACCACAGGCGCGGTGATCATGGCCGAGAACGAGGGCTCCCGCTTCCCCGACACCGCGACCGAGGCCGAGAAGCTGCTGCGGGGCATCTCCGCACCGGTGCTCGTCGTGCAGGGCACGGCCGACCTCTGCCAGCCCCAGGGCCGGAGTCGGAGCATCGTGGAGTGGACCGGTGCCGAGCACCTGCTCCTCGAGGGTTCCGGCCACCTCCCGATGGCGCGCTACCCGGTCGTGGTCAACCAGGCCATCAAGGCGCTGGTGGACCGGGCCTCCGGGTCGCCCGCCACCGCGCCGTCGCCGGTCCGTCATCCTCGGCGACGCCCCCGCGTCCTCTTCCTCTCCTCGCCGATCGGTCTCGGACACGTGCGGCGCGACCTGGCCATCGCCGACGCGATGCGCGAGCAGCGCCCCGACGTCGAGGTCGAGTGGCTCACCCAGTCGCCGGTTGCCGAGTTCCTCGAGCAGCGCGGTGAGGTGGTCCACCCCGCCTCCCGCCTGCTGGCGAGCGAGTCCGGACACTTCGAGGCCGAGTGCGGCGAGCACGACCTCCACGCCTTCGACGCCGTACGCCGGATGGACGAGGTGCTGGTCAACAACTTCATGGTCTTCGACGACCTGGTGGAGCGGGAGTCCTTCGACCTGTGGGTGGGCGACGAGGCGTGGGACCTCGACCACTTCCTCCACGAGCACCCGTCCCTCAAGCGGGCGCCCTTCGTCTGGATGACCGACTTCGTCGGCTGGGTGCCGATGCCGGACGGTGGCGAGCGGGAGGCGTTCCTGACTGCGGACTACAACGCCGAGATGGTCGAGCACGTCGCCCGCACGCCGGACCTGCGCGACCGGGCGGTCTTCGTGGGCGACCCGGCCGACGTCGTCGACCTGCCGCTGGGCCCGGGGCTGCCGACTGCCCGCGCCTGGACGGAGCAGCACTTCGACTTCGCCGGCTACGTCATGGGCGAGCGGCCGGAACCGGGACGACGTGACGAGCTGCGGGAGCGGCTCGGCTACGGCGCGGACGAGGTGGTCTGCCTCGTGTCCGTCGGCGGCTCGGGGGTCGGCCACCACCTGCTGCACCGGGTCGCCGCGGCGTACGAGCCTGCCGCCGCACGGATCCCCGGTCTGCGCATGGTCGTCGTGGCCGGCCCGCGCGTCGACCGCGGTGCGCTGGCGGTCCCCGACGGGGTGGAGGTGCACGGGTTCCTGCCGGACCTCGACCTGCACCACGCGGCGTGCGACGTCGCCGTCGTGCAGGGCGGGCTCAGCACCACCATGGAGCTGACCGCTGCGCAGCGCCCGTTCCTCTACGTGCCGCTCGAGCACCACTTCGAGCAGCAGGTGCACGTGCGGCACCGGCTCGAGCGGCACCGTGCCGGCCGCGCGCTGGCGTACGCCGACACCGACCCCGACCGTGTCGCCGACGAGATCACGGCCTGCCTGGCCCGGCCGGTCGACTACGTCCCGGTGCCCTCCGACGGGGCGGAGCGCGCCGCGCGCCTGGTGCTCGAGGTGCTCTGAGCCACGCTGTCGACCCGTCGCCTGACGGCCGGCCACGACGACGCCGTCGCGTCGCGCAGCGGGGCGAGGAGCCGGCCCGCCTCCTCGTCGTCGCCGCGCTCGACGGCGGCGTGGGCCAGGAGGAGGTAGGCGTCGGCCCCCAGGATCCAGGCCTGGCCCGGTGGGCAGTCCACGCGGGAGAGCGCCTCGGTCGCGCCGCGGGTATCCTCGCCCGTGAGCGCGGCCAGGGTGGCGGCACACAGCAGCCGGCCGGGTCGAGCGGTGCCGCTCCGCGTGGACAGACCGGACCGTGCCACGACCTCGGCCTCGGCACGGTCCCCCGTCTCCACCAGCGTCGCCGCGAGCAGCCCGGCGGCCCACGAGTGCCACCAGGGATGATCCACCGCGGACGTGGCCTCGACCGCCTTCCGGCCGAGACGACGGGCGCGGTCCAGGTCCCCGGCGAGCCTGGCCAGCCAGCCCTCGTAGGCCCGGATGTAGCCCGCATAGGCCGGGAAGCCGCTGCGGACGTTGAGGTCCAGGGCCTGGGCCACCAGGTCGTCGGCCGCGTCCCACTGGTCGTACGCCGCCGGGACGAAGGCCGACTCGAACACGACCCACTGGATCAGCCACGCGTCGCCACGCGCACGGACGAGCGGCTCCAGCTCCTGCACGACCGTTGCCAGTGCGGGTGCGTCGCCCAAGTACCAGGCGACCGTCTTCAGCCCGTCGAGGGCAAGCACCACACCGTCCTCCGAGTGGGCGGCACGCGCGCGGGCCAGCACCCGCCCGGCGCGGTTCCCGGCGTCGGTCAGGCGCAGCTGGCTGGCCTCCAGGACCGCCAGCCGGGTTGCGAAGTCGGCCTCGGCCCGCCTGTCTCCCAGCTCTGCCGCCAGCCGGGCACCCGCCTCGAGCGGACCCAGCAGCTCGTCGGCCCCCAGCTGCGCGCCCACTGCCGCGTCACCGCCACGGGCGCGGAGGGCCGCAAGCTCCAGCCGCCGCTCACCGATGCTCCGGGCCGTCGCGAGCGCCGAGTCGATGTCCTCGATGGCGGCCGCCCAGCTCATCCCGGCCTCGTGCACGCGCCCGCGGACGAGCAGGGCCCGCGCCCGCGTCTCCCCCGCCAGGTCCGCGACGCCCAGCACCCGCTCGACGAGCGTACGAGCGTCCTCCACCGCTGCGCGCCGAAGGGCCTCCTCCCCGGCGAGCAGCCAGCCGCGAGCCGCTCGGGTGTCGTCACCGACCGCGTACGCGTGGGCGGCCATCACCTCCGGACGGTCGCTCGTCAGGTCGGCCGCGCGGCGGTGGTAGGCCGCCGCCACGGCCTGCGGTAGCGCGTCGTACACGCACTCCTGGAAGAGGTCGTTGGCGAACTCGTAGACGGCGCCGCTGCGCACGAACAGGCCGCTGCGGGTGAGGTCCTCGCCGTGGCGGGTGGCGCTGACCTCGGACAGCTCCGTCAGGGCGCCCAGGAGGCGCGGGTCGAGACGGCGTCGCAGCACGGCGGCGGCCTCGACCACGGACCGCTCCTCGGTCGCCAGCCGCTCGACGCGGGCCAGCACCGCGGCGGAGAGCGACGCGGGGACTCCGGTCTCGCCGCCGGCGAGGGCACGCAGCGACTCCACCACGCTGAGCGTGTGACCTGCCGTCCGGGCCATCACCTGCCTCCCGTGGGCGGCCACGCCGGCTGCTGCGGCCAGCGCGTCGACATCGGCGGCGTCCAGGGGGCGCAGTCGCACGAGCCGGGCACGGTCGCCCAGGCGTTCGACCACGCTGGGGTCCTCGCTGCGCACGGCGGCGACGAGGAGGACCCGAGATCCGGCCAGCTGACCGGCCAGATAGCCGAGCAGGTCGACCGTGGCGGCGCCGGCGTCCTGCAGGTCGTCGAGGACGAGCACCAGGGGCTGCGTGACGGACAGCCGGCGCAACGCGGCAAGCACCGCGTCGTACGTCGCCCGACGCTGGAGGTCGTGGTCGGCCGGCGGCGCGGGGGCCCCGCGAAGCACCGGGCCGAGATCGGGCACCAGCGAGGCCCATGCCGCCTCGTGGTCGCGGACCGCAGTGAGCAGGGTGTCGAGCGTCAGCCCCGCGAGGGCGGGCCGGAGCGCGTCGACGAACGGCTGGAGGAAGAGCGACCGCTCGGCGGGGTGGCACCGGCCGCGCAGGACGACTCCGCCGGTGGCCGAGCACGTCGCTGCCACTGCCTCGAGAAGTCGCGTCTTGCCGATGCCGCCCTCCCCGACCACCATCATCAGCTCGACGTGGCCGTGCGCGAGCACGTCGGCCCACGCTCGCCGGAAGAGGTCGAGGTGCTCGTCGCGGCCGACGAGCGACATCTGCGGCGGAGTCACGGCCCGCGTCGGCCCGTCCTCGTCCTGCTCGACCGCCCCCGGCTCGCGCAGCAGGGTGACGTGCAGGTCCGCGGTCGCGCGGTCGGGCTCGGTGCCCAGGTCCTCCCGCAGGCGCTGGGTGAGCCGGTCGTACGTCGCGAGTGCGGCCGCCACCTGACCGTCGGCGGCGAGCGCGCGCATCAGGTCGCGCACCGCGCGCTCGTCGTAGGGGTCGGGCCCGGTCCCCGAGGACGCCACGGCCACGGCCCGGCCGGTGTCGAGCACGAGGAGTGCCACGACCCGGTGATGGCGTGCGTCCCGCCGCACCGCGTCGACCTCGCGACGCACGTGGTCGACCCAGTCGCCGTCCTCCTCGCCGACGAGCGCGATGCCGCTCCCCAGCAGCTCCTGGGCGGCGGCCGCCGCGGCCTCGGCCACGGCATGCTGCCCCGCGGCCGCCAGACTGGCGGCCTGTGCACACAGCTGCTCGGCCTCGGTCACGTCGAGCGACCAGGCCCCGCCCAGGGCGTAGGCGCCGGGCAGGCCGACCACCAGGTCCGGGCCCAGGGTCCGCCGGAGCCGGCTGACGATCGTGGCGACATTGGCCGCGGGATCCGAGGGAGGACGGTCGGCCCACAGCACCTCCGTGATGCGGTCGGTGGTCACCGCGTTGCCGCGGGCACTGGCGAGGAGCGCGAGGAGGCGCCGCGCCTTGCGGCTCCCGAGGTCACGGCCCGTGAGCGTGCCTCCGGCGACGTCGACGCCCAGCGCGGACGACAGCCGGAGCCGGATGACGCCAGGTGGGCTCACCCTCCGAGTATCCGCCCCACGAGGCCGGGCAGACGAGGGTTTTCGGGCCTCAGCCGACCAGGCGCTCGCGCAGGTGCTCGAGCTGGCGGGCGGGGTCCTCGGTGACGCCGCCGTGGACCGGGCCGGGCTGCAGGACGGTGCTGCGGGGTGCCTTGAGGAAGCCGAACCGCTGGCCGAGCGACTGGCGCGCGGCCTCCCCGGCCCGCTCGTCCCCGCGACAGACCAGGTCGACGAAGGCCAGCGCCTCGCGGACCTGCGCGACCTCGATGCCGGAGTGCAGTGCCTGCAACCGGTCGGTGTCGACGTGGCACGCGACGTCGAGGAAGTCGGCCGCCTGGCAGTGCAGGACCACGCCGACGTTGAGGAACTCCTCGCGGTCGGGTCGCGGCACGCAGCGCAGCACGACGTACTGGTAGGCCTGCCTCATCGCGGACCTCCCGGCAGCCACTGGCGGGTGCCGAGCCGGGCGTCCAGGAAGTCGACGTACGCCGCACGCAACGCGTCTGGCCCCAGCCCATCAGCACCGTCGGCCCCGGGCACGGCCTCGAGCCACACGTCGGGGACATCGGCCAGCACCTCGGTGAAGACGCCGCGGTCGAGGCCGGCGGAGATCTCGTCGTCGAGCTCGCGCGCGAGGCCCGCGCAGGTCTCGAACACGTGGCCGCTCGGGTCCCACGGCTGGGCGGCGAACTTCGAGGGGTCGGTGAGTCCGGAGGTCCAGCCGTGGTGGAAGTAGAGCGCAGCGCCGTGGTCGATCACCCAGAGGTCGCCGTGCCAGAGGAGGAGGTTGGGGTTGCGCCAGGATCGGTCGACGTTGGCAGTGAAGGCGTCGAGCCACAGGACGCGGGCACCCTCGTCCTCGGCGGTGCTCACCTGCCCGTCGACGCCGAACGACCCGGGCAGGAAGTCGATCCCGAGGTTGGGCCCGACACTGGCGTTGAGCAGGTCCTGCACCTCTTCGTCGGCCTCGTAGCGGGCGAGCTCGGGGTCGAGGTCGAGCACCACGAGACGCGGCGTACGCAGGCCGAGGCGCGTGGCCAGCCCACTGACGATCACCTCGGCGACGAGCACCTTGGCGCCCTGGCCGGCGCCACGGAACTTGCAGACGTACGTCCCGAGGTCGTCACCCTCGACGACTCCGGGCAGGCTGCCGCCCTCGCGCAGCGGGGTGACGTAGCGCGTGACAGTGACGAGTGGGAGTCCGGTCGAGATCACTGGACCGGGGACTCCTCGGCCAGCCTCTTCTTCTCGGCCTCGACGTCGAAGTCAGCCGCCGGCCACTTCAGGTCGAGCCCGCGAAGGGTGTCGAGGAGAAGCTGGGCGACGGCGAGGTTGCGGTACCACTTCTTGTCCGACGGCACGACGTGCCACGGGGCGACCTGGGTGCTGGTGCGCTCGAGGACGAGCTCGTAGGCCTCGCGGTAGGCCGGCCAGAAGGCGCGCTCGTCGAGGTCTCCGGGGTTGTACTTCCAGTACTTCGCCGGGTTGTCCAGCCGGGCGGCCAGCCGTGCCTTCTGCTCATCGGCACTGATGTGGAGCATGCACTTCACGATGGTCACGCCCTCGTCGACCAGGCGCGCCTCGAACTCGTTGATCGCCCCGTAGCGGCGCTCGATCTCATCGGGCTCGGCGAAGCCGCGCACCTTCGCGATCAGCACGTCCTCGTAGTGCGAACGGTCGAAGACCCCGATGTAGCCCGCTGGCGGCAGGCCCTTCTCGATGCGCCAGAGGAAGTCGTGCCTGCGCTCCGCGTCGGTCGGCGCCTTGAAGCTGGTGATCCGTACGCCCTGAGGGTCGACGAGCCCGATCGTGTGGCGCAGCACACCACCCTTGCCACTGGTGTCCATGCCCTGCAGGACGAGCAGGACACGTCGCTCGCTGTCGACGGTGCGCTCGGCCCAGAGCTGCTCCTGCAGGTCGGCGAGCTCGTCACCCATTGCGTAGAGGGCGGCCTTGCCGTCGGCCTTCTTCCCATCGAACCCGGGCGCCGCATCCGTCTCGATCGAGGTCAGGTCGACCGGTCCGTCCGGCAGTCGGAGGGCGTCGGCGATGGCGGAGGTGGTCATGGGCACATCATGTCCCACGCTCAACCGATCACGCGTCCTACGTCGAGGGTGCACCCCACCACGGTGTGGAGCGAGCCGTCGCGCTGCGGGTCGTCGAACCACGTGCCCTCGGTGAATCCGGCCTTGGCGAGGATCCGCAGGGAGGCGCGGTTGCGGTGGTCTGGTGCTGCGAAGTAGGTGACGGCGTCGGGACGCAGCTCGCGGGTCTGCACGCATCCACGCCCAGAGGATCGCTGGGCCCAGCCCACGGCCGCGCCACTCGTCGGCGCCGATCGCGTAGTCGACGCCGACCGCTTCCGGGTCCGGCGTGAGGACGGCGTAGCCGGGTAGTCGCGGAGCACGGTAGTCCTGCACGAAACCGATCGGAGCGTCCGTTGACCTCGACCATCCACATCCGGGTCGGGCTGCGGCCGTCGATGCGCTCGGCGTACATCTGCGCGGATCTGCTCGAGGGTCTGCTCGCTCGCCGATCTGCCACCACCGGCGTACCGCCTCGCCCTCGCGCCAGCGGGTGACGAGGTCGAGGTCGCCGTGGGTCATGCGCCGGAGCGAGACGACCCGGTCATATGCCACCTCGAACTGCTTGACGGGCCCGGACAGGTCGATCGGCACCGGTTCACCGGGGACTGCCAGGCGGCTCGCCGCGGCCAGCCAGGGTTCGCCGCTGCGGGTGTCGGTGACGTCCTCGCGGCCGTGACTCCGGACGGAGACGCGTACGCCGTCCATGGACACCGCGTCTCAGTGGGCGAGGGCGCCCGGCACCACGGGCGGCAGCACGGACCAGGGGAAGTCGATCCACTGCTCGGTGCTGCGCCACGCGTAGTCGGGTTGATGACCGACTGCGGCTTCTCGTAGATCACCACGGTGCGCGCCTCCAGGACGTGCCCCTCGCAGAACTCGTGCACGAGCTCGAGGGTCCGGCCCGTGTCGGCCACGTCGTCGGCGATGAGGACCTTGAGCCCGGACAGGTCCACCCGCGCCGGCGTGGGCGGCAGCATGATCGGCACCTCGAGGCGCTGGTCGACGCCGGTGTAGAACTCGACGTTGATCACCGAGAGGTTCTTCACCCCGAGTGCGTAGCCCAGACCCATGCCGAGAGCCAACCCGCCGCGGGCGATCGCGAGGACCATGTCGGGCTCGAAGCCGGAGTCCGCCACCTCCTGCGCCAGCTCACGGGTGGCGGTGCCGAACAGCTCGTACGTCAGGACCTCGCGCTCGTTGCTCACGCCTCTCATCCCACCAGAGGCGGGTCACCGCGCGGAAGGGGTGGATTGCGGCCTAGTCGTCGAACGGTGGCTCGAGGTCGTCGGCGCTGTCGTCGTCAGCGTCGGCGAACGCCTCCCGCACCACCGAGAACGCCAGACCCGCGGAGTAGCCCTTGCGCGCCAGCAGCCCGGCGAGACGACGCGTCGCGACCTGCCGCTCGAGGGAGGCCATCGTGCGCATCTTCTTGTCGACGAGCGCCCTGGCCGCGGCCCGCTGGTCGTCCTCGTCGATCTGCTCGAGCGCCGCCCTGGCCTCCTCGTCCCCGATGCCCTTGCGGCGCAGCTCCTGGGCCAGCGCGCGGGGAGCCAGCCCACGACTGCGGTGCCGGCTCTCGACCCACTGCTCGGCGTAGGCCGAGTCGTCGATCAGGCCCACGTCGGTGAACCGGTCGAGCAGCTCGGTGGCGACCTCGTCGGGCACCTCGCGCTTGGCCAGCTTGTCGGCGAGCTCCTTGCGGGTCCGCGCCTGGCCGGTCAGCGAGTCGAGCAGGATCGTGCGACCGACACCCTCCGGATCCGCCTCCACCGCCGCAGTGGCGGCGGCATCGCGGGCAGCCTTGGCCTCAGCACGCTCGGCCGGGCTGCGGGTGCGACTGCGCCCGCCCTTCTTGCGGCGTCCGCCGGACGAGCGCTCGCCGGACGACGACCGCTCCCCGAACGAGCGCTCGGCGGGAGGCGTGGAGGGGGACTCCCCCACCCACGCCTCCACACCGAGGCTGACGTCACCGGCCCACGAAGGAGCAGGCCGCGACTCAGAAGTCATTGACCCCGATGGGCTCGTCACTCAGGTCGTCGGCGGGCTTGTCGACGGCGGGAGTGACGCCCAGCTTCTCCAGGATCAGCTTCTCGATCTCGTTGGCGAGGTCGGGGTTGTCCTTGAGGAAGTTGCGCGAGTTCTCCTTGCCCTGGCCGAGCTGGTCGCCCTCGTAGGTGTACCAGGCGCCGGCCTTGCGGATGATGCCCGCCTCGACACCGACGTCGATCAGGCCACCCTCGCGGCTGATGCCCTTGCCGTACATGATGTCGAACTCGGCCTGCTTGAACGGCGGGGCGACCTTGTTCTTCACGACCTTGACGCGGGTGCGGTTGCCGACCATGTCGGTGCCGTCCTTGAGCGTCTCGATGCGGCGCACGTCGAGGCGGATCGAGGAGTAGAACTTCAGCGCACGACCACCGGTCGTCGTCTCGGGCGAGCCGAACATCACGCCGATCTTCTCGCGCAGCTGGTTGATGAAGATGGCGGTCGTGCCGGAGTTGTTGAGGGCACCGGTCATCTTGCGCAGCGCCTGGCTCATCAGGCGGGCCTGGAGGCCGACGTGGCTGTCGCCCATCTCGCCCTCGATCTCGGCGCGGGGCACCAGCGCCGCGACGGAGTCGATGACGATCAGAGCCAGGGCACCGGAGCGGATCAGCATGTCGGCGATCTCCAGCGCCTGCTCACCGGAGTCGGGCTGGGAGACCAGGAGGGCGTCGGTGTCGACACCGAGGTTCTTGGCGTAGTCGGGGTCGAGCGCGTGCTCGGCGTCGATGAAGGCGACGATGCCGCCGGCCGCCTGGGCGCTGGCCACCGCGTGGAGGGCGACCGTCGTCTTGCCGGAGGACTCCGGACCGTAGATCTCCACGACCCGGCCGCGCGGCAGTCCGCCCAGGCCGAGGGCGACGTCGAGGGCGATCGACCCGGTGGGGATCACCTCGAGCGGGGCACGCGTCTCGTCACCCAGTCGCATGACCGAGCCCTTGCCGAACTGCTTCTCCACCTGTGCGAGCGCGGCTTCGAGGGCCTTCTCGCGGTCTGCTCCAGCCATTGCTGTGTCCCGTTCTCTCGTCGTTGTGTGAGGTACGTCTGCGACGCTAGGGCGAGCCACTGACAGTCCCTGATCAGGAGTGTCGGACTCTGTGGACAACCTCGCTCTGCGTCGTACCTGTGGATGCACAGTAGCCCGAACAGGTGTTCGACACGGCGTTCGAACGCGGCGTGTCGCGCGGGTGTTCGACCGGCGTCGGGAGACCCGTTCAGGCGTGTCGACGGGTGACGCGGCCGGCGACCACGACGGTGCCGGCGAGCAGTGCGGCGAAGGCAGCGAGCGCGGAGTAGCCCCACGCTCCGACGATCACGCCGGCCAGCGCGCCACCGCCGGCGGCGGTCAGTGCCATCACCATGTCGGCGGTGCCCTGCACGTCGGTGCGGGCGTCGATCGGGGTGCGGTCGGCGATCACCGTCGAGGCGGCCACGGTCGCGCACGACCAGCCCAGTCCGAGCAGGAAGAGCCCGGTGAGGATCTGCCACGAGGAGCCCTCGGGAGAGAGCCCGCACAGGGCCAGCGAGACCAGCAGCACCACTCCACCGGTGACCAGGACGGTGGAGCGGCCGAACCGGTCGGCGCCCCACCCGACGATCGGAGAGAAGGCGAACATGCCGAGCACGTGGATCGAGATCACGAAGCCGATCACCTCGAGGTGCGCACCGCCGTGCTCCATGTGGAGCGGCGTCATGATCATCACCGTCACCATCGCTGCGTGCGCGCTGGCCATCGCCACCACCGCCGCACCGACCGCCGGCACCTCGCGGACGACCTCGACGAAGCGACCCCACGACCGACCGCGTGGCTCGGGCCCGACCGTCGGGGTCACGCCCGCGGCGGCCTGCGCCACGAGCAGCGGGTCGGGCCGCAGTCGCCACCACACCCAGCCGGCAGCGACGACGAGGACGACGGCGCCGATGGCGAAGCCGCCCGTGAGCTCGGGGATGCGCAAGGACCTGGCCACCGAGCCGCCGACACCGACCAGGTTGGGGCCCGCGACGGCGCCGATCGTGGTCGCCCACACCACCAGCGAGAGGGCTCGTGCGCGGTGCTCCTCCTTCGCGAGGTCCGTCGCGGCGTAGCGCGACCCGGAGTTGACCGCGGTGGTCGCGCCCAGCAGCAACGCGCCCAGCAGCAGGACGAGCATCGAGTCGACGACGCCGGCGACGACAGCCAACGCCGCACCGGTGGCACCGATCAGGTAGCCGGTGACCAGGCCGACGCGACGGCCGCGCCGCCGCATCACCCGCGCCAGGCCGTACGCCGCTGCGGCCGTGCCCAGCACCTGGAAGGTCTGCGCGAGCCCGGCCATCGTCTCGCTGCCGGAGATGTCGCGTGCCAGCAACGAGGCCGTGGTGACGCCGATCGTGACGCCGACCGCACCGACGGCCTGCGAGACCAGGAGCGTGCGCACGGTGTGGCGCTGGACGACCTCGAGATCGAGGTCGGCGGCGACGGGGGTGGTCACCGCTCGCTCTCAGGCAGCTCGAGCTGGCGCCAGACGGCTGCCCAGACCTGCTTGGGCGGCATGCCGGAGTCGAGCGCCTCCTGCGTCGTACGGCCGTCGAGGTCGCGCACCACGGTCAGCTCCGCCCACGTGCGCGAGTAGCTGCGGCCGATCGCCTGGTCGAGCCGCGTCCAGAACTCGGTGTGCCTCACGGGGACACCTCATCACGGACCGCCGACAGCTCCAGCCAGGACTCCGACCGCTTGCCCGCGATGCCCGCGACCACCTCGACGTCCGTCCAGCCCGCTCCGAGCACCACGTCGCGCAGGTCGTCGGCGCGCCAGTAGGTGAAGTGGCGGGGGTCGGGGACCGATCCGTGGGTCGACCAGCCGTCGCCGTAGCCCTCCTTGACGGCGATCCGGAGGACTCCCCCACGACGGGTCACGCCGGCCAGGCGCGCCAGCACTGTGGGGAGGTCGTCGCGGCGGACGTGCAGGAGCGACGCGTTCGCCCACACCCCGTCGTACGCGCCCTCCGGCGAGGACAGGTCGTCGACGAGGGGGTCGAGAGTGTCGGCGTCGTGCCCCTGCTCGCGCAGCAGCGCGACGAAGCCGGGGGTGATGTCCGTGCGCCGCACCTGCAGCCCGAGGCCCTCCATCAGGACGGCGTCGCGACCGCCGCCCGAACCGATCTCGAGCACGCGAGCACCGGCGCCCAACCGGCGTACGAAGTCCTCGATGTCGCTGCGGACCTCGGCGGGCATCGACAGCGTGTTGGCCGCGTAGGCGGCCGCATGACGGTCATAGGCGCGGATGGTCTCCTCGACAGCCTCACCCATCGTGGGCACCGACGTCGTGGAGGTGGTGGACCACGTCGTGCAGGTGATAGCTGCCGAGGGACTCGACGGTGAAGCGGTCGCCGTTGGACCGGAGGCCGGGACGGTCCTTCGTCGCGTCGGTGACGTTCGCGTAGATCCCCGCAACGGTGCCGGCGGCCTCGATCAGGTCGACCGCGACGAGGGTCGCGTCCTGGCCGCCGTAGTCGTTCTCGAGCGCCGTGACGTCCTGGTCCCAGTTGGCGAAGGTCGGCTCGTCCTCGTCGAGCATCGCCCGGAGCCGCTGGGCGAACAGCACGTGCACGTCGCGCACGTGGCAGCCGTACTCCAGGGGCGACCACACGTCCGGGGCGGGACGCGCACCGGCGTCGCCTCGCGCGAGGACCTCCGACCACGCCACCGCGGTGTCGTGGACCAGTCGCGGCAGGTCGGCGAGGCCCTGCGCCGCAGGGTCGAAGCCGCACTCCGCGCACGGGCGCTCCAGGACCCAGGTCCAGTCCTTGGTGTCGGGGGTGATGCCCATGTCCGCCATCCAACCAGCGCAGGGGCCGGGGACAACGTGCGGAACGGACATCCTCCGTGCACTTCCAGCCGATCGGGTGAGCGACCGGCGTCAGGCCAGGCCGAGCTCGCGGGTCGACACCTCACGCATCTCGACCTTGCGGACCTTGCCGGTGACCGTCATCGGGAACTCCTCGACGACCATCACGTAGCGCGGGATCTTGTAGTGCGCGAGCCTGCCGTCGGCGTACGAGCGCACGGCCGCGGCGTCCAGCGGCTCCGTGCCCGTGCGCATCCGCAGCCACGCGCAGAGCTCCTCGCCGTACTTCGCGTCCGGGACGCCGACCACCTGGACGTCCTCGATGTCGGGGTGCGTGTAGAGGAACTCCTCGATCTCTCGCGGGTAGATGTTCTCGCCACCGCGGATGACCATGTCCTTGATCCGCCCGGTGATCCTGAGGAAGCCCTCATCGTCCATCACGCCGAGGTCCCCGGTGTGCATCCAGCCGTCGGCGTCGACGGCCTCGCGGGTCTTCTCCTCGTCCTTCCAGTAGCCGAGCATCACCGAGTAGCCGCGGGTGCAGAACTCCCCCGCCTCCCCGCGCGGCAGGGTGTCGCCGCTGACCGGATCGACGATCTTGACCTCCAGGTGCGGGGCGACGCGACCGACGGTGCCGACCTTCCGCTCGAGCGAGTCGTCCGTGTGCGTCTGCGTCGACACCGGCGACGTCTCGGTCATGCCGTAGGCGATGGTCATCTCGTCGATGCCGGATGCGATCAGCTTCTTCATCATCTCCTCGGGGCACGGCGAGCCCGCCATGATGCCGGTGCGCACGCTGGTGAGGTCGTACGACGCCACGTCCGGGAGCGCCCACTCCGCGATGAACATCGTGGGCACGCCGTAGAGCGAGGTGCAGGCCTCGTCGGCCACTGCGCGCAGCGTGAGCGCGGGGTCGAAGCCGGGGGCGGGGATGACCATCGTCGCGCCGTGGGTGGTGCACGCGAGGTTGCCCATCACCATCCCGAAGCAGTGGTAGAACGGCACCGGGATGCAGACCCGGTCCTCCTCGGTGTAGCGGCAGGTCTCGCCCACGAGGTAGCCGTTGTTGAGGATGTTGCGGTGGCTCAGGGTGGCGCCCTTGGGGAATCCGGTCGTGCCCGAGGTGTACTGGATGTTGATCGGGTCGTGCGGCTCGAGCGACGCCGAGCGCGTGCGCCGGTCGTCGTCGGTGATGCCGTCGGCGTCCGCCAGCAGCCCCGCCCAGCTCTGCTCGTCGTCGAGGTAGACCACGCGCTCGAGGGCAGCGTCCTGCCCAGCCGTCTCCTCGATCATCGCGCGGTAGTCGCTCGTCTTGAACGACGTCGCGCTGACCAGCAACCTCATGCCGCTCTGGTTGACCACGTAGGCGAGCTCGTGGGTGCGGTAGGACGGGTTGACGTTGACCAGGATCGCGCCGACCTTGGCCGTGGCGAGCTGCACGATCGTCCACTCGGCACTGTTGGGTCCCCAGATGCCGACGCGGTCGCCCTTCTCGATGCCCGCGCCCATCAACCCACGCGCAAGGACGTCGACGTCGCGGTCCAGGGCGGACCACGTCCACCGCCGACCGCTGGTGCACTCGACGAGCGCCTCGCGGTCGGCGTACGTCGACACGGTCCGCTCGAAGTTGGCGCCGATCGTCTCCTCCAGCAGCGCCGGAGCGGCCTCACCCTGTGCGTAGGAGTCCATGCGCAGCAACCTAGGCGCGGCGGACATTCCTGACCAGAGGCCTCAGGTGAGCAGCAGCGCGTCGAGACGTCGGCGTACGACGAGCAGGCCGACGATGCCCATCACGACGAGGTAGACCACGGACACTCCCGACTCCCACGTGACGACCCCAGTGGTGAGCTCGCGGCACAGCACCACGCCGCGGTAGAGCGGGGTGGCCTCGACGACCCAGCGCAGCACGCCGTCACCGAAGGCCTCGACCGGGAAGAACGTCGCCGAGAAGAGGAAGAGCGGCATCTGGGCGAGGGTGATCTTGTCGAAGTCCTGCCAGCTCTTCATCCACGTCGTCAGCGCCATGCAGACGGCCGAGAACGCGAACGCGATCAGCACCGCTGCCGGCAGCGCCAGCACGGCCCACCACGACTCCACGAGCCCCATCGCGACCATCACGACGAGGAAGGCGGCGGAGTAGACCGAGCCCCGGATCAGGCCCCACATGATCTCGCCGCGCGCGATGTCACCCGTCGTCATGGGGGTGGCGAGCATCTGGTCGTAGAGCTTCTCGTACTTGAGCTTGAAGAACACGTTGAACGTCGAGTCGAGCAGCGCGCCGTTGAAGGCCGACGTGGCGAGCATCGCCGGCGCCACGAACGTGGCGTAGGGCACCTGCGCGCCGTGGAACTCGAACGAGTCGATCAGCTGGCCGACGCCGATGCCGATCGAGAAGAGGTAGAGCACGGGTTCGAGGAAGCCGGTGAGGAAGAGCTTCCACGCGGACCTGTAGACGATGAAGTTGCGCAGCACCAGCAGCCGGGCCGCGTGCACCGGCGTCAGCGGCGCGGGGATCGCGACAGCCATCTCAGACCTCCAGCCGCTTGTCGAGGCCGGTGACCGACCAGCGCCAGCCGACGACGCAGAGCACGACCAGCACGGCGGCGTTGATCCCGGCGAGCGACCAGTCGACCGTGTCGAGGCAGAACATCCGCGACAGCGAGACGCCGTGCCAGAGCGGGGTCAGGCGGGCTACCCACGCGAGCACCGGCCCGAGGTTGCCGATCGGGAAGAAGGCACCGGAGAAGAGCGTCAGTGGCAGCACGCCGAGCCGGAAGAGGACACCGAAGCCCTCCTCGGACTTCAGTCGCGCGGAGTAGCCGAAGGTCAGCAGCGCGAAGGCCGTGCCGACGAGCACCTGGGCGACCCAGGCGAGGAGGGGTCCCCACCAGCTCTCGAAGACGCCGAACGGCGCGAGCACGAGCATGAAGACCGCGCACGCGGACGCAACCCGGAAGACCACGAACGCGACGAACGCGTTGACCAGGTCGCGCACGGCCAGCGGCGTCGCCAGCTGGGCGAAGAAGGTCTTGTGCCACTTGATGGCACCCATGACGGGGTACGTCGACTCGCTGACCGCGATCGTCATCGCGTGCGAGGCGACCAGGCCCGGGACGATGAAGGCGAGGTAGGAGGTCGCGCCGTCGAGCTTGTCGGGGTCGCCGTCGATGAAGCCGCCGAGCAGCACGCCCATCGCGACCACGTAGAAGAGCGGGGTGGCGAAGGAGCTGATGACTCCCCCACGCCACGTGCGCTTGTAGACGGTGGCCCAGTAGTCGTACTGCCGCGCCATGCCCTCGTACGCCGACAAGGTGCCGGTCGGTCGGTCGGTCCTGGTGTGGTTGGTGTCGGTCGCCATCAGTCGGCCAGGCTCCGGCCGGTGAGACGCAGGAACACGTCCTCGAGCGTCGAGCGGCGTACGAGCGTCGCGATCGGCTCCAGTCCGCGCTCGAGCACGGCCTTGACGACCGCCTCGCCGTGGTCGCTGTAGACGAGGAGCCGGTCGGGCAGCACCTCGACGCGGTCACCGAGGTCCTCGATCTTCTCCGCCAGGGCCTCGTGCTCCCCGACGCCGAAGCGGAGCTCAGCGACCTCGCGGGTCGAGTGCGCGTCGATGAGCTCACGCGGCGACCCCTCCGCGGCGATCACGCCCTTGTCCATCACCACGAGCCGGTCGCAGAGCTGTTCGGCCTCGTCCATGTAGTGCGTGGTGATGACGAGCGTGACGCCCGCCTGCTTGAGCCGGAAGAGCTGGTCCCACAGCACGTGGCGCGCCTGCGGGTCGAGACCGGTCGTCGGCTCGTCGAGCAGCAGCAGGTCGGGGCTGTTGATCAGGCTCCGGGCGATGGTGAGGCGTCGCTTCATGCCGCCGGACAGGTCCTCGACCTTGGACTTCGCCTTCTCGGTGATCTGGGCGAACTCGAGCAGCTCGTTGGCGCGGTCACGGCAGGTGGCGCGATCGATGCCGAAGTAGCGGCCGTAGATGTAGAGGTTGTCGAAGACGTTGAGCTCGTTGTCGAGGGTGTCCTCCTGCGGACAGACACCGAGGCGGCCGCGGATCGCGGGGCCGTCCGTGGCCGGATCCATCCCGAGGATCCGCAGCTCACCGGAGGTCACCGGGCTCACCGAGGCGATCATCCGCATCGTGCTCGACTTGCCCGCGCCGTTGGGGCCGAGGAAGCCGAACGCCTCGCCCTGGCGGACGTCGACGTCGATGCCTTTCACCGCCTCGAAGTCACCGAAGGACTTGCGCAGTCCGCGCGCCGAGATCATGAATTGCGTCACGTTCATCGACCTTATGTGAGGACGCGGACAACGGCGAACCCTGTGCGATGGGTGCTCACCCGGTAGGAAGGGACCATGCGCATCTTCTTCACCGGCGGCAGCGGCAAGGCCGGCAAGCACGTCGCCCCCTACCTCGCCGAGCACGGGCACCAGGTCACCAACGCCGACCTCGTGCCCCTCGCCCATCCCGACGTCCACGACCTGCGGGTCGACCTGACCCAGATCGGCGAGGTCTACTCCGCGCTCGCCGGCACGGCGACGTTCGAGGAGCTCGACCTGCCGGCGAAGCCGTCCTACGACGCAGTGGTGCACTTCGCCGCGATCCCGGCGATCCTCAAGCAGGCGGACGCGGCGACGTACGCGACCAACGTGCTCAGCACCTACAACGTCCTCGAGGCCGCGACCCGCCTCGGCGTCTCGAAGGTCGTCTTCGCCTCGTCCGAGACCACGTACGGGGTCTGCTTCGCCCAGGGCGAGCGCAAGCCGCTCTACGTCCCGGTCGACGAGGAGCACCCCACCGTCCCCGAGGACTCCTACGCGATGTCGAAGGTCGCGGGTGAGGTGACGGCGCGGTCCTTCCAGGCGCGCACGGGCGCCGACATCTACGGGCTGCGGATCAACAACGTCATCGAGCCGCACGAGTACGCCGAGATCTTCCCTCCGTTCCTCACCGACGCAGCGCTGCGCCGCCGCAACGTGTTCGCCTACATCGACGTGCGCGACCTCGGCCAGATGGTGCAGCGCTGCCTCGAGGTCGACGGCCTGGGCTACGAGGTCTTCAACGTCGCGAACGCCGACATGTCCGTCGCCGCGACGACGTCCGAGGTCATCGAGCGGTTCTACGACGGGGTCGAGGTGCGCCGCGAGATGGGGCGTGACGAGACGTTCTACGCGATCGACAAGGCACGGGAGATGGTCGGCTTCGATCCCCAGCACTCGTGGCGAGACGTGCTCGACGACCCCCGCCAGGACGGCTGAGGCTCAGCGCTGCGCGCCGGCCCGTCCGAGGCTGGCGGCCATCGCCGCGATGTGGTGCGGCGTCGAGCCGCAGCACGCGCCGACGAGGTCGATCCCGAGGGCGCTGAGGCGCGCGGCGTGGGCGGCCATGTCGCCCGCGCTGGCGTCGTACTCGAAGTGGTCGCCCACCACCTGCGGGAGGCCGGCGTTGGACTGGGCGACCAGGAGCAGGCCGTCGGGCCGCGCGGCCGCCAGCTCAGCGGCGATGATCTCCATCTCCTGGGGTCCCCGACCGCAGTTGGCCCCCACCGCGTCGGCGCCGGCGGCAGCGAGGTGAGCCACGGCGTCGCCCGGCCGGACGCCCATCATCGAGCGCAGGTTGGTGTCGAAGCTCAGTGTCACGATGACCGGCAGGTCGGGCGCGACCTGGCGCGCCGCCGCGAGCGCGGCGTCCGCCTCGGCGAGGTCGCTCAACGTCTCGACGAGGACGAGGTCGATCCCGCCGTCGACCAGCGCGCTGAGCTGCTCGGCGAAGAGTGCCCGGGCGTCCTCGCCGGTGAGCGCACCCAGCGGCGCCAGGAGCTCGCCGGTCGGGCCGAGGTCGCCGGCGACGAGGAGTCCGTGCTCGTCGGCGACCGATCGGGCGATCTGCGCGGCCGACCGGTTCACCTCCTCGAGCCGGTCGCCGAGGCCGTGCATGTCGAGCCGCGGGCGCGTCCCGCCGAACGTGTTGGTGGTCAGCACGCGCGCACCCGCCTCGGCGTACGCCGTGTGGGCCGCACGGACGGCGTCCTGGTTCTCGAGGTTCCAGAGCTCGCCGGGCGCGCCGTCCTCGAGCCCGCTGTCCTGCAGCAGCGTGCCCATGCCGCCGTCGAGCAGGACGGGGCGGTGCTCCCCGAGCAGGGCCGCGAGGCGATTCATGCGTTCAACGCGTCGAGGTAGTCAGCGATCCGCTCGGCCGGCCACTCGCGGTCGAGCTCGGCCGCCACGCGGTCGAGCACCTCCGCCGGCGAGCCGTCGGCCTCGGTCCACGGCGTGCGCTCCCAGCCTTCGAGGTAGTCGGTCGCGCCGGTGTCGCCGAGCCGCATCGCGGCCTCGTCGATGGCCTCCTGGAACCTCGCAGCGAGCTGGACCTTCGCGATGTCGTCGCCCGACCTGGCCGCGACCATCGAGGGAAGCTCGCGCCACCGCGTCACCTGGAACTCCGTCATGCCACGAGCCTAGGTCCGGTGCCGGGCCCGGTCGCCACCGTTTCGACGTGTGGGCCATGCCTAGGCTGCTGGTGTGGTCGAACCCGTGTCCCCCCACGCGCCGGAGCTCTCGGGTGCGGTGCTGATGAGCCAGGGCTGGCGCGACCTCACGTTCCTGCACTGGGCGGTCGATCCCGCACTGGTCATTCACCGGATGCCTCCCGGCGTGTGGCCCGACACCTTCGAGGGCCGCACCTACGTCGGCCTCATCCCCTTCCGCATGGTCGGCGCCGGGTTCGGTCGCGGACCCGCCGTGCCGTGGGCCGGGACGTTCCTCGAGACCAACGTGCGTCTCTACTCGGTCGACGACACCGGTCGGCGTGGCATCGTGTTCCTCAGCCTCGACACCGACCGCGCCGCGGTCGTGGCCGGCGCCCGGCTGGGCTTCGGCGTTCCCTACCGGTGGGCGCGGATGCGCCACCGCGCAACCGGGGGCGAGCACACCTACGACGCACGGCTGCGCTGGCCCGGCACTCACGGGTCGAGCCACGTCGTCGTACGCCCGGGCGCAGCCCGCGAGAGCACCGACCTCGACCACTTCCTCAGCGCGCGGTGGGGGCTCCACACCCGATGGGGCGGTCGGACGCTCTACGTCCCCAACCGGCACGAGCCGTGGCCGGTCCACGACGCCGAGGTGGTCGCCCTCGAGGACGGTCTGATGGCGTCGGTGGGACTCCCCGGTCTGGCCGACCGTGCTCCCGACCACGTCGGCTTCAGCCCCGGGGTCCACACCGACTTCGGGTTCCCGGTCGACGCCCGTCGTCCCCGCTGACTCAGGGAGAGCCTGCCGGCGACTGGCCCGTTGTGCCGAGCAGCGCTCGCGTCAGCGAGGCACCATCTGCCTGCAGCTGCGCCGTGGCTGCGGCCAGGTCCTCGTCCCCGGGCTCGCGCCCGTCCATCGCGGCGACCAGCACAGCACGGCGCACGAGCTCCTTGGCGTACGACGCCGTGGTGCCCGCCGCGGCCGCCGCCGCCTGCTCGACGGCCGCGTCCGAGAAGCCGACCTGGGCGGCGTACAGGGCGATGAGGGCACGCCGCGCGGTCTCGTCGGGCAGCGGGATCTCGACGGCGAGGTCCACCCGGCCGGGGCGTTGTGCCAGCGCACGCTCGAGCGCCTCGGCCCGGTTGGTGGTCAGCAGGAACACGACGTCGGCATCGGCGTCGAGCCCGTCCATGGCGTCGAGCAGCGTGAAGAGCAGCGGTGACGGTCCGCCGCCGTAGTGCATCTGGTCGCGGTCCTCGGCGATCAGGTCGCAGTCCTCGAGCACCACGATCGCCGGCTGGTGGGCGCGAGCGACCTGCGCGGCCGAGGCGACGAAGCCCATCTGCGTCCCCGACAGCAGCACGACCGTGGTGCCGGGAACGGCACCGATGAGGTGGCGCACCGTGTGGGTCTTGCCGGTGCCGGGAGGGCCGTAGAGCAGCACCCCGCGCTTGAGGTGCTGACCGGCGCGCTGGAGCTGCTCGCGGTGCTCAGCGAGGCCGACGACGTGCGCCCGCACCTGGTCGAGGGTCCCGTCGGGGAGGATCACCTGCTCGGCCGTCAGGTCCGGGCGACGGACGAACGTGATGCCGCTCAGCGAGTGCTCGTAGGGGTTGCCGCTGAAGCTGATCACCTGGCCGCGGACCACGCTGCGCGCGAGCGACAGCTCGCGCAGCTCCGCGATCAGCGCGGTGGCGATCTCAGGCGTGGGCGTGAGCAGCTCGAGCCGCGCCTGCGAGTGGTACTGCGTGTTGCCCGCTCGCTGCAGCACGGCCACCGGCTCGCCGTCGTAGGAGAAGAGGTGCAGGCCGAAGGCCACCGTCGCGCGGTCCGTGTCCGGTCCGGTAGCGAGGTTGAGCCGGTCCACCTGGCCCTGACGGAACCTTCCCCACTCCGCCTGCGCCATCAAGTCGCTCAGGGAGCTGTGGTGGCGCTGGTCCCCGCCACCGATGCCGAGCAGCCGGTGCTCGGGGTCGCGTCCCGCGATCTCGTCGAGCGCCACGTCCACGTCGACGACGCGGTGCGCGTCGATCGACTCCTGCACGACCGGCAGGTCGTCGGCGGGCTGGCCGAAGTGCTCGTCGAGCACGGGGAGCATCGGTGTTCCGCGCTGCTCTCCCTGCTCCTCCTTGAGCAGCTGCCGGACCAACCGGCCCAGCGCGCTGCGGAACTCCTCGTCCTTGCTCTCCCCCGTGGCCGTCATGTGCGCGAGCGTAGGGGGAATCGACGACAGTCGCCTCCCGGTTCGAGACGGTCATTGACCAACGGGGAAGGTCGTCGTGACATGTCAGGGACGATCTTCCCCACCGACGACCCCGCAGCTCAGGCGGTCTGCTCGAAGAGCGACACGACGATCCCCTCGGGACCGCGGACGTACGCCATCCGTACGACGCCCTCGTGGTCCCCGACGCCGGCGACGAGGCCGTAGCCCTCGGCCGCCACTGCTGCGAGCGCCGCATCGAGGTCGCCGACCTCGAACGACACGTTGCGCAGGCCGACCTCGTTGGCCATCGCCTCGGGCGAGCCGGGCAGGTGGTCCGGAGTGTCGAAGCTGGCGAGCTCGAGCTTCGAGCCGCCGCCGGGCGGCGCCAGCATCACGATGCGGCACCGGGCGCCGGGCAGGCCGCAGACGGTGTCGATGAACTCGCCCTCGACGGTCGTCCTGCCCTCGACCTCCAGGCCGAGCCCGACGAAGAAGTCGGTGGCTCGCTCGAGGTCGGCGACGGTCACGCCGATGTGGTCGAAGCGACGTACGTGTGTCATGTGGTCATCCTCCTGCAGTCGATGGGTGGTTCCACGGCTGGGACGGAGCCGGGTCGCGGATCTCGACATCGGCGTCGTCCTAGGGTGAAGCCGTGAGCGACGTTCTGGACGACGGTCCCTTCTTCCACGGCACCAAGGCCGACCTCCAGGTGGGCGACCTCCTCAGCGCGGGATTCAGGTCGAACTACCGGCCCGAGATCGTGATGAACCACATCTACTTCACCGCGATCAAGGACGGCGCCGGCCTGGCCGCCGAGCTCGCTGCCGGCGAGGGCGCTCCGCGCGTCTACGAGGTCGAGCCGACCGGCACGTACGAGAACGACCCCAACGTCACCGACAAGAAGTTCCCCGGGAACCCCACACGGTCCTACCGCAGCATGGAGCCGCTCCGTGTCGTACGCCACGTGCTGGACTGGCCGCGGCTGAGCCCCGAGGCCTTGCAGGAGTGGCGCGACCGGCTCGCGGTCCTCGAAGCGGAGCGCGCCGAGATCATCAACTGACGCGTAGCGTCACCCGGTCGCGAGGTGACGACTAGGATCCATGTGTGAACGACCTCCGCGTGATCGCCTACTTCTCCGGCGACCCCACGATGACCTACCAGCTGGCGCAGTGGCTGGAGGTCCTCGCGATCCTCGACGGCGTCCACCCGGTGGCCCTGGTGCTGCGAGACCCCGACTCCGCAGCGCTGATCGCCTCGCGGACCGACCTGCCCCTGTTCACCGCGCCGACGTTCCCCGAGCTCACCGACCTCTACGCCGAGCTCGACGCCAAGGTCGTCCTCTACTGCAACAACGACGTGCTCAACTTCGAGTCCCTCGTCGACCACCGCCGGCTCCACGTCCACATCAACCACGGCGAGAGCGACAAGCAGTCGATGGCGAGCAACAACGCCAAGTCCTACGACCGCGTGTTCGTCGCCGGCAACGCCGCTGTCCAGAGGTACCTGAGCGGTCTGCTCGACTTCGACGTCCACAGGCTGGTCCGCGTCGGCCGCCCCCAGCTCGACCTTCCGCGCACTCCGCTCCTGGCTCCCAGCGAACGGCGCACCGTCATGTACGCCCCCACGTGGGAGGGCGACGCCGACTACAACGACTACACGTCGGTCGAGACCCTCGGCGAGGAGATCGTCCGCTCGATCCTCGACGTGCCCGACGTCCGACTGGTCTACAAGCCCCACCCCCGGGTGACGACCAGCCTCACCCCCGCCATCTCGGACGCGCACCGGCGCATCCTCGGCCTCATCGACGAGGCGGCTCGGCTCGAGCCGGACGCCGGACACACCCAGGTGCTGAACGGCGACATCCTCGCGGTCATGCCCGGCTGCGACGCCTTCGTCACCGACGTGTCGTCGGTGGGGCTGGACTGGCTCTACCTGCACACGGACAAGCCGATCTTCATCACCGATCGCCAGGGCGACCCCGATTCGCTTCGCCACGAGGTCCCGATCAGTCGGTGCGCCGACGTCGTCGACGACGCGAACGTCAGCAGCCTCACGGCACTGCTCGTCGACCGCCTCGACCACGACGAGCACCACTTCGCCCGGATCGCCATGAGGCACCACTACTTCGACGACCTGCACGTGGGCGACAGCACCGTCCGCTTCCTCGCCGCCGTCACCGAGCTCGTGGCCCTCCGGGACCGCTTGGTGGCCGACGGAATGGGCGAGGCCGCCATCACCGCGTGAGCCGCCGCCCAGCCCGAAAGGGCGGGGCCGTTGTCGGACCGCGGTGACAGACTGCACCTCGTGACCGCCCTCGACCGCTTCAGCGCGCCCACGCGGGCGTGGTTCGAGGCGTCGTTCGCGGAGGCGACTCCGGCGCAGGAGGGCGCCTGGACGAGCATCGCCGAGGGCAAGAACGCGCTGGTCGTCGCGCCCACCGGCAGCGGCAAGACGCTGAGCGCGTTCCTCCACGCGATCGACCGGCTGCTCGGCAGCGAGCCGGTGCAGGACAAGCTGAGGAGGACCCGTGTCCTCTACATCTCGCCGCTGAAGGCGCTCGGCGTCGACGTCGAGCGCAACCTCCGTGCGCCCCTCACGGGCATCCGCAACACCGCCGAGCGGTTGGAGACGAAGGTCCCGGACGTCACCGTCGGGTTGCGGTCCGGCGACACCAGCCCGGCCGACCGACGCAAGCTCGGCACGACGCCGCCCGACATCCTCATCACGACGCCCGAGTCACTCTTCCTGATGCTGACCAGTCAGGCGCGCGAGACGCTGCGCAGCGTCGACACGATCATCATCGACGAGGTCCACGCCGTCGCCGGCACCAAGCGTGGCGCCCACCTCGCCCTCAGCCTGGAGCGGCTCGACGCCCTGCTCGACAAGCCTGCCCAGCGCATCGGGCTCAGCGCGACGGTCCGCCCGCTCGACGAGGTCGCCCGCTTCCTCGGCGGCGCGCAGCCGGTCGAGATCGTCTCCCCGCCCAGCACCAAGGAGTGGGACCTCCGCGTCGTCGTGCCGGTCGAGGACATGACGATGCCGGAGGAGTACGACGAGGAGTCCGGCGATCCCGGCCGATCGACCAGCATCTGGCCCCACGTCGAGGAGCACGTCGTCGACCTCGTCGAGCAGCACCGCTCGACGATCGTCTTCGCCAACTCCCGTCGGCTCGCCGAGCGGCTCACTGCCCGGCTCAACGAGATCGCCACGGAGCGCGCCGAAGGCCGCCAGGAGGAGAGCAGCGCCAGGCCGCCGGCGCAGATCATGGCCCAGTCGGGGCAGAGCAGCGGCGCCGGCACCGTCATCGCCAAGGCGCACCACGGCTCGGTCTCCAAGGAGCAGCGCGCGATCATCGAGGACGACCTCAAGCGCGGGCGGCTACCCGCCGTGGTCGCCACCAGCAGCCTCGAGCTCGGCATCGACATGGGCGCCGTCGACCTGGTCATCCAGATCGAGTCGCCGCCGAGCGTCGCGAGCGCCCTGCAGCGGGTGGGTCGCGCCGGCCACCAGGTCGGCGAGGTCAGCCGCGGCGTCCTGTTCCCCAAGCACCGTGGCGACCTCGCACAGACGGCCGTCTCGGTCGAGCGGATGCGCAGCGGCGCCATCGAGAAGCTCTCGGTGCCCGACCAACCCGCTCGACGTCCTCGCCCAGCAGGTCGTGGCGATGCTCGCGATGGACGAGTGGGACGTGGACGAGGTCTTCGCCCTCGTCACCCGCGCAGCGTCGTACGCCCAGCTGCCGCGCACCGCCTATGACGCCACGCTGGACCTGTTGAGCGGGCGCTACCCCAGCGACGAGTTCGCGGAGCTGCGACCGCGCATCGTGTGGGACCGCGTCACCGGCACCCTCAGTGGCCGGCCGGGTGCCCAGCGCCTCGCGGTCACCAGCGGCGGCACCATCCCCGACCGCGGCCTCTTCGGCGTCTTCCTCGTCGGCGAGAAGGCCAGTCGCGTCGGCGAGCTCGACGAGGAGATGGTCTACGAGTCGCGCGTCGGCGACATCTTCGCGCTCGGCGCCACCAGCTGGCGGATCGAGGACATCACCCACGACCGGGTCCTGGTGACACCGGCGCCGGGCATCCCCGGTCGACTCCCCTTCTGGAAGGGCGACGCCCTCGGCCGGCCCGCCGAGCTCGGTGCCGCGGTCGGCGCGTTCACCCGCGAGCTCGCCGCCACCACCCCGGCGAAGGCCATCGCGAGCGTGCGCGAGCGGGGCCTCGACGAGAACGCCGCCACCAACCTCGTCACCTACATCACCGAGCAGCGCGAAGCCACGCAGGTCGTGCCCCACGACACCCAGATCGTGGTCGAACGGTTCCGCGACGAGCTCGGCGACTGGCGCCTCGTCGTCCACTCCCCCTACGGCACCCCGGTCCACGCACCCTGGGCACTGGCGATCAATGCCCGGCTGCGCGAACGCTTCGACGTCGACGGCCAGGCGGTCGCGTCCGACGACGGCATCGTCATCCGGATCCCCGACACCGACGCCGAGCCGCCCACCGGCGAGGTGATCGTCTTCGAGCCCGAGGAGATCGAGCAGGTCGTCACGCAGGAGGTCGGTGGCTCCGCCCTCTTCGCCAGCCGCTTCCGTGAGTGCGCTGCGCGCGCCCTGCTGCTCCCCCGCCGCGATCCGGGCCGCCGCAGCCCGCTGTGGCAGCAGCGGCAGCGCTCCGCCCAGCTGCTCCAGGTCGCCTCCCAGTACCCCGCCTTCCCGATCGTGCTCGAGGCGGTGCGCGAGTGCCTCCAGGACGTGTACGACCTGCCCGCACTCGTCACGCTCCTCGGCCGGGTGCAGCGACGCGAGGTCACCGTCGTCGACGTGTCGACCACGTCGCCGAGCCCGTTCGCGCGCAGCCTGCTCTTCGGCTACGTCGCCCAGTTCGTCTACGAAGGCGACTCCCCCATCGCCGAGCGTCGCGCCGCCGCGTTGTCGCTCGACCAGGGCCTGCTCGCCGAGCTGCTCGGCCGTGCGGAGCTGCGTGAGCTGCTCGACCCGGAGGTGCTGGCGGAGGTCGAGGCCGAGCTGCAGTGGCTCGCCCCCGATCGCCGCGCCCGTGATGCCGAAGCGGTCGCCGACCTCCTGCGGCTCGTCGGTCCGCTCTCCGCCACCGAGATCAGCGCGCGGGCGGTCGAGGGCGCCGACGTCGAGAGCTGGCTCACCTCGCTCTCGGACGTACGCCGTGTCGTCCAGGTGCGGATGGCGGGCGAGGACCGCTGGACGGCCATCGAGGACATCGGCCGGCTGCGCGACGGCCTCGGCGTGCCGGTGCCGGTCGGCACCCCCGACGCCTTCCTCGAGCTGCCCGAGGACCCCCTCGGCGACCTCGTCTCCCGCTACGCGCGCAGCCACGGCCCGTTCACGACGGGCGAGGTCGCCGCCCGGCTGGGCCTCGGCGAAGCCGTCGCCCGCCAGACCCTGCAGCGGCTCGCCCACCGCGGCCGCGTGCTCGACGGCGAGTTCCGCCCCTCCGGGGCCGGCACCGAGTGGTGCGACGCAGAGGTGCTCCGCAAGCTGCGCCGCCGGTCGCTGGCCCGGCTGCGGCAGGAGATCGAGCCGGTCACCCACGATGCCGTCGCCCGCTTCCTCCCGGCGTGGCAGAAGGTCGGTGGCGCGCTGCGTGGGCTCGACGGCGTGGTCGCCGCGATCGACCAGCTCGCCGGGTGCCCGGTGCCCGCCAGCGCGCTCGAGCCGCTCGTCCTCGCCGCCCGGGTCCGCGACTACGAGCCGTCGATGCTCGACGAGCTGACTGCGTCCGGCGAGGTCATCTGGGCGGGGCACGCGCCCCTTCCCGGCAGCGACGGCTGGGTCAGCCTGCACCTCGCCGACCAGGCCCACCTCACGCTCCCCGAGGTCGAAGGCCAGGCGGCGGGCGAGCCCGAGGGCATCCACCGCGCCGTCCTCGACGCCCTCGAGCCGGGTGGGGCGTGGTTCTTCCGCCAGCTCTCGGACCGGGTCGGGTCCACCACCGACGCCGAGCTCAGCAGCGCCCTGTGGGACCTCGTCTGGCGCGGGCTGGTCACCAACGACACCCTTGCTCCGCTGCGTGCCCTGGTCCGCAACGGCACCCCGTCGCACCGCACCCGCCGCACGCCGCCACGGCTCGGCAGGACGACGGGCGGCCGGATGCCCGCACGCACCGGCCCGCCCGACACCGCAGGGCGCTGGGCGGTCCTGCCCGAGCGTGACGGCGACCCGACGCGACGGGCGCACGCCCGGGCCGAGCACCTGCTCGAGCGGCACGGCGTGGTGACGCGCGGGGCCGTGATGAGCGAGCGGGTCGCCGGCGGGTTCGCCGGGGTCTACAAGGTGCTGAGCGCCTTCGAGGACACCGGCCGCTGCCGCCGTGGCTACTTCATCGAAGGTCTCGGCGCCGCGCAGTTCGGCAGTGCGGGCGCGATCGACCGGCTGCGCACGTTCTCGGAGCCCGAGAGCGCCAAGGGGGGCAAGCCGACCGTCGTCGCCCTCGCGGCCACGGACCCGGCCAACGTGTTCGGCGCCGCCCTGCCGTGGCCCGAGCCGACCGACGCGGAGCGCGCCGGACACCGGCCGGGACGCAAGGCCGGGGCCCTGGTCGTCGTCGTCGACGGCGAGCTGACGGTCTACGTCGAGCGCGGCGGCCGCACGCTGCTCACGTGGACCGAGGACCAGGACGTCCTCACCCCCGCGCTGTCCTCGCTGGCCGACGCCGCCCGCCGCGGTGCGCTCGGTCGGCTCACGGTGGAGAAGGCCGACGGCCAGGCTCTCATCGGCAGCGGCGGCGAGACCCCGATCCGGCTCGCACTCTCGGCGGCGGGCTTCGTCGCCACACCGAAGGGACTGAGACTGCGTGCCTGAGGGTGACACCGTCTACCGAGCAGCACACAAGCTCGACCGCGCCCTGACCGGGCACCGACTCACGGTCACCGACTTCCGGGTCCCGGCCTTCGCGACCGTCGACCTCACGGGTGGAGAGGTCATCCGTACGTTGTCGCGCGGCAAGCACCTCCTCACCCGTGTCGACCACGAGCGCGCCTGGACCATCCACACCCACCTCAAGATGGAGGGGTCGTGGCACGTCTACCCCGACGGCGAGCGGTGGCGGCGCCCGGAGAGCCAGGTACGCCTGCTCCTGGGCATCGAGGGACGCAGGGCTGTCGGGTTCCAGCTCGGCATCGTCGAGCTGGTCCCCCGCGACTCCGAGGCCGATCTCGTCGCCCACCTGGGCCCCGACCTGCTCGGGCCGGACTGGGACGAGGACCGCGCGCTCGCCAACCTGCGCCGCGAGCCCGCGCGTCCGCTGGGACAGGCTCTGCTCGACCAGCGCAACCTGGCAGGCATCGGCAACATGTACATGGCCGAGCTGTGCTTCACGAGCGGGGTCAACCCCGCCAACGACGTCGCCAGCGTCCCCGACCTGACCCGGCTCCTGCGCCGCGCCAAGCAGATGCTGGAGGTCAACAAGGAACGGGCCATCCAGTCCACCACCGGCAACCTGCGCGAGCGCGAGCGGATGTGGGTCTACCGACGCGACACCTCACCCTGCCGACGCTGCGGCACGACGATCGCAGTGACGATGCTCGGCGAACCGGGCCGCGAGCGCGCGGCCTACTGGTGTCCCAGCTGCCAGCCCGAGCGTTAGGGCGTGCCTTTCACGTCTCGGACGACGCGCAGCAGGCCACGGACGTGAGAGACACGCCCGAGATCAGGCTGCGGAGGCGACCACGTCGCCGGACGGACGTCCGGCGGTGATGGGGGTCGTGCCCACGATGCCGATGGCCAGCTCCTCGATCGCGACCGCGTCGGCCACGTCGCGCAGCACGTCGGACAGCGGCAGGTCCATCGCCTCGCACAGCGACGCCAGCAGCTCGGAGGACGCTTCCTTCTGCCCGCGCTCGATCTCGGAGATGTAGCCCAGACTGACCCGCGCCTGCGCCGAGAGCTCCCGCAGGGTCATCCCGCGCTGCATCCGGGCGCTGCGCAGCACGTCGCCGAGCAGTCGTCGGAAGATCACCATGCGCGAGGTCCTTGCTCTGGGAGAGGGCTCTGAAGAGGAAGTCGTCTGCCCCAACGCTACCGGAGGCCCGGTTCTTCCCGCAGGAGGTCCCGCAGGAGGGACAGCGCGGCATCGCACGAGGCCTCCCTGATCACCCGGCGGTCACCGTCCAGCGCCAGCAGCCGCGTGCGTACGACCTCGGGGCCGGCGACGGCGACCCACACCGTTCCCACGGGCTTGCCTTCCTGCTCGTCGGGGCCGGCGACACCTGTCGTGGCGACGCCCCAGGTGGCGTCGAGGCGCAGGCGCACCCCGCGGGCCATCGCGACCGCGCACTCCTCGGAGACCACGCCGTGCTCGTCCACGACGGCGGACGGCACGTCGAGGAGCGCGATCTTCACGCGCGTCGCGTAGGACACGACACCCCCGACGAAGGTGCGGGAGGCGCCGGGCACGTCGGTGATCTGCTCCGCGAGAAGGCCTCCGGTCAGCGACTCGGCGCTCGCGAGGGTCGCACCCCGGTCGGCCAGCGACTCGAGCACGCGGGCGACGTCATTCCCGGGTTGCGAGGGTTGCGACCACACGTCGGCGAGACTAGCCGCATGGCACTCCCCATCGAGGACTATGCACTCATCGGTGACCGCGGCACCGCGGCCCTGGTCGGCAAGGACGGCTCGATCGACTGGCTGTGCCTGCCCCGCTTCGACTCGCCGGCCTGCTTCGCTGCACTGCTCGGCACCGAGGACAACGGTCGCTGGCTGCTGGCCCCGGCCGACGAGGTGACCTCGACGACCCGGACGTACGTCGACGGGACGGCGTTGCTGGAGACGACGTTCACCACCGCCGACGGCGAGGTCGTGCTGCTCGACCTGATGCCGACCGGCGACGGTCGCGCGGACGTCGTACGCCGACTCACCTGCACGCGCGGCTCCGTGCGGATCCGCCATGACTGGGTGGTGCGCACCGACTACGGCCGGATCCGGCCGTGGGTCACCCGCGAGCAGGCCCACGGCGAGAACGTCGTCGTCGCCGTCGCGGGGCCCGACAAGCTGGTCCTGCGCGGGCCGCGGCTCCCTCGCGGCAAGGGCGGGCGCCACACCGACGAGTTCGAGATGACCGCCGGGGACGAGATGACCTTCTCCACCACGTGGATCCGCTCGTGGCGCGATGTGCCGGAGCGGCTCGGTTTCGACGAGCGCATCGAGGCCACCAAGGAGATGCAACGCGAGTGGTCGATGCGTTCGCCCGACGACGTGCCCCACGCCGACATGGTGCGACGCAGCCTGCTCACGCTCATGCTGATGACGCACGAGGAGACCGGCGGGATCGTCGCGGCGCCGACCACCTCGTTACCGGAGGACTTCGGCGGTGAGCGCAACTGGGACTACCGCTTCTGCTGGCTGCGCGACGCGGCCCTGACGCTCGAGTCGCTGCTGGGTGCGGGCTACGAGACGGAGGCGCACGACTGGCGCCGCTGGCTGCTGCGGGCCGTCGCCGGCGACCCCGCCGACCTGCAGATCATGTACACCGTCGACGGCGGCCGCCAGCTGCCCGAGCGCGAGGTGCCGCACCTGTCCGGGTACGCCGACAGCCGTCCGGTCCGCATCGGCAACGGCGCCGCCTCACAGCGCCAGAACGACGTGCTCGGCGAGGTGATGGTCGCGCTCGAGCTCGCGCGGCAGGCAGGACTCGACGAGACCCGCAACTCGTGGTCCCTGCAGCGCTCGCTCGTCGATGAGCTCGCCGATCACTGGGACGAGCCCGACAACGGGCTGTGGGAGATCCGCGGGGATCGTCGGCACTTCACCCACTCCCGCGTGATGGTGTGGGTCGCGTTCGACCGCGCCGTCCACGCGGTCGAGGACCACGGCCTCGACGGGCCGGTCGAGCGCTGGCGTGACCTGCGCGACCGGGTGCGCGAGGAGATCCTCGACAAGGGCTTCGACGCCGAGCGCGGCACGTTCACCCAGCACTACGACACCCGCGAGGTCGACGCCTCGCTGCTGACCATCCCGCTCGTCGGCTTCCTCCCGGCCGACGACCCGCGAGTGCTCGGGACGATCGACGCCGTGATCGAGGACCTGATGTCAGACGGGCTCCTCATGCGCTATCGCACGGAGACCGGTGTCGACGGTCTGGCCGGCGACGAGCACCCGTTCCTGGCGTGCTCCTTCTGGCTGGTCTCGGCCCTCGCCGGCGCGGGGCGGCGCGACGAGGCCGAGGAGCTGATGGATCGCCTCTGTGGCCTGGCCAACGACGTGGGCCTGCTCTCGGAGGAGTACGACCCGGCGCACTCACGCATGGTCGGCAACTTCCCGCAGGCCTTCAGCCACCTGACCCTCGTCCAGGCGGCGCTGGCCCTGCGCCGACACAGCGAGAGGCCCGGCCATCGCGGACGATGACCGGGCCTCCGGTGGTGCTGGTGGATCAGGAGCGCATCAGTTGCGGTGCGTCGTGATCTTCACGAACTCCTTGGTGCCACGAATCTTGCGGTTGCCATGGAAGGCGACCAGGATCCCCTTCTTGCCAGTGTTCTCGAAGCGGTCGAGTCGGAGGAACGCCTTCCCCTTCTTCAGCTTGACCGTGTAGACCTTGCCGCCAGCCTTGACCTTGATCTTGCCGGTCACCGTGGAGATGCCGAGCGCAGTGACCTTGATCTTGACGCGCGTGCGGGTCTCGCCCTTCACGATGCGACCGGGCTTGGTGCGGACCTTGAGCACGCCCTTGGCCTTGCGCACGTCGATCGGCAGGGAGAACGTCGTGCCGGTCGTCGGACCGGTGAACGTGAGCATCTGCTTGCCGGTGCGCGTCTTGCCCTTGAGCTTCACGTCCACCGCGCTCTTGCCGTACTCGTCGGAGATGGTGCTTCCGAGCGTGTTGTCCACAGGGGTGGGGTTGAGCGTCCTGTCGCCGGCCTTGATGTTCAGGACGGCATCGCGCGGGTCGCTCGGGCCGGTCATCGCCAGCGACTCGAGGGCGACCTTGACGTTCTGGCCGATGCGGTAGAACCGCGGCTTGTCTGCCGGCCACGTGACGCCGACCTGCTGCTGCTCGGTGTTGACCGCCAGCGGCGCCTTGGCTGCGAACGCGGCCATGTAGTCGACCATCGCCTGCAGGTCGACCTTGCCGGTGTCGCGCTTCGCCGTCGCCTTGTTGAAGGCGCGGAAGTTGTCGCCACCGCTCGCGAGGAACGAGTTCGCCGTCACGGAGTAGACCGTGGCCGGCTCGATCTTGGTGCCGTTGAGCCACATGCCGGTGACTCGGTCGCCCAGAGCGCGCGTCGGGTCGTAGGTCGCGTAGAAGCCCTTCGAGACACCCATTCGCAGGAACGGCCGGCTCGGAGCCACGCCACCGGGGTTGGTCTGCCACTGCTGCTCGAGGACCTCGTCGATCGCGGCACCCGTCATCTTCATGTTGACCAGAGTGTTGGCGAACGACTGGACGTTCGCCGCCTGCTTGTAGGTCAGCGTGGCGGGGTAGGCGCCGGGGTTGCCTCGCATGTCGTCGCGCAGGCCGCCGGGGTTCATGAACGCGATCTGCGCAGCGCCGGCCTCCGGGGTGGACGTCGCCCACCGCTGGACCTCCGCGACCAGGTTGCCGAGGGTCGACTCGCCACCACGGTTCTCCGAGCCGCTCGCGAATCGCGCCCGGTCGAACGGACCGGCGATCTTGCCGAGCTCGACGGCGCCGAGGCGGTTGCCCTCGACGACGGCCGGGTCCACGATGTCCGCCTTCACCTGGTCGCGCTTGGCGATGGCCGCGGGCGCGGTGAGCGCCAGCCCAGCTGCGCCGACAATCTCGTTAGTCTTGACCGTGACCTGGTCGGTGACCGGGTCGACGCCGAGCACCAGCTGGTTGATGTTGGTGCCGTACTGACCCGCGGAGACCACGGGACGACCGTTGATCACGTGCTTGTAGGCGAGGTGCGTGTGGCCGGAGATGATCGCGCTGACGTTGGAGTCGACGCCGTTGACGATCCGGCTGAACGGGTTGTCGTTCGTGCTGGCGTCGGCCAGCGACGTGGTCGGCGCGCCTTCGTGCACGAGCAGGATGACGACGTCAGCGCCCTGCGACTTGAGTCGGTCGGCTGCTGCGTTCGTCTCGTTGATGATGCTGTTGATCTGGAGGTCGGCGATACCGGCCGGGCTCACCAAGGAGGGAAGCTCCTCGGTCACGCCGCCCACGAAGCCGACCTTCACCCCGCCCACGGTCGTGGTCCAGGTGCCACCGTCCGAGGTGTCGTTGGCGTCGGGTGTGCGGGACGTGATGTCCGGCAGGGCGTACCCGCCGCCGGCCTTCTTGCGCACGTTGGCCGCGATGTACTGCCAGGCCGCGCCGCCGTACGGGTTCGCGGTGGCGTCGAAGGGTGCCATCACCCGGTTGATCAGGTCGTTGTAGCCCTGGTCGAACTCGTGGTTGCCGGCGGACGAGACGTCGAGGCCGGCCGCGTTGAGAGCGTCCAGTGTCGGCTTGTCCTTCTGGATGAACGAGTCGAAGGTCGACGCGCCGATGAGGTCACCGGCGGCGGCGAAGATCGTGTTGGGGTTGGTCGACTCCAACTGGGCGATGGCGCCGGCGAACTGTGCGGCACCTGCCTCCGACCCGCTAGCCAGCAGTCGGCCGTGGAAGTCGTTGGTCGCGAGGATCTGGATGTCCACCTCGGCCGCCTGGGCCGGGACGGCCGTCGTGATGACGGCCAGGGGGGCTGCGATCAGCCCGGTCAACGTGGTCGCGAGAGCGAATCTGCGACCTGATCGTGATGCTGGCACGAGGGGCCCTTTCGTCAGGGATGTTGATGATGATGCGGGTGTGAATCAGGTCACCCTAACCCGACCGATCGAGCAGTCGGTTCAGGGATGGTGGGTGGAGGCCCGGCCACCACGAGAGGTGGCCGGGCCTCGTGTTCACGGCGTCAGCGCGGTGCCATCACCGCCCCTCCACGACAATCTCGACGATCGTGGTGGCCGCGTTCGTGCTGGCGTCGCCGTAGTAGGAGACGGCGGACGCGTAGGTCCCGGCCTTGTTGAACTTCTTGAGCTCGACGACGGCGACCCCGTTCCTCAGGTCGGCCCAGTAGGACCGTCCGTCGACGGAGACCGAGACGCGGCCGGTCGGCGTGAAGCCCTCGGCCGCCACCGTCACCTGCACGACGGGCTTGGTGTCCTTGGCCACCAAGCGGCCCGGCTTCACCTCGGTCGAGAGCGTGGCGTCCGCCTTGGTCACCGTGACGCTGACCGAACCGGTCGACGGCTCGTGCCAGGTGTCTCCCGAGTAGGCCAGGGCGAGCGTGTACGTCCCGACCGGCAGAGACCGGGCCGGGAGCGCGATGGTCGTCCGACCTGACTCGAGCGTGCCCGAGCCGACCACCTGCGTACCCAGGCTGAGCGTCACCGTGCCGGTCGCCGAGAGCGGCTGGACAGTGACGTCCACCGAACCCTCCGTGCCGTACTCGACCGGGGCGGCCGTGCCGGTCACCGTGGTGGTGACGGGCTGCGGGTCGACGGTGTTGATGCCGACGATCTCGGGGCTGTGGTCGGAGGACCGGAAGGGGTTCACCGCGTAGAGGTTGGTGACGTTGCTGTTGAAGCGCGAGTACTCGTAGTAGACCGACTCGTAGCCGTTGATGTCCCACACGTCGACGGCGTTGACGTCCGCGAGAGCTGCCTCGTTGGCCAGCACGTGGTCGAGCGATCCGATCTGACCGTCGAAGTTGTAGGTCTCCTCGTCGGGGTTGCTGGTCGAGTCGAGGCTGACGTACCCGGCAGCCTCCAGGACCTGGATGGGGTCCTCCTCCGAGTAGGCGTTGAAGTCACCGGCAAGGAAGACGCGGGAGATGTTCCGCGAGGTCTTGAACGCGTCGGCGAACCTGACCAGTGACGCGGCCTGCGCCACCCGCTGGTCGGTCGCATTGCCCTGACCGTCGGGGTCCGGGTTGCCGGAACCCTTGGACTTGAAGTGGTTCACGATCACCGCGAGGGCGTTGCCGTCGGGGGTGCCGACACGCTTGAACGCCTGAGCCAGGGGCTCGCGGGCGTCGGCGAAGGCCTCCCCTGTCGACGACTCGTCGCTGAGCACGACCGAGTCCCCGACCAGTGCGACGTTGGCCGGCTGGTAGATGAACCCGTTGCGGATGACGTCCTGGTCGGAGGTCGGGGGCAGCACCGGCGCCGAGGGCACGGCGGCCCAGGTCCCGGCTCCGGCATCGGCGTTGAGGGCCTTGACCAGCTCGTTGATCGCGAAGTCGCGCGGCTTGTCGAACTTCACCGAGTTCTCCAGCTCCTCGAGCGAGACGATGTCGGCGTCGGCGGTGTTGATGGCCGAGACGATCTTGTCCCGCTGGCGCTCGAGGTTGGCGTCGTTGGCGGCGCCGCGCGGACCGTTGGGGTCACACCGGTTGTTGGTGATCTTGTTGCCGGCGCGGTCCGAGTAGTACGTGCAGGTGCCCAGACCGGAGGCCACGAACTCCTCGCCGGTGGTGGGGAAGAAGTTCAGCACGTTGAACGTCGCCAGCGTGAGGTCTCCGCCGACGTCCTCGGGAGTGGTCGGCCGGGTCTGGGCGAAGTCGATCGTCCCGGTGGGGTCCCCGGTGACCTGCGACTGCGGAAGGATCCGCCACGCGTTGAAGCCGAAGGTGAAGATCACCGGCTTGGGGAACGTGATCGCAGCGCCGACGCGCACGGTGTGGTCAGCGGTGAACCACGGGAGCGGGTCGTCTGCGTGGGCCGAGGTGGAGTACGTCCACGACGACCCGTCGTCGAGGATGATGCGGTGGGCGTCGTTGTACGCCTTCCGCTCCGCGATCCGGGCGGTCGCCTGGGCGTCGATCACCTCGGTCGGGGCGACCAGCGGCATGCGGCTGTCAGCGGCGACACCGATCTCGCCGCGGAACGCGGACGAGTTGCTGCCGTCGCTGTAGTAGGGACCACCGTCGTAGACGTCGGTCGCGGTCCAGGGGGCCGTCGGCTGGAAGAGCTCGCCCTCGGCCACCTCGCGGACCTGGTCCAGCGCGGCACCGCTCAGGCACGCCGTACCGGGCAGTGCACAGTCGGTGCCGGGGATCTGCGTCTTGGCAACGACCTGGCCGAGGGAGTCGACGTCGACCACGCCCGCGTCGTTCGTGACGAGCTGGGTCGTCCCGAAGAACTCGTCCACCTCGCCGGTCACCTCGACGGAGTCGCCGACGGCCGGGTAGGTGGTGAAGCCGCTCGTGCCGCCGTAGACGAAGACCGCGTCGGACGCGTCAGGAGTGTCAGCACCCGGAGTCTGGAGATAGAAGCCGTTGAGCCCACCGGTCGCGTAGGAGCCGGTGACGACGCCTTCGGTGGTGACGGTCTGCCCGTCCAACGGCGAGGCGGCTCCGGTGCCCTGGATCTCGGCGATGGGGATCACCTTGCCGGGAGCGGCGTTCACCGTGATGGAGAAGGTCGTCGAACCGGTGGCGTCGGCTCCGTCGGTCACTGTGACGGTCACGTCGGACGAGCCGGCCGCGGTGGGCGTGCCACTGACCTCGCCGGTTCCGGCGTCGATGTCGAGCCCGGCAGGGAGACCGGCGGCTGACCAGGAGTAGGGCGCCTGCCCACCCGTGGCGCTGACCGTGAACGGTGTGATCGGCTCGTCGATCGCGAAGGCCTTGTCGTCCACCTCGTCGACAACAGGAGCATCAGGGTTGCCCGCGTCCGAGGCGTTCTGCGGGTCGGGCGCACCCTCGGTGAAGTCGTTCGCGTTGTGATCGGTGTCCGTGCCCTCGGCGTCGCGCGAGGCGGAGGTCACGTTGGTGAGGCCGATGCCGGTCGCAACCGACTCGTAGGACCCGGCCGCGCCGTAGCCCACCATGTCGACCAGGTTGGCGTTGCCGGCGAGGTTGCCGGTGCCGACCGTGCTCGCGGTCGTGCTGGTGACGAGCAGGACCTGCCCGGCGCCACCGCCCATGGCGATGGACCCGGTCACATCGGCCGCGGGCAGTGCAGGGGCGGTGGTGTCGCCCCCCACCGCCTCTGCGACCAGGTAGTGCGACTTCGCGGGGACGGATCCGGTCAGGGGCGTGATGCCGCTGGCACTGTTCTGGACCGAGGTGCCGCTGGTCGAGCGGTACTGGACGGACCAGCCGCTCACGTCGATCGAGGAGCTCGTGGGGTTGTAGAGCTCGATGAAGTCAGCACGGAAGGACGAGCCGGTTCCGTTGCCGCCGGCGCCGTAGACCTCACTGATGACGAGGCCTGTGCCGGCGGGGTTGGCCGAGGCTGCGATGGGGGCGACGCCGGCGGCAAGGACCGCCAGACCGATGCCGGCCGCAAGGTGTCGCGGCGATGGGAGCGCAGGTGTGCGCATGTGAACTCCGAGGGTTCAGGGGGATGTGACCCCCGCATCTTTACCCAAGGGCGCACGGAATGGGATACCGGGCCTGCCCCAATTCAAGGCATGGTTGCCAAAAGTTCACTGCCGATTTTGTGAGGTCTCGACTGCGGCCCCTCGGACGTCAGGTCGTGGCTGGGCGCTGCTTGCGGACCTCGCGCACGAACTCCCACCCGGACCACATCGTCATCACCACGGCCCCGGCGAGCGCCACCTGGCTCACGTAGAACAGCACCTCACCGAGCGGGCCGGGCCAGAAGTCGAAGGCCCCACCGTGCGCGTCCCGGTGCGGAAGAGGCCAGATCAGCCCGGCCAGGGCGAACGCCTGCAGCACGGTCTTGACCTTGCCGCTCTGCGCCGCCGGGATCACGACCTGCCTGAGGACCGAGAGACGCAGCAGCGTCACGCCCCACTCGCGCAGCAGCACCACGATGGTCACCCACCACCAGACGTCACCGACGATCGACAGACCGATGAACGCCATGCCGGTGATCGCCTTGTCGGCGATCGGGTCGGCGATCTTGCCGAAGTCGGTGATCAGGTCGTGCTTGCGCGCGAGGTCGCCGTCGATCTTGTCGGTGATCATCGCGACCGCGAACAGCGCGAACGCCACCCAGCGCCACAGCGGGTCGTTGCCACCGTCGTGCAGCAGCGCCCAGCCGAACAGCGGCACCATCGCGATCCGCAGCACGGTCAGCACGTTGGCGATGTTCCAGTTGGAGACCTCACGGGGCTCGGTGCCCGGGTTCGTGCTCATCGGAGGGCTCCGTCCAGTCGGGCGACCAGGTCGACGCCGTCGGTGCCCGTCACGGTTGCGGTCAGCAGGTCGCCGACCCGCGCCCCGTCGGCGCCGACCAGCATCGTCGTACCGTCCACCTCGGGACCCTGGTGCGCGGCACGGCCCTCGACGACGCCGTCGTCGACGGACTCGACGAGCACGACGACCTCCTCGCCGATGCGCTCCTCGGCCCGCTGGGCGTTGAGCTCCTCGACGAGACCGGTGACGTGCTCGGTGCGGGCGCGGATCTCGTCCTCGTCCAGCTTGAGGTCATCGGCGAAGCCCGCCGCCTCGGTGCCGTCCTCGTCGGAGTAGCCGAAGACGCCCGTGACGTCCATCCGCGCTGTCTCGAGGAAGTCGCAGAGGGTCTGCAGGTCCTCGTCGGTCTCGCCGGGGAAGCCGACGATGACGTTGGAACGTACGCCGGCCAGCGGGGCCAGTGTCCGGATCCGGTCGAGCAGCCCGAGGAAGCTCTCGGGGTCGCCGAAGCGACGCATCCGGCGCAGCACCGTCGCGCTCGCGTGCTGGAACGACAGGTCGAAGTAGGGCACGACACCCGGGGTGTCGGCGATCGCCTCGATCAGGCCCGGGCGCGTCTCCGCGGGCTGGAGGTAGGAGACGCGTACGCGCTCGATGCCGTCGATGCCGGACAGCTCGGGGAGCAGCGTCTCGAGGAGGCGCAGGTCGCCGAGGTCCTTGCCGTAGGACGTGGAGTTCTCGCTGACGAGGAAGAGCTCCTTGACGCCCTGCGTGGCCAGCCACTGGCCCTCCTGCAGGACGTCGCTGGGACGACGACTGACGAAGGAGCCGCGAAAGCTCGGGATCGCGCAGAAGGAGCAGCGCCGGTCGCAGCCGCTCGCCAGCTTGAGCGGTGCCATCGGGCCGGCGTCGAGGCGACGGCGTACGGCGCGGGGGCCGGACGCGGGTGCACCCTCACCGATCTCGCTGGTGTCGGCGCTGACCTCGTGGCCCGGGATCGACACGGTCGACGCGTCGCGGTCCACGGGCGAGATCGGCAGCAGCCTGCGGCGGTCGGACGGAGTGTGGGGGTGGTGGACCTCGCCCGCCACGATGGCCCGGAGCTTCGCCGCGATGTCGGGGTAGTCGTCGAAGCCGAGCACGGCATCGGCCTCCGGCAACGACTCGGCGAGGTCCTTGCCGTACCTCTCGGCCAGGCAGCCGACCGCGACGACGGCCTGCGCGCGTCCGCCGTGCTCGACCTTGAGGTCTGCGGCCTGCAGCAGGGTGTCGACCGAGTCCTTCTTGGCCGCCTCCACGAAACCGCAGGTGTTGACCACCACCGTGTCGGCGTCCTCGGCGTCGGCGACGAGCACGAAGCCACCGGCCTCGAGGCGTCCGGCCAGCTCCTCGGAGTCGACCTCGTTGCGTGCGCAGCCGAGCGTCACCACTGCGACGTTCAGCGGGGTCGGGGAAGCTCTGTGTCAGTCGTCATCGCACCGTGAGTATGCCGGGTCCGCGGGCGCGGACCCGCACTGACGGGGCGGTGAGGCACCTCACCGGATGACATCGATGCCAGCCGACCCAGCCACACGTGTCCGAGAAGCTGCCCCCGCGAAGACCACCGCGGGGCGAGAAGTCGGACACGTGTGCCGGCGCGCGGTCGGCACCACGTCTCCGTGCTGGGCGGTCAGTCGACGACGTACGTCCGCTGGCCCGCGATCCCGGGCTCGCCGACCGCGCGGGCGGCGCCACCGGCGAGGGAGGCGGTGACCGCGCCGTCGGTCGACATCACGCGCACCGGCGGGGACGCCTTGAGCTCGCGCGACTGGCCGACGGAGAGGTTGCCCGCGAAGACCTCCTCACCCGAGGCGTCTCGTACGACCACGCGGGCGCCGCCCGTGGCGGCTGCCGTCACGACGACGTCCACCGGCTTGGCGGGCGGTGCGTTGCCCGCGCCCTGCGGCCCGCCGGAGCCGTTGAGCACCGGCGTGGAGCCACGGAGCTCGGGCGGGGTGTCCATCACCAGACGGGCGATCGACCAGCACAGCACCAGCGCCATCACGACGGCGACGAGCACGGACCAGTTGGGCCCGCCGCGGGTGCCGCGGATCGAGCCGTTGGCTCCGGTGGCCAGCTCGGCCTCGAAGACCCGGCGCGGGTTGATCGGGGCGTGCGCGTAGCGCTCGTCGTACGACGCCAGGAGCGGAGCCACGTCGATGCCGAGCACACGGGCGAGGGTGCGGAGGTGCCCGCGGGCGTAGAAGTCGCCGCCGCACGGCTCGAAGTCGTCGACCTCGACGGCCTCGATCACGTGGGGACGGATCCGGGTGCGGTCGGCGAGCTGGTCGACCGTGAGGTTGAGGCGCGTCCGGGCGGCGGCCAGCTCCGGGCCGATGACCGGGTCCTCGGCGGGCTCGACCTCGAAGTCGTCCAGCACGAGCGGCTCGACGGGCTCGCCGGGCCGGGCGATGGCGCGGACGCGGTCACCCCACGACTGGGTCTCCTCGACCAGGCTGACCCGGCCGGGACTGTGGTGCTCGCGCCCCTCGGGGCCGTCGTGCTCCGGCGGCTCGGCCTCGACGAAGTCGCGGCGGACCTCGGAGCGACGGGCGGCGCCGGTCTCGCGCAGCGCGGCCGGGGTGGGGCTGGCGACGATCGCGTCCTCGACGGCGACCTCGACCACAGCGTCGGCGTCGGCGTCGGTGTCGTCCGGGTCAGGAGCGACCGGCTCGACGACCACGACCTGGCTGACGTCGTGCGCCACCCGACCCAGCGCCGCGGTGAGGTCTCCACCCGCACCCACGACGCGGGTGGAGAGGCCCAGCGGCACGGCGAGCGGCGCACCGTGCAACATGCGCGAGATGGTGGTGTGACGCTTGCCGGCACCGGTCATCTCGGCCTCGATGAGCTCGAGGTTGTGGGGCACGACGACGAGGCGCCCGTCGCTCAGCAGCCCGCGCCGCGGGGTGTGCTCCACGTGGTGGACCGCTGTCCACGGCAGGCCGCGCCACGTACGCCCGAGGCGGATCCGGATCCCGTGCGAGTCGGCGACCAGCAGCGGCGTACGCGCGTCGACGAGGCTGAAGAGCCAGTAGATGCCGAGCAGTCCCATGACGACGACGAAGGCCCAGTCGAGGACCGACCCACCCTGGGTAGCTCGCCCGAGGTAGGCGATGGCGACCGCCGAGGCGGTGAGGCCGACGCCCGCGGCAACGCCGGCGTGGCGGCGTACCTCGATGCCGTCGGGGACCGTGCTGGGCACGAAGTCCGCGGTCTCCTCGACTCCCTCGTTCTCCTGCGTGGCAGTGCTCATCAGGCTCCCCCCTCCAACGTGGCGATCACGGAATCCAGCTCATCGGGCTTCACGAGGACGTCGCGGGCCTTGGAGCCCTCGCTGGGGCCCACCACCCCGCGGCTCTCCATGATGTCCATCAGGCGCCCGGCCTTGGCGAAGCCGACGCGCAGCTTGCGCTGCAGCATCGAGGTCGACCCGAACTGCGTCGAGACGACGAGCTCGATGGCCTGGACGACCAGCTCCATGTCATCGCCGATGTCGTCGTCGATCTCACGGGTCGACTGCTTCGGTGCAGTGACGTCCTCGATGTACGTCGGCTCGAGCTGCTTCTTGCAGTGGTTGACGACCTGGTGGATCTCCGCCTCGGTGACCCACGCGCCCTGGACGCGGACGGGCTTGCTCGCGCCCATCGGCAGGAACAGCCCGTCACCCTGGCCGACCAGCTTCTCGGCACCCGGGGTGTCGAGGATGACCCGGCTGTCGGTGACGCTCGACGTGGCGAACGCCAGCCGCGAGGGCACGTTGGCCTTGATCAGGCCGGTCACGACGTCGACCGAGGGCCGCTGGGTGGCGAGCACGAGGTGGATGCCTGCGGCGCGGGCGAGCTGCGTGATGCGGACGACCGCGTCCTCGACGTCACGCGGCGCGATCATCATCAGGTCGGCGAGCTCGTCGACCACCACGAGGAGGTAGGGGTACGGCGACAGCACGCGCTCACTGCCCGCCGGGACCTCGAGCTTGCCCGCGCGGACGGCCTTGTTGAAGTCGTCGACGTGACGGAAGCCGAAGTTGGCCAGGTCGTCGTAGCGCATGTCCATCTCGCGCACGACCCACGCCAGCGCCTCGGCGGCCTTCTTGGGGTTGGTGATGATCGGCGTGATCAGGTGCGGGATGCCCTCGTAGGCGTTGAGCTCGACCCGCTTGGGGTCGACGAGGATCATCCGGACCTCGTCGGGCGTGGACCGCATCAGGATCGAGGTGATCATCGAGTTGATGAACGACGACTTTCCGGATCCGGTGGCACCGGCGACCAGGAGGTGCGGCATCTTCGCGAGGTTGGCGACGACGAAGCCACCCTCCACGTCCTTGCCGAGCCCGGCCACCATCGGGTGGTGGTCCGAGCGCGCGGTGTTGGAGCGGAGCACGTCGCCGAGGGAGACGATCTCCTTGTCGACGTTGGGGATCTCGATGCCGATCGCGGACTTGCCGGGGATCGGGCTGAGGATGCGCACGTCGGCGGACGCCACGGCGTAGGCGATGTTCTTGGACAGCGCGGTGACCTTCTCCACCTTGACCGCCGGGCCGAGCTCGACCTCGTAGCGGGTGACCGTGGGGCCACGGGTGTAGCCGGTGACGGCGGCGTCGATGCTGAACTCCTCCATCACCTGCATCAGCCGCTCGACCACCGCGTCACTCGCCTTGGACCGTGCCTTGTGCGGCGATCCGGGCTTGAGCGAGGAGTTGTCGGGCAGGGAGTAGGTGATGTCGCCGGACAGCGCGAGCTGCTCCACCCGGGCGGGCAGCGGGGTGTGCGGCGGCGGCTCGAGCGTGCCGGCGTCGTCCTTGCCGCCCCGTGCGGCCGGGACTGCGGGCGTGACCTCGGTGGGGGCGTCGGCGAAGAGGTCGATCCCGTAGTCCTCGACGGGCTCCTCGGCGACCGCGCCCTTCTTGCGGCGCTTCTTCAGCTCGCGGTCGCTGAGCACCGGGCTGTCGTAGGCCGGGTCGCCGAGGTCGGGGTCGACCTCGTCGTCCAGCATCGAGCGGCGGCGCGTGCGCACGGGCTTGGTGACCTCGTCGGCGTCGGGCTCGACGTCCGGGATCGTCCGGCCGAGGGCCTTGTCACGCAGCGCGGCCAGCTTCACCGGGATCTGGTAGACGGGCGTCGCGGTGATGATCAGGATGCCGAAGACGGCGAGCAGGCCCAGCAGCGGCACGACGACGTACGGCGTCTGCATGAGGTCGAGGAGCAGGCTCGAGGTGACGTAGCCGACCGCTCCCCCAGCCTCCTGGAGGTTGGTGGCGTCGCCGAGGACGGGCTGCGGGTTGCCGTTGGCGATGTGCACGATGCCGAGCAGACCGAGGCCGAAGGCGACCCAGCCGATGACCTGGCGACCCGCCGGGCCGTTGCGCTCGGGGTCGCGGAGCGTGCGCCAGCCGGCGTAGACGAGGAAGAGCGGCACGAACCAGCCGACCTTGCCCAGCGCACCGGACGTGACCGAGCGGGCGAAGTCCATGACTCCGCCCGGCAGCTGCCACCAGACGGCGGCGGCCGACACGGTCGCCAGACCGAACAGGAACAGGCCGGCGCCGTCGCGGCGGTGCTCGGGGTCGAGGTCGCGGGCCGACTGCCCGATCGACCGGGCGACCGCGCCGACGGCATGGGCGATGCCCAGCCAGAGGGCGGCGATCCCCCGCCCGAGCGCGCCGAAGGCACGGGAGATCGGGCCCGCGCCGTTGCGGACGGCGCGAGGCGCCGGACGCGAGGCTGGACGGCGCTTGGACGCGCTGGATCCGCTCCGGGCCCTCGTCGAGCTCGACCGAGGTGCGGGGCGTTTGCTGGTACTCCGTGATCGGGTGCTCGAACCCTTGGTGGTGCGCTTGGTGCTGGACGTGCTCGAGCTCCGCGACCCCGGCGGGGAAGACGTACGGGTCGCCATGCTGTGACCCTACGGCCAAGTCACACCAGCCACATGGATCACAACGGTGCGTGTCGGGACGGGTGCCGCTCGCGACGGCTGGCGTCACGACGGGAAGGAGTGGCGCTCAGGCGTCGCGGGTCGAGCGCAGCGGGAGCGTGAAGGTGAAGGTGCTCCCCCGCCCGAGCTCCGAGGAGACCGACAGCGTCCCGCCGTGCGACTCCGCGATGCGCTGCGCGATCGGCAGGCCGAGACCGGTGCCCGGCACCGACAGCGCATTGGGGTTGGTCGAGCGGTGGAACGCAGAGAAGACGTGCGCCTGGTCGGTCACGGAGATGCCGAGGCCCGTGTCGGTCACCTCGACGCTGACCTCGTGGTCGGTGACGGCCATCGCCACCTCGACCGAGCCGTCCTCGGGCGTGTACTTCACGGCGTTGTCGACCATGTTGTCGATCACCCGCGCCAGCTCCTCGGGGTCACCGAAGACCACGACGGGCGCGGTCCCGGACGACGTGAACGCCAGGCGTACGCCGGCCTGCTTGGCCCGGATCCCGAGCAGGTCGACGCTGGCCTCGCAGAGCTCGGCGAGGTCGACGGCACGGCGTACGGTCTCGCGGCGTCCCTGGATCCGTGAGTAGTGCAGCAGGTTGGCGACGAGGTTGTTGAGTCGCTGGGCGTTGCGGATGATCGCGTCGATCGAGGTGAGGTCGGGGTGCCGGTCGGCGATGAGCTCGGCGTGACCCAGGATCGCCGTCAGCGGCGTCTTGAGCTCGTGGGAGATGGTGGCGATCAGCTCGCTGCGGTAGCGCGCGAGCTCGCGGAGCTCCTGCACCAGCCGCTGCTCGGTCTCGAGGACCCGCGAGGCCCGCACGGTCTGCGCCAGCAGGCGCCCGACCTCGACCACGGCGTCCGCCTCGCTGGAGGTGAGCTGACGGGCGTTGCGGGCGAAACCGAGCACGAGGTAGCCGACCAGCTCGTCCTGCGACATCAACGGCGTCACGAGCGCACGCTCGACGCGCATACCGCGCATCAGGCGCTGCATCCGCTCGGCACTGCGCGGGAGCCTCGCGGACTCGGCATCCGTCACGCCGAGGTCGATCAGGACGGGGGTGCTGTCGAGGTCCACCAGGTCCGCGAGGTCCGTGCGGATCTCCGGCACGTCGTACTCGGGGGTGAAGGCCAACGGGGTGGCGATGCCGATCTGGCTGCCCTGGGCGTCGCTGGGGAACGTCCGCACCACGGTCTGCACGGTGCCGAAGCACTCCGCGATCGCCCCGACGGCAGTGGTGAGGGCCTGCGGGAGGCTGTGCTGGGTGCCCGCTCCCGCGACCGCGGTGAGCATCCGGTCCAGGCGCAGCCGGTCGGTGAGCCGCTCGCGCTCGCGCGCGTTGGACAGGGCGACGCCCGCCTGCACGGCGAACATCTCCAACAGCTCGCGGTCGGCCTCGTTGGGCACCCGCGCGTCGGGCGGGAGGTCGACCGCCATGTTGCCCAGGAGCTCCCCGCCGGCGGAGTAGAGCGGGGCGTAGAGCGCGTGCTCGGGGTGCCAGGCCTCGGGGTCGTCGCTGAGCGGGACCTCCGGGATCCACGCGGCACGCAGCCGCTCGTCCGACATCCGGCCCGCCGGGACGAAGCGGAGGATGCCCCACCGGTCGGCCTCGCGGAACTCGTCGAGGATCTGCTCGGCCGGCGTCCGGCGGTGCAGGATCTGCGCGACCACCTCGGGCGGCCCGGCGACGTTGGTCATCACCAGGGTGTCGCCCTCGAGGCGCGCGATCGCCACGACGCCGTAGCCCAGGACGTCGACGACGCCGTGGGCGATCTCCTCGAGGATCACCTCGGTGTCGGTGGATGAGTTGACGCGGCGCATCAGCTCCGCCAGTCGGCTGAGCGCGCCCTGGTTGCGCGGCATGTCCACCTCCCCACCGATGACCCCACCGATGCTTCTGCTCCCGCTCGGTCCCCGCTGGAGATTCTAGGGGCAGGCCGAAGGCCTGAGGGCGTGTCTCCCAACTCTCGGCCGGCGCGTAGCGGGCCATGGAGCCGGGAGACGCGTGCCTATGCCTCGATCACGACAGGAATGATCATCGGGCGGCGGCGGTGCGCCCGGTTGACCCACCGGCCGACGACGCGACGGATGGTCTGCTGGAGCTGGTGGGAGTCGGTGACGCCCTCCTGCACGGCCTCGTGGATCGCGTCGATGATCGGCTGCCGGATCTCGTCGAAGGTCGTCTCGTCCTCGGCGAACCCGCGGGCGTGGATCTCCGGACCGGAGACGACCTTCCCGGTCACCGAGTCGACCACCACGATCACGGAGAGGAAGCCCTCCTCGCCGAGGACCCGGCGGTCCTTCATCGAGGACTCGGAGATGTCGCCGATCGTGGTGCCGTCGACGAAGACGTAGCCGACGTCGACCTTGCCGACGATCGTGGCGACGCCGTCGACCAGGTCGACCACGACGCCGTCCTCAGCCAGCACGACGTTCTCGACACCCGTGGCGCGGGCGAGGTCGGCGTTGGCCATCATGTGGCGGATCTCGCCGTGGACCGGCATCACGTTGCGCGGCTTGACGATGTTGTAGCAGTAGAGCAGCTCGCCGGCGCTGGCGTGCCCGGAGACGTGCACGAGGGAGTTGCCCTTGTGCACGACGTTGGCGCCCAGTCGGGCCAGACCGTTGATCACGCGGTAGACGGCGTTCTCGTTGCCGGGGATCAGCGAGCTGGCGAGGACGACGGTGTCACCGGGCTGGAGGTGGACGAAGTGGTGGTTGTTCTGCGACATCCGGCTCAGCGCCGCCAGCGGCTCGCCCTGCGAGCCGGTCGAGATCAGCACCTGCTTGTGCGGCGGCAGGTCGGCGAGCTCCTTGGCCTCGACCATGACGCCCGGCGGCACCGTGAGGTAGCCGAGCTCCTGGGCGATCGCCATGTTGCGCACCATCGAGCGGCCGACGTAGCCGACCTTGCGGCCGTGGGCGACCGCAGCGTCGAGCACCTGCTGGACGCGGTGGATGTGGGAGGCGAAGCAGGCCACGATGATGCGCTGGTCGCTCTTGGCGAACACCCGGTCGAGGACCGGGGCGATGTCCTTCTCGGACGTCGTGAAACCGGGCACCTCGGCGTTGGTCGAGTCCGTGAGGAACAGGTCGACGCCCTCGTCGCCGAGGCGGGCGAACTCGTTGAGGTCGGTGATCCGGCCGTCGAGCGGGAGCTGGTCCATCTTGAAGTCGCCGGTGTGGAGCACGACGCCGGCGCCGGTGCGGATCACGACGGCGAGCGCGTCGGGGATGGAGTGGTTGACCGCGACGAACTCGAGCACGAACGGGCCGAAGGTGATCGTCTGCCCCTCCGCGACCTCGTACTGCGCGGTCTCCTTCAGGCGGTGCTCGCGCAGCTTCGAGCTGAGCAGCGCGAGCGTGAGCTTGGAGCCGACGAGCGGGATGTCGCCGCGCTCGCGCAGGAGGTACGGCGTGGCGCCGATGTGGTCCTCGTGGCCGTGGGTCAGGACGAGCGCCTCGACGGCATCGAGTCGGTCCCGGATGGGCTCGAAGTCGGGGAGGATCAGGTCGACGCCCGGGTGGTGGTCCTCGGGGAAGAGCACGCCGCAGTCGACGAGCAGGATGCGCCCGTCGTACTCGAACGCTGTCATGTTGCGACCGACCTCGCCGAGACCACCGAGCGGGATGACGCGCAGGCCTCCAGCGGGGAGTGGGCCGGGAGTGCCGAGGTCGAGGTGGGGATGGCTCAAGGGATTCCTTCAGTTCGTCGTGGACGTGGGTGTCACAGGAGGCCGGCGGCGGCGAGCCCGGCGCGCAACGCCGTGACCTCGTCGTCGTCCAGGGCAACCAGTGGGCCGCGGACGCGGCGGTTGTCGAGCACGCCGAGCAGCTCGAGGGCTGCCTTGGCGGTGGTGGCTCCGTAGTTGGGGACGCCCATCACGGCGTCGAAGGCCGGGATCAGCGAGGTGTGGATGCGCAGCGCCTCGGCATGGTCGCCGGCGACCCAGGCGTCGACCATCGCCGCCAGCTGGGTGCCGGCCGCGTGCGCGACGACGGAGACGAGGCCGACGCCGCCGTACGCGAGGTAGCCGAGGGTGGCGACGTCGTCGCCGGAGTAGACGGAGTAGCCCATGTCGACCAGCTGCGCAGTGCGCGGGAGCAGGCCGGAGGCCTCCTTGACGGACACGACGTGGTCGAAGCGACGCATCGCCTCGTAGGTCTCCAGCTCGATCAGGCTCGCGGTGCGGGCCGGCACGTCGTAGAGCATGACGGGCAGGTCGGTCGCCTCCGCGACCGTGGTGAAGTGGTGGCGCAGGCCGACCTGGCCGGGCTTGTTGTAGTAGGGGCTGACGAGCAGCACCCCGTCGACGCCGACCTTCTCCGCCTGACGCGCCAGCTCGACCGAGTGGGCGGTGGCGTTGGTGCCCACGCCCGCTATCACGACCGCGCGGTCGCCGACCGCGTCCTGCACTGCCCGGAGGATCTCGCCGTCCTCGGCCACCGAGGTGGTCGGGCTCTCCCCCGTCGTGCCGCTGACGACGACGCCGTCATTGCCGTGCTCGACGAGGTGGGCCGCGATCGCCGCGGTGCCGTCGAGGTCGACGCTGCCGTCCTCGTGGAACGCGGTGGCCATCGCCGTGAGGAGGCGGCCGAACGGGGCCTGGGGGCTCATGGCAGAAGGTTATCGCCCCTCCTCCCTCGCGCCGTCCTCGGCGAGCCGGGAGGCTGTCGGAGGCCTGGACTACGGTCGTGGCCATGGCGTACGACGAGGTGCTCGCGCAGCGGATCCACGACCTGGTCGACGGCCAGGAGGGCTGGACGTCGAAGAAGATGTTCGGCGGCCTCGGCTTCATGCTCGACGGCCACATGGCCGTCGCCGCCGGCAGCTCCGGCTCGCTGATGGTGCGAGCCGATCCCGCGACCAGCGAGGCGTGGTGCGAGGGCGACGCGGTGACCCCGATGGAGATGCGTGGCCGCCCGATGGCCGGGTGGCTCCTCGTCTCGCAGGACGTGCTCGCGGCTGAGGACCAGCTCGAGCTGTGGGTCGACCGCGGTGCGTCCTACGTCCGCACGCTCCCGCCGAAGTGACGGGCGACTAGCGCCGTCAGCGCTCGGTCACGCTCGCCAGCAGCACCGGGAGCACGTGGTGCTCGAGCATCGGGGCGAGGTCGTCGGGGTGGTCTCGCAGCGGGGTCCAGCGGACCTCCGCGATCTCCGCGGCCGCGACCGGCTCGTCGTCGGAGTCGACGAGGAACACCGTCGAGTGCAAGGAGTGCCCCGGCTCGTTGGCTGCCTCGGAGAGGAACTCACCGAGGAGCACGGCGTCCTCGATGCGGAGGCCCACCTCCTCGTACGTCTCGCGCAGCGCCGCCTCGCGGGCCGACTCCCCCGGCTCGAGCTTGCCGCCCACCAGCATGAACCGGTGCGTGCCGCGTTTGCGCACGGTCAGCACGCAGCCGTCCCGTACGAGGGCGACCGCTGCGACGACGATGTGCTGGTCGGTGGCCGGTTCCATGCGGGGAGCCTGTCACAGGCCGGCGCGGTGCTCCTCGATCCACGCGATCTCCTCGAAGTCGCGCTCGTTCGCGCCATCCGCCACCCAGGTCCGCTGCGGCTCCACTCCGCGCTCGGCGAGCTCGGCGACGTGAGCGATCACGGATCGGATCCTCTCGATGACCGCGTCCGGCACGTCGAAGTCCGGCAGGTCGCCGTACGCCGCGAGGAACGTGCGCACGCGCGCGGCCCGGTCCGGCACGACCGGGAAGTGGTGCCACTCCAGGGCGTGCACGTCGGAGCGCAGCGGTGCGAACCAGCGCAGGGCGTACGCCACGTCGTCGACCCGCGGCGCCGGGTGGAGGTAGTCCCAGTCGATGAGGGCGACGGCCTCGTTGTCGTGCCAGATGAAGTTCCACGGCCCGGGGTCGCCGTGGCAGAAGACCCGGTCGTCACCGACGACCGGCGGACCGCCCCACACGACGTCCTCGGGCGGCGTCCACCCGGCGCCGGCGTCGTGGACCTGCCTGAGGAGCCGCGCGGCCGACGTCAGTCCCTGGTCGGTGTGCTGGTGGTACCAGCCCTCACCGCCGTCCGCGCCGTCGATGAACCGGAGGTGCTCGACGCCGTCGACCACGCCCAGCGGCTCGGGCACGCACTCCAACCCCTGGGCGCGGAGGTGGCGGAGGTAGGAGTGGACGGTCGCGGTGTGCTCCCCGGCCGGTCGTGTGACCACGCCGTCGGCGATCCCGACCGGGCGGTGCAGCTCGTTGGCGGCCGCCGCGCGATCGACGGCGTCCCAGGTTCCCTCGTCCATGCACGCACCCTGCTTCGCGTAGGCGCGCGGACACAAGTCGTTTCCGGCGGGAGGACCGAGCGCGCGCAGCAGCGACCTTCCGGGGTTGTGTCCGCGCGTCTACGAGGTCGGGTGGTCGACGAGCGCGGCCACCGGGCCGTCGAGGAGGACCAGCCGGGTCACCGGCCGAGCGCCCGGCGTACGGCGTCGAGCGCGTCGTCGTCCGACAACCCGAGCGACCGCACGGCGGAGACGTACGCCGAAGCGGCGCCGCGCACCGACGACGCGACGCCCTTGCCGGCGACGAAGGTCCCGGCGCGGCCGCGCGTCTCGACGACACCGAGCGCCTCGAGCTCCTTGTAGGCCCGGGCGACGGTGTTGGGCGCGAGGTCGAGCTCGGCGGCGAGGGACCGCACCGGAGGCAGTCGGAAGCCGGGCTCGAGCGCACCGGACCCGACCTGCGACCGGATTCCCTCGCGCACCTGCTCGAAGGGCGGCGTGCCCGAGGACGGATCGACGGAGAGGTTCACGCGGCCGTGTCCATCCGCTCCCACCACACCCGGTCGTAGCCGTCGTGGTGCTCGCGGCGGGACTCCTCCCACGAGGCACGGTCGAACTCGGGGTAGAACGCGTCACCGTCGGGAGACAGCCGGACCTCGGTGAGGACCTGGGCGTCGGCGTAGGGCATCGCGTCGGCGTAGACCTGACCGCCGCCGGCGATGACCACGTCCCCGTCGAGCAGGTCGGCCTGTGCGAGCGCGGCGTCCAGGCTGTGCGACACCAGCACGCCGGCGACCGACCAGTCGGTGTCCCGGGTGAGGACGATCGTCGTCCTCCCCGGCAGTGGCCGGCCGATCGACTCGAACGTCGTCCGGCCCATGACGAGGACGTGGCCCATCGTCAGGGCCTTGAACTCGGCCTGCTCACCCGGGATCGACCACGGGATGTCGGGGCCGTTGCCGATCACGCCGTTCTCGGCCACGGCGGCCACCATCACGACTCGCTTGCCGGCGGGGGTCATCCGGCCACCTCGGACAGCACCTCGGACTGCACGTCAGACAGCAATGGGCGCCTTGATGCCCGGGTGGGGGTCGTAGCCCTCCACCGCGATGTCCTCGAGGTCGAAGCCGTCGAGCTCGGTGATGGCGGGGTTGAGCACCAGGCGCGGCAGGGGGCGGGGCTCCCGCGCGAGCTGCAGCTCGGCCTGCTCGACGTGGTTGAGGTAGAGGTGCGCGTCACCCATCGTGTGCACGAACTCGCCGACCTCGAGCCCGGTGACCTGCGCGACCATGTGCGTCAGCAGGGCGTACGAGGCGATGTTGAACGGCACGCCGAGGAAGGTGTCGGCCGAGCGCTGGTAGAGCTGGCAGCTGAGCCGTCCCGGGCCGGTCTCGGAGGGGGCGACGTAGAACTGGAAGAGCGTGTGGCACGGCGGGAGTGCCATGTCGTCGACGTCGGCGACGTTCCACGCCGAGACGATGTGGCGGCGCGAGTCGGGGTTGGTGCGGATGCCCTCGACGAGCCGGGCGACCTGGTCGACGTGGCGGCCGTCGGGGGTGGGCCACGAGCGCCACTGGTAGCCGTAGACGGGACCGAGGTCGCCGTTGTCGTCGGCCCACTCGTCCCAGATCGTGATGCCGCGGTCCTGGAGCCATTTGATGTTGGTGTCGCCGCGCAGGAACCACAGCAGCTCACCGAAGACCGAGCGGGTGTGCACCTTCTTCGTCGTGACCAGCGGGAAGCCCTCGGCGAGGTCGAAGCGCATCTGGTGGCCGAAGACGCTCAGCGTGCCGGTGCCGGTGCGATCCGTCTTCTCCACGCCCTCGTCGAGGATCCGCTGCAGCAGGTCGAGGTAGGCGCGCACAGCGCAACTCTACGACCTGGCGACGCGCGCCTCGACCGACACGCACTCGACGTCGAAGGCGAACATGTCACCGTCGCGCCACGGCTCGCCCAGCGCGTCGTACGCCGTCCGCAGGCGGGTCCGCACCTGCTCGGGCTGGGCCCGGAACAGGACGCCGAAGTTGCCGACCGAGGTGAGGCCCACCCACAGGTCGTCCGGGGCGATCTGCCACCGCCACGACATCGTCTCGGTCCGGGTGACGGCGAGTCCGGCCTCGCTGAGGATGCCGGCCAGTCCGTCGGGCGAGCGGTCGAAGTCGAGGTCGGCCGGGAGCCGCGGCATCGGGGGCCGCACGGCGTCCACCTGCTCGAGCAGCCCGTTCCACATGAGCGCCTGCGGCGCCGGCGTCCGTCCCCAGATCGTGGCGCGGACGACGCCACCGGGTGCCGCGACCCGCGCCAGCTCGCGCGCGGCTGCTCGTGGGTGGTCGACGTGGTTGAGCACGAAGCTCGCGAGGGCGATGTCGAAGCCGTCGTCGGCGTACGGCAGGTCCGGGAGGCCGGCCACCACGACGTCCTCACCCAGCAGGCCGGCTGCGAGCGCCGCCATCTCCGGGTCGGGGTCGACACCGATCGCGTCGAGGCCCGCGGCCCGCGCCTGCCGGACGAGGTCACCGGTCCCGCAGCCGACGTCGAGCAACCGCCCGTGCCGGGGCAGCCCGTCGAGCAGCGCCGGCACCGCACCGGCACAGAGCCCCGCAAAGCTCCGCGCGTACGCGCCGGCAACACCTGTCCACAACGCTTCAGCCACGAGGCGGGACCCTACAAAGTCGCCGATGACGACTGCTGGAGGGGCCCCGTCACCGCAACCGGACGGAGCCGGCGCCGACGATCGTCACCGGCGCCTCGCAGTCGAGCTCGGCTGTGCACACCACCAGCGCGCGGCGACCCGACTCCGACAGGCGTACTTCCTGCTGCCCCTCGACCGCGCGGCGCGAGGAGTCGAGCAGGTAGGCCCATCCCCTGCCGGGCACCGGGGCGGCCTGCACCACGACGTCGTACTGCGTGATCGCGACGAACCTCGGCGGGGCCGGAGGGTCGGTCAGCTCGTCCGGCGCGTCGTCGAGGTCACGCACCTCACCGTCGGCGTCTATCTCGACGATCTCGCCGGACTCGAGCAGCGCCACGGCCCCGGAGCCCAGGGCCACGAACTGGTCGACGTCCCGGAGCTCGACGACCACCTTCTCGAGGTGCAGCTCCCCGTCGGAGTACCAGACGACCGGCAGCGTGTTGGCCTCCTCACGTACCTCCGGGTCGGGCGGGATCGAGGCCCACCAGCTCCACCCGGCGGCGAGCACCGCTGCGACGGCGAGTCCGGCGACGGCGCGGCGCGCGGCGCGACGACGGTGGCTGCCGCGCGCCTGCTCCGCCGTGGCCAGCCAGGGCTCGGCAACGTCTCGCGGGTCGAAGGGGCGTACGCCGTGGGGTGCGGCCTCACCCGGTCGGGGTGCGAGGCCGGCGCGCTCGCGAGCCTCGGCCCACAGCACCACGTCGACGTTCTCGTCGCGCACCCGGCGCGCCCACGACCGGCGGCTCGCGAGGAGCGTCCCGGCCACGGCCAGCCGGGCCTCGTCGGGAGCCACGCCCTCGTCCTCGAGGCCACCGACGAGGTCGGGCCAGCGGGCGTCGACATAGCGCGCGAAGTCCGTTCGGTCAGCCATGCCCACCGCCCCTCTCGACGACTGCTTCGGAGCGGCGGCCGTCCGCGGATGGCCTCAGGCGCTCAGTGACATCGGCCCGTAGACCCGGCGCTCGTGCTCGAACAGGGTCACGGCCGCCACGCCGTGCTCGGCCAGGTCGGCCCAGATCTCGCCCACCCATGACTCGGCGTCGCCCTGGTTGCTGAACCGCTGGTCGGCGAAGTCGGCCACCTCCACCGACTCCCCTGACGCGTCCTCCAGGCGCCACCACCACGGCCGCTCGGAGGCCGAGGGCTGACGGAACGTGGGCGGCTGGCCGGGCAGCACGTCAGGCCTCCCGGACCGAGGTGTCGACGAAGGGCGGCTTCACGAGCTGGAAGATCTCGCGCCGGCCGCGGATGTCGACGCCGACCTCGGCGTCCTCGGCCACCATCGTCGGGATCAGGGCCATGCCGATCCCCTTCTTGAGGGTCGGCGAGAACGTGCCCGAGGTGATGTCGGCCAGGGGTACGTCGTGGGTGAGCGTGACGCCCATGCCGGGGCGCGGGATGCCGCGGCCCACCGCGACCAGGCCGCGCAGCCGACGCGTCGGACCCTCCTCCTTCACGCGGGTCACCGCGTCGCGGCCCCAGAAGGCGTCCTTCTTCCAGCCGACCGCCCACGACAGCCCGGCCTCGACGGGGTTGGTGTCGAGGCTGATGTCCTGGCCGTGGAGCGGGTAGCCCATCTCGGTGCGCAGCGTGTCGCGAGCACCCAGGCCGGCCGCGGTGATGCCGTGCTCCTCGCCGGCCGCCATCAGCTGGTCCCACAGGTCGCCGGCGGCGTCGTTGACGACGACCAGCTCATAGCCACGCTCGCCCGTGTAGCCGGTGCGACACACCACGACGCCGACGCCGGAGTCACCGAGCTCGGCCTCGACGAACGACATGTAGTCGTGTCCCGTCGGCAACCCGATCGCGTCGAGCACCTCGTCGGAGCGGGTGCCCTGGACGGCCAGCACGGCGTAGTCGTCGTGGTGGTCGACGACCTTGACGCCCTCGGGGGCCTCGGCCTGGAGACGTCGGACGACCTCGGCGGTGTTGGCGGCATTGGGGATGAGGAGCACGTGCTCGTCGTCGTGCCAGTAGGCGATGAGGTCGTCGACGATGCCGCCCGACTCGTCGAGGCAGAGGGTGTACTGCGCCTTGCCGGGCTGGATCTTCGCGAGGTCGTTGGACAGCGTCGCGTTGACGAGGTCGACGGCCCCGGGACCCGACACCATGGCCTTGCCGAGGTGGCTCACGTCGAAGATGCCGACTGCCTCACGGACCGCCGTGTGCTCCTTGACGACACCGGTCGCGTACTCGAGGGGCATCGACCAGCCGCCGAACTCCGCGAACTTCGCGCCGAGGGCCTCGTGACGGTCGTGGAGGGGCGACTGCTTGAGCGTTCTGCCGGGATCCTGCCATGTCGCGCAACCTACCGCAGCGCTCCGACGTCCCTTCATCCCTCCGGCCTCGCCTAGCATGCGCGGGTGACCACGTACTCGCTCCGCAGTGCCAGCCCCGCCAAGACCCGAGCCGACGCCGTCGTGGTGGGAGTGGTCGCGGGCGACAAGGGGCCTCGGCTCTGCGACGCGGCCGCCGACGTGAGCAAGGCCTACGGCCGCCGGCTGGGGCCGTTCCTGTCCACGATGGGCGTGACCGGCAAGGCCGGTGAGTCCGTCAAGGCCCCGAGCCGCGACGAGGTCAACGCCCCGCTCCTCGTCTTCGTCGGTCTCGGACCCGACCCGACCGACCCGATCGCGGTACGCCGAGCCGCGGGCGTCGCAGCGCGCAGCGTGCCCAACGCAGCGTCGGTCGCCCTCGCCCTGCCGAGCGAGACGCCCGAGCTGGTCGCTGCGGTCGTCGAGGGCCACCGCCTCGGCGGCTACACCTTCACGGCGTACAAGTCGAAGAAGAGCGACACCACCGAGCCGGCAGACGTCGTCGTGCTGACCGGCATCGCGCGACGCAGCGAGGCGACCGACGCGCTCGAGCGCGCGCAGGTGCTGGCCGACGCCGTCGCCCTGACCCGCGACTGGGTCAACATGCCTCCGCGTGACTGCACTCCTCCGCTGCTCGCGGACCTCGTGACCGCGGCACACAAGGAGGTCACGAAGGGGCGCGGCGCCCCCAAGGTGAAGCTCGAGGTCTTCGACCACGTGCAGCTCGCCGAGATGGGCTGCGGCGGCATCCTCAGCGTGGGCGACTCCTCCGAGTCGCCGTCGCGCCTGGCCAAGCTGACCTGGGCGCCGAAGGGTGCCGTCGCGCACCTCGCGCTCGTCGGCAAGGGCGTCACCTTCGACTCCGGCGGCCTCACCATCAAGCCGTCGTCGAGCATGGTCAACATGAAGGGCGACATGGCAGGCGCTGCCACCGTCGTGGCCGCCACCCTCGCCATCGCCCGGCTCGGCCTGCCCCTGAAGGTCACCGCGTTCGCGCCGATGGCGGAGAACATGGTGTCCGCGACCGCGACCCGCCCCGGCGACGTGATCACCATGCACAACGGCAAGACCGTCGAGATCGCCAACACCGACGCCGAGGGCCGGATGCTGCTGGGGGACGCGCTGTCGATGGCTGTCGACGACAAGCCCGACGTCGTCCTCGACATCGCCACCCTCACCGGTCACATGCAGCTGGCCCTGGGCGACAAGGTCGGCGCCGTGATGGGCACCGACGACCAGGTGCCGGCGGTCCTCGCGGCCGGTGTGGCGGCCGGCGAGCAGCACTGGCGGATGCCGATCCCCGAGGAGATGTCGGAGCGGATCGCCAGCTCGAAGGTCGCCGACCTGCTCCAGCACGACTGGGTGCGGTGGGGTGGCGGGCTGTACGCCTCGGCGTTCCTGCGCGAGTTCACCGGCGGGCTGCCGTGGGCGCACCTCGACATCGCCGGCAAGGAGATGAACCTCGGCAGCCCGTACGGCCACGTGCCGAGCGGCGCGACCGGGTTCGGCGTCACCACGCTGGTGGAGTTCGCCCGCGCGATGGCCGACGCTAGGCCTAGATCCCTTCGGCCTTCTTGCGCTTGTTGTAGTCACGCATCCGCTGCGGGACCCCGACCACGGCCGCGTCGTACGACGGCACCCGGTGGCGGTTGGCGAAGTCGTGCGCCCACTTGACGCTCGGCACGCGCCGTCGCGTCCACTCCCCGTCGTGCGCGACGAGCAGGAGGGTGACGTCGCTGACGGCCGTACGCGGCTCGACGAAGCCCTCGACCCCCTGACGGCTCGTCACGAACGCTTCCAGGTGGCGGACGTCCTTGCCGTCGGACGCGCGGACGGTGGTGGAGCCGGTGCGCGTGGCGTCGCGTGCGGGACGGCTGCTGCGGCCCTTGCGCCTGAATCGGTCGAACATGCCCATGGCCGACATTGTGCCGGGAGGGCCCTCACCTCGCCCAACGAAGAAGTGCAAAGATGGTCGAGCCGCTGCCTGCGAGGTGCGGCACAACGGATCGAGCAAGTGGAGGAAAGTCTGTGGCGGACGCTGAGTTCGACGTCCTCGTCCTCGGGGCAGGTTCGGGCGGCTACGCCTGTGCGCTGCGAGCGGCCCAGCTGGGCCTGAAGGTCGGGCTGGTCGAGAAGGGCAACCTGGGCGGCACCTGCCTCCACGTGGGCTGCATCCCGACGAAGGCGCTGCTCCACGCCGCGGAGGTCGCCGACTCGGCGCGCGAGGCCGCACAGTTCGGCGTCACCGCCACGCTCGAGGGCATCGACATGCCGGCCGTCAACGCCTACAAGGACAAGGTCGTCGACCGCCTCTTCAAGGGCCTCACCGGCCTGATCAAGTCGCGCGGCATCACCGTCATCGAGGGCACCGGCACGCTGACCGGTCCCCGCACCGTGACCGTCGACGGCACCGAGCACACCGGCACCCACGTCGTGCTCGCCTCCGGCTCGTACAGCCGGTCGCTCCCGGGCCTCGAGGTCGACGGCACGCGCGTCATCACCTCCGAGCACGCCCTGCGCCTCGACCGCGTGCCCGCGTCGGCGATCGTGCTGGGCGGCGGCGTCATCGGCTGCGAGTTCGCCAGCGTCTGGAAGTCGTTCGGCGCCGACGTCACCATCATCGAGGCCCTGCCCCGGCTCGTCGCGGCCGAGGACGAGGCGTCCTCCAAGGCGCTCGAGCGGGCGTTCCGCAAGCGCAAGATCGCCTTCCTCACCGGCACGCCGTTCCAGAGCGTCAAGCCCACCGACACCGGCGTCGCCGTGACCGTCGAGGGTG
>CAVQDC010000039.1:0-457424 GCA_963711175.1 uncultured Actinomycetota bacterium
CCTCAGGTGCCGTCCAGGGTCCCTCGCTGCCGGAGGACCTCGTACGCCAGCACGGCCTGGGCCAGCGGCCCCTGTCGCACCCGGCCGTCGAGCACCGCTTCCAGCAGGTCGGCCATCGGTGTCCAGAACGTCTCCATCTCGGCCTCCTCGTGGCGCATCTCGAAGTCACCGCGAGGGGCGTGCGACAGGCCACGGGCGAGGAAGATGTCGTGCACCTCCTCGCTGATGCCGGCGCTGGCGTAGGTGCTGAGCAGCAGGCGCCAGTCCGACGCCTCGAGCTCGACCTCCTCGCGCAGCTCGCGCTTCGCGGTCTCGACGGGCGGCTCGTCGCCGGCGTCCTTGAGGCCGGCCGGCAGCTCGACGAACTCGCGGCCGCACGTGTGGCGGTACTGCCGCAGGCACACCACCCGCTCGTCGTCGTCCACCGCGAGGACCACCACTGCGCCGGGGTGCTCCAGGCTGATCCGGCTGAACTCGTCGCTGTGCCCGGGTCGGGTGATCACGTCCTCGCGGAGGGCCACGACCCAGTCGTCGCGGTGCAGGTCGTGGCTGGAGACCACTGGCCAGGACATCGGCCGGTCGGCGAGGGGTTCGGCGGACATGCCCCGCACGCTAGCGCGCACTCCGGCAGTGAGTACGGTCACCACATGAACGAGCGCAGCGAGCGAATCATCCAATGCAGTGCGGCATGTGCCTCATGCGCGCACGGAGCGAAGCGAGTACGTGCATGAGCCTGTCGACCCTGACCCAGTCCGAAGCCGCGACCCGTTCGGCGCTCCTCGACGTGCAGCGCTACGACATCGCGGTCGACATGACCGGGCTGCTCGAGGGCGAGGTCTTCGCCTCGGTCAGCACCATCACCTTCACCTGCAGCGAGCCCGGCGAGACCACCTTCGTCGACGTCGCCATGGACATCGCCCGCGCGACGCTCAACGGCACGGACGTCGACGTCTCGCAGGCCGCGGACGGACGCCTGCCGCTCCCCGCGCTCGCGGCCGACAACGTCCTCGTCATCGAGGCCAGCACGACCAACACCGCCACCGGCGAGGGCATCCTGCGCACGGTCGACCCGACCGACAAGCTCGTCTACGTCTGGACCAGCCTCGAGCCCGACGAGGCCCGCCGCGTGTGGGCCTGCTTCGACCAGCCCGACCTCAAGGCGCCGCACCGCTTCGTGGTGACCGCTCCCTCGTCGTGGGTCGTCACCTCCAACGGCGCGCCGGAGTCGATCGTCGACGCCGACGCGGGTGTGGGGATGGACGCCAAGGTCTGGACCTACCCCGACACTCCGCGCCTGTCGACCTACGTCGTCGTGGTCAACGCCGGTCCCTTCCACGAGGTACGCCGCCAGCACGACGGCTACGACCTCGGGTTCTACTGCCGTCAGTCCCTGGTGCCGATCCTCGAGCGCGACCTCGACGAGCTCGTGACGCTCACCCGCCAGGGCCTCGCCTTCTTCGGCGAGCAGTTCGCCTGCCCGTTCCCGCAGGAGCGCTATGACCAGGTCTTCGTGCCCAACCTCGGCGGCGCGATGGAGAACTGGGGCTGCGTGACCTACGGCGACGGCCAGCTGTTCCGCACTCCCCCGACCCACGCGCAGCGTGCCGTCCGCGCCGAGTTCATCTTCCACGAGATGGCGCACATGTGGTTCGGCGACCTCGTCACGATGCAGTGGTGGGACGACCTCTGGCTCAACGAGGCGTTCGCGTCCTGGGCGGCCAACTGGGGCATGGCAGGCGCCTCGGAGTTCACCGACCAGTGGGCGACGTTCCTCGCGGTGTCCAAGCGGACTGCGTACGAGATGGACATGAGCCCGGCCAGCCACCCGATCCGCAGCGACGTCGCGGACGTCGCGTCGGCGATGGCGAACTTCGACGCGATCACCTACGTCAAGGGCCAGAGCGTGCTCCACCAGCTCGTCGCCTACATCGGCGAGGAGGCCTTCGTCGCCGGGCTGCAGGACTACTTCAGCCGCTACGCCTTCTCCAACACCAGGCTCTCCGACCTGATGGACTGCTACTCCCGCGCGTCCGGCCGCGACCTGTCGGCCTGGACCAAGGCGTGGCTCGACGAGGCGGGCACCGACGTCATCTCGCTGTCCGGGGGCGAGCTGCTCGTGGAGACCGCCGAGGGTGGCGAGCCCCGCCCCCACCACCTCGACATCGCCGTCTTCGACACGTCAGGTGACGAGCTCGTTCCGGTCGGCAGGTCGTCGCACGAGGTCACCGGCCCCCGCACCGCCGTCGACCTCCCGGCCGGCGACCTGCGCCTGGTCAACGCCGGCGACTACACGTTCGCCGCGGTCAGGCCGGACGCCACGTCGCTGGAGCAGATGCTCACCCGGATCGACCAGCTCACCGACCCGCTCGACCGGGCGCTCGTGGCCGCCACCGCCGGACAGCTCCTCCTGCTGGGCCACGTCGCGCCCCGCGACGTCGCGGCCTCGCTCACCCGCGCCCTCGCCGCCGAGACCAGCCCCGCACTGATCGAGCCGTTCCTCGGCCAGGCACTGCAGGTCGCCGACCGCTGGGCACCGGCCGCCGAGTCCCCCGACCTGCTGCGCGGCCTCGCCGACGCGGTGATCGGCCTCGTGGACCTGCCGGACGCCCGCCAGGCCGCGCTCCGCACCCTGGCCGCCTCCGCGTCCACCGACGCCCACTGGGCAGTCCTGGAGGAAGCGGCCGGCAGGGCGACCGACCTCGACCTTGCCTGGCGGATGGCCGTACGCCGCTCCGAGCTCGGTGACTACGACGAGGACCACGTCCGTCGACTGCTCGAGTCCGACCCGGACCCCGACGCCGGCATGCGCCGCCTCGCGGTGCTGGCCGCCCGACCCGACCTCGAGGCCAAGGAGGAGGTCTGGCGCGCGTTCTTCGTCGACTACGCCGTCCCGGCGAGCCGCGAGACGCTCGTGCTCGGCTCGACCTTCTGGCGCCCCGGCCAGGCCGAGCTCCTCGCGCCGTTCACCCACCGCTACCTCGACGAGCTGCACACGCTCAAGGGCGGCCTGCTCAACCAGGGCCTGACGATCCGCGCGATGTACCCGCTCGGGGCGGGCGACGCGTCGTTCCTCGCCGCCGCCGAGGCAGCCGTCGACGACACGAGCCTCAGCTCCTACGCCCGCAACCAGCTCGGCGCGAACTCGTTCGTGCTCGGCCGGATCCTGCAGGCCCGCCAGCTCTGACCCGGTGACCGGGCACTTCGTGCCCGTCCTGCCCGGTGACCGGGCACTTCGTGCCCGTCCTGCCCGGTGACCGGGCACTTCGTGCCCGTCCGGGTCAGTCCTCGTCGTCCTTGCGGCGGAGCCCGGTCTCGTCGATCGGGAACCGCTCGGAGCGCTGACGCTCGATCGCGGCACCGACCAGGCCCGCGAAGAGCGGGTGCGGGCGGGTGGGCCGCGAGCGGAGCTCGGGGTGCGCCTGCGTCGCGACGTAGTAGGGGTGCACGTCGGCCGGCAGCTCGACGAATTCCACCAGTCCCAGCTCCGGGTTGACGCCGGAGAAGACCAGTCCCGCCTCGGCGAGCGTCTCGCGGTAGGCGTCGTTGAACTCGTATCGGTGACGGTGACGCTCCTCGACGACCTCGGTGCCGTACGTCGCCCGCACGACGCTGCCCGCTGCGAGCGTGGCCTTCTGGAGCCCCAGGCGCATGGTGCCGCCGAGGTCGCCCGCGCCGTCGACGAACTTCTTCTGCTCCTCGATCGTGGAGATCACGGGCTCGACGGTGTCGGGGTCGAACTCCGTGGAGCCGGCCTTGCCGAGCCCGGCGACGTTGCGGGCGTACTCGATGACCATGCACTGCAGGCCGAGGCACAGGCCGAGGGTCGGGATGCCGTGGATGCGGGTGTAGCGCAGGGCGCCGAGCTTGCCCTCGATGCCGCGGACGCCGAAGCCGCCGGGGACCAGCACCGCGTCGACGTCGGCGAGGTGCTTCGCGGCACCGGCCTCGGTCTCGCACTCGTCCGAGGCGACCCAGCGGATGTTGACCTTGGCCTCGTGGGCGAAGCCACCGGCGCGCAGCGCCTCACTGACCGAGAGATAGGCGTCGGGCAGGTCGATGTACTTGCCGACCAGCGCGACGGTGACCTCCTCGGACGGGTGGTGCACCCGGCGGAGCAGGTCGTCCCACGTCGTCCAGTTCACGTCGCGGAACGGCAGGTCGAGGCGGCGTACGACGTAGGCGTCGAGGCCCTCGCGATGCAGCACCTTCGGGATGTCGTAGATCGACGGTGCGTCGGCGGCGGTGACCACGGCCTCGTCGTCGACGTCGCACATCAGCGCGATCTTGCGCTTGATGCTGTCCGGGAGCTCGCGGTCCGCGCGACACACGATCGCGTCGGGCTGGATGCCGATGGAGCGCAACGCGGCGACCGAGTGCTGGGTGGGCTTGGTCTTGAGCTCACCGGACGGGCCGATGTAGGGCACGAGCGAGACGTGGATGAAGAAGCAGTTGGTGCGGCCGATCTGGTGCCGCGTCTGACGTGCTGCCTCGAGGAACGGCAGCGACTCGATGTCGCCGACGGTGCCGCCGACCTCCGTGATCACGACGTCGATGTCCGGGCCGCCCATGGCCAGGATCCGGTCCTTGATCTCGTTGGTGATGTGCGGGATGACCTGCACGGTGTCACCGAGGTAGTCGCCGCGGCGCTCCTTGGCGATCACCGTCGAGTAGACCTGTCCGGTCGTCACGTTGGCGATCTGGTTGAGGTCGGTGTCGAGGAAGCGCTCGTAGTGACCGATGTCGAGATCGGTCTCAGCGCCGTCGTTGGTCACGAAGACCTCACCGTGCTGGAACGGGTTCATCGTGCCCGGATCCACATTGAGGTACGGGTCGAGCTTCTGCATCGTGACGCGCAGTCCCCGCGCCTTCAGCAGGTTGCCCAGGCTGGAGGCGGTGAGCCCCTTGCCGAGCGAGGAGGCGACGCCTCCGGTCACGAATACGTGCTTGGTCGGCGTGGGGTTCTTCACGGGCTTCGATCCTACCCGAGAGGGGCCGCGCCGTCGGCACCCGACGCACCGAATGATCCGCCGGGTGTCGTCAGCGAGCGCTGCAGGAGCATGATCGTGGCGACCTGGCCGGCCACGGAGTCGACGCCGTCGAGGCTGGCGATGCTCGCCGCGGCAGGGTCCGTACGGAGTCGCGCGAGCTGTCCGGCGGCTCCGTCGGTCAGCGTCCCGGCGACCACGACGCCGGTGGCCTGCGCCGCCAGGCCCTCGGCCAGACCGGCCAGGATCGCGTCCGAGCCCTCGTTCTCGGCATCGGTGCCCAGCACGAGCAGCACCAGCGGCGCACGGCGGGAGACCTCATCGGGCTTCTTCATCAGGCCGGCACCGCTGACCGCATCCGCGACCGCCCGGGAACGACGGGTCGGGTCCTCCCCCTCGGCCACCTTGCTCGCCACGGCGAGACCGATCAGCTGGCCGATCCGGTCGTACGTCGACGCGTCAGCCGCGACGACTCCTTCGGCCTGTTGCGTGAGCAGCTGGCTGCCGAGCGTGTCGACGAGCGACTTCTGGGCCGGGTCGACGAGGTCGGCGCCCAGGTCGTATCGCGCGGTGACGGTTCCGCCCGCGGCCTCCACCTGCCCCGACAGGGCCGCGACGACCTGCTCGTCGGCTCCGGGGACGGTCACGATGGCCACGCCCCGATCGGCGAGCCGGCCGCCGAGGACCGGCGCGGCCACTGCGGAGACGAACGACTCGGCGTAGTCGCCCTTCGCGGTGCCGGCGGCCGGTGCGTCCGCACGGTCCCCGGCGGTGCCGGCGGCCGTGACGGCAGGACCCACGTCCGACAGGGGTCCACCTCCGAGGACGATGCCGGCCGCGAGCGCCAGGAAGACGGCAACGATGGTCAGGACGTGGTGACGCAGGGAGATCACGGGAGAATTCCTCGAACGTTGTCGATCAGGTCTGTGGTGGTGCTGGTGACGGACGGCGAGACAGCGTCGACCCACTGCTGGCCCACGGGGGTCACGCTGACGGCCGCTGCCACGGCGAGCACGCCGGCGATGAGGGCGCCGGCGAGGTGCCGCGGACGGACTGCGCCGTCGTACAGCTGAGGCACGGCCGTTGCGTCGACGAGGTCGGGGCCCAGCTTGAGGCGGGTCAGGAACGTGCTGGCGAGGCCGGTGCGCCGACGGTCGAGGAACTCCGCGAGGGTGGCGTGCAGGCCGACCCCCACGACCAGCGAGGCCTCGCGCGCCGCGAGGAGCAGGGCGGCGTCCTCGGTGGTGGCCGTGGTCTCGAACCGCAGCGGACGGATGCTCATCCGCTCGAGGTGCTCGGTCGCGCTCCGCGGCGATCCGCTCTCGACGAGCACGACGACGTCACGGGCCTTGCGGAGCACGGCCGCGCGGGGCATGTCGTCCGCGCCACCGGTCAGCACGACCACGTCGGGACGATGTCCGGCGTCGGCCAGTGCGTCCGCACCGCGGTCCACCCCGATGAGGACCGGTCGCTGCTCGCGGATGAACGGTCGGATCCCGCGCAGCTCGTCCTCCCACCCGTGCGACCGGACGACCACGACGACCGGACGGTCGACCATGTCCGTCGCCGTTCGCGGGATGCCGTGGCCGTGGAGCAGGAGGTCCTGCTCGCGGCGCAGGAACTCGGTGGTGTTGTGGGTGAAGCTCTCGAGCTGCGCCGTGAGACCGCTGCGGGCCTTGCCCATCTCACCGCGGACCACGTCGGCGGTGAGCTCGCGTGCCGGTGCGACGAGCGTGCCACCGGCGTGCACCACGCCTGCCTCGATGCGGACGTCGGTTCCGTCCTTGACGCGGTCGAAGATCGCCACCCCGGCGCTGTCGACGACCGTGATGCCGGCCTGGACGAGCAGCTCGGGACCGAGGTTGGGGTAGCGGCCCGAGATCATCGGGCTCGCGTTGACCACGGCGACGACGCCTGCGTCGATCAGGGCCTGCGCCGTGTCGCGGTCCATGTCGAGGTGGTCGAGCACGGCGACGTCACCGGGCTGCAGCCGGCCGAGCAGGCTGGCCGTACGCCGGTGGAGCCGGGCGGGACCGTGGACACCGGGAAGCGTGGGGGCTGGGCGGGAGCGGACTGCGAACTTCATGACCGCGCCATGGTGTCAGCCGGTCGGGTGCCCTTCGGGGAGGCAGGCCCGCTCGGGCGCGGCGGCCGCCAACAGCTCGCGCGCGTGGGCGCGGGCACTGTCGGAGTCCTCGACACCGGCCAGCATCCGGGACAGCTCCTGTTCCCGTTGGGCCTCGTCGAGGCTCACCAGGCCGGAGGTGGTGACCGACCCGTCGCTGGACTTGTGCACGACGACGTGGCGGTCGGCGTACGCCGCGACCTGGGGCAGGTGCGTGACGACGAGCACCTGCGAGGTGCGCGCCAACACGGCGAGCCGCCTGCCGACCTCGATCGCCGCCTTGCCGCCCACTCCCGCATCCACCTCGTCGAAGACGAAGGTCGGCACCGACCCGGTCTCGGCCAGTGACACCTCGAGCGCGAGCATCACCCGGGACAGCTCACCGCCCGACGCACCCTTGTGCAGGGGCCGTGCGTCCGCGCCGGTGTTGGCCGCCAGCAGGAACTCGACGTCGTCGACGCCGTGCGACGCCGCGCGGACCCACCGTCCGTCGACATGGAGGACCGGACCGCCGGGCGTCTCCGGTGCGGGTGACTCGTGCTGGGACACCGCGATCGTCACGACGGCGTGCGGCATCGCGAGGGACGTGAGCTCGTCGCTCACGGCGGTCCCGAGGCGGGTCGCCGACCCCGCACGCTGGGCACTGAGGGTCGAGGCGAGCGCGCCGAGCTCGGCGCGCAGGCGGTCGCGCCGCTGTTCGAGCTCGCCGACCTGCCCGTCGGCGTCCTCGAGGTCGAGGAGTCGCTTGGCACCGTCCTCGGCCCACGCCAGGACCTCGTCGATGGTCTCGCCGTACTTCCGGGTCAGTGCGGTCAGCGCCGCCCGACGCTCGGACACGGCCGCCAGGCGGGCCGGGTCGGTCTCCAGGCTGGAGGCGTAGGACGCCACGTCGCCCGCCACGTCGACGAGGAGGTGGCCGAGCTCGACGATGCGGTCGGCCAGCTCACCGGCGGTCGCGTCGTGCTCGCGGACACCGTCGAGCGCGTGGCGGGCCGCGCTCGTGGTGCCCAGCGCGTCGGCGGCGCCGTCCTCGCTCGAGAGGGCCTCCCGGGCGGTCTCGGCGGCGGTGCGCAGGGTGTCGGCGTAGCCGAGCCGACCTTCTTCGGCGGCAAGCTCGACGTCCTCCCCCGGCCTCGGGTCGACGGCCTCGACCTCACCGAGCCCGAACCGGAGCTGGTCGGCCTCGCGCGCCCGTTCGCGGGCCGAGCCGATGACGTCGGCCAGGGTGCGCTCGGTCGCTGCCAGCTCGGCCCACAGCGAGGCGTACGACTCTGCGGTGGCGGCCAGCTCGGCGCCCCCGAAGCGGTCGAGGGACTCGCGCTGCGCGCCGGCACGGAGCAGTCGGTGCTGGTCGGACTGGCCGTGGACCGCGACGAGCGGCTCGGCGATCTCGGCGAGGGTCGTGACGGGGACGGCCGCGCCGCCGATCCAGGCCCGCGACCGTCCTTGGGCGGCCACGTTGCGGGCCAGGACGACCCGGTCGTCCTCCACCTCACCACCGGTGTCCTCGACGGCCTCCCGGAACCCGGCGAGCGACGTCGTCGAGACGACACCTTCGACACGGGCCTGCTTCGCCCCCGTCCGGACGGCGCCGGAGTCGGCCCTGCCGCCGAGCAGCAGCCCGAGTGCGGTCACGACCATGGTCTTGCCGGCACCGGTCTCACCGGTGATCACGGTCAGCCCTGGTCCGAGCTCCAGGGTCGAGGAGTCGATGACGCCGAGCTGGCTGATCCGCAGCTCCTCAAGCATCACTGTCACCCCCCTCGTGGTCGGCGCCGTCCCTGCGTCGGCGCTCGGCGGCACCACGCCACCCCTCGACCGGCAGGCCGAACTTCGCCACGAGCCGGTCGGTGAAGGGCGCCTGGTGCAGCCGGACCAGGCGCACCGGCCGGTCGCCGCGTCGTACCTCGATGCGGGCGCCCGGCGGCAGGTCGACCGTGCGCCGGCCGTCGCACCAGAGCACGCCCGAGCTGATGTTGTTGCTGGCCAGCACCTCGATGGCGAGCACCGACGTCGGGGCCACCACCATCGGTCGGGCGAAGAGGGCGTGTGCGCTCAGCGGCACCATCAGCAGGGCCTCGACCTCGGGCCACACCACGGGGCCGCCGGCGCTGAAGTTGTAGGCCGTCGATCCCGTCGGGGTCGCGCACACGACACCGTCGCACCCCCACCTCGACAGCGGCCGCCCGTCGACCTCGACGACGACCTCGAGCATCCGTTCGCGCGCGGCCTTCTCGACGCTCGCCTCGTTGAGGGCGAAGGTCTCGAACAGGACCTCCTTGCCCACCAGCACGCGTACGCCCAGGGTGAGCCGGTCCTCGGCGGTGTAGGTGCGGTTGACGATCGCGGTGATCGTGACGTCGACGTCCTCCTGCTCGGCCTCGGCGAGGAAGCCGACGTGCCCGAGGTTGACGCCGAGCAACGGGGTGCTGGTCTCGTGGGTGAGCTCGGCGGCGCGCAGGATCGAGCCGTCACCGCCGATGACCAGCACCAGCTCACAGCCCTCCCCCGGTCCGTCGTCGGGCTGGGTCGTCTCCACCAGGCCCGCATCACCGCCGGGACCGGGGTCGAGCCCGAGGTCGGCCGCTTCGTCCGCCAGCAGGCGTACGGCGATGCCGTGCTCGGTGAGTCGCTTCACGCACGCGCGGGCGACCTCGCGCACCTCGGCGCGGCCGGTGTGCGCGAGCACCAGGACCCGGCGTCCGGGCGTCTCGTCACTCACGGATCCACCCTCTCACCCGCCACCCCCAGTGGGGCCGCCCTCTCCACCTCGGCGCGGATGTCCTCGGCGTCGATCGCCGCAGGCCCCTGCCTGAGGAGCAGGAAGAACTCGACGTTGCCCGACGGCCCGGGCAGCGGGCTGACGGTGACCGCCACGGCTCCCCAGCCGCGTGCGGCCGCGAGGTCGGCGATGGTGGTGACGGTCTCGGCGCGCAGGGCGAGGTCGCGGACGACTCCCCCTTTGCCGATGCGGTCCTTGCCGACCTCGAACTGCGGCTTCACCATCAGGGCAAGCTCGCCGTCCTCGCGCGTCACGGACAGCAGTGGGTCGAGCACGAGGGCGAGGGAGATGAAGGACAGGTCGCCGACCACGAGGTCGACGGGCTCGCCGATCAGGTCGAGCGTCAGCTCGCGGATGTTCGTGCGGTCGTGGATGTGCACCCGCTCGTCGCTCTGCAGGGACCACGCGAGCTGGCCGTAACCGACGTCCACCGCGACGACCTCCCGCGCCCCCGCCCGCAGCAGGACGTCGGTGAAGCCGCCGGTCGAGGCCCCGGCATCCAGGCAGCGCTTGCCCTCGACCTCGATGCCGTGGGCGGCGAACGCCTCCAGCGCCCCCGCGAGCTTGTGCCCACCGCGGGAGACGTAGTCGACGGTCGTCGGGTCCTCGCGCACGACGATCGCCACGTCGGTGGTGACACCGGTCGCGGGCTTCGTCGCGGGTGCTCCGGAGACGGTGACCCGTCCCGCGGCGACGAGCTCGCTCGCATGCTCCCGCGAACGGGCCAGGCCACGCCGGACGAGCTCCTGGTCCAGTCGAAGTCGTCGAGGCGGCACGGTCGGGTCAGTCGCCCTGCTGGCGGTCCGGCTGCGCGTCGAGGGCACGGCGCAGCTGGTCGTGCGCCCGCTCGAAGACGGCCACGTGGCCGGCCACCGGCGTACCGGAGACAGCCGCGACATCAGCGAGCACCTGGTCCACCACAGCGACGCCGGTCGAACCGTCAGGTGTGCCGCCGTCCGCCGTGTCGTCGGGATGCTCGGGTCGCTGCTCCATGACCACGAGACTACTCGGCGACCGAGCCGGCGAACCGGCCCGGGCGGTGTCGTGTCGCCCAGGTCGACGGGCGACCCGGACGCGTCCAGGTGCTGCCAGCACGCGGTCGCCACGACCCGCCACCAGTCGGCGTCGCTGCCCTCGCCGGCGACCACCAGCCGACCCTCGTCGACCCTCGCGGTCCAGCCGTTGAGCCCGACCGCGCCGTCCGAGTCCTCCTGTGGCACCGGGTGCGGCTCGAAGAGTCCCTCGAGGGTCGGGGAGATGTAGGAAGGCCGCAGCTGTGGCGTGGCTGTCGCGAGGTCCTCCAGCCAGCTCACCCCGGTGAGCACGAGCAGCGACGGTACGTCGATCGCGTGGGCGCCCTCGATGTCGGTGTCCAGCCGGTCACCGACCATGAGCGGCCGGTCCCCGCCCACCCGTCGTACGGTCTCCTCCATCAGCGGTTTCTCGGGCTTGCCCGCCACTGTCGGCTGCACACCCGCGAACCCGGAGATCGTCTTGACCAGGACGCCGTGGCCCGGAGCGAGCCCGTAGGGCGTCGGGATCGTCATGTCGGTGTTGCTGGCGACGTAGGGAAGTCCGTCGCGGACGAGCGTCGAGACCCGCATGATGTCGCGCCACCGGACGTCAGGGCCGTAGCCGCTGACCACGGCGACCGCTCCGTCCGGCTCGTCGACCGGCTCCAGGCCGGCCGCCAGCAGCGCCACCTTCAGCCCCTCGCCGCCGAGCAGCAGGACCTTCGCACCGGCACCGTGCTCGTCGACCAGCACCCGCGCGGCCGCCTGCGCCGAGGTGACGACATCCTCGGCGCTTGCGGTGACGCCGACCCGCTCGAGCTTCTCGGCGACCTGGTCAGGCGTGCGCGAGGCGTTGTTGGTCACGAACGCGAGGTGGGTCCCGGACTGGCGCAGACGGTCGACGTGCGCCGCGACTCCGTCGATCGCAGTGTCGCCGACGTAGACCACACCGTCCAGGTCGAACATCACCAGGTCGTGCGCCTCAGCGATCGGACTCGTCGACTCCTCGAGCATGCTCCACCCCTCTCCGGTTTGTGATGAGCGTCCCCCTACGATGCTCCGATGGACTTCGCCACGGACGTAGCGCCGTACGTCGCGAAGCCCCTCGAGCTGTTTCCCTTCCGGGCCATGATGCTGGCTCCGGCCCGGGTCGGCGATCCTGCGTCCGCTCGAGCGCTCGCGCGACCCTATCGCGACGTGGCGGCCCGCCTGACGTCGTGGATCGAACACGGTCGCGCCATCGCCGACACCGCTCCGGCGCTCTACGTCCACGAGTACACCGCCGGCGGTCTCACGGTGCGCGGTCTGGTCGGCGCCCTCGGGATGTCGCGGCGTACGGCCGCGCGTGCCGACCGCGCTGTGTGGCCCCACGAAGCCATCCACCCGGAGCAGGCGGGCGAGCTCGCGGACCGGATGCACCAGATGGACCTCAACCCCGCACCGATCCTCCTCGTGCACCATGGTGATGCCGAGCTCCGCGCGCTGATCGCCGAGGTCATCACGGACCGCCCCGACTGGCGCTACCTCGACCGCAGCGGGCAGCGACAGCGCATCTGGGCCATCCGTGATGTCGAGGTGCAGACGCGCATCGGTGAGCTGCTGCGCGAGACACGCTGTCTCATCGCGGACGGCCACCACAGGTATGCGGCGTACCTCCGCCTCCAGCAGGAGCACCCAGGAACGGCCTGGGACGCCGGCCTCGCCATGCTGGTCGACCAGCACGACACGCCCCTCTTCCTCGGCGCGATCCACCGCACCCTGCCCGGCGCGACGCTCTCGGCCCTCGTGGACGCCGCACGCGCCGCTGACGCCGAGGTGACGGCCCACAGCCGGCGCCGGGCGCTGGGAGCGCTCGACAGCACTCACCTCGTGCTCACGGACGGAGCGACCTGGCACACGGTCAGCCCGGGCGATCTCGACCGCGATGCAGCGGTGTCGTGGCTGCACGACCAGGTCCTCCCGCTCCTGTCGACCCCCGTGACGCGGATCGAGCACCACCACAACGTGGAGGACGCCCTCGCAGCCACGAGCGCATCGTCGCCAGCCGTCCTGCTGCCGAGCCCGGACTTCGAGCAGGTCCGTGCGCTGGTCGAGTCAGGCGGGCTCCTCCCGGAGAAGGCGACGTCCTTCCAGCCCAAGCCGAGCCTGGGTGCGCTCATGCGGCCGATGACCGACGCATGATCCTGCCCGCAGTCGCCTCCACCTCGACGCGGGAACGGGTGGCGCCGCCGGCCTGGTAGAACCGGCACCTCACCGCGCCGGACACCTCCACGAGGTCGCCGGCCCTCCACCCCAGGATGCTGCGCCGCAGCCGCGAGCTCCAGGCCGTGCAGGGCACTGAGTCGACTCGCTGTCCCTTCGTGGCTCGCGCCGCAGCGCCACCTCGTGGTGACGCACGCGGCACCGAGATCCTGAACGTGACGAGCGAGTCGCCGCTCGGCAGCTCCACGACTGACGGCTCACCCGTCAGGCGGCCCACCAGTCGTACGTCGTTGGTCGCCGCCTCGAGGTCGCCCGAGTCGATCGTGTCGTTCTTGTCGGTCTTCGACTTGTTCTTGTGTGCAGTGGTCACGATGCACCTCCTGCGCACACTCTCCGGGCGCGGACCGACACGACGGTCGATGATTCGGTCGCGGCTGTGGAGAAACGCCCCCGAGCCTGACCTGTGGACGCCCGGTGGCGCACCGTCTCGACACAGCAGACGGCGCCACAGGTCCGGAAATGCAGAAGTGGGGCCACCCGAAGGTGACCCCACTTCCACAATGTTTGTCCGGCGGCGTCCTACTCTCCCACAACCTCTCGATTGCAGTACCATCGGCGCTGAAAGGCTTAACTTCCGGGTTCGGTATGGGACCGGGTGTTTCCCGTTTCGCTATGGCCGCCGTAACTCTTTCAACCTCCACAAACCCCCAACTGTGTCAGCTTGGGTGTGGTTTGTTGGTTGGGAACTGCTTAGTGGACGCGAACAATCAGTATGAGTTCTGACGTGTGTTCGTTGTTTTTGCGCGTTGGTCGTAGCACGTGTCACACGCCTGCTCTCGCAGGGCCCATTCAAGGGTGGTGTGTGTGGGTTTGTGTACGGTGTTGGGACAAGCCCTCGGCCTATTAGTACCGGTCGGCTGGGCATTGCTGCTGTACACCTCCGGCCTATCAACCCCATGTTCTGTGGGGGGCCTTACCCACTTACGTGGTGGGAAACCTCATCTTGAAACGTGCTTCCCGCTTAGATGCATTCAGCGGTTATCACTTCCGAACGTAGCCAACCAGCCGTGCTCCTGGCGGAACAACTGGCACACCAGAGGTTCGTCCATCCCGGTCCTCTCGTACTAGGGACAGCCTTTCTCAAGTTTCCTGCGCGCGCGGCGGATAGGGACCGAACTGTCTCACGACGTTCTAAACCCAGCTCGCGTGCCGCTTTAATGGGCGAACAGCCCAACCCTTGGGACCTACTCCAGCCCCAGGATGCGACGAGCCGACATCGAGGTGCCAAACCATCCCGTCGATATGGACTCTTGGGGAAGATCAGCCTGTTATCCCCGGGGTACCTTTTATCCGTTGAGTGACCACGCTTCCACATGCCGTGGCCAGATCACTAGTTCCGACTTTCGTCCCTGCTCGACATGTCTGTCTCACAGTCAAGCTCCCTTGTGCACTTACACTCGCCACCTGATTGCCAACCAGGCTGAGGGAACCTTTGAGCGCCTCCGTTACATTTTAGGAGGCAACCGCCCCAGTTAAACTACCCATCAGGCACTGTCCCTGATCCAGATAATGGACCTAGGTTAGACATCTAGTACGACCAGAGTGGTATTTCAACGTTGACTCCACAACCACTGGCGTGATCGCTTCACAGTCTCCCACCTATCCTACACAAACCGTACCAAACACCAATACCAAACTATAGTAAAGGTCCCGGGGTCTTTCCGTCCTGCCGCGCGTAACGAGCATCTTTACTCGTAGTGCAATTTCGCCGAGTCCATGGTTGAGACAGTGGGGAAGTCGTTACTCCATTCGTGCAGGTCGGAACTTACCCGACAAGGAATTTCGCTACCTTAGGATGGTTATAGTTACCACCGCCGTTTACTGGGGCTTAAATTCTCAGCTTCGACCCAAAGGTCTAACCGGTCCTCTTAACCTTCCAGCACCGGGCAGGAGTCAGTCCGTATACATCGTCTTACAACTTCGCACGGACCTGTGTTTTTAGTAAACAGTCGCTTCCCCCTGGTCTCTGCGGCCCTTCACGCTTCCCCCAGCTAGTGGGTTCACGATCCGGGCCCCCCTTCTCCCGAAGTTACGGGGGCATTTTGCCGAGTTCCTTAACCATGGTTGTCTCGATCGCCTTAGTATTCTCTACTTGATCACCTGAGTCGGTTTGGGGTACGGGCGGCTCGTTGCTCGCTAGAGGTTTTTCTCGACAGCATAGGATCACCCACTTCGCCATACGGCTCCGCGTCACGTCTCAGACTCCACACTGAAGTGGATGGTGCGGATTTGCCTACACCACGTCCTACGCGCTTGCCCACAGACAACCATCGCTGTGGCTGGGCTACCTTCCTGTGTCACCCCATCGCTTGACTACTACCAGCTCGGGTCCCACGCTCCACACACCAGCCTCGCCCCGAAGGGTCCGGTCCGATGAGCTTCGGGTGGTTAGCATCACCAGGTTCGTCATGGGCGCAACTTCGCCGGTACGGGAATATCAACCCGTTGTCCATCGACTACGCCTGTCGGCCTCGCCTTAGGTCCCGACTTACCCAGGGCAGATTAGCTTGACCCTGGAACCCTTGATCATTCGGCGCACGGGTTTCTCACCCGTGATTCGCTACTCATGCCTGCATTCTCACTCGTGTGGCCTCCACACCTGGATCACTCCGGCGCTTCACTGGCCACACGACGCTCCCCTACCCATCCAGCACACTGAACACCGATCAAGTCGATGCTGATGTATACGCTGAATGCCATAGCTTCGGCGGATGACTTGAGCCCCGCTACATTGTCGGCGCGGAATCACTTGACCAGTGAGCTATTACGCACTCTTTCAAGGGTGGCTGCTTCCAAGCCAACCTCCTGGTTGTCAATGCGACTCCACATCCTTTTCCACTTAGTCACCGCTTAGGGGCCTTAGCTGATGGTCTGGGCTGTTTCCCTCTCGACTACGGAGCTTATCCCCCGCAGTCTCACTGCTGCGCTCTCACTTACCGGCATTCGGAGTTTGGCTAACGTCAGTAACCTTGTAGGGCCCATTAGCTATCCAGTGCTCTACCTCCGGCAAGAAACACGCAACGCTGCACCTAAATGCATTTCGGGGAGAACCAGCTATCACGAAGTTTGATTGGCCTTTCACCCCTATCCACAGGTCATCCCCTCAGTTTTCAACCTAAGTGGGTTCGGTCCTCCACGTCGTCTTACCGACGCTTCAACCTGCCCATGGATAGATCACTTCGCTTCGGGTCTTGAGCGCGCTACTGAATCGCCCTATTCGGACTCGCTTTCGCTACGGCTTCCCCACACGGGTTAACCTCGCAACACACCGCAAACTCGCAGGCTCATTCTTCAAAAGGCACGCCGTCACCCCCACCACAAGTGGCATAAGGCTCCGACGGATTGTAGGCACACGGTTTCAGGTACTATTTCACTCCCCGCCAGGGGTACTTTTCACCTTTCCCTCACGGTACTTGTCCGCTATCGGTCATCAAGGAGTATTTAGGCTTAACGGGTGGTCCCGCCAGATTCACACGGAATTTCAGGGGTTCCGTGTTACTTGGGAACACGCTCCAGAGCCAGCGTCTTATGTCTACGGGCCTATCACCCTCTACGGTACGGCTTTCCAACCGACTTCGACTTCCACACTGGTTTCTTACTCTGTACCCCACCGGCAGATGAGATTGAGCGGTCCCACAACCCCGTAACTGCAACCCCTGCCGGGTATCACACAGCCACGGTTTGGCCTCATCCGATTTCGCTCGCCACTACTCTCGGAATCACTGTTGTTTTCTCTTCCTGTCGGTACTGAGATGTTTCACTTCCCGACGTTCCCTCCACACACCCTATATATTCAGGTGCAGGTAACACGACATGACTCGTGCTGGGTTTCCCCATTCGGACACCCCCGGATCACAGCTCGGTTGCCAACTCCCCAGGGCTTATCGCAGGCTCCAACGTCCTTCATCGGCTCTTGATGCCAAGGCATCCACCATGTGCCCTTCATAGCTTGTCTCAACAACGTCACAAACACACACACTCAATACAAACCGCGGTATGAACCCGTACGATCCGTGCACCTGCCACGCCAACAAACCACAAAAAACAACAACCAGCCCACCCCCACAATCAGAAGGCAGACCAGCCTCACACAAACGGTGCGACCCAACCCCAAGGAATAGGGAAAAACCAGGCCACACCAAAAATTCGAACTCATTCGAATTGCTCTATCAACACACACACCAACCACCACCACCCGCAACGACCAAAGCCATCACGACCAGCAACCAGCCAGCAGTGCATCGAAAGATGCTCGCGTCCACTATGCAGATCTCAAACAACAACCCCACCAACCCCCACCACCACCCACCCCGAACAACAGGGCACACAGATGACAGCAGGCAAAGGGAGGACCAGAAGCCTCAAACAGTCGACACCCAGACTCAACGTCCACGCGCCCACGGCTGATTCTTCAGGACCCAACAGTGTGCTTGACCCCACCCCCACCAACGTGAGGCATGAGAACCAACCCGCTCCCGACCCTCCCACGGGCCAGACAGCGTGATGTCGACGATTCCACTAGTGAGACACCACCATGCGTCCCTCCACTCCACGACTCACGTCGCAGCGACCATCCGGCCAGGAAGAGATCGGGGTGTGTGCTCCTTAGAAAGGAGGTGATCCAGCCGCACCTTCCGGTACGGCTACCTTGTTACGACTTCGTCCCAATCGCCAGCCCCACCTTCGACAGCTCCCTCCGTAAACGGTTGGGCCACTGGCTTCGGGTGTTGCCGACTTTCGTGACGTGACGGGCGGTGTGTACAAGGCCCGGGAACGTATTCACCGCAGCGTTGCTGATCTGCGATTACTAGCGACTCCGACTTCATGGGGTCGAGTTGCAGACCCCAATCCGAACTGAGACCGGCTTTTTGGGATTCGCTCCCCCTTACGGGATCGCAGCCCTTTGTACCGGCCATTGTAGCATGCGTGAAGCCCTGGACATAAGGGGCATGATGACTTGACGTCATCCCCACCTTCCTCCGAGTTGACCCCGGCAGTCTCCTATGAGTCCCCACCATTACGTGCTGGCAACATAGAACGAGGGTTGCGCTCGTTGCGGGACTTAACCCAACATCTCACGACACGAGCTGACGACAGCCATGCACCACCTGTACACCCCCAAAAGAAGCCCCATCTCTGGAGCGGCAGGGTGTATGTCAAACCCAGGTAAGGTTCTTCGCGTTGCATCGAATTAATCCGCATGCTCCGCCGCTTGTGCGGGCCCCCGTCAATTCCTTTGAGTTTTAGCCTTGCGGCCGTACTCCCCAGGCGGGGCGCTTAATGCGTTAGCTGCGGCACGGAATCCGTGGAATGGACCCCACACCTAGCGCCCAACGTTTACGGTGTGGACTACCAGGGTATCTAATCCTGTTCGCTCCCCACACTTTCGCTCCTCAGCGTCAGGTCATGCCCAGAGAACCGCCTTCGCCACCGGTGTTCCTCCTGATATCTGCGCATTTCACCGCTACACCAGGAATTCCGTTCTCCCCTGCATACCTCTAGTCTGCCCGTATCGAAAGCAAGCCAGGTGTTAAGCACCTGGTTTTCACTCCCGACGCGACAAACCGCCTACGAGCCCTTTACGCCCAATAATTCCGGACAACGCTCGCACCCTACGTATTACCGCGGCTGCTGGCACGTAGTTGGCCGGTGCTTCTTTAGTAGGTACCGTCACTTGCGCTTCGTCCCTACCGAAAGAGGTTTACAACCCGAAGGCCGTCATCCCTCACGCGGCGTTGCTGGATCAGGCTTCCGCCCATTGTCCAATATTCCCCACTGCTGCCTCCCGTAGGAGTCTGGGCCGTGTCTCAGTCCCAGTGTGACCGGTCACCCTCTCAGGCCGGCTACCCGTCGAAGCCATGGTGAGCCATTACCTCACCATCAAGCTGATAGGCCGCGAGCACATCCCTGGCCGAAAAACTTTCCACAACCATCTCATGCGAGAAGCTGTCATATCCGGTATTAATCACCGTTTCCGGTGGCTATCCCAAAGCCAGGGGCAGATTACTCACGTGTTACTCACCCGTTCGCCGCTCGAGTACCACCGAAGTGGCCTTTCCGCTCGACTTGCATGTGTTAAGCACGCCGCCAGCGTTCGTCCTGAGCCAGGATCAAACTCTCCATCGAAAAAAAACATCCCACCACCAACCCAAAAGGCCAACAGCAAGACGACTATCAATAAGAGCCACATCCCCTGACAAAAAACGACACCGACAAAAAAATTGTCAGAATCATTGTCAAAGAAACCGCGACACCAACACCACCCACCCAGACAAAACCAGATGAGCAAAAGTTGACGCCAACGGGGCAAAACAAACTAATTCGTCGACTAATCAAACACACTGTTGAGTTCTCAAGTATCAGACGCACCCGATCCTCGCCGGCTGGGCCGGTTCGGTCGCGGGGCAACCTGCAGAAACTTACCGGGCACGTTGCTCACCGTCAAACTGGTGAACGCTGTGCTTCGGGTGGTCGGTGCCGGTTTCCGCTTCAGCTGACCTTCTGGCCAGGAGGCGGCGCCACTTGCAGCGACAAGAAGAACTGTAGACCCTCCCCACGGGGCGTGCCAAACCGGGGGGTCGCTGAACGCATCACCGCAGGTCAGGGCCGTGTCGACCGCCGTGGGGCCGCTGGCCGGTAGGTGCTCACGGTCGGGTCACCCGTGATCCAGAACCGCCACGGCCGATCCGCTGCGAGGCGCAGGCCGACCCGCGGTCCGGTACTGATCTGGACCACCTGCTCCCCCGGGACCAGCTCAGTGCGTACGCCGTTGTCACCGAGATCGATCCCCAGCGCGCGGCACAGCCGTGCCGGACCGCGCGCGAGATCGCGGTCGCTGCTCCCCGGGCGGCGTTCGCGAGCGAGGTCGATGCCGTCGACGACCTCCCCCGCGCGCAGCAGCACCGCGCCGGGATCGCCTTCAGGTCCGGTGACGAGGTTGGCGCAGTGGTGCATGCCGTAGACGAAGTAGACGTAGAGGTGCCCGGGCGGTCCGAACATCACCCGGTTGCGATCGGTCGGACCGCGGTAGGCGTGCGACCCCGGGTCGGCGGGACCGGCGTACGCCTCGACCTCGGTCAGGCGCAGCGAGACCCCACCGTGGGTGAGGACCGCGCCCAGCAACCGCGGGGCGACCTCGAGGGGGTCGCCCTCAGCCCAGGCGCCCACGGTGCCCGGCGGTCACTGACCGCAGCTCGTCGAGCTGCTCGCGCACGCGGACCGGTGCCGTGCCGCCGCGCCCGGAGCGGGAGGCGACCGAGCCCTCGACCGTGAGCACCGAGCGCACCTCGGGCGTCAGCGCGGGCGAGATCGCGGCGAGCTGCTCGTCGGAGAGGTCGGGCAGGTCGCACCCGAGCTGCTCACAACGGCGTACGCATGCGCCGGAGAGCTCGTGGGCGTCGCGGAACGGCACGCCCTGGCGTACGAGCCACTCGGCGACATCGGTCGCGAGCGAGAAGCCCTGCGGCGCGAGCTCGGCCATCCGCGCTCCGTTGAAGGTGAGGGTGGCGACCATCCCGGCGACGGCGGGAAGCAGCACCTCGAGGGTCTCGACCGAGTCGAAGACCGGCTCCTTGTCCTCCTGGAGGTCCCGGTTGTAGGCCAGCGGAAGACCCTTGAGCGTGGCCATCAGCCCGGAGAGGTTGCCGATCAGCCGTCCGGACTTGCCGCGGGCCAGCTCGGCGATGTCGGGGTTCTTCTTCTGCGGCATGATGCTCGACCCGGTCGACCAGGAGTCGTGGAGCGTGGCGAAGTCGAACTCGCGCGTCGTCCAGAGGATGACCTCCTCCGCAAGACGTGAGAGGTCGACGCCGATCTGCGCGGTGACGAAGGCGAACTCCGCGGCGAAGTCGCGCGAGGCGGTGCCGTCGATCGAGTTGGCCGACGAGCCGGAGAAGCCGAGCTCGGTGGCGACAGCGACAGGATCGAGCCCCAGCGTCTGCCCCGCGAGCGCGCCCGACCCGTACGGCGAGTCGCTCGCGACCCTCGCGTCCCAGTCACGCAGCCGCTCGACGTCGCGCACCAGCGGCCACGCGTGGGCCAACAGGTGGTGGGACAGGAGCACCGGTTGAGCGTGCTGCAGGTGGGTGCGCCCCGGCATGATCACGTCGAGGTGGTCACCGGCCTGTGCGGCCAGGACGTCGACGAAGTCGAGCACCAGCCCGGAGATGGTGCGCGCGTGGTCCCGCAGGTAGGCGCGGAACAGGGTGGCGACCTGGTCGTTGCGCGAGCGTCCGGCCCGTAGTCGCCCGCCGATCTCCGGACCGACCTCGTCGAGCAGGATCCGCTCGAGAGCGCCGTGGACGTCCTCGTCGGTGTCGGCCGGCAGCAGCTCGCCGGCGGCGTACCTCTCCCCCAGCACCGCCAGTCCGCGCAACAGCTCGGCGTGGTCGTCGTCGGTCAGCAGCCCGGCGCGGTGCAGTGCGTTGGCGTGAGCACGCGAGCCGGCGAGGTCGTAGGGCGTCAGCTGCCAGTCGAAGTGCGTCGACCTCGACAGTGTCTGGAGCTCCGGCGACGGGCCGCTCGCGAAGCGGCCGCCCCACAGGGAGCCCTCGTTGGTCTCCCCCGCCATCAGTCGGTGCCTACGTCCATCGCGGCGTGGTCGAGCGCCTCGTCGTCGAGCTGGTCGGCGCCGTTGCGCCGCGCGATGCGGTCCGCTCCGCCGGGCTCGATCTCCCCGAACAGGTTGCCGTTCTCCACGAGGACGTGGCCCTGGTCCTGCGGCTGGCTGGCGTAGAGCTCGAGCTTGGCGCGGGAGTCCGCGATGTCGAGGTTGCGCATCGTGAGCTGGCCGATGCGGTCGGTGGGGCCGAACACGGCGTTGTCGGTGCGCTCCATCGACAGCTTGTCGGGGTGGTAGGAGAACGCCGGGCCGTCGGTCGCGAGCACCGTGTAGTCCTCGCCCCGGCGCAGCCGGATCGTGACCTCGCCGGTGACGAGGGACGCGACCCAGCGCTGGATCGCCTCGCGCATCATCAACGCCTGCGGGTCGAGCCAGCGACCCTCGTAGAGCAGCCGGCCGAGCCGGCGACCCTCGTAGTGGTAGTTGGCGATGGTGTCCTCGTTGTGCACGGCGTTGAGCAGCCGCTCGTAGGCGATCCACAGCAGCGCCATGCCGGGCGCCTCGTAGATGCCGCGCGACTTGGCCTCGATGATCCGGTTCTCGATCTGGTCGGACATGCCGAGGCCGTGGCGGCCACCGATCGCGTTGGCCTCGAGGACGAGCTGCACGGCATCGGGGAACGTCGCGCCGTTGATGGCGACCGGGCGCCCCTGGTCGAAGCGGACCGTGACGTCCTCGGTCTCGATCGCGACGGACGGGTCCCAGAACTTCACGCCCATGATCGGCTCGACGGTCTCCAGCGACACGTCGAGGTGCTCGAGCGTCTTGGCCTCGTGGGTGGCGCCCCAGATGTTGGCGTCCGTGGAGTACGCCTTCTCCTTGCTGTCGCGGTAGGGCAGGCCGTGCTCGGTGAGCCACTGGCTCATCTCGTCGCGGCCGCCGAGCTCGTGGACGAAGTCGGCATCGAGCCACGGCTTGTAGATCCGCAGCTCCGGGTTGGCGAGCAGTCCGTAGCGGTAGAACCGTTCGATGTCGTTGCCCTTGAAGGTGGAGCCGTCGCCCCAGATGTCGACGTCGTCCTCGTGCATCGCGCGCACCAGCATCATCCCGGTGACGGCGCGGCCCAGCGGGGTGGTGTTGAAGTAGGTGCGACCGCCGGAGCGGATGTGGAACGCACCGCAGGCCATGGCCGCCAGCCCCTCCTCGACGAGGGAGGCGCGGCAGTCGACCGCGCGCGCCAGCTCGGCGCCGTACTGCATCGCGCGGGACGGCACACCGGAGATGTCGGGCTCGTCGTACTGCCCGATGTCGGCGGTGTAGGTGCACGGCACCGCTCCCTTGTCGCGCATCCAGGCGACGGCCACCGAGGTGTCGAGGCCGCCGGAGAAGGCGATGCCGACGCGCTCGCCGACGGGGAGGGAGGTGAGGACCTTGCTCACGAGATGTCCTTGTCTGTGTCCGGGGATGGTTCCGGGGCTGGTTCGGGCTGGTGGGAGTGGTTGGCCAGGTCGAGGAACCGCTGGGCCAGGGCGTCGCCGCCGAGGGGGTCGCGCCCGATGACCAGGAGGGTGTCGTCACCGGCGATGGTGCCGAGGACGTCGCCGAGGTCGGCCTTGTCGAAGGCGCTGGCGAGGAACTGCGCCGCGCCCGGGGGCGTACGAAGGACCACGAGGTTGGCGCTCGCCTCTGCGCTGACCAGCAGGTCGGCGCAGAGCCGGGCCAGCCGCTCGCGTCCCGCCGCGCTCTCGCGGGGCGCGATCACCGAACGGTCGCCGCCCTCGCCCGGCACGGCGTAGACGAGCACGCCGCCGGAGCTGCGCACCTTGACCGCGTCGAGCTCGACCAGGTCGCGGCTCAGCGTGGCCTGGGTGACGTGCACGCCGTGGTCGCCGAGCAGGTCGGCGAGCTCGGTCTGCGAGCGCACCGGGTGGGTCGTGACGATGTCGATGATGCGCTGGTGGCGGGCGCCTTTCGTGAGGGGCGTCATGGCGCTCATAGGGGGTCCCCGCGGCGTTGTTCGGGGGAGCGCAGCGGAGGAGAAGAACGTCGTGGGGTGTTCATGACCGCTCCAGCAGCCACGTGAGCACGGCCTTCTGCGCGTGCCGCCGGTTCTCCGCCTCGTCCCAGACCACCGACTGCGGGCCCTCGATGACCTCGTCGGAGATCTCCTTGCCGCGGTAGGCGGGCAGGCAGTGCATGACGATGGCCTCCGGGTCGGCGTGGGCGAGCAGCTCCTCGGTCACACCGTAGGGCGGGAAGATCCGGAGCCGGTCCGCGGACTCCTCCTCGCGGCCCATGCTGACCCAGGAGTCGGTGACGACGACGTCGGCGCCCTCGACCGCAGCGAGCGGATCGACGGTCAGCCCGATCGAGCCGCCGGTGCCCTGAGCGATCTCGCGGGCGGTCGCGACGACGTCGGCGTCAGGGGTGAAGCCCTCGGGAGCGCCGATCACGACGTGCATCCCGGCCGCCGCGCCCGCGAGCACCCACGAGTTGCCCATGTTGCAGGCACCGTCGCCGACGAAGGCGGCTCGTACGCCGGCGAGCCGGCCCTTGCGCTCGCGCACGGTCTGCAGGTCGGCGAGCAGCTGGCAGGGGTGGAACTCGTCGGTGAGCGCGTTGAGGACGGGAACGCCGGCGTGCTCGGCCATCGTCACGACGTCGCTCTGGTGGGCGGTGCGCCAGACGATCGCGGCCGCCTGGCGACCGAGCACCCGGGCGACGTCCTCGACGCCCTCGCGCGAGCCCATCGCGGCGAGCCCGCCGTCGACGGTCATCGGGTTGCCCCCGAGCTCGGCGATGCCGGCGGCGAAGGAGACCTGTGTGCGCAGGGTCGGACGGTCGAAGACCAGCGCGACCGTCTGCGGGCCGGTGAGCGGCTTGTGGTCGAACGGCTCGGCCTTCATCCGGTCGGCGAGGTCGAGCACCTCGAGCAGCTCGGCGGGCGACAGGTCGTCGTCGCGGAGGAAGTGGCGGGTCATGGTGTCGCCTCCTTGGCGGCTGCGGCGCGGGCCTGGTCGAGGACGTGCGGGAGGGCGGCGGCGAGGGCGTCGAGGTCATCGGCGGTGATCACCAGCGGCGGCACGAAGCGCAGCCGCGTGGGGCCCGGTGGCGTTGAGGATGAAGCCGGCGTCGCGGGCGGCGGCCACCGCCTGGACGGCGTACGGCCCGTCGAGCTCGGCGCCGCGCATCAGGCCGGCGCCGGTGACCTCGCGTACGCCGGTCTGGACGGCGAGCAGGTCGGCGAGCTGGTCGCCGCGGGCGGTGGTCGCGTCGAGCAGGCCGTCGCCGGCGATCGTGTCGAGGACGGCGAGCGCAGCCGCGCAGGCGACCGGGTTGCCGCCGAACGTGGTGCCGTGGTTGCCGGGCTGCAGCAGCGTGGCGGCCGCACCGCGGGCGACGGTGGCGCCGATCGGGATGCCGCCGCCGAGTCCCTTGGCGAGCGTGACGACGTCGGGCTCGACGCCGTCGAGGAGCTGGTGGGCGAACCACGTGCCGGTGCGGCCGATGCCGGTCTGCACCTCGTCGAGCCAGAGCAGCGCGCCGTGGTCGCGTGCGATCCGCTGCGCGGCGGCGAGGTAGTCGGACGACGGGACGACGACGCCGGCCTCGCCCTGGATCGGCTCGAGCACGATCGCGGCGACGGTGCCGTCGACCGCGGCCTCGAGCGCGGCGACGTCGTCGTACGGCACGAAGGTGACGTCGCCGGGCAGGGGCTCGAACGGCTCGCGGTAGGCGGCCTTGGAGGTGAGCGCGAGCGCGCCCATCGTGCGGCCGTGGAAGGAGCCCTCCGCCGCCACGAGCCGGGTGCGGCCGGTGCGCCGGGAGAGCTTGAGCGCCGCCTCGTTGGCCTCGGCACCGGAGTTGCTGAAGAACACCCGGGCGTCGTCACCCCAGCCGAGGAGACCGACGAGCCTCTCGGCGAGCGCGACCTGCGGCTCGGTGGCGAAGAAGTTGGACACGTGGCCGAGGGTCGAGAGCTGAGTGGTCACCGCCTCCACCAGGGCGGGGTGCGCGTGGCCGAGGGCGTTGACGGCGATGCCGGCCAGCAGGTCGACGTACTCCTTGCCGTCGGCGTCCCAGACGCGCGCGCCCTGGCCGCGGGTGAGGGCGAGCGCGGGCGGGCCGAAGGTGTTCATGACCGCGCCGGCGTAGCGGTCCTGGATGGTGCTCATGCGTCCTCCGTCGCGTAGGGCTTGCGCAGCTTGGTGACGGCGCCGGGCAGCACCTGGGTGCCGACGCCCTCGTCGGTGAAGATCTCGAGGAGGACGGCGTGCGGCTCGCGGCCGTCGACCACGGTGGCGCGCGGGACTCCCCCGACGACGGCCTCGTAGCAGGCGCGCATCTTGGGGATCATCCCCGCATCGAGGCTCGGCAGCATCTCGCCGAGCGCCTCGGGGCTGATCTCCTGGATCAGGTCGTCGGAGTTGCCGTAGTCGCGGTAGAGGCCCTCGACGTCGGTGAGGACCATGAGCTTCTCCGCCCTCAGCGCGACGGCGAGAGCAGCGGCGGCCGTGTCGGCGTTCACGTTGTGCACGACGCCGTTCACGTCGGGTGCGACGGAGCTGACCACGGGGACCCGGCCGGCCTCGATGAGGTCGAGCACGGCCTCGGGCCGCACCTTGGCGACCTCACCGACGAGGCCGAGGTCGACCTCCTCGCCGTCGACCACGGTGTTGGTGGGCTCGGCGGTGAACAGCCCGGCGTCCTCGCCGGAGAGCCCGACGGCCAGCGGACCATGCTGGTTGATCAGCCCGACGAGCTCGCGCTGGACCTGGCCGACGAGCACCATCCGGACGACGTCCATCGCCTCGGGCGTGGTCACGCGCAGGCCGCCGCGGAACTCCGACTCGATGCCGAGCCGGTCGAGCATGGCCGAGATCTGCGGGCCGCCGCCGTGGACGACGACCGGCTTGAAGCCGGCGAACCGGAGGAACGCGATGTCCTCGGCGAAGGCGACCTTGAGGGCGTCGTCGGTCATCGCGTTGCCGCCGTACTTCACCACGATCGTCTGGCCGTGGTAGCGCTTGAGCCACGGCAGCGCGGCGGCGAGCGTACGGGCCTTGGCCGGGTCGGGACGCGTCGGGTTCTGGTGGATGTCGGGAGGTGTCATGAGCTGTAGGCGCTGTTCTCGTGGACGTAGGCGTGGGTCAGGTCGTTGGTCCAGACGGTCGCGCGGGCGTCGCCGGACTTGAGGTCGATGGTCACGCTGACCTCGCGGCCCGTGAGGTCGACGGTCGCCGGGTCCTCCGCGGGGGTGGACTGCCGGCAGACCCAGACGCCGTTCATCGCGACGTCGAGGTCGGCAGGGTCGAACTGCGCCTGCGTGGTGCCGATGGAGGCGAGCACGCGGCCCCAGTTGGGGTCGTTGCCGAACACCGCGGCCTTGAAGAGGTTGCTGCGCGCGACGCTGCGACTGACCTCGACAGCCTCGTCCTCCGACGCCGCGTGCAGCGTGGTGATGGCGATCTCGTGCTCGGCGCCCTCGGCGTCCTTGAGCAGCTGCATGGCGAGGTCGGTGCACGCCTGGGTCAGCGCGGCCGTGAAGTCCGCAGGCGTCGGCGTGATGCCGCTGGCGCCGGACGCCATCACCGTGACCGTGTCGTTGGTCGACATGCAGCCGTCGGAGTCGAGGCGGTCGAAGCTCACCCGGGTCGAGGCACGCAGGGCGGCGTCGAGATCGGCGGCGGGGACGACGGCGTCCGTGGTGATCACGACGAGCATGGTGGCGAGTGCCGGAGCGAGCATCCCGGCGCCCTTGGCCATCCCGCCGATCGACCACCCGGCGCCCTCGACCACGACGGTCTTCGCCACTGAGTCGGTGGTCATGATCGCCTCGGCCGCGGCCTGACCGCCGTCGTCGGCCAGTGCGGCGGTGGCGGCGTCGACGCCGGCCAGGAGGTCGTCGCGGTCGTTGGCCAGGCCGATGAGACCGGTCGAGCAGACGACGACGTCGATCGCGCCGATGCCCAGGCCGCTCGCGACCTGCTCGGCGACGGCGTGGGTGGTCTGGAAGCCCTCGGGCCCGGTGTAGCAGTTGGCGCCGCCCGAGTTGAGCACCACGGCCTTGACCGTGCCGTCCTTGACGACCTCCTGGCTCCACAGGATCGGGTTGGCCTTGCAGCGGTTGGCGGTGAAGACGCTGGCCGAGTCGAAGGTCGGGCCGTGGTTGACGACGAGGGCGAGGTCCAAGGCGTCGGTGGACTTGAGTCCGGCCGCGACGCCGGCGGCGGTGAAGCCGGCGGGATGGGTGACGGTCAAGGTGCGAGTCCGATCGTGGAGAGCCCGGTGGCCTCGTCGAGGCCCAGGGCGAGGTTCATGCACTGGACGGCGGCTCCGGCGGTGCCCTTGGCGAGGTTGTCGACCACGGCCACCGCCACCAGACGTCGTACGCGCTCGTCGACGGCGACCTGGACCTGCACGGCGTTGGAGCCGAGCACGGACTGGGTCTGGGGCCACTGGCCCTCGGGGAGCAGGTGCACGAACGGCTCGTCGTCGTACGCCGCCGCGTAGGCATCGCGGACCGCTGCCACGTCCACTCCGTCGAGCAGCGGAGCCTGGACGGTCGCGAGGATGCCCCGGGACATCGGCACGAGCATCGGGGTGAAGCCGACCCGGACCGGCGAACCGTGGACGCCACTCAGGTTCTGGACGATCTCGGGCGTGTGCCGGTGGGTGCCGCCGACGCCGTAGGCGCTCGCGTTGCCCATCACCTCGCTGCCGAGGAGGTGCGCCTTGGCCGCCTTGCCGGCGCCGCTCGTGCCGGACGCGGCGACGACCGTGATGTCCGGCTCGACGAGGCCTGCCGCGAGGGCCGGGACGATCGCGAGGGTCGAGACGGTGGGGTAGCAGCCGGGGACGGCGATCCGCCGTGCGCCGCGGAGCAGGTCGCGCTGGCCGGGCAGCTCGGGCAGGCCGTAGGGCCAGGAGCCGGCGTGCTCACCGCCATAGAACGCCTGCCACTCCCCCGGGTCGATCAGCCGGAAGTCGGCGCCGCAGTCGACGACGACGGTGTCGTCGTCCAGCGCCTGGGCGATGGCGGCGGACTGGCCGTGCGGCAGGCCCAGGAAGACGACGTCGTGGCCGCTCAGGTTCTCGACGGTCGTCTCGGCAAGGACTCGGTCGGCGAGCGGGACCAGGTGCGGCTGGAGGGTGCCGAGCAGCTCGCCGGCGTTGGAACCTGCTGTCAGGGCGCCGATCTCGACCTCGGGGTGGGCGAGGAGGAGGCGGAGGACCTCTCCCCCGGCGTACCCGCTGGCTCCGGCGACTGCTGCTGACACGGCCATGTGCATGACTATACAGAGCAATGCATGTTCTGGCTCATCGGGGTGAAATCCTGAGGCGCGTCGTCGGTGCCCTCCCCTACGGTGCTCGGATGCCCCGACTTTCAGCAGAGACCTACCTGGCCCATCTCCGATCCGACTCCGCGCGCTTCCGTGAGGTCCTCGCGGCGTGCGACCCCGAGGCCCGGGTCCCCTCGTGCCCGGACTGGAATGCAGCAGACCTGCTCTGGCACCTCGCCACCGTCCAGCGGTGGTGGGCCGAGGTGGCGACCGCGCGTCCTGCCCACCCGGAGGAGGTCGAGCCGCCCCGCCCCGAGACGTACGACGGCCTGCTGGCGGCGTTCGACGAGTGGTCGGCCGACCTGGCGAGCGTGCTCGCGAGCGCCGACCCGGCGGAGGAGGCGTGGAACTGGTCCGACGACCACACGATCGGCTTCCTGCAGCGACGCCAGGCGCACGAGGCGCTGATCCACCGGGTCGACGCGGAGCAGACGGCTGGCCTCGCCTCGGAGGTCGACGCGACCCTCGCCTCCGACGGCGCGCACGAGGTCCTCGACGTGATGTTCGGCGGGTGCCCGCCGTGGGGCACGTGGACTCCCGGTGAGGGCCTGGTGCGGGTGGACGCGACCGACACCGGCGAGGAGTTCTGGATCCGGTTCGGCATCTTCTCCGGCACCAACCCGGAGAGCGGCACGTCGTACGCCGACGAGGAGGACTTCCACGTCGTCGCACCGCCGGACGACGACGAGGTCGAGCCGGACGTGGTCGTCGACGGACCGGCCGCTGCCCTCGACCTGTGGTTGTGGAGCCGGGGCGACGACGCCGAGCTCTCGGTCGTGGGCGACGACGCGGTCCTCGCGCGCTTCCGGGCGATCGTCGGCTCTCCACTCAACTGACCGGGATGGTCGGGAGCGCGTCGCAACCGATCGGGGTCGGGGCGCGTCTCCCTGAGCGAAACGACATCTCTTGCTCCCGGGGGACCACCATGAGTGCTGCTCGACGGACCGTGTCCGCTGCCCTCGCCACGACATTGCTCGGCACCGGCATCTCGGCGCTCGCGCTGCCCGCCACGGCTGCAGCGCCGACCACCTGCCAGGGCCAGCCGGTCACGATCACGGGCCCGATCGGCACCGAGGGCGACGACGTCATGGCCCTCGAGCCGGGACAGTTCATGTCGGCGCAGGGCCTCGGCGGCGACGACCTCATCTGCATCGCGGCGGCGCCGCTCGACGGCTTCCGCACCCTCGCCCTGGACGCGGGGCCCGGCGACGACAGGGTCTTCAACGAGAGCACCGACGTCGACGCGGTCAGCTACATCACCGTCCTCGGCGCGGGGGCGGACTCATACCGCGGGATCGAGTCGTCGGTCCCGAGCGACCCGGGGTCGACCCTGGTCACGGAGGAGGTCTTTGCGGGAACACGTGACCCGCAGGGCAACGCGATGTCTGGGGCCACCGACACCGAGGCCGACACCATCGTCACGGGTGGCGGCGACGACGTCGTCTACTCGGGGTCGACGGCGGTCGGCGCGCTCAACCCCGACGTCGTGCGGACGGGATCGGGCGAAGACACCGCTCACTGGGCAGGCGAGCAGACGTGGTCGACTCTCGACCTGGGCACGGACGCCAACCTCGTGAGGCTCTACCCCGGCTGGCGCGCGACCTCGGTCGTCGTCGATGCCGGCGAGCGCCTGGCGACGGGCGATGGGCGCCGGGTGCTGCGCTGGACGGGAGACGTCGTCGATGTCCGTCTCCAGCTCGACAACCGCGACGTGACCTTCGTGGGCACCGACGCCGACGAGTCCGTCGTCATGGGAGAGCCGTACGGCAACGGGTCGTCCCTCCCGGCGGGCGGCAGTCGGACGGCGTTGCTGGGCGGCGGGGAGGACTTCTTGATCCTCAGCTCAACGGGAGCCGGCACGATCGACGGCGGACCCGGCCTGGACCACGTCTACAGCGGCTCCTGCTGGAGGGTCCGGGCTCGCCTCGGAGGCACGTTCACCTGCGCCTCGGCAGGCACTCCTGAGGTCAGCCACACGTTCGACTTCGTCGGTTGGGAGGATCTCCTGCTCAAGGGTCACGACATCTCGGTACGCGGGTCGGACGGCGCCGAGAAGATGAAGGTCGTCGCCGCCCGGATCCGCGTGCAGGGTCTCGGTGGAGCCGACGTGCTGAACCCGAACCTGAGCGCCGGCTCGGAGGCGTACGACAAGCCGGTGGTGGTGTCAGGCGGTCGAGGCGACGATCGCGTCCTGGGGACGCCCGGGACCGACGTGCTCCGTGGGGGGCCCGGCGACGACAGGCTGTTCGGGCAGCGGGGCGACGACACGATGCAGGGAGGCACCGGCCGCGACAAGGCCGTCGGCGCGGACGGTCGCGATCGCTGCGCGGCGGAGGTGCGTAGGTCATGCGAGGGCTGAGCAACAGACAGTCGATCACCGGCGGGCCAGCCGTGTCGTCGACACGTTCACTCGCACTCGCGCTGGCCCTGTCCATCGCGCTGATCGACGTCGCACTCACCGCCGCGCCCACGAGGGCAGCGGCCATCACGTGCGAGGGTCACGCCGCCACGGTGGTCGGTGTCGAGGGGACAGAAGGCGACGACGTGATGGTCGCCCCGCTCGACTCGTGGATCCCGGTGCAGGGGTTGGGCGGCGACGACATCATCTGCCTGGTCGACGGGAACGATCGCGGTGGTCGCGATCCCATGTTCTTCGCGGATGCCGGTCCCGGGGACGACGTGGTCGTCTTCCAGGCGACCTACTCGGCGTCCGTGACTCTCGGCGCCGGGTCCGACCACTTCATCGGCAACGACGCCGGCGCCTACGTCTACACGGGCGCGTCGGCGCCGATCCCGGGCGGAGTCGGCTACTTCGGACAGACGGACACCGAGGCGGACGTCGTCCTCGGCGGCTCGGGACGCGACACGGTCTACACGGGCGACACGGCGGGCTTCGCCACGAATCCCGACCGCATCGCGACCGGCGACAGCAACTCCGACGGGGACAGCGTGTTCTACGCGGGCCGGATGACCGCCGAGGGCGAGCTCGACAACGGATCGTCGCGCGACCTGCTGTTCCTCGTGGGGTCGTGGGGCCCGGGTGAGCTGTCCATCGACAACGCCGCCGGCCGGGCCGACCTGGCCGGCACCGAGGTGCTGCGCTGGTCGGGGGTGCGCTTCTTCATCGTCGACCAGCGACCGGAGGCAGTCCGCTTCGTCGGCGGCCCGGGGCGCGACCAGGTCTCGATCGGCGACGACCAGCTGGCGGCGCCCGGACGTCCGATGACGGTCGAGGTGTCGACGCGCGGCGGGCGCGACACGGTGTCCCTGGCCGGAGCGATCCGGGGCCGCGTGGACCTGGGCGGCGACGATGACTCCTTGACGCTCGGTGGTGCCTGTGGCCGGACCCACCTGCGACTGGGGTTCGACCTCGTGTGCACGCGGGGTGCCGAGAAGTCGCGCACCAGGCTCTCCGGGGTCGAACGGGCTTCTCTGCGCGGACCTCGCATCACCGCGATCGGGACGCCGGGTCCCGACCACATCACCGTCGTCGGACATCTCGCGCGCGTGAGCGGGCGAGCAGGTCGTGACGTGCTGTTCGTCGGCCGCCCCCACGCCACCATCGACGGCGGCGCCGGCCGGGACCGCTGCCACGGTGGCGTCCAGCGACGGTGTGAGACGCGGCGATGACCTACGACGGTGGAGCCGGAGACCGCTAGGTCGGTCCCCGGGGCTCCACTGACGTCGCTCAGGCGCGCTGGACGGCTCCGGTCCGCTCGGCCGCCAGTGCCACCGCGGCGTCGCGCGCGGCGGCCGCCTCGCCCTCCTTGAGCGTCCGGTCGGGAGCGCGGAAGCGCAGGGCGTACGCCAGCGACTTCCGTCCCTCGCCGACCTGGTCGCCGGTGTAGACGTCGAAGAGGCGGATCGACTCGAGGAGCTCGCCCGCGCCCTCGCGCAGCGCGGCCTCGACGGCGGACGCCGGGACGGACGCGTCGACCACGAGCGCGACGTCCTCCTTGGCGACCGGGTACGACGAGAAGGTCGGCGCCTGTCGCAGGTGGACCGCCCGCTCGAGGAGGAGGTCGAGGTCGACCTCCGCAGCGACCGTGCGCTTCGGCAGCCCGAAGGCGTGGCACACGGTCGGGTGCACCTCGCCGGCGTGGCCGACGACTTCACCGCTGACGGACAGCTCGGCGCACCGGCCCGGGTGCCATGGGGAAAGCTCGGCCGGTCTCACGGTGATCTCGAGACCCAGTGCGGCCGCCACGGATCGCACAGCCTCGACCGCGTCGGCCCACGTGACCGGACGCGCCGCGCCCCACCACCCGCCGGACGTGGTGTCGCCGGTGGCGACGACGGCGAGGTGGAGCGGCTGCGCCGGCAGTGCGGCATCGAGGGCGGCGAACTCCTCGTCGGTCGGACGTCGGTCCACCGGCAGGATCGCGGCCGGACCGGCGTGGCGCGGCAGGGTCACCGTCCCGGTCTCGAAGATCGCCACGTCGACGTTGCCGTGCCCGACGTTCTTGCCGGCCGTGCGCAGCAGGCCCGGCAGGAGCGTCGTCGTCATGTAGGGGGCCTCGGCAGAGAGCGGGTTCGAGAGCCGCAACAGGTCGCGACGCGGGTCGTCGGACGCCAGCCCGAGGTCGTCCAGGTCGGACTCGCCGACGAACGGGAAGGTGACGACCTCGACGAAGCCGTCGCCCGCGAGCGTACGACCGACCCTGCGGCGCAGCTGCTGCGAGCGGGTCAGTCCGCGTCCGGACGGTGGGGTCGGGAGGCACGGACGGCACGCGGTCGTAGCCGACGAGCCGGATGACCTCCTCGGAGAAGTCCTGCGCGTCGGTCAGGTCCGGGCGCCACGGCGGCGGCGTCACCGTGAGCGTGCCGCTGCCCTCGACGGAACAGCCGACGGCGCGCAGGCACTCGACGCTGCGCTCCTCGGTGATCGGCATGCCGGAGACGCGGGCAGCGAGATCACCCGGCACCTCGATGACGGGCATCGCGGGCGGCACGCCGACGACGGTGACGCCGGGCTCGGCCTGTCCCCCACCGTGCTCGACGAGCAGCTCGACGACACGGTCGGCCGCGGCCTCGCAGATCGTCGGGTCGACACCGCGCTCGTTGCGCTTGCCGGCCTCGGAGGTGATCTTGTGGCGTCGGCCCGTGCGGAACATCGAGACGGCGTCCCAGTGCGCGGACTCGACGAGGATCGACGTCGTCGTGCCGGACATCTCGGTCGTCTCGCCGCCCATCACGCCACCGAGCCCGATGATCCCGGAGTCGTCGGTCACCACCAGGTCGGCCGGAGCGAGAACCCGCTGGGTGCCGTCGAGGGTGGTCAGCCGCTCACCGTCGCGTGCCCGGCGTACGACGAGCGCGCCGCGCACCTTGTCGGCGTCGTAGCCGTGGATCGGGCGACCGGTCTCGAGCATCACGTAGTTGGTGACGTCGACGGCCAGCGAGATCGGGCGCATGCCGGCCGCCGTGATCCGCCGGACGATGTGGTCGGGCGTCGGTGCGGACGGGTCGAATCCCGTGACCGTGCGCGCCACGAAGACCGGACAGCCGGCAGCGTCCTCGACGACGACCGGATGGCCCTCGCCGTTGGCTGCCGGGGTGTCCCGGACCGCGGGGTCGCGGAAGTTGTTCGCACCCTCCACGGACACCAGCACCTCGCGGGCGATGCCTCGGATCGACAGCGCGTAGGCGCGGTCGGGGTTGATCTCGAACTCGATCGTCTCCTCGTCGAGCCCGAGCACGGGACGTACGTCCTGGCCGGGCTCGCCCGCGTCGGCGGGCAGCACGATGATGCCGTCGTGATCGTCGCCGAGGCCGAGCTCGGCGGCTGAGCAGATCATCCCGGCGGACAGGTGCCCGTAGGTCTTGCGGGCACCGATCTCGAACCCGCCCGGCAGCACGCCGCCGGGCAGCACGGTCGCGACGAGGTCGCCCGGCGCGAAGTTGTGGGCACCGCAGACGATGCCCTGCGGCTCCCCGGTGCCGTTGGCGTCACCGACGTCGACGGTGCACCAGTTGATGGTCTTGCCGTTCTTCTGCGGCTCGGGCTCCATCGTCAGCACACGGCCGATGACGAGCGGGCCGGTGATGTCGCGACCGGCGCTCTCGATCGCCTCGAGCTTGAGGCCGGTCAGCGTCAGCCGGTCGGTGATCGAGTCGGTGGTCGTGCCGGCGGGTACGTCGACGTGGTCCAGGATCCAGGACAGGGGCGCCTTCATGTCGGCTCCCCTCAGATCTCCGTTCCGAAAGCGGCGGAGAAGCGGACGTCGCCCTCGAAGAGCGGACGCAGGTCCTCGAGGTTGTGGCGGAACATGAAGGACCGGTCGATGCCCATGCCGAACGCGAAGCCGCTGTAGACGGACGGGTCGACACCGCAGGCGGTGAGCACGCGCGGGTTGACCACGCCGCAGCCGCCCCACTCGATCCAGCCCTCACCGCGGCAGGTGCGGCAGGACTGCGGGTCGACGTTGCGGCAGACGAAGCAGAGCACGTCGACCTCGGCGGACGGCTCGGTGAAGGGGAAGTACGACGGCCGGAAGCGCGTGGTGATGCCGTCGCCGAACAGCTGCGAGGCGAAGTGGTCGAGCGTGCCCTTGAGGTGCGCCATCGTGATGCCCTCGTCGACGACGAGGCCCTCGACCTGGTGGAACATCGGCGAGTGCGTGGCGTCGTACTCGTCGGTGCGGAACACCCGACCGGGGCACACGACGTAGATCGGCGGCTTGCGCGTCAGCATCGTGCGCGCCTGCACCGGGGACGTCTGCGTACGCAGCACGACGTGGTGGTCGGCCGGCTCGGTCCAGAACGTGTCCTGCATGGTGCGAGCAGGGTGGTCGGGACCGAGGTTGAGGGCGTCGAAGTTGAGCCACTCGGCCTCCACGACCGGACCCTCGGCGACCTCGTAGCCCATGGCCACGAAGAGGTCGGCGATGAGCTCGGACTGCAGCGTCAGCGGGTGGCGGCCGCCGCGGCGGCTGCGCGTGGTGGGCAGGGAGACGTCGACGGTCTCCTCGACCAGCATCCGCTCCTCGTGCTCGGCCTCGAGGACGGCCTGCCGGGCGGCGAGCGCCTGGTTGACCGCGCCGCGGGTCTGGCCGACGCGCTGGCCGGCGTCCTTGCGCGCCTGGGGTGGCAGCGCGCCGATCTCGCGGTTGGCGAGGGCGAGGGGCGACCGGTCGCCCGTGTGGTCGATGCGCACCTGCTTGAGGGCGTCGAGGTCAGCGGCGGCGGCGATCGCGGCCAGGGCCGCCTCGCGCATCTCATCCACCTGCTCGGCCTTCAGCGGGGTCACTTCGACGGGGTCGTAGTCGGTGTTGGGGCCGGACATGGCTCTCTCTCGCGCAGCGCTACCAAGATCGCCGCAAGGTGTGGGGAGTGGCTTTCGCGCGGCGACAGCCGGTCGCCGCAGAGTCTGGAAGTGGACGAGCGTCGGGTCGGACGGGGACTCCCCGGACCCGGATGACGTCAGCTGCCCGACGGACCAGGTCCGGGGCGCAGAAATCGCAAGCTCGTGTCCACGACGATGATGCTACCCGTTGAACGAGGCGAAGACGCCACTGCATTCGTCGTCCGCGGTGGTCGGCATCGAGGCCACGTCGACGTCCTCGAGCACGGACTCGGCGCGTGAGCGACCCAGGTTCCAGGCGCGGGCGTCCTCGAGCGTCTCCTGGTTCATGCTGTTCAACGGCAGGAGCCGGAGCACGCACCGTGCCACGTCCGGACCGAGCCGGTCGGCTATCACCGGGGAGGCGTCCGCCGACAAGTTCATCAGGTACGGCACGTCGAGCTTGCCGGTCGCCTCGTAGCGGTCGAGGTTGCGGCTCGCCACCCAGGCGTCGGGGTTGACGGCCGCCAGTCCGACGAGCGCGACAGCACCGGACACCAGGGCGACGCGCGGCAGCCACCGGACGTACCCGAGCAGCCCGGCGACCATGATCGCGAGGACGACGAAGCCCAGCCAGCCCTCGAAGACGTCGACGAAGAGCCGCAGGGTGGTGAAGCCGTAGGCGTCCTGGTAGACGCTCATCCCCCGGAGCGCCGAGGCGACGACGAGGAGGGTGAGCACGCAGAGGAGGCCGAGCGACCCGAGGAGCCAGCGGCGGTCCTCCGGCGCGTCACCGGCGCGCCGGGAGGCCACCCAGACGACGAGCACGGTGAGGGCGGTCGCGAGCGTCAGCTGGCCGAAGCCCTGGTGGACGAAGTCGGCGTACGTCAGGCCCGTCTCGGCCTGGATGTAGTTCTCGCCGCCGATCAACGCGCGGGCCTGGGCCGCCATGAAGGCGAGGAACACGCCGTCGACGACGAGCACCGGAACGAGCCACTCGAACCGGTTGGCGAGCGCTGTCGGCCGTCGGTCGGCGAACATCTCCACCTGGGCCGGGTTCAGCGCGAGGTAGGCGGCGCCGAGGGTGACGGCGAAGACGAAGCACGCCAGGAACGCCCGGCCGACGATCTCGTTGAAGGTGAGGTGGGGGACCAGCTGGTCCACCCAGGATCCGAAGACCGGATTGGCGGTGGCGAAGATCGTGCCGAACACCCCGAGCGCGAGCAGCGACCACAGCGCCGTACGCACCACAGCGGGGGTCTGCGAGCCGGCCCGCCCGAAGCGCAGCGAGCGCCCGAACCAGGGCAGGCCCCGCAGCGACGACATCGGCCACGCGATCCCTGACAGGACGAAGCCGGGCAACGTGCGAGCACCGGTGACGCCGCACAGGAAGAGGGCCGTGGCGGCCAGGAGCGACACGACCTGCACCCACGCGGCCGCGAGCAAGGTCATGGGCAGCACCAGCAGCAGGGCGAGCCCAGCACAGAGCAGGGTCCATGGCTCGCGTCGCCGGCGCGCCGTCAGCAGGGCGGCCGCGCCGCTGGCGATCGCCACGACGGTCCAGGTGACGCCGGGGCCGTGGAACGACAGCGCGAAACCTGCAACGACTCCCGCGACCGCGGCCGCGAGCACGGTGCGCCACCCGGACCCGAGGTCCGACTCGGTCCAGAACTCGCCGAAGACGGAGTCCATGCCTTGCGGTGTGCGGGCGTACGTCGGGCGTGTCGGCGTGACGGGAGGCGGCGGCGCGGTGGTCATGGCGGACTCCTGCAGCTGGGGCGGTGTGGACGGGCGTGGCGTGCCAGCGGGTGCACGGGCCACCTCGAGACGTAGCCGCGCGCCATGACCTGACGCTGGATCGAGGAAGCGCAGCGTGCCGCCGTGCAGCTGCGCGACCCAGCGGGCCACGGCGAGCCCGAGCCCGGTGCCGCCCCCGCCGTCGGTGCCGAAGCGCTCGAAGACGCGCTCGCGGTCCTGGGGCGCGACCCCGCCGCCGCCGTCGGTGACCTCGAGCCACCATCGTCCGTCCGCCGCGCCCCCGGTGACGCGGACCGCGGTGCCCGACGGCGCGTGCCGACCGGCGTTGTCGAGCACGTTGACCAGGAGCTGCCGCAGCCGGGCCTGATCGACGTCCACCTCGAGATCGGCCGGCACCGCGACGTCGTACGACCCCGTCCGGCCCGCCGCAGTGACCTGGGCCACCGATTCCTCGACCAGGGCGCGCAGCGGGACGTTCTCGCGGTCGAGCTCGACGATCCCTGCCTCGAGCCGGGACAGCTGGAGCAGGTCGTCGACCAGCTGCCCGAGCCGTTGCGCCTCCTCGAGCGCGGCGCCCAGGTGCTCGGGGTCGGCCGGGACCACCCCGTCGGCGAGGTTCTCGAGCAGCGCCGTCATGGCCGTGAGCGGCGTACGCAGCTCGTGCGACACCGTGGCGATGAGGTCGCGCCGCTCACGGTCGACGGTCGCGAGGTCCTCCGCCATCCGGTTGAACGCGGCGGCGAGCTGCCCGACCTCGTCGGTGGCTGAGGTGCGCACCCGGCCCGAGTAGTCGCCGCGCGCCATCGCCCTCGAGACCTCGGTCATCCGGCGCAGGGGCGCGACCATCCCGGCAGCCAGCAGCTGGGTCACGCCGAGCGCCAGCGCGACGCTGACCGGCAGCACCAGCAGTGGGGAGACACTGGCCGCGGAGCCGAGCAGGCTGAGCAGCACAGCCGTGACGACGGACGCAGCAACGAGCAGCCCGAGCTTCACCTTGAGGCTCGAGACGGTGTCGAACCAGGCACTCATGAGACGTCCTCCAGCGCATAGCCGACGCCGTGGACCGTGCGGATCCGCGCGGCGCCGACCTTGGCGCGCAGGGCCTTGACGTGGCTGTCGACCGTGCGCGCGGCGCTCGCGCTCCCCCACGCGTCGCCCCAGTCCCACACCTCGCGCAGCAGCCGTTCGCGACCCAGGACCTGGCCGGCCTCGCGCGCCAGGCACAGGAGCAGGTCGAACTCGGTGGGCGTGAGGTGGACCGCCTCGCCCGCCACGGTCGTACGCCGGGTGCCGGGGTCGATGCTGATGGCTCCGACCTCGATGGCTGCCGGGCGCTCGGCGGCGAGCTCCGCCGCACGCTCGACCCGGCGCAGCAGGGCGGCGACGCGGGCGACGACCTCGCGCATCGAGAAGGGCTTGGTGAGGTAGTCGTCGGCCCCGACCCCGAGGCCCACCAGGACGTCGGCCTCGTCATCGCGCGCCGTGAGCATCAGCACGGGCACGGGACGCTCGGCCTGGATCCGGCGGCAGACCTCGAGCCCGTCGAAGCCGGGGAGCATCACGTCGAGCAGCACCACGTCGGGGCGCGAGGAGGCGGCCAGCTCGACGGCGGACGGACCGTCGAAGGCCTGCTCCACGGCGTAGCCCTCGGCGCGCAGCCGCTGGGTGAGCGCGTCGTTGATGGTGCGCTCGTCCTCGACCACCAGCGCCGTCCTGGTGGTGGCGGCGGACCTCGTCGACGTCATGGTCCGACCCTAGGATCCCGACCGCGCAGGAGGCGGGGACGACTCGTGAAGGTTGTGTGGAGGTCGGGCCGGACCTATTCGGGTCGTTGGTCGTCGCTCGGCCAGTCGACCATCACCCGCGCGCCTCCGCCGGGGGCGTCGTCGATGGTGACCCAGCCTCCGTGTGCACGCGCCAGGCCGCCGACGATGTACATCCCGAGCCCGCTGCCGCCGGAGTCACCGGTGGTCCAGAACTTGGTGAACACCCGTCGGCGCAGCTCCACGGGGATGCCGTCGCCCTCGTCGTCGACAGTGATGCGGACACCGTCGAGGCTCTCGGAACGCGCCAGGCGTACGCACACCTGGCCCTGGCCGTGACGGATGGCGTTCTCGACGAGGTTGGTCACGACCTGCGTGAGCTTGTCGGGGTCGGCGAACACCTCGGGCAGGTCGTCCTGGACGTCGAGGCGGACCTCGCGGGCAGTGCCGGCCTCGATCGAGTCCACGACCCGACGCACGAGCACCTCCGCGGACGTCTCGCGCGGGTAGAGCTGGAGCCGTCCGGTGTCGATGCGGGCGACGTCGAGGAGCTCGGCGATCAGCCGCGCCAGCCGGTCGGCGTCGGCGTTGACGGTGTGGAGCATCATCTTGCGTTGGTCGTCGCTGAGCTTGTCCCACCGGTTGAGCAGCGCCTGGACGAAGCCCTTGACCCCCGTCAGCGGAGAGCGGAGCTCGTGGGCGACGGTGGCGACCAGGTCCGAGCGGTCGCGGTCCAGCCGGGCGCGACCGCGACCGCTGCGGAGCCCGATGGCGATGCCGACGACGGGACCGAGGGGCTCGTTGCGCACCAGCCTGGCGGTCGTCAGCACCTCCTCTCCCGAGGCGTTGAGCCACGACTGCTCCGGGACGGCGCGGACGATGGAGAGGCTGTCGAAGGGCCGGTTGACGTCGAGCCAGGTGCGTCCGTCCTGGTCGAGCAGCCGCAGCACGTCCGTCAGTGGCAGGTCCATCGCCCCCCGAGGGTCGACGCCGAGCAGCGCGGCACCCTGGGCGTTGAGGATGGTGACGTCACCTTCACGGGTGGCGCCCAGGATCCCGTCGGGGTAGAAGTCGGCGAGAGATCGCAGCCGGGTGGGGGTGCTGTCGACCTTCCTCTCCCCGGGCACGTCGGTCACCCTAGGCCAGTTTCATCCGGCGGACTGTGCCTTGGGCCTGCGCAGACCGGCGGCGCGCAGCGCGGACACCAGCTGGCGAGAGGTGACCGGCACGGCACCGGCCGCCACCATCGCGTCGTAGTGGCTGTCCGGCACGTCGTAGTGGTCGCGGTCCCAGCCCCGGGACGGGATGCCCTGGGCAGCCGCGAACTCGTGCAGCTCGTCGTACGACGTGTCGCTGGCCAGGTGCGACCACATGCGGTCCCATCGCGGCACGGCCGGGGGGTCGATGAGGATCACGGCGCGGTCCTGGCCGCGCGGGCACTGGCGTAGAGGCACACGGCGGCGGCGGTGGAGAGGTTCAGGCTCTCGGCACGACCGTGGATCGGGATCGCCACGCGCTCGTCGGCCAGGGCGGCCAGCTCGTCGGGCAGTCCCCACGCCTCGTTGCCGAACAGCCAGGCGGTCGGGCGGGTCAGGTCCGCCTCGAAGAGGTCGACCTCACCCGCGCCGTCCGCCGCGAGGACCGTGAGTCCGCGCGCCTGGGCGGCTCGTACGGCAGTCGCCGGGTCGGGTGCGAGCGCCAAGGGGAGGTGGAACAGGCTCCCGACCGTCGCGCGCACGGTCTTGGGGTTGTAGGCGTCGACCGAGTGGCCGGCCAGGACCACGGCATCGGCGCCCGCGGCGTCAGCGGTCCGGATCACGGTGCCGGCGTTGCCGGGATCACGAACGTCGGCGCAGATGACCAGCAGCCGGGGCGACGCCCTCACCACGTGCTCCAGTGGCGCGTCGAGCTGCCGGCACACCGCCACGACACCGGCCGGGGAGGTCGAGTCGGAGAGCGACTCGAGCGCCCGCTCGTCCACCAACGTGACGTCGGTGCCGGCGAGGAGATCGGCGTGCTGCTCGAGCGCGGCGGAGGTCGCGAAGACGTCCTGCACGCACCCCTCCACGCCCAGCGCACCCTCGACGGCCTTCGGGCCGTCGGCAAGGAAGAGCCGCCGCTCCGTGCGTACGGAACGGCGGCTCAGCTTGCGAGCCTCCTTGACGCGGCTGTTCGACGCGACCAAGGGAGTGCTCATGTGGATCAGGCGGAGACCTTGGGCGCGTTGACGTCCTCGGGCAGCGCGGCCTTGGCAGCCTCGACGAGCACGGCGAAGGCCGGGGCGTCGTTGACGGCGAGCTCAGCGAGGATCTTGCGGTCGACCTCGATGCCGGCCAGGCCGAGGCCCTGGATGAACCGGTTGTAGGTCATGCCGTTCGCGCGGGCAGCGGCGTTGATGCGCTGGATCCAGAGCTTGCGGAAGTTGCCCTTGTTCTTGCGTCGGTCGTTGTAGCTGTAGACCAGGGAGTGGGTGACCTGCTCCTTGGCCTTGCGGTAGAGCCGCGAGCGCTGGCCGCGGTAGCCGGCTGCCCGCTCGAGGGTGGTGCGACGCTTCTTCTGGGCGTTCACTGCGCGCTTCACGCGTGCCATGGGTTACTCCTTGATGCAATGGGATGAAGAGGGACGGCGGCTGGGCCACCAGGGGATGAGGCTCAGATGCCGAGCATCTTCTTGGCGCGCGCGACGTCGCCCTTCTCGAGCTCGACCATGCCGGCGTTGCGGCGGTGCTTCTTGCGGCTCCCCGTGGTCGGCGCGGAGGCGAACGCAGCGCCGGACTTGCGGCCGGCCTGCAGACGCATGATCTTGCCCGAGCCGGTCACCTTGAAGCGCTTCTTCGCGCCCGAGTGGGTCTTGTTCTTCGGCATGTCTGCCTCAACTTCCTTGTGCGTGTGGATCGGGGTCGTGAATCGGGGTGGTGCGAGATCGAGCGTGAGCGGAGCTCACGCCTCGATCTCGGGGTCCAAGTTCTCGGAGCGGCCGCGCTCCTTCTTCTGTGCGACGGGGCCGGCAAGGTGAGCGGCCTCGCGCTCCGCGTCCTCCTCCGCCTGGCGGTCGGCGCGCTCCTGTGCCTTGGAGGCACGGGCGGCGTCGGCGTCGATCTTGGCGTCGGCCTTCTTCTTGTGCGGGCCGATGACCATGGTCATGTTGCGGCCGTCCTGCTTGGGCGAGGACTCGACGAAACCGAGCTCCTGCACGTCCTCGGCGAGCTTCTGCAGCAGGCGGAAGCCCAGCTCGGGACGGTGCTGCTCGCGACCGCGGAACATGATCGTGATCTTGACCTTGTCGCCGGCGCCGAGGAACCGCACGACGTGACCCTTCTTGGTCTCGTAGTCGTGCGAGTCGATCTTCGGACGAAGCTTCATCTCCTTGATGATCACGTTCGTCTGGTTGCGACGGGCCTCACGCGCCTTCTGGGCGTTCTCGTACTTGAACTTGCCGTAGTCCATGAGCTTGCAGACCGGGGGGCGTCCCTGCGGGGCGATCTCGACGAGGTCGAGGTCGGCCTCCTGGGCCAGCTTGAGTGCCTGGTCGGTCGGCACGATCCCCACGGTCTCACCGTTGGGTCCGACGAGCCGGACCTCGGGTACGCGGATCCGCTCGTTGATGCGCAGCTCGGTGCTGATGGGTCCTCCAGTGGTTCGGGTGTGTGGGAGGCGGTCGCCCTCCCTCCCCGAACGAACCGGTGAGGAAATGCAGAAGGCTCCCGCTGTGTGCCAAGCGGGAGCCAGTCGTCACGCGTCTCCCCTCTCGGGGAAACTTGCTGTCCACACCTGCGACGTACGCAAGCTGTGGCACTGGGACCGGGACCCGACGATCTGTGGTGCTGGGCGATCGATGCGGGTGGGAGACGGTGGTGCTGCCTCCGCTTGGCGGGATCGGTGTCACCCAGCAATCGCGAGATCGCTCGGCGGCACTGATCGGTCAACAAGGAAGGTTAGCGGATCATTCCGCTGTCGGCCCAATCCAGCCGTGCCCGACCGCCTCACCGTCCCCCACGGCGACCAGGCGCCACCCGGCCGCCAGTCGGGTGAGATCGTCGCCGTCGACGACGTACGTCGCAGGGCCGGCGAGGTCGACCAGCAGCGCCTCGGCGCCGTCCTGGACGGCCGCCGTGGCCGCCGTCACCGTGGTCACCGGCACGGGGCGGGCCTGCGGGTCCCAGCGCGCCATCGTCTCGAGGGAGGTGAAGGCCAGCAGGCCGGTGCTGCCGTCCGCGGCGCGCACGAGCACTGCCGCCATGTCGGAGGACTTGTCGTGCGCGAGGCCCTGGTCGTCGAGCTCGACCTCACCGAGCACGGCCACGACCGGCACGAGGAGCCGTGCGTCCTGGAGCACCGCCAGGACCGCCCCCGACGAGGCGGATCCGTCGAGGTGCTCGGCCAGCACGCGTCGTACGGCAGGGTCGCCCGCGCCGGTGTCGTCGGCGAAGCCCGGGTCCGGGATCGTGCGCACCAGCGCTTCGTCGTCGGCCTGTGACTCGAGGGGGTCCACCGCGCCATTGTCCCGGAGGCGTGGACTGCTGTGGGACTCTGGCCCCGTGGAAGGGACTACGTGGGCCGCACTGACCGCAGCACTCACCGTCGCCGGAGCGATCTGGACGTGGATCGCGTTCCGCCGCCGGGGTGCCGCCAACGGGTTGAGGGCGCTGGGCTTCACCCTGCTCCCCGCCGCCGCGTGGCTGACCGGGACGCTCGAGATGGTGGTCGAGATCGCGGGCTCCGTCACGGACTGGGCCACCGGCCTCGTCTTCAACATCCTCACGTGGAGCGGCATCGGGCTCGCCGGACTGGCCGTGGTGCTGTTCCTGGTGAGCGGTTTCATCCGTGACCGCCAGTTGGCCCGCGCGCAGACGGGCGGTCCGGCGTCCTCGCCCTCGTCCTCGCCCTTGCCCTCGACGTCTCGCCGTGAGCTGCCGGCCACGTCCGAGCGGTCGAAGGGCGGCTCGCCCATCGACGACGAGATGGCCGACATCGAGGCGCTGCTGAAGAAGCGCGGGATCGAGTGAGCGACCACTTCGTCGACCGCAACCGCCTGTGGTCGCGGCTCGACGCTGCAGTGGCCGCTCTCCCCGACCCGCCGTCGACCCCGATCGCTGTCGTCGACCTCGACGCGTTCGACGCCAACGCCGCCGACCTGGTGCGGCGCGCCGGCGGCAAGCCGATCCGGGTGGCGTCGAAGTCGCTGCGCGTGCCCGCGCTGATCGAGCGCGCGCTCGCGCGTGACGGTTTCGAGGGCGTCCTCGCCTTCACGCTCGCCGAGGCCCTCTGGCTCCACGAGTCCGGCATCAGCGACGACATCGTCGTGGCCTACCCGTCGGTCGACGGTGCCGCACTGCGTCGGCTGACCGCGTCGACCGCGGCCGCTGCCGCGATCACGCTCATGGTCGACGACCCCGCGCACCTCGCGTGGATCGACGCCGCCCGGTCCGCCGACGACGTCGAGGTGCGCGTCGCGCTCGACCTCGACGCGGGCCTGCGGCTGGGCCGCCAGCACATCGGGCCGAAGCGCTCGCCGCTCTTCGACACCGCCGACGTGGTGGCTCTTGCCCGCCGGGTCGACGAGCACGCCGGCGTACGCCTGGTGGGCGTGATGACCTATGAGGGGCAGGTCGCCGGGGTCCAGGACGACGTCCCGGACCAGCGCACCAAGTCGTTGCTCGTACGCCGCCTCAAGCAGGCGTCGATGGCGCAGCTCGAGGTGCGCCGTCGCGAGATCTCCGAGGCGCTGGCGGAGGTCGCCGACCTCGAGTTCTGGAACGGCGGCGGCAGCGGATCTGTCGAGGCCACGGCCGCCGACCCTGCCGTCACCGAGGTCGCGGCCGGGTCGGGACTGCTCGTACCCGGCATCTTCGACCACTACGCGTCGTTCGACCCCCACCCAGCGGCGTACTTCGGCCTCCGGGTCTCCCGCAAGCCGACCCCGACCATGGCGACGGTCCACGGCGGCGGCCTCATCGCCAGCGGGGCGACGGGCGAGGACCGCTCCCCCATCCCGTGGGCGCCGCCGGGACTGCACCTCACCGGTCTCGAGGGGGCGGGCGAGGTCCAGACGCCGCTCACCGGTCACCCGGCCGCACTGCTCAAGATCGGCGACCTCGTCTGGTTCCGGCACGCCAAGTCCGGCGAGCTGTTCGAGCACGTCCGCGACGTGCACCTCGTGCGCGGGGAGTCGGTGGTCGAGGTCGTCCCGTCCTACCGCGGCTGCGACCTTGTCTTCTGACCCCACCGAGGTCGCCCGCAGCGTGGCCGAGCAGGTGCTGGCCGCGCCGCCGACCCTCGGGCCGGGCCGCCTGGTCTGCATCGACGGTCCGGCGGGCTCGGGCAAGACCACGGTGTCCGCAGCGCTCGAGTCCGCCGTCGCCGACACGTACGTCGTGCACTGCGACGAGCTCCTGGCCGGCTGGCGTGGGCTCCCCGGACTGGCCGCCACGATCGCCAGCGTCCTGGCTCCGCTCGCGGACGGCCGGACAAGCCACTGGACCCGGTGGGACTGGGCCGCAGACCGGTGGGCGGAGGCGCACCCGGTCGAACCGGGCGGCCTGCTCGTGCTGGAAGGCGTCGGCTGCTGGTCGCCCGCGATCGCCGACCTCGTCGGGATGCTCGTGTGGGTGGAGGCCGGGTCAGACCTCCGGCTCGAACGTGGGATGACGCGCGACGGCGAGCAGATGCGTCCGCAGTGGGAGCAGTGGCGGCTCGACGAGGACGTCCTCCTTGCCGCGCACGGCACCCGCGACCACGCCGACCTGGTCGTGTCGACGGATCCCTGAGGCACCTACGCGTCCAGGTGGTAGGAGTCCTGGCGGTAGACCTGCCGGAAACCGGAGCGCTCGTAGATCCCCAGTGCCCCGGTCGGGTTCTCGGTGTCGACGTTGAGGCTGGCCGTCACGTAGCCGGCTGCCCTGCTCTGCGCCAGCACGCGCGCGAGGAGGGTCGAGGCCAGCCCGCGCTCGCGGTGCCTGGGCAGCGTCCCGACGTAGGGGACGTGGATCTCGGGTCCGGGACCGCCGGACGGGGCGACGGCGTACTCGTGGGCGAAGACGTAGCTGGCGACCGCGCCGTCGGCGTCGCGAGCCACGGCGGAGAGGTGGTGGCGGTTGTGGGCCGAGCGGACCATGAACATGGTCCAGAACTCCGCTCCCGTCGGTGTGCTGTCGGGGTAGTCCGCGAAGGCCGTGTTGTGCGCCAGGCGGAGCTCCTCGGCCCGGGTCGGGTCGAACCTCGACACGGTGAACCCGTCGGGCACCGCGGGCAGGGGCGCGGACTCGGGCTCGGTCAGGTCCGCCGCCATCAGGAAGTTGTGCCGCCCGGGCCGGAAACCCGCCGCGGCGAAGAGGTCGGCCTGGTCGTCGCGCCCTGCGAGCGCGGACCCGCCGTACCTCGCCGGTGCGCCGGGCGCGTCCCGCTCGTGGATCACGCGGCCCCGTTCGACCATCCGGGCGAGCATGAGGGTGCCGAGCCCCTCCCCGAGGCGCCGCGGGTCGACGTCGCCGAAGAGGATGAAGTGCTGGCGACCTTCTCGCACCAGTCCCGGCATCAGGGTCGTGTAGGCCACGAGCCGGTCGTCGTCGAAGGCGCCGTCGAACACTGCGTCCGGCTTGTCGCGCATGATCTCGGCGATCTCGCCCGCTCCCAGGCAGAAGCCGGTCGGGTGGTCGGCCTCGATCCGCAGCATCAGTGCGGCGAGCGCGTCTGCGTCGGCGGCAGTGAGGTCACGGGTGGCGATGCCCATGTGCGGAGGCTAGTCATGTCTAGGGTGGCCGACATGGTGTTTCCCAGCGGTGACCAGTTCGAGATCTCTGCGGCCGGCTACGTCGCGGTGGTGACCGAGAGCGGCGCGGCGCTGCGGGTGCTGCGGCACCACGGGCGCGACCTCGTGCACGGCTTCGGCGAGGCGGAGATGTCGAGCGGTGGCCGCGGTCAGCTGCTGATGCCCTGGCCGAACCGGATCCGCGGCGGCCGCTACTCCTTCGACGGTCGTGACCTCCAGCTCGGCCTCACCGACCCGTCGAACGGCAACGCCTCGCACGGCCTCGCGCGCTGGGCAGCCTGGACGCTGGAGGAGCAGACCGACACCTCGGTCTCCCTCGTCTACCGGGTGATGGCGCAGACCGGCTATCCGTGGGCGCTCGACCTCCACGTGCTCTACGACCTCTCCGCCGACGGCCTCGTCGTGACCCAGACCACCACGAACCTCTCCCCCGAGCCGGCACCCTGCGCCAGTGGCGCCCACCCCTACCTCGCCGTCGGCGACACCATCGAGGACCTCGAGCTCTGCGTGCCCGCCCGCACGCGCGTGCTGATGGACGACCGGCAGATCCCGGTGGCCAGCGAGCCGGTGTCCGGGGCGTACGACTTCACCTCACCGCGCCGGATCGGCGACAGCGTGCTCGACGACGGGTTCGGCGACCTCGCCCACGAGGAAGGACGTGCCACCGTCACGCTCGCCGACCCGGCGACCGGACGTGGCGTCGCGCTGTGGGTGGACGAGCACCACCGGTGGCTCCAGCTCTACACACCGCCGAGCGACGGCACCCGGCCGGCGATCGCGGTCGAGCCGATGACGGCTCCCGCCGACGCGTTCAACTCCGGCACGGACCTCGTCACGCTGGCACCCGCCGGCACGGCGGGCGACGAGCTGTCGGTGTCGTGGGGCATCCACGAGCTGCACCCGTCGTGACGGGCGGCTAGCGGTCGGATGGGCCTGCTCGGTTGATCAGCGCCCGCACCTGGCGTACGCCTGCACTGGCGCGTCCGCCGTCCGAGCCCTGGAAGGCCATCGCGGAGATCGTCGTGCCGTCGGCGAGGTCGAGGGTCGCCCACGGAGCACCGTCGGGCAGGTGGATGGCGAGCACCTCCTCCCACGCGAGCTGACGGGTGCGGAAGCCGTTGACGACGACGAGCGCCTCCATCTCGGCGGTCACGCGGGCGCGGCCGAGCGCCCAGCCGACCGTCACCGTGCCGGCAGCCATGACCAGCAGCGTGAGGCGCTGGAGGATGTCGAACTTCGCGCGGGTCGCGTCGTCGAAGCCGAACCACGCCGCCGCACACACGGCGAACAGCATCAGCCCGAAGAAGATGACAGCGATGCGTACGCCCAGTGGACGCCACGTGCGCGGCAGTGACGGCAGCGGCTGTCCCGCGGTCTCAGAGCCGGCAGGCATGGATGTCCGTGAGCAGGATGGCGCGGGCGCCGACCGACCAGAGGTCGTCCATCAGCCGCTGCGAGCCGGCACGCGGCACCATCACCCGCACCGCCACCCAGCCCGCCGTGCCGAGGGGCGAGATCGTCGGCCCCTCGCGTCCCGGCGCGAGCTCGGTCGCCGCGTCGAGGCGGGACTGCTCGATGTCGTAGTCCATCATCACGAAGCTGCGCGCCACGAGGACGCCCTCGATCCGGCGACGGAAGATGTCGAAGTCCGCCGGGACCTGGCCGCCGCGGGTGATGAGCACGGCCTGGGAGTCGAGGATCACCTCGCCGAACGTCTCGAGGCCCGCTGCGCGCAGCGTCGAACCGGTCTCGACGACGTCGGCGATCACGTCGGCCACACCGAGCTGGATGCTGGTCTCGACCGCGCCGTCGAGGCGGGTCACCGTCGCGTCGACGCCGTTGCGACGCAGGTACTCCTCGACCACACCGACGTACGACGTCGCGATCCGCAGGCCCTGGAGGTCCGCCAGCGACGAGTAGCGCCCGATCGGTCCGGCGAAGTGGAAGCGTGATCGACCGAAACCGAGGTTCATCACCTCCTCGGCCTTCGCGCCGGAGTCGAGGAGGAGGTCGCGTCCCGTGATGCCGGCGTCGAGGGTGCCCTCGCCGACGTAGAGCGCGATGTCGCGCGGTCGCAGGTAGAAGAACTCGACGTCGTTCTCGGTGTCGACGAGCGCGAGCTCCTTGGAGTCGTTGCGCTGGCGGTAGCCCGACTCCCGCAGGATCTCGGTCGCGGCCTGGGACAACGCTCCCTTGTTGGGGACGGCGATGCGAAGGGTCATTCGGAACTCACTCGGGGGCTCACAGGTGTGCGTAGACGTCGTCGAGGGTCAGGCCGGAGGCGAGCATGAGCACCTGCGCGTGGTAGAGCAGCTGGCTGATCTCCAGCGCCGTCGCGTCCTTGCCCTCGTGCTCGGCGGCCATCCAGGACTCGGCGGCCTCCTCCAGGAGCTTCTTGCCGATGGCATGGATGCCGGCGTCGAGCTGCTGCACGGTGCCGGACCCCTCGGGGCGCTCCACGGCCTTGGTGGACAGCTCTGCCCACAGGTCCTCGAACGTCTTCACGCAGTCCAGCCTAGTAGCCGCGGACGGCGTCACCTGACGTGGTCCGGCTGCCGTCGTCAGTGGCGGTACGGCGCCAGGACCCGGGCCGTGTCGAGGGCGGCGGCGGTCGCCTCCCAGCCCTTGTCCTCGATCGAGCCCTCGAGCCCGGCGCGGGCGATGGCCTGCTCCTCCGTGTCGCACGTCAGCACGCCGAAGCCGACCGGCATCGCGTGGGCGACGCTGACCTGGGTGAGGCCGTCGGTCGCGGCGGAGCAGACGTAGTCGAAGTGCGGGGTGCCGCCACGGATGACGACGCCGAGCGCCACGACCGCGTCGTACCCGGCCCTCGCGAGCGCGGCCGCGACGACCGGCAGCTCGAACGTGCCCGGCACGCGGATCACCTCGGGCTCGCTGATGCCGTACGCCGCCAGGGCCCGCGTGGCTCCGGCGACGAGGCCGTCCATCACCTGGGTGTGCCAGCTCGCGGCGACGACGGCGACCTTGAGGCCGCTGGCGTCGAAGGGCTGCGAGGTGGGCGCTCCGGCACCGCTCATGCCTGGTCTCCTGTCAGGTCGGGCAGCTCGTGGCCCATCCGGTCGCGCTTGGTCATCAGGTAGGTCAGGTTGTGGTCGTTGGGGTGCGGAGTCAGGGGCACCCGCTCGGCCACCTCGATCCCGAAGTCGGCGAGGCTCGTGGACTTGTCGGGGTTGTTGGTCATCAGCCGCACCGAGGTCACCCCGAGGTCGCGCAGCACCTGCGTGGCGGTGCCGTAGTGGCGGGCGTCGGCGGGCAGCCCGAGGTCGAGGTTGGCGTCGACCGTGTCGCGCCCCTCGTCCTGGAGCTCGTAGGCCTGCAGCTTGGCGAGGAGACCGATGCCGCGCCCCTCGTGCCCGCGCAGGTAGACGACCACTCCTCTGCCCTCGGCCACGACGCGGCTCAGGGCGTCGTCGAGCTGCAGACCGCAGTCGCAGCGCTGGCTGCCGAACACGTCCCCGGTGAGGCACTCGCTGTGCACGCGGGTCAGCACGGGCTCGTCGCCCGAGATGTCGCCGTACACCAGCGCGACGTGCTCACTGTCGTCGATCGTGATGCGGTAGCCGACGGCCGTGAACTCACCGTGGCGGGTGGGCAGCCGGGTCTCCGCGACGCGGACGACGTGGCGCCCGTGGCGACGGCGGTAGCGGACGAGGTCCTCGATGGAGATCATCGCCAGGCCGTGCTCGTCGGCGAACTCGCGCAGCTCCGGGCCGCGCTTCATCGTGCCGTCGTCGTTGACGACCTCCACCAGCACCCCGGCGGGGGTGAGACCGGCCAGGCGGGCCAGGTCGACGGCCGCCTCGGTGTGCCCGCGGCGGACCAGCACCCCGCCCTCGCGGTAGCGCAGCGGGAAGACGTGACCCGGACGGGTCAGTTCCCACGGCTCGGTCGCCGAGTCGGCGAGCGTACGGGCCGTGTGCGCGCGGTCGGCGGCGCTGATCCCGGTGCTGACGCCGTCCCGCGCGTCGACCGAGATCGTGTACGCCGTGCGCAGCTTGTCCTTGTTGTGCGGGGTCATCAACGGGATCTCGAGCCGCTCGAGCATGTCGCCCGGCATGGGCACGCAGATCACACCGCTGGAGTGGCGGATGGTGAAGGCCATCAGCTCGGGCGTCGCCTTCGCCGCAGCGAAGATGATGTCGCCCTCGTTCTCGCGGTCCTCGTCGTCGACGACCACGACCGCCTTGCCCGCCGCGATGTCCTCGATCGCGCGCTCGACGGAGTCGAGGCGGACCGTCGCTGTCCCACTCATACCGGGATCGCCTCGTCCTCGTCGACCGAGCTCGTGTCGACCACCGTGCGGGCATCACGCAGCCACACCACGAAGCCGATGACGACGAAGACGGCGTAGAAGAGGTACATCCCGGCCGTCGGGTAGTAGCCGGCCTGCACGAGCGTGGTCACGCCGACGATGTCGACGAGGATCCAGACGAGCCAGAACTCCACCCAGCCGCGGGCCATGCCGTAGGTCGCGAGCATCGAGCCGGCGAGGATCCACGCCTCCGTCGACGGTCCGTAGGACCCGAGCACCTGGGTGAGCAGGACGTACGCCGCCGCGTAGCCGACGACACCGAGGACGAGGAGCTGCAACCGCTCGCTGTTCGTCGCCCACCGGGGCGCGACAGCGCCACCGTCGGAGGCGCCGCCGGCGTTGCTCAGCTGCGACCAGCGCCACCAGCCGTAGACCGACACCACGGCGAAGAACACCTGGCGTCCGGCCTGGCCCCAGAGCGGGTCGTCGATGTGGCCGGAGAGCTCACCGGTGGCGAAGACGGTGAACAGCAGGACGTTGCCGACCAGACCGACCGGCCAGGCCCACACGAAGCGCTTCATGCCGAGGATCGCGCTGGCCAGACCGAAGAGGTTGCCGATCACCTCCCGGGCACCGAGCTCTCCGCCGGGCACAGGGATGGTGCCGTGGACGAGCCATTCGAGGAGGGACATCAGGATTCCTTGCTCTGGGTGTTGCCTGGGGTGGGGGCGTAGGCGCCGAGCAGCTTCTCCACGTGCTTGGCGATGACGTCGGCCTCGAGGTTGACCAGGTCGCCGACGCGGCGGCTGCCGAGGGTCGTACGAGCGAGGGTCTCGGGGATGAGGCTGACGGTGAAGCTGGTCTGGCCGGCCTCGACGACGGTCAGGCTGACGCCGTCGACCGTGATCGAGCCCTTGTCGACGAGGTAGCGGGACAGGTGGGCGGGCAGAGAGATCTCGACGACGTCCCAGTGCTCGCTCGGCGAGCGCGAGATGACCTCGCCGACTCCGTCGACGTGGCCCTGCACGATGTGGCCGCCGAGTCGCTTGTCGACGGTGACGGCTCGTTCGAGGTTGACCCGGTCGCCCGGGGCCGCGCCTCGCAGGGAGGTCTTGTCCAGCGTCTCCTGCATCAGGTCCGCGGTCCAGTGGCCGTCGCCGAGCTCGGAGACGGTGAGGCAGCAGCCGTTGACCGAGATCGAGTCACCGAGGCCGGTGCCCTCGAGGACCGTGGCCGCCTGGACGGTGAGGCGTACAGCGTCGCCCTGGTCGACGACCTCGGCGATGGTGCCGAGCTCCTCGACGATTCCGGTGAACATCAGGTCCTCCTCATGGGGCTCATGGTGAGGCGCACGTTGGTGTCCTCGCCGTCGTGGCCCTGCAGCACGCTCACGTCGGTGACGTGCAGGTGCAGGGCGTCGGTGATGGTGCCGATGCCGAGGTCGGCGACCGCGTTGCGGCCGGCGCCGAGCAGCATCGGCGCGACATAGCCGACGACCTCGTCGACGAGCCCGTTGGACAGGAAGGCCCTGGCGAGGGTCGGACCGCCCTCGAGGAAGACGTGCTGGCGGTCGCGCGCGAAGAGCTCGTCCAGCGCCTCGCGCGGGTCGCGGGTGCGCAGGTGCACGGTCTCGGCGCGGTCGTTGAGGATCCGGCGGTCGGGGGCGAGGTCGCGCAGGCCCATGACGGCACGCAGGGGTTGGTGCGCGACGGGCTCGTCGACCTCGTCGCGGACGGTGAGCTCCGGATCGTCGATCTCGACCGTGCTCGTGCCGACGAGCATCGTGTCGCAGAGCCCGCGCAGGCGGTGGGTGTCGAGCCGGGCCGCGCGGCTGGAGACCCAGCGGCTGGTGCCGTCGGCGGCCGCGCTGCGGCCGTCGAGGGTGGTGGCGAACTTCCAGGTGACGAACGGCCGACCGTTCTCCAGCGCGAAGGTCCACGTGCGGTTGACGGTCTGCGCCTCCTCGGCGAGGAGCCCGGGCTCGACCTCGATCCCCGCCTCGCGCAGCCGCTCGGCGCCCCCGGTGGCGACCGGGTTGGTGTCGGTCTGGGCGAACACGACACGGCGTACGCCGGCAGCGACGAGCGCTTCGGAGCAGGGACCGGTGCGGCCGGTGTGGTTGCACGGCTCGAGGGTGACGACGGCGGTCGTGCCGCGGGCGTCGTCCCCTGCCTCGCGCAGCGCCTCGACCTCGGCGTGCGGTCCGCCGGCTCCACGGTGGAAGCCCTCGGCGACCGTCGTGCCGTCCGGCGCGAGGAGGACGCAGCCGACCCGTGGGTTGGGACCGAGCGGGACGCCGGGCGTGACGGCGAGCGCGAGAGCGCGCCGCATGGCGCTGCGCTCTGCCTCGCTGGTCGTCATCTCGCCTCCGGGTCCGGGTGGTGCGGACTCTCAGGGGGCAGGAGACGGTGCACGCCCCCACAGATCGGGACAGGCGTACGAGCCGTCAGCGTGCACTTCTCATCCGGACTGTGACCGTCGGTCCAGGATTTCCACCTGGTCAACCGGCCACTGGATGTGGTCGGGTCGCGGACTGTGACCGCCGGTGCGGAGTTTCACCGCCCCCAGAGCACGCAAGCTCTTGTGGTCCCGAACTCTGCCACAGCCCCGCGCATTCCCTCACCGGTGTCCGGCCGTGACGTGCGCAACACCTGCCGTGGTCCCGGTCGGCTGCGGCGATCACCGTTCGTCGCCGGGCTCAGATGTCGTCGAGGAAGCGGTCGAAGACGCGTGCGCCGAACTCCAGGGCGTCGACCGGCACCCGCTCGTCGACGCCGTGGAAGAGGGACGTGAAGTCGAGGTCAGCGGGCAGCCGCAGCGGCGCGAAGCCGTACGACCTCATGTCGAGCTTGCGGAAGTGCTTGGCGTCGGTGCCGCCACTCATCAGGAACGGTGCGACGAGGGCGTCGGGATCCTCCGCGACCAGGCTGCGCGTCATCGCCGCGACGAGGTCGCCGTCGTACGGCGTCTCCCACGGCTGCTGGTGCGACTCGAAGTCGATCTCGATCCCGTCGCCGGCGAGCTCACGGAGGGTCGCGAAGAACTCGTCCTCGTAGCCGGGCAGGAACCGGCCGTCGACCGTGGCCTGGGCGTCCGTCGGGATGACGTTGGTCTTGTAGCCGGCCCGGAGCATCGTCGGGTTGGCGGTGTTGCGGATCACCGCGCCGAGCATCCGCGCGGCGTCGCCGAACTCCTCGACGAGCGCCTCGGCGTTCTCAGGGGTGGCCTCCGTGCCCGCCAGCTCGCCGATCGTGGCGAGCAGCACCTCCATGGTCGGCGTGAGGCGTACGGGCCACTGGTGGGAGCCGATCCGACCGACGGCACCGGCGAGCCGGGTCACCGCGTTGTCGTGGTTGATCATCGATCCGTGACCAGCGCGGCCGCGAGCGGTGAGGCGCATCCACGCCATCCCCTTCTCGGCCGCCTCGATCAGGTAGACGCGGCGGCCCCGCACCGTCGCGGAGAACCCGCCCACCTCACCGACGGCCTCCGTGCAGTCAGCGAGCAGGTCGGCGTGGTCCTCGACGAGGAGCTGCGCGCCGTCATGCCCACCGGCCTCCTCGTCGGCGGTGAAGCAGATGACCACTTCACGGTCGGGCGCAGCACCGGCGCCTGCCCGCGCACGTACGACGCTGAGCAGCATCGCGTCGAAGTCCTTCATGTCGACCGCACCACGACCCCAGACGTGGCCGTCCTTGATCTCGCCGCTGAAGGGGTCGACCTGCCAGTCCGACGCCTCGGCCGGGACGACGTCGAGGTGGCCGTGGAGCAGCAGCGGAGGACGGCCGTCACCGCCTCCCCATCGCGCGACGACGTTGGCCCGTCCGGGGCTCCCCTCGATGACCTGGCTCTCGATCCCGACCTCGTCGAGCAAGGTCGCGACGTGCTCCGCGGCCTTGCGTTCCCCCGGTCCGTCACCGTTGCCGTAGTTGGACGTGTCGATGCGGATCAGGTCCTGGCAGAGCTGCACCACCTCGGCCGCGGGGTCATAGGAGGGGCGGTCCGAACGGTCGCTGGGAGCGTGTTCCATGACGTCCATCCTGCCCCACGAGCAGGCCCCTTCCCCGATGCAATGTCGAGGGAATCCCTTTGCTACTGTTCTCCAGCACTCGTCCGGGTGGCGGAATTGGCAGACGCGCTAGCTTGAGGTGCTAGTGCCCGTATTAGGGCGTGGGGGTTCAAGTCCCCCCTCGGACACTGAGAAGGCTCCGGCTCCACGGAGCCTTTTCTTCATTTCGGCCCTGCGCGTTGCGCGTAGCATCCGGGACGTGAAGGCGGTCGCGGTGGCACCCGATGAGCGCCTTCCAGCACTCGCCGGCGGACATCCGACCTGGACGTACGCCGCGCAGGTGACGGCGCCTGCCCGAGCCGACGCGCTGACGTGGGCACGCGCCTGTTTCGAAGGGGCTCCCCTGCCGATGCGCCTGTTCCTCGTCGTGGGCTGGAAGGGCCTGCTGCTCGAGGGCGGCCCGCGATCCGGCCCCGACAGGGTGCTCGGCTGGCCGGTCACCCGAGACGCTCCCGGGCTGGCCGTGCTCCAGCGACGATCGCTGCTCGGCATCAGCGCCACGCTCGTCTTCGCGGCTGACCCGGACACCGTCACCTTCTCGAGCGCGATGGTCTTCACGAGCCGACTCGGCCGGATCGTCTGGGCAGGCGTCGCACCGCTCCACCGGTGGGCCGTACGGGTCGTGCTGAGCCACGCGGCGACCGTTGCGGCTCCTTGAGCGGACGCCAAGGACCCCGGGTCATCGACCCGGGGTCCTCCGCTTGAGGCTTGTGTCGTCAGTCGTCGAAGGCGTCGACGACGGCCTTGTCGATCGTGTTCTTGGGACCGGTGAACCACTTCTTGGCCGAGACGTTCCACCACACGGCGAGGATCAGGAGCGTGCCGATCGTCAGGACTGGGGCGTAGTTGACGCTGCTCCAGGCGAAGTCGTCGCTGAACGGCACGCCGGCTGGCGTGAACGGCAGGATGAAGTAGACGGAGATGACGGCGATCTCGGCGACGGCGAGCAGGTTCATCCACTTGTACTTCGCGCCGTTGGTCCAGGCTCCCTCCTCAAAGGCGTCACCGATCCGCCAGCGGAGGTAGATCGGGATCAGGAAGGCCAGGTAGAGCCCGATCACTGCGACGGAGACGACCGCGTAGAACGCGATCGGCACGCCGCCGATGCTCTTGAGCGCCGGCAGGGTGATGAGGACACCGATGACCGCGACGAAGATCACCGCGTTGGCCGGGATCTTGGTCTTCGAGTTGACCTGGGAGAGCCAGCTGGAGCCGGGGATCGCCCCGTCGCGACTGAACGCGAACGTCATTCGCGAGGCACTGGTCAGGCAGGCCGTCGTGCAGAACAGCTGGCCGGCGGTCGAGATCAGCAGGATCAGGAAGTGCCAGCCCTCGGGCAGGGCCTGGCCGAAGATCACGTCCACCGCCCCGAAGCCCTCGCTGACACCGTCCGCGTCCTGCACGGCGAAGAGGAACGCGAGCAGCAGGACGTAGCCGCCGACAGCGGAGTAGAAGATCGAGCGCCAGATGCCCTTTGCCGCACCGTCCGCCGCACCCTGCGTTTCCTCGGAGAGGTGGGCGGAAGCGTCAAAACCGGTGATCGTGTACTGGGTGAGCAGCAGACCCAGTGGTAGCACGAGGAACCAGTAGAAGCCGCTGCTGAAGCCAGAGTTGTTGATCCGTTCGGTGAAGACGAAGTCCACGCTCTGGTGCGTGTCCGGGACGATGATCAGCACCAGGATCACGATCGCTGCGCCAGCGACGTGCCACCACACGGAGATGTTGTTGATCACTGCGAGCAGGTGGCCGCTGAAGATGTTGGCGAGCGAGGCCAGCACCAGGATCGCAACGAAGAGCAGGAAGACTCGCCCGAGTGAGTAGCCGTCTGCCCAGCCGGTGCTGATGGTGCTGATCGTCAGGTCGAGGAACGTCGCAGCACCGTAGGCCACGCTCGCGGTCACGGCGAGCAGGCCGATCAGGTTGAGCCAGCCGGTGAAGAAGCCGGCCGCAGGCCCGCCCATCTTGGCAGCCCACCAGTAGATCCCGCCCGAGGTCGGGTAGGCAGAGACGAGCTCGCTCAGGGTGAAGCCGATGATCAGGATGAAGGCCGAGATGATCGGCCAGCCCCACGAGATGGCGATCGGACCGCCGTTGTTCCACGCCTGCCCGAAGGTCGTGAAACACCCGGCCAGGATCGAGATGATGGAGAAGGAGATCGCGAAGTTGGAGAAGCTCGACCAGCTCCGGCTCAGCTCCTGGGAGTATCCGAGCCTGGCCAGGTGCTTCTCGTCGTCGGTCAGCTCCCGTTCACCGTCGGACCTTGCAGCGGACTCTCCAGCGGACATGGGCGCACCTCTCGCGGGGTCAGTGGATGGTCGGCACGCTAGACCCGACATTGACCGCTTGTGAATACCTCCACCGAAAATTGGTATGAACTCCGACCATTGACGTGTCGGGACAACCTGCACAGACTGGCCCGCATGACCGCCCAGCCGCATGAGCACCTCACCTCCGCGGTGCTCCGGCCGGTGCGGGGACACCATGCGTTCGAGGGTTGCGTCGAGCAGCTCGCGACGGCCATCCGGCTCGGGGTCTACCCCGTCGGCAGCCTGCTGCCGCCCGAGCGCGAGCTGGCCGAGCGCCTGGCCGTCAGCCGGGCGACGCTGCGGGAGGCGATCGCCGCCCTCAGGCAGGCCGGACTGGTCGAGACCAGGCGTGGACGCGGGGGCGGATCCACCGTGACGTCGCAGGCACGCGGGCGCTTCACGGGCGACCTGGCCAAGGTCTCGGCGGCGACCAAGTCCGAGTGGCTCGACGCCCTGGAGTTCCGCCGCGTGGTCGAGCCGGGGGCCGCACACCTGGCCGCCAGCCACCGTCTCGACGAGCCTGACCGCGACCGGCTGGCGTCCTCGGAGGCGGCCGTCCACGACGCCACCGGCAAGCGCGCCCACCGGCAGGCCGACTCCCGGCTCCACCTCACGATCGCCTCGCTGAGCGGGTCCGCGCGGTTGCAGGAAGCCGTGACATCGGTCCAGTCCACCCTCGACTCGATGCTGGGCGCGATCCCGTCCCTGGAGCCGAACATCGGGCACTCCCACCAGCAGCACCGCCAGATCTGCCGAGCCATCGTCGACGGTCGCGCCGAGCGCGCCCGTACGGTCATGGAGGTCCACTGCGACGACACCGCCGCACTCCTCCGCGGCCTGCTCGGATGAACCACCGCCGCACTCCAGCAAGCCCGCCCGTACAGAGGGAGACCCCGTGACCACACGCAACGACCGCCACCTGACCATGGACGCACTGCGCCAGAGCATCGAGTCCGGCGACGTCGACACGGTCGTGCTGGCCTTCACCGACATGCAGGGTCGGCTCCAGGGCAAGCGTCTGCACGGGCGCTACTTCCTCGACCACGTGGTCGGGCACGGCACCGAGGGCTGCAACTACCTCCTGGCCGTCGACGTCGACATGAACACCGTCGACGGCTACGCGATGACGTCGTGGGAGCAGGGCTATGGCGACATGGAGTTCGTCATGGACGAGCAGACCATCCGGCTGCTGCCGTGGCTGCCGGCGACGGCGATGGTCCAGTGCGACCTCGAGTGGACCGACCACACGCCCGTGGCGGCGAGCCCGCGCGCCATCCTCAAGACGCAGCTCGACCGGCTCGCTGAGCGCGGCTGGGTCGCACTGGCGGGCACCGAGCTCGAGCTCGTCATCTACGACGACACCTACGAGGAGGCCTGGCGCAAGGGATACAAGGACCTCACGCCGGCGAACCAGTACAACGTCGACTACTCGATCCTCGGCACCACGCGCGTCGAGCCGCTGCTGCGTGACATCCGCAACCACATGTACGCCGCGGGGCTGGACGTCGAGGGCGCCAAGGGTGAGTGCAACTTCGGCCAGCACGAGGTGGGGTTCTTGTTCAACGACGCCCTCACGACCGCCGACAACCACGCGGTCTACAAGAACGCCGCCAAGGAGATCGCCGCCCAGCACGGCAAGTCGGTGACCTTCATGGCGAAGCCCAACCAGCGTGAGGGCAACTCGTGCCACATCCACATGTCGTTCCGCGGCACGGACGGAGAGCTCGTCTTCTGGGACGAGGACAAGGGAGCGCGTACGCCGCTCTACGACAGGTTCATCGCCGGCGTGCTGGCCACGGCAGCTGACTTCACGCTGTTCTTCGCGCCGAACATCAACTCCTACAAGCGGTTCGCCGACGGCTCGTTCGCGCCCACGACCCTCGGCTGGGGGCTCGACAACCGCACCTGCGCGATGCGGCTCGTGGGTCGTGGCGCCGGGGCGCGGATGGAGAACCGGATCCCTGGCGCGGACGCCAACCCCTACCTCGCGCTGGCGGCGATGATCGCCGGCGGCCTGCACGGGATCGACGAGGAGCTCGAGCTCGAGCCCGAGCTCACCGGCAACGCGTACGCGTCCGACAAGCCGCGGGTGCCGAGCACGATGGGTGCCGCCCGCGAGAGGTTCCACACGTCGGAGATGGTCCGTGCTGCCCTGGGCGACGACGTCGTGGAGCACTACGCCAACATGGCCGCCATCGAGCTGGCTGCCTACAACGCGACCGTGACCGACTGGGAGCTCGTGCGCGGCTTCGAGCGGCTCTGAGGAAGGACGAGATGAACGAGCGAAGCGAGCGAATCATCCAACGGAGCGCATGGAGAGCCTCGTGCGCGCACGGAGCGAAGCGAGTACGTGCATGAGCATCCTGATCAACCCGACCACCGGTGAGGAGCTCGAGCACTCCCCCGCCTCCGCGTCCGTCGACGAGGCCGATGCGGTCATCGCCCGGGCGCACGACGCCTTCCCGGCCTGGCGTGACGTGGCGCCCGGAGAGCGCGCCCGGCTGCTCCGTGCGTTCGCCGCGATCGTGGACGACCACCGCGAGGAGCTCGCGCAGCTGGAGGTCCTCAACGCCGGCCACACGATCGGCAACGCACGGTGGGAGGCCGGCAACGTCCGCGACTGCCTGAACTACTACTCCGCGGCGCCGGAGCGGTTGTTCGGCCGCCAGATCCCCGTCGCAGGCGGCACCGACCTGACCTTCCACGAGCCGCTGGGCGTCGTGGGGATCATCGTCCCCTGGAACTTCCCGATGCCCATCGCCGCGTGGGGCTTCGCGCCCGCGCTGGCAGCCGGCAACACGGTCGTCCTCAAGCCCGCCGAGCTCACACCGCTCACCGCCATCCGGATCGGCGAGCTGGCGGTCGAGGCCGGGCTGCCCGAGGGCGTCCTCAACGTCATCCCCGGCAAGGGCTCGGTCGTCGGCGAGCGATTCGTCACCCACCCGCTCGTGCGCAAGGTCTGCTTCACCGGCTCCACAGGCGTCGGCAAGCAGATCATGCGCGGCTGCGCCGACCAGGTGAAGCGGGTCACCCTCGAGCTCGGCGGCAAGAGCGCCAACATCGTCTTCGCCGACACCGACGTCGCTGCTGCGGCTGCCAGCGCGCCCTACGCCGTCTTCGACAACGCCGGCCAGGACTGCTGCGCACGGTCGCGGATCCTCGTGCAGCGATCGGCGTACGACGAGTTCGTGGGGCGACTCGAGACGGCGGTCCGCGCGTTCAAGGTCATCGACCCCGCCGACGAGCAGAGCGAGATGGGTCCGATGGTCTCCTCGGGGCAGCGCGACGCGGTGCAGGCCTACCTCGACCGAGCCTCGATCGCCTTCACCGGCAGCGCCCCCGACGGCCCGGGCTGGTGGCTGCCGCCGACGGTCGTCGAGTCGACGGACACCACCGACGCGATCTGGCAGGAGGAGGTCTTCGGCCCCGTCGTCGCGGTGATGGCGTTCGACGACGAGGACGACGCCGTGGCGCTCGCCAACGACTCCGACTACGGCCTCTCGGGCTCGATCTTCACCGCCGACGTCGGTCGCGCGCTGCGCGTCTCGCGTCGCGTGGAGGCCGGCAACCTCTCGGTCAACAGCCACTCCTCGGTGCGCTACTGGACGCCGTTCGGCGGCTACAAGCAGTCCGGCCTCGGCCGCGAGCTCGGACCGGACGCGCCGAACGCGTTCACCGAGGAGAAGAACGTCTTCATCGCCCACTGACCCGCACCAGCAGGTCCAGCGAAAGGAACATGGCCATGGCAGGACGCATCGAGGGCCGTACGGCGGTCGTCACCGGCGGGTGCAGCGGCATCGGGCTCGCGACCGTACGCCGCTTCGTCGAGGAGGGCGCCCGCGTCGTCATCGGCGACATCGACGACGCCAGCGGCGAGGCGCTGGTCGCCGAGCTCGGCGGTCCGGACGTCGCGACGTACGTCCACGTCGACGTGACCTCCAAGGACGAGGTCGACGCGCTCTTCAGGACCGCCAAGGACACCTACGGCTCGGTCGACATCGCCTTCAACAACGCCGGCATCTCGCCGCCCGAGGACGACTCGATCCTCGACACCGACCTCGATGCCTGGCGCAAGGTGCAGGAGGTCAACCTCACGAGCGTCTACCTCTGCTGCAAGGCCGCGCTCCCCTACATGCTCGAGCAGAAGCGCGGCTCGATCATCAACACCGCGTCCTTCGTGGCCGTGATGGGCGCAGCGACCTCGCAGATCTCGTACTCCGCATCGAAGGGCGGCGTGCTCTCGATGTCACGCGAGCTCGGCGTGCAGTTCGCGCGCGAGGGAGTGCGGGTCAATGCCCTGTGCCCCGGACCGGTCAACACCCCGCTCCTCAAGGAGCTGTTCGCCAGCGACGCCGAGCGGGCCGCCCGACGCCTCGTCCACGTGCCGATGGGCCGCTTCGCCGAGCCCGAGGAGATGGCCAACGCCGTCCTCTTCCTGGCCTCCGACGAGTCGAGCTTCATGACGGCCAACACCTTCCTCGTCGACGGCGGCATCTCCGGCGCCTACGTCACGCCGCTCTGAGGTCGATCAGGTGAGCGAGGTCGAGGCACCGGTCGTCGGGCTGACGACGTACCGGCAGGAAGCGGCGTGGGGGGTGTGGAACACCCGCGCCGACCTGCTGCCGACGGAGTACGCGCTCGCCGTGGAGGCGGCGGGCGGGGTGCCGCTGCTGCTGCCGCCCGTCGCCACAGCCGGAGCGGCTGAGCGCGTGGTGCGGACGATCGACGCGCTCGTCATCTCCGGCGGTGCTGACGTCGACCCCGCGCGGTACGGCGCCGCCCCGCACGAGCGCACGGCCGGCTGGCGGCCCGACCGGGACGCCTGGGAGCTGGCCCTGCTCACGGCAGCCGACGACGTCGGCCTGCCCGTGCTGGGGATCTGCAGGGGCATGCAGCTGATGGCCGTGCATGCCGGCGGCACGCTGGACCAGCACACGCCCGACCTCGTCGGTCACGAGACGCACTCCCCCGGCGGCGACGTCTACGGCGACGTGGAGGTCCGCACGGAGGCCGGTTCGCGGTTGGCCGCCCTGGTCGGCCCGCACGTCGAGGTGAGCTGCCACCACCACCAGTCCGTGGCCACGCATCCCGGCTTCACCGCGGTCGCCCGTGCTGATGACGGGACGGTCGAGGCGATGGAGGCCGGAGGCGACCGCTTCCGCCTGGCCGTGCAGTGGCACCCCGAGACGCGCGTCGAGGTCGGCCTGATGGCCGGACTGGTCGACGCTGCACGCCGGCACACCGGGCGCGCGGACTAGGGGCGCTCGCGCTGCCGCCTGAGGGTCCCGGGCAACGTCAGCACGATGGCGAAGGCGATGCCGACGAACATGCCGATCGAGTTCGCGGCGACGTCGCGAGGGTCGGAGACCCGACCGGGGATCTGCTTCTGGACCTGTTCGATCATCGACGTCAGCACGATGCCGGCGGCGAGCGCCACCCACCAGAAGCGGGTGCCGAACAGCAGCAGCAGGAACACGCCCAGCGGGACGAAGAGACCGATGTTGGCGAGGAACTCGATCCGCGGCACGCTCAGGTGGATCGTCAACCGGTCGAGCTCGGGATAGCGCTGCAGCCGGGCCAGCACGCGTGCCGCGAGGTCCGAGTAGTTGATCGAGTCCGATCCCGGCGTCAGCGTGACGAGGCCCACGAAGCCCAGGTAGAGCAGGGTCAGGAGGCCGAGGAAGGGATGTCGGTGCAGCACCCCACCATCATCCGGGTCGCACCCCAGTCGCGTTGCGCCAGGTCCGCGTGACTCGCAGCGTCGCGAGCGTCGGGTCGGCGGCGTACGCGATCCGGACGCCGGCGGCGCGGGCGTGTTCCAGCGCCTGCAGCGTCTCCTCTGTCACCCGCTCCCCGGGCGCGAGCACCGGGATGCCGGGCGGGTACGGAGCGACGAGCTCCGCACTGGTGCGTCCCACGGCGCTCTCGATCGGGACGACCTCGGATTCCGCGAAGAACGCCCGGCGTGGCGGCACGACCGTGACCGGCTCGACGCCGTAGGCCGCGGGGCCGACGACCTGGCGTGCAGGCCCGCGGTGCCGCTCGACCGACGCGACGACGGCGTCCGTCAGGGCTGTCAGTGTGCCGGCGGTGTCGGCGAGCGAGACCACCGCGACCAGCACGTCGCGGTCCGCGGACTCGACCGGAAGCCCGACGGCGAGGAGGTCCTGCTCGACCGCGTTGCCGTCGGCGCCGCTGGCCGACAGCACGACCGTGAGCTTGAGCGGGTCGACCGCCGGCCCGTCCAGCACCGCGAGTCCGGGGACCTCGCGAAGGCGGTCGCGCGCAACGCGGGTCGCGGCGATGGCCGTCCCGAGCAGCGCCTCGCCATCACGCTCGAGCAGTGCGCGAGCAGCGTCGGTGCTGGCGAGGATCGCCCCTGCAGGACTGGTCGTCGCCGTCGCCTCCACGCCTGCCTCGAGCCGGGCGGCGTCGATGCGTTCGGTGCGGGCCAGCACGATCGCGGCCTGGCTCCACGCCGGCAGCGTCTTGTGCGCGCTGGTCACCATCACGTCCGCCCCGAGCTGCAGGGCGTGGCGCGGCAGGTCGGGGTGGAAGCCGAAGTGCGCCGCCCAGGCCGCGTCCACGACGAGCGGTACGTCGTGCTCGTGCGCGGCCTCGGCCAGCCCGGCGATGTCGCCGACCGTGCCGACGTACGACGGATCGCCCACGAAGACCGCCCGCGCCCGCGGGTGCGCGGCGAGCGCGCGGCGTACGGACCGGGGTGCCACTCCCAGGGGCAGACCGGTCGCGGCGTCCACCTCGGGTCGCACCCACACCGGCGTCAGCCCGGCAAGCACCAACCCGAGCAGCATCGACCGGTGAAGGGTCCGGCTCACCACGACCTCGTCGCCGTCGTCGGCGACAGCAAGCGCGACAGCCTGGTTGGCGTGGGTGGCGCCACCGGTGGAGAAGCGGCAGACGTCGGCTCCCCAGAGCCGCGCGGCGCGGGCCTCGGCCTCGGCGAGGACGCCGGTGCTGAGCTTCATCGTGTCGAGACCGGCGTAGAGCGGGACGTCGCCCGCGACCACGTCACCGACGAGGTCGGTGCGCTGCTTGTGGCCCGGGATCGTGAACGGCGTCGGCGGGGCCTCGCGGAAGCGGAGCCACGCGTCGAGCAGCGGGGCATCGGCGCGCAGCCCGCGCGGGTCGGTCGGCATGGCGGCAGCCTAGGTTGCCGGCGCCCCGATCAGTCGGACTCCCAGTAGGGGCCCTTGCTGTAGTGGTCCGGCTCGACCGTGGTGACCGGTCGGCGCACCGTGGCGTACCGCTTCGCCATCGTCCCGTCGGGCTGGAGCACCATGCGCGAGACCCGGAACGTGGAGTACGTCGTCGTGTAGGCGTCACGCGAGTTGCGCGCGTGGTCCCACTGGTAGTCGAAGTTGCGCACGTACTTCCGTGCCACCCGCCGACCGCGGACCGTCAGCCACAGCTCGTCGTTGGCCGTGCTGAGGCTCGCCCAGTTGGACGACCCGGTGAGCACCATCTCCGTGCCCTGGACGCCGTTGTAGGTGCCCTGGATGACGAAGTACTTCTGGTGGCTGTAGAAGTCGAGGATCAGGTCGTCCTCGCCGTCCTTGTTGAGGTCGAAGTTGTCCTCGGTGTTGTAGTCCATCCCGGTCGAGCGCAGCGGGATGCGACCGCGCGCTGTGGGGGCTCCCAGGATCTGCTTGGTGTGGAAACCGATGAGCCCGTAGCTGACCCGGAAGTCGCAGCCCTCGGCGAACTTGTTGCGGATCGCGGTCGCCAGGTAGTCGCCGCGCCGCCCGCGCATGGTGTGCATCGACAGGGCCAGGCGAGTGCGGGTCTGGCCACCCGCACCATCGGGCGTCAGGCACTGGATCTTGCCCAGCATGTCGAGCACGAGGTCGTTCTTCGGACCGGACAGCCTCGGGAAGGCCCAGGCCGTGTACTTGTCGACCGAGTCGTCGCACGCGGCGCCGGTCGGGGTCCCGCAGAAGAAGCGCGGCGGCCTCCGGGTGTCCCAGTCCTTCTTCATGTTGTTGAACAGGGACACGAACTGCCGGAACAGCTCGTGGTCGCCGGAGGTGAAGTAGAGGTCGTTCCACTGGTGGAGTGCGGCGTTGAGCATCATGTTGGCCGACCCGATGGCCATCACGTCGCGGGACTTCCCGGACTGCGAGAACGAGTAGAACTTCGAGTGCAGGTTGTTGAACTCGTTCTCGGTGCTGCGGCAGCTCGCGACGCACTTGTAGATGAAGCTCTTCTTGCTGCGGTTGGTGCCGATCGCGGCACGGATCACCTGCATCGCGCGGGTGTCCTGGTGGTCGTTGAGCAGCATCTGCACCTTCACGCCACGCTTGTGCGCCGCGACCAGCGCGTTGGCGACCGGCATCCGGTCGAAGGAGTAGACCGCGATCCGGATGATCGCTCGCCGCGGCGTGTGGCGGATCGTCTTGATGACCTGCTGCTCGATCGTGAAGTGACCCTTCTTGCGGTGCGGGTCGTTGAAGAACGGCCCGTTGGGGGCCTTCCACTGTCGCTTGAGCGCAGCCCTGTGCGCCACGGACGTGGCGGTGGCGATGGACGCGGAAGTGGACGCGGAGGACGCCAGGCTCGCGGTGCCCTGGTCCGCCCCATTCGCAGACGCCGGGACGCCGCTGGCCAGTGAGAGACCGAGCGCGACAGACACCATCAGCACCAACGGCGAGAACCTCGACACGGACACACCTATCCCCTCCGAGGCTGCGCCAGTCGCGTCCCCGTGTACTAGAGGACGCCATCAAGGCGGGTCTGGTCAAAACGAGGCGCCCCGATCGACGTCGGTGCCGTGCGGGAGGGTGTCCTCATGTCGCGCGTCCACGTCTCCCGGCTCCCGGGCGAGCGCGTCCGGGTGATCGACGACGAGCACGAGTGGCTGCTCGACCTGGCCGCGTTCCCGGCGTACGTCGCGGAGCGGGAGGCGGCAGTCGACGACCCGCGCTGGGTGTGGGACGACACGGCCCGCTGGTACCCGTCGCTGCTCGCCGCCGGCGTTCGCGTCGAGAGGTGCCACGACCTGCGGCTGAGCCACCGCGTGCTGCGCCGTGCGCCGGCGGTCGACGGCTCGATGCTCGATGGCGAGGAGTCAAGCCTGTGGGACCGGCTGCGGCCCGCGGAGGCCACCGACCCGGCGCTCTTCAGCGCGGACGACACCACCGAGCACCTGAGCGCCGACCTCGAGGACGCCCGCCAGCTCGCGATGGTCGGGGCCTCGCCCGAGTCCACGCGACTCGGCCTGCTGCTCGCGGCAGAGTCGGCGGGCGCCCTGGTCGCCGCGGAGATGACCCATGCCGGAGTGCCGTGGCGGGTCGCTGTGCACGAGCAGCTGCTCACCGAGCTGCTCGGGCCCCGGCCGCCGCGTGGTGCCCGGCCGCGCCTGCTGGAGGACCTGGTCGTCGAGGTGCGCCAGCTCCTGGGCAGCCCGGACCTCAACCCGGACTCGCGACCTCACCTGCTCGCGGCGCTGCGGCGCAACGGCATCGAGGTGCCCGACACCCGGCGGTCGACCCTGCGCCGCGTCGAGCACCCCGTCGTCGAGCCGCTCGTGCGCTACAAGCAGCTCGCCCACCTCTTCTCCACCAACGGCTGGGCGTGGATCGACCAGTGGGTCAGCGACGGCCGGTTCCGTCCCGTCTACCAACCAGCCGGCTCGGCCACCGGACGCTGGTCGTCCAACGGCGGCGGCGCCCTGTCCTTCCCCCTGCAGGTGCGCTCGGCCGCCGTCGCCGACGACGACTGGGTCCTGGTCGTCGCCGATGTCGCCCAGCTCGAGCCCCGCGTGCTCGCCGGGATGAGCGGCGACCGGGCGCTGGCGCGAGCCGCTCGAGGTGCGGACCTCTACCAGGGCATGGTCGACGACGGCGCCGTCGCGACCCGGCAGGACGCCAAGCTCGGGCTCCTCGGTGCGATGTACGGCGCCACCAGCGGCGAGAGCGGCCGGATGCTCGCGGGGCTGAGCCGTCGCTACCCCGCGGCCTTCGGGCTGGTCGAGGAGGCCGCCCGGGCCGGCGAGCGCGGCCAGGTCGTGCGTACGCTCCTGGGCCGCGGCTGCCCGGCTCTCGGCGGGGGCTCGTGGGACGAGTCGCCCGACGCCCCGCCGGCCGACCTCGAGGACCAGGACCGGCACCGCCGTGCCTATGGCCGGTTCACCCGCAACTTCGTCGTCCAGGGCACTGCCGCGGAGTGGGCGTCCTGCTGGCTGGCCGACCTGCGCAACCGGCTCTGGCGGCTCGGCAACGAGGGCACCGTCGATGCTCGCCCCCATCTCGTCTTCTTCCTCCACGACGAGGTCGTCGTCCACTGCCCCGCAGCACTGGCCGACGCAGTCTCGGGCGAGGTCACCGCTGCCGCCGCGTCCGCCGGGGCACTCCTCTTCCGCGAGCTCGCCGTCGACTTCCCGCTCAACATCTCGGTCGTCCGGTCCTACGCCGACGCCGGCAAGCCCGGCGCTCCCGGTCCCGGTGCAGATCCGGTCGAGGTGTGAGCCTCCTCTCCCCCTGAGCGCGTCCACGTACTCCCGGTTTGCCCGACGTCGAGATTCTTGGTCTGGTCGACGAATGGCTATTCGCACCGCAGCACCCGACACCGGGTCGCCGACAGGGCACGACGCCCCGCCCGGGACCGACGACCTCCACCCCGCTCTCGACGCGTCGATCGAGCCCACCGAACCCCGTGGCACCGGCCTCGACAAGGTCGTCTTCGGCGTCACGGCGGCCATCGCCGTCGGCTTCCTCGTGTGGGGCCTGGTCAGCACCGCCTCGCTCAGCAGCGCCTCGACCAAGGGCCTCGCCTGGACGATGACCAACACCGGCTGGATCTTCGTGCTGACCGCGTCCGGCTTCGTGGTGTTCGTGATCTGGCTGGCGATGGGCCGGTTCGGCAACATCCCGCTGGGCCGCGACGACGAGGAGCCGGAGTTCAAGACGGTCTCGTGGATCGCGATGATGTTCAGCGCGGGGATGGGCATCGGCCTGATGTTCTACGGCGTCAGCGAGCCGGTGAGCCACTTCGCCACGCCGCCCCCCGGCACCGGCGAGACCGGAAGCGCGCAGACCGCGATGGCCACCACCCTCTTCCACTGGACCCTGCACCCGTGGGCGATCTACGCCGTCGTCGGCCTGGCGATCGCGTACGGCACCTATCGCAAGGGCCGCGTCCAGCTGATCAGCGCGGCCTTCGAGCCGCTCCTCGGCTCGCGCGCCAACGGCCCCGTGGGCAAGGTCATCGACATGCTCGCGATCTTCGCGACGCTCTTCGGCTCGGCCGCCTCGCTCGGCCTCGGTGCCCTCCAGATCCGCAGCGGACTGGAGATCGTCGGCGGCATCGGCGGCGCGGGCAACACCGTGCTCGTCGCGACCATCGCCCTGCTGACCGTCGCGTTCGTGCTCTCGGCCGTGTCCGGTGTCGCCAAGGGCATCCAGTGGCTCTCCAACATCAACATGGTCCTGGCGCTCGCGCTCGCCCTCTTCGTCTTCGTGGTCGGCCCGACGGTCTTCATGCTGGACCTGATCCCGACCGCGCTCGGCAGCTACGCCGACCAGCTCCCCGAGATGGCGTCCCGCACGGGCGCCGAGGGTCCCGCCGTCAGCGAGTGGCTCTCCGGCTGGACCGTCTTCTACTGGGCCTGGTGGCTCTCCTGGACACCGTTCGTGGGCATGTTCATCGCCCGCATCTCGCGCGGTCGCACGATCCGCCAGTTCGTCACCGGCGTGCTGCTGGTGCCGAGCCTGGTGAGCCTGGTCTGGTTCGCGATCTTCGGTGGCGCCGCGATCAAGCTGCAGCAGGACGGCGTCGACATCGCCGGTGCCGGGGGGATCGAGTCGCAGCTGTTCACCGTGCTCGACCAGTTCCCGCTGGCCACCGTGTCGAGCATCCTGGTGATGGTGCTCGTGGCGATCTTCTTCGTCTCCGGCGCCGACGCCGCGTCCATCGTGATGGGCTCGCTCTCCGAGCGCGGCTCCCTCGAGCCGCGCAGGCCGACGGTCATCTTCTGGGGTGTCGCCACCGGCCTGGTCGCGATCGTGATGCTCCTCGCCGGCGGTGAGGACGCGCTGAGCGGCCTGCAGACGATCACGATCATCGCAGCGCTGCCGTTCGTGATCGTGATGGTCGCCCTGGCCGTCGCGCTGGTGAAGGACCTCTCGAACGACCCGCTCGTCATCCGCCGCCAGTACGCCCTCGACGCCGTCGAGGCCGCCGTCGTCACGGGCGTCACCGAGCACGGCGACGACTTCGTCCTGTCCGTGAAGAAGGACCCGGAGGCCTGACGGCCCTAGGGTCGGTCCCATGTTCATCCCGTTCAGGGTCGGCTTCGTCACCGGCGCGACGCCCGACAAATGGGCACGCCACTGGCGCGACCGCCGTCGCGAGACCCTCGTCCTCGTGCCGGTGACGGAGGCCGAGCAGCTCGACGGCATCCGCGACGAGAGCCTGGACATGGCCATCGTGCGCCTGCCCGTGGACCGCGACGGGCTGCACTGCGTACGCCTCTATGACGAGGTGCAGGTCGCGGTCGCGTCCCACGAGCACATGCTGGCTGCCGCGGACGACGAGGTCGCCACCGCCGACCTCGTCGACGAGCAGCTCGTACGCCCGCACGCGAGCGGCTGGCGTCCGGAGGCCGAGCAGCTCGACTGGCCACCGATGACCGAGCAGGAAGCGATCGAGACGGTCGCCGCCGGCACCGGCGTCGTGATCCTGCCGATGTCGATCGCGCGGCTGCACCAGCGCAAGGACGTGGTGACCCGGGTCGTGTCCGACCTGGACCCGACCACGATCGCCCTCGTGTGGCGGATCGAGCGGGACGACGAGGTGACCCAGACCTTCGTCGGTGTCACCAAGGGGCGTACGGCCAACACCTCACGCTGAGCAGCCTCAGTCGCCGTAGATGGTGCCGGCCGCCAGGAGCCCGACCATCAGGAGCAGGAACGGCATCAGCACCCAGAAGTAGCGCAGGTCGAAGTACTTCTTCTTCTCGTTCGGGTCCCACGGACCCTGCTTGTCGTGGCTCCCCGGATTGATGATCATGCATCACCCTCGCACACGGTCAGCTCCGGTGCTTGCTCCTGCTCGAGTGCGGCGTGGCCATGACCTCACGGATCCGTTGCTCGTCGAAGTCCTCGCCCAACCAGTCGAAAAGGCCGCGCAGCACGCCCGGATCGGCGACGTAGTCGTCGTAGTGGACGCGGTAGGCGGCGTCGCCGAGACCCGCCACAGTGGCGAGGATCTTGTCCTCGATCGCGCGCACCTGGGCCAGCGGGTCGTCCTTGTGCGTCCAGTAGTTGCTGGCCGCGACGTCCTCCAGCCGCCGGGTGTTGACCACGAACCGGGCGCCCGGGAACACCTGCTGGAGGAACGCGACGTAGTCGGGGAGGTCAGCGTCGTACCAGCGGATCTCCTTGTAGCCCGTCACCCGCGTGTCCGGCTCGGGGCGCAGCAGCGTCGCCTCCGCGAGCGCGCGGATGCGGGCCAGCGACACGTCCTCGGGGAAGGCCTCGATGCCGAACCACGGGTGCGTCGGCTCGCTGGCCCGGTCGTGGTCGACCCGCGCCTTCTCCGCCAGGCCGCTGCGGTGGAAGTCGTAGAGGTGGCGCATCGCGTGACGGTTCTCGCCGCGCAGCAGCCAACCGGGGATCGAGTTGAGGATGCCCATCAGCAACGTCGAGCCCGAGCGCCCGTACGTCATCACGAAGACGTGGTCCATCACCACGACCTGTCCAGCGGACGGCCCTCGTGGAACCCGGCGGCCGACTGCACACCCACCAGCGCCCGCTCGTGGAGCTCGGCGAGGTTGCTCGCGCCGGCATAGGTGCAGGACGACCGCACGCCCGAGCAGATCTGGTCGATGAGGTCCTCGACGCCGGGCCGGTGCGGGTCGAGGTACATCCGCGACGACGAGATGCCCTCCTCGTAGAGGCCCTTGCGCGCCCGGTCGTACGACGACTCGCCCGACGTGCGGTTGGCCACCGCGCGGGCGGACGCCATGCCGAAGGACACCTTGAACGGGCGGCCGTCAGCGTCCTCCATCAGGTCGCCGGGCGACTCGTGGGTGCCGGCGAACCACGACCCGATCATCACCGACGACGCGCCTGCGGCCAGGGCCAGCGCCACGTCGCGCGGGTGGCGTACGCCCCCGTCGGCCCACACGTGCTTGCCGTGCGCGCGGGCCTCGGTCGAGCACTCCAACACGGCGGAGAACTGCGGTCGGCCGACTCCGGTCATCATCCGGGTCGTGCACATCGCGCCGGGACCGACGCCCACCTTGACGATGTCGGCACCGGCCTCGATGAGGGCTCGGGTGCCCTCGGCGGACACGACGTTGCCGGCGGCGATCGGCACAGCCGGCGACAGGGCGCGTACGGCCCGAAGGGCCTGCACCATCCGGTCCTGGTGCCCGTGGGCGGTGTCGACGACGAGGCAGTCGATGCCGGCGTCGAGCAGCGCGGCGGCGCGGTCTGCCACGTCTCCGTTCACCCCGACCGCGGCGGCGATGCGCAGTCCGCCGGTCGCGTCGAGGGCGGGTGTGTAGAGGGTCGCGCGCAGCGCGCCGAGCCGGGTGAGCACGCCGACGAGCTCGCCGGTGTCCGACACAGCGACGGCCAGCGGTGCCTTCGCACGCTCGATGGCGTCGTAGACCTCGCGCGGGTCGGTGGTCGCGGAGACGGTGACAACGGCCGGGTTCATCACCGAGCCCACCTGGGCGAAGCGGTCCACCTCGGCGCAGTCGGCCTCCGAGACGACCCCGACCGGGCGGCCGTCCTGCACCACGACCGCGGCCTTGTGGGCGCGCTTGGGGATCAGTGCCAGCGCCTCGGCGACGGTCTGGTCGGGGCGCAGCTCGATCGGGGTGTCGAAGACGTGGTGGCGCTGCTTGACCCAGCGCACCACGTCAGCGACGACCGGGATCGGGATGTCCTGCGGGATCACCGTGATGCCGCCACGTCGCGCGACGGTCTCGGCCATCCGCTTGCCGGCGATCGCCGTCATGTTCGCGACGACGAGCGGCAGCGTCGCGCCGGTGCCGTCGGAGGTGGCCAGGTCGACGTCGTAGCGGCTGGCGACGGACGAGGAGCGGGGCACCATGAAGACGTCGTCGTAGGTGAGGTCGTGCGACGGCGCGCCCGATGTCGAGGAGGAGAGGAACTGCACGCTGGCGGACTCTACGCGGCCCGACCGGAGGAACCCGGCAGCTTCCTGGGCCGCAGCCCGACGTCGGCGAGCTCGAGCGCGGCGAGCCGGCGTACGACCTCGGGGTCGCGGGCACGCCAGGCACCGGCCGGGTCGTCGCTGACCTTGGCGAGCACCCGCATCGGCTGGTGGGCGAGTGCCCGCAGGGCGAAGAGGTCGAGGTCCTCCTGCGCGTCGATGAACTTCGCCCCCGCCGTCGCCTCCCGGACGAACCGCCATCGCAGCGGCAGGTGGATCACCGACACGATGAGGATCGGGATCAGTGCGACCGAGAGCCCGAGCAGCAGGGCGAGCCGCTCGACGGCCGCCACCGTGTCGCGACCGGCCGAGGCGATCCCGTCGGAGGCGTCGGCCGCCTTGTCGAAGGGCACCGACAGCTCGTCGCCGACCAGCGGTGCCTCACCGAGCCTGCCGCCGGCGTCGCGCAGCTGGTCCGCCATCGACGTCGCCGCCGAGTCGGTCTGCCGAGCGGGTCCGGCGAGCTCCATCGTCCCGTCGTGGACGGCCATCCCGGCCCACACCCAGAGCACGAGCCAGGCCACGAACAGGAGGTCGGCGAGCACCTGGAGGGTGCGACGGACGGGCGTGTCGGCGAAGAGCTTCATGCTCCCCACCTTGTCAGCCCTGCCCGATCACCCCTGGGCGGCAGCAGCCTCCTGCAGCGCGCGCCACGTCCGGTCGACGTCGGCCTGGGTCGTACGCCAGCTCCCGACCGCGAGGCGGATGGCCGCACGACCGTTGACCGTGGTGTGGCTGAGGTAGGCCTCGCCGGAGGCGTTGACCGCCTCCATCGCCGCCAACGTCTGCTCGTCCCCGGCCGTGAGGCGGAACACCACCAGGGACAGTGCCGGCTCGGTGACCATCTCGAAGCGGTCGTCGGCGGCCACCAGGTCGGCGACGTGCTCAGCGAGCGCGATGCCGCTGCGGATGTGCTGACGCAGACCTTCCAGCCCGTACGTCCGCAGCACCGCCCACAGCTTGATCGCCCGGAACCGCCTGCCGAGCTGGGGGTGCCAGTCGCGGTAGTCGACGACGTCGCCGGACTCGGTCGCCGCGTTGCGGAGGTACTCCGGGAGGATCGACAGCGCACCGGTGAGCGCGGTGCGGTCGCGCACCCAGAAGGTGCTGCAGTCGAAGGTGGTCAGCAGCCACTTGTGCGGGTTGGTGACGAACGAGTCGGCGGCCTCGACGCCCGCGAGGTGGTCGCGGTGCTCGGGGCAGACTGCGGCCACGCCGGCCCAGGCCGCGTCGACGTGCAGCCACACGCCCCACTCGCGCACGACCTCCGCGACCGCCGCGACGTCGTCCATCGCGCCGGTCGACGTGCTGCCGGCGGCGACGTGCACCATCACCGGGCGCAGCCCGGCCTCGACGTCCTCGACGATCGCGTCCCGCAGCGCGTCGACGTCCATCGCCTGCGTCTCCGGCTCGATGGCGACCGCACGCACGGCGTCCTCGCCGAGCCCGGCCATCATCGCGGCCTTCACCAGCGACGAGTGCGCCTGCGTGGAGCCGTACACCCGCCACTTCTGGTCACCCACACCACTGATGCGCGCCTGTCCCCCGCTGGCGCGATGGAGCGCGGACAACAGGGCGGTGAACGTCGCCGTCGACGCGGTGTCCTGGATGACGCCACCGCCCGGTCCGTCGCTGCGGAACGCGTCGGGCAGCCCGAGGGCCTCGGCGAACCAGTCGAGCACCACCTGCTCGACCTCGGTGACGGCCGGGCTGGTCGCCCAGATCATCCCCTGCGCTCCGATGCCGCTGGAGATCAGGTCGCCGAGGATCGCCGCCGGAGAGGAGTTGGCCGGGAAGTACGCGAAGAAGCGCGGGTGCTGCCAGTGCGTGAGGCCGGGCACGACGATGCGGTCGAGGTCCGCGAGCACGGCGTCGAACGGCTCGCCTGTCTCCGGCGCAGACGTGGGAAGCAGGCGTCGTACGTCACCGGGCGCGACCTGCGCGCGCACGGGCAGGTCGTCGAGCGAGGCCCAGTAGTCGGCGATCCAGTCGATGGCGGCGTGCCCGTGGCGGCGGAACTCCTCGGGCGACATGTGGTCGGCCGGCGGCTGCAGGTCATCTGGCATGGCCCGAACGTACCGGTGCGGGTTGAGCGGACGTACTCAGTCCGGATCGGGTACGTCGACAGGTCCCGACCGGCCACGATCGACCGATGGTTGTCCCATGCCTTCGACACTCGCCTCCACCGCCAAGAACACCACCGCCTTCGCCGCCCAGGCCGCGATCTCCTTCGGAGCCGCGCTCTTCGCCATGCTGGTCGCGATCTACTTCATGCAGACAGACCCGTGGATCAAGGGCTTCCTCGCCCTCGGCACCCTCTACCTGACGACCTCGACCTTCACGCTCGCCAAGGTCGTCCGCGACATGCAGGAGGACAGCACCACCGTCCACCGTCTCGACCAGGCCCGCCTCGACAAGCTCCTCGCCACGCACGACCCCTACAAGACCGCCTGACACCTACAACGCTGACCGGGCACTTCCTCGCGGAGGAGGTGCCCGGTCTTTCCGTGCGGTCTGGCGAGGAAGTGCCCGGTCAGCGCAACTGTGCGCTGGTCAGCCCGAGGATCCGGCGGGCCACGATCAGCTGCTGGATCTGCTGGGTGCCCTCGAAGATGTCGAGGATCTTGGAGTCGCGCGACCACTTCTCGAGCAGCTCGCCCTCGCTGTAGCCGAGCGTGCCGCACAGCTGGACGCACGACAGCGTGACGTCGGAGCCGACGCGACCGGCCTTGGCCTTGGCCATCGAGGCCTCGAGCGAGTTGGGCACGCGGTTGTCGGCCATCCACGCGGCTTGCATCATCAGCAGCTTGGCGCCCTCCCAGTCGGCCTCGAGCTGCAGGAACTTCGCGGCCGCCGCGCTCTGCCGCTGGGCGGGCCGGTCGTAGTCGACGACGATGCCGGCCTGCTCCAGCAGGTCGCGGGTCAGGTCGAGCGACGCGCGGGCACACCCGACCGCCATCGCGGCCACCAGCGGGCGCGTGTTGTCGAAGGTCGCCATCGCACCGGCGAAGCCCGACCTGGTGTCGATCTCCGGCGACCCGAGCAGGTCCTCGGACGGCACCCGGCAGTCGGTGAACGTGATCGCCGCGGTGTCGGACGCGCGGATGCCGAGCTTGTGCTCGAGACGCTCGACCTTGAGGCCGGGGTTGTCCTTGCGGACCAGGAACGACTTGATGGCCGCTCGGCCGAGCTCCTTGTCGAGGGTCGCCCACACCACGACGCTGTCGGCGCGGTCGCCCGAGGTGACGTAGATCTTCTCGCCGTTGATGACGTACTCGTCGCCGTCCTTGATGGCCGTGGTGGTGAGGTTGGCCGAGTCCGAGCCGATGCCGGGCTCGGTGATCGCCATCGCGGCCCACGTGCCCTTGTAGCGCTCGAGCTGCTCCTCGTTGGCGACCGATGCGATGGCCGAGTTGCCCAGCCCCTGGCGCGGCATCGAGAGCAGCAGGGCGGTGTCGCCCCAGCACATCTCGGCGACCGACAGCACGGACGCGAGGTTGGCGCCGTTGCGCACCTTGCCGGGGTCGCCCGACGTCGCCTCGTCACGGCGTACGCCGCCCGCGCCGGCACCGCCGGTGGCGCCGGTCTCGGACACGCCGTCGATCAGCGCGGCGAGCATGTCGAGCTCCTTGGGGTACTCGTGCTCGGCGCGGTCGTACTTGCGCGAGATCGGGCGCAGCATGTTCATCGCCAGCTGGTGGGCCTGGTCGATCAGCGCCGCCTGCTTCTTGGGGGTCTCCAGGTTGATCGTCATCAGACCATCACCACGCCTTCCATCAGACCGACGGCCCGCAGGTCGCGGTACCACCGTTCGACCGGGTGTTCCTTCACGAAGCCGTGGCCGCCGAGCAGCTGGACGCCGTCGAGGCCGATCTTCATGCCCTTCTCCGCGCACAGCTGGCGGGCCAGCGCGACCTCGCGGGCGAAGTCCTCTCCGCGGGTGGCGCGCGAGGCGGCCTTCCACGTCAGCAGCCGCATCGCCTGCAGCTCGATCGCGATGTCGGCCACCATGAAGGCGACCGCCTGGCGGTGGCTGATCGGCTCGCCGAAGGCCTGCCGCTCGTTGACGTACGCAGTGACGTAGTCGAGCACGGCCTGGCCGGTGCCGACCGCGAGGGCGCACCACGCCAGGCGCGAGAGGCGTACGCACTCGCGGTAGGCCTCGCCGTCGGTGTCACCGAGCAGCGCGTCCGCGCCGACGCGTACGCCGGTGAGGTGCAGCCGCGAGAGCGCCGCGGCGCGGATCCCCATCGACGGGTCGGCCTCGACCTCGAGGCCGTCCGTGCCGGACTCGACGAGGAAGAGCGCGGGAGTGCCGTCGAGCATCGCCGCGACGACGAAGAGCTCGGCATCGGCGCCGCGCACGACCGCGGACTTCACGCCGTCGAGGACGTAGCCGTCTCCGTCGCGCAGCGCAGTGGTCGACAGCTCGAAGGGGTCGAAGAGCACGGTCGGCTCGGTGATCGTCAGGGCGGCCGCGGGTACGTCGGTGCCGGTGAAGGCCGGCAGGTAGGTCTGCTGCTGGGCCTCGGTGCCCCAGAGGCCGAGCGCGGTGGCGACCGCGCCGGGCGCGAGCGCCGCGACGGCGAGCCCCATGTCGCCCTTGGCGAGGGCCTCGGCGACGAGGGTGCCGGCCATCGCCGAGCGCTCCTCCATGATCCCGCCGAGCGACTCCGGCACGCCGAGGCCGGGGAGGCCGACCTCCTGGACGGCGGCGAGGATCTCGTCGGGTGCCGCGCAGGCGTCGTCGGCCGCAGCGGCAGCCGGGCGGAGCAGCTCGGCGGCGAGCTCGTCGACGACGCCGACGAGCATCGCCTCGTCCTCGGTCGGGGTGAGGTCGAAGACCCCGCGTGACTCCGCGCGGGCGGGACGCTCCCCTGCGGTGCGCTTGCCTGCGCGGGCGAACGTACGACCAGCAGCGGTGGCGACGCGGAAGCCGTTGCGCGTCGTCGAGTAGACGACCTGCTCGCTGTGCTTGCGCAGGCCGACACGGTCGATCAGGTCGCTCTGGGCCAGCCGGTTGACGGCGGCGACGGCGAAGCCGATGGGGTCGCGCGTCTCGCGGGACGACAGCCCGTGACGGCCGCCGGGGCGGAGGCTGCTGAGGAGGGACATGGCTCAAATGTAACTCTGAGTTACACCCGTTGACCAGCGCCCCACCGCGTGGTGCCGGTCACCCGCACCACCACTACGATCCACCGCATGCCCGACGAGCAGCCGACCGACGACCACCCTGGATCCGGAGACGACGTCCTGGCGCCCCACGGCCCCCTGCCGACGGGCGGATCGCCGCGTCCGATCACCCGCTGGGGCACACCCGTCATGCACCGCGCACAGCAGCCCGTGAGCGCGTTCGACGACTCGCTCGCGATGCTCGCCGCCGACATGGTCGCGACGATGTACGCCGCCGACGGCGTCGGCCTGGCCGCGTGCCAGGTGGGCGAGGACGTGTCGATGTTCGTCTTCGACTGCCCCGACGACGACGGTGTCCGCACGGTGGGCGTGGTGTGCAACCCCGTGCTGACGCTGCCCGAGGGCAAGGACCGCCACCTCGACGACGAGGACGAGGGGTGCCTGTCCTACCCGGGCTCGTTCGAGTCCTGCCCGCGTCCCGACTGGGCTCGCGTCGACGGTCAGGGACTCGACGGCGCACCGGTGACGTTCGAGGGCGACGGCTTGCTCGCCCGCTGCCTCCAGCACGAGACCGACCACACGCTCGGCACCGTCTTCGGCGACCGCCTCTCGACCAAGGCCCGCAAGCGGCTCGGCAAGAAGCACGACTCGGAGGCCGAGAACTACCCCCTCACCTGGCCCGCTGATGCCTGACCTGCGCGTCACCCGCGAGAACGCCCGCTTCCAGCAGTGGGAGGCGCTGCTGACGAACCGTTCGAAGCGGCACCGCACCCGCGAGTTCCTCGTGCAGGGCGTACGCCCGATCACCCGGGCGGTCGAGGAGGGCTGGACGGTGCGGGCCCTGCTGCGGGCGGACGGTACGTCGTCCGCCTGGGCCGACGAGCTCTGGTCCACGACCGAGGGTGAACGCGTGCTCCTCTCCCCCGACCTGCACGCCCGGCTCAGCGGCCGCGAGGAGGGCGCCGAGCTCGTCGCGGTCCTCGAGATGCCCGAGGACGGGGTCGCGCGGCTCGAGGACACGTCCCGCCCCGGAGGGCCGATCGTGGTCTTCGACCGGCCGACCAGCCCCGGCAACATCGGCACGCTGGCCCGGTCGGCGGACGCCTTCGGCGCCTCGGCCCTGATCGTCACCGGCCATGCGGCAGACCCGTACGACCCGCAGGCCGTCCGCGCCAGCACCGGATCGCTGTTCGCCCTGACCGTGCTGCGGGTGCCGGGCCCGGGCCCGGTCGTGGAGCACGCGCAGGCCCACGGCTACCGGATCGTCGGCACCGACGAGGAGGGCAGTGCGCTCGCCGAGGTCGACCTCGACGGCCGCGTGGTCGTGGTGGTCGGCAACGAGACCCATGGCCTCTCGTCGAGCTGGCGCGCGGTCTGCGACGACGTCGCGAGCATCCCGATGGTCGGCACGGCCTCCTCGCTCAACGCGGCCGTCGCGGGGTCGATCGTGCTCCACGAGGTGCTGCGGCGCCGAGGCTGAGCGAGGCTGTCCGCGCCGCCCGGAGCGGTGCGTGAGACACGTTCCGGGCTCGCAGAAGATGTCTCACCCACCGCTCGCGCGTCCTGCAGACGTACGGCGGTGCGTGAGACACGTTCCGCGCACGCAGAAGATGTCCCACACACCGCTTGGCCGGATCACGTGGACGACGCCCGCGAGCGGTTGTGGAGCCACATTCCGGGCCCGCGGGAACTTGGGTGGACCACCGCTCGCGGGTGGGTGCGGTCAGCGCCGGGCGGCGGCGTAGCAGGCGACCGCGGTGGCCGCGGCGACGTTGAGGGAGTCGATGCCGGCGCGCATCGGGATGATCGCGCGGCGCTCGGCGGAGGACTCCCAGCGCGACGACAGGCCGTGGCCCTCCGACCCGAGCACGAGGGCGAGCCGGTCGACGTCGGCGACGGCCTCCTCGATCGGGACGGAGTCGGGCGAGAGGGTGAGCGCGACCGTCGTGAAGCCCCGCCGACCCAGGTCTGGCAGCGCGTCGTACCAGTCGGGCAGCCGGGTCCACGGCGTCGTGAAGACCGCGCCCATGCCGACCTTGATCGATCGCCGGTAGAGCGGGTCGGCGCACCGCGGCGCCAGCAGCACGGCGTCGAAGCCGAGGGCCGCGCCCGAGCGGAAGATCGCGCCGACGTTGGTGTGGTCCACCAGGTCCTCGAGCACCAGCACCGAACGCGCTCCGGCGAGCACGTCGTCGACCGGGAGCAGCGGTCGACGGTGCAGGGACGCGAGCGCGCCGCGGTGGACGTGGAAGCCGGTGACCTGCTCGATCAGGGCCTCGGACAGGACGTAGCAGGGCGCGTCGGACCGGCCGAGGATGTCGTCCAGCCCGTCCAGCCAGCGCGGCGCCATGAGGAACGACCTCGGCGCGTACCCGGCCTCGACCGAGCGGCGGACGACCTTCTCGCCCTCGGCGAGGAACAGCCCGTGCTCGGCCTCGAGGCTCTTGCGGAGCTCGACGTCGCGCAGGTCGCGGTAGTCGGCCAGACGCGGGTCGTCGGGGTCGGAGATCTCGACGAGATGGGGTGAGTCAGGCACGTCGGTAGTGTGCCGGACGCGCGACGGCGACCACCTCGCCGATGACGATGATCGCCGGCGGACGTACGTCGTGGCCGGCCAGGTCGTCGGCCAGAGAGCCCAGGGTGGTCAGGACGGTGCGTTCGGTCGGCATCGTGCCGTCCACGATCACGGCCACGGGCGTCGACGGGGACCGCCCTCCGTCGACGAGAGCGGTCGCGATCGCCGGGGCGTTGTCGACGGCCATGAGCAGGACGACGGTCCCCGTCATCCGGGCCACCGCGTCCCAGGCCACCAGTGACTGCGGGTGGCCGGGCGGGAGGTGGCCGGAGATGACGGTGAACTCGTGGGCCACCCCGCGGTGCGTCACCGGGATCCCGACCCGTGCGGGGACCGAGATGGCGGAGGTCAGGCCGGGTACGACGGTCACCGGCACGTCCGCGGCCGCGCAGGCGAGGAGCTCCTCGAAACCGCGGCCGAACACGAAGTTGTCGCCGCCCTTGAAGCGGACCACGCGCTTGCCGGCCCGCGCGCGGTCGACGATCAGCTCGTTGATGACGTCCTGGGAGGCCGAGCGGCCGCGGGGCAGCTTGGCGACGTCGATCAGCTCCACGTGGGGCCCGAGCTCGTCGAGCAGCTCGCGCGGGGCGAGGCGGTCGGCGACGACGACGTCGGCGGAAGCCAGCGCGTGCCGCGCGGCGACCGTCACGAAGTCGGGCTCCCCCGGTCCACCACCGACGAGCACCACGCCCGGGCTCCGGTCGTGCGCGTCCGCCGCCGTCAGGTGGCCGTCACGCAGGGCGGTGACGATGTCGTCGCGGAGGGCCGCGGACTTCCGGGGCTCACGATTGCCGAGCACACCGACCGTCACGCTCCCGTGGTGCCCGACGGCAGGCGTCCAGGCCGTCCCGCCGAGGGCGTCGTCGGCGCGTACGCAGAAGGTGTGCCGGAGCTCGGCCGCGGCAGCCACCCGCGCGTTGACGTCGGGGTCGTCGGTGGCCGCGACGACGTACCAGGCACCGTCGAGGTCGTCCTCGGTGAACTCGCGCAGGTGGAGGGTCAGCTCGCCCGCCAGGCCTTCGAGGGCAGGGGTCACCTCCGGGCTGACCAGGGTGACGGCGGCCCCCGCTGCGAGGAAGGTGGGCACGCGACGCTGGGCGACGTGCCCGCCCCCGACGACGACCACCTTGCGCCCGGCGAGGACCAGCCCGGCCAGGTAGGGATGGGGGTCGGTCATTGCTCCATTGTCTCTGGCCGGGGCTTCGGCGCTGTGGCTAGGTTCGAGGGATGAGCACCGGCATCGAACGACCCGTGTCCCCCAACCCCTACGACTACCTCCCGGAGACGGCCGCCTTCGCGGTCACCAGCGACGACGTCACCGACGGCGCCCCGCTGAAGGACGACCAGGTGGCCGCCCTCGGCAACACCTCGCCCCAGCTCAGCTGGTCGGGCGCGCCCGAGGGCACCCAGTCGTACGTCGTCACCTGCTTCGACCCGGACGCGCCGACCCCGAGCGGGTTCTGGCACTGGGTCCTGGTCGACGTCCCGGCCGACGTGACCTCGCTCGACACCGGAGCCGCCGCGGGCGCCCTGCCGGGAGCGGCGTTCCACGTGCGCAACGACGGCGGCGAGGCCGGGTTCATGGGTGCCGCTCCGCCCGAGGGCGACCAGCCGCACCGCTACTTCTTCGTCGTCCACGCGGTCGGCGAGCCGAGCCTGGGCGTCGACGACGGTGCGTCGCCGGCCGTCGTGTCCTTCAACCTCGCCTTCAAGACCCTGGGCCGCGCGATCGTGCACGGCACCTACCAGCACTGAGCACCCCATCCATTCACCGCCCCGCAGGGGCTCGGTGGTCGAGGACCTGATGGTCCAGACCACCGAGCCCCTTTTTCGCGTTCGGCTCCTGGGATGAAGGCCACGCGCTTTGATCTGGACCGGGTCATTTCTCGCCCGTACGTGCACCGAAACTTGACGAATCACCCTCTTTTGCAAGATTGTCTCAAGATCCACTGCCTCGCTCTGGTGGATCCGCCCTGGAGGAACGACCGTGCCGCACCCCCGCTCCCTCGTCCGGCTGGCGACGCTGACCGTCGCCGCAGCCGCGTTGTGTGGCGTCCCGGCGACGGCCGAGGCCCAGACCTGGACCGTGCCGAGGACTGCGGCCCACGCGGTCACGAGCGGCGCCGTGGACGCGGACACGGTGGCCAGCGACGTCCTCGAGGACGCCCTGATGGTGCGGATCAACGACGTACGAGCGGCCAACGGCCTGCGCAAGATCTGGAACTTCGACGCGTGCACCGACCAGCTCTCCGAGGAGTGGGGCCAGCGCATCGCGCGTACCGGCCTGTTCGAGCACCGTGACCAGGGCGACGTCATCCGCAAGTGCGACAGCTCGTGGGCCGGCGAGACGCTCGTCCGCGGCGTCGGGCTCACCCCCGACGCGATGGTCGACCTCTGGCTCAACTCCCCCGGTCACCGCGAGATCCTCCTCAGCCCTCTCGCGCGCCGCGCCGGCGTGTCCATCGAGCAGGACAGCCAGGGACGGATGATCGGCGTCGTCAACCTGGTCCGTCGCAACTGACGACGACCGCGAGCGCCCGGCAGGTGCGCCGCACCCCACAGATGTGAGACGATCCCCGGCCCCCTCGTGGGTGGGCCGGGGGTCGTCTTGTGCTGAAGGGTCGTGTCGTGAGGGGGACGGGGATGCTGCACGTCGCCATCGCGACCCGCGCGTTCCGCCGCTACTCCACCTATCGCGCGGCCACGCTCTCCGGGATCTTCACCAACTCGGTCTTCGGCGTCATCTACTCCTACGCCTACCTCGCGCTGTGGAAGGCCAACCCCACTGCAGGCGGGTACGACTCACAGGACGCGGTGACGTACGTCTGGCTCGGCCAGGCGCTCCTGATGACGATCGCCCTCTGGGGCGGAGGCACGACCGACGACCTCGCGGACCGGGTGCGCACGGGTGACATCGCGATCGACCTCTACCGCCCCGTCGGTCTCGTGGGGTGGTACCTCGCGAGCGACCTCGGCCGCGCGGCGTACCACCTCCTCACCCGCGGCTTCGGGCCGACGCTGATCGGCCTCTTCTTCTTCCACATCTCGCTGCCGTCCTCCCCGGTCCACGCGCTCGCGTTCGCGGTGTCGCTCGTCCTGGCAGTGGTGGTGAGCTTCGCGATCCGGTTCCTCGTCGCGAGCACCGCCTTCTGGTTGCTCGACCAGTCGGGCGTCAAGGTGATGAGCGGTGCCTTCGCGATCTTCTTCAGCGGGATGATGCTGCCGCTCGTGCTGTTCCCCGGGTGGCTCGGGACCGTCGCCACCGCGCTGCCGTGGGCGTCGTACGTCCAGGTGCCCGCCGACATCTGGCTGGGCAAGCACGAGGGTGCCGACCTGCTCGGCGCCCTCGGCTTCCAGGTGATGTGGGCCGTGGTCCTGCTCGCCGCCTGCCAGGGCGTGCTGCGGCTCGCGACGCGCAAGGTGGTGGTCCAGGGTGGTTGAGCACCTTCGCACCTACGGCCAGATCGCGTGGCTGTGGATCCGTGCGGCGTGGCAGTACCCCACCTCGTTCGTGCTGCTCGCGGTCGGCAACGGCCTGATCACCGGGCTCGACTTCGTCGGCCTCTGGATCATGTTCTCCCAGCTCGATCGGCTCGCCGGCTTCTCGCTGCACGAGGTGGCGCTCCTCTACGGGAGCGCCTCGCTCGCGCTCGCCGTCGCCGACACCGCGATCGGGAGCGTGGAGCGGATCGGCACCTACATCCGCACCGGCCGGCTCGACCAGATGATGACCAAGCCGGTGCCGCTCCTGGTGCAGGTCTGCGCCGACCAGTTCACCCTGCGTCGACTGGGTCGGCTCACCCAGGCCAGCGTGGTCTTCGGATGGGCCTGCTCGTACGTCGACTGGACGCCCCTGCGCGTGCTGGTCGCCGTGTCGATGATCGTCAGCGGCGCGCTGGTGTTCTTCGGGCTCTTCGTGGGCTTCTCGTGCATCCAGTTCTGGACGACGGACGCGACCGAGTTCGCCAACGCCTTCACCTACGGTGGCGCGACGGTCACCCAGTACCCGCTCAACATCTTCCCGCGCGAGGTGCTGGTCGGACTCACCTTCGTCATCCCGGTCGCCTTCGTGAACTGGTATCCGTGTCTCTACCTCCTCGGCCGCTCCGACCCGAACGGGATGCCCGACGCGTTCCAGTTCGTCTCGCCGCTCGCCGGCGTGCTGACCATGGCCGCGGCCCTGCTCGTGTGGCGCTCCGGCGTCCGTCACTACACCTCCACCGGAAGCTGACCATGACCCAGGACCGGCACCAGGCACCGCTCATCGACGTGCACGACCTCGAGCGCACCTTCGACGTACGCCGACGGGTCGAGGGCCGGCGCCGCCGGGTCCGTGACCAGGTGGTGGCCGTGCACGACCTGTCCTTCTCCGTCCGGGCCGGCGAGATGGTGGGCTACATCGGACCCAACGGAGCCGGGAAGTCGACGACCATCAAGATGCTCACCGGCATCCTGGTGCCGACCGGCGGTGAGGTCCGCGTGGGCGGGCTCGACCCGAGCCGGCAGCGGGTGGACCTCGCCCGCCGCATCGGCGTGGTCTTCGGTCAGCGCTCCACGCTCTGGTGGGACCTGCCGCTGCGCGACTCCTTCGAGCTGCTCCAGAAGATGTACCGGATCCCGCCGGCCCGCTACCGCGACAACCTCGACCGGTTCGTCGACCTCCTCGACCTCGAGGCCCAGCTCGACACGCCCGTGCGCCAGCTCAGCCTCGGCCAGCGGATGCGCGGCGACATCACCGCTGCCCTCCTGCACGACCCCGAGGTGATCTACCTCGACGAGCCGACCATCGGTCTCGACGTGGTGAGCAAGGGCCGGCTCCGCGAGTTCCTCCGGGCGCTCAACCGCGAGCGCGGCACCACGCTCCTGCTCACCACCCACGACCTGCAGGACATCGAGGCGCTCTGCGACCGGGTGATCGTGATCGACCACGGCACGTCGGTGTACGACGGCACGCTGGCCGGGCTGCACGCCATGGGCGGCTCGACCCGGACCCTGGTGGTCGACCTGGTCGACGAGGCCCCGCCCATCGACGTACCCGGTGCGGAGGTCCGCAAGGTCGAGGGGCCGCGGCAGTGGCTGTCCTTCCCCTCGGACGCGAGTGCCGCGCCCGTCGTCGCGGCGGTCGCATCGGCGTACGACGTGGCCGACCTCTCCATCCAGGAGCCCGACATCGAGGACGTGATCCGCGACCTCTACTCGCGGGGTGCCTGACCGGCACGGCTCAGCTGAGTCCGCGGTGCTGCTCGGAGTGGCGCTCGGGCGAGGTGAGGGGCTGACGCTCGAGGACGAGCATCGCGCGGTCGTCGTCACCGCGCGGCACCTTCTTGAGGACGCGGCGGGGCATGCCGGAGAAGCCGCGGGCGTCCACCGCCTGCAGGGCGACCTCGCGCAGCCAGTCGATGCCGTCGTCGAGGTCGCGGTCGGCGGTCTCGATGACGCCGTCCGTGTAGAACATCAAGGCCTCGCCGGGCCGGAGCCTGCCGCGGCTCGGGCTGAAGTCGGCCTCGGGGATCACCCCGAGGGCCATGCCGCGTGCGTTGTCGACGGTCCAGCCACGCTCGCCGAGGTGCCAGTGCAGCGCCGGCGGGTGCCCGGCGCTGGTGATCGTGTAGTCGCCGGTGACGAGGTCGACCTTGATGTGGACAGCGGTGGCCAGCGACTCGTCGGACTCCTGACGCAGCAGGAACAGGTTGGCCGCGGACATCAGCTCGGCCGGCGGCAGAGCACCGATCAGCCCGCCGAGGGCGCCGGCGAACTGGAGCGCCTGCGGACCGACGGACGTGCCCTTGCCGCACACGTCGACCAGCGCCATCTCGAGCCAGCGCCCGTCACGCAGGTCGGCGACGAGGAAGTCACCGGCATAGCTCGGACCGTTGGCGGTGATGGTCGCGGACTGCGTACGCCAGCCGTCGGGCAGCGGCGGCACCACGCCCTGGCGCTGGAGCCGGTCGCGCAGCTGGGTGAGCACGGCCTCGCTCAGCGCCATCGGCAGGCCGGAGCGCTGGCGGCTGGACTGGTAGAGCGCCAGGAGCAGGCCGACGCCGAAGATCATGAGGGCCGAGGTCCGGCTCGCCGTGGCGAAGCTGCTCTCGACGGAGGACCACCAGGCGACCGCGACCAGCACGACGCCCAGGACAACCAGCGGCACGAACCGCAGGAGCGCCGTGCCGACCATGAGGAACAGGAACCACAGGGTGACCGGCACGATGCGCTCGGCGAGGGCGCCGATCCCCAGTGCTGCGGCCACCAGGCCGACCAGGACGACGAGCAGGAACGCCTGGCTGCCGCGGGATCCCGTACGCCAGCCGGCCACGCGCTGCCGGACATAGGTGGAGACCCCGCGCACCAGGGAGACCCACGCGTTCGACACGGCTGAAGGGTAGAGCCCGGCCGCCGCCCACGGAGGCCGAACTCCGAAACCTGTGAGCCCTCGCTGGATAGGCTCCGGGACATGCCTTTCGTGCCCCAGCAGGCCGACATCCTCGGACCTGACTACCGGGTGGAGACGATCACGCTCCCGCCCGACAGCGAGGGTTCCGTCGTCGCCACCCTGGTCACCCTGGAGCCCGCGCAGCCCAACGGCCGTGCCGTCCTGCACGTGCACGGATTCGCCGACTACTTCTTCCACACCGAGTACGCCCAGTGGTGGGTCGACCGCGGCTACACCTTCTACGCCCTCGACCTCCGCAAGTACGGCCGGTCGCTGCGCGAGCACCAGACGCCCAACTACGTCTCCGACCTCCACGAGTACTTCGCCGAGATCGACCTCGCGTGGTGGCGCATCACCGAGCGCGACGGCTTTCGCGAGGTCATCGTGTCGGGTCACTCCACCGGGGGCCTCACCGTCGCGTTGTGGGCGCACGAGCGGCGCCACCCCGAGCTGACGGCGATGGTGCTCAACTCACCGTGGTTCGACATGCAGGGTGCCGCCTGGCTCCGCAGCCCCGCGGCCCGCGTCGCGATCGAGCGCCTCGGCACGACCCGCCCGATGCGGGAGATCCCGCGCAAGATCAGCGGCGTCTACGGACGGTCGCTGCACGTCGAGCACGGCGGAGAGTGGGACTACGACCTGGCCTGGAAGCCGCTCGAGTCGCGCCCCGTCTACGTCGGCTGGCTCCGTGCCGTACGCCGGGGGCACGCGCAGCTGCACGCCGGCCTGGACGTCCCCTGCCCGATCCTGGTGCTGTCCTCGGCACGGTCGTGGTTCGGCGAGCAGACGGACGAGACCGCATCGACGTACGACATCGTGCTCGACGTCGAGCAGATCCGGCGCTGGGCGTCGTCGATCGGGCGCCACGTCACCTCGATCGCGATCGACGGGGCGATGCACGACATGGTCCTCTCCCGACCCGCGGTCCGCGCCCAGGTGTACGCCGCCGTCGACACGTGGCTCGGGGCCTGGGTGGAGCGGTCCGACCTGCCCGCCGCGGACGAGCCGATCGCGCGGCCCACGACGACAACGTCGTAGGCCGGAACCGCAGCTCCTGCTCTTCCCTGCCGACCGGGACGCTGCGACGATCCCGTGAGGAGGTGCCACATGCCGCGCCAGATCATCACCACGCCACGAGCACCGACCTCGCCCCTGTTCAGCCAGGCGGTCAGGGCCGGCTCGCTGGTCTTCGTGTCAGGCACCACCGGCATCGACGTGCGTACAGGTCACTTGGCCAGCGACAGCATCCAGGCCCAGACCCGCCAGGCGATGGTGAACTGCGAAGCCATCCTCGGTGCGGCCGGCGCGAGCCTCGACGACGTGGTCGAGGTGGGCGTGCTGCTGGCGAACCCATTGGACTTCACCGGCATGAACGAGGAGTACGCCAGATGGTTCCCGACTGATCCGCCGACCCGCTACGCGGCCAAGCTGGGCGCTGAGCTTCCGGGGCTGCTGGTGTCGATCCGCATGACGGCGTACCTCGGCTGAGCCAGTGGCTCTACTGATGTAGGAGCCAGGGACAGGCACGCATCCGCCGCACGTTGACGAGGCGGCAACCCCGACACCTCCCGTCGACGCGTGAGCTCCCGGACCCCGCCAAGCTCGAAGGGGCCGGCCACCCCCACCCGTCGACGGGCAGGACGCACCCTCACCGGATGGCGACCACCCGGGGCGCGTTCCAATCCTGTGGCAGCCTCTCAGTCGTGAGACAAGCGTTCGACATCAGGATGAGACGAGTCGGAGAGCGGCGAACGTGGCCGTTCGGTCGGCGACGCCCTGAGTACGAGATCGTGATCGTGAGTGAGGAGGGCAACGTCTACGAGACCACGACGGTCGCGCCCTCGGTCGTGCTTGTGAAGCGTGGCAACGTGCACACCACTGACGCGTGGGACTGGGTGCAGGCGGCCGACTGCGCGTACAACCCTCATCAGGAGTCGTGGGTCTCCGGGCTGCTGTAGGGCGATCTCAGGGCGGGACGCCCCGATCTGTCTGCGATGAGCGCGGATCTCGTTGCCGTGACATGCCTGTAGCCCCGCCGCCCGTGGAGTGGCGAGGTGTGGGGCGGGATCAATGTCGGTCGGGTGGCTGCGGCCCGTCGACCCGGGTGGTGCCGGTGCGGTCGCGGCGGTAGCGATGGCCGTGCGGTGAGGTCCACCCGAAGACTCCCGGCGCGACCATGCGGTAGGTCCAGGCAGTGAAGGTCTTGAGTCGGTGGTGGTAGCGACACAGCGCGCCGAGGTTCGAGCTCGTGGTCGGACCGGGTTGAGGCCTGCCCTCGGCTTCGGCGTCGCGGTCGAACTCGTCGATGTGGTCGATGTCGCAGCCACGCGCGGGTCGGGTGCACCACGGAAACACGCACGTGCGGTCACGGAGGATCACCTGCTCGCGGATCCGGTCCGGGATCTCGTACGCCGGTGTCGAGAGCTCGGTGGTGAGGTCGATCACGGGCTTGATCGTGACTTGGGTGCGGGAGTCGCCGCACCAACGCGTGACCTGGTCGAGCAGGACCAGCCGCTGGCCTTCCTCGAGACGGCCGCTGGGACCGAACACGGTCTGCTCGCCGACAGCGGTGGCGTCGAAGTGGGCATGGATCACGACCTCCCGAGCGACCGGGAGCCCGTCCTCGCTCTGGCCGGCGCGGTGACCTTGGCTGAACAGGTCGAGGGCGGTCTGGGTGCGGGCCAGGTCGCCGAGGGCCTTGGCACGGCGCATGTCCAACGAATCGGTCGACCCGAGCGCCTTCTGCGCAGCAGCCCCGTGGACGAGGGCTTGGTCGAGGTCGAGGGCGTCGGCGATGTCGAGATCGGCCTCGACGTGCAGCGTCCCTGCGAAGTGGACGTCATCCCTGTTGACCGTCACGTGTCGGGGGTCGACCGACAGGTATCCGTCCTCCGGGTCCGCGGCCGGATCCGGGGAGGCGAGGTCGAAGCGCTTGATGGTCTCGGCGACCAGCCGTTCGAGCTGCGCGGGACCGATCTTCCCCGCGACGGCAGCGACCTGGGCATCGATCCACGTGGTTGCCGCGGCGGTAAGCGCCGGGGAGGTGTGGATGGTCGTCTCTGCAACGGTCCGCGCCCGCCACGGTGCCACCTGGCCAGCCTGCACCTGGGACCACAGGCGCGGCAGTCGGTGCCGCAGCTCCAGCGCATGGCCGATCAGCTTCTTCGCCGACGTGGTCGAGATGCCGAGGACGGCACCGAGCTCGGCGATGCAGAACTCCGCCACGAGCGGGCAGCCCGGCCCGGCGATGGGTTCCTCGTGCTCGCAACCAGGGACGGTGAACGCGGCAGCTGAGTGGATGGACTCGGGCGGGTGGAGGTCCGCCCAGCGGGCGGCGAGGTCGAGCTGGCGTGCGGCCGCGGCGTCCTCTGTGGTCCTTGCGGCTCGGATCGAGGTGAGCAGGTCGGAACCGGTGAGGTCCTCGACCTCACCTACCTCCTGAGCCTGCACCGCCACTTCGATCATACGTTCTATTATAGGCGGCGGCACCGACAGCCCATCCCTCATCCACAGCCAATGTTCGGCGAGCGCAGGCGTGGTTTCGAGCCTCGCTGCGCTCGCACCTCAACCACCGACGAGGCTAGACGAGCAGCACCACGAGCGCGGTGATCCCGACGACCGCGATCACGGCTCGAAGGAGGGTCGGTGAGAGCCGGCGGCCGACAGTGGCACCGAGCTGGCCGCCGATCACGGAGCCGAGGGCGATCAGGCCGGCCACCAGCCAGTCGATGTCCGCGACACCGATGAAGATGACGGCCGCGATGGCATTGACGAGGAGGGCGAGGACGTTCTTGGTGGCGGTGTGCCGCTGCATCGAGTCGACCACGCCGATGCCGAGGATCGCCATCAGCAGGACGCCCTGCGCGGCGCCGAAGTAGCCGCCGTACACGCCGGCTGCAGCGACCGCCGGCCACACCCACCACACGCCGTGGTCGGGGATGCCGCCCCTCGACTCTGCACGAACCGCGACGGCTCGCTGGATGCGCGGGCCGAAGATCACCAGCAGCACGCCGAGCAGGATCAGCACCGGCACGATCGCGTCGAACGCGGACGAGGGCAGCACCAGCAGGAGCACGGCTCCCACGATCCCGCCGAGCAGCGAGGCAGACGCGAGGCGCAGGACGCGCGAGCGCTGGCCGGCCAGCTCGCGGCGGTAGCCGAAGACCCCCGACATGCTGCCGGGCACCAGGCCGACGGTGTTGCTGACGTTGGCGGTCACCGGCGGTACGCCGAACGCGAGGAGGGTCGGGAACGTGATCAACGTTCCCGACCCCACCACGGCGTTGATGGTGCCGGCCGCCACTCCAGCGAGGGTGACGAGCACGGCCTCGAGGGGACTCACTCCGCGGGGCGCTCCCCTGCGGTCCCGGAGTCCTCGGCGGCGTTGTCGTCCAGCACCGGCTCGACCGGCGTCGCCGCGGCGCCACGCGTGTGGCTGGCCGACTCGGCGGCCGCGATGGCGTCCTGGACGGCCTTGTTGGTCGCGGAGATCTCGGCGTCCGGGCGCTGGGTCGACGGGAGCTGCGGCTCGGACGGGCCCATGTCGACGCGGGTGCGCGGCGTTGCGTCCCTCGGGATCCCGGCGATCTCGTGGATCGACGAGCCGAGGCCCTCCATCGCCTTGGTGATCTCGGAGGGGATGACCCACACCTTGTTGGCGCTGCCCTCGGCGATCTTCGGCATCATCTGGAGGTACTGGTACGCCAGCAGCGACTGGTCGGGCTGGCCGTCGTGGATCGCCTGGAAGACGGTCTGGATGGCCTGGCCCTCACCCTGGGCGCGCAGGATCGAGGCCTCGCGGTCGGCCTGGGCGCGCAGGATCTGCGACTCGCGGTCACCCTCGGCGTTGAGGATCTGCGACTGCTTCGAACCCTCGGCGGTGAGGATCGCGGCCTGCCGTTGACCCTCGGCGGTGAGGATGACGGCACGCTTCTCGCGGTCCGCGCGCATCTGCTTCTCCATCGAGTCCTTGATGGAGGGCGGCGGGTCGATGCCCTTGAGCTCGACACGGTTGACCCGGATGCCCCACTTGCCGGTGGCCTCGTCGAGGACGCCGCGCAGGCCGGAGTTGATGGAGTCGCGGCTGGTCAGCGTCTCCTCGAGGTCCATGCCACCGACGATGTTGCGCAGCGTCGTCATGGTGAGCTGCTCGATCGCCTGGATGTAGTTGGCGATCTCGTAGGTCGCGGCCACCGGGTCGGTGACCTGGAAGTAGATGACGGTGTCGATCGAGACCACGAGGTTGTCCTCGGTGATCACGGGCTGCGGCGGGAAGCTCACGACCTGCTCGCGGAGGTCGATCAGGTAGCGCAGCCTGTCGATGAACGGCACGAGGATGTTGAGGCCGGCCGGCAGCGTGGCCTTGTACTTGCCGAAGCGCTCGACGACGGCGGCACGTGCCTGGGGCACGATCTTCACCGTCTTCGAGAGCATCACGACGACGAACACGACGATGAGCAGGAACAGGACCAACAAGGCTGTCGGCATTCGGATCTCCCCCGGGTTGAGCGGATGGTGTGGGACTGGTGGTGGTGCCGGTGGCGTGCGGCCTCAGGACTCGAGGGTCGCCACGGGGTGGACGTAGGCCGTCGCACCCTTGATCTGCAGGATCTCGACGGTCTCGCCCGCCGCGATCCGCAGGTTCTCGTCGTAGGGCAGGGCGGTCCAGGTCTCGCCGCCTGCCTTGATCCGACCCGCGTCGAGGCCGGTGATCTCCTCCGTGACCATGCAGCGGGTCCCCACGAGCTTGCCGTGGCCGAGCGAGAGCTCGGGTCCGCTGTGCAGACGCTTGACGAACGCCGGTCGGACGAGCGCCAGTGCGGCGACAGACGCGGCGAGCGCGAGAACGATCTGCAGGACGATCGGGAGACCGATCAGCGCAGCGACCATGCCGATCACCGCACCGGCCGCGAGCATGGCCAGGATCAGGTCGAGGCTGAACATCTCGGCGACACCGAGCGCGATCGACAGCGCCAGCCAGGTCTCCCAGAGGTGGTCGCTGATCCAGTCCATGACCAGACCCTATCCAGTCGTGCGCAGCGTGGAAGCGAACGACAGGGGCCTAGTCCTGTCGAATCCGTTGGACAGGCCTGCGGCGCGCCGCGAACCGGTCATCGGCACGGCTCAGCAGCAGCGGCATCCCGAAGGTCTCGGACAGCGTCTCCGCGGTCACGACGTCCTCGACGGGGCCGGCGTCGACCACTCGTCCGTTGCGCAGCAGCAGGGCGTGGGTGAAGCCGGGTGGGATCTCCTCGACGTGGTGCGACACCAGCACGGTGGCCGGTGAGTCCGGGTCGAGAGCGAGCTCCGAGAGCGTCGCGACGAGGTCCTCACGACCGCCCAGGTCGAGGCCGGCCGCGGGCTCGTCGAGGAGCAGCAGCTCGGGGTCCGTCATCAGCGCCCGGGCGATCTGCACGCGCTTGCGCTCGCCCTCGCTCAGGGTGCCGAAGGTGCGCTCGGCGAGGTGGCTCGCACCGACCTCCACCAGCAGCTCACCGGCGCGGTCGTGGTCGAGGTCGGCGTACTCCTCGCGCCACCGCCCGACGACGCCGTAGGACGCGGAGACCACGACGTCCTTGACGAGCTCGTGCCTGGGGATCCGGTCGGCCAGCGCCGCGCTCGTCAGGCCGATGCGCGGGCGGAGCTCGAACACGTCGGTGGTGCCGAGCACCTCGTCGAGGATCCCGGCGACGCCGGAGGTCGGGTGGAGCTGGGCGGCGGCGACCTGGAGGAGCGTGGTCTTGCCGGCGCCGTTGGGGCCGAGGACCACCCAGCGCTCGTCCTCCTCGACCTCCCAGCTGACGTCGTCGAGCAGCAGGGAACGGCCGCGTCGCACGGTGACCCCTGCGAACTCGATGACCGCGACCATGCTCCGCACCCTATCCAGCGGGCGTGGTCGCTCCGGGGCTGACACGACGGGCGGGCAGGGGCGAGTAGCCTCGCCCGCGATGTCGACGTCCCTGCTCGCGCTCCCCCACTCCGCCGTGCTGTCCTGGTGGCTCACGGCGTGGCTGCGCGGGCACGAGCAGACCGACCACGTGCTCGACGTGCTCGCCGCCGATGCCCACCTCCTCGAGGGAGGGTCCGCTCTCGACCTGCTCGCGCTCGCGAGGAGCGGCGGGGCGTCGTACGCCGGGCTTGCGCTGCCGGTCGAGGGCGACCCGCTCGGACTGGGCGGTCCGCGTGGCTTCAACGCCGCCGCGATGGACGCCGGCCAGGCGGTCGTGGCAGGCGGCCTCGGACTCGTGCCCGAGGAGCAGGGCGAGACCGTGCAGTGGCGGACCTTCGACGCCTCACGCCGGCAGCTGCCCGACGTGGGCGAGGCGGACCGCACCCTGCGCGAGACACTGCTCGGTGCCGCCGCCGACCTCGCCGACCTCGAGGTCGCACGGTGGCGACCGGAGGCTGCGGACGCCCTGATGAACCTCCATCACCGACCCGCCGTCGAGGCGCCGCTGGGGACGCCGCCCCGATGCGTGGACCTCGCGGCCCGCGGGCTGCAGGCGTGGGCCATCGTCGACCTGGCGCTCGTCGACGACGGCGGTGCGCTGTCGTCGTACGAGGTGGAGCAGCGACGCGGGCTGCTTCAACCGCTGGGTCGGGCGGCACGCCGCGCGCTCGTCGCGGCGTGCTCGCCCGAGGTGTGGCCGGTGGGCTGAGGAGTCCTCAGCCGCCGTACTGGCCGGAGCCGTAGGGCTCGGCCGGCGGGGGCGGCGGGTAGCCGCCGGGAGCGAACTCGTTCTTCGGGTTGGGGCCGTACTTGTTGTCGGCCTTGCTGTCGGTGACGAACCAGATGAACAGGACGATCCAGCCGATGATGATCGCGAAGATCAGCAGCATCCACCAACCGCTGCGGCCGGTGTCGTGCAGGCGGCGGACGCCGACGGCCAGGGACGGCAGGAAGAACGCGAGGCTGGCGAGGCTGTTGATCAGCCCGCCGCTCGTGCTGCCGTCGTAGTCGGTGCCGAGGATCTGGTCGAGGATGCTCGCCACGATGCCGACGAGGAAGCCGAAGAGCGCGAAGTACCAGTACTCCGAGCGGCGTGCACGGCCCGAGAAGTCGACGTACTTGGACAAGCACGTGCGGACCGCTGTCATGAAGTCCATCTGTTTCCCCCTGCTGGTGGGGCGGTGCCACGGGAGGACCGCCGACACGAGCAAGGTAGGGCAGCGGGCGCACTCTCTGCCAGCACCTCACCGGAGTGGCGGCGCGCCCGGTGCTCGGACGGCGTTCGGGGCGACACCCGGCGCGGGGCTAGCCTCGTCCCACCATGAGGACCCAGCTGGAAGACGAGCCGAAGACTCTCCTGGTCACCCTCACGGGCAAGGACAGGCCGGGCGTCACCTCCGCGATGTTCGCGGTGCTCGCCGCGGCGGGTGTCGAGGTCCTCGACATCGAGCAGATCGTGCTGCGGCGACGTCTCGTCCTCGGCATCCTGGTCACCGCACCGCGAGACTGGAAGAAGCTCCGCGACGTCGTCGAGCGCACCGCCGCCGAGCTCGAGATGAACGTCGAGGTGGACCGGGGAGCCGGTGACAACCGCAGCCGCGCCGGGCACCGCTCGCACATCACCATCATCGGGAACCCGCTGCGGGCCTCCGCCATGGCGGCGATCGCGGGGCGGATCGCCGACTCGGGCGCCAACATCGACAAGATCGAGCGGATGGCCCGTTACCCCGTCACCGCCATCGAGCTGCACGTGTCGGGTGCACCCGCAGACAAGCTCCGGCCGCTGCTGGCCGCCGAGGCGGTCCGCCAGGGCATCGACCTCGCCGTCCAGCGCGACTCGCTGCACCGGCGCGGAATCCGGCTGATCGTGATGGACGTCGACTCGACCCTGATCCAGGGCGAGGTGATCGAGATGATCGCCGCGCACGCGGGCCAGGAGGCCGAGGTGGCGCGCGTCACCGAGGCCGCGATGCGTGGCGACCTCGACTTCGAGGAGTCACTGCGCCAGCGGGTGGCGCTGCTGGCCGGCGTCCCGGCGTCGGCCCTCGACGAGGTGTACGACTCGATCGAGCTCGCACCCGGTGCGCGCACGATGGTCCGGGTGCTGCGCCGGCTGGGCTACCGCTTCGCGATCGTGTCGGGTGGCTTCACGCAGATCACCGACCGCCTCGCCGCCGACCTCGGCATCCACTTCGCCCGCGCCAACGAGCTCGAGATCGTCGACGGTGTGCTCACCGGTCGCATCGTCGGGGATGTGGTCGACCGGGCCGGCAAGGCGACCGCGCTGCGCGAGTTCGCCAGCGAGGTCGGCGTACCGCTCGACGCGGTGATCGCCATCGGGGACGGTGCCAACGACCTCGACATGATCAACGCCGCCGGCCTCGGCATCGCCTACAACGCCAAGCCGATGGTGCGCGACGCCGCGGACACGGCCGTGAACGTGCCCTACCTGGACGCGATCCTCTACCTGCTCGGCATCTCCCGCGAGCAGATCGAGGAGGCAGACGCGGCGGTCGGCATCGTCACGCCGGCTCCCCCGCTGCTGGGCGAGGACTGACGCCGGCCGCTACGCAACCGCCGATCTCCGGATCGAGCTCGACGCTCGTCGTCAGTCCGGCTGCCTCCATCGCCGCCGTGGTGAGCTGCGCCTGGCCGGGGCTGGTCTCCACCAGCAGCACTCCCCCGGGCGCCAGCCACTCGTACGCATCCGCGGCGAGTCGACGGTGCAGGTCGACGCCGTCCAGTCCCCCGTCGAGCGCCTCGTACGGCTCGTGGTCACGGGCCTCGGAGGGCATGTCGGCGATCCGTGCGGACGGCACGTAGGGCGCATTGGCAGCGAGCACGCCCACCCGGCCACGCAGCGCGGCGGGGAGCGCGTCGTACAGGTCGCCGAGGTGCGCGGCGGCACCGGGGACGTTGGTCCGGGCGCAGTCGAGCGCCACCTCGCTCAGGTCGGCGACGTGCAGCTCGACGCCGCGCCCCTCGCAGCTGGAGGCGACCGGCGCGACCCCGCAGCACATCTCGACCACCACGACCGGCGCGCCACCGAGCCGCGCGGCGACCTCGCGCGCCGTCGTACGCGCCAGGAGCTCCGTACGCCGTCGCGGCACGAAGACGCCTGCTGCGACCACGAGTCGGCGGCCGAGGAACTCCACCCACCCGAGCACGGTCTCCAGTGGCTCGCCGGCCACCCGGCGGGCGACGAGGGCCTCGAGCTCGTCAGGGCCGCTGGCGGCGGCCTCGAGAAGCGCCGCCTCGTCCTCGGCCCAGACGCAGCCGGCAGCCCGCAGCCGCGCGACGACCGCGGCGGTGGGACCGCTCACGCATCGCCGGCGTGGAAGGCGTCGAGCCTGCCGGTGCCGGGCCCGAGCTCGGACCACGGACCCTCGACGGTGAACACCGCAAGGGCAGACGTCGGGAAGCCCCGAGTGACCAGTCCCGTCGTGGCGTCGGCGTCGCCGTCGCCGTCGTCGATCAGCTCGGCGACGTAGGCCATCGTCGGGTTGTGGCCGATCACCACCAGGGTCGTCACGTCGGCCTCGATCTCGCGCAGGAGGTCGAAGGCGGAGTCGGCACCGGCCGCGTAGAGGCCTTCGGAGAAGTCGGCGACGGACTCGTCCCAGCCCGCGCCTGCGGCGACCTCCGCCCAGGTCTGGCGGGTGCGCAGCGCGTCGGAGACGAGGGCGGCGTCGGGGGTGATGCCCTGCTCGCCGAGCCAGCGGCCGGCCCCGCCCGCGTCGCCACGCCCGCGGGCGGCGAGGGCCCGCTCGTGGTCCGACGGCGCAGTGGCCTCGGCCTTGGCGTGACGCATGATCACCAGCCGTCGAGGGGCCTCGCCCGGGATGTCCACGCCTGACTGCTGCATCCGCACACCTTGGCAGCCGCTAGCCTGCCTGTCATGCCCAACGGACCACTCATGATCATCGGTGGTGCCGAGGACAAGGTGCGCAAGCCGACCATCCTCAAGCACTTCGTCACGCTGAGCGGCGGGCGCGACGCCCGCATCGCCGTGATCCCGACGGCCTCCTCGCTCGGTCGCGAGGTGGTCGACGTCTACGACGCCCTGTTCACCAAGTTCGGTGCCGCGCGCGTCGACTCCGTACGGCCGGAGAGCCGCGAGCAGGCCCAGGACCCGGCACTGGTCAAGGCCCTCGACGAGTCCACCGGCATCTTCATGACCGGTGGCAACCAGCTCAAGCTGTCGTCGATCGTGTGCGGTACGCCGGTGGGTGACGCCATCCTCCGTGCCCACGAGCGCGGTGCCGTGGTCGCCGGTACGTCTGCCGGTGCGAGCATCCAGTCCTCGCACATGGTCGCCTTCGGTGTCGGCGGCGCGACCCCCAAGCAGCGGATGACCCAGGTCGCGGCCGGCCTCGGGCTCGTCGACGCGACGGTGATCGACCAGCACTTCGACCAGCGCAACCGCTACGGCCGGCTCCTGATGATCGTGTCCCAGAGCCCGCACCTGCTCGGCATCGGTGTCGACGAGGACACCTGCGGCCTGGTCGAGGACATCGACGGCGACCTCGTCATGAAGGTCCTGGGCAAGGGCGCGGTCACGATCTTCGACGGATCGCGGATGACCTCGAACGCCTACGAGGCCACGCGGTCCTCGCCGCTGCTCGCCAGCGGCGTCGTCTTCCACGTCCTGCCGGAAGGCGCCGTGTTCAACCTCTCGTCACGCGTCCTGCTGCCGCAGGAGCCGGTGATCGACCCCGAGGATGCCAACGAGCTCGCCGAGGCCACCCGCGACCTGCGCCAGCTGGTCCGCGACATCGCCGCGGCCGACGCCGCGCCAGCAGCAATCCGCCGCCGCCTCGCGCTCCGGCGTACCCGCTCCACGACCCCCGCCACCCCCGATGAGCACCAGGGAGATCCTTCATGAGCGAGCGCAGCGAGCGAATCAACCAACACAGCGTGACATGTGCCTCATGCGCGCACGGAGCGAAGCGAGTACGTGCATGAGTGAACGGCCCACTCCTGACCTCGAGATCGTCGAGACGCGCGTCTACCGCGGCGCCAACGTCTGGTCCTACGACAAGTCGATCCACCTCGTCGTCGACCTGGGCTCGCTCGAGCAGTTCCCCACCAACACGATCCCCGGGTTCTCCGACGACCTCGTGCAGATGCTCCCCGGGCTCCGCGAGCACTCGTGCTCGCGCGGTCGCCGCGGCGGCTTCCTCGAGCGGCTCAACGAGGGCACGTGGCTCGGCCACGTCGCCGAGCACGTCGCGCTCGCGCTGCAGCAGCTGGTCGGCCACGACATCCGTCGGGGCAAGACCCGGCAGGTGAAGGGCGAGACCGGGCGCTACAACATCATCTACGGCTACATCGACGAGAACGTCGGCCTGACCGCCGGCAAGCTGGCCATCACGCTCGTCAACCACCTCGTCGAGGGCGACCCGGACTTCGACTGGGAGACGCAGCGCGACGAGTTCATCCGTCGTGCCGAGCGCACCGCCTTCGGCCCCTCGACGCAGGCCATCGTCGACGAGGCGGTGTCGCGCGACATCCCGTGGATCCGGCTCAACCAGGCCTCCCTCGTGCAGCTCGGCCAGGGCGTCCACGCCAAGCGGATCCGCGCGACGATGACCTCGGAGACGTCCTCGATCGCCGTCGACATCGCCTCCGACAAGGACCTCACGACCAAGCTCCTCGGCGCGGCCGGCCTGCCTGTGCCCAAGCAGGAGTCGGTGCGTACGGAGGACCAGGCGGTCGCGGCCGCCCGCCGCATCGGCTACCCCGTCGTCCTCAAGCCGCTCGACGGCAACCACGGTCGGGGAGTCTGCCTCGACCTGCAGGACGAGGCCGACGTACGCGCCGCGTTCCCCATCGCCGAGGGCCAGTCGCGGCGGGGCAACGTCATCGTCGAGTCCTTCGTGACGGGCAAGGACTACCGCTGCCTGATCATCGACGGGCGGATGGTCGCCATCGCCGAGCGCGTGCCCGCGTCCGTGACCGGCGACGGTTCGTCCACGGTGCGGACCCTCGTCGACCTCACCAACGCCGACCCGCGCCGCGGTGTCGGCCACGAGAAGGTGCTGACCCGGATCAAGGTCGACGAGGCAGCCGTCGAGGTGCTCGCCGACCAGGGCCACACGCTCGAGTCGGTGCCGGCCGAGGGCGAGATGGTGAAGCTGGCGCTGACCGGCAACATGTCGACCGGCGGCATCTCGATCGACCGCACCTTCGAGGCGCACCCGGAGAACGTCGAGATCGCCGAGGAGGCCGCCCGCATGGTCGGCCTCGACATCGCAGGCATCGACTTCATCTGTCCCGACATCACCGAGCCCGTACGCGAGGCGGGCGGCGCGATCTGCGAGGTCAACGCGGCGCCGGGCTTCCGGATGCACACGCACCCGACGATCGGCGAGCCCCAGTTCATCGCCAAGCCCGTCGTGGACATGCTCTTCCCGCCGGGCGCGACGTCGCGGATCCCGATCGTCGCCGTGACCGGCACCAACGGCAAGACCACCACCAGCCGGATGATCGCCCACATCTTCAAGGGCCTCGGCCGCAAGGTCGGCATGACGTCGACCGACGGCGTCGTCATCGACGAGCGGCTCGTGATCCGGGCCGACGCGTCCGGCCCGCGCTCGGCGCGGATGGTGCTGCAGAACCCGCGCGTCGACTTCGCCGTCTTCGAGGTCGCCCGCGGCGGCATCCTGCGCGAGGGCCTCGGCTACGAGCGCAACGACGTCGCGGTCGTGCTCAACGTCCAGCCCGACCACCTCGGCCTGCGCGGCATCGACACCGTCGAGCAGCTCGCCGACGTCAAGGCCGTCATCGTCGAGGCGGTGCCCCGCGACGGGCACGCCGTCCTCAACGCCGACGACCCGCTGGTGCGCGAGATGCGCCGCAAGTGCTCGGGCCAGGTCGTGTGGTTCTCGATGGAGGAGCCGGGCAGCGAGGTGCGCGACATGATCGACGCGCACTGCCGTCGTGGTGGCAAGGCCATCGTGCTCAACCCGACCGAGCGCGGCGAGATGATGGTCGTCCAGCACGGTCGGCGCGAGATGCAGCTGGCCTGGACCCACCTCCTGCCGGCGACCTTCAACGGCCGCGCCCGGATGAATGTCCAGAACTCGCTCGCCGCCGCGGCCGCCGCGTTCGCTGCGGGCGCCCCGCTCCACGACATCCGCCAGGGCCTGCGGACCTTCTCCACCAACTACTACCTCTCCCCCGGCCGCCTCAACGAGGTCGACGTCAACGGCATCAACGTGATCGTGGACTACTGCCACAACGCGCCCGGCATGAAGATGCTCGGCGACTTCGTCGACCGCGTCGGCGACTCGCTGGCCTCCTCGCACGACCTGGCCCGCCCCTCGCGGATCGGCATCATCGCCACCGCCGGCGACCGACGCGACCAGGACATGGTCGAGCTCGGCCAGATCGCCGCGCAGCACTTCGACGTCTGCATCATCCGCGAGGACGTGGCGCTGCGTGGCCGCGAGCGAGGTGCGACCGCCCAGCTGGTGCTGGACGGCGTACACGCTGCGATGGCCGAGGGGGCTCGCTGCAAGCAGGCCGAGCTCGTGCTGGAGGAGATCGAGGCCGTACGCCACGCGATGAGCCGCGCCAACCGCGGCGACCTCGTCGTGGTGTGCGTCGACAAGCACGCCGAGGTGATGGCCGAGCTCGAGCAGTGGTCCGACGTGGCGCAGGCCGGGTCGACGTCCAACCCTGACGCCCCGTCGGCGGACCCGGACTACACGCCGCCGACCGCGGAGGGTGAGTGAGGATCCTCGACCTGGCGGCGCTCCCGCACCGTCCGATCGAGGCCCACGGCAGCCGCGGGTTCTCCGTCGGCGCCTTCGGCCTCGGTGCCGACACCCACCTGGTGGCGGTGTCCCTCGCGCCGGGCGGCGTGATCGGCCGCCACCCGGCGGTCGGTCGCCAGCTCCTGGTCGTGCTGTCCGGCGACGCGGAGGTCGCGGGAGCCGAGGGCGAGGTGCACAGGATCGCGCCGGGCCAGGCCGCGATCTGGGAGCCGGACGAGCTCCACGAGACGCGTTCCCCCGGCGGGCTCTCAGCGATGATCGTCGAGGGCGACCTCGACATCGGCGCTCCGGGCGAACAGGTGGATCCGGGCGACGTCTGACCCCTCCTCGGCTCCACGGCTCGCCGAGCGGTGCGTGAGGCGCATTTCAGCGCCTCGAAATGAGCCTCACACACCGCCCACCGGCGTGTCGGCGTACGACGCTCCCGGCAGCGGTGCGTGAGGCGTCTTCCAGCGGATCGAAATCCGCGTCACGCACCGCTCGCCGGGGCATCGGCCGGGGCTGCGACGTCGGCGCGAACCGTCCGCTCGCCGAGGAGCGCGACACCCGCCGCGCCTGCGAGCGAGACCAGCGCGGTGACGAGCGCCGCGCGGTGCCAGCCGTCGACCAGGCCCTGCGCCGTGACCGCACCGACCGGCGCGGCGACGACCGAGACCACGGTGACGCCGAGGGCGGAGCCGAGGTAGCGGGCGGTGTTGTTCGCCCCGCTGCCCAGCCCGGCCTGGCCGGGCGGGACGCTGGCGACGCTCTCGCGTCCCATCGCCGCGTTGAGCACACCCGTCGCCACGCCGGCGATCAGGAGGCCAGGCAGGAAGCGCAGCGGTCCGCTGGTGGTGTCGATGCCGAGGACCAGCAGCTGACCGACCCCGATGACGGCGAGTGCGCCCGCCATCTGGTTCCGACCGCTCCAGCTCGCGGGGAGTCGCCGCGCGGCGATCGCGGTTGCCACGCTCGGCGCGGACCACGCCAGCATCAACCAGGCAGCAGTCGTCGCCGAGATCCCGAGGCCCACGCCGACGAAGCCCGCGACGTACGACATGAGCGCGATGATCCCGGCGCCGGTCGCCAGCCCCGCGACGTTGACGGCGCGGAAGCCCGGTCGGCGGAAGAGCCCGAGGTCCAGCATCGGGTGGGTGGAGCTCCGCTCCACGAGCACGAAGCCGACGAGCAGCAGCAGGCCCACGCTGAGGAGCAGGACGGGCCCCGGCCGACCCCAGCCGCCACGACCTTCGGTGAGACCCGCGAGGACTGCGGCCGTGCCGAGCGCCATCAGCGCCACGCCGGCGACGTCGAGGCGGGCGCGGTGCGCACTGCGCGACTCCGGGCAACCGCGTCCGGCCGCGGCGAGAGCGAGTCCCGCCACCCCGATGACGACGTACACGTCCCGCCACGAGTGCAGCTGCCCGAGGTAGTTGCCGAGCAGCGGCCCGATCGCGATGCCGGCACCGACGCTCGCGCCCCAGACCCCGGTGGCACGACCTCGCTCCGCGGGATCAGGGTGCGCCTCGGCGATCATCCCGAGCCCGGCCGCGATGACCGCGGCTCCGCCCGCTCCGGCGAGGATCCGCGACGCGACGAAGACGGTCACGTCGCCCGCGACGGCGCCGAGGAACGATGAGACGCCCAGCACCAGCGCGCCGATCACGAACCAGCGCCGGCGGCCGTAGTCGTCGGCAAGGCGGCCGGCCGTCAGCAGGAACGCACCGAGACCGATGCTCATCGAGCTGAGCACCCAGGTGCCGCCCCGGTGTCCCGCGCCGAGCCCCTCGACCGTCTGGTTGAAGTTGGCCAGCGGGGCGGTGAACGCCACCAGCACGGCGACCGTGCCGAGCGACGCGGTGATGAGGGTGCGGCGAGCCGTCACGAGCGAACATCCTTTTGGTTCGATGAACAGACCAAAGCACGATAGCATCGACGCATGGCCCTCGGCACCGACTACCCACGGCAGGACTGCGGCATCGCCCGCTCGCTCGAGCTCGTGGGCGAGCGCTGGACCCTGCTGATCCTGCGCGACGCCTTCCTCGGCGTGCGCCGCTTCACCGACTTCCAGGCCCACCTCGACGTGTCCCGTGCTGTCCTGGCCACCCGCCTCGACGCACTCGTGGACGAGGGCCTGCTCCAGCGCGTCGGCGACGGCCACGCGTCGTACGAGCTCACCGACGACGCGATGGGGCTGTGGCCAGCACTGCACCTGCTCGCCCAGTGGGGCGACGAGCGCACCAGCCCGGGTCTCCCCCGTCGTACGTTCCACCACGTCGGCTGCGGCACCCTCGGCCGCGATGGTCGCTGCGGCACCTGCGACGCGGCTCCGCACCCGCGGGACGTCGAGACCCGCCCTGGCCCCGGTGCCGACCCGACGCTGCGCGACGACGCCGTGTCACGGGCGCTGCGGGTGCCCCACCGCCTCCTCGAGCCGCTCGCAACCCGGTAGTCCGCGCTGGATCACCTCAGGAAGGAGCAGCGGCCCGCACCTTCTGCGAGAGCGTCTCGGGGGCGTCGGGAGTGCCGCCGTGGGCGGCGATCCAGTCGTACGCCTCCTGCCGCTCGGCGTGGCACATCAGGCCGACGACGTCACCGGGCTCGGCGCGTGCCACCAGGGCAGCCAGGCACTCGACCTCGGTGTCGTAGGTGTCGATGTCGGTGACCCCTACGCGCTCCGCGCCTGCCCGCAGGAGCTGGTCGATCTCGTCCGTGGTGCGGCCGCGGAGGTAGTGCTCCTTGTGCCCGATCGCCACGACGTCGCTGCCCTTCGCGCCGATCTCGCCGAGCGCGTCGATCAGCTCGTCGGTGCGGTCGCCCACTGCGCCGAGACCCAGCATCAGCCGGGCTCCGGGGCGGCGTACGCCCGCCATGATCTCGAGCAGGGCCTCGAGGCCGGCCTCGTTGTGGGCGAGGTCCATCACGACCGAGACCTCGCCGGGCAGCGAGAAGAAGTTCATCCGGCCCGGGTTGTGCTCGGCGTCCGGCCGGAACGACGTGAGGCCGGCGACGACGTCCTCGCGGGACAGCCCGATCGCGAGCGAGGCGGACGCTGCGGCCAGGGCGTTCTCGATGTTGAAGCGGGACAGCCCCGCCAGGGTCATCGGGACGTCGACGAGCTCGACGAGCGGGTCCGGGTCGGTGCCGGGCTTGAGGACCGTGATCCACCCGTCGATGATCGTGGTGGCGCGACCACCGCCGTGGCCGAGCACCTCCCGCACGGCAGGCGAGTCGGGGTCGCGGCTGAAGATCCACGGCTGCGCGGAGATGATCGTCTGCATGGCGAGCACACGCGGGTCGTCGCCGTTGAGCACGGCCCAGCCGTCCTTGCGGGTGATCCGCGGGACCACGGACTTCACCTCGGCGAGCTGGTCGACGGTGTCGATTCCCTGCATCCCGAGGTGGTCGGCGGTCACGTTGGTCACCACCGAGACGTCGTTGCGGGTGATCCCGATGCCCTTGAGCAGGATGCCGCCGCGGGCGGTCTCGGTCACCGCGAGCTGTACGCCGTCCAGACCCAGCGCGCGGGCGGCGCCGGACGGACCCGAGTAGTCACCGCCCTCGACCAGCACGCCGTCGCGGTAGATGCCGTCGGTGTTGGACCACCCGACGACCATCCCGCTGGTGCGAGCGACGTGGGCGATCATCCGGCTGGTCGTGGTCTTGCCGTTGGTGCCGGTCACGGCGACCACGGGGATCTTGGGCGTGATGGTCGTCGGGCGGTCACCCTTCGGAGCGGCCCGCACCTCCTCGGCGGCCGTGCTGACGGCCGACTCGACGTCGGGCGTGGGCAGCGCATCGAGGGCGTGCGCGACGGCCTGGCCGAGAGCACCGGCCCGTCCCCGGTTGCGCCACGGGAAGGCGACGACGAGCACGTCCGGGTCGGACGTCGGGCGTACGCGCACGGCAAGGCGGCGGGTGCCCGCCTCGCTGGCGATGGCGCGCACGAGGCGCTCGACGGCGCGCAGTGCGAAGCGCTGCCGGAATCCCGAACCCGCGGCGCCCGGACGCGTCGTACGCAGTCCGATGCGGCGGGCGAACCGCAGCACCGTCTCGTCACTGGCCTCGGTGATCGTCGAGACATCGAGGGTGAGCTTCACCGCGGCCCGCGGGAAGTAGAGGTTGGGGCCTTCGAGGATGCGCAGCTCGACGAGTGAGGTCACCGGTGGAAACTACCGAACGGCAGTCGGGTGCCTACAGCCCCATCGCGTGGAAGCCTCCGTCGACGTGCACGATCTCGCCCGTCGTCGCGGGGAAGAAGTCGCTCAGCAGTGCACACACGGCCTGCGCGGTGGGCGTGTGGTCGGTCTCGTCCCAGCCCAGCGGCGCGCGGTCCTTCCAGGCCGACTCGAGGTCCTCGAAGCCCGGGATCGCCTTGGCGGCCAGGGTCTTGAGCGGCCCGGCCGAGACCAGGTTGCAGCGGATCCCCTCGGGGCCGAGGTCGCGGGCGACGTAGCGCGAGGTGTTCTCGAGCGCAGCCTTGGCCACGCCCATCCAGTCGTACGCCGGCCACGCGGTGGTGGCGTCGAACGTCAGCCCGACGATCGAGCCGCCACGCGACATCAGCGGGCGGGTCGCCACGGCGAGCGACTTGAGGGAGTAGGCAGAGACCTGGACGGCCTGGGCCACGTCCTCCCACGGCCCGGTCATGAACTTGCCACCGAGCAGCGTCTCCGGGTTGCCGTACGCGATGGAGTGGACGACGCCGTCGAGGCCGTCGACGTGCTCAAGCACCTGGTCGGCGAGGCCGGCGAGGTGGTCTTCGTCGGTGACGTCGAGCTCGAGCACCGGCGCCTCATGCGGCAGCCGCTTGGCGATCCGCTTGGTGATGTTGAGGGCACGGCCGAAGTTGGAGATCAGCACGGTCGCGCCCTGCTCCTGCGCGACCCTGGCCGTAGCGAAGCCGATGGACTTGTCCATCGTGACGCCGGCGACGAGGATGCGCTTGCCGTCGAGGATTCCCATGGGTGTGCCTTCTCTCTGGATCGTGGAGCGAAGCGGGTGTGGTCAGTGGCCCATGCCGAGGCCGCCGTCGACCGGGATGACGGCCCCGGTGACGTAGGCGGCGCCGTCGGAGGCGAGCCAGGTGACGGCTGCGGCGACCTCGGCGGGCGAGGCGTAGCGACCGAGGGGCACCTGGGTCTTGATCATGGCCTTCTGGTCGTCGGTCAGGACGTCGGTCATGTCGGTCTCGACGAAGCCGGGGGCGACGACGTTGGTGGTGATCGAGCGGCTGCCGAGCTCGCGGGCCAGCGAGCGCGCCATCCCGACCAGGCCGGCCTTGGACGCGGCGTAGTTGACCTGCCCGGCGGAACCGAGCAGGCCGACCACCGAGGAGATCAGGATGATCCGGCCGCGGCGCAGCCGGAGCATGCCCTTGGCGGCGCGCTTGGCGAGGCGGAACGTCCCGGTGAGGTTGGTGTCGATGACCGAGGACCAGTCGTCCTCGCTCATCCGGAGGATCAGCGTGTCCTTGGTGATGCCCGCGTTGGCCACGAGCACCTCGACCGGTCCGTGCGCCTCCTCGACCTGCTTGAACGCGGCCTCGACGGCGTCCGGGTCGGTGATGTCGCAGCGGACGTCGAGGGCGCCGTCAGGGGCACCGCCGTTGCGGGTGGTGACCGCGACCTTGTCGCCCTGGGCGATGAAGGCCTCGGCGATCGCGCGGCCGATGCCGCGGTTGCCACCGGTGACCAGGACGGAACGGGCTGCGGAACCGGGGTCAGTGCTGGGAATCTCGCTCACGCTCCACGACGCTAGTGATTACCGAGGGGTAGGCCGAACTGGGCGCCGGTCACTCGTCCTCGAGGCGGAAGCCGACCTTCATGCCCACCTGGAAGTGCTCGACGACGCCGTCCTTGGCCTGGCCGCGGACCTGGGTGATCTCGAACCAGTCGATGTGGCGCAGGGTCTGACCAGCGCGCTCGATGCCGTTGCGGATCGCCTGGTCGATGCCGTCGGGCGACGTCCCGACGATCTCGGTGACGCGGTAGGTGCGGTTGGACATGGGGTTCTCCTCCTGTTGGCGGATCCTGCTGACGGACGGCTGCCCGGTACCAGCTCCGGCCCGTGTCCTCGGGAGCCTAGCGACGTACAGTGGAGGTCATGGCCAAGCCGGATGCAGTGCGCATCACCACAGCGCGCACCAGCGCTGCCGACGACATGCGTACGCGCCAGTGGCGCTACGCCATCTCGATGTCGATCCGCATGGTGTGCTTCATCGCCGCCGTCGTGGTGGGCGACAACATCTTTCGATGGATCCTCGTGGCCGCTGCGGTCTTCCTCCCGTTCTTCGCCGTGGTGATCGCGAACGCCGGAGATCAGCGTGACGACGGATTCCGTCTGCCCGACGGCCCTGGCGCCAAGGAACTGACGGTCGGCGACCGCGAGGATTGAGGAAAGTTTGAAGAATCGCCGTCATCCGAAAGTTTGGTTTTCACCGATCCCCGTGGAATGATCTGGCTCGCGAGCGCAGCATCCCCCGTCTGTGTTCGCGTCTGAGGTGCCGGACAGCTTCCCCCCGTGGCTGTCCGGCACCTCTACTTGTGTCCTCGTCCTGCTCTCGTCCCACGCCCTTCGGGAGGCCCGCTCATGGACCACGAGATGGACCAGAGTCGCGCCGTCTGCTCGGCGAAGGGCTGCCAGGCCGATGCCGTCTGGGACCTGCAGTGGAACAACCCGAAGATCCACACGCCCGAGCGCCGCAAGTCGTGGCTCGCGTGCGACGAGCACCGCACGTCGCTGTCGGACTTCCTGGGCGCGCGGGGGTTCCTCAAGGACGTCGTGGCCCACGCCCCGACTGACTGAGGTCCGTCAGCCGCCGATGGCGGACATCGGACGGTCGGGCTGGAGGAAGGTCACGTCGTCGATGCCGTGGCCGGCGCGCTTGCCGAGCATCGCGATCACCCAGCGCTCGGCGATCTCCTCGTCCGTGGCGCCGGAGCGCAGGGCCGTGCGCAGGTCGGACTCCTCGCGAGCGAAGAGGCAGTTGCGGACCTGGCCGTCGGCAGTGAGGCGTACGCGGTCGCAGTCGCCGCAGAAGGGGCGGGTGACCGAGGCGATGATGCCGACGGTGGCGGGGCCGCCGTCGACCAGGAACAGCTCGGCGGGCGCGCTCCCCCGCGGCTCGTCGTCCGGGGTGAGGACGAACTCGGCGGTGAGCTGCTCGTAGATCTCGTCGGCCGTCACCATCTCGGTGCGGCTCCAGTCGTGCTGGGCGTCCAGGGGCATCTGCTCGATGAAGCGCAGGTCGTAGCCGTGCTCGATGCTCCAGTGCAGCAGCTCGGCGGCCTGGTCGTCGTTCGTCCCGCGCAGGAGGACGGCGTTGAGCTTGATCGGGCCGAGCCCGGCGGCCTTCGCCGCCTCGAGTCCGGCCACCACGTCATGGAGCCGGTCGCGCCGGGTGATCGTCGCGAACGTCTCCGGCCGCACGGTGTCGATGCTCGCGTTGATCCGGTCCAAGCCGGCGTCCGCCAGGGCCTGGGCGGTCCGGGTGAGCCCGAGCGCGTTGGTCGTCAGCGAGGTCTCGACGCCCAGCGCGTGCGTACGGGCGACGATGTCGACCAGCCCGCGGCGCAGCAGGGGCTCGCCTCCCGTGAACCGCACCTCGCGCACACCGAGGTGCTCCACACCGATCGTGATGAGGCGTACGGTCTCGTCGTCCGTCAGCGTCTGCTCGGTCGGCAGCCAGTCGAGACCCTCGGCCGGCATGCAGTAGTTGCAGCGCAGGTTGCACCGGTCGGTCAGCGAGACGCGCAGGTCCGTGGCCACGCGGCCGAAGCGATCTGCGAGAGGTGTCGTCACTCGGATGAGTCTATAGAGGCATGTGTCAGAGGGTCAGGTCGTCCCGGATAACCTCGGCTGGTGCACAAGCTGCGATTCCTGGTCACCCGACGCTGGATCGCCTTCGCACTCATCGTCGTCTTCCTCGCGTGGGTCGCCTGGCGCCTCGGCGAGTGGCAGTTCCACCGGCTCGACGACCGGCGTGAGCTCAACGCGATCATCGAGCGCAACGAGAAGGCCGGTCCGCAGCCGATCGTCGATGTGATGGCCCCCGACCAGGCGGTCAGCCCGGACTCCGAGTGGCGGATCGTGGAGGCCACCGGCACCTACGCCGTCGACGACACCGTGATCGTGCGATACCGCACCCGTGACGGTGAGTCCGGCGTGGACGTCGTCGTGCCGCTCGAGATGGCCGACGGCTCCAGCGTGCTGGTCGATCGTGGCTGGTACGCCACCAGCAACCGTGGTGCGACGACGGCGGACGTGCCGGCACCGCCGAGTGGCCAGGTCAGCCTCACGGGATGGGTACGCCGTGACGCAGAGGGAGACAGCACCCAGGTCAGCGGCCGGTCGACCCGCGCCGTCGACAGCAGGGAGATCGGTGACGCGCTCGACCGCGAGGTGCTCGGTGGCTGGGTCGACCTGCGCACCGAGTCGCCCGCGCCCGACGAGGCGCTCCTGCCCGTCGAGCTGCCCGAGCTCAACAACGGACCGCACTTCTTCTACGGCCTGCAGTGGTGGTTCTTCGGGGCGCTCGCGATCTTCGGGTTCTTCTTCCTCATCTACGACGAGCTCCGTGGCGGCCGCGGTCCAGCGAGGCCCGCGGCCGAGCCGGTGACGAAGCCTGCCGCGCCGCGGCGCAAGACGTGGCGCGAGCGCCTCGACACCGCGAGCGAGGACGATCTCGACGGGGACCACTCGGACGCTGAGCAGCATCCCGCGGTCGACCGGGAGCTGCACGCCCGTCAGGAAGGACGGTCTACCCGCTGACGGCTGGGGCGGTGTCGTCGCGGAACTGGGTCGCGTGGAGGGTGGCGTAGAGCCCGCCGGCGGCGAGGAGGTCGGCGTGCGTGCCCTGCTGGACCACGCGACCGTCGTCGAGGACGAGGATCAGGTCGGCGTTGCGCACGGTGGAGAGCCGGTGCGCGATCACGAGCGACGTACGTCCCTCGAGCGCGGCGTCGAGTGCGTGCTGGACGGCGGCCTCGGACTCGCTGTCGAGGTGGGCCGTCGCCTCGTCGAGCACGACGATCGAGGGCGCCTTGAGCAGCAGCCGGGCGATCGCGAGTCGCTGCCGCTCGCCGCCGGAGAGCCGGTAGCCCCGGTCCCCCACGACCGTGTCGAGCCCGTCGGGGAGGGACCGCACGAGCGGGGCGATCTGGGCGGCCTCGAGCGCAGCCCACACGTCTGCCTCGACCGCGCCGGGGCGGGCGTAGAGCAGGTTGGCCCGGATCGTGTCGTGGAACATGTGCGCGTCCTGGGTGACGTAGCCGACGACGTCCTCGAGCGACTGCAGCGTCACGTCGCGTACGTCGTGGTCACCGACGCGAACTGCGCCGTGCTCCACGTCGTAGAGCCGCGCGACGAGGTGCGTGACCGTCGTCTTGCCAGCACCTGACGGGCCGACGAGCGCCACCATCGAGCCGGGCTCGGCGATGAACGAGACGTCGTGGAGCACCTGACCACTGTCGCGCGACTCGGTGCGTGCGACGTTCTCCAGCGACGCGAGCGAGATCTGGTCGGCACGCGGGTAGGTGAACGCGACGTGGTCGAACTCGAGCCTCGACGCGGCGGCCGGCAGCTCGATGGCGCCGGGCTTCTCCTGGATCAGTGACGGGAGGTCGAGCACCTCGAAGACGCGGTCGAAGCTGACGAGCGCGGTCATCACGTCGATCCGCACGTTGGAGAGCCCCTGCAGCGGGCCGAGCAGGCGCGTCAGCAGCACGCCGAGGGCGACGATGGTGCCGACGGACAGGTCACCGCGGATCGCGAGCCAGCCACCGATGCCGTAGACCAGTGCCGTCGCCAGGGACGGCACCAACGTCATCGCGGCGAAGAAGATCCGGGTCAGCAGGGAGATCCGGATGCCGAGGTCGCGGACCACGGCCGCCTTCTGCGAGTAGACGACGTCCTCGTGCTCGCGCCGCCCGAACAGCTTGAGCAGCATCGCGCCACCGACGTTGAAGCGCTCGGTCATCGCGTTGCCGAGGTCGGCGTTGCCGTCCATCTGCGCGCGCGACAGGGCGGCCAGTCGGGTCCCGACGAGCTTCGAGGCGATCAGGAGGATCGGGAACAGCGCCACGCACAGCAGCGTCACCGGCCAGCTGAGGAAGAGCATGGTCACACCGACCACGACCGCCGCGATGATGTTGGAGACGGTGCCCTGGAGCGTCGAGGTGAATGCCCGCTGGGCCCCGATCACGTCGTTGTTGAGCCGACTGACCAGCGCGCCGGTCTGGGTGCGGGTGAAGAACGCGAGCGACTGCCGCTGGACGTGTGCGAAGACCTGCGTGCGGAGGTCGTAGATCAATCCCTCGCCGATCCGGCTCGAGAGCCAGCCGGTGATCAGGCCGAAGCCCGCGTCCACGACCGCGACGACCGCGACCAGGGCGGCGAGCCAGACCACGAGCGAGGTGTCACCCGAGCTCACGCCGTTGTCGATGATCGCCTTGAGCAGCAGGGGCGGCACGACGACGAGCGCCGCGTCGACCACCGTCACTGCGAGGAACCCGACGATCAGCCGTCGGTGTGGACCCGCGAAGCCGAGCACCCGTCGCAGCGTCTTGCGCTCGATCTTGGACTCGACGGCACTGCGGTCGCTGCGGAGGTGCCGCCAGGGCGGACCGCCCACTCCCATCGACATGCGCACTCCTTGCGTCGGACCAGACCTGCGGCAGGAAGAACGCCTGCGGACCCTCCAGTGTTCCGGAGGGGTACGACGTTCAGCTCCCCAGGGCCGCTGCGAGCGCGCGGAAGCGACGTACCTGCGCTTCCCGCTCGAGCCGCCGCTGCTCGTCGAGGTCGCGATCGGCAGCACCCTGCAGGAGCGCCTTGGTCTCCGGCACGACTCCGTCCATCGGCGCCACCAGCGCGCTGACGAGGTCCGCGACGGCCCGGTCGAGCTGGTCGGAGGGCACGGACGCGACGGCGAGCCCGATGCGTACGGCCTCGTCAGCGGGCACGATGCGGGCGGTGGCACAGATCTCCAGCGCCCGCGCGTAGCCGACGTGCTCGACGAGCGGCTTGGTGCCGGTGAGGTCGGGGACCAGGCCGAGGGCGGACTCCTTCATGGAGAACTTCGCGTCGTCCGCGACGACCCGCAGGTCGCAGGACAGCGCCAGCTGGAAGCCGGCACCGATGGCGTAGCCGCGGACCTTGGCGATCGAGACGAGACGCGGGTCCCGCAGCCAGGTGAAGCCGCGCTGGAACTCCTCGATGCGGGCCGAGGCCTCGTCGTCGCTGAGCGCGAGCAGGCCGATGACGCTCTCCTCCCCCGACGTCGCCGGGTCGAGCATCGCCCGGTCGAGACCGGCCGAGAAGGTCTCGCCCTCCCCCGTCACGACCACGGCGCGAACGCCGTCGGGCAGCGTGCGACCGATCTCACCGAGCGCCAGCCACATCGCGGGCGTCTGGGCGTTGCGGACGTCGGGACGGTCCAACGTCACCGTGGCGACCGGACCGTCGATCTCGAGGCGGAGGCCGACGGCTGCGAGGTCTGCGGGAGTCATTCGGTCAGGCTACTACTCGCGGGTAACTACGCGAGGGACACCAGGTCGGCGTACTCGTCGTTCCAGAGGTCCTCGTCGCCGTCGGGGAGCAGCAGCACCCGGTCCGGTGACAGGGCGCGTACGGCTCCCTCGTCGTGCGTGACGAGGATGATCGCGCCGGTGTAGCTGCGGATCGCGTGGAGCACCTCCTCGCGGGAGGCCGGGTCGAGGTTGTTGGTGGGCTCGTCGAGCAGCAGCACGTTGGCGCTCGAGACGACGAGGATCGCGAGTGCGAGCCGCGTCTTCTCCCCGCCCGACAGCACGCCAGCGGGCTTGTGGGCGTCGTCGCCGGAGAAGAGGAACGACCCGAGCACCGAGCGCGCCTGGGTGTCGGTCAGCTCGGGGGCGGCGGAGTGCATGTTCTCCAACACGGTCCGGTTGACGTCGAGCGTCTCGTGCTCCTGGGCGTAGTACCCCATCTTGAGCCCGTAGCCCGGCACGACCTCGCCGGTGTCGGGCTGGTCGACGCCCGCGAGGATCCGCAGCATCGTGGTCTTGCCGGCGCCGTTGAGCCCGAGGATGACGACGCGGCTCCCCCGGTCGATCGCGAGGTCGACGGCGGTGAAGACCTCGAGCGAGCCGTAGGACTTGGACAGCTCGGACCCCATCAGCGGGGTCTTGCCGCACGGCGCGGGCTCGGGGAACGCGATCCGGGCGACCTTGTCGGCGGCGCGTTCGCCCTCGATGCCGGCCATCATCTTCTCGGCACGCTTGAGCATCGACTGCGCGGCCTGGGCCTTGGTCGCCTTGGCACGCATCTTGTTGGCCTGGTCGGTGAGCACCTTCGCCTTGTTCTCGGCGTTGGAGCGCTCGCGCTTGCGGCGCTTCTCGTCGTCCTCACGCTGGGTGAGGTAGTTGTGCCAGCCCATGTTGTAGACGTCGATCACGGCACGGTTGGCGTCGAGGTGGAAGACCTTGTTGACCGTCGCCTCGAGCAGGGCGTTGTCGTGGCTGATGACCACGAACCCGCCTCGGTGCGCCTTGAGGAAGTCGCGCAGCCACACGATCGAGTCGGCGTCGAGGTGGTTGGTCGGCTCGTCGAGCAGCATGATCTCGGCGCCGGAGAACAGGATGCGGGCGAGCTCGACGCGTCGGCGCTGGCCACCCGACAGGGTGCCGATCGGCTGGGCGAGGATCCGCTCCTCGATCCCGAGGGCGGCGGCCATCTGAGCGGCCTCGGACTCGGCGGCGTAGCCGCCCCCGGCGTGCAGCTCGGCGTCCGCACGCGTCCAGCGCCTCATGCCGCGCTCGTGGATCTTGGGGTCCTCGTGGGCCATCTCGACCTCGGCCTCACGCAGGCGGCGTACGACGTCGTCGAGGCCGCGGGCCGACAGGATCCGGTCGCGTGCGAGCACCTCGGGGTCGCCGACCCGCGGGTCCTGCGGCAGGTAGCCGACCTCGCCGCTGCGGAGCACCTGCCCGTCGGCGGGCGTGCCCTCGCCGGCGAGGATGCGGGTGAGGGTCGTCTTGCCGGCACCGTTGCGCCCCACGAGGCCCACCTTGTCGCCTGCGGCGATCCGGAAGGTGACGTCCTCCATGAGGAGCCGCGCGCCGGCTCTGACCTCGAGCTTCTGGGCGGTGATCATCTCGGACGACATCCTACGAAGGGGTGAAGGCTGGAGCCCCATCGCCGACCGCACGCGCTAATCTGCGCCACAGGCACCAGCGCGGTCCGCTGCCGCCTGTCGACCTGCGGAAAGGCTTTTCTGATGCGCTTCAACCCGAAGTCCCGTCTCGACACCTCACGCGTGGGTGACGGCGGCGGAAGCCGGAGCGGTGGCGGCGGTGGCGGCGGGATGCGGATCCCGATCCCGGGCGGCACGCGTGCCGGCGGCGGCATCGGCGGACTGATCATCGTCATCCTGTTCCTCGTGATCTCCAGCTGCCTGGGTGGCGGCCTGCCCGGCGGGTCGGGCAGCGGCACCGACACCACGTCGCAGGGCGGCACGGACACGAGCCGGATGGACGACGCCGAGCGCTACGCCAACTGCAAGACCGGCGCGGACGCCAACACCGACCCGGACTGCGCGCGCGTCGGCGTCGAGAACTCGCTCGTGGACTACTGGTCGAAGACGCTGCCCGAGCAGGGGAACACTGCGTTCAAGCCCGCCACCCTGAAGACCTTCAGCGGTGCGGTGCAGACCGGGTGCGGCGAGGCCACCTCGCAGGTCGGCCCGTTCTACTGCCCGCCCGACCAGCAGATCTACCTCGACACCACGTTCTTCGCCGACGTGCTCGAGAAGCAGCTCGGCGGCAAGGGCGGCGACTTCGTCGAGCCCTACGTCATCGGCCACGAGTACGGCCACCACATCCAGAACCTGCTCGGGACGATGGGCCAGGTCCGCACCCAGCAGGGCGCGAACTCCGACGCCGTACGCCTCGAGCTGCAGGCCGACTGCTACGCCGGCATGTGGACCAAGTACGCCGAGGACAGCGAGCTGATCACCCTCGACGACACCGACATCCCGGAGGCGCTCGACGCCGCCAAGGCCGTCGGTGACGACCGGATCCAGCAGAAGTCGGGCCAGGGCGTCGACCCGGAGGGCTGGACCCACGGCTCGTCCGAGCAGCGCATGGCGTGGTTCACCACCGGCTACCAGCAGGGCACGCTCGAGGCCTGCGACACGTTCTCGGCCAGCCAGCTCTGATCCGGTCGGGTCAGGCGAGCAGCGCCTCGATCTGGTCGACCTGACGCTGCATGGCGCGGATGTAGGGCGCGACGCTCGGGTGGCGGAACTTCCCGGCGAGCGCCCCCTCCCCGTCGGCGACCCGCGCGAGCGCCCAGTCCAGCCGCGTGAGCGCGGTGTAGACGGCCATCACCCGGGCGCCGGTGCGCACCTCCTCGACGGTCGCGACACCGGGCGCCAGCGCATCGACGTACGCCTCGACGAGCGGCTCGATGTCCTCACGGGTGGCCAGCGACAGGTAGCCGAGGTCGGCACCGACCGGGCCGCGCCCGAGGTGCGCCCAGTCGATCGCGACGGCGCCATGGTCGGTGCGGCCCGGGATGTTCGCGGCCGACGGGTCACCGTGCTGCGCGACCTGCGGAAGAGCGTCGGAGACGTCGAGCCACTGGGCGCGGTGCGACCAGAGGTGGTCGGCGATGTCGGCCATCGGCGTGCGGGCGAGGGTCCTCCAGCCACCGCGGTGGTCGACCAGCGCGAGCCGGCTGCGGAGCTGGTCACGGGCGAGCCACGGGGCGTCGCCGAGGTCGGTCGCGGCGAACCGGCCCAGGCACGCGGCCAGCCAGAGCCCCGGTGCGTCCTCGTGGGCAACCCGCTCGTGGATGAGCGTGATGCCCTCGTCGTCCTCCTCGACGCCCACGACCAGCGCCTCACGCAGACCGGGTGAGTCGGCGACGACGCCACTGAGGGCCACGTCGGCGGCGCGACGCCAGTAGTTCACGTCGCCCGGCACCAGCGGCCCGTGCGCGTCGTACGGATCGGGGACGCGCAGCCGCTTGACCACGACCTCGCGGCCTCCCGAGGTGGCCGACCACACGCCATGCGTGGCAGGTCCCGCACCCGGGAGTGGTTGCCATCCCGGCTCGGGTTGCCACATGGCCGGGAACCTAGCGCACCTCGACGTCTCGACGGCGGAAGAGCAGCTGCCCCGTAGCGCTGAGCACGGCGGCGACAGCCGCGAGTGCTCCGAAGGGCGCCCACCGGAAGTCCTCGGCGGGGACGAGCGCCAGGTGGTGGAACGGCGAGACGTCCTGGAGCCACTCAGGGATCTGGAGCACCGGCCCGAAGAACAGCACGACCACGGCGAACAGCAGCCCGGCCCACGCGACCGGGGCGAACCGGGTACTCAGCCCGAACAGCAGCCACGCCAGCCCGCTGAGCACCAGTACGGGCGCGAGGTAGGGCAGCATCGCGACGAGGTAGGTCGCTACGGCGCTGCCGTCGCCCGTGGACAGGGCGTACCCCACTCCCAAACCCAGGCCCGCGGCCGTCACCACGACAGCCGAGCCGGCCGCGGTGAAGACCATCTGGGCCAGCAGCCAGCGTTGGCGCGACAGGCCGGTCGCCAGCAGGATCTCGGCGCGGCCGGTGGCCTCGTCGTGGCGTGGCCGCAACGCCGCCGAGACGGCGTACCCGCAGCTCAGGAGCCCCAGCATCACCGCGGCTGTGGCGTAGAACCCCGCAACGAGGTCGTTGCCCCCTTGCACGAACATGTCCTGGGTCGTCGTCGAGTCACCGAGGAGGTCGCCCACATCGGTGCCGAGCGAGCCGTAGGAGAGGCCGGTGAGGAGCAGGCCCAGGGTCCAACCGATGAGGGAGCCGCGCTGGAGCCGCCACGCGAGCCCGAGCGGTGTGCCGAGTCGGGCGTCGGCGCGGGTGGGGCCGGGGCGGGCAGCGAGCACTCCAGCGCCGTGGTCGCGCCGACGGAACGTTGTCCCGGCCGCGGCGACTGCAATCACCGTGGCGAGGACGAGCAGCGCGAGCGGCCACCACCGGACACCCGAAAAGGCATGCATGCCCTGGTACCAGCCGATCGGGGACAGCCAGGTCAGGGCTGGTGAGCCCACGTCCCCGATGGCGCGCAGGACGTAGGCAGCACCGATCACGGCGCCGGTCATGCCGTAGGCGGTTCGGGGACTCGAGGTCAGCTGCGCGGCGAGCAGTGCGACGCCGGCGAAGACCATGCCGACGGCTGCCAGGCCGACCCCGAGCGCGATGGAGTCGGCCGCCGCGAGCGGGAACGTCACGAGGCTGAGAGTGACAAGGGTGCCGGTCAGCACGTTCGCGACGAGCGCCACCAGGACCGTCGCGGCTGCGGTCGCCCCGCGGCCCACGGCTGCGGCCCGCAACATCTCGTCACGGCCGGACTCCTCCTCGGCGCGGGTGTGGCGCACGACCAGGAACATCGACATCAGCCCGATCGTGATCGCGCCGAATGCAGTCGCCTGCCAGGTCACCTGACCGCCCACCGTGTTGAGCGCTCGCGCGGGACCGGTCATGGCGATGAATGCGGTGTTGGCCTCCATTGCGACGGCGGCCTTGTCGAACTCCGCCTGGGTCGCATAGAGCTCCTTCACGCTGACCGCCTGCGACCAGTAGAGCAGCGTGATGCCCACCGACCAGGCAAGCAGCATCCAGCGGTCGCGTCGCAGGAAGTGGCGCAGCAACGGCCAGACGCCGGTCACGAGGTGTCCCCTTCCGTCTGAGGCACCTCGTCGCCGTAGTGCCGCATGAACAGCTCCTCCAGCGTGGGCGGTGTGGCGGTGAGGGTCCCGATGCCGGCCTCCTGGAGCGCGGCGAGCGCGGCCGGTAGAGCACTGGTGTCGACCTCGAAGGCGACCCGGTGCCCTTCGACCAGCAGGTCGTGGACTCCGGTCAGGCCGTCGAGTCCCTCGATGGGGCGCGTCGTCTCGGCGCGCACAGTTGTCCGCGTGAGGTGGCGCAGCTCGGTGAGCGTGCCGGACTCCACACAGCGACCCGAGCGGATGATGCTCACGCGATCGCACAGCCGCTCGACCTCGGCGAGGATGTGGCTGGAGAGCAACACCGTTCCGCCCTGTTCGCGGAACCCGTCGACACACTGCTGGAAGACCGCCTCCATCAGGGGATCCAGACCGCTCGTGGGCTCGTCGAGCAGCAGCAGCTCCACGTCGCTGGCCAGGGCGGCGATCAGCGCGACCTTCTGGCGGTTGCCCTTGGAGTAGGTCCTGCCCTTCTTCGACGGATCTAGCTCGAACCGCTCGACGAGTTCGGCGCGCCGACGCTCGTCGAGCCCCCCGCGCAGACGCCCCATGAGGTCGATGACCTCACCTCCGGTGAGATTCGGCCAGAGGGTCACGTCGCCCGGGACGTAGGCCAGCCGTCGGTGGAGAGCGGCGGCATCCGACCACGGATCACCGCCGAGCAGGCGGACGCTGCCCTCCTGGGCGCGCAGCAGGCCCAGCAGCACCCGAATGGCGGTGGACTTGCCGGCCCCGTTGGGTCCGAGGAAGCCATGCACCTCACCCTGCTCGACCGAGAGGTCGAGGCCGTCGAGGGCGCGCACCGTGCCAAATGTCTTGACGAGGCCGTGGACCTCGATCGGGTTGCTCACGCATTCCACCGTACGACCTTCAGGCGTTGGTGACCTCGACCCGGATCGCCTGCGCGTCGAGGACGGCCTGGTCGAGCACCACGCGGCGTGGATCGGGTACGGGGAGCCAGGGGCCGACGACGGTGAGCCGCGCGAGTCGCGCGTCGGCGAGGACGGCCTCGACCGCCCCGTGGTCGCCGCCGGTCACGACGGGGACGACTCCCCCGACGATCCGTGCCGCGTGGTCGGCTGCGGCCTCGTACGCCTGACGAGCCTGGTTGTCGCGGCGCCGGGCGAAGCGCTGCTGGCTCTGCCCACCCGCCTTCGTACGCCCCTGGACGTGGCGCTGGCCGATCTTGTGCTCGACGAGCTCCGTGCCGGCGAGCCGGGCGACGGCGAAGCCGCCCTTGCGGACGAGGAGGACGCCCCACTGCGCGGGAGCGACGGCGGCGGCCGCGAAGGCACCCGCGTCGGGCAGGCCCGCGTAGGCGTCGTCGAACGGCAGCCGGGCCGAGAAGTGCGAGCCGTCGTCGGCGTCACCGCTGAGCCCGCCCTCCACGACGGACAGCTCCGCCCCGCCGTGGCCGGTCGCGAAGTTGGCCACCCACCTCTCCCAGCGGGAGGCCGGGACGAGGACGAGGGGCACGCGGCCGAACCTAGCCTGCCGCCCTGCGATAGGTCAGCCACAGCGCACCGCCGGGGGTTGCCACCGTGTCCACGAGCTGGAGGCGGACCAGGTCGGGCAGCGCGTCGGAGAGCCGCCGGCCGGCGGGGTCGAGCACCGGGGCGACGGCGAGCTGCATCTCGTCCACGAGCCCCTCCGCGAGGAGAGCCTGGGTGAGCGTGATGCTGCCGTGCAGGCCGATGTCGCCGTCTCCGGGCCGCTGCTTGAGGTCGGCGACGATGTCGGAGAGCGGTCCGCTGACGGCCTCGACCTCCCCCCACTCCCGGTCGAGCGGGCGCGACGTGACGACGTACTTCTTGGCGCTGTTGGCGAAGTCGGCCCACGGGTCGTCGTGGACCGTCGGCCAGAACTGCGACCACTCGTCGTACATCCCGCGACCGAGCAGCAGGCAGTCCTGCGCGGCGATGAGCTTCGCCTCCTGGTCGAGCATCACGGCGTCGTACGCCGGCGGGCCCGGCGCGTCGACCGGGAACCCGCGGGTCGGGTCGTCCACGGCACCGTCGAGGGAGCAGAGGTGGAAGCTGACGAGTCTGCGGGTCACAGGGGTCCTCCTGGTCGGTGTGAGCTCTCGACCAGCATGACGGTTGGCGCGGGAGGGAATCGACAGCCCACCGGGTTACGGTGCGCCCATGTGCTGAGCTGTTTCAGCGCCATCGCCTGGGCCGCCGATGGTGTCGCCGAGCGTGCCGGGAGCCCGCTCTGGGCGCTGGTCGTCACGGGGCCGGCCATGCTCGCGTACGCCCCTTTCGTGCTGGCCACCGCGCCCACCCAGGGCGGCGCCTACTGGTCGTGGCGCCGGGAGCTGGCGGAGGCCGGCGCCGACGTCTCCCAACAACGCGCGATCGCCTGGTGGGGCGGGCCGCCGTCCCTGGGTGGCCTGGCGGCGATATTCCTCACGTTGTGGTCAGCCTTCGTCGGCTGACGCACATCACAGGAAGTCGAGCGGGTCGAACTCGTCGATCGGGATGATCCGCGTGCGCGGCAGGGGCGAGTTGAACGCACCGAGGTCGTACTCGAGGTCGAAGATCCGCAGACCGGGGAGGTTGCGGAACTGGGCATTCACGAACTCGGTGAAGCCGACGACGCCGACCTGGCGGCTGCCGTCGCAGAGGGCCGAGACCTGGTCGACGAAGTCGCCGTCGTGGCTGACCAGGACCACGTCCGCCTCGCGGTCGAGAAGCGCCTCGGCAGTGCGCTGGATGGCGATGTCGACGATCTTGCCCTCACCGCTCAGCGGGATCGGCTTGAAGCCGATCGCCAGCAGCGCCTGCACGAAGCTCGTCGGCATCTCGGTGGTGGCGGCGAGGAAGAACAGTCCGCTGACGTCCTGGTCGAAGGCCCGCTCGGCCCACTCGAGCAGCCGATCCCAACGAGGCCTCTCCTCGGGTCGCGGACGACGGCCGAGGATCGAGGTGCCCAGGGTCGCGTCGATGTTCTCCCCGTCGACGAGGAGGTAGGTCATCCGCTCGGCCATGCGAGGACTCTCCCACACCCGCCCGGTCCGATCAGGCCTGGTAGACGACCTTGAAGGACTCGACCACGTCGTCGCCCGACACCGACACGTCCGTCACCTCGACGAGAGCCCGCGGCACACCCGATCCGTCGCAGAGGATCGACAGCACGCCGGACTCGGGATACTCGCCCGCGTAGTCCTCCCCGGGCGCGGACGTGCGGCCCCCACCCTCGGCGAGGACCTCGCCGACGAACGCGTCGGACTCCTTCACCGAGTCGCCGTACGCCCACGCCGGCGGCGGCACCGACTCGAGCGTGGTCGGCCCGAAGTAGGTCGGCGCGGCGTTGAGCTTGGCGTGGTAGCGGGCGAGCTCCCAGAAGACGCGCAGCTCCTCGTGGTCGAACTCGATGTCGCTGAGATCCGCTGGACCGGGGTCGACCTCGGGCTGCTCCATGCCGGAAGAGTAGCCAGTCAGGCCACGGCAGCGACGTACGCCGCGAAGGCACGCGCCTCGTCCATCGATCCTGTTCGCGGCCTGTCCTCCGGGTCCCAGCCGAGCTCCCGGTCGGCGAGCACCTGCTGGAGCAACGGTCGCCAACGAGGATCGGCGTGCATCATCGACCAGCGCAGTGCGTCGCGCTTGCTGGCGACCTCGGCGGTCCGGATCGTGTAGAGGCTCCGGCTCGCCTGGACCACGAGGTAGCGCTGGCACCAGGCCAGCGTCGGTGGACACCAGCCGAGGACGTCGTCGGTGAGGGTGGCGAGACCCGCCCGGGCACTGTCGCGCAGCACGTCGCCGGGCACCGGGTCCATCAGGTCGATCGGACAGGGACCGACGAGGGTGATGCCGTGCTCACGCAGGATCCAGCGTGTCCACGGCTGGTTGCAGTGGTCGCTCCAGGCCAGCTCGTCGCTGCCGTGGTCGACGAACAGCCACTCCCGAGCGAGACCCTCGGTCGTGCGCAGGTCGGCAGCTACGGCGTACGAGCCCTCGAGGTGGCGGTTCCAGTGGCCGTCGCGGTGCGGCAGGTCGCGGTGCAGCTCCCGCAGCGCCGCCTCCTGCTCAGCGCTCGGCCGCTCGCGCACCACGACGATGAAGTCGCAGTCGCTGTGCAGGTCACCCGCACCGAGCGCGAACGAGCCCTGCAGGTACGCGCCCACGAACGACCCACCGAGCGCCGCCTGGGCGCCGGTGACGAGGTCGTGCAGCACGCCGTTGAGCTCGGCGTAGCGCGTGGGGTGGGGGTTGAGCACGGGAGGAGTGTGCGCTCGCGCCCCTGCCTGCCGCCACGGATTATCTGCTGCCTGCAGGGAGGCTCAGACGTTGAAGCCCAGCGCCCGCAGCTGCTCGCGACCGTCGTCGGTGATCTTGTCCGGGCCCCACGGGGGCATCCAGACCCAGTTGATCGCGACGTCGTTGACGAGGCCCTCGAGGGCTTGGTTGGTCTGGTCCATGATGACGTCGGTCAGCGGGCAGGCCGCCGAGGTGAGCGTCATGTCGAGGACGGCGTTCGAGCCTTCGTCGAGGTGGACGCCGTAGACGAGGCCGAGGTCGACGACGTTGATCCCGAGCTCGGGGTCGACGACGTCCTTCATCGCCTCGGTGACGTCCTCGACGGTCACCGTCGACGTGCCGCCGCCCTGTCCCGCTTCGGGCACGTCGGGCAGGTCGCTGTGGTCGACGGGCTGGGGGTTCTCGCTCATGGGGTGACTCCTTCAGTCTGGGCCTGGGCGGTCGCGTCCTTCCACGCCATCCAGGAGAGCAGTGCGCACTTCACGCGCGCGGGGAACTTGGCGACACCGGCGAACGCGATGCCGTCCTCGAGGATGTCCTCGTCGGGCTCGACCTGGCCCTTGCCCTGCATCAGCTCGAGGAAGGTCTGGTGGATCGTCATCGCCTCGTCTACCGGCTTGCCGATGACGAGGTCGGTCAGCACGGAGGCAGAGGCCTGCGAGATCGAGCAGCCGACGCTGTCGTACGAGACGTCCTGCACGAGGCCGTCGGCGAGGTGGACCCGCAGGGTCACCTCGTCACCGCAGGTCGGGTTGACGTGGTGCACCTCGGACTCGAACGGATCGCGAAGTCCCTTGTGGTGCGGGTTCTTGTAGTGGTCCAGGATGATCTCCTGGTAGAGGTTGTCGAGCTCGGCGCTCATACGGGGTCCCCGGGGAAGCGCGAGCGAAGCGAGGGGTTTCTTGGGGTGTTCATCGTCATCCCACCTTGAAGTAGCTGCGGGTGTGGTGGAGGCCCTCGACGAGCGCGTCGATCTCGGCGGGCGTCGTGTAGAGGTAGGACGACATCCGCGTCGTGCTCTGCACGCCGAAGCGCGCATGCGCGGGTTTGGCGCAGTGGTGGCCCGCGCGCACCGCGACGCCGCGCGAGTCCAGCACCTGTGCGATGTCGTGCGGGTGCACGCCGTCGAGCTCGAAGGAGATCGCGCCGCCGCGCCGGGTCGCATCGAGCGGGCCGAGGATGCTCACGCCCGGCACCGACTGCAGCCCCTCGAGGGCGTACGCCGTGATCGCCTGCTCGTGGCGGTGGATCGCGTCCAGGCCGATGTGGCCGAGGTAGTCGACGGCGCAGCCCAGGCCGACGGCCTCGACGATCGGCGGTGTGCCGGCCTCGAAGCGGTGCGGCGCCTTGGCATAGGTCGAGCGCGCCATGGTCACGGTCTCGATCATCTCGCCACCGCCGTGGAAGGGCGGGAGCTCGTTGAGCAGCTCCTCGCGACCCCACAGCACGCCGATGCCGGTCGGACCGCAGACCTTGTGCCCGGTGAACACGAGGAAGTCGCAGTCGACAGCTTGTACGTCGACCGGGAGCTGCGGTGCGGCCTGCGAGGCGTCGACCACCGAGAGGGCGCCGACGGACTTCGCACGCGCGACCAGGTCGGCGACGGGGTTGATCGTGCCGAGCATGTTGCTGACCCACGTGAAGGCCAGCACCTTGGTGTGCTCGTCGACGAGCTGGTCGGCGTTGCCGAGGTCGAGCTCACCGTCGTCGGTGAGGCCGAACCAGCGCAGCTCCGCACCGGAGCGCTCGCAGGCCAGCTGCCACGACACGATGTTGGAGTGGTGCTCCATCTCGGTGATCACGACGTTGTCGCCGGGACCGAGGTCGATCGTGCGTGCCAGCAGGTTGAGCGCCTCGGTGGCGTTCTTGGTGAAGACCACCTCGTTGCGCGACCGCGCGTTGAGGAAGGCCGCCACCTTGTCGCGCGCGCCCTCGTAGGCCTCGGTCGACTCCGCACCCAGCTGGTGCATGGCGCGGGCGATGTTGGCGTTGTGCCGCTCGAGGTGGTCGACCATCGTGTCGATGACGACCTGCGGCTTCTGCGAGGTGTTCGCGCTGTCGAGGTAGACCAGCGGCTGCCCGCCCGCGAGCACGCGCTCGAGGATGGGGAAGTCCTTGCGGATCACGTCGAGATCCGGAAGCAGTCCTTCCATCAGTTACCCCTTTCGGCGGTGTGAGAAGTGGTGCTGGTCAAGGCGGAGGAGCGAAGGCGACCTGTGAGCGGAGCGGGTCGTCGAGCGACGACAACGCAGCCCAGCGCCGCTTATCGCACCGCCGAGAGGTACTTGTCGTAGCCCTCGGCCTCGAGCGCGTCCGCAAGCTCCTTGCCGCCGGACTCGGCGACCTTGCCGTCGACGAAGACGTGGACGTAGTCGGGCTCGATGTAGCGCAGGATGCGGGTGTAGTGGGTGATCAGCAGGACACCCTTGCCCTCACGCGCGCGGAAGCGGTTGACGCCCTCGGACACGACCTTGAGCGCGTCGATGTCGAGACCGGAGTCGGTCTCGTCGAGGATCGCGACCTGGGGGTCGAGCAGCTCGAGCTGCGCGATCTCGTGGCGCTTCTTCTCACCACCGGAGAAGCCCTCGTTGACGTTGCGGGTGCCGAACGTCGGGTCGAGGTTGAGCTGCTGGAGCGCAGCGTTGACGTCCTTGACCCAGGTGCGGAGCTTGGGGGCCTCGCCGTCGATGGCGGTCTTGGCCGTACGCAGGAAGTTCGACACCGAGACGCCGGGGACCTCGACGGGGTACTGCATCGCGAGGAACATGCCGGCGCGGGCGCGCTCGTCGACCGACATCGCGAGGACGTCCTGGCCGTCGAGGGTGACGGAGCCACCGGTGATCGTGTACTTCGGGTGGCCGGCGATCGAGTAGGCCAGCGTCGACTTGCCCGAGCCGTTGGGGCCCATGATGGCGTGCGTCTCGCCCTCGTTGATGGTGAGGGTGACGCCCTTGAGGATCTCCTTGGGGCCGTCCTCGGTGTCGACGGTGACGTGCAGGTCGGTGATGACGAGCTTGCTCATGCGGGGGTGACTCCGTTCAGGGTGGTCTCGGTGTCGACGTAGACGTCACTAGTGCCGTTGGGGTTGGCGCGTACGTCGATGGCGAAGGTGGCGACCGGCTCGGTCGCGGGGAGGTTGGTGGGCTTGCCGGTGCGCAGGTCGAACATCGACCCGTGCAGCCAGCACTCGATCTGGCAGCCGCCGTCGGTCTGCTCGACCTCGCCCTCGCTGAGGGCGACCTCCGCGTGGCTGCAGACGTTCTCGATCGCGAAGACCTCGTCGCCGTCGCGCGCGATGGCGATGTCGTAGCGACCCAGGGTGACCGCCAGGGCCTGGTCGGCCTGGATCTCGTCCAGTGCGCAGGCGCGCTCGAACCCCATCAGAAGAGGTCCTTGAGCACGTTCTTGGCGAGCTCAGCCTCGACCGTGGCGAGGAGCCGCTCCTCGATGGACGGCACGCCGACCTTGCGGATCAGGTCGTTGAAGAAGCCGTGCACCACGAGGCGCTGCGCCTCCTTCTCCGAGACGCCGCGCGACTGGAGGTAGAAGAGCTGCTCGTCGTCGAAGCGCGCCGTCGCCGAGGCGTGGCCGGCGCCCTCGATCTCGCCGGTCTCGATCTCCAGGTTGGGCACGGAGTCGGCGCGGCAGCCGTCGGTGAGGACCAGGTTGCGGTTCTCCTCGTAGGTCTCGATGCCTTCGGCGATCTTGCGGATCAGCACGTTGCCGATCCAGACCGTGTGGGCACCCTCGCCCTGCAGGGCTCCCTTGTAGACCACGTGGCTCTTGGTGTGCGGGGCGTTGTGGTCGGCGAACAGGCGGTGCTCGATGTGCTGGCCGGCATCGGCGAAGTAGAGGCCGAGCAGCTCGGCGGAGCCGCCGGGCCCGTCGTAGCTGACGTTGGCGTCCATCCGGACGACGTCGCCGCCGAACGAGATCGCCGCGTGCTTGTAGGTCGCGTCGCGACCCACCAGCGCCTGGTGGTGCGAGAGGTGCACCGCGTCGTCGTCCCAGTCCTGGATCGACACGACCGTGACGTCGGCGCCGTCACCGACGACGATCTCCACCACGGCCGCCACGGACGCGGAGCCGGTGTGGTTGATGACCACGATCGCCTTGCTGTGCGCGCCGAACCGGAAGGCGAGGTGGCCGCCCATCGTCTCCTCGGCGCCCAGCCCGACCATGTCGAGGACGAGCGGCTCGGAGACCGTGGAGTCGGCCGGGACGTCGACCAGCACGGTGGGGCCGACCTCGTCGAGGATCCGCGCGGCGAAACGGGTGTTGGGGACCAGCCCACTGATGCCACGCAGGGCACGGGCCTCGTCGCCGGTCACGATGTCGACCGAGACGCCCTCGGGCTCGTTCCAGCTCAGCCTGGACGTACGCCCGTGCAGCGGGGCGTCCGCGTGCAGGCCCTTGAGCCGCTTGAGCGGGGAGAACCGCCAGATCTCCTCGCGCCCGGTGGGCACGGGATGGTCGGCGACGTCGAACGAGCCCACCGGGTTGAGGTGGCTCTCGATCTTGTTCTGCTCCAGCGCGGAGCGGACGGATTCGGTGGTGACGGTCAAAGCGCTACTTTCTTCGTTGCGGTCGGTCGGTGCGGGTCGGCGATCAACCGACCGCACCCTCCATCTGCAGCTCGATCAGGCGGTTGAGCTCGAGGGCGTACTCCATCGGCAGCTCCTTGGCGATCGGCTCGACGAAACCACGCACGATCATCGCCATCGCCTCGTCCTGCTCCATGCCGCGCGACATGAGGTAGAAGAGCTGGTCGTCGGAGACCTTCGAGACGGACGCCTCGTGGCCCATCGACACGTCGTCCTCGCGGATGTCGACGTAGGGATAGGTGTCGCTGCGGCTGATCTGGTCGACCAGCAGCGCGTCGCACAGCACGTTGGACTTCGAGCCGTAGGCGCCCTCGTTGACCTGGATGAGGCCGCGGTAGGACGTACGACCGCCGCCACGCGCGACCGACTTGCTCAGGATCGACGACGAGGTGTGCGGTGCGGCATGGACCATCTTGGCGCCGGCGTCCTGGTGCTGGCCCTCGCCCGCGAACGCGATCGACAGGGTCTCGCCCTTGGCGTGCTCGCCCATCAGGTAGATGGCGGGGTACTTCATCGTCACCTTGGAGCCGATGTTGCCGTCGACCCACTCCATCGTGGCGCCGGCCTCACAGGTCGCGCGCTTGGTGACGAGGTTGTAGACGTTGTTGGACCAGTTCTGGATCGTCGTGTAGCGGACGCGGGCGCCCTTCTTCACGATGATCTCGACGACGGCCGAGTGCAGCGAGTCGGACGAGTAGATCGGCGCGGTGCAGCCCTCCACGTAGTGCACGTAGGAGCCCTCGTCCGCGATGATCAGCGTCCGCTCGAACTGGCCCATGTTCTCGGTGTTGATCCGGAAGTAGGCCTGCAGCGGGATGTCGACGTGGACGCCCTTCGGGCATGTAGATGAACGAGCCGCCCGACCACACCGAGGTGTTGAGCGCGGAGAACTTGTTGTCACCGACCGGGATGACGGTGGCGAAGTACTCCTTGAAGAGCTCCTCGTGCTCCTTCAGCGCCGTGTCGGTGTCGACGAAGATCACGCCCTGCTCCTCGAGGTCCTCGCGGATCGAGTGGTAGACGACCTCGGACTCGTACTGCGCCGCGACACCGGAGACCAGGCGCTGCTTCTCCGCCTCGGGGATGCCGAGCTTGTCGTAGGTGTTCTTGATGTCCTCGGGGAGGTCGTCCCACGTGGCGGCCTGCTTCTCGCTGGAGCGCACGAAGTACTTGATGTTGTCGAAGTCGATGCCGCCGAGGTCGGAGCCCCAGGTGGGCATGGGCTTGCGGTGGAAGAGCTTGAGGCCCTTCAGGCGCAGGTCCAGCATCCACTGCGGCTCGCTCTTGAGGGCGGAGATGTTGCGTACGACGTCCTCGCTGAGGCCGCGCTTGGCGATCGAGCCGGCCTCGTCCGAGTCGGACCAACCGAACTCGTAGGTGCCGATGCCCTTGATGGACGGGTTGAGCTCTTCGATGGAGGTCATGCCTTCTCCTTCTTCGATGACGTCGATGCAGGCGTGGTGGTCTGGGGGATGCAGGTGGTGCAGACGCCGTCGCCGTGCGCGATGGTCGCCAGGCGCTGGACGTGGGTGCCGAGCACCGCGGCGATGGCCTCGGTCTCGGCCTCGCACAGCTGGGGGAACTCGTGGGCGACATGGGAGACGGGGCAGTGCTGCTGGCACAGCTGCTCCCCCACGCTGATGCCGTTGACGGGGGCAAGGTCTCGCACAGAGGCGGCGTAGCCGTTCTGGGTGAAGACCTTGGCCAGCGCCTCGGCCGGGCTGAGCGCGGGGTCGAGCCCGGTGACCGCGGCGTAGTCGCGCTCGACGAACGCGACCCGACGACGGGCGAACTCGACGACGGCCTCCTCGCCCTGGGTCTCGGCGAGGAACCGCATCGCCTGGACGGCGAGGTCGTCGTACTGCTGGTCGAAGCTGTCGCGACCCGCCTCGGTCAGCGCAAAGACCTTGGCCGGGCGCCCGCGTCCTCGGGCGCCGTAGACCTTCTGGTCGCGCGACTCCACGACGCCCTCGGCGGCGAGGTGGTCGAGGTGGCGGCGTACGGCGGCCGGCGTCAGTGCGAGCCGGTCGGCGAGGTCGCCGGCCGTGGAGGGACCGTTCTCGAGGATCGTGCGCGCCACGCGATCACGCGTCGGGGCGTCGCCCTCACGCTGTGCCACCGGTGACCTCACGAATTCCACAACGACAGTGTGCCGTTAATGCTTCCCGGCGTTCAAGCAAGGGTCTCCTAAGTCGTCTCCCCGTGCCGTGACCATCCTCTCGTCCATGCCGACGTGGAGCGCCGACCCCCGCTCCCTAGACTGGCGAACGTGTCCACCGCTGCGCCCGCCGTCTCGGTCGACGGCCTCGTGATGCGCTACGGCGACAAGGTGGCGGTGGACGGCCTCTCGCTCGAGGTGGCGCGCGGATCGATCACCGCGGTCCTCGGCCCCAACGGGGCCGGCAAGACCACCACCCTGGAGGCCTGCGAGGGCTACCGGGTCCCCCAGCAGGGCACGGTCCGCGTGCTCGGCCTGGACCCGCAGCGCGATCGTGCCGAGCTGCTCCCCCGCATCGGCGTGATGCTGCAGGCGGGCGGCGCGTGGAGCGGCGTACGCGCCCTCGAGATGTTGGACCACATGGCCTCCCTGCACGCCCACCCGCTCGACACCGCGATGCTCAGCGACCGGCTCGGCCTCGCCGACTGCGGTCGTACGCCCTATCGCCGCCTGTCCGGTGGCCAGCAGCAGCGGCTCGGCCTGGCGATCGCCCTGGTGGGTCGCCCGGAGCTGGTCTTCGTCGACGAGCCCACGGCCGGCATGGACCCGCAGGCGCGCCGTACGACGTGGGAGCTGCTCGACGAGGTGCGCGCCGACGGCGTGACCGTGGTGCTCACGACGCACCACATGGACGAGGCCGAGCACCTGGCGGACCGGATCCACATCATCGACCGAGGCACCGTCATCGCGAGCGGTACACCTGGCCAGCTGACCCGCGAGGGCCGCTCGGCCACCATCAGGCTGGTCGTCAACCGGCCGTTCCCCGACGGTGCCCCCGAGTCGCTGCGCGCCGAGCTCGGCCCGCAGACCGAGGTCCGCCAGCTCGACGAGGTCAGCATGCTGATCCACGGCCCGGCGGACTCGATGACGCTGGGTCGGGTGTCGCGGTGGTGCGAGGAGCACGACGTCCTGCCCGAGACGCTCAACCTGGGCCAGCGCAACCTCGAGGACGTCTTCCTCGAGCTCACCGGCCGCGACCTGTCGCCGTGAGCGGGACATTCACCCCCGCGCCGGGTGGCGCCTCCCTCTCGCGGATGGTGCTGGCGCAGGCCCGGATGGAGGCGCGCCTCATGCTGCGCAACGGCGAGCAGCTCCTGCTCGCCATCGTGATCCCGGTCATCGTGCTCGTCGGCGGCGTGGCGGCGGCCGACCGGATCGGGCTCGACCTCGACGGCCACCGCGCCGTCGACGTCCTCACCCCCGGCGTACTGGCTCTCGCGGTGATGTCGACCGCCTTCACGTCCGTCGCGATCGCCACCGGCTTCGAGCGCCGCTACGGCGTGATCAAGCTGCTGGGCTCCTCGCCGCTCCCCCGCCACGGCCTCCTGCTGGGCAAGGTCGTCGCGCTCCTCAACGTCGTCGCCATGCAGCTCGTGGTGCTGGTCGTCGTGGGGCTGGTCCTGGGGTGGAGGCCGACGCTCGCCCACCCGGCCCTCTCTGTCCTGGCACTGGTGCTCGCTGTCGGACTCGGCACCGCGGCGTTCGCCGCGCTCGGCCTCTTCGTCGCGGGTGTGCTCCGGGCCGAGGCGACCCTCGCGCTGGCCAACCTGGTCTACCTGTTGCTGATGGCAGGCGGTGGTGTCGTGCTGCCGACCTCGACCTACGGCTCGGCATCGGGCGTCATCGCGTGGTTGCCCTCCGGGGCCCTCGGCGAGGCGACGCGCGCCGCCCTGCTGGACGCAGCCGTCGACGGGCGCTCGCTTCTCGTGCTCGCCGCGTGGGCGATCGTCGGCACCGTACTGACCGCAAGGACCTTCGCATGGGAGTGATGGACACCGTGTTCGCCCGGCTCGCCCGCCACCTGTGGCCGCTGGCGCTGGCCAACCTCGTGGCCAACATCGGCATCGTCGTCACCGGCGCGGCCGTACGCCTCACCGGCTCCGGCCTCGGCTGCCCGACGTGGCCACGCTGCTCCGACGCGTCCTACGTCGCCCACGGCGAGCTCGGCATCCACGGCGTCATCGAGTTCGGCAACCGGATGCTGACCTTCGCGCTGGCCGCGGTCGCCGTCCTGTGCTTCCTCGCCGCGGTCGGGGCCTCGCACCGCAGGGCGCGGCGGCTCTCGCTCACCATCGGTCTCGGCATCCCGCTGCAGGCCGTCATCGGCGGCATCACCGTGCTGACCGACCTCAACCCGTGGATCGTCGCCGGCCACTTCCTGCTGTCGATGGCGATGATCATGGTGTGCGTCGCGCTGGTCGACGAGCTGAGCAGCCCGGACCGGGGCGCAGCTCCCCCGCTGCCGAGGGCACTGGCATGGGCCACGCTCGCGTCCGGCTGGGTCGTGCTCTACCTCGGCACGGTCGTCACGGGGGCCGGTCCGCACGCCGGCGACACCGACTCACCGCGCAACGGGATCGCCCCCGCGACCATCTCCCACGTGCACTCCTACGCGGTGTACGTCCTGGTGGCCCTCACGTGCGCGCTGCTCGTCGTGGCCGTTCGGGGCGGCCACACGTGGCTCGCCCGCGTGACGGCGCTGGTGCTGCTCATCGAGGTGCTGCAGGGCGTGCTCGGATGGGTGCAGTACGCGCTCGACCTGCCGGTCGGGCTGGTCGCCCTGCACATGCTGGGCGCGGCCCTGCTCGCGGCCGGACTGGCGCGCATCGCACTCGCCGTCCTGCCCCACCGCGCGAGCCACGAGGCCCGTGCGGACGGGCAGGAGCAGACGAGCGCGGCGACGCGCCTGCCCTGACGACCGGCTAGCGGCGGCCGAGCTTGCGCGCGAAGACCACCGTGCGCCTGGAGTAGTCGTCGGCCTTGCACCCGACGAGCACGATCCGCGGCGGTCCCGACACGGAGTAGAGCGAGCCCATCCTCCGCTTGGCCGACCAGAACTCGCGACGGGTGACCTCGAACCGGCAGCCGGCCACCGTGAGCCGGTCGCCCGGCCGCAGCTGGCCCCACCTGTCGGCCACACCGTTGCCGGCGCGCCAGGCGTGACCGGCGTACACCGTGCTGCCGGTCGGGTCGCAGGGCGGATCGCCCTTCGACCACGTGTAGACGGCACCGTGGAGGCGCGATCCCACGGCGAGCGTGCCGCCGCGAGAGGCCACCTCGATGACCACTGCGTCGGTGCCGGTCCGGGCGATCGTGAGCCGGTCAGGGCCGGCGTGAGCCGCACCCTGACCGGCCGACAGGCACACCGTCGCGCACAGCGTTGCCACCACGAGCGCGGTGCGACGCATCACGACCCGGTGTGCGGAGCGACCTCGGGAGCCTGCGCGCACGCCTTGCGGGTGAACGTCAGCTTCCAGACCGCCTTGCCTCGCAGCAGGTAGGTCGCGTCCTCGGGATTCGCGCGGACGGTGACCGAACGCGTCCTGGCCTTGAGCCAGACACCCTGGCGCAGCACCTTGCCCTTGGCCGTGTAGACCACGCCCGAGCGCTTGGCGACCTTGAACAGGTCGCTCTGCCGACCGCACTTGTCGATCTGCTTCGCAGCAGCCTTCACCACGCGTACCTCGGCGGGCAGCACCTCAGGCGGCGTGACCACCGGCGGTGTGACCACCGGCGGCGTCACGACCGGCGGGGTGGTCGGCGGCGTCGGGCACGCGACGTTGCTGTCGGTCGGCTTGGGGTAGGTCACGCTCTTCTGGCCGTGGGGGAAGGTGTAGCCCTGGTTGGCGGTGATCGTCAGGCTGCCGTCCGGGTTGGTCGTCGAGGTCCACGGCCCGCTCGGGACGTCGCCGAAGCGCGCGTTGCCCGGGCCGCAGTCGTCGATGACGGGCACGGTCGGCGCCGTCACGGTCGTGACGTTGCAGCCGTCGGAGAAGGACGTCACGGCGATCGAGCCCGTGTTGTCCGCCGTCTGGCCGTTGGTCCACCTGGCCGACAGGTTGAGCGCCGGCGCGGTGGTGGGCTTGGTCGTGAAGGTCTCGGTGAACGTACGCGTCTGGGTCCCGGTCAGCTGCGTGCCGATCGGGACGACCGAGGTGCGGCTGGAGGCCGTGATCGTCTCGGTGATGGTCTCGCTGTTGACGACGCTCCAGGTGGCGGTCCAGCCACCTCCGGTCTTGCACGCGACCGTGCCGGCGATCGTGTTGTGGTGGGCGCTCGCGGCGCCCGCGACGCCCACGACGGCGAAGCCGACCGCGAGGATCAAGGTCACCGTCCTCGACATGGCGCGCTGGCCCGTCCCCCTGCGACGGCGTCCGCCGTCGTCGTGCTGCCGTTGTCCCGTGGACAGCGGCTCTCGTGGCGCTGCAGTCATGGTGCTCGTACTCCCCGGTTGGTCGGAGCAGGCCCAATGCCCACTCCAGTCACCGATTGAACGAGACGCAGGTCCACCGAACACGGGGTGTGGACTCAAGAAGGTGTCTAGGGATCGTCACTCCTCGAACGTCTTCTCAAGAGACGGTTCAGCGCCCGAGCAGGGGATCCAGTGCGACTGCGACGAACAGCAGCGACAGGTAGAGGTTCGAGGCGTGGAAGAGACGCATCGGATTGATGTCCGACAGCGCCTCCGAGCCCTTGGCCCGCGACCACATCCGGTGCGCCTCGACCAGGAAGACCGCGCCGAGCACGGCCGCGGCGATCGGGTAGATCAGGCTGGTGCCGGCGACGGGCCAGAGCAGGAGCGAGGTCGCCACCATCACCCAGCTGTAGAGCACGATCTGGCGACCCACCTCGGGGGCAGGCCTCACGACCGGCAGCATCGGCACGTCGACGTTGCGGTAGTCCTCGCGGTAGCGCAGCGCCAGCGCCCACGTGTGCGGCGGAGTCCAGAAGAAGACGACCAGGAACAGCACGACCGGCGTCCACGCCAGCTCGCCGGTGACCGCGGTCCAGCCGATGAGGGCCGGGAAGCAGCCCGCGAGGCCGCCCCACACGATGTTCTGCGTGGTGCGGCGCTTGAGGAGCATCGTGTAGACGAAGACGTAGAACGCGTTGGCCAGCACCGACAGCGCCGCCGAGAGCCAGTTGACCCAGAGCGCCAGGACGACCGTCGACAACACGGCCAGCACGGTCGCGAAGACGAGCGCGGACACCGGCGACACGATGTGGCGCGGCAGCGCACGCCGACGCGTACGACGCATCTGCTCGTCGATGTCGCGGTCGTAGACGCAGTTGTACGCCGACGCCGAGCCGGCCGACAGGGTGCCGCCGACGACCGTGGCGGCGACCAGCGCGAGCGACGGGATGCCGCGCTCGGCGAAGAACATCACCGGCACAGTGGTGAGCAGGAGCAGCTCGATGACCCGCGGCTTCGTCAACCCGACGTAGGCCGCGACGACGTCGCGCCACGTCGTGGTCTCCGGCGTCGGGCCACCTTCGCCTCCGGTCGACGGCCGCGCTGAGGCATCGGCGTGCGGACCGGCTGAAGACACGGTGGGGACCTCGCGGGACGGGTGCGGATGGAACGTGGAATGGGACATGGGATGAGACCTGGACAACGGGGAACCGAGGAGTCTGAAGGGCCTGTTGATCCGGCGTCCTGAGCCACCCTCGGGTGGGGTCGAGTCTACTCGGCCACGGCGCTAGGCTCGCAGTCGAGGGGGCCGTGCTCCCCGGCTGCACCCCAACGAGAGGAACTGCGTTGACTCAGAAGTCCGCCCTGCCCGCCACGCTCGACTGGACCGAGATCGACGACCAAGCCGTCGACACCGCCCGCGTCCTCGCGATGGACGCCGTGCAGAAGGTCGGCAACGGCCACCCCGGCACGGCCATGAGCCTCGCCCCGGCGGCGTACCTGCTGTTCCAGAAGGTGATGCGGCACAACCCGGCCGACCCCGAGTGGGTCGCCCGCGACCGCTTCGTGCTGTCGTGCGGCCACTCGAGCATCACGCTCTACACCCAGCTCTACCTGGGCGGCTTCGGCCTCGAGCTGGACGACCTCAAGGCACTGCGCACCTGGGGCTCCAAGACCCCCGGCCACCCCGAGCTCGGCCACACGGCCGGTGTCGAGGTGACGACGGGGCCGCTCGGCCAGGGCGTCGGCAACGCGGTCGGCATGGCGATCTCGAGTCGCCGCGTGCACGGGTTGCTGGACTCCGACGCCGCCCCCGGCGAGGGCATGCTCGACCACCAGGTCTACGCGATCGCGTCCGACGGTGACCTGCAGGAGGGCGTCAGCTCCGAGGCGAGCTCGATCGCCGGCACCCAGAAGGTCGGCAACCTCACCCTCATCTACGACCGCAACCGGATCTCGATCGAGGGCGACACCGACATCGCCTTCACCGAGGACGTCGCGGCGCGCTACAAGGCCTACGGCTGGCACGTCCAGACGGTCGACTGGACCAACGGCGGCACGGAGTACGTCGAGGACGTCAACGCGCTCTACTCCGCGATCCGCAAGGCGCACGCGGTGACCGACCAGCCGTCGCTCATCGTGCTCGACACGATCATCGCGTGGCCCGCGCCCCATGCCCAGGGCACCGAGAAGGCCCACGGCAGCGCGCTCGGCGCCGACGAGGTCGCTGCGACGAAGAAGGTCCTGGGCTTCGACCCCGACCAGACCTTCGAGGTCCCTCCCGCCGTCCTCGAGCACACCCGCCAGCTGCGCGAGCGCGGCGCTGCGTGGGGTGCGGAGTGGGACGAGCAGTACGCCACCTGGGCCGAGGCGCACCCCGACTCCGCCGACCTGCTCCACCGCCTCAAGCGGCGCGAGCTGCCCGCCGACCTGGCTGGGTCGCTGCCGACCTTCGACGCGGACGCCAAGGGCGTCGCGACGCGCTCGGCGTCCGGCAAGGTGATCAATGCGCTCGCGTCGACCCTGCCTGAGCTGTGGGGTGGCTCGGCCGACCTGGCCGGCTCCAACAACACGACCATCGAGAACGCCCCCTCGGTCGGTCCCGTGGTCGCCGAGGTCGGCGAGTGGAGCACCGATCCCTACGCCGGCCGCGTGCTGCACTTCGGCATCCGCGAGCACGGGATGGGTGCGATCATGAACGGCATCGCGGCCGACCGCCTCACGCGGGTCTTCGGCGGCACGTTCCTCACCTTCTCCGACTACATGCGCGGGTCCGTGCGCGTGGCCGCGCTGAGCAAGCTGCCGGTCACCTACGTCTGGACCCACGACTCGATCGGTCTCGGCGAGGACGGCCCGACGCACCAGCCGATCGAGCACCTCGCCGCCCTGCGCGCCATGCCGGGCCTCGACGTCGTACGACCGGCCGACGCCAACGAGACCGCGGCTGCCTGGCAGACGATCCTCGGTCACACCGACCGTCCGGCCGCCCTCGTGCTGACCCGGCAGAACGTGCCGGTCTTCCCGCGCGGCGAGGACGGCTTCTTGTCGGTCGAGGGCGTCGCGCGCGGCGCCTACGTGCTCATCGACGCCGAGAAGGGCACGCCCGACGTGATCCTCATCGGCACCGGCTCCGAGGTCCAGCTCGCGGTCGAGGCCCGCACCCTGCTCGCCGCCGACGGCATCGACGCCCGCGTGGTGTCGATGCCCTGCCTCGAGTGGTTCGAGGAGCAGGACGAGTCCTACCGCGACACGGTCCTGCCGCCCACGGTGAAGGCGCGGGTGTCCGTCGAGGCCGGCGTGAAGCAGGGCTGGCGCGAGATCGTCGGCGACAACGGTCGCATCGTCTCCATCGAGCACTACGGCGCGTCGGCCGACTACGCGCGGATCTACACCGAGTTCGGCATCACCGGCCAGGCCGTCGCCGACGCCGCGCGCGACAGCGTCGCCGTCGTCAACGCCTGACCAGCTCGCACCACCCAGACCACCCCTACGGGAGGAACCGCATGAACGACCGCCTCAAGGCCCTGGCTGACGCCGGGGTGTCCATCTGGCTCGACGACCTGTCCCGCGAGCGCCTCGAGACCGGCAACCTCGCCGACCTCGTGCAGACCAAGAACGTGGTCGGCGTGACGTCCAACCCGGCGATCTTCCAGACCGCGCTGGCCGATGGTGAGCGCTACGACGCCCAGGTGCGCGAGCTCGCCGCCGACGGCGCCGATGTCGACCGCGCGACCATGGTGATCACCACGGACGACGTCCGCGAGGCCTGCAAGGTCATGCGCCCGATCTTCGACGCCACCGACGGTGTCGACGGACGCGTCTCGATCGAGGTCTCCCCCGGCCTCGCGCACTCCACCGACGACACGGTGACGGAGGCGGCCGAGCTCTTCAAGACCGTCGGCCAGCCCAACGTCATGATCAAGATCCCCGGGACCAAGGAGGGCTGGCCCGCGATCACCGAGACGATTGCCGTCGGCATCTCGGTCAACGTGACGCTGATCTTCGGTCTCGAGCAGTACCGCAACGTCATGGAGGCCTACGTCGCCGGGCTCGAGAAGGCCCAGGCCAACGGCCACGCGCTCGCCGACATCCACTCGGTCGCGTCGTTCTTCGTCTCGCGCGTCGACAGCGAGATCGACAAGCGGCTCGAGGCGACGACCGAGGGTCCGGGCACCGATCCGGACCTCCGCGGCAAGGCCGGTGTCGCCAACGCCCGCCTCGCTTTCCAGATGTACGAGGAGTTCTTCTCCGGTTCGCGCTGGGAGGCGCTCGAGGCCGAGGGCGCACGCAAGCAGCGGCCCCTGTGGGCCTCGACCGGCGTCAAGAACCCCGACTACGACGACACGATGTACGTCGTCGACCTGGTCGCCGAGAACACCGTCAACACCATGCCGGAGAAGACACTCGACGCGGTCGCCGACCACGGTGAGGTCCGGGGCGACCGCATCCGGCCCTTCTACGACGACGCCCACGCGCACATGCACGCCCTGGCCGAGGCGGGCATCGACTACGACGACGTGATCCAGGTGCTCATCAAGGAGGGCGTGGACAAGTTCGTCGTCGCCTGGGACGAGCTCCAGACGACGCTGTCCGCATCCCTCGAGGCCGCACGGAAGTGAGCGGCGAGGCCGTCGACCCGAGCACGACGGCGGCCTGGGCCGAGCTGGCCCGGCTCGCCGAGGCGTACACACCGGACCTCCGCTCGCAGCTGACCCGTCCCGACTGGGTGTCCACGCACACCCTGCGCGCCGCCGACCTCCACGTCGACCTGTCGAAGAACCTCGTCGACAGCGGCGTGGAGGCAGCCCTCCTGGCGCTCGCGGACGAGGTGGACCTCGTCGCCCGGCGCGACGCGATGTTCGCCGGCGAGCACATCAACGTCACCGAGGACCGGGCGGTGCTGCACACGGCCCTGCGGCTGCCGCGGTCGGCGTCGTTGAGCGTCGACGGCCAGGACGTCGTGGCCGACGTCCACGAGGTCCTCGACCGTGCGTACGCCTTCGCCGAGCGGGTCCGCTCGGGCGAGTGGACGGGCGTGACCGGTCGCCGCATCGAGACGGTCGTCAACATCGGGATCGGCGGGTCGGACCTCGGTCCCGTCATGGCCTACGAGGCTCTCGAGCCGTTCCACCAGGACGGTCTCGCCTGCCGCTTCATCAGCAACATCGACCCGACCGACGCGGGCCAGAAGCTGTCCGGGCTCGACCCCGAGACGACGCTGTTCATCGTCTCCAGCAAGACCTTCGGGACGCTGGAGACGCTGACCAACGCTCGGCTGTGCAAGGCGTGGCTGCTCGACCAACTGCCGGCGGGCACCGACTCCGACGCCGCCGTCGCGCAGCACTTCGTCGCCGTGTCGACCGCCCTCGACAAGGTCGCCGAATTCGGCATCGACACCGACAACGCGTTCGGCTTCTGGGACTGGGTCGGCGGTCGCTACTCGATGGACTCGGCGATCGGGCTGTCGCTCGTCATCGCCATCGGCCCCGCGCACTTCGCGCAGCTGCTGGCCGGGTTCCACGCGATGGACGAGCACTTCCGCACCGCGCCGGCCGAGACCAACGTGCCGATCCGGATGGGGCTGCTCAACGTCTGGTACACCAACTTCCTCGACGCCCACACCCACGCGGTCCTCCCCTATGCGCAGCTGCTGCACCGGTTCCCGGCCTACCTCCAGCAGCTCACGATGGAGTCCAACGGCAAGGGTGTGCGGTGGGACGGCTCTGCCGTCGGCTACGACACCGGCGAGGTCTTCTGGGGCGAGCCCGGCACCAACGGCCAGCACGCGTTCTACCAGCTGATCCACCAGGGCACCCGGCTCGTGCCGGCGGACTTCATCGCCTTCGCGCGCCCGGCGTACGCCCTCACGGACACCAGTCCTGACGGGCAGAGCACGGACGTCCACGAGCTCCTGCTGTCCAACTTCGTGGCCCAGACGAAGGCGCTCGCGTTCGGCAAGACCGCTGACGAGGTCCGGGCCGAGGGCGTGGCCGACGACCTCGTCCCCGCGCGTACGTTCCCGGGCAACCGACCGACGACCTCGATCATGGCGCCGGAGCTCACGCCTGCGGTGCTCGGCCAGCTGATCGCGCTCTACGAGCACATCACCTTCGTCGAAGGCGCCGTGTGGGGCATCGACAGCTTCGACCAGTGGGGCGTCGAGCTCGGCAAGCAGCTGGCACAGGAGCTGAAGCCGGCCGTGTCCGGTGACGCCGACGTGCTCGCCGAGCAGGACGACTCGACCCAGTCGCTCATCCGCTACTACCAGGAGAACCGAGGCCGATGAGCACCCCACGACGTTCCTCTCCCCCGCCCCGCTCCTCCGAACAACGACGTAGGGAACCCGCCAGATGACCGCCGCCAACCCGCTGCGTGACCCCCAGGACCGCCGACTCCCCCGCATCGCCGGACCGTGCGGCCTGGTCCTCTTCGGCGTGACCGGCGACCTGTCGCGCAAGAAGGTCATGCCCGCGATCTACGACCTCGCCAACCGTGGCCTGCTGCCGCCCGGCTTCAGCCTCGTCGGCTTCGCCCGCCGCGACTGGGCCGACCAGGACTTCGCGCAGATCGTCCACGACGCGGTCAAGGAGCACGCGCGTACGCCGTTCCGCGAGGAGGTCTGGAAGCAGCTGTCCGAGGGCTTCCGCTTCGTCCCGGGCAACTTCGACGACGACGACGCCTTCGAGCAGCTCCGCCGGACGGTCGAGGAGCTCGACCAGAAGCGCGGCACCGGCGGCAACATGGCGTTCTACCTCGCGATCCCGCCCGGTTTCTTCGGCTCCGTCGTGGGCCAGCTCAAGGAGCACGGGCTCGCCGACCACAAGCCCGACCAGTGGCGCCGCGTCGTGGTGGAGAAGCCCTTCGGCCACGACCTCGAGTCGGCGCGCGAGCTCAACCAGACGCTCGCCGACGTGTTCCCGTCCGGGTCGATCTTCCGGATCGACCACTACCTCGGCAAGGAGACGGTGCAGAACATCCTGGCGATGCGGTTCGCCAACAACATGTTCGAGCCGATCTGGAACTCCAACTACGTCGACCACGTCCAGATCACGATGGCCGAGGACATCGGCATCGGCGGCCGGGCCGGCTACTACGACGGCATCGGCGCCGCGCGCGACGTCATCCAGAACCACCTCCTCCAGCTGATGGCGCTCGTCGCGATGGAGGAGCCCGTCGCCTTCGACGCCGAGAGCCTGCGCGTCGAGAAGCAGAAGGTGCTCGCGTCCGCGCAGCTTCCGTCGCGGCTGGACCTGACGACGGCGCGCGGCCAGTACGCCGCCGGCTGGGCCGGCGGCGAGAAGGTCATCGGGTTCACCGAGGAGGAGGGCATCAAGAAGACCTCCGCCACCGAGACCTTCGCCGCCATCACGGTCCACGTCGAGACCCGGCGCTGGGCGGGCGTCCCGTTCTACCTGCGCACCGGCAAGCGTCTGGGTCGGCGGGTGACCGAGGTCGCGGTCGTCTTCAAGCGCGCGCCGCACCTGCCGTTCACCTCGACCGCCACCGAGGACCTGACCCAGAACGCGCTGGTGATCCGCGTGCAGCCCGACGAGGGGATGACGATGCGCTTCGGCTCCAAGGTGCCCGGCACCGCGATGGAGATCCGCGACGTCAACATGGACTTCGCCTACGGCGGCTCGTTCACCGAGGCCAGCGCCGAGGCGTACGAACGGCTCATCCTCGACGTCCTGCTCGGCGACCCGCCCCTCTTCCCGCGCCACGAGGAGGTCGAGCTCTCGTGGAAGCTGCTCGACCCCGTGATCCAGCACTGGGCGAAGAAGGGCCGACCCGAGGCGTACGAATCGGGCACCTGGGGACCGGAGTCGGCGGAGAAGATGCTCTCGCGCGACGGACGCACGTGGCGGAGGCCTTGATGTCACCCCACGCTGTTCTCCGTCTCCCCCGCTTCGCTCCTCCGCCGAACAACACCGAGGGGACCCCGACACAATGATCGAGCTGACAGACACCAACTCGTCGAAGATCGCCGCGGAGTTCGTCCAGGCGCGCACCCGGGCCGGCAGCCCGGCCATGGGCATGGTGATGACCCTGATCATCGTGGCGCCCGAGGAGGACGCAGCCGAGGCGATGCTCGCGGCCAAGCGTGCGTCGCGGGAGCACCCGTCCAGGGTGCTGGGCGTCATCCTGGGCGACGCCCGCGGAGCGGCGCACGTCAACGCACAGGTCGGCAGCGGCGACGGATGGGGCGGCGAGACCGCTCTCATCCGGCTCAAGGGCGAGGTGGTCAAGCACGCCGAGTCGGTCGTGCTCCCGCTCCTCCTGCCCGACTCCCCCGTCGCGATCTGGTGGCCGACGGCTGCTCCTGCGGACACGGCGTCCGACCCGCTGGGCGCCCTCGCGCAGCGACGGATCACCGACTCGGCCGCCGCCGCTCGCGGCAAGTCCACCGCCATGCTGACCCAGTGCGAGTCGTACGCTCCCGGCAACACGGACCTCAGCTGGACCCGCCTCACCCCGTGGCGCGCGCTGCTCGCAGCCGCGCTGGACCAGCACCCGCTCAAGGTCTCGAGCGCCAAGGTGACCGCGGAGCGCGTCAGCCCCAGCGCCGACCTCCTGGCCGCATGGCTGTGCGACCGGCTCAAGGTCGACGTCGCGCGCGGCAACAGCGAAGGTCCCGGGATCACCGAGGTCAGCATGGAGACCAAGGAGGGGCCGATCCGGATCTCGCGTGCCGACGGACGACTCGCGACCTTCACCTCGCCCAACCGGCCCGACCGACCGGTCGCGCTGAAGCGACGCGAGGTCCCGGCCCTCCTCGCCGAGGAGCTGCGCCGGCTCGACGAGGACGACATCTACGCCTCGACCGCGGCCCGCCTGGTCAAGCTGAGGAGTGCGAAGTGACCGACCCCGAGATCCGGCGGCACGACGACTCCGACTCGCTCGTCGGGGACGTCGCCTCTGCCCTGCTCGACCGGCTCGAGGCCGCGCAGGCGCGCGGCGAGGTGCCCCAGATCGGGCTCACGGGCGGGTCGATCGCCGACGAGCTGCACCGTGAGCTCGCCCGCCGCGCGCAGGACTCCTCGGTCGACTGGTCGCGAGTGGTGTTCTGGTGGGGCGACGAGCGGTTCGTGCCGTCCGGCTCCCCCGACCGCAACGCCCGTCAGGCCCGCGAGGCCCTGCTCGACCACGTCGGCGTCAACGAGGCCCACGTCCACGAGGTCCCGGCGAGCGACGAGGTCGCGACGGCCGAGGACTCCGCGGAGGCCTACAGCGCAGCCATCCGCGAGCACGGCGCGCGCTTCTTCGACGTACTGATGCTCGGCATCGGCCCCGACGGCCACTGCGCCTCCCTCTTCCCCGGCCACCCGGTCCTGGACGCCCGAGACGCGATCGCCGTCGCGGTCCACGACTCCCCCAAGCCCCCGCCCGACCGGGTCACGCTGACCTTCGAGGCGATGGATCGCTCCCGCGCCGTCTGGTTCATCGCCAGCGGCGAGGGCAAGGCCGAGGCCGTCGCCCGCGCCCTGGCCGAGGACGGCTCGATCGCCGAGACCCCCGCCCGCGGCGTACGCGGCGAGGAGACCGTCTGGTGGCTGGACGAGGACGCCGCCTCCGCCCTCTGACCGGGCACTTCGTGCCCGTCCTGACAGGTGACCGGGCACCTCGTGCCCGTCCTGACAGGTGACCGGGCACTTCGTGCCCGTCCTGACAGGTGACCGGGCACCTCGTGCCCGTCCGCTCATCGTGAGAGATCGATGTACGCCGTACGCCGCGCACGAAGTGCAGCCTCTGCCTCGAGAAATCCGAGCCTCAGACGGTCGCTCGCCGTCAGGTCCCGCCCGTAGACATCGATTCTGGTGAAGACGTCGATGCTCCAGCTGCGCTGCTCCTCGAGCCATAGGATCCGCTTCTCGTCGTGGGCCTTCTCCTCCTCACCGTGGAACTGCTCACCGAAGTACTCGGCGCCGTAGGTGACTTCCGGGTTGCCCACGTCGATGCGGTACTTCGGCGTTCCATCGTCGTCGTACACCCAGACCTGGGTCTCCGGTGCGCCGATGTCGGCGTCGTACCAGTGCAGGCGCAGTGCGCTCTCTGGTTGGGACTCGGCCTTGCCGTCGCCGAGCGGCGCCAGTTCGCGCAGCTGGAGAATGCCACGATAGCCCTTGAACCGATCGACTTCGCCGAGCAGACGCGCATGGTCGAGGCCACGACGGAGGAACCCGTCGATGACGCCGAGAGCGTCGAAACGCCAGAGCAGCCGACCGAGGTCGCACGCAGTACGGAGCGGTGTCGTCACACGGAGCCCCTCGACCTCCATCAGGTCACCTGGCACAAGGTCCCGGACGCCGCTTGCCACGCCCGGGCGCCGGATGCGGCTGCCCTTGTTGCTGAACACATCAAGGTCCGGCATGCGATGGATCGCGGATCGAGGAAGCGCGTCGACTTCATGAAGCCAGGCGGCGGTGCGATCGGTTGCGATCGCGTGCTCGGGCACGATCAGCTTGAGCGCACTCACTCGGAGCCTCAGAGAATCCTCCACGTGCCCGGCAACGAACACGCCGCGGAGGACTGGTCTCAGCAGACCTCGATGGACGAGCCGACGCCTGAGGCCGGCATCGACCCCGAGCGCGTCCGCCTCGGCGGCTGTGAACGGGCGCTCGACTGGCAACGGTGCGTCGTCGCCCAGGACGACAGCACCACGGGCCCACCACGGCATGACATGCATGCGTCCACGGTGACGCCTGCTGACCGAAGGCGCTGGCGTCATCCACAGGCTCGACCACCCACTGCCCGGTCACCCATGCTGACGGAAACGAAGTGCCCGGTCACCCGTGCTGTCGGGCACGAAGTGCCCGGTCACCTCACCAGACGGGCACGAAGTGCCCGCTCACGTGATCAGAAGATGATCTCGCCGGCCTTGCGGCGGCTGCGGAGGAGGGCGACGGCCTCGTCGAGGATGCTGGCGGCCTCGGTCTCCGAGCGCCGCTCCTTCACGTAGGCGAGGTGCGTCTTGTAGGGCTCGATCTTGGGCGCCGGGGGCGGATTCTCGCTGTCCAGGCTGGCCGGGAGGCCGCACTTGGGGCAGTCCCACGACTCGGGCACGTTGGCCTCGATGGCGAACGTCACGACCGAGCGGTGGTCGTGGCTGCAGAAGTAGGTGACGGTCTGCCGCGGCGCAGCGTCGCCGCGCTCGGCCTCACCCATGGGGCCCGCTCCGACCCGGCTACCCCGGATCGCGTTTCCAGCACCAGCCACGACGGCTCCTTCAGAGAGTGGGGGGACTCAGTTGCCCGAGTAGGCCTTGAGCAGGCCCAGGGCGACGATGCATGCGAACCAGATGACACCGATACCGACCGTGAACCGATCGAGGTTGCGCTCGGCAACCGACGATCCCCCCAAGCTGCTGGAGACGCCGCCACCGAACATGTCGGAGAGGCCGCCACCGCGGCCCTTGTGGAGCAGCACCAGCAGGATCATGATCGCGCTCGCAAGTACGAGCAGGACGGTGAAGAGCAGAATCACGAGCGGAAGCCTACGTCACGACCGGTGCGAAGTGAGCGGCGCCTCACGCCGCGGGCCCGGAAAGATTGGGCATCGAGTAGAACCGGCAGATGCCGCCGAACTCGTCGACCTGCAGGCTCGCGCCTCCGACGAGGCACCCGTCGACGTCGGCCTTCTCCATGATGCCTCCCACGTTGGCCGCCTTGACGGAGCCGCCGTAGAGGATCCGGAGCGAGTCGGCCGTCGAGTCGCCGTGCACCTCGCGCACGCGTTCGCGGATCGCCGAGCACACCTCCTGCGCGTCGTCGGGCGTCGCCACCTCGCCGGTGCCGATGGCCCACACGGGTTCGTAGGCCACCACGAGGCCGGCGACCTGCTCGGCGGTGAACCCGGCGAGCGAGCCGTCGACCTGTGACAGCGTGAACGGCACGTGCTCGCCCGCCTGGCGTACGTCGAGCCCCTCACCGACGCACACGATCGGGGTCATCCCGGCCGCGAGCGTCTTGTGGGCCTTGGCGTTGACCAGCTCGTCGCTCTCCTGGTGGTGCATCCGTCGCTCGGAGTGGCCGACGACGACGTAGGAGCAGCCCAGCTTGCTGAGCATCGCTGCGGAGATCTCGCCGGTGTAGGCGCCGTTGTCGTGCACGGAGACGTCCTGCGCGCCGTAGCCGATCGAGAGGCGGTCGCCGTCCACGAGCGTCTGCACCGAACGGATGTCGGTGAAGGGCGGGACCACGACGACCTCGACCTTGCCGTAGTCGTGCCGCTTGTCGGACAGCGTCCAGGCGAGCTTCTGGACCATCACCACCGCTTCCTGGTGGTTGAGGTTCATCTTCCAGTTGCCCGCCATCAGCGGGGTGCGGTCGTTGTTCGTGGCAGCCACGTCAGTCAGTCCCTCTCGAGTACAGCGATGCCCGGGAGCTCCTTGCCCTCCAGGAACTCCAGCGACGCGCCGCCGCCTGTGGAGATGTGGCCGAACGCGGCCTCGTCGAACCCGAGCTGGCGCACGGCAGCGGCGGAGTCGCCACCGCCGACGACGGACAGCCCGTCGATCGCGGTGAGTGCCTGCGCGACGGCACGCGTGCCGGCGGCGAAGGCGTCGACCTCGAAGACCCCCATGGGACCGTTCCAGAAGACGGTCTTCGCGTCCGACAGCGCCGCCGCGAACGCTCGCGCGGAGTCGGGCCCGATGTCGAGACCGAGCGCGTCGGCCGGGATCTCGGAGGCGGGTACGACCGTGGGCTGGGGCTCGCGGTCGCCCGACGGGAAGGCCGTGTCGACCACGACGTCCGTCGGCAGCACGATCTCCACGCCGCGGTCCTCGGCCTCGCTGAGGTAGCGGGTGCAGGTGTCGAGCTGGTCGTCCTCGAGCAGGCTCTTGCCGACCTCGTGGCCCTGGGCCTTGAGGAAGGTGAACACCATGCCGCCGCCGATGAGGATCTTGTCGGCCTTGTCGATCAGGTTGTCGATCACGCCGAGCTTGTCGGAGACCTTGGAGCCGCCGAGCACGACGACGTAGGGCCGCTCGGGGTGCTCGGTGAGCCGCCGCAGCACGTCGACCTCCGCGGCGACCAGGCCGCCCATCGCGGACGGCAACCGCAGGGCGATGTCGTACACGCTCGCCTGCTTGCGGTGCACGACGCCGAAGCCGTCGGAGACGAACGCGTCCGCCAGCTGTGCGAGCTGGTCGGCGAACGACCCGCGTACGGCGTCGTCCTTGCTGGTCTCACCGTCGTTGAAGCGGACGTTCTCCAGCACGGCGATCTCGCCGTCCTGGAGGCGCTCCACCGTCTCCGCGGCACTCGGGCCGACCGTGTCGGTCGCGAAGGCGACCGGGCGCCCGAGCAGCTCGGACAGCCGCTCGGACACGGGACGGAGCGAGTACTTCGGGTCGGGCGAGCCGTCCGGGCGGCCCAGGTGGGCGGTGACGACCACCCGGGCACCCGCGTCCGCGAGCTGGGTGATGGTCGGCACGCTCGCGCGGATCCGTCCGTCGTCGGTGATGGTGGTGCCGTCGAGGGGCACGTTGAGGTCCGAGCGGACCAGCACGCGCTTGCCCGTCAGGTCACCCAGGGACTCGATGCCTGCAGAAGAGCTCATCGTGGTCAGAGCGTCGCGCCGACGTGACCGATCAGGTCGACGAGGCGGTTGGAGTAGCCCCACTCGTTGTCGTACCAGCCGACGACCTTGACCTGGTTGCCGATGACCTTGGTCAGCGGCGCGTCGAAGATGCAGGACGCCGGGTCGGTGACGATGTCGGAGGAGACGATCGGGTCGGTGGAGTACTTGAGGAAGACGCCGTCGGCGGCCTTCTCGATGATCGCGTTGACCTCCTCGACCGTGGTCTCGCGGCCGGCCTCGAACGTGAGGTCGGTGGCGGAACCGGTCGGCACCGGGACGCGGAGCGCGAAACCGTCGAGCTTGCCCTTGAGCTCCGGCAGGACCAGGCCGATCGCCTTCGCGGCACCGGTCGAGGTCGGGATGATGTTGAGGGCAGCCGCCCGGGCCCGACGCAGGTCCTTGTGGATGTTGTCCTGGAGGTTCTGGTCGGCCGTGTAGGCGTGGATGGTGGTCATGAGGCCCTTGACGATGCCGAGCTCGTCGTTGAGCGCCTTGGCCATCGGGCCGAGGCAGTTGGTCGTGCACGAGGCGTTCGAGATGACGTGGTGCGAGGCCGCGTCGTAGCTCTCGTGATTGACGCCCATCACGATGGTGATGTCCTCGTTGGAGGCGGGCGCGGAGATGATGACCTTCTTCGCACCGGCGTCGATGTGGGCCCTGGCCTTGGTGGCGTCGGTGAAGAAGCCGGTCGACTCGACGACCACGTCGACGTCGAGGTCGCCCCACGGGATGTTCGCGGGGTCGCGCTCGGCGAACGCGGCGATGGACTGGTCGCCGACCTTGATCGAGGTGTCGTCGCTCGACACGTCGGCGTCGAGGCGGCCCAGGATCGAGTCGTACTTGAGCAGGTGCGCCAGGACGGCGTTGTCGGTGAGGTCGTTGACGCCGACGATCTCGATGTCGGCGCCCGAGGCGCGGACGGCGCGGAAGAAGTTGCGGCCGATGCGGCCGAAGCCGTTGATGCCTACGCGGACGGTCATGGGTGCATGTCTCCTTGGTGTGGGGCCTTCAGTGACCCCGTGGACAGACGGTGGCCTTTGGTGACCGGGACCGACCTTATCGGTTGGCGGGGAGGCCTAGAACTGCAGTCTTCCGCGGTACGGACAGGTAACTTGGATCGTTCCAATCCTCGGGACGAGCGTCACATCGGACGTACGCCGACCCGCGCGGAGCGCTCAGCCGTCCTCGGCGAGCATCTCCGGGGTCAGCGACGCCTCCGTGTCGGGGATCCCGAGGTCCTCGGCGCGCTTGTCGGCCATCGCGAGCAGGCGCCGGATGCGGCCCGCGATCGCGTCCTTGGTGAGCACCGGGTCGTGGAGCTGCCCGAGCTCCTCGAGCGAGGCCTGCTTGTGCTCCAGACGGAGGTGACCGGCCTGGCGGAGGTGGTCGGGGATCTCCTCACCGAGGATCTCCAGCGCGCGATCGACGCGGGCGCCCGCGGCGACCGCGGCACGTGCCGAGCGGCGCAGGTTGGCGTCGTCGAAGTTGGCCAGCCGGTTGGCGGTGGCGCGGACCTCCCGGCGCATCCGGCGCTCCTCCCACGCCATCAGCGACTCGTGGGCGCCGAGGCGGGTGAGCAGTGCACCGATGGCGTCGCCGTCACGGATCACGACGCGGTCGATGCCGCGTACCTCGCGGGCCTTGGCCGAGATGCCGAGGCGGCGGGCGACGCCGACGATGGCGAGCGCGGCCTCGGGGCCGGGGCAGGTGATCTCGAGGGACGACGAGCGGCCGGGCTCGGTCAGCGAGCCGTGGGCGAGGAACGCACCGCGCCAGGCAGCCACGGCGTCGCAGCCACCGCCGCTGACGACGGCAGGCGGCAGGCCGCGTACGGGCCGACCACGCTGGTCGAGCAGGCCGGTCTGGCGGGCGAGCGCCTCGCCGTCCTTGGTCACCCGCACGAGGTAGCGGCTGCCCTTGCGGATGCCGTTGCCCTGCACCATCACGACGTCGGACGGGTGGCCGTAGACCTCGGAGATGTCCTTGCGCAGGCGACGTGCCGCCGCGCCGGTGTCGAGCTCGGCCTCGACCACGATCCGTCCGCTCACGATGTGGAGCCCGCCTGCGAAGCGGAGCATCGAGGCGACCTCGGCCTTGCGGCAGCAGGTCTTGGTGATCTGGGTGGAGGCGAGCTCTGCCTTCACCTGTGCCGTCATTGCCATGGTCGGAATCCTCGCATGCGAGTCAACGACCCTCCGCGTGAGAGGGGGCGCGACGGGGTTGGGTCAGCCCTCGTCGACGATGCGCCCGAACGCGGCCGCCAGCAGGTCGGGATCGTGCCGCGGCTGCCCCGGCACGGCGATGTCCTCGACGACCAGCCGGGCACCCCGGTCGGCCACCACCTTCTCGAGCCGCTCGCGGTCGCCGCCGACCGCCGAGGAGTCCACCAGCACGGCGTGCACGGTGAGGTCGGGAGCGTGCTCGTAGAGCACGGCGAGGTGGTCGGCGGGACCGAAGCCGGTCGTCTCCCCCGCCTGCGCCTCGAGGTTGAGCACCACGATGAGCCGGCCGTCGGTCTCGGCCAGCGCGCGCCTGAGTCCCGGCACCATCAGGTGCGGGATCACCGACGAGAACCAGGAGCCGGGGCCGAGCACGACCCACTCCGCCGCGCGGATCGCGGCGACGGCCTCCTCGCACGCCTCCGGGTCCTCGGGCACGAGGGCGACGGACTCGATCTGGCCGTCGGTGGTGGCGACCTCGACCTGGCCGCGTACGACCGTGATGCCGTCCGGATCGTCGGGGTCCGCACCACGCACACGGGCCGAGATGTCCATGGGCGTCGTCGCCATCGGGAGCACGCGTCCGTGGGCGCCGAGCAGCCGGCCGACCCAGTCGAGGGCGCGCACGTGGTCGCCCATCAGCTCCCAGAGCGACACGATCAGCAGGTTGCCCACGACGTGGCCCTGCATCTCGCCGTGCCCGGCGAACCGGTGCTGCAGCACCTCGGCCCAGGTCTGGCCCCACTCGTCGTCGCCGCACAGTGCCGCGAGCGCCATCCGGAGGTCTCCCGGAGGCAGTACGCCGAACTCGCCGCGCAGGCGGCCTGACGACCCGCCGTTGTCGGCGACCGTCACCACTGCGGTGAGGTCGTCGATCGTGAGGTCGTCATGGAGACGACGCAGCGCCGACAGCGTGGCGAAGAGCCCGTGCCCGCCACCGAGGGCGACCGCGGCCTGCGCGGTCCCGCGAGCCACGTCACTCCCTGCCGAGGTCGCGGTGGGCGGTGCTGACGTCGTAGCCGGCGGCACGCATCCGTGCGGCGATCTCCTCGGTCATGGCCACGCTGCGGTGCTTGCCACCGGTGCAGCCGACGGCCACCTGCATGAAGCGCTTGCCCTCGGTGACGTAGCCCTGGGCCACGGTCCCGAGGACCGGGAGGTACTGCTCGAGGAACGTGCCGGCCCCGGGCTGGGACAGGACGTAGTCGGCGACCGCCGTGTCGCGCCCGTTCTGCGGGCGCAGCTCGGGGATCCAGTGGGGGTTGGGCAGGAAGCGCATGTCGGCCACCCAGTCGGCGTCCACCGGGATGCCGTACTTGAAGCCGAAGCTGATCACCGTGACCTTGAGCCGGGTCGAGGCCTCGGTGCCGAACAGCTCGGTGATGCGGTCCTGCAGCTGGTGGACGTTGAAGTTGGAGGTGTCGAGCAGCACGTCAGCGTCGCCACGGATGTCGGCCATGGCGGTGCGCTCGCGCTGGAGCCCGTGGAGCAGGCGGCCGCTCCCCTGGAGCGGGTGCGGTCGGCGAGCGGCCTCCTGCCGGCGCACCAGGACGTCCTCGGTGGCCTCGAGGAAGAGCAGCGTCGTGGGACGACCGGTCACCTGCTGGTGGCGGTTGGCCTGGAGCGAGTCGAAGAACGAGCCCGAGCGCACGTCGACCACGACCGCGATCTTCTGGTCGATCCCGCGGCTGTCGTCGACGAGGCGTACGACGTCGCGCACCAGCGTCGGCGGGAGGTTGTCGACCACGAAGTAGCCGAGGTCCTCGAGCTCCTTGGCAGCCGTGCTGCGGCCGGCACCGGTCATGCCGGTGACGATCACCAGCTCGCCGGGTTGCGCCTCGACCATGTCCTCAGTCCTCCTCGAGCAGCTCGCCGGTGGCCGTGTTGACCCTCGGCTGGGACGAAGTCTTGCGGGTCGCGTCGGCCTTCGCGACCGCATCCTTGATCGCGGTCGCCGTCCGCGGGCCGATCCCGGGCACGAGCGCGATCGCGTCGGGTTCGGCCTCGCGCAGCTTCTTGAGCGATCCGAAGTGCTTGAGCAGCGTCTTGCGACGGACCTCGCCGAGCCCGGGCACGTCGTCGAGCATGCTCTCGACCATCGACTTCGAGCGCCGGCTCCGGTGGTGGTTGATCGCGAACCGGTGGGCCTCGTCACGGATCCGCTGGAGCAGGTAGAGGCCCTCGCTGGTGCGGGCCATGATCACCGGGTCCTCCTCCCCCGGCAGCCACACCTCCTCCAGCCGCTTGGCCAGGCCGCAGACCGGGATGTCGTTGACGCCGAGCTCCGCGAGCGCCTGCTGGGCGGCGGCCACCTGCGGCGGGCCGCCGTCGACGACGACCAGCGACGGGGCGTACGCGAACTTGCGGGGGCGGCCCGTCTCTGGATCGACGAGCATCGGGCCGGAGTCGGTCGAGACCGTCTCGCTCCTGCGCCTGCTCGTCGAGCAGGCGCTTGAAGCGCCGGGTGATCACCTCGTGCATCGACGCGACGTCGTTCTGCCCGTCGACGCCGCGGATCACGAAGCGGCGGTACTCGGACTTGCGGGACAGGCCGTCCTCGAAGACCACCATCGAGGCGACCACCTCGGTGCCCTGCAGGTTGGAGACGTCGTAGCACTCGATGCGCAACGGCACCTCGTCGAGGCCGAGCGAGGTCTGGATCTCCTCGAGGGCCCGGTTGCGGGTGGTGAGGTCGCTCGCGCGCTTGGTCTTGTGGAGCGCGAGCGCCTGCGCGGCGTTGGTCGCGACGGTCTGCTGCAGGTCGCGCTTGTCGCCACGCTGCGGCACCCGGATCGCGACCTTGCTCCCGCGCCGCTCGCTGAGCAGCTCCTCGAGCAGGTCGGCGTCGGGCGGCAGCGCGGGCACGAGCACCTCGCGCGGGATGCTTTCCTCCCCCTCGCCCCCGTAGAGCTGGAGCAGGAAGTCCTGCACGAGCTCGGGCGTGCCGCCCTCGTCGGTGCGGTCGGCCACCCAGCCGCGCTGGCCCCGGATCCGGCCACCGCGGACGTAGAAGATCTGGACGGCCACCTCGAGCGGGTCCTCGACGAGGGCGACCACGTCGGCGTCGGCGCCGTCACCGAGGACGACGGCCTGCTTCTCCAGCGCACGCTCCATGGCGCCGAGGTCGTCGCGCAGCCGGGCGGCCTTCTCGAAGTCGAGCGCCTCGCTGGCGGCGTACATCTCCTTGCGGATCCGTGCCATGAACGGCTTGGTCTGCCCCGCCATGAAGTCGCAGAAGTCGTCGACGATGCGACGGTGCTCCTCCTCGCTGACGTTGCCGACGCACGGGGCCGAGCACTTGTCGATGTAGCCGAGGAGGCACGGTCGCCCGATCTGCGCCGAGCGCTTGAAGACGCCGTTGGAGCACGAGCGCATCGGGAAGACGCGGAGCAGGATGTCGACCGTCTCCCGGATCGCCCACGCGTGGCTGTAGGGGCCGAAGTAGCGGGTGCCCTTGCGCTTGGCGCCGCGCCCGACCATCACCCGGGGGAACTCGTCGCCGACCGTGACCGCCAGCCAGGGGTAGGACTTGTCATCGCGGTACTTGACGTTGAAGCGCGGATCGAACTCCTTGATCCAGCTGTACTCGAGCTGGAGCGCCTCGACCTCGGTGTCGACGACGGTCCACTCGACGCTCGCGCCGGTGCTGACCATCGTCGCGGTGCGGGGGTGCAGGTTGCCGATGTCCTGGAAGTAGGACGACAGCCGCGCGCGCAGGCTCTTGGCCTTGCCGACGTAGATCACGCGACCCTTGGCGTCGCGGAACCGGTAGACCCCCGGGCGGGTGGGGATCGACCCGGGCGCGGGTCGATAGGAGCTCGGCGTGGCCACCCGTCAACCCTACGGGCGGCCCCCGACAGCGAGGACCGCCCGGTGGGGACGACCGGAGGTGTTGCGCAGGGTCACTTCACCTTCTTGGCGCGCGACGTCGCGCTCGCCCTCGTGAACGCCTTCTTCGTGCCGGTGACCTTGACCTTGAGCTTCTTGCCCTTCATCGAGCGGGTGATCCGCAGCTTCTTGCCCGAGGCACCGCGGATCGCCTTCTTCCCGGCGAACCACTGGTAGCGGAACTTCGTGCCGCGGGTCCATCCGCTGGTCCGGGCCTTGACCCGCTTGCCGACCTTCGCCTTGCCGCCGATGGTCGGTCGCGGCGACTTCAGCTTGCCGATGCGGACCTTGCGGGTCGCGTTCGAGCGGGCATGGTCGTCCGTCGCGAAGCCCGTGGCCCGCGGGTACTCCGAGACCTGGATCTTCTTGCGCAGGTCCTTCGCAGTGAGGCGGTAGGTGGCCCTGGTGGCGCCCTTGATGGCCTTGCCGTTGCGCGTCCACTTGTACGTCGGCGCGTAGCCGGCGGGCTTGGCGCCGAAGTAGTCCACCCAGTCGAGGCCGAGCACGGTGAGCACCTGCCCGACCCGCGCCTTGCCGCTGATCTCGGGGTAGCGGCGGGCACCGTTGGCGTACCAGACGGCGGGGGCCACCACCTGCGAGGCCTGGGCGGCCGGGCTCGGGTCGCGCCCGACGGCGTAGCCGGTGGCGATGACACCCAGCGTGCCGCCGGCCATGCCCGGGGACGGCGTGTACGTCGGGTCGTCCGCCTGCGCGATCGGCTGACCGTTGAACGTCCACTGGTAGCGCACCGCGGTCGCGCCCGGGATCGATGCCGAGGCGGTGACCTCGCGCAGCGCGGTCGGCGAGCTCATGCTCGCTGACCCGGCACCCAGCGGCGGCTTGGCGACGCGGGTGATGCGCACCCGGTTGGCCGCCTCCGCGGTGATGGTGACGCTGCCGCCGGCGTTGGCCCAGGTCTCGCCCGCCTGCATGGCTCCGTCGCCGCCCTGGGCCGGCATGAGGAAGGAGCCTCGGGAGGCGTCCTCGCGCTCGAGGGTCAGGCCCGCGCGGTAGGTCTGCCCGTAGGCCTGGGTGTAGTTGCAGAAGTCCGGAGTGGCGTAGCAGGTGCCGGCATCCGCACCGCCGCCGTCGCGGTAGTCGACGAAGTAGCGCAAGCCGTCGTCGGGGTTGATGAAGTGGACGCTGCGCGGGCCGCTGGTGGCCGCACGGGAGTTCAGGGTGAACACGCCGCCGGCGGACCCGTCGACCGCCTCGTCGGCGGCGAGGATCCCCTGCTCCATCCGGTAGATCGTGCCGAGCACCGGGTTGGACTTCGTGGTGGACGACGTGGCCATCACCTCGTAGAGGTTGCCGTACTCGGCCGCCGTGTTGTTGGCGTGCTGGAGGCCGAGGTTGTGCCCGTACTCGTGCTCCAGCACGTTGCGGAAGCCCAGGCCTGCATTGGCCTCGATGATCACGGGACCGCCGTTGACGAACGAGGTGCCCAGTCGGCCTCGGCCGCTGGCCTCGGTGGCGCCGCAGCCGTCAGGGACCACGATCACCAGGTGGTTGGGCGACCTGCCGGAGAAGTCGACGCCCGGGTACGCCTGGGCGGCCACGTCGGCCATGATCTCGCTGAAGCCCTCGCCGTTGTTGCGCAGGCCGCAGCCCGCAGCGAACGAGCTGGCGCCCGACGACACGAGGGCGACACCCGTGGCGGTGGTCCACGCGGGGATCTGGCCGCCCGACTGGCCGACCCACCACTGCTGGGCCTGGTTGATCCCGTCGAGGATCTGGGGGTCGGTCTGCTTGAAGTCCGCACCCCAGTTGACGACGCGCGCGACGTAGGTCGCGTGGTTGGTGGCGGCGGGCGACGGCGCCGGCTGGGCGACGCGAGCGTCGACGACGGCCAGGGGTGTGCCCGAGGCAGCCGCGCGACCGAGGGTGCGCGAGCGCGCGGAGCCGATGAGCGTACGACCGCTGCCCGCGCCGGGTACGGCGACCGATCCGGCGAACCGCGACAGCGGCTCGGCAGTGAAGCCCTCGGCGAGCGCGATCTCACGTCCCGAGGGCAGCAGCAGCGAGTAGCGGTCCGGGTTGCCGTCCTCGCCCGCCAGCACGACGACCGTGCCGCGGACGTCGAGAGTGTCCCGGGCCGCGGCGGGCGACGCCGCGGCAGTGGCCTGAGTCGGCGCCAGCAGCGCGGCGGTGACGGCCGCAGCCGTCGCAATGGTGGTGCCTGCTCGTGCAGAACGACGTGACATGTGGCGCTTCCCCCTGTTGCACGCCCCGTCCGTCAGGGCGTGTCGGGAGCATCATGTCTCACCGCGACCCACCTCAAACCCCGAGGAGGGCGCGGGTTGTGCCAGCCGGTCGTCAGGCCTGGGTGATCGAGTCCCCGTCCACGGTGATCTCGACCGGAGCGAGCGCCGCACTGGCCGGCCCGGACTGCGGCGAGCCGTCGTCGAGGGAGAACTTGCTGCCGTGGCACGGGCACGGGATGTCGCCCTCGGTGCTCGACTCCACGACGCAGCCCTGGTGGGTGCAGACCGCCGAGAACGCCTTGAAGTCACCCTCCGTCGGCTGGGTCAGGACCACCTTGGCGCCCGCCACCACGAAGCACCCGCCCACGGGTACGTCGGAGGTGCTGGCGAGCGCAGCGCCACCACCGGCCGCGCCACCGTCGCTCGGGCTGCTCGAGGAGCCCGGGTCCGTGGCCGTCGAGCCGGAGTCGTCGCCGCACGCGGCGAGCAACGGCACGCCGATCGCGACCGCGGCGGATCCTGACAGGGCACGTCGTCGGTTGAGGGAAGTCATGCGGCCAGACAGTAGCCAGACCACCTGTGAGAAGGCTGTGACCGGACGGACTACGACTTCTTCGCGGTCTTCTTGGCTGCTGCCTTCTTGGCCGGCGCCTTCTTCGCGGTGGACCTCGTGGCAGCCGCCTTCTTGGCTGCCCGCTCGGCCGCCGCCACCTTCTTGGCGGCCGCCTTGGTGACCGGTCGGGAGACCTCGACGGGCTTGACCTTGCCACGGGGCTGCTTGGCCTCACGGCCCTCGAGCATCGGCTTGAGGAAGAAGCCGGTGTGGCTCTCCTCGACCGCCGCGACCTCCTCCGGCGTGCCCTCGGCCACGACGTAACCGCCGCGGGAACCGCCCTCGGGACCCATGTCGATGAGCCAGTCGGCGGTCTTGATGACGTCGAGGTTGTGCTCGATCACCAGGACGCTGTTGCCCTTGTCGACCAGACCGGACAGGACGTGGAGCAGCTTGCGGATGTCCTCGAAGTGGAGACCCGTCGTGGGCTCGTCGAGGACGTAGACCGTGCGGCCGGTCGAGCGCTTCTGCAGCTCGCTGGCCAGCTTGACGCGCTGGGCCTCGCCGCCGGACAGGGTGGTGGCCGGCTGGCCGAGGCGTACGTAGCCGAGGCCGACCTCGCCGAGGGTGTTCATGTGGCGCGCGATCGGCGGGACGGCGGCGAAGAAGTCGGCCGCCTCCTCGATCGGCATGTCGAGGACCTCGGCGATGGTCTTGCCCTTGTAGTGGACCTCGAGCGTCTCGCGGTTGTAGCGGGCGCCGTGGCAGACCTCGCACGGGACGTAGACGTCCGGCAGGAAGTTCATCTCGATCTTGATCGTGCCGTCGCCGGAGCACGCCTCGCAGCGCCCGCCCTTGACGTTGAACGAGAAGCGGCCCTGGAGGTAGCCGCGCATCTTGGCCTCGGGCGTCGAGGCGAACAGCCGCCGGATGTGGTCGAAGACGCCGGTGTAGGTCGCCGGGTTGGACCGCGGCGTGCGGCCGATCGGCGACTGGTCGACGTGGATGACCTTGTCGACGTGCTCGAGGCCGCTGATCTTCGTGTGCCGGCCGGGGACCGTGCGGGCGTTGTAGATCTGCTTGGCCAGCGACGTGTAGAGGATGTCGTTGACCAGGGTCGACTTGCCCGACCCGGAGACGCCGGTGACAGCGGTGAAGACGCCCAGCGGGAAGCTCACGTCGACGTTCTGCAGGTTGTGCTCCCGGGCACCGTGGACCGTCAGCTCGCGACCGACGGTGCGCGGGCGACGTACGGCGGGGACGGGGATCTCGCGGCGGCCGCTGAGGTACTGCCCCGTCAACGAGTCGGGGTGGGTCAGCAGGCCCTCGACCGAGCCGGAGTGGACGACCTGCCCGCCGTGCTCGCCGGCGCCGGGGCCGATGTCGACGACCCAGTCGGCGACCCGCACGGTCTCCTCGTCGTGCTCGACGACGATGAGCGTGTTGCCGAGCTCCTTGAGCCGCAGCAGCGTCTCGATCAGCCGCTTGTTGTCACGCTGGTGCAGGCCGATCGACGGCTCGTCGAGGACGTAGAGGACGCCGACGAGGCCGGCACCGATCTGGGTGGCGAGCCGGATGCGCTGCGCCTCGCCGCCGGACAGCGAGCCGCTGGGCCGGTCGAGGGAGAGGTAGTCGAGGCCGACGTCGAGCAGGAACCGCAGGCGCTCCTGGATCTCCTTGAGCACCCGCTCACCGATCTGGCGCTCGCGCGCGGAGAGCTCGACGGTGCGGAGGTAGTCGGCCGTCTCGTCGATCGACATCGCACAGACCTCGGCGATGTTCTTGCCACCCTGGTCTCGGGCACCGAGGGTCACCGACACCGACACCGGCTTGAGCCGGGTGCCCTGGCAGGCCGGGCAGGCGACCTCGCGCATGAAGCCCTCGAAGCGCTCACGGCTCGTGTCGGACTCCGCCTCCTTGTGGCGGCGCTCGACATAGGGGCGGACGCCCTCGAACGCGGCGTAGTAGGCGCGCTGGCGGCCGTAGCGGTTCTTGGTGACGACGTGGACCTTGGTCTTGTGGCCCTCGAGCAGCGACGTGCGCGCGTGGCTGGAGAGCTGGTCCCACGGCGTGTTGAGGTCGAAGCCGAGCTCCTCGCCGAGGGCGTTGACCAGGCGGAGGAAGTAGTCGGCGACGTGGGCGCCGCTCCACGGGGCGATCGCGCCCTCGCCGAGCGTGGCACCGGTGTCGGGGATGACCAGCTCGGGGTCGACCTCCATCTTGGTGCCGAGGCCGGAGCAGACCGTGCAGGCGCCGAAGGGCGAGTTGAACGAGAACGACCTGGGCTCGAGGTCGTCGGTGTCGATGGTGTGGTCGTTGGGGCACGCCATCTTCTCGGAGAACTTCATCTCCCGGCCGGCGTCCTTGGCGTCGAGGTCGACGAAGTCGAAGACCACGAGGCCACCTGCGAGCCCGAGGGCGGTCTCGACCGAGTCGGTGAGGCGGCGCTTGGAGGACTCCTTGACCGCGAGGCGGTCGACCACGACCTCGATCGTGTGCTTGAGCTTCTTGTCGAGGGTCGGCGGCTCGTCGAGGCTGTGCGTCTCGCCGTCGACGCGCGCCCGGCTGAAGCCCTGCTGCTGGAGCTGGCGGAACAGCTCGACGTACTCGCCCTTGCGACCCCGGATGACCGGCGCCAGGACCTGGAAGCGACGACCCTCCTCGAGCGCGAGGATGCGGTCGACGATCTGCTGCGGCGTCTGCCGCTCGATCGGTGCCCCGCAGGTCGGGCAGTGGGCGCGGCCGGCGCGGGCGTAGAGCAGGCGGAGGTAGTCGTAGACCTCGGTGATGGTGCCGACGGTCGAGCGCGGGTTCTTCGAGGTCGACTTCTGGTCGATGCTGACCGCGGGGCTCAGGCCCTCGATGAAGTCGACGTCGGGCTTGTCCATCTGGCCGAGGAACTGGCGGGCATAGGCGGACAGCGACTCGACGTAGCGGCGCTGGCCCTCGGCGAAGATCGTGTCGAACGCGAGGCTGGACTTGCCGGAGCCCGACAGGCCGGTGAACACGATCAGGGAGTCGCGCGGGAGATCGAGCGAGACGTCCTTGAGGTTGTGCTCACGGGCGCCCCGGATGATGAGCTGGTCGGCCACGGTGGTCCTCTGTCTGGCGGCTGTGGTGGAGTCGAACACATGTTCGTCTCGGAGGCGCGCCGAGGTCAAGCCGACGCACCGCTCCACACTATGACCCACCACCGACAACGGGCCCATCGTCCACCCAGCAGGGTGGTGGCCGGTGGTGGCACGATGTCCTCGTGACCCACCCTGCGGGCCCTGCACCCGACCTTGCAGACCTCCTCGCGGACGCCGACCAGGCCCTCGTCCGCACTGTCGACGGCCTCGGTGACGAGGCGTACGCCGAGCCGTCGCTCCTGCCAGGCTGGACCCGTGCGCACGTGGTCGCGCACCTCACCCTCAACGCCGAGGGGCTGGCCGGCGTGCTGCACGGTGCCCACCTCGGTCAACCGAGGACGATGTACGCCTCCAACGCTGCGCGCGACGGCGACATCGACGACCTCGCGACCGCCGGCCCGGCCGAGCTGCGGGAGCGTTTCCTCGCCTCCACCGGAACCTTCGACGAGGCGCTCCGCGCGATGGCCGATGCCGACTGGGACGGCCGGTTCTCGCGTACGCCCGAGGCGGAGACCCAGTTCAGGCTGTCCAACGTTCCCCTCATGCGCCTGCGCGAGGTCCACATCCACCATGCCGACCTCGGCGCCGGCTACGCCGCAGATGACTGGCCCGCGGCGTTCCGTACGGTGCTGCTGGACTCGCTCACCAGGTTCCCCTCGGCCCCGCTCGAGGCGAGGCCGACCGACCTCGACCGCACCTGGCGCTACGGCGACGACGTGGGGGACGCGACCGTGGTCACCGGTACGTCGGCCGCGATCGGCTGGTGGCTCACCGGCCGCGGCTCCGGCGAGGGCGTCACGTCAGCCAGCGGCGAGCTCCCGGAGGTGGAGTCGTGGTGAACGAGACCTACACCGGCGACGTCTCCCCCGGCGGCGACCCTGACGTCCGCACCCTCGGCTGCCTGACCCTCACGAAGGTCGCGGTCGACCCGGAGATGTCCAACAACTGCTACCTCCTGCACTGCGGCGAGACCGACGAGCTGGTGCTCATCGACGCCGCGGCCGAGCCCGAGCGCCTGCTCGAGCTGATCGGTGACCGCTCCCTCACCTCGATCGTCACCACCCACCAGCACTGGGACCACCACCGCGCCCTCGCCGCCGTGAAGGCGGCGCACCCGGACGCCGCCGTGGTGGCCGGCGCCCCCGATGCCGACGCGATCGAGGAGCAGACGGGGGTCACCGTCGATCGTCGGGTCGGCGAGGGCGACAAGGTCGCGGTCGGCACCTGCGACCTCGCCGTGATCCCGATCGCCGGGCACACGCCGGGATCGATCGCCCTGCTCCTCGACGACCGCAGCGCCGCGCCCGAGCCGCACCTGTTCACCGGCGACTCCCTGTTCCCCGGCGGGGTCGGAGCGACCCGCGGCGACGCCGACGCGTTCACCCAGCTCGTCGGCGAGGTCGAGACCAAGATCTTCGGCCGCCTCCCCGACGAGACGTTGTTCTACCCCGGCCACGGCGGCGACGGCGTCCTGGGCGACGAGCGTCCCCACCTCGAGGAGTGGCGCGAGCGCGGTTGGTGAATCGCGATACACTGAGTCGGTCTGCGTGGCACGCTTGATGCCATGAGCACGCGTGAGCTGACCCTGGCCGACTTCGAGCAGACCGTGAGCAGCGAGGGCATCGTGCTCGTCGACTTCTGGGCCGCCTGGTGCGGGCCGTGCCGCCAGTTCGCGCCGGTCTTCGAGAAGGCGTCGGAGGACAACCCCGACATCACCTTCGGCAAGGTCGACACCGAGGCCGAGCAGCAGCTCGCGCAGATGGCGGCGATCTCCTCGATCCCGACCCTCATGCTGTTCCGCGACGGCGTGCTCCTCTTCAACCAGGCCGGCGCGCTGCCGCCGCAGGCACTCACCGGCGTGATCCAGCAGGCCCGCGAGCTCGACATGGACGCCGTACGCCAGGAGGCCGCGGCTGCGCAGGAGGCCGCCGACAACGCTCCGCAGGACGAGGTCGGCCTCGACGACTTCGCCGCGGCGCACAGCCAGGGGGCGTACGTCGTCGACGTCCGGGAGGCCGACGAGGTGGCCGGTGGCCGGGTGCCGGGCGCCGTGCACATCCCGATGCAGGAGATCCCCGCTCGCGCCGCCGAGCTGCCGACCGACGCGCCGTTCTTCGTGATCTGCGCCGTGGGCGGCCGCAGCCGCCAGGTCGTCGACCACCTGCGGGGCCAGGGGCTCAACGCGCTCAACGTCGCGGGCGGCACCCACGGCTGGGCGCAGCGCGGCTGGCCGCTCGACCGCTGATCCGCGGGCCTGCACCGCTGGGATAGCCTCGGCGCGTGCTCATCTCCGACGCCCAGAAGGTGCTCTTCGTCCACGTCCCGAAGACGGGCGGCGTGTCGGTCGAGGACACCGTCAAGGAGGCGTGCCCCGACGCCCGGAAGGCGAGCAAGAAGATCGGCCGCCACGCGACGCTCGGCAAGATCCTGCGCAACGAGCCGCAGGTCCTCGACTACTGGACCTTCGGCTTCGTCCGGAATCCGTGGGCCCGGATGGTGTCGTGGTACTCGATGATCTCGGCCTGGGACCGCCGACACGGTCCCGCGAGCGGCAAGCCGCAGGACGTCAAGCACGGCTCGATGCGTGACGGCAACGAGATGTGGCGCGCGGCAGCGGCGTACGCCGACTTCGAGGAGTTCGTCCTGCGCGGCACCGAGGAGCTGCCCCGTGTCGGCACCCCCCAGATCACCTACCTGCGTGCGCCGAAGTTCGAGCGCGAGGTCGACTTCATCGGCCGCACGGAGAACTTCGTGGCCGACCTGCAGCGGGTGCAGGTGCAGCTCGGGCTCGAGCCCACGACGCCGCCGCACAAGAACAAGTCCAAGCACGGCACCTATCACGACTACTACTCCGACGCGGCGCGCCAGCGGGTCGCCGACGTCTACGCCGAGGACATCGACCTCTTCGGCTACACCTACTGACGCTTCTTCACCAGCTTCGTCCCGCGCGCGCCCGACCACTCGCCGGTGTCGGCCAGCCTGCGCCACACGTCGTACTCCGGGGCGAACCACGACTCAACCCGCTCCCGAGTCTCCTCGCTGAGCTCGCCGCGACCGGTGGCCGACACGTTGCGGCGCTCGAACTCCAGCGGAGCGCCGACCCGCGCGGCGAACCACGCCGACCACACGTCGGGGCGATCCACGCTGAAGATCCGGTCGACCGCGACCGAGCCCTGAGCGCGGATGAACTTCGCCGGCCGGCCGGCAGGGATCGGCGCCGCCTCGTCGCCCGTGACATAGCTGAGCGCGAAGTCCTCGAAGCTGATCCCGGCCGTCGAGTGCCGGCTGTCCTCGCGGGCGCGGTAGCGCCACCACGACTCGAGCCACTCGATCGGTTCGCGGAACATCGTGACCAGCTCGTACGACTCGCGCGGGTGTCCGTCGGCGGCGAGCTGCTCCACCCGGGTGTGGACGAAGCCGCGCGCCGGCAGGTGCTTCTGGGCCGGCGGCGAGCCGACGACCTCGGTGGCGTACGGCGTGAGGGTCCGCTCCAGCGCCGTGCTGGCCGTCTTCGGCAGCGCCAGGAGCACGAAGTCCCTGCCGGGGCCGAGTCCGAGGAACGTCATCACCCCGGGATCATCCCATCGGAGGTCCGCCGACACCCGTCGGCTAGCCTCGCGCCGTGCTCATCTCCGACGCCCGGCGCGCGCTCTTCGTGCACGTGCCCAAGACCGGCGGGGTGTCGGTCGGGGTCGCCTTCGAGCGCTGCTGCCCCGACGCGCGGAGCAAGATGCCGGGCGTGAAGCCGCCGCTCGGCCGGCACGCGCCGTACGAGCGCATCCTGCGGGCGGAGCCACACACGGCCGACTACTGGTCGTTCGCCTTCGTGCGCAACCCGTGGGCGCGGATGGTGTCGTGGTGGTCGATGATCCAGGACTGGGACCGCGAGTGGGGTCCGTCGAGCGGGCGGGCTCCCGGCGAGAAGATGCAGGGCAACGACATGTGGCGGGCCGCCTCGGCGTACTCCGGCTTCGAGGAGTTCGTGCTGCGCGGCACCGAGGAGCTGCCCCGGGTCGGGCGACCGCAGGTCGCGTACCTGCGCGCCCCGGACCGCGAGGTCGACTTCGTCGGCCGGACCGAGAGCTTCGCCGAGGACCTGCAGGAGGTCGAGCGCCGGCTCGGCGCCGAGCCGACGCGGGTGCCGCACCGCAACAAGTCACCGCACGGCAGCTACCACGAGTACTTCTCCGAGGCCGCTCGCGACAAGGTGGCCGAGGTGTACGCCGCCGACCTCGAGGCATTCGGCTACACGTTCTGAGTCGTCCCCCGGAGGCACGGACACCGGACCAGGCGGTTGCCTGACCCGGTGTCCGGTGGTGGTCGTACGAGCCTCGGCGTGAGCTCAGCTCGCGCGGTACTGCGTCCAGGCGTCGCTCATGCGAGCGACCTGGCCAGCGGTGAACTGGTACATGCAGGAGTCCTGCGTGTAGTCCATGTAGTTGTGGATCGGGTCGACGCCCGGCGACTTGGCGCACGAGTCGGCACCCACCGGGCAATCGAATTGCGGCTGCGCCTCCGCAGCGGTGTCGGCGACCGAGTCGCCCTTGCCGTTGCAGCCACCCTGGAAGGTGTGGAACAGGGCCAGCCAGTGGCCGACCTCGTGCGGCAGCGTGTCACCGAGCGAGTACTTGCCGGCGGTGCCGCCCGGCATCGACTCGTCGAGGATGACGACGCCGTCGTCGGTGCCGATCCGCTTGGACGGGAACGTCGCCCAGCCGAGCAGTTCGTCACCGATGTTGGCCGTCCACACGTTGAGGGCGTTCTTGCCACCGATCCGGGTCGCGGCCTTCATCTCCTTCTCGACGGCACCTGGCACGACGACGTACCAGGCGTCGTTGTAGGAGATGTCGACAGAAAGAAGGGTGTACTTGAAGGGGGTGGCGACCGACGGGGTGCCGCCAGCGCGACCGGCGTACGCCTCGTTGAGGACGGCGACCTGGTTGGTGACCATCGTCTTCATCCGGTCTTCGGCGACGGTGCTGCCGTTGTCCTTCTCGGCGGCCGGGAGCACGATGTGGAAATAGGTCGGCACCGTGGTCGAGCCAGCGGCCAGTGTCGCCGTGTCGACCAGCTTGGCGTTCTCGTCCGCGGTGCCCTTGAAGGGCTGCGGCTCGGCCTTCTTGGAGCCTTGACGCACGCGGGCGTTGGCCGCCGCGTCGGAGTGGCCGCTTGCGCAGGCCGCTGCCTGCGGCGAGAGAGCCAGTGCCGTCGCGGGAACAGCGGCAGTGGCGGAGAGGGTCGTGGCGGCCAGCGCCATCGAGCCCGCCACGACGAGGCCGCGAAGGGGACGTGAGTGTCGCATCCGGGGGTCACCTTTTCTGTGGGATGTGGGACCGGAGCAACCTAGCCGCCCGATCGGGCGAACGGATAGACCCTCGAGAGCGTGCTCGCTGGACACCCTCTTCCCCCAGACGCCGTGCACTGCAAGATTTCCGCTCGTGGACGCACTCGACAGCTGGACCCGCACTGATCACACGGCCGACGTCAACGGGGAGCCGACGACGCACCCGGTGTATCGCAAGGGCTCCGGTCCCGGCGTGATCGTGATCCACGAGATCCCGGGCATCACGCCGGAGGTCGAGACCTTCGCCCAGGAGGTCGTCGACGCCGGCTACACCGTGGTCATGCCGAGCCTCTTCGGCACCGACGGGGCGCGGATGACGGGCGGCTCGACGGCGAAGGCGCTGCGCCAGGTGTGCGTCAGCAAGGAGTTCACCAAGCTGAGGACCGGCGAGACGACACCCGTCGCCGGATGGCTCCGCTCGCTCGCACGCGAGCTGCACACGGAGCTCGGCGGACCCGGCGTCGGTGCCCTCGGCATGTGCTTCACCGGCGGCTTCGCGCTGGCGATGATGGTCGACGACTCCGTCGCGGCACCGGTGCTGTGCCAGCCCAGCGCCCCGTTCGCGGTCTCGCCCGCCCGGTCGCGAGACCTCAACCTCTCCCCCGGCGACCTCGACATCGTCAAGGGGCGCTGCTCCGCCGGCCAGCAGGTCCTGGGCGTCCGCTACCGCTCCGACCCCGCCGTCGGCAAGCGCTTCGAGACCCTCACCACCGAGCTCGGCGACGCCTTCGTCCGCGTGGAGCTCGAGGGCCGCGGCCACTCCACCGTCACCGCCCACAGGTCCCAGCGCGCCGTCGATGCCATCCTGGACTTCTTCGGTGAGCGGCTGGCCGGCCCGGTGGTCGAGTAGCCCGCGATGACCGTGGAAGTCTGAGGTCACCTCATGACCCCGGACTTCCACGATCTCTGGAGGGCCGTCCGTCAGGGCACTAGCGTCGCGGGCATGGAGCTCGATGAGGTGTTCCGTGTGCTCGACGCCCTGGACGAGGCGCACGTCGAGTGGTGGGTGCTCGGCGGGTGGGGCGTCGACGCGCTGGTCGGGCATCAGACCCGTGAGCACCGCGACCTCGACCTCGCGGTCGACATCGAGCAGTGGGACGCGGCGATGGCGGCGTCCGTCGGGCTGGGTTACTCCGCGGAGACGGACTGGTGGCCCGTACGCGTCGAGCTCGCGTCGCCCGACGGCTGGATCGACCTGCACCCGGTGCGGTTCGACGAGGCTGGCGACGGCGTACAGGCCGGCCTCGACGGAGCGACGTACGCCTATCCGCGCCAGCACCTCACCGTAGGAAGCCTCGGTGACCGCGAGGTCGCCTGCGTGACGGCCGCGTGGCAGGTACGGGTGCACCACGGCTACGACCGGCGGCCGCAGGACCTCCACGACCTCGCCCTCCTGGCCGACCTCACCTGAGAGCGACCGTCCGGATCAGGTCATCGAGGCGATCAGTCGGTTCAGCGTGCCGAGCGAGCCCTCGGCGATCCAGGGTGCGGTGTCGCGGTAGTAGGTCAGGGCGCTGATCGACGGCGCGAGTGCGAAGCCACGCGCCCGGCGGAAGGCAGCCTCGTCGAGGCCGACCTCGGCGCGGTAGAGCTCGGCCACCGGCTCGGGGAGGTAGCCCCACATCGCGTTGAGCTCGATCGCCGGGTCGCCACGCCCGGCAGCTCCCCAGTCGATCACGGCGGCGAGCCGGCCGTCACGCACCAGCAGGTTGCCCTCGTGGAGGTCGCCGTGGAACCAGCGCGGCTCCCCGTCGTACGGCGGCGCGGCGAGCGCGTCCTCCCAGACGGCCATCACCGCGTCCCGAGCGAGACGAGCGCGGGATCCGCCTGCGGCGTCCACTCGCGCACCCAGTCGTCGAGTGCGGCCAGCGGCGCACCGCGACCGGAGGTCTTCACCGGTCCGTCCATCCCCGGAACTGCCCGGCACGCTCGGACGAAGGACGCGAGAGACACCGCCCACTCCTCCGGGTCGAACGACTCGGGCGTGGGGGTCGACCCCTCGATCCACGGCACGACCGTCCAGCTCCACGGATAGCCGTGGCCCGGCTCGCCCAGGGCCACAGGCGCCGGGATCGGCAGGGGCAGGTGCTCGGCAAGGCGCGGCAGCCAGGTGTGCTCGAACGCGACCGTCGCCGCCGGCCCCGGCACCCGCGGCATCCGGACGAGCAGGTCGTCCCCGAGTCGGAACAGCTGGTTGTCCGTGCCGGCGGGCGGCAGGCGTACGAGGGACAGGTCGGCCCACTCCGGCAGCTGGTCGGCGAGCAACCGGCGTACGGTCTCGTCGTCGATGGTGATCTCGTCGGCATGCATCGCGGTCATCGCCAGCGAGACTAGTACCCGCCAGTAGCATGGGTCAGGTGAGTTTTCTCAGCCGCCAGAGCGTCGTCGCAGCCCTCACCGCCAACGCCCTCAGGCCCCCTCGTGGTCGACGCGCCGGGCTCGCCGCGTTCTTCGCCGGGTGGCTGTTCAGCGAGACCGCTCCGCAGATGCTCGCGCTGACCGCACTCGATGCCGCCACCCACCTCACGAAGGGTCGCCGTCAGGGCGTCCGCGCCAAGGCCGGGCTCGCGCTCGCCGGCGCCAGCGCACTGGGCCTGGCCCACATCGTCCGCCAGAGCCGCCAGGCCAAGGACGGGTTCGAGGACGCGCTCGTCGAGGGCCTCGGTGTCGACTACGTCGAGCAGCTCGACCAGGTGCCGACGCCGGCCGACCTGGCCACGCCGTGGCGCAAGATCGCCCGACCGTTCAACTATGCCGACGAGGGCGTCCGCGTGATCAGCGACGTGACCTACTCGGACGCGGGCAAGCGCGGCCACCTCGACATCTACCTCCCCGCGGGCGACGACGTGATCAAGGACGCCCCGGTCCTCCTGCAGATCCATGGCGGTGCGTGGACCGTCGGCGCCAAGGAGCACCAGGGCCGGCCCCTGATGAACCAGATGGCCGCGAAGGGCTGGGTCTGCGTCGCGATCAACTACCGCCTCTCCCCCCGCGACGCCTGGCCGGCGCACATCGTCGACGTCAAGCGCGCGATCGCGTGGGTCAAGGACCACATCGCCGAGTACGGCGGCGACCCCGACTACCTCGCCATCACCGGCGGGTCCGCGGGTGGGCACCTGACCGCACTGGCCGCGCTCACCCCGGGCGACCCGGCCTTCCAGCCCGGCTTCGAGGACGCCGACACCAGCGTCCGGGCGGCCGTGCCGTTCTACGGCATCTACGACTTCGCCGGCTCGACGGGACTGACCAACGCGATCGGCATGCGCGACGCGTTCCTCGGCCCCAAGATCATGCAGACGACCTGGCAGGACGCTCCCGACGTGTACGAGGCGGCGTCCCCGATCCTCCGCATCACCGCCGACGCACCGGACTTCTTCGTCATCCACGGCGAGCTCGACACGCTCGTCGCGGTCGAGCAGGCCCGGCTGTTCGTCGCCGAGCTGCGGCGCACGTCCGAGAAGTCCGTCGTGTTCGCCGAGCTGCCCGGCACCCAGCACGCCTTCGACGTCTTCCACTCGATCCGCAGCGCCTACGCGGTCCGCGCGGTCGATCGCTACCTGTCAGCTGGCACTGGAACACCTGGCGCCACGGGCTCGAGGCCGACAGCGGCGTCGACCCCAGTGAGATCTCGGGCGACCGCGCGGACGAGCCCGCCTGACGCCTCAGCCCTGGGTGATGAACCCGACCTGGTTGCCGGCCGGGTCCGTCAGCAGCGCCAGCGACGTACCACCGCCGACCGCGGTCACCGGTCGTACGACGGTGCCGCCGGCTGCCTCGACCTCGGCCACCTTGGCCTCGAGGTCGTCGGTCATCCAGTAGACGACCGGACCGGTCATCCCGTCCCGCTCGCCGTTCGGGTTGAGGCCGATCTCCTGGCCGTCGAGGTTGAACCCGACGTAGTAGGGCGTCTCGGTGTGCGGCTCGGTGCCCCACGCGATGCGGTAGAACGCCGTCGCGGCGGTGAGGTCGGGGGTGGGGAAGACGATGGTGTGGTTGCTCATGACTGCTCCTGGGTGTGGGTGGCGGTTGCCTCTCTCCCGTACGACGAGTGGCGGCGCGCAGGTGTGACCTAGGCTCGCGCCGTGATGCCCGCAGACCTGCTCGAGCACGCCCGCGCGGCGAAGGGCTTCATGCCCGAGGACGAGGGCGAGCTCCTGCACCGGTGGGCGCGCGAGCGGCTCCCCCAGGGCCCGGCCCTCGAGGTCGGCACCTACTGCGGCAAGTCGGCGATCTGGCTGGGCGGCGCCGCGCGCGAGGTCGGCGGGACCGTCTTCACCGTCGACCACCACCGCGGGTCGGAGGAGAACCAGGCCGGGTGGGAGCACCACGACGACAGCCTCGTCGACCCCGAGCTCGGGGTGATGGACACCCTGCCGACCTTCCGCCGCACGGTCCGCGCCGCCGGCCTCGAGGAGCAGGTCGTCGCTGTCGTCGGCCGCTCGGAGACGGTGAGCCGCTGGTGGCGTACGCCCCTGTCGCTGCTGTTCATCGACGGCGGCCACGGCGTCGAGCCGGCCCGCGCCGACTTCCGCGGCTGGCCGCGCTGGGTGATGGCCGGTGGCGTGCTGGTGATCCACGACGTCTTCCCCGATCCGGCCGACGGCGGCCGGCCGCCGTACGAGGACATCTACCTCCCGGCACTGGCGAGCGGCGCGTTCACCGAGGTGGACGTCGTCGGCTCGATGCGGGTCCTACGCCGTACGTCGGGCGAGCCCGGCGACCCGGTCGTCTGACGTGCAGCCGCACTCCAGGCCCAGGTCTGACAGGCCCAGGTCGGCGAAGTCCGGCGCGAGCGTGGTGCCACGCATGATGTCGGCGCCCGGGGTCCCGTCGGACAGGGCGTCGACAGCGAGGATCACCGCGGCTGCCGTGTAGGTCGTCTGCTCCGACGGCCAGTTCACGCCCACCGCGTCGACATCCGTCGGGAAGACGTAACCGGTCCAGTAGGACCCGTCGTCGGTGCGCAGGTGCTGCATGTCGGCGAGGAGCTGCAGGGCGCGGGCGCGGTCTCCGATGGCCTCGAGCGCCAGCACCAGCTCGCACGTCTCGGCGCCGGTCACCCACGGGTTGGCGGAGACGCAGCGGATGCCGAGCCCGGGCTCGACGAACGTGTCCCAGCGCTCCGCGATCATCGCGCGCGCCGCGTCGCCGCGGACGGCGCCGCCGAGGACCGGGTAGTACCAGTCCATCGAGAACGTCGACTTGTCCAGGAAGAGGTCGCGGTGCTCGCGCAGCGCGTGGCCGAGCCGGCCACCGGCCAGCTCCCACTCGACCTGCGGCTCCCCCACCAGCTCGGCGAGCGCGACACCGGCGCGCAGCGAGTGGTGGATGCTCGACGACCCGGCGAGCAGCGCGTCCTCGTTGATCGCGGCGGGTGTCCCGTCGTGCCACTCCTGCGACCACGCGACGCCGCCGAACGGCAGCTGCAGCGACACGACCCAGTCGAGCGCGCGTCGCACGGTGGGCCACATGAGGCGTACGAACGCCTCGTCCCGCGCGACCAGCCAGTGGTGCCACGTGGCGACCGCGACGTAGGCCGACATGTTGGTCTCGCCGGAGTGGTCCTCGACCTCGCCCGCGACGATCTTCATCGGCCACGAGCCGTCGGCGCGCTGCGTCTCGCGCGCCCAGGCGAACGCCCGCTCGGCGGCCTCGCGCCGCCCGCCGACCATCAGCCCCATCGCCGACTCGAGGTGGTTCCAGACGTCGGTGTGCTCGCCGACGGACCACGGGATCGCGCCCGACGGCTCCTGCGCCGCCTCGATGGTCGCGGCGGTCTGCTCGACCTGCGCCCGCGTGAGGACCTGGTCGACCGCGAGCGGTGCCTTCACGCTGCCGGCTTCCGGAAGTAGAGCACCATGCTCTTCCCGATCAGCGGGTCGAGGACCTTGCCGGCCGCGCGCAGCGAGCGCGGGTTCTTCATGATCTCCCAGACCAGCAACCGGTGGTACGCCTTCGCGAGCGGGTGCTCGTCGTTCGTGACGCCGACGGCGCACTTGATCCACCAGTAGGGCGTGTGGAGGCCGTGGGCGTAGTCCTTGCCCGTGAACACCATCGCGTCACCGGGCGTGCCGTCGTTGAACCGGCCCGCCTTCGTGACCTTGTCCACGAGCTCCTCGGACGTGTAGATCCGGATGTGGCCGCCCTCGGCGTTGTGGTAGTCGTCGGAGAGCTTCCAGTTGACGACCTCGGGCAGCCAGCGCGGCACCGAGATGGCCAGGGTGCCGCCCGGTCGCAGCACCCGGACGAGCTCCTTGATGGCGTCGACGTCGGCGTGGATGTGCTCGAGGATCTCGGCGGCCACGATCCGGTCGAACTCCCCATCGGCGAACGGCAGGGCGAGTGCGTCGCCCTCCTTGACGTCCGCCTCGGCACCGGCGGGCACCTCGCCTGCCTCACGCATCGCCGCGAACCACTCGCGCACGATCGAGAGCTCGTCGGCGTCCTGGTCGAAGGCGATGACGTCGGCACCCCGCTTGTACATCTCGAAGGCGTGCCGGCCGGCGCCGCAGCCCATGTCGAGCACGCGGTCGCCCGGGCGCAGCCCGAGCCGGTCGAAGTCAACGGTCAGCACGGTCGGGCTCCTGCTCTCGCCGGCCACGTTCCATCTGGAAGGCGGCGATCGTCTCCTCGTAGGCGGCTGCGGTGGCCTCGGCCACGGCGCGCCAGCTGAACATCTCCTCGACGCGCGCGCGTCCGGCGGCGCCCATCGTCGTACGCCGCTCCGGGTCGTCGAGCAGCGCCGCGATCGCCGCCGTGAGCTCGCCGACGTCGCCGGGAGTCACCAGGTCGGCGCAGACGCCGTCGTCCCCGACGACCTCCGGGATGGCGCCGGCGCGCGACACCACGAGCGGCGTCGCGCACGCCATCAGCTCAGCGGTGGGCAGCGAGAAGCCCTCGTAGAGCGAGGGCACGCAGGCCAGCTCGGCGGACCCCATCACCTCGACGAGCTCCGCGTCGCTGACCCCGCTCACGAAGGTGACCAGGTCGCCGATGCCGAGCGCGTCGATCAGCTGCTCGGTGCGCCCGCCCGGCTCGGGCCGGGTGACCAGCACCAGCGAGACGTCGCGCTCGACGCTCAGCTTCGCGAACGCCTCGAGCAGGGTCGCGATGCCCTTCATCGGGGCGTCCGCACTGGCCATGGCGAGGATCCGGCCGGGCACGCGCGGCGCGGTCGGCGGCACGAACACCTCGTCGACGCCGAGCAGGATCGTCTGCATCCGGGCCGGGTCGACGCCGAAGTCCCGTGCGATGTCGCGGCGCGAGGAGTCGGACGGGGTGAGCACCTTGCGGACCTGCTGGGCGACCTTCGTCTGCATCCGCAGGAAGCCGTACCACCGGCGCAGCGACAGCCGCTTGCGCCGGGTCGGCGCGGTCTGGAGGTCGATCTGGCGGTCCATCGTGATCGGGTGGTGGATCGTCGCGATCACGGGCAGGCCGAGCTCCTCGAGGTCCATGACCCCGGGGGCGAGCACCTGGTTGTCGTGGGCGATGTCGAAGTCGCCGGCCCGGTCCTCCATCAGCCGCGAGATCCGCGAGCCGAACGTCTTCGGCTCGGGGAACCCGGCCGTGCACATCGTGAGGAACTCCTCGACGTCGATCAGGTCGCGGAACTCCCTCAGGTGCGGCACCCGGAACGGATCGGGCTCGCGATAGAGGTCGAGGCTCGGCACCTTGGTCAGCACGACCCCTTCGTCGAGATCGGGATACGGCTGGCCGGAGAACACCTCGACCTCGTGCCCGAGGCGTACGAGCTCGCGGCTCAGGTGGCGGACATAGACGCCCTGGCCGCCGCAGTGCGGCTTGCTCCGGTAGGACAGCAGGGCGATGCGCACGTGTCAGGCCTTTCGCGTCGCGCTCGGTGAGTCGGCCCTATTATGCCTACTGGCCGGTAGCGCCTCGCGCGCTCACCCCTCCCTGGGCTCAGCCCTCGCTCGAGTGGCCGGGGAACACGTGCGCGGACGGGTCGATCGTCACGGCAGCGTTGTTGACGGCGGTCGCGGCCTCGCCGAACCCGACCGCGATCAGCCGGACCTTGCCGGGGTAGTCGGTGATGTCGCCGGCAGCGAAGACACGGGACAGGTTGGTCCGCATCGCGGAGTCGACGACGACGTGGCGCTTCTCGGTGACCAGGCCCCACTGCTGGATGGCGCCGAGGTCGGCGATGAAGCCGAGTGCCGCGACGAGTGCCTGGGCCTTCACCACGCGCGGCTCCTGCCCGTCCACGCTGATCTCCACCTCCTCGAGGTGGCCGTCACCGCGCAGCTCGGTGACCTGCGCGTTGGTGACGATCTCGACCGCGGAGTCCTTGACCGCGGCGACCGTGCGCTCGTGCGCGCGGAAGGCGTCGCGGCGGTGCACGAGCATCACCGACGCGGCGATCGGCTCGAGGTGCTGCGCCCAGTCGAAGGCGCTGTCTCCTCCCCCGACGATGACGACGTCCTTGCCGGCATAGGGCGCGAAGCTCGGCACGAAGAACTCCATCCCGCGCCCGACCCACCCGTCACCCGCGGGCAGCGGTCGTGGGCTGAACTTGCCGATGCCCGACGTGATGAGCACCGCGCCGGCGGTGACGCGCGTGCCCTCGTCGAGGGTCACCACCACGTGGTCGTCGCCGTGCTCGAGCGTGGTGGCGGTGCGGTCGAGGAGGTACGTCGGGTCGGCGGTCGCGGCCTGCGCGACGAGCCCCTCGACGAGGTCGCGCCCCTTGACGCTCGGGAAGCCGGCGACGTCGAGGATCGCCTTCTCCGGATACATCGCGGTGATCTGGCCGCCGAGCTCGGGCAGCGAGTCGACCACGGCGACGCTCATCCCGCGGAACCCCGCGTAGTAGGCGGAGTAGAGCCCGGTCGGGCCGGCTCCGATGATGAGCAGGTCCGTCGTCACGTCGTCCACGCCGCGATCCTTCCGTCCGGGGGGTCTTGCTACAAGGGGAGTCTCACAGGGCATCGAGGTCGTCGAGCCGCCACTCGCCGCCATCGCGCACGAGCGTGACGAGCACGCGGTCGAGGTCGAGCAGGGGCTTCTCGAGGGTGCTGTCCGAGGTCGTCTGGTTCACGAAGAGCAGCACCCGGGCGTACGACGAGGTCGCCGTCACGAGCGCCGAGTCGACCACCTCGGCCGTCACGACGGTGTGGTCGCGCTGGCTCGACGTGCCGAGGCCCGCCATCGTGCGGTCGTAGCGGCGCCGCATCTCGCTGGTCATCCGCTCCCGGGCGGCCGTGCGGTCGTCGCCGAGGGTCTCCCACGAATAGCTGTAGGCCCTGGTGGTCACGTCGGCGGCCGCCTGCAGGGCGGTGTTCTTGATCCCCGCGGAGGCCACGGTCGAGTCCGACGACTCGGCGCTCGTGGTGTCCAGCCCGGACCCACTGTCGGCCCACAGGAGGAACCACGCCAGGACCGCACCGGCGACGACCACCAGCACGGCGAGCCAGCCCGCCACCCGCTGCGACGTCACACGCTCACCTCACGAACCGCACGTCGTGGGTGAGCCAGCGGTCGCCCTTGCGGACCAGGTCGAGGCGCAGGCGGTAGTAGCGCACCTGGCCCTTGTGGCCGGTCTTCTTGTTGGTGATCGTGCTGTTGGCCGCGAGCAGGACGGTGGCCGAGTCGCTGTCGAGCGCGCCGACACCGAGTGCGACGACCTCTGCGGTGGACGTCGCTTCCGTGCGGACCGCCTCGCTGGTCAGCTTCTCCCGCTGCGACTCGTACTGCTCCTTGAAGTCGCCAGTGGCACCGGAGAGCACGGCCTCGATGAGGGGATCCATGTTGGTGTGGTCGACCGTCAGGAACGCCAGCGCCTCCGTACGTGCCGCGCGGGCGACCTCCTGCTGCGCGTCGGTCAGCGCGTCGTCTGTCGAGCCCCGCGACGTGACGACCAGCCCGATGCCGACGAGCAGCCCGACGAGCACGAGCGCCAGCGCTCCCACCAGCCACCTGCCACCGCGACCTCCCACGCGGCGAACCTAGCCCAGCGGAGCGTCGGCGTGTGGCTCATCCGTGCTGCCCGCCCTCGACTCCTACACTGCGTGATCGTGAGGACCCGTCTCGAGCCGCTGCTGGCGCATCCGTCGGCGATCCTGCTCGGCGCGCAGCTGCTCCAGGTGCTCGCGTGGCCGTTCCTCGAGGGGTCGGTCGTGGGTCGGGCGTTCCTCGGCGCGATCGGGATGCTCGCCGTCGGTTCCGCGGTCCTCGCGGTGCGGCGTACGCCGCTGGTGAGCCGGGTGGTGCTGTTCCTGGGTGCACCGGCCATGGTGCTGACCCTGCTGGAGGCGGTGTTCCGGGACACGGACACGATCGTGCTCACATCCGCGCTGCTGCACTGCCCGTTCTACTTCTACGTCTCCTACGCGATGCTGCGATACCTGCTCCACGACGACGACGTCACCACCGACGAGCTGCTGGCCACCGGCGCCGCCTTCACCGTCGTCGCCTGGGCCTTCGCCTATGCGTTCGCCGCCGTGCAGGTCCTGTGGCCGGACTCCTTCTCCAGCCCGGCGGGCTCGGACCAGGAGTGGTTCGAGCTGCTCTACCTGTCGTTCTCCACGTTGACCAGCGTCGGGCTGAGCGACATCGTCGCCGTCGGCCTGCACGCCCGGTCGATCGTGATGATCGAGATGATGGTCGGCGTGTTCTACATCGCGATGGTCGTCGCCCGGATGGTCGGGCTGACGATGATGCGACGCCGCTGACCTCAGCCCGCGTCGGGCCGGTCGCGCTTGGGCAGCTTGGAGACCACCAACCGGTAGGACTCCTCGACAGCCTCGACCAGCTCGTCGTCGGGGATGGCGCCGGCCAGTCGGAGGTCGTTCCACCCCGAACGGCCGATGTACGCCATCACGCTCGCGTCCTCGGGATAGCGGTCCAACCACTCGTCGGCCACCTCGCGGGACAGCGCGGACTTCACGCCGACGGTGTCGGCGCCGAGGAACGCGAAGATCTTGCCGCGCTCCCCCGGCCCGACCTTGAAGACGGGGTGCTCGTGGTCCCACGGGTTGTCGGGCCACGCGCCGGCGAAGCCCGCGCACAGCTCCTGCATCTGCGTGACGTCCATGGGGCGCTCCCCTCCGGTCAGTCCTCGGACTCCTCGTCCTCGTCCTCGTCGAGGAGGCCCTCTCGCTCCGCAGCCTTCACGATGCGCCGCACGTTGTCGATGGCTCCGCAGTCGTCGTCGAGCTGCTGGTTGCGCTCGGTCGCGAAAGCGACGCCGAGGTCGGCCCGCACCTGCTCGCCGACCTCCTCGCGCGCCGGGTTGAGGATGGTGAGCTCCTCCTCGGTCAGGTGGTGGTTGAGCGCCTTGGCCAGCTCCTCGACCGCGTCGTCGAAGGCCTGGGTGTCGGTGCCCTTGAGCTCCAGCACGGCCAGCAGCGCCTCGTGGCCCTCGGCGTGCTCCTCCTCGCCGTGCTCGGCCTCGTGCTCGGTGATCGCGTCCTTGCGGCGCAGCTGGGGGTAGACGTGCTTCTCCTCGGCCTCCGCGTGCGCGACGTGCAGCGCGGCCAGCGCCTTGCGTACGCCGTCGCGGTCCGAGGTGCTGTCGCGCAGGTCGCGCAGCAGGCCTTCGAAGCGGCGGTGGTCCTCGAGGATCAGGTCGATGACGTCGCCGGAGACGGGGCGACCGAGGTCGATGGGAGTGCTCATGCGCTCGACGCTAACGACCACCGCTGCGTCCCGGCCTCACCCCGATGGTGCCTATGCTGGCGACGTGCCGGGTATCGAGGTGTGGAGCCAGTTCGACCACGACCCGCGCATCCCCGCGAACACGGCGATGCGTGCGTCGGACCGCGACCGCGCCGTCATCGAGACCGTGCTCGCCGACGCCTTCGCCGAAGGCCGCATCACCCGCACCGAGTACGACGAGCGCACCGACACCGCCCTGGCGAGCCGGACGCTGGGTGAGCTGATCCCGCTCGTCGAGGACCTCCCTGTCGCCCGGGCGCCCCAGTCGAGCGCGACGGAGCTGCACACCCAGGCCGTGCGGAAGTGGGAGAGCGACCGACGCGAGGCGGCGCTCGGCTTCATCGGCCTCTCGGTCCTGCTCTGGACGATCTGGGCCGCCACGATGTTCGGCGAGTTCCCGTGGCCGCTCTTCCCGATGGGCTTCGCGCTGATGAACCTCGTGCGCGTCATCGCCAACAAGCGCGACATCATCGAGGAGCACGTCCGGAGCCTGGAGAAGAAGGAGCGCAAGGAGCTCAAGCGGCGCGAAGAGCTAGGCGGCTGACCCGCGCACGTCGCTCGTCACTTCGTCGCCGGCGCTCGCTTCGCTCGCGCGCTGGGCGTTCACTTGGTCGCCGGCGCTCGCGCCACTCGTCACTTGGTCGCCAGCGCTCGCTTCGCTCGTCACTTGGTCGCCGGCGCTCGCTTCGCTCCCGCAGCTCCTCGCTCCTCGGACACGCCACAAGCCTCGTTCCTCGGCTCGCGCGCGCCGCTCGTCACTTCGTCGCTTCCATCATCTGTCTCAGTTCTTTCTTGAGGTCCGAGATCTCGTCGCGCAAGCGGGCGGCGACCTCGAAGTGGAGGTCGGCGGCAGCCTGCTTCATCTGGTCGGTGAGGCCCTGGATGAGTTCGGCGAGGTCGGACGACGGGATGCCGGCGGTGTCGGGCTGGTCGTGGTGGATCCGCGAGAGCGCGGGCGTCGGCGACTTGCCGGCCTTCACACCACCCGCGCGCCCCTTCTGGCCGACGTCGGCCCAGGTGCGGAGCAGCTCCTCGGTGTTCTCGTCCTCGCGGGCGAGCATCTCGGTGATGTCGGCGATCTTCTTGCGCAGCGGTTGGGGGTCGATCCCGCGCTCGGTGTTGTAGGCGACCTGGATCGCCCGGCGACGGTTGGTCTCGCCGATGGCGTTCTCCATCGACGGCGTGATCTTGTCGGCGTACATGTGGACCTGGCCGGACACGTTGCGCGCCGCACGACCGATGGTCTGGATGAGCGACTTGTCGGAGCGCAGGAAGCCCTCCTTGTCCGCATCGAGGATCGCGACGAGCGACACCTCGGGCAGGTCGAGGCCCTCGCGGAGCAGGTTGATGCCGACCAGCACGTCGTACTCGCCCATCCGGAGCTCGCGCAGCAGCTCGATGCGGCGGAGGGTGTCGACCTCGGAGTGGAGGTAGCGGGTGCGGATGCCGGCGTCGAGGAGGTAGTCGGTGAGGTCCTCGGACATCTTCTTGGTCAGCGTCGTGACGAGGACGCGCTCGTTCTTCTCGGCGCGGGTCCGGATCTCGTGGATCAGGTCGTCGATCTGGCCCTTGGTCGGCTTCACCACGACCTCGGGGTCGATCAGGCCGGTGGGGCGGATGATCTGCTGGACGGTGCCGTCGATGCCGCCGACCTTGTCGAGCTCGTAGTTGCCGGGAGTGGCCGAGAGATAGATCGTCTGGCCGATCCGGTCGAGGAACTCCTCCCACCGCAGCGGCCGGTTGTCCATCGCGCTCGGCAGCCGGAAGCCGTGGTCGACCAGGTTGCGCTTGCGCGACATGTCGCCCTCGTACATGCCACCGATCTGCGGCACCGCGACGTGGGACTCGTCGACGACGAGGACGAAGTCCTCGGGGAAGTAGTCGAGGAGCGTGTTGGGAGCGCTGCCGGGCTTGCGACCGTCCATGTGCATCGAGTAGTTCTCGATGCCCGAGCACGAGCCGACCTGCCGCATCATCTCGACGTCGTAGGTCGTGCGCATGCGCAGGCGCTGCGCCTCGAGCAGCTTGCCCTGCCGCTCGAAGACGGCGAGCTGGTCGGCGAGCTCGAGCTCGATGCCCGTGATCGCCTTCTCCATCCGCTCGGGGCCGGCGACGTAGTGGGTGGCGGGGAAGACGTGGAGCTCGGTGTCCTCGGAGATCACCTCACCGCTGATCGGGTGGAGCGTCATCAGCCGCTCGATCTCGTCGCCGAAGAACTCGACGCGCACCGCCAGCTCCTCGTAGACGGGGAAGATCTCGAGGGTGTCGCCGCGGACCCGGAACGTGCCACGGGTGAACGACATGTCGTTGCGGGTGTACTGGATCTCGACCAGCCGACGCAGCACGGAGTCGCGGTCGTGCTCCTCGCCGACCTTGAGCCGCAGCATCCGGTCGACGTACTCCTGCGGAGTGCCGAGGCCGTAGATGCAGGACACCGTCGAGACCACGATCGTGTCGCGGCGGGTGAGCAGGCTGTTGGTCGCGCTGTGCCGCAGCCGCTCGACCTCCTCGTTGATCGAGGAGTCCTTCTCGATGTAGGTGTCGGTCTGGGGGACGTAGGCCTCGGGCTGGTAGTAGTCGTAGTAGGAGACGAAGTACTCGATCGCGTTGTCCGGGAACAGCTGGCGCAGCTCGTTGGCGAACTGTGCGGCGAGCGTCTTGTTGGGCTGGAGCACGAGCACCGGGCGCTGCACCTGCTCGGCCACCCAGGCCACCGTCGCGGTCTTGCCGGTGCCGGTCGCGCCGAGCAGGACGATGTCCTGCTCGCCGCCGGAGATGCGCTCCACGATGTCCTCGATCGCGGCTGGCTGGTCACCGGACGGGCTGTAGTCGGAGACCACCTTGAAGGGGGCCACCCGGCGCTGGAGATCGGTGACTGGACGCATGCGTCGAGCCTACGGGCCGCCACCGACAGCGACCCGTTCGCCGATCGTGACCCGGGCGTGACCCGCGCGGTCCAGACTCCCCTCCATGGGGGTACGACGGGGGCTGGTCGCAGGCGTGCTCACGCTCGGCCTGGCGGCCGCGGGGTGGGCAGCGCTCGGTGGCGGGCCGGACGTGGACCTGGAGGGCACGTGGGTCCTCGTGGGGGGACGTACGGGCGCCGGTCCGCTCGCGGTGAGCCCCGACAACCACGTCACGCTGACCTTCGACGACGACGGCCTGGGCGGCAAGGGGCCGTGCAACGACTACGGCGTCGACTATGACGTGGACGGGGCGTCCTTCGACATCCCCGGCCCCGGCATCGAGCAGACCTTCGCAGGCTGCGACGGCGCACCGGGGGCGCTGGAATCGGCCTACCTCGGCGCGCTCACGGAGGTCGACACGGTCGCCCGCACGGGCGACACCCTCACCATGACCGGCGAGGACGTCGAGCTGGAGCTGCGACTGGATGCACCGTGGCCGCGGGCCGACGTCGTGGGCCAGCGCTGGCAGCTGGTCACCTGGACCGACAGCGCGGGCGTCGACCACCGTCCGACGTGGAAGCCCGGTGTGCGACCGTTCATCCGATTCGGTGACAGCGGCGGCGTGGGCGGTCGCATCTCCGCCAGCACCGGCTGCCGGGTGCTGGAAGGGCGCTGGCGGGAATGGCGCGGTGCACCGGAGATCACCGACGCCGAGTGGAGTGGCGACTGCCCCGACGGGCTGATGGACCAGGAGATCGCGGTCAACAGCGCTCTGTCCGAGCCGGTCCTCGAGCTGCGCACCCGCGACGGCCGCCTCGAGCTGGTCCTCCGCTACGTGCACGGCAACGGTCCGGGCGAGCTCGTCTACCGCCGCTGACGCGCCGGACCTACCCTCTCGGCATGCCCTCGGATGCTGCGCGGCCGCCGGACCACGTGCTCGACCTGTTCGCCGCCGAGGGCGTGCTGGAGCCGCTCGCGGGCGGCCGGGGCACGAGCTGGCGGGCCGGCGACCTCGTCCTGTCCCCCGGCCACGACGAGTCGGAGGCGTGGATCGCACCGATCCAGGCGCGGCTCGCCGTACGCCTCGACGAGGGGGTGCCGCGCGCCCTCCGACTGGCGATCCCCGTGCCCGCGCGCGACGGCAACCTCACGGCCGACGGCTGGGCGGCGACGCGCTTCGAGTCCGGGACGACCCAGTGCCGCGACCTGCCGACACTCCGAGCCACCGCCCACCTCCTGCACGCCCGGCTCGCCGTCGCCGTGCCCGAGCGGCCGCCAGCGCTCGCCGCGCGTACGGACCAGTGGGCGGAGTCCGACCGCTGGGCGTACGACGGTGAGGCAGCCATGAGAGCCGCGCGAGACCGCGCCGAACCCGGCCTGGCCGACCTCGTCACGGAGCTGGTGGGGGCGCTCGACGACACCGACCTCGGGCGCGAGCAGCTCGTCCACGCCGACCTCGCCGGCAACGTGCTGCTCGACGCGACCGGCGTCCCGTTCGTCATCGACTTCTCCCCCGCGTGGCGCTCGCCGCTGTGGGCCGAGGCGGTGTGCGTGCTCGACGCGGTGCTGTGGCTGGGAGCACCCCGCGACGCCCTCACGGACTGGGCGAGCGGCGCACCTCGGCAGGCGATGCTCCGCGCCGCGCTCTTCCGGATCTTCTCCGACCGACCCTGCAACGTGCCGCGCTACGCCGCTCTCCAACTGAGCGGGTCCTAGGCTGCAGGCATGGAGCGCGAGACCACGACCGGTGCGAAGCTGCGCATCTGGTCGTGGGTGGGTGCCGTGCTGTGGGCGGTGCTCGGGTTGTGGTCCCTCTCGGACGGTGACACCTGGCTCGGCGTCGCCGAGCTCCTCCTGGCAGTGACGTGGACGGCTGCCGCGCTGTCGTCCCGGGTGGCCGAGCTCACGCACGCGCCGATCTTCCGCCGGAAGTGATCGCACCTCGCTGGTCCGTGCTGGATAGGTTGTCCGCGTGACCGTCGCCCGCCTGCTGACCGCCGCGCGGCGCTCGCTGCTCACGCTGCTCGGCCTCCAGCTCGCGGTCGCCATCGCCCTGTCGCTCGTCGACTCCTACCGACGCCGCGGCAAGAAGCCCAAGGCGTTCCCCATCTCGCCGCCCGAGACCGTGCCGGTCGGCGGAGGGCTGATCACGACGTACACCTTCGGGCGGGACCTGTACGACGACATGCTCGCCGCGATCGACGGCGCGAAGAAGCAGATCCTCTTCGAGACCTACATCTGGAAGGGCGACGAGATCGGGTGGAAGTTCAAGACCGCGCTGACGTCCGCGGCCGAGCGCGGTGTCGACGTCCACTGCATCTATGACGGCTTCGCCAACGTCGTCGTCTCTCCCGCGTTCAAGCGCTTCTCGCCGTCCCTCAAGGTGATGCGCTACCCGATCTGGAACGCCGGCATCAAGTTCTGGGACCTGCGCCGCTACGGCCGCAACCACCGCAAGCTGCTGGTCGTCGACGATGAGGTCGCGTTCCTCGGCGGCTACAACATCGGCTCGGCGTACGCCACCGAGTGGCGCGACACGCACGTACGGATCAGCGGGCCGGGCGTGTGGGACCTCAAGCGCGCGTTCGCCGACTTCTGGAACCTCAACCGTCGGCGCCGCCTCACCCGCAGCGAGCGACCGCTGCTCATCGAGACGGCGTCCGAGTGGGATCCGCAGATCCGGATCCACCGCAACATCCCACGACAGTGGAACTTCCCGATCCGCAGCATGTACCTCGAGGCGATCAACCGCGCGAGCCGCAACGTCTGGCTGACGACGGCGTACTTCCTGCCCGACCAGGACTTCGTCGACTCGCTCGCCGACGCGGCGCGACGTGGCGTCGACGTACGCATCCTGCTGCCGCTGAAGTCCAACCACATCGTGGCCGACTGGATCTCCCGCGGCTACTACGGCCAGCTGCTCGCGGCGGGCGTACGGATCCTGCGGTTCAAGGACGCGATGGTGCACGCCAAGACCGCCACCATCGACGGCAGCTGGGCGACCGTCGGCACCGCCAACATCGACCGGCTCAGCCTCCAGGGCAACTACGAGATCAACCTCGAGGTCATCGACACCGACTTCGCCGCGGTGATGGAGCAGGTCTTCCGCACCGACGAGACCAACTGCCTCGAGCTCACCCTCGACGAGTGGCAGGCACGCGACCTCAACCGCAAGTTCACCGAGAGCTTCCTCGCGCCGCTGCGCCCGCTGCTGTGACATCGGCCGACCGGGCACTTCGTGCCCGTCCCGGGAACTGACCGGGCACTTCGTGCCCGTCCCGGGAACTGACCGGGCACTTCGTGCTCGTCACACAGATCGACCGGGCACTTGATGCACGTCCCGGGGAAACGAAGTGCCCGGTCGACGGGCAAGACGGGCACGGAGTGCCCGCTCACCTCGACGGGGTCGCGGCTAGCGCGTCGGGAGGTGGGTCGGGACGCTCATCCGCGGACCACGGCGCGGACGTGACTGCCCGCCGGCGATCGCCATGGCCGCTGCCCGGCCGCGCTGGGGGCGGTAGGGCTCGAGCAGGACGGCCATCTCGTCGTCGGTGATGTCGTGGCCGACGAGCGCCCAGCCGACCCAGTTGGCGAGGTGGTAGTCGCCGAAGCTCACCGCATCGGGATCGCCGAACGCGCGCTGGCGCACCTCGGCGCTGGTCCACACGCCGATCCCCCGGATCGACCGCAGCCGCTTGTCGGCCTCCTCGAGCGGCACCTCAGTGACCCGCTCCAGCGACGAGGCGAGCCGGCACGCGGTGACCAAGGTCCGCGACTGGGCAGGCTGCACGCCGAGCTTGAGCCACTCCCACGACGGGATCGCGGCAATGACGGCGGGCTCCGGCTGGACCATCAGCCGCAGCGCCGCCACCGGACCCGGTGCGGGCTCTCCGTGGAGCCGGACGAGGTCGCGGAACGACCCGAACGCCTGCTTGCCCGTCACCTTCTGCTCGAGGATCGAGGGCACCAGCGCCTCCATCACGAGCCCGGTGCCGCCGATCCGCCAGTTGCGGTGGCGCTTGAGACCCTCGGCGACCTGCGGGTGGTGCGCGACGAACCCGGACGGGTCGTCGTCGGCACCCAGCAGCGCCGGCAGCCGGTCCAGCGCCCACTCCGCGCCCGGCCCCCACGCGCGGGCGTACACGTCCCCGGCCGAGGGCCGCGCCTGGACGCACAGCGACGCAGGCCCGGTCGGCGTACGCATGGCGCGCCAGGTGCGGCCCGCGTCGTCCTCGCGGTGGGTCGGGTCGCCCGCGCCACGTCGCTGAGGCCTCAGCACCTGCGCCACCGAGCAGCGGCCAGTCGGGCACCCAGGTGCGGGTGCGCTCGTCCGGGTGGGCCATGGGTGCGACGGTAGACGAGCCCACCGACCCCTGTGGCCGATAGGTTGCGGCCATGGGTGAAACTCCGAACAAGCGTGACCTCGAGGCCGGCATCCAGAAGGACTTCTCGCAGTCGATGTCCTACGGCGACTACCTCCGCCTCGACACCCTGCTCGCGGCCCAGCAGCCGCTGTCGGACCCGCCCCAGCACGACGAGCTGCTCTTCATCGTGCAGCACCAGACGAGCGAGCTGTGGCTCAAGCTGATGATCCACGAGCTGCGCTCGGCCCGCGCGCTGCTGCGCGCCGACGAGCTCTCCCCCGCGCTCAAGCGGACGGCGCGGATCAAGCACATCCTGCACACGCTCACCGACCAGTGGTCCGTGCTCGCGACGCTGACGCCGAGCGAGTACGCCGAGATCCGGCCGTTCCTCGCGACCAGCTCCGGCTTCCAGTCCGCGCAGTACCGCGAGGTCGAGTTCCTGCTCGGCAACAAGAACGCCGACATGGTCAAGGTCTTCGCCCACGACGAGGCCGCCCGCTCGGCCCTCGACGAGCTGCTGCACGAGCCGTCCCTCTACGACGAGTTCCTCGCCCACCTCGCGCGCCAGGGGTACGCCGTCCCGCAGCGGCTGCTCGACCGCGACGTCACCCAGCCCTACACGACCGACCCCGACCTGGTCGACGTCTTCGCCGGCGTCTACTCCGCGCCCGCCGAGCACTGGGGCGTGTACGAGACCTGTGAGGAGCTCGTCGACATCGAGGACGCCTTCCAGCAGTGGCGCTTCCGCCACCTCCAGGTCGTGCAGCGGGTCATCGGCCACAAGGTCGGCACCGGCGGGTCGTCAGGCGTCGACTTCCTCCGCCGGGCGCTCAGCCTCACGTTCTTCCCGGAGCTGTACGAAGTGCGGACGCGGATCGGTCAGTGAGCCGGGCTCCGCGGGGGTTGCGGCGTCTAGGTCGAAGGTTCCTCGTGGATGCCGCGAGCAGACTTCGACCTTGAATTAGGCTGACGAAGCGCTCGTCTCGGGCGTCCCCCGCAGCACCCGACCTCGAGTGAGGACCACCCTCGTGCCCGTTCGCAGTCTTCGACAGGAGGAGGCCGTCGAGCGTGCGGCGCTCCTGTCGGTCACCTCCTACGACATCGCCATCGACCTCACCGACCTGGTCGACGGACCGGCCTTCCGCGCCATCAGCACCGTGCGCTTCACGGCCACCGCCGGCGCGTCGACGTTCGTCGACTGCTGTGCGGAGGTGGAGTCGGCGACGCTCAACGGCACGCCTTTGCCTGCAGCGGAGGAGGGGCGCATCGCGCTGGCAGACCTGGCGGAGGACAACGAGCTCGTCGTGGCCACGGTGCAGCGCGACACCGAGCACGGGCGAGGCGTGCACCGCGCCGTCGACCCCGCCGACAAGAACGTCTACCTCTGGACCACCTTCGAGCCCGACGAGGCGCGCTACGCCTGGGCCTGCTTCGACCAGCCCGACCTCAAGGCACCGCACGCGTTCACCGTGACCGCGCCGGAGGCATGGACCGTGGTCAGCAACTCGGGCGATCCGGTGGTCGAGGACGTCGACGCCGGTCGGCGCTGGACGTTCGAGCCGACCCCGCCACTGTCGACGTACAACCCGACGGTGGTGGCCGGCCCGTTCGTCGAGCTGCGCGCCGAGGTCGGTGGTCACGACCTCGGTCTCTTCGCCCGCCAGACCCTGCGGTCCGCGCTGGAGCGCGACGCCGAGCAGCTGTTCACCCTCACCGCGCAGGGCCTCGAGTTCTTCGGCGACCGCTTCGGCATGCCCTTCCCGCAGCACAAGTACGACCAGGTGTTCCTGCCCGAGTTCGGCGGGGCGATGGAGAACTACGGCTGCGTCACCTGGACCGACGACATCCTGCGCCGCCACGAGCCGACCACCGGCGAGTGGCAGGTCTTCGCCAACGTGCTCCTGCACGAGATGGCCCACATGTGGTTCGGCAACATCGTGACGATGCGCTGGTGGGACGACCTCTGGCTCAACGAGGCCTTCGCCGAGTTCGCCTGCATGTGGGCGGCCGAGCGGGCCACGGCCTACGGCGACACGGCCGCGAACAACCTGGTGGGCGACAAGCTGGCCGCCTACCTCGCCGACCAGGGACCGAGCTCGCACCCGATCCGCCAACCCGTGCCGTCGGTGGAGGACGCCGAGTCGATCTTCGACTCCATCACCTACCCCAAGGGTGCGGCGGTGCTCAAGCAGCTCATGCACTTCGTCGGCGAGGAGACGTTCTGCGTGGGCATGAGCGCCTACTTCGCCGAGCACGCGTGGGGCAACACCACCCTCGACGACCTCATCGGCTCCCTCGAGCAGGCCAGCGGCCGCGACCTGCAGTCGTGGCGTACGGCGTGGCTGGAGACCGCCGGCGTCGACCGGCTCGGCGTGGAGAAGACCGACGACGGCCTCGTGCTGACCGCCGCCGGCGCCCACGGCGCGCCGCACCCGCAGGTGGTGGGCGTGGGTGCCTACCGTCGCGCGGGCGACGTGCTCGAGGAGGTGGGCTCCGCAGTGGTGGAGGTCGACGGCGAGCGCACCACGATCGAGGGCCTGCCGGAGGCCGACCTCTACCTGGTGAACCACGACGACACCACGTTCGCCACCACCCGACCCGACGCCGCCGGACGCGAGGTGCTGATCGGTCGCCCGTCCGGGCTGCCCACCACCCTCACCCGCGCCGTCGCCATGGCCACCGTGTGGGACATGCTGTCCAACGGTGAGGCGACCGCCGCCGAGGCCGTGGGTGCGCTCACCGACGCCTTGACGGTGGAGACGGTGGAGACGGTCGCCGAGCCGTTCCTCAGGCTCGCCCACACCGCCGCACAGCGCTGGGCGCCGGAGTCGGCGCGGGCCGGCCTCGAGGCGCAGGTCGCCGCCGCGGCACGCCGCATGGTCGACGCGGGAGTGTCGCGGCAACCGGCGTTGCGCGTGCTGGCCGGTACGGCTGTCGGCGAGGACGACCTGGCGAAGGTGCGCGACCTGGCCGGCGACGACCTCGACCTGCAGTGGTACGTCCTCCAGCGCCGCGCCGAGCTCGGCGACGTGGACACCGATGCCGTACGTGCCCTCGAGGATCGCGACCCCGATCCCGACGCGTGGGTCCGTGCCGTCTGCGTGCGGGCGAGCTCAGCCTCCGCCGAGGCCAAGGACGAGGCGTGGAAGGCCATGCTCGAGCGCTCCGTACCGATCCAGAGCGCCCGCACCGTGGCGGGCGCGTTCTGGCGACCCGGCCAGGACGAGGTGCTCGCGCCCTACGCCGAGCGCTACGTCGAGGCACTCCCCAGCCTGCACGAGGGCGGGATGATCCCCGGGCTGGCGCTCTCGTTCTGCCTCTTCCCAGTGTTCGCGATCGACGAGGCGTGGGTCGGGCACGTCCGTGAGGTGGCCGACGCCACAGCCATGCCCGTGGTGATCAGCTCGCTCACCGAGCGCTCCGAAGAGGTGCTGCGGATGGTGCGCGCGCGGGCCCAGTGAGCCGGGCGCGCCACGGAAGAAGTGGAGCGGACGCGAGGATTTGAACCTCGACCATCTCCCTGGAAGGGAGGCGTGCTGCAACTACACCACGTCCGCATGGCCAGCCCCTGACGGGCCTGACTGGTGACAAGTGTGGACCACTCCCCCGGAGATCGCCGCATCCCCGGACTAGGTTGACGCCGTGTTCCACGTGATGTTCCTCGAGCCCCGGATCCCGCCCAACACGGGCAACGCCATCCGGCTGGCGGCCGCGACGGGGGTGACGCTGCACCTGGTCGAGCCGCTCGGCTTCGACCTCTCCGAGCCCCAGCTCAAGCGGGCCGGCCTGGACTACCACGACCTGGCGTCGGTGGTCGTCCACCCGGACCTCGAGACGGCACTGGCGAGCCCGGCGCTGGCGACCTCGCGGGTCTTCGCGTTCACCGCCCACGCGACGCGCTGGCACAGCGACGTGGTGTACGAGCCGGGCGACGTGCTGCTCTTCGGGCCGGAGCCGACCGGCCTGGCCGCGGACGTGCTCGCGCACGCCCGGGTCACCGACCGGCTCCGGATCCCGATGCTCGCCGGGCGGAGGTCGCTCAACCTGGCGAACTCCGCCGCCGTCGTGACGTACGAGGCGTGGCGCCAGCAGGGGTTCGCCGGCGCACAGTAACTACTCGATCTCGTCCGCAACCGCCGTGATGATGACGTCATGACGACCTACAGCGACACGAAAGAGTTCGAGGGCGCGTCCTTCACCGCTGCGAGCTTCAAGGGCGCGACGCTGCGGTTCTCCGACGTCAGCGGCGTGACGATGCGCAGCGTCGACGTGGACGGCCTCGACATCGACAGCCACGACCTGTTCTTCGGCAGCCTCCTCGTCAACGGTGTCGACGTGGTCCCGCTCGTCGACGCCGAGCTCAACCGGCAGTTCCCGGGTCGCGAGCTCCAGAAGGCGCAGACTCCCGAAGGGCTGCGCGAGGGCTGGGAGGCCGTACGCGCGGCGTGGCGGGTGACCGTCGACGGGACGCCCCGCGAGTTGTGGGACGCCCACGTCGACGACGAGTGGTCGCTCGCACAGACTCTGCGGCACCTGGTCCTCGCGACCGACGCGTGGCTCGGGCGCGGGATCATGCGCGTCGATGAGCCGTTCCACGAGATCGGGCAGCAGTTCACCGGTGCCGCCGAGATGGGCTTCGACACCTCGAACTTCCGCGAACCGTCCTCCCACGACGAGGTCGTGGCCGTGCGCGCCGAGCGGCAGCAGATGGTGACCGACTTCCTCGCCACCGTCACGCCCGACGTGCTCGCCGAGGAGCGCGACGGGCCGTGGGGCGGCTCGTGGAAGCCCACCGTCGGCGACTGCATCCGGGTGATCCTCGAGGAGGAGTGGGCGCACCTGCGCTACATCCGCCGCGACCTCGCGCTGCTCACCGCGGATTGAATTGGGGGCTGGCCCGAAGTAGGTCAGTGACCTCTTTGTGGGGACACCATGGAGCCATCGATGCCAAGATCCGCAAGTGCCCAGATGCACGAAGGCCTACTACCCGGACCAGGCGACGGCTCGCGTGGCGCTAGCTGCCGTCCTTGGCAAAGCGCAGCGCAACGGGAAGCCAGGAACGCTTCCCGCTCGTGTCTATCCGTGCGACCGCTGCAACGGATGGCACCTCACAGCCAAGCGCTGGAACGGGCGGCGTCTGGCGTGGGACCGTGACCCCGACTGGGAGCGCCCGGGACCCACCGACGGCCTCGAGGATCGTTCGCACGAGTGGCGACCGCGACGCTCCCGCCGCGCCCCACGCGAATGACTCAGAGCAGGCGGCCGCAGGTGGGCCACGGGGACCGGCCGCGCTGCTTGTAGAGCAGCTTGGCGCGGTAGGTCTGCTCGCCCGCCGAGGCGGACGTCGGGATGCCGGAGCCGCCCACGCTGTGCCACGTGCCGAGGTCGAACTGGTAGAGCCCGTAGTAGCCGGCCGCGTTGACTGCGTTCGGGTTGCCGCCGGACTCGCAGTTGGCGAGCGCGCCCCAGTTGAGGCCGTCAGCACCGGCGACCGAGTACGCCTCCTGGCCGACGAGCACGCGACGCGCACGCGGCTTGTCGACGACCTTGCGCTTGACCACGCGGTACTTCACGGGCTCGCCGTTGTGCAGCGTCTTCACCGCCACGACCTTGCGGACGCCGGGCTCGCCCTCGCGGACGACCTTGCGGACGCCGGGCTTGAGGGTGGTGGTCGGGACCTCGACGGTGCCGGCGCGGACCTTCACGCGCTTGGTCTTGCGCTCCTTGACGACGTCCGTCATGCGGACGACGTCGCCCTCACGCAGGCGCTTGCGGTCGCCCTCGACCGTGTTGCCGTCGCGGACCACGTCGACGATGTCGTTGCCGTCGACCGGCACGCCGTACGCCTCGAGCACCTGGCCGGGCCACTCGCGAGGTGCGGTCTCGACCGCGACGGGAGCCGCGTCGGCGACCTTGAGGCGTACGTCGACCGCGTCCTGGGCGGAGGCGGGCGCGACGGCGCTGCCGGGGACGAGGGTCAGGGCGAGAGCGGCTGCGGCGATGCCGGCGGCGGCGCCTCGCGGGCGGGCGAACAGGGACGGTGTGGTGGTGGCACGCATGTGCTTCGGACCTCACTGAGTGGGGGGTACGCCTCGGGGCGCTGGACGAGGCCGCGGCGTGCATCACCTCACGATGGGAGGCGCCTCGCACGGGCGAGGGCGGTGCCGGCGGCTCTTCCACCAGAACACGCTCGTGCGGGCATGTCGAATCGTGGGATGCGCGTGAGCACGGTCCGGGCGGGGCAGGGTGAAGGAGTTCACACCTTCCCCCCGCTCACCGTGTCGGATCGGGACGGACCCGTTCGTCGTACTGGTGGAGGCCGCGCGGGGTGGCCCGGACAAGGAGACCCACAGATGACGCACCCAGAGCCCGTGGCCAGGCAGATGTTCGACCTCATCGAGCCGATCGCGCTGGTCAACTTCTTCTCCGAGGAGCCCAACGAGGCGATGGCCGCGCTCGGCTTCCGGGGCTACTGGGACGGCTACTTCGCCGGACGCTCCGCTCCCCTGGGCCGCGTGTCGGCCGAGGTCGTCGACGCCGCCTTCTACAACTTCGGACCGGGCGAGGTCGCCCGCCACATCCCGAAGGTCTGGGACACCACCACCCCCGAAGCCGCGCACGCCGCCCGGCAACAGGGCTGCGTCGCCGCGCTCGTACGCATCCTCGGCGACCTCGTCGGCACCCCCGGCGTGGACCGCGCGGCCGACCTGCTCACCCAGGCTGCGGTCAGCGCGCCCGTCGAGGGACGCGTGATGTACGCCGCCCTCCGCGCGCTGCCGATCCCGGAGGAGCCGGTGGCCCGCCTCTGGCACGCGGCCAACATGCTGCGCGAGCACCGCGGCGACGGCCACATCGCAGCCCTGATGGTCGAGCAGATCGACCGCACCGAGTGCCACGTCCTCCTCGCCCTCGACATGGACATCCACCCCGCCACCACCTTCGGGCGGATCCACCAGCTGCCGGAGGCCTACCTGGCATCCGTGATGGCCCGCCTGAGTGACCGGGGCCTGGTCGATGCCAATGGCTTCTTCACCCATGCGGGCCGTTCGGCGAAGGTGCGGATCGAGGAGATGACCGACGCCCTCGCCGAGGCCCCCTATGGAGGGCTGGACCGTTCGGACCTCGCGGAGCTGATCGCCTCGCTCGAACCGATCTCGGCGAGGTTGCAGGCTTCCGGCTCGCAGTAGGCGTGGCGCTCGTCAGCGGTGAGGCGTCGTCAGGATGCTCGGCCGCTCGCGTGCGCACCAGTCGTACGCCGGTCGCGAGCAGCCACACGAGCCAGGCGAAGTACCCGGGCAACCCGACGAAGATGAGCGCCGAGCCGTCCGCGATCGCGAGGCTGGCGCCCCCTGCCACGATCAGCAGGCCTCCTCCGGCCACGGCGAGCAGACGCTGCCAGGACGGCGTCAGCCGACTCGCATGTGTCGCCAGCGCGGCGCCGATGAAGGTGGCGCCGAGGGCTGGCAGCGCCAGCGCGAACGCAGCTGCATGCAGCTGCCAGACGAGCTCGAACAACGGGCTCGGCTCGTCGAGCCCGCTGGCGGACAGCACGACGCCGTTCCACAGGACGGCGTAGAGCGCGAACACCGCCGAGAGGGTCGCGCCCGCGGCCACGGCGAGGCGCGACCAGTCCGCGCCTGCACCCCCGCGACGGCCGACCAGCCCGTGGAGACCGGCGACGAACCCGAGGAGCAGCGGCAGGTTCAGCGCCTCCAGCCCGACGGCGATCGCGACCGCGAGTCGGTTGTCCGCGTGCCAGGCGAGCACGTCCTTGATCGGGTCCCCGTAGGCCGGTGCGCCAGCCCAGACCACCACCACGTTCTGGATCGCCAGCGATGCTGCCAGGGCGATCGCCGTCGCGCCGACGACCCGCTCCCGGGAGAGTGCAGACCCCGGCGTCGCCGTCTCCGCATGCACAGGCACGGCCTCCAGCTCGGCGTTCGCGGTGCGTGGTGAACTCATCTCGTGCTCCTCGTGGCGGTCTGACGATCGGTGACTTCACGATCGCTGACTTCCACGCCGGGCTGATCGGCCCCGAGGCTCGTACGACCGGCCGGTCGACCGGTCTGCCTCGTGCTTTCGGCCGATGCGCCGTCGGATCAGCCGGGCGGCTCCACTGCATCGGGAGACTCAGACTCGTCGAGCGTGAGGGCGGCGCCGTTGATGCACCATCGCTGCCGCGTCGGTGCCGGACCGTCGGCGAACATGTGTCCCAGGTGTCCTCCGCAGCGCGTGCAGGTGGCCTCGCGTCGTGGCACCAGCAGCTTGAAGTCGGTGTGGAGGTCCACCGCCTCCGGGGTCGCCGGGCTGGTGAAGCTGGGCCAGCCCGTCCTGGAGTCGAACTGGTCGTCGGCGCGGAACAGCTCGGCCTCGCAGCCCGCACACCGGTAGACGCCGCCCGCGTGACTGGGTGGGTGCTCGTACGGGCTGGTCCGGGGCGCCTCCGTACCTGCCTGGCGAAGCACCCGGTAGGCCTCAGGATCAAGGCTCGCGCGCCACTCGGCATCCGAGCGGACCACCTCGGGCTGTGGTCGCGTGCGGCGCTTGAACATGTGTCCAGACTAGTGACGGGGTCCTGACGGTCGATGCGGTCCGGAGCGCCTGACGCGGCCCCTCGTGGCACCCTGAGTCCATGAGTGCTGAGCTGCCTCGGCCACTACGGGTGTTCACGCCAGCCGACCTGGCTCGGGCCGACCCCACGCCCGGCATGGACCGTGCCGTGGCTTTCGAGCTGCCGTTGCTCTGGGCCGGACAGGTCGAGACCGAGCCTGGAGCGGCATCGGGATGGCACCACCACGAGCGCAACGAGTCGAGCCTGTACGTCGTGCGTGGCGTGCTGCGCCTCGAGTTCGAGGGCCATGAGGGCTACATCGATGCCGGTCCTGGCGACTTCGTCCACGTGCCGGCGTGGACCGTCCACCGGGAGTCGAATCCCACCCGTGAGCCATCCCTGGCCGTGATCGCCCGGGTCGGTGGGGGCATCCCGACCGTCAACGTCGAAGGTCCGGCGAAGCGCTGACGCCGACAGGCCGTGCGATGCGCCCCGTCAACCGCGCTGCATCTCCCAGGCAAGGTCGATGGCGGCGCGCACGGCAGAAGGCTCCGCTCGATCGAGGTAGGCCTCGACCTTGTGGTGTGCCTCCATGCGAGGCGGCACGCCGAAGCTGTCTGGATGGCTCTCGAGGAGCGACTCCCGCTTGCTCAGCGGCACCCTGATCACCAGCGTGTCCGGATCGTGCAGGCGCACGACGAGTCGGTCGTTCACGTACCACGCCGGACGCGACTCGGTTCCTTTGCGCTTCACCTGCGCGAGCGACTCGACGTAGCGGCCAACCTCTTCCGGGGTCACCCGTGCAGCGTAGGCGTCTGCCCTACTCGGGAGACACGGCGAACTCCTTCGTCTTGGCGATCGCGAACCCCCAGCCCTGCTCCAGGGTCGGCTTCGGCGGAAGCGCGATCTCGTCCGGGTTGGTCAGCACGTCGAGCAGCACGGGGCCGGGATGGGCCAGCGCCTCAGCGACAGCACCGTCGACCTCGTGCGGGTCGGAGACCCGGATCCCCCGCATCCCGATGGCCTCTGCGACCTTGGCGAAGTCGGGGTTGTGCAGGACGGTGCCGAACTCCGGCAACCCCACCTGCTCCATCTCGAGCTTGACCATCCCGAGCCGGCCGTTGTCGAAGACGACCAGCTTGACGGGAAGCTTCTCGGTCACGGCCGTGATCAGGTCGCCCAGCAGCATCGAGAGACCGCCGTCACCGCAGAACGCGATCACCTGCCGGTCGCGCTCGAGCGCTTGTGCACCCAGGGCCATCGGCATGGCGTTGGCCATCGAGCCGAGGTTGTAGGAGCCCAGCAGTCGCCGCCGACCGCTCATCCGGACGAAGCGGCTCAACCAGACCGTCGACATCCCGGTGTCGCTGGTGAAGATGGTGTCGGCGTCCGCGTGCCGGTCGATGGCGGCCGCCAGCAGCTCGGGCCGGATCAACGCATCGGGGTTGTCCACCTTGCGTCGCAGCAACCCGACCTTCTTGTGGTCATAGGCGGGGTCGGTGAAGTGCTGCTGGCCGCGGCCCCACGCCTCGTAGGCCTTGCGCGCCTTCTCGAGGTGGTCTCGATCGGTCTTCTCCTGCAGCAACGGCAACAGCGCACCGAGCCCCAGGCGCGAGTCGCCCACCACCGCGTGGTCGACCGGCGTACGCCGTCCGACGTGAGCGCCTCGGACGTCGAGCTGCACGACGGTCTTGCCGGTGGGGAGGAACTCCGGGTAGGGGAAGTCGGTGCCGATGAGCACCAGCACGTCGCACGAGTCGAAGGCCAGCGCAGTGGCCGGGTTGCCGATCAGGCCGGACTGGCCGATCTCATAGGGGTTCTCGTCGTCGAAGCCCTCCTTGGCCTTGAGCGAGAGCACCATCGGCGCGGCCAGGCGCTCGGCTGCCTGGAGCACCTCGTCCCGAGCGTTGCGGGCGCCCAGACCGACGAGGAACGTGACCGATCCGGCGGCGTTGATGGCATCGGCTGCGCCACGTACGGCCTCGGGGTCGGGAGCGAGCACCGGCTGGGTGGTCACGAAGCGCGGGACCGGGGTGTTCTTCGCCAGGTCGAGACCGCCGACGTCGCCGGGCAGGCTCAGCACGGCGACCCCACGCTCGGAGAGTGCCGCGTTGACCGCCTGCTCGATGATCCGGGGCACCTGGTCGATGCTCGTGACCGTCTCGCAGAAGACCGAGACGTCGGCGAAGAGCACGTCGTTGTCGACCTCCTGGAAGAAGTCCGAGCCCATCTCCTCGCGCGGCACCTGCCCGCAGATCGCCAGAACGGGGGTGTGCGACTTCTTGGCGTCGTAGAGACCATTGAGGAGGTGGATGGCGCCAGGGCCGACGGTGCCCATGCACACGGCCAGGTCCTCGGTCAGCTGTGACTGGGCGGAGGCCGCAAACGCCGCAGCCTCCTCATGCCGCACGGCCATCCACTCGATGCGGTCCTCGCGACGGATCGCGTCGGTGACCGGGTTGAGTGCATCGCCCACCACGCCCCAGACCTGGCGGACTCCGTGATCGGCGAGGGATTCGATGAGTAGCTCGGCGACAGTTGTCATCCCCCCACGTTGCCATCCCGGTGCCCACCCGAGCCCACCCGCAAGGTGGTGGTCCCCGACGGCGCGGCGGCGCCGTTCAGCTTCGGCGGGCTCGGTTCGTGCGCGCGGTGGCGGGTGCGCTGCGCGGATCCTCGGGCCAGGCGTGCTTGGGATAGCGCCCGCGCAGGTCAGCACGTACGCCCGGGTAGCCGTTGTCCCAGAAGGACTCCAGGTCTGCGGTGACGGCGGCCGGGCGTCGCGCGGGAGAGAGCAGGTGCAGCAGCAGCGGGACCCTGCCGTCGGCCAGGACCGGTGCTGCGGTCCAGCCGAAGACCTCCTGCAGTCGCACGGCGAGCACCGGCTGGTCCTGGGAGTAGTCGATCCGCACGCTCGACCCGCTGGGCACCTCCACGCGCTCAGGCGCCAGGTCGTCGAGCCTGCCCGCCTCCGGCCACGGCACCATCGCTCGCAGGGCGGCCGTCACGTCGATCCGACGAAGGTCCTGGGCCGAGCGGACCCGCGCCAGCTGCTGCCCGAGCCAGGAGTCGAGGTCCTGCGTCAGTGCTGCGTCGCTCACGTCGGGCCACGGGTCGCCGAGCGCACGGTGGAGGAAGTCGAGGCGGGCGCGCAGCGCCGTGGCCGCCTCCGTCCAGGCGAGGAGAGCGATCCCCTCGCTCGCGATCGCGTCTCGGATCGCATCGCTCACGGCCTGCGCAGGTGGATCGCTGAGTCGGGTCGAGCTGAGCTCGATCGCGCCCAACAACGTCCGTCGCCGAGCCAGCACCCGCCCACTGGTCCAGGTGACCTCGTCCACCTCGGTCCACAGCGACCCCGCCGCCTCCAGCGCGAGGTCCTCGGTGAGGGGGGCCGCCGCGCGGATCCGGGCCTCACGCTGCCCGGGCCGTCGTTCCGCGTCACCGACCGCGAGCCACTCCAGTCCGGCCAGCGGCCCCGGGGCGCGCGAATCGAGCGCCGCGCCTGTCCCGGACGCCATCAGGTAGCTCGACGTGTCGGAGCGCTTGCGGGCGATCCGGTCCGGATGCGCCAGGGCCACCACCAGACCCACGGCCACGTCATCGGTGAGTGCTCGAGCGTGGCCCGACTCCCCGCTCGGGTCGCCGGCGGTGACCTGCTTCGCCAGGACCTCCTCCAGCCGGGTGACCTGGCGGCGCCACGATCCTGCTCGCTGGTCAGCGCGCAGCGACCGGAGCGCAGCAACCAGGTCTCCGCCGGGAGCGCGTACGTCCTCGCTCAGCATCGCGACCACCTCTGAGGCCCGCTTGGCCCCGACGAGACCGGCCCCGTCGATCAGGGCGCGCGCCAGCCTGGGATCGACCGGCACGCCGGCCATCATCCGTCCCCGCGAGGTGGCTCTCCCGTCCTCGGTCATCGCCCCCAGACCCACGAGCACCTCCTGGGCCGCCGACAGCGCGTGCGCCGGTGGCTGGTCGAGCAGCGCCATGTCGTGGACGTCGTGGCTGCCCCAGCACGCCACCTCCAGGGCGAAGGCCGTCAGATCTGCGGTGGCGATCTCGGGCTCCGGGTGAGCGGCCAGATGCGCGTGCTCCGCCTCGGACCAACACCGCAGGACGGTGCCCGGGCCCAGCCGTCCGGCCCGTCCCGCCCGCTGCTCGGCCGCTGCCCGGCTCACTGCGACGGTGACCAGAGAAGCCAGTCCGCGACGGTGATCGGTGCGCGGCTCCCGGGAGAATCCGGCATCCACCACGACGCGTACGCCGGGCACCGTCAGCGACGACTCGGCGACCGCGGTCGAGACGATCACTCGTCGACGCGGGCCCTCGCTGAGCGCACGATCCTGTTCAGCGCCGGACAAACGGCCGTGCAGGGCGTGCACGGCCGCCTCCACGCCCGCAAGGCGACGTACGGTCGCCTCGACCTCCGCGACACCCGGCACGAAGACCAGGACGTCCCCCTCGTGCCCGAGCCAGCGCACGACGCACGGTCGCTGCGACATGGTCGTGGAACGCCGGGGTGATCCCCCGGTCGTCGGTGCGGCGCGCCCCCGCAGGCAACGGGCACCACACCGTCTGGACCGGGTGCAGGGCGCCCGGGACGCGGATCACCGGAGCGCCCCCGAGCAGGGCGGCCGTCCGTTCGGCCTCGACAGTCGCCGACATGGCCACCAGGGCGAGGTCCTCGCGCAGGTTGGCCCGGACGTCGATGAGCAGCGCCAGGGTCAGGTCGGCGTCGAGGTGGCGCTCGTGCACCTCGTCGAGCACGACCGCCCCGACGCCGACCAGCTCAGGATCGTGCTGGATCCGCCGAAGCAGCAGCCCGGTCGTGACGATCTCGACACGTGTACGCCGACTGCGTGCGTCGGTCTCCGCGTACGGAGTATCCGACCGTCTCTCCCACAGGTTCGCCCAGCAGGTGCGCCAGCCGACGTGCAGCAGCGCGGGCTGCGATGCGGCTGGGCTGCGTCACGACCACCCGACCGTCAACGACCTCGGCGACCGCGGGCGGGACCAAGGTCGTCTTGCCGGTGCCCGGCGGTGCGTGGACCACCGCGACTCCGCGAGTGCGAAGCGCCTCGACGAGAGCGGCCAGGCCAGCTGTGACCGGGAGGTCCGGCGGCGCGGCGAGCAGGTTGCGCAGCGGGTCGGACACTCGTGCAGTGTGCCTGACGCGCTATCTGCCGGCGAGGCTGCGGGACACCCGCCTGCGGACCTGACATCCGAGAAGGCTTAATCTGTTTCCGCGGGGGTAGATCGGCCCTGGATGTCCGCTCGCGTGGCTGATGCAAAGGCGGCGAACTGGGCTTGCTCGTCGGCGTCGCTTGCGTCCAGATGCAGCCCGCGCGCCCATCGACAACAGGGCTGGCCAGTGGCGTGGCCGCCGGCCAAGCACCTGGCACGCGCCACGTCCGACAGCGATCAGAACGGGTAGCTCGCCGGCTCCCCTCGCAGGGTGATCCAGCGCGTCTCGGTGAATGCCTCGATGTTCGCGGCAGCGCCGCCGATGCGGCCGAGTCCTGATGCGCCGATGCCGCCGAAGGGGACGTTGGCCTCGTCATTCACCGTCTGGTCGTTGATGTGCACGATGCCGGTCGGGATCTGCTCGGCGAGCGCGAGCCCGCGCATCACGTCGCGAGTGACGATGCCCAGAGACAGTCCGTAGTCGCTCGCCGCGGCCAGCCGTACGGCTTCCTCCGTCGAGGACACCCTGGTGATCGGGGCGACCGGGCCGAAGACCTCTTCGGTGAAGACAGGAGAGTCGAGCGGGACGTCGGCCAGCACGGTGGGCCGGTAGAAGAGCCGGTCGTACTCCCCGCCGGCAGCCAGGCGCGCGCCCTGGTCGACGCTCGCGGTGACGAGTCCGTGGATCTTGTCCCTCGAGCGCTCGTCGATGACCGGACCGAGCGCCACCTGCTCGATCGACGGGTCGCCGGTCGGCAGGTGGTCGGCCTTGGCAGCGAGCTGCTCGACGAACTCGTCGTAGATCCCGTCGGCGACGAAGTAGCGGCCGGTGGTCATGCAGATCTGGCCCTGGTTGAGGAAGGACGCCCAACCGGTCAGCCCGACGGCCTTCTCGACATCGGCGTCGTCGAGGATCAGCAGCGCGGAGTTGCCGCCCAGCTCCAGATGGGCCCGCTTGAGGTGTCGGCCGGCGAGCTCGCCGATCGACCGGCCGACGGCTGTCGAGCCGGTGAAGGAGATCACGCGGACGTGCGGGTCGGTCACCATCGCCTCCCCGACGTCCTTGCCGCCGGGCAGCATCTGCAGGACGCCGGGCGGCAGGCCCGCCTCCTCGAAGATGCGCGCCATCAGCGTGCCGCCCGTGACGGCCGTACGCGGGTCGGGCTTGAGGATCACGGCGTTGCCCAGCGCGAGCGCGGGGGCCACCGACCTGATCCCCAGGATGATCGGGACGTTGAAGGGCGAGATGACGGCGACGACTCCGGCGGGCTGCTGGCGCGCCATCGACAGGCGGGGCTGCTCGCTGGGGAGCAGCTGGCCGATCGGCTGGCCCGGCAGCGACGAGGCCTGGTAGCACTCCTCGGCCGCGACGTGGATCGCGAAGTCGGCCATCGGTGGGATGGAGCCGACCTCGCGCACGTTCCAGTCACGGATCTCGGAGGCGTGCTCGGTCCACAGGTCGCCGGCCCTGCGGAGCACAGCCGCTCGCGCGGTGTGCGGGAGCGCAGCCCACTCCTTCTGCGCCTCGGCCGCGGAGGCGGCGGCTTCGGCCACGTCCTCGGCGTCCGCCTGGCCCATCGTGCCGAGCTCGTTGCCCGTGGCCGGCTCCACGACGGCGTACGTGCCGCCGCGTCCGTCGGTCCACTCGCCGCCCTTGAAGACCTTGCTCTCCCACGCGACGCCATCCAGCAGTGTCATGACTCTCCCCAGACTTCTTCGGCGGTCTCGACGATCAACCGCAGCTTGGCCCGTTCCTGTTCCTCGCTCAGCTCGTTGCCCTCCACCGTGGAGGAGAAGCCGCACTGCGGCGAGAGGCAGAGCTGCTCGAGCGGGACGTACTTCGACGCCTCGTCGATGCGACGCTTCAGCGTGTCCTTGTCCTCGAGCTGCCCGGTCTTGGTGGTGACCAGGCCGAGCACGACCTGCTTGCCCTCGGGGACGAAGCGCAGCGGCTCGAAGCCACCGGAGCGCTCGTCGTCGTACTCCAGGAAGAAGCCGTCCACGTCGAGCTGGGAGAAGAGGACCTCGGCCACGAAGTCGTAGCCCCCCTCGGCCGCCCACGACGAGCGGAAGTTGCCGCGGCACATGTGCGTGGTGACCTGCATGCCCTCGGGCCGGCCGGCGATCGCTGCGTTGACGTTGGCGACGTACTGCTCGTGGAGGTGCTCGGGATCGCCGCCCTGGGCCGCGACCATCGCCCGCTGCTCGGGGTCGTTGAGGTAGGCGAGGCTGGTGTCGTCGAGCTGGAGATAGGTGCAGCCGAGCTCGCCGAGCCGACGGACCTCTTCTGCGTACGCCGACGTGAGGTCCGCCCAGAACGGCTCCAGGTCGGGGTAGACCGACTCGTCGATCGCGGCGCGGCCGCCGCGGTAGTGGACCATGTTGGGCGAGGGGATGGTCAGCTTCGGCACCTGCTCGCCAGTGGTCAGCCCCGAGAGGAACTCGAAGGCGTCGCCGAAGATGGTGTGCCCGAGCCGCACGCGGTCGTGGACGCTGAGCGCAGCGGTCTCGAAGTCGAGGTCGCTGGCCTTGTTGCGGAAGTGCACCGCCAGCTTCTGGTCAGTGGGGTCGACGCCCTCGAGCTGGTAGATGAAGTCCATGTGCCATGACGTACGACGGAACTCGCCGTCCGTCGCGGTGCGCAGACCCGCGTCGCGCTGGAGTGCCACGACATCGCGGATGGCGCTGTCCTCGGCCTCCCGCAACCCCGCGTCGTCGAGCTCGCCGGCCCGGTGCCTGGCCCGCGCGTCGAGCAGTGCGGGTGGTCGCAGCAGGCTGCCGACGTGGTCGGCACGGAACGGTGGGAGCGCTCGCGCTGTCATGTCTCGGAGGGTACTCGCGCACGCTCAATGGTCGTCACGACGTCAGTCACCGACGGACGCTTCGGCGTGCTGGAGAAGCCGAACTGGCAGGGCGGGTCGACAGGGGCAAGGTGACCCAGGTCCGCACCTCGCCACTCCCCCGCGATCGCCGTGACGGCGGACACCGAGGTCGCGCCATACCACTCGCGACGATCACCACCTGCGGTCCCGCGGGTGCGGACGCCGCGCATCACGACGCGAGCAGCCGGGTCGAGCGACGCTGCACCAGGCAGGTGACGTCGGTGACGCGAGCGGCACGAGTCCGAGCGCCCGCCCCAGCGGCGTACGACCCCCGACCACCAGCCGGAGGGACAGCGCCGGCGTGGTGACCTGCCACCCGTCAGCCGTGTCGGACACGGACACGGGTTCGATGACCTCCTCGTCGAAGGAGTACGTCGCCGCCACGAACTCGCGCACCCGCTCTGACGGCGCGAGCAGCACCCGATGACCGGTTGCGTCCTCGACCATCACGTCCGCGAAGGCACCCCAGGGCGAGTCGTCCCAGCGGCCGACGACGATGCGGACGCCGCTCGTGCTGCCGACGCCGGCGATCCGGCCGGTGAAGCGTTCGCGGACGCGGCCGGGCTTCACGGAACGACGAGCCCCTCCGGAGCACGACCGTCCGCCACCAGCCCGCGAGCCACACCCGCGCGGTCCTCGTCGGAGCGGTTCTGGCTCAGCTTGGCCTTCGCCTCGACCGACGAGACGAGCAGCTCGACGCCGACGATGGGGCGGAGGTTCTTGTCGATGTAGTCGGGCGGCGCATCGGTGACCGCCCACGGCTCGGCTCGCGAGGACTCGTGGCGCTCGGTCAGGCGCGTCACCAGCGCGCGCACCCACGACGGGTCGTCGTGGACGACGATCTGCCCACGCAGGTGGACCACGGAGTAGTTCCACGTCGGCACGACCTTGCCGTGCTCGGCCTTGGTGGCATACCAGCTCGGCGAGACGTACGTGTCCGGCCCCGTCACGATCGCGAGCGCCTGCGAGCCGTCGACGATGCGGCGCCAGTGGGCGTTCGCACGGGCGAGGTGGCCGACGAGCCGGTCGCCCTCCCAGAGCACGGGCAGGAACGTCGCGTCCGGGACACCGTCGTCGCCCACGGTGACCAGCTGCGCGGTCGCGACCGCCTCGACGAAGGGGCGTACGGCGTCGGCGTCCATCACGTTGAAGCGCGGGACGTAGAGGCTGGCGTCGGTCACAGGACCATCCTGCCCGTTCGGGGGCGGCGGGTGTCGGTGGTGGGCGGCAGGATGGGCGCATGCTGCTCGCCGAGCTCGTCGCGACCTCCGCCGCCGTCGCCGCCACCCGGTCCCGCAAGGCCAAGGTGGCCGCGCTCGCGGAGACACTGCGCCGCGTCGAGCCCGCCGAGCTCGAGGTCGTCGTGTCCTACCTCGGCGGCGCGCTGCGCCAGCGGCGTACGGGCCTGGGCTGGCGCGGCGTCAGCGACCTGCCCTCCCCCGCCGACGAGCCGTCGCTCACCGTCCTCGAGGTCCACGAGGCCTTCGAGGCGATGTCGCACCTGTCCGGTGCCGGGCTCGCAGGTCGCGCGCAAGGAGGCGGCCGCCGACCTGTTCGGGCGCGCCACCGAGGCCGAGCAGTCGTGGTTGCGCGCCGTGGTCACCGGCAACGTCCGCCAGGGCGCGCTCGACGCGGTCACGCAGGAGGCGGTCGCGCAGGTGGCCGAGGTGCCGCTCGCGGCCGTACGCCGCGCCGCGATGCTCGCCGGCTCGACGGTGGCGGCCGCCGGGGCAGCGTTCGAGGGCGAGGAGGCGCTCGCCGCGATCGGCCTCGAGGTCGGGCGGCCGATCATGCCGATGCTGGCCTCCAGCGCGCCCGACGTGACCGCCGCGATGGCCGGCCTCTCCCCCGACGGGACGACCGAGGTCGCGATCGACGCCAAGCTCGACGGCATCCGGATCCAGGTGCACCGCGACGGCGACGACGTGCTCGTGGTGACCCGCAGCCTCGACGACATCACCAGCCGGCTGCCCGAGGTCGTCGAGGTCGCGCGCTCGCTCGACGCCGATCGGTTCGTCCTCGACGGTGAGGCGCTCGCGCTGTCGGAGGACGGCCGACCGATGGCCTTCCAGGACACGGCGAGTCGCACCGCTCAGGACACCGGCGTCGCCGTCACGCCGCACTTCTTCGACCTGCTCCACGTCGACGGCCGCGACCTGCTCGACTCCCCCGGCCACGCACGCCTCGCCGCCCTCGACGCACTGGTGCCCGAGCAGCACCGCGTACGCCGCCTCGTCACCTCAGACGCCGAAGCCGCCGACGCCTTCGCCCGGGAGACTGTCGCCGCCGGGCACGAGGGCGTCGTCCTCAAGGACCTCTCCGCGCCCTATGCCGCTGGCCGCCGCGGATCGGCGTGGGTGAAGGTCAAGCCGGTCCACACCCTCGACCTCGTCGTGCTCGCCGTCGAGTGGGGCTCCGGCCGCCGCGAGGGCTGGCTCTCCAACATCCACCTCGGCGCCCGCGACGAGTCGTCGGAGTCCGGCTTCGTGATGCTGGGCAAGACGTTCAAGGGGATGACCGACGAGATGCTCGCCTGGCAGACCGAGCGCTTCACCGAGCTGGCGACCACTCCGGCCGACCGCAGCTCCTACGTCGTGCACGTGCGACCCGAGCAGGTCGTCGAGATCGCCTTCGACGGCCTCCAACGCTCCACCCGCTACCCCGGCGGCGTCGCCCTCCGATTCGCACGCGTCGTGCGCTACCGCGATGACAAGGGTGCTGCCGAGGCCGACACGATCGACACCGTGCGGTCGTACGTCACGGGGTGAGGTCGAGCAGGAACAGGCTCAACGTCGCAGGCGTGCCGTCCGGATGCGTGTCCGTCCCCGAGACGAAGTCGCGGACGTGCCGGAAGCCGGCCTTCTCCGCGACGCGACGAGATGCTGCGTTCTCACGATCCGTCCGGATCGCGGCACGAGAGCCGATCTCGTCGCTGCGCAGCACTGCGCACACCAGCCGCACCGCGTCGACGGCCACCCCGCGGCCGCGGGCCCAGGGGTGGACGCAGTAGGAGATGTTGACGTCGTCGCGCCTGATGCCGTCGCGCAGGTCGGGGTCGAAGTCGACGTAGCCACCCAGCCGACCGTCGACCCACACGCCGTAGCCGCGCTTGCCGACGCCGGCTGCGGCGTTGGCGGCCAGCTGGTCGAAGTGCTTGATCGTCTCCTCGACCGTGCCATAGCCACCGGTCAGCCAGCGGACCGTCAGCTCGTCCTCGCCCGCACAGTGCGCCTCCGCGTCGGCAGGCACGAGAGGACGCAGCTCGACGATGTCGTTCACTCGCCGAACCCTGCCAGACCAGCGGCACAGGGACCTCGGCCGCCCCCGCCGCCCTCCCTAGACTGGCCCTCATGAGCACCGAGGCGACGCAGGAGACGACCGCGGGCCGCGGAGGCACGGCCGCCGCGCGCCGGCGACTCCGGGAGACCGAGATCATCTCGGCCACCCGTCGACTCTTCGACGAGCGCGGCGTCCGCGACGCCCAGATCGAGGACATCGCCCGGGCCGTCGGCATCAACCGCGCGATCATCTACCGGCACTTCACCGGCAAGGAGGAGCTCTTCAGCCTCACGCTCGTGCAGTACCTCGACGAGCTCCACGTCGCGCTCGAGGACGCGGCCGAGACCACCGACGAGCCGCGCGCCCAGCTGGTCCGGCTGGTCGAGGCGTTCGTGCACTACGGCCTCGCGCACCCCGCCTTCGTCGACTGCGCGCAGTCGATCATGCGGCGCCCCGGCGGCGACCTCCTCGAGGAGGTCAGCGAGAGCGCCATGTACCGACTCGGTCAGGCGATCGGCGGCTGCCTGTCCGTCCTGACCCGCACCATCGAGGCCGGCGCCGAGAGCGGCGACTTCCACGTGGAGGACCCGCGGCTGCTCGCCAACATGCTGTACGCCAGCGGGCTGGGCACGCTGCAGCTCGGCCGGGTGGCCATGCTCGTCTCGGAGGAGGCACCGGGCGTACCCCGCATCAGTCGGGTCACCGCCGAGCAGGTGCGCGACCACATGGTCGCGACGGCCCTGTCCGTCGCGGCCGGCCCGTCACCGCAGTAGGCGGGCAGCAGAGCGGAGTCAGCGGGACAGGTGCTTGGCGCGCGCGAAGCAGAACACGCCGTAGCCGGCGATGCCGATCCCGATGGCGATCAGCAGCACCTGGCCGAAGGGCTGCTGGAGGACGGTCGACAGGGCCTGGTCGAGCCCACCGGACTTCTTGGCCTCGTGCGTGATGGCGGCATAGCCGAAGAGGCCGCCGACGATCGCGATGGCGATGCCCTTGGCGATGTAGCCGATCTTGCCGGCGAGCACGTAGGCCGAGCCGTCCTTGCCCGCCTGGCCCCGAGCGTCGAGGTGCTCGCGGAACTTCTCGGACCAGCCGCGATAGACCAGGAAGCCGCCGTAGCCGATGATCGCGAGCCCGATGACGCCGACGATGAGCTGCCCGCCGGGGAGGTCCATGATCTTCGCCGTCGTGCTGTCGGTGCCGCCCTTGCCGCCGCCGCTTCCGGTCGCCGTCTTGAACGCGCTCCACGCCAGCGCGCCGTAGAGGATCGCCTTGCCCGAGCGAGGTCGCGCGCTTGCGCCAGCGCTTCTTGTCGTCGGTCTCGTCGTCGTAGTCGAAGGCGGCCTCGAGCAGGCGCCACACGACGAGGAGGAACATGCCGATGGCGATCAGCCAGACCAGGACGCCGCCCATCGGCTGCTGGGCGAGGTAGTGCATCGCACCGCTGTTGGACGCCTGGTCCTCCTTGTCGCCGAGCGCCAGCTGGATGGCCAGCCACGCGACGAGGAGGTGGACCACGCCGTACGCCACCAGCCCCGCCCGGATGGCATGGTCCATCCACTTGCTGTCGTGGACCTGCTCGGCGGTGTCGGAGGCGTTGCTCATGGAGCCAACCTAGGACGTACGACCGTTCACCGGCGACCCGCCCTGACCCCTCCGGGTGAGGGCGGAGGTTGCCGGATCAGACCAGGCTGGCGCGGTCGCGCATGATCGAGCCGAGCAGGCCGTTGACGAAGGCAGGAGAGTCGTCGGTGGAGAGCTCCTGCACCAGGTGCAGTGCCTCGCTCACGGCGACCGACTCGGGCACGTCCGCGTCGCCCCACAGCAGCTCGTAGACGCCGATCCGCAGCACGTTGCGGTCGACGGTGGGCATCCGCGAGAGGGTCCACTGCTTGCTGTAGGTCGTCAGGACCTCGTCGATGCGGGCCAGGTGCTCGGCCACACCGCGTACGAGCGTGCTGGTGTAGTCGTTGGTCGGCCCCTCCCCCGCCTCGATGGCGCGATCGAGCGCCATGACGGGGTCCTCGGAGCGGAGCTCGGAGGCGAACAGGATGTCCAGCGCGCGCTTGCGGGCCTTGGAACGGGCAGCCACGTGGCGCGCTCAGGCCTTGACGCGGCCGAGGTAGGACGAGTCGCGGGTGTCGACCTTGACCTTCTCGCCGGTCGTGATGAAGAGCGGCACCGCGATGGTGTGGCCGGTCTCGAGCGTGGCGGGCTTGGTGCCGCCGGTGGAGCGGTCGCCCTGCAGGCCGGGCTCGGTCTCGGAGATCAGGAGCTCGACGGAGGCGGGCAGCTCGATGAAGAGGACGCGGCCGTCGTTGGTGGCGACGATCGCCTCCTGGTTCTCCAACATGAAGTTCTTGGCGTCACCGACGACGTCGGGCGAGACCTCGAGCTGCTCGTAGGTGCTGTTGTCCATGAAGACGTAGGACGAGCCGTCGTTGTAGAGGTACTGCATGGTGCGCTTGTCGACGTTGGCCGTCTCGACCTTGAGGCCGGCGTTGAAGGTGCGGTCGACGTTCTTGCCCGACTCGACGTTGCGGAGCTTGGTGCGCACGAACGCCGGACCCTTGCCGGGCTTGACGTGCTGGAAGTCGACGACGGCCCAGAGCTGACCCTCGATCCTGAGGACCATGCCGTTCTTGAGGTCGTTGGTGCTTGCCATGAGTCTGGTCTCCGCCTTCGTCGAGTTGTCAAGGAATCCTGGGCGAGCCCGTGGGCCCGGCGCCGACGCGCCAGTCTAGTCGGGGGCCACGAGAGCCATGAAATGCTCGGCGTGGGCCTCGGTGGTGCCCGGCGGGTTGCGCCGCCACGCGCCGTTGCCCGGCAGCAGCATCGCCAGCCAGAACGCCGCCCAGAGCGGCCGGTAGGCCCGCATCCGCTCGCGATCCTCGGCGTCGAGGCCGACCGCGTCCGCCAGCCGGTCCGGGTCGTAGACGCCCGGCAGCCGGCTCCCGAGGTGCTCGACGTGGTCAGCGAGCTCGTACGCGGGGTCGCTGAGGCCGCCGTCCTCGAAGTCGACCAGCCGCATGACGTGCCCGTCCCACAGCACGTTGGCCGGGTTGAGGTCGGCGATGCCGAGGGCGGTGATCCGCGGCTCGGGCAGCGGCGGGGCAGCGACGTACGCCCGAGCCACCTCGAGTGCCTCGCCGACAAGGCCGGGATCACGGCACTGAGCCAGGTCGTAGCTCTCCCCCAGCCACTCGACCATCAGGTCCGCGTGCGCGCTGACGCCGTACCTCCGCGGTCCGATGCCGGCGTCGCGCGCCGCCTCGACCGGTACGTCGTACAGCCGGCGCAGCGCCGTGCCGAGGGCGTCCGTCTGCTCGGTCGCCAGCGGGCGCGGGGCAAGCGGCTCGCCGGGGAGCCGCTCCATCACGATCACCGGGGTCTCGCCGTCCTCGCGGCGGATCGGCCGCGGAGCCAGGCCGGGCGCCGTCTCGGCCAGCAGGGTCAGGATCGCCCACTCCCGCTCGGCCTGCGCCTCGTGGTCGGCGATGAACTCCTTGCGGACCTCCCGCTCGCCGATGGTCAGGTCGTGGGTGGACGTCTGCACCTCGGTACGGTGGCACACATGCGCATCACCATCTTCGGCGGACACGGCAAGATCGCTCTCCTCCTGGCACCCATGCTGGTCGAGGCGGGGCACGAGGTCACCTCCGTCATCCGCAACCCCGACCACGTCGCCGACGTCGAGGCGAGCGGCGCGACGGCCCTCCTCTCCTCGGTGGAGGACGCCGACACCTCCGCGTTGACCGAGCTGCTCGCCGGCCAGGACGCGGTCGTGTGGTCCGCTGGAGCCGGTGGCGGGAGCACCGAGCGGACGTACGCCGTCGACCGCGACGCGGCGATCCGCTCGATGGACGCAGCCGTCGCTGCGGGCGTCGAGCGCTACGTCATGGTGTCGTTCTCCGGTGCGAACCACGACTCCCTCGTGCCCGAGGACAACCCGTTCCGGCACTACCAGGACGCCAAGATCGCCGCAGACGAGCACCTCCGCGGCACCGAGCTCGCCTGGACGGTCCTCGGACCCGGCACGCTGACCTCCGACCCGTCCGACGGTCGGGTCAACCCCGACGCGACCTCGGGCAACGGCGACGAGTCACCCCGCGCGCTGGTCGCGGAGGTCGCCGCTGCGGTGCTCGCCGACGATCGGGCCTCCCGCACGACCCTCGTCTTCGGTGCCGGCGACGTGGCGATCGACGACTGGCTGGCCACGCTCTGACTGTCTCGTTCGCTGGTTGAGGTGCGAGCGGAGCGAGCCTCGGAACCCCTGTCCGAAGGCACCGCTCGGCATCAGATCGAGTCGATGACGCCGGTGAAGTAGTCGCAGTGCTGCCGGAAACCGGCCGCGGACAGATGGCCAGCGAGCTCGTGATCACCGGCCGTGTGGTTGACCACGACCGCGGGGCACCCGAGCTCGTACGCGCGTTCCACCGCCGACGCCAACGCGATGCGCGCGTCCGTCACGGTCGACACGTAGAGGACCGGCCCGAGCGGGTCGTAGACGGGAGGCGCGCCGACGGTCAGCGCCTCCGCTCCAGGCAGCGCTACCCGGACGCCTCCTTCCCCGCCAGTGACGCCCGTGAGCTCGAGCAGCCACCACGACTCGGCGATCGAGAGCCCCGCCGCCATGGCGAACGCGGCTCGTTCTGGCTCGACGGTCGGGCACACGAGCCGCACGGGTTCACCATCGAGCTCGCCGTCGAGCGTCCTCCACAGCTCACCGCCGTCGCGGGCGGCCCAGTCCGATCCCGGGACGTGGAAGTCGTCGACGAGCCAGCCGTCGCGACCAGGAACCGCCAGAAGTACGGACGTGTCGGTGCGGAGCATCCGGGTTCCCGTCTCGGCCAGGAGGTACGCGAGGAACGCGCGGTGTCTGGAGGTGGCGTCGACGGCCGGCCGCCAGAACACCGGCGCGTGCTCGACCAGCCGTTCTCGCCGCTGTCGGAGGACGTGGACCGCCCAGTCGAGATCATCGGATCCGATCGCGGAGACGGGCACACACCGACCTTAGCCCGGACAACCGGAGCCGCCCGGTGCGGTGAACCCGGCCCTCGAAACGCCTGTCCACAGGAGGGTTTCGCGGCCGAACCGACTGTCGGTGGCCTCTGGTTGAGTGGACCCATGACAGCAACCACAGCCCTCGGATCCGGGGTCATCGACCTCGAGGACCTGGCCGAGGTCGCGCTGCTGTCCGAGGCCACCGAGATCGAGTCGGTGCTCCGCGAGGGCGAGGTCCACAAGCTGCGCATCGCCTACCAGTGGGCCGTCGCCCACCCGGCGGTCGACGCACGGGAGACCGCCGCCGGACCGGTGCTCCCGGCCGTGCTCACCGAGCCGGAGACGCTCGGCGGCGCGGGCACGCCGGAGGTCGCCGCGTTCACGAGCGAGCCGCTGGCCGTTGCGATGGGGTGTTCACCTGCGTCCGCGTCGTCGCTCCTCGCCGACACCCTCGACCTCCACCACCGACTCCCTCTCCTCTGGGACCAGACCCGTGCCCTGCTCGTGCCGGCATGGAAGGCGCGCCGGGCCGCGTGCCGCACCCGCCACCTGTCGCTCGACGCCGCGCACTGGCTCGACCGCCAGGTCGCGGGACGCGTCTCCTCCCTCAGCGCTCCGGCACTTGACCGGCTCGTGGCGGAGGCAGCGGCGCGGTGTGACGGCGACGACCTCGCCGACCGCGAGCAGGCGAGCCGCTCGTCGTGGGACGTGGTGCTTCAGCACCCCGACCCCCACCACTACTCGGGCACCTCGGAGCTCCACGCCACGGGCGACACGCTCGACCTGACCCGGTTCCACGACGTCGTGTGCGCCGAGGCCGAGGCACTGGGAGCGCTGGGTGACACCGACCCCTTCGGCGTGCGCAAGGCGAAGGCCCTCGGCATGATCGCCGACGCGCAGGCCCGGCTCGACCTGGTGTCGTTGCTGGGCACCACCGACCCCGAGGCGCACGAGCGGGCGCGCCGTGAGGCGGTGGGAAGGCGCGACGCCAAGGTCAGGCTCTATCTCCACGCCTCGCTCGCCGACGTCGTCGCCGGCACGGCGGGTGCCACCGGCAGCGCCGAGTCGCTCGGTCCCGCCACCCTCGATCTCATCCGGGAATGGGCCGGCCGCTCCCGCGTCACTGTCCAGCCGATCATTCACGTCGCCACCGACGACCGCTGGTCGGTCGACCGGCACGACCCGCCCCCGCGGATGGCTGAGGAAGTACGTCTCCGCGACGAGGCGTGTGTCTTCCCCTGGTGCGGACGCAGCTCCCGCCAGTGCGACCTCGACCATCGCGAGCCGTTCGAGGATCCCGGCGAGGGCGGACCGCCCGGCCAGACGTCGTCCGACTCGCTCGCGCCACTCTGTCGGCGCCATCACCGGGCGAAGACCGCAGGTCGGTGGACCTACGAACGCACGGGACCGGGTTCCTATCTGTGGTCAGGACCCTCGGGTCTGAGCGTCCTCGTCACTTCTCACGGCACCGTCAGCGTTCCCCGCACGTAGCCACGCGCGGGTCAGCCCGCCCCGCAGACCGGACTGATCCGGGCGCCGTCAGGCGTGTTCCAGCAGCCGGGACCTGGTCTCGTCCGCCGACAGGTGGAGCTCACGCGAGTCGGTGACAGCGAGCCTCGCCGCCGACGCCAGCCGGCCGAGGCTCCCGTCGGCGACCGTCCACACGTCCTCGACGACGCGCGTCGGCGGCGTCACCTCGCCGTGGCAGTCGTGCCAGGCGAGCTCGAGGAGCTCGAGGACGTCGAGCGCTGCGTCGGCGTCGGCGCCGAACTCGATCGAGGCACGCCCCCGGGCCGCCTCGCGGCGCTCGCGACGGCTGGTCCCGATGACCGAGGGTGGCACCCGGCCCCCGCTGCCGGCGCCTGCCGCTCCGTCCCGGACCATCATCGGAAGGTCCTCCGCGGCCGGACCGAGCCGATCATGTGCATGACCGCGTCCCGACGGGCGGCGCGGATCTCCCCCAGCTTGATCTCGCAGGCCCAGCAGCGATCAGTCGCGACGCAGCACGTGGCGTCGCGGACCTCCGCCTCGAGCTGGTCCGCGTTCGCGCTCCTGCTCAACACGGTACGCATGGTTCCCTCCCCGACCTCGCTCAGGATGCGACGTCTGGGACCGAGTCTCCCGCCGAGCGTGGACGCGCCGCATCAGCAGTCCTACCGATCTTCTGGACCCTCCGAGAGCGAGGCGGACATCGATCCGGACGGGTCCACGGCCGACGCGCTACTGACGCGCTCCGCAAGCCGACGCGATGGCGGGAACCAGGACGCGGTAGCCAACCCCGTTGAGGTGGATCCCGTCGTCCGCGAAGGCCTTCGCACCCAACGGCGCGAGCAGGAGATCCGTACGCACGACGTGGCCACCGGCCCGCTCCCACACCTCGATCGCCGCACGCCGGTAGTCGTCGATCACCGCGTTCGTGCGGTCGGGTCCTCCCGTCAGACACTCCTCGATCACCCCCGGCGGCGCGACGAGCAACCATCCGCGCGGCGCGTGGGAGGCCATGAGCGTCGACAACGCCTGCGCGAACTCAGACACGGCGACGTGCTTCCACGCGTCATTCGTGCCGACCGACACGACCACGACGTCCGACTCCTGCACACCGACCTCCGCCGCCTGCCCCATCAGGTCGCGCGAGGATGCGCCGCCCTGGGCGACGTTGCGGACCTCGCCCGGCAGGCTCGTGAGCTCGCGGCGCAGCCTCGCCAGGTGGCTGTCGCCCAGGAACACCGTGCGCGTGTCGTCCACCGTCAGAGGTCGACCTGGCCCACGATGCGCGTCACCGCGTCCCCCGACACCCACACCCGGTCGCCGTCGGCCTCGATCCGCACCCGCCCCTCGCGACCGATCACGCTCCCCTGGCGCGAGGTGTACGACGGGGGCAGGGCGCCGGTGCCGATCAGCCACTGCGCCAGGCCGGCGTTCGCGGACCCGGTGACCGGGTCCTCACCGAAGTCGCGGCCGTCCGCGTAGAACGCGCGTACCTCGACGTCCGCGCCGAGCTCGACGGCGCGGGAGGCGTCCCAGCGCCCGAGGACGGTGACCTTGAGGTCGGTGAAGGCCGCGATGTCAGGCACCACGTCGAGCACGGTCTCGGCGGAGCCGAGGTCCACGCCGACCCACCCCGGCCCGTTGTCGATCCACGCCATGTCGACCACCGCGTCGTCGTCGACGCCGAGTGCGGTCACGATCCGCGCCCGCAGGTCGTCCTCGACCGGGCCTGAGCGCGCCAGCGGCGGGGCCGCGAAGCCGAGGCGCGGCGAGCGGCGTACGTCGACGAGGCCCGCACCGCACTCCTGCACGATCACCTCGCCGCGAGGGACGCCTCCCGCCTCGAGCCACGCGTGCGCACTGCCGATGGTGGGGTGCCCGGCGAACGGAAGCTCACCGCCCGTGGTCCAGATCCGGACGCGGTAGTCGGCGCTCTCGTCGGTCGGAGAGCAGAGGAACGTGGTCTCGGAGAGGTTCGTCCACCGCGCGAACTGCGCCATCTGCTCGTCGCTGAGGCCGTCGGCGTCGTGGACGACCGCGAGCGGGTTGCCGAGCCACGGCTCGGCGCTGAAGACATCGACCTGGCGGAAGGGCAGCACCCCCGAAGTCAATCAGGTGCCATCAGGTGTGGGCGGCCCAGCGCCGCGCGGCCTCGTCGGCACCGGCCGCGACCAGGCTGGCGATCTCCGGGCGGTCCGGCACCGCGAACGAGACGTACGCACCGCGCCCTCCGGCCACGGGGCGTCCGTACGCCTTGGCGGCCAGCGACCCGTCCGGCAGCATCCGGATGGTCAGGGACTGGAGCTCGAACTCCTCGTCACGTCGGGTGTCCCGCCAACGCATGGCCTCGGGGATCACCACGTTGATGGCCAGTGCGCTCACCTCGACGTCCATGTGCCGATGCTCGCACGCCCGGGAACGCGCTGATCAGCCCAGCGTGCGGATGTCCTGCACGAGCAGCACGAACGAGGTCACGGCGCCGGCGGCGAAGATCGTCCGCAGGATCCACGCGACGTCTCGCGACAGTCCCATGCCCGGCGGCGTACCTCCGGCGCGGAGCATGACGGCATGCATCAGCGGTCCATAGGCCGCCGGCACGGCGACGAAGAGGCCGACTGCCAGCCACAGGGGCCCGAGCACCGTGAAGTCGATCCCGCTGGGGTGCACGATCAGGTTGGCTGCCACGACGCCCGGCGGGATGCTGAGGCTGAACCACTGGAACCACGTCGGACCGAAGAGCAGGGGGCGGGCGATGAGGTAGGTGAGCCATCCGATCACGCCGATGGCGATCCCCACCGACGCGAGGTTGAGCGACCCGTCGAGCGTGACCACGCCCATCTCGAAGCCGTCGTCACTGAGGCGGCCGCGTGCCTGCGGATTCCGGCTGGCGAGCAGTGACATGGCGAGCCGGGACAGTCCTCCCACGCAGACGACGCCGGTCACGAGCGCGACCACCAGCGCCGTCAGGACGTATCGCACCGTGACCACGGGACCGCCTCACTCCCCAGCCACCTCGAGTGTGGCGCGTGAGCAGGTCGGTGCGGAAGGTCGGTCTAGGCCGATGCGGCCAGGAACTCGAGTGCCTGCCGGTAGCCGTCGATGCCCTGGCCCGCGATCGTCAGCGCAGCGTGCGGCTCGACGACCGAGGTGTGCCGGAACTCCTCCGCGCGCTGCCGGGGGTCGGAGATGTGCACCTCGACCAGGGGCGCGGTGAGCTGCGCGCAGGCGTCCCAGAGGGCCAGGGAGTAGTGGGTCCACGCGCCCGCGTTGAGCACCACACGTACGCCGTCGTCGGCGGCGGCGTTGAGCCAGTCGAGCAGCTCGCCCTCGTGGTTGGTCTGCCGCACCTCGACGTCGAGCCCCAGGTCACGGCCCCACTCGACGCACTGGTGCGCGAGCTCCGCGTGCGTGGTGGAGCCGTAGATCTCCGGCTGACGGCGGCCGAGCCGGCCGAGGTTGGGTCCGTTGAGGACGAGGACCTTCATCGGTGCAGCGTAGTGGCCCGCGCGGCCCGGACCACGGGGATGTCCGGGAGGGAGGGCGGTGCCCAGTCGGCCGGCGGCCGCCACCGGGTCCACTCCTCGTCGAGCGGCCAGTCGCGGCCCTCGACCAGCTCGGCGCGCGCCCACTCGGCCGCAGCCCGGATCTCCTCGTCGAACGCTGCCGAGTAGCGTCCGCCGGCCACCGCGACGTCGACCTCGTCGGCGTCCTTGAGCCACAGGTCGCCGGACGGCTCGAGCCAGAGGTCGAGGGTCAGGTCGCGGGTGGCGGTGGCGTGCCGACGGCGCCGGTGCGGCAGCTCGAGGTTGACGTAGTGGCCGGCGAAGCTCCCGTCGTCCTCCCAGAACAGCCACACGGACCACGGCCGTGCCGTGGGCGCGATCCGCAGCACCCCTCCGCCACGCCATCGGCTGATCACCGGTGCCTTCTGCACGGCGAACCGTTCGGCCAGCGGGACCTCCCGGGGCGATCGGCCGTCCGCGGGGTGCCAGGCGACCAGCTCGGCATCGTCGGCCAGCCACGCGACCAGGCCGCGCTCGTCGTCGCGCACCACCCGCATCGGATCGACGCTCCGCCCATACCGCCACAGGACGAGATCGCCCGCCGCCAGGAACGGCCCGGTGCCGGCGTCGCGCCACTCGGGACCGGCGCCCAGGTTGCGCTCCTGCTCGAGGACGCCGAGGTCGACGGCTCTGGGGGTCGCGGCGCCGGTGAGGCGCTGCATGGTGCCTCCGGAACCGGAGAGCTTGACGTCCGAGTCAGTCACCCGACGGACGATATCGCGGCGTACGCCGCCCGCAGGTCGTCCTCGCCGGGGCCCGCGAGGATCCGCGGTGAGGCGAGATCGTCGAGGACGACGAAGCGCAGCTGCGAACCGCGGGCCTTCTTGTCGACCTTCATCGCCGCGTGGAGGTCCTCGAAGGACGCGGCGTCGTACGTCGTCGGCAGGCCGACGCGGGACAGCGCCGCACGGTGCCGCTCGACGAGCACCGGGTCGAGCGACCCGGCCCGGGCGGCGAGCTCGGCGACGTAGACGCACCCGATGGCGACTGCCTCGCCGTGGCGCACGGTGTAGTCGCTGGTCCGCTCGATCGCGTGGGCCAGGGTGTGGCCGTAGTTGAGCACCTCGCGGCCGGGGTGTCCGTCGACGCCGCCCGTCTCGCGCAGGTCGCCCACGACGACGTCGATCTTCACCCGGATCGCGCGCTCGACCAGCTCACGCAGCTCGGCCGACTCAGAGGTGAGGTCGGCGGGATCGGTGCGCTCGACGATGTCGAGGATCGCGGGGTCGGCGATGAAGCCGCACTTCACGACCTCGCCGAGACCGGCGACGAGCTCCTCGCGTGGCAGCGACGCCAGCAGGGAGAGGTCGCACAGCACGCCGGCGGGCTCGTGGAAGGCTCCGACGAGGTTCTTGCCGGCGCCGGTGTTGATCCCGGTCTTGCCGCCGACGGCGGCATCGACCATGGCCAGCAGCGTCGTCGGCACGTGCACGACGCGTACGCCGCGGAGCCAGCTGGCGGCGACGAAGCCGCCGAGGTCGGTGGTTGCTCCTCCGCCGATCGTCACGACGGCGTCGGACCGGGTGAAGCCGGCTTCGCCGAGCGCCTCCCAGCAGTCGGCCGCCACCGGGGCGGTCTTCGCGCGCTCGCCCTCCGGCAGGCCGAGGGCGAGGACGTCGTAGTGCTCGACCAGCGCGTCGACGATCGGGTCGGCCAGTGCGCCGAGCGATCCGGCGTAGAGCACGGCGACCCGCTCCACCGACTCCCCCAGGATGCCGGGGAGGCGGCCGGACAGGTCGTGGCCCACCACGACGTCGTACGGCGACGCGCCGGCGACGTGCATCACGGTGGCGGTCACGGAAGCAGCTCCCGGATCTCCGCCGCGACCTCGTCGGGGGTGCGGCCGTCGGTCTCGACGACGTGGGTCGCGACGGACTCGTAGATCGGCGTGCGCTCGTCGAGGAGGGCCTTGATCCGCGAGCGCACGTTGCCGAGCAGCATCGGCCGGCCGACGCCGAGCCCGACGCGCTTCACCGCGTCGGAGAGCCCGACGCGGAGGAACACCACCGGCACGCCGGTCAGGAGCTCGCGCGTCCCGGGGCGCAGCACGGCGCCACCGCCGAGGGCCAGGACGCCGTCGTGCTCGGCGAGGGCGGCCGCGACTGCGGCGCCCTCGAGGTCACGGAAGACCTCTTCGCCGGACTCCACGAAGATGTCGGAGATCTCGCGACCGGTGCCCGCCTCGATGTCGGCGTCGGTGTCGCGCACCGGCAGGTCCCAGGCCGCACCGAGCAGTCCGGCCACGGTCGTCTTGCCGGCACCCATCGGGCCGACCAGCACCACCCGCGGGGTCATCGGAACCGCAGGGTGTCGAGGTAGGACTGGACGTTGCGGCGGGTCTCCTGGACCGAGTCGCCGCCGAACTTCTCCACCACGGCGTCGGCCAGCACGAGCGCGACCATCGCCTCGGCCACGATCCCGGCGGCCGGGACGGCGCACACATCGGACCGCTGGTGGTGGGCGACCGTGGCCTCGCCGGTGGCGACGTCGACCGTGCGCAGCGCCTTGGGCACCGTCGCGATCGGCTTCATCGCCGCGCGCACGCGCAGGACCTCGCCGGTGGACATGCCGCCCTCCGTGCCGCCCGAGCGACCCGACGTACGCCTGAGCCCCTCGTCGGTCTGCACGATCTCGTCGTGGGCGAGCGATCCGGGAGTGTCGGCGAGCTCGAAGCCGTCCCCGATCTCGACGCCCTTGATCGCCTGGATGCCCATCAGCGCCTCGGCCAGCTTGGCGTCGAGGCGGCGGTCCCAGTGGACGTGCGAGCCGAGGCCCGGCGGGAGCCCGTGCACGACGACCTCGACGACGCCGCCGAGCGTGTCGCCGTCCTTGTGGGCCTGGTCGATGCGCGCCACCATCGCCGCGCTCGTCTCGGGGTCGAGGCACCGGACCTCGTCGGCGTCGAGGCGGGCGACGTCGTCGGGAGCGGGTACGACGCCGGCGGGCGCCTTCACGCCACCGAGGGCGACCACGTGGGAGACGATCCGCGCGCCACGGCCTGCTCGAGGAAGTTGGAGGCCACCCGGCCGAGTGCCACCCGGGCGGCGGTCTCACGGGCGGAGGCACGCTCGAGGATCGGGCGCGCCTCGTCGAAGTCGTACTTCTGCATGCCGACGAGGTCGGCGTGACCGGGTCGCGGTCGCGTCAGCTTGGCGTTGCGGGCGAGCGCCTCGAGCTCCACGGGGTCGACGGGGTCGGCCGACATGACCTTCTCCCACTTCGGCCACTCCGTGTTGCCGACCTCGATCGCGACAGGTCCACCCTGGGTCTTGCCGTGGCGGACACCGCCGAGCACCCGGATCTGGTCCTGCTCGAACTTCATCCGGGCGCCGCGGCCGTAGCCGAGCCGGCGCCGCGCGAGCGAGTCGGCGAGGTCGTCGGTCGTGACGCGGACGTGCGCGGGAAGCCCCTCGAGGATCGCCACCAGGGAGGGACCGTGGGACTCGCCTGCTGTGAGCCATCGGAGCATGGCTGCAGTCTCTCAGCCCCACATGCGCTCAGCGAGCGCAGTCCCCCAGACGAGACCCACGAGCGCGCCGAACACCATGAACGGCCCGAAGGGGAACGACCTCTTCAGCAACGTCCTGTCGCGTCGCGCGAGCACCACGACGAGCGCGGGCAGCGCGAAGGCCAGGAACGCGGTCCACAGTCCGATCGCCAGCGCTCCCCACCCGAGCCAACCGAGCACCAGCCCGACGGGAGCCGCGAGGCGTACGTCGCCGAAGCCCATGCCCGCGGACCTGATGAACCACAGCACCCAGAAGAACGACCGCGCGACGACCATCGCGACCAGTGCGCGTACGAGCGCCTCCCGCTCGTCGGCCGCGAGCCCGACCACGACCATCAGCACGATCGTCGCAAGGGTCGCGGGCACCACGATCCGGCGGGGCAACAGCTTGGTGTGCCAGTCGATCACCGACAGCGCGACGGCGACGGGCGTGAGCGGGAGCAGCCACAGGAGTGGCCAGTCCAGGCCCGTCGCGGCGCCGATCAGGGCCCCGCTCACCGCGGAGACCAGAGCGCTGCGCCACGCCAGGCCCGGTCGGGCGGCGATGTCGGCGTAGAGCAGCTTCGGCGGCTCGTCCGCGGCCGGGTCGGCCACGGGCTGCGCCAGCGGCTGGTCCGTCTCGGGCTCCTTCGCCGCCTTGGGCTCCTGGGGCGCAGGGCTCCGGCACGCTCGCGATCAGCGCCGGCACGAGCAGGCCGCCGAGCCCTGCGACGACGAGGCCGAGAAGTGCCGCGAGGACGGTGTCGTTCACGGGGTCATTCAACCGGCAATGCGTGCCGCGAGGGCGCGTTCGCCGGTTTCGCGCATCACGTCGAGCGGAGCGGTCATTCCGGAGAACAGCTCGAGCTGGAGCGCCGCCTGGTGCACCAGCAGGTCGAGCCCGCCGACGAGCACGCGGCCCGACGCCAGGGCGGCGGCGGCCAGCGGCGTCGGCCACGGGTCGTACAACGCCTCGAACACGACGGGCACGGCTGCGCAGTGCGCCAGGACGGCATCAGACTGTGCCTCGGCCGGGATCGTGGACACGACGACGTCGACAGTCGGTCCGAGGACCGCTCAGTCGGGTAGCGGCTCGACGGTGACCTCGGGTGCGGCCGGGTGCGCCCGCAGCGCCGCCACCGTCTCGCCCGCCCGCGCCTCGTCACGCACCGCGAGGCGGATCGAGGAGACGCCGAGCTCGACGAGCGCCAGACCGACGGAGGTCGCCGTCGCGCCGCCGCCGAGGACGAGCGCCGACGCCAGCGGCAGGCTCGTACGCTCCCGGATCGCCGCGACCGCGCCGGGGAGGTCGGTGTTGTCCCCGAGGCGGACGCCGTCGTCGAGGACCAGCGTGTTGACCGCACCGGCAAGCCGCGCGCGGTCGGTGACCTGATCGGCCAGGGCCATCGCCTCGCGCTTCAACGGCATCGTCAGCGACAGACCGCGCCACTCCGCGTCGAGGCCGGACAGGAACTCCTCCAGACCGCCCGCGGGCACCCGGTGCGCGTCGTAGGTCCACGCCAGGCCGAGCTCGGCGTACGCCGCCCGGTGGAGCACCGGCGAGAGCGAGTGCGCGACAGGGTCGCCCAGCACCCCACAGCGCCGCCGCACGCTCACCTCAGCGGGCTCGGCATCAACAACGGTCCGACGTGTCGCAGTAGGCCTTGTACTCGTCGCGCCCCTCGAGGAAGCCGTCGTAGTCCTCGTAGAACTTGGTCTCACCCGTCGAGAGGTCGACGGTGACGTAGTAGTACCAGTCGCCGTCGTCCGGGTTGGCCGCTGCTGCGATCGCGTCGTCGCCGGGCGCCTCGATGGGCGTCGGGGGCAGGCCCGCGTTGATGCGCGTGTTGTAGGGCGTGTCCTCGGCGAGCTGGTCGGGCGTCAGCTCCGTCGAGCCGGGCGAGAGGCCCAGCCCGTAGGCGATGGCGGCGTCGATACCGAGGGTGCCGTTGGTGCCGCCCTTGTCGCCGGGGCCGTCCAACCGGTTGTAGATGACGCGGGAGATCTTGGGCATGTCGTCGCCGCGGCCCTCGGCCTGGACCAGCGAGGCGATGATCATCAGCTCGGCGGGCGTGTGGCCGAGCTCGGCGGCCTTGTCCTCGAGACCGGCCTGGTCCGCAGCCTGCTGCCAGCGGGCGACCATCATCTTGAGGATCGCGACCGGCTTCATGCCCGGCTTGACCTCGTAGGTCGCCGGGAAGAGGTATCCCTCGGCGTTGCCGTCGGCGTAGTCCGGCAGCCCGATCTTCCCGGAGTCGAGCGCCTTGTTGTAGGCCCCCGCGGAGAAGTCGGTGTTCTTGGCGAGCGTGGACACGATCTCGGTGAGCCGCAGGCCCTCGGGGATGGTGACCGTCGGGAAGCCGATGAGGTTGCCCGGGTCGATGAGGACGTCCAGGGCGTCGGAGGCCTTCATCTCCTTCTGGAGCTCGTAGTCGCCGACCTGGATGCCGCTGGACGCGCTCTCGCCGGCCGCTGCGTCGATGAACGCCTGCACGGACTTCGTCACGCCCTGGTCCTTGAGGTTGCGGCCCATCTGGGCGACCGTGTCGCCCTCGTTGACGGTGAACTGGACCTTGCCGGTGCCCGGTCCCGCGAAGTCCTCCGGACCCTGGAACTGGTCGGCGACGAACGAGACGCCCTTGGTCAGGCCGAAGTAGAAGCCGAAGACGAGCACGGCGAGCGCCACGAGGACGGCCAGGCACCCCTTGAGTCCGCGGCCCTTGCGCCGGCGGCCTCCGGGCTCGTAGGTGTAGGACTCCTCGTCCTCGACCTCGACCCGGTCCTCGTGCTCACTCATCGGTCTTCACCTCGACGATCTCTCCCGGTGGCTCTCCGCGGAGGCGCTCCGTGTCCAGTGCAGTCTGCAGGATCAGCACTGCTGCCGCTTGGTCCACCACGGCGCGTCTCCTGGCACCGTGCCGGCCCTGCTCGCGCAGGATCGACTCGGCCGACACCGTGGTCAGTCGTTCATCACACAGTCTGACGGGGACAGGCGCAACTCGGCGAGCCAGGCGCGCGGCGAAGTGCCGCACCTTCTCGGCCGCCGGTCCCTCGGTGCCGTTCAGCGATCGGGGCAGCCCGACCACCACCTCGACGACCTCCCGCTCGACCACCAGCTGCGCCAGGCGGCGTACGTCTCCCCCGCCGCGCCGCACGGTCTCGACGGGGGTCGCGAGGAAGCCGGAGGGGTCGCTGCTCGCGACGCCGATCCGGGCGTCGCCCGGGTCGATCCCCAGCCTCACTCCGACGCGCACGCTCAGCCCGCCGCGACCCGCGCGACCTCGGCCGACACCAGCGCCAGCGCCTCATCGATGCGCGAGGCGTCGCTGCCGCCGCCCTGGGCGACGTCGTCCTTGCCGCCGCCCTTGCCGCCGAGCAGCGGGCCGATGGCGCGTACGAGCTCGCCGGCCGACAGCCCGCGGGCGCGGGCCTCGTCGTTGGTCGCTGCCACGACGGAGACCTTGCCGCCGTCCTGGCCGATGATCACCACGACCCCCGGCTCGCCCTGCGGCAGCCGGCCTCGGACGTCCATGGCCAGGTTGCGTACGTCGGCACCGCCCGCGCCGTCGGCGCGGTGGGCCACCAGCTTGACCGGTCCGACCTGCGAGGCACCGGCCGCCAGCTCGGCGCTGGCGCCCAGCAGCTGCGCCAGGCGGGCCTTCTCGAGCTCCTTCTCCGCTGCGCGGAGCCGCTCGGTCAGGCCCTGGACGCGGCCCACGAGGTCGTCCGGCTGGGTCTTGAGCAGGCTGGTCAGCTGGGCGACCACGTCACGCTCGCGGGCGAGGTAGGCGAACCCCTCGACGCCGGTGAGCGCCTCGATGCGTCGGTTGCCGGACCCGACACTCGTCTCCCCGGTCACCACCACGGTGCCGATCTGGGACGAGTGGTCGACGTGTGTGCCGCCGCAGAGCTCGCGCGACCACGGGCCGCCGATCTCGACCACACGCACCTGGGTGTTGTCGTAGGTCTCTCCGAAGAGCGCGATCGCGCCCCACTCCTTGGCCTGCTCGAGCGTCATGTAGTCCCAACCCACGGCGAGGTCGGCGCGCAGCGCCTGCTGCGAGACCAGCTCGATGTCGCGGACCTGCTCCGGCGAGAGTCCGCTGGTCCAGCCGAAGTCCAGGCGGAGGTAGCCGGGCCGGTTGTAGGAGCCGGACTGCAGCGCCGTCGGGCCGAGCACCTCGCGCAGCGCGGCATGCACCACGTGCGTGCCGGAGTGGGCCTGGCGCGCACCGATGCGCCACTCGGGGTCGACGCGCGCGTGGACCTCGCCGCCCGAGGACAGCTCGCCCTCGAGGACGCGTACCTGGTGGACGACGAGACCCTTGATCGGACGCTGCACGTCGACGACCTCGAGCCGGCCTCCGTCGAAGATGATCGTGCCGGCGTCGGCGACCTGCCCGCCGGACTCGGCGTAGAACGGCGTCCGGTCCAGGACCAGCTCGCCGATCTCGCCCGGCTCGAGCCGCTGCACGGCGTCCCCGCCGCTGAGCAGCGCGACCGGGCGCGACTCCGTCTCGAGCGTCTCGTAGGCGAGCCACTCGGTCGGACCGTGCTGGTCGAGGATGCTGCGGTAGACGCCGGTGTCGCCGTGCGTGCCCTTCTTGGAGCGGGCGTCGGCCTTGGCACGCTCGCGCTGCTCGAGCATCAGGCCGCGGAAGCCCTGCTCGTCGACCTGGAGGCCCTGCTCGGCCGCCATCTCGAGGGTCAGGTCGATCGGGAAGCCATAGGTGTCGTGGAGATCGAAGGCGTACTGAGCATCGAGGGTCGACTTCCCCTCCGACTTCGCCGTGGATGACATGAGCTCGAAGATCTGCGACCCGGACTGGAGGGTCTTGCGGAACGCGTCCTCCTCGGCGAAGGCGACCTGCGAGATGCGCTCCCAGTCGGAGACGACGTTGGGGTAGGTCGAACCCATCACGTCGCGCGAGACCGGCATCAGCTCGGGCAGCACCCGGTCCTCGCAGCCGAGCAGGCGCATCGAGCGCACGGCCCGGCGGAGCAGGCGGCGCAGGACGTAGCCGCGGCCGTCGTTGCCGGGCGTCACGCCGTCACCGATGAGCATCATCGACGAGCGGACGTGGTCGGCGACCACGCAGAACCGGATGTCGTCCTCACGGTCGGTGCCGTACGTCTTGCCCGTGAGCTGCTCGGCCCTCGCGATCACCGGGTAGACCAGGTCGATCTCGTACATGTTCTTCTTGCCCTGCAGGAGCAGGGCGACGCGGTCGAGACCCATGCCGGTGTCGATGTTCTTCTTCGGCAGGGAGCCGGCGATGTCGAAGTCGGACTTGGAACGCACGGCGCTCAGGTCGTCCTGCATGAAGACCAGGTTCCAGATCTCCAGCAGCCTGTCCTCGAGCTCGACCGGCATGTCAGGTCCGAGGGTGGCGGTGTCGAAGTCGGGGCCGAAGTCCGGTCCGCGGTCGAAGAGGATCTCCGAGCACGGGCCACCGGGGCCGGGCACGCCCATCGACCAGTAGTTCTCCTTGGGGCCGAGCTGGACGATCCGCTCGCGCGGCAGCCCCGTGACCTTCATCCAGAGGCCGATGGCCTCCTCGTCGCCGACCAGCACCGACGGGTAGAGCCGGTCCTTGTCGAGGCCGTAGCCGCCGTCGTCGACCGGCTTGGTGATCAGGTCCCAGGCCAGCTCGATGGCGCCTTCCTTGAAGTAGTCGCCGAAGGAGAAGTTGCCGCACATCTCGAAGAACGTGGCATGCCGGGTGGTCTTGCCGACGTCCTCGATGTCGGGCGTGCGGATGCACTTCTGCACGCTGGTCGCCCGGTCGAACGGAGGCGTCTCCTGACCGAGGAAGTAGGGCTTGAACGGCACCATGCCGGCGTTGACGAACAACAGGTTCGGGTCGTCCGCCAACGTCGAGGCCGAGGGCACCACTGCGTGTCCGGCAGCCTCGAAGTGCGCGAGGAAGCGGCGGCGGATCTCGGCGGTGTCCATCAGTGCTGGTCCTTCGGTGTGTCGTTGGTGCTGGTCAGTTCGGGGAGTCCATCTCCGACTCCATGGGGCCTCAACCCGAGCTGCTCGCGCAACTCGGTTTCGCGCTCCGTGCGGCCCTGGTGGACCTCCTCGGCGAAGAGCCGGGCGCCGACCTGCCAGCCGCGGAGGCGGTCACGCAGGCCGTCGGCGGTGAGGGACTCGGCGGCACGACGGGCGCGGGCAGCGGCGTACACCCCGACCCCCGCCCCGGCTGCGAACCAGAGTGGGCGACCCATCAGGCGACGTCCTCCCCGACCCCGGTGCGAGCGGCGGCGGCGCGCTCACGGGCCCGGAACTCGCGCAGCGCCTGCTTGGTCTCCGCGCGACGCTCGCGTCCTGCGCGCCTGGTCTCCTGCCGCACCTGGAACCGGATCCGGTTGCGGCTCTCGGCCGACAGCGCGCGCCTGAGCCCGGCGGTCCACGAGGCAGCCTTGACCACGGTCTCGCGAGCGACGATGTCGGCGAACAACCGGCCGTCGATGTCGACCGCGACCGGGACCCGCTGGTCACGGTCGACGTGCTCCCCCGACAGCCGGGTGATGACGTACGTGCTCCCATCGGTGTCGTCACCGACGAGCCGGGGCGCGTCCGTGACGGGCGACTCGAGCAGCGCGACACGCGCGGCCAGCGACCGGCTGAGCGTCTCGGCGCGGGTCGCGCGACCCTGGGCGCGCACGACGAGCACCAGCGCCACGAGCGCCAGCACGAGGGCCGCGGCGCACGTGGCGAACAGCCATGCCTGCTCGGTCGTCACGGCGCGAGCCTACAAGCCGCGCGGATCACGGCACGACGTAGAGGTCCTTGTAGTTGGGCATTCCCATCGAGCCGTCGCCGGACGGGTTGCCGACCCGGTCCCCGAAGACGAACAGGCGGTTGACGTAGGCGATCGGGATGAGCGGGAAGTACGTCTGCATGATCGTCTTGTCCAGCGCCCCCCAGGCGTCGGCCTGGTCCCGGACCGGCAGCGTGGCGAGGGCGGCCATCGCCTCGTCGATCGAGGGTTCGTCGAACTGGGCGGTGTTGTAGGCCGCGCCCCGGCTCAACAGCGGCGGTAGCATCGCAGCACCGGCAGGCCACGGAGGGCACCAGCTCGCGCCGCGCAGGTTGAGGGTCTGGTTGACCTCGTCGTCGGGGTCGGTCCAGATGTCGAACGGCGACTCCTGGACCGGGATGGCCTTGACCGAGAAGCCACTGGCCTCGAAGCCCTTGGTGATCTGGTCCTGGGCCGCCACGGCATGCGGGTCGAGCTCGAAGTAGACCATCGTGATCGGGTACGGCTCGTCACCGTAGCCGGCCCTGGCCAGGAGCTCCTTCGCCTTCTTCGGGTCGTAGGTGATCTGCGTGCCGTCGACCTGGAAGTCGCGCCGACCGGCCATGCCGGGAGGCATCACCGAGCTCGCCGGCACCCGCGTGACGTCCGGCACCTCGCCGCTGGCGATCCAGACGTCCTCGTAGGGGTACGCGTAGGCGAGGGCCTTGCGGACGTCGATGTCGGTGATCTTGGTGTAGTCGGGCGCCAGGCTCGACACGCACTGCGTCGGCTGCTGCACCAGACGGTCCCCGAGCCGGTAGCGCGCGAGGTGGTAGAGGCTGGCGTCGAGCGACGTGGACACGGCGGTCTCGCCGGCCGAGCTGTCCGCCAGCATGATCTCGTCCACCTTGTCCTGGTCCTGGTTGAACTTGAAGACCCACCGGTCGGCGTACTGGTGACGACCCGGGTCGGAGCCCGCGTCCCACGCGTCGTTCCTGACCAGCACCAGCTCCTCGCCATAGGCCCAGCTCTCGACCTTGTACGGGCCGGTGGCCTCCGGCTCCTGGCGGTACGTCGACGGCTCGGCGGTGTCGCCCAGCGGAGCCGGGCCCATGGCCATGACCGCGCCGTAGTAGTCCATGTCCGGGAACGGCCGCGACATCGAGATCGTGATGTCCTGGCCCTCGACCGAGATGCCCGACCAGTCGTCGCAGCCGGGGTCCTCGCCCGTGTAGGGACCCTCGTAGTCCTCGGCGCCGGCGAAGAAGGTCTCCGAGTACTCCGTCCCCGGACCTGCGGGGAAGGCGTCGGAGTCGAGCGAGCGGCAGATGCCGAAGGCCACCTCCTCGGCGGTGACCGGTCGACCGTCCTCCCAGGTGGCGTCGTCGCGGATGGTGAAGGTCCACTCGGTGAAGTCGGCGTTGTGCTGGCCCAGGTCGACGGCGAGGTCCGGCACCAGCACGGGCTGACCGTCGTCACCCCGGGCGTACTGGGTCAGCGAGCGGCTGACGAGGGACTGCTGGATCGCGTTGCCCGTGACCGACCAGGCACCGGTCGGGTCGAGCGTGTCGGGACCCGGCGCTCCGGGGAGGTAGACCGTGATCGTCCCTCCGCCGGCGGCACCTGCGACCGCGGCGGCGGGAGCCGTGCGCCCCGGGTCCTTCCTCCCGGTCCCCTGGTCGGCGTACGTCGGGGTGGTGCCGCCGGCACCGGGGTCGCTCTCCTCGGTCTCGCCGCCGGTGCACGTTGCCAGGGTCAGGAGGGCAAGGCACACCCCGAGGACCAGCTTGGTCCTGCTCATGCCTTCGTGTCTCCGCGGATGATGCGCCTGACCCGCTCCCAGCGCTCCTTGAGCGTCGCCTCGGCGCCGAGGCTCGTGGGCCGGTAGTAGGTGGAGTCGAGGAGCACGTCGGGGAGGTACTGCTGCTCCGCGACGCCGTACTTCTCGTCGTGGGGGTAGGCGTAGCCCTTGCCGTGTCCCAGGTCCTTGGCCCCGCCGTAGTGGGCGTCGCGGAGGTGGGGCGGCACCTGGCCGATCTTGCCGGCCTTCACGTCGGAGATCGCTCCGTCGATGGCCATGATCACGGCGTTGGACTTGGGCGCGGCTGCGAGATGGATCGTGGCCTGGGCGAGGTTGATCCGCGCCTCCGGCATCCCGATCAGCTGCACCGCCTGCGCCGCCGCCACGGCCGCCTGGAGCGCGGTCGGGTCGGCCAGGCCGATGTCCTCACTGGCGTGCACCACCAGCCGCCGCGCGATGAAGCGCGGGTCCTCGCCGGCCTCGATCATCCGAGCGAGGTAGTGCAGGGACGCGTCGACGTCCGAGCCACGGATGGACTTGATGAAGGCACTGATCACGTCGTAGTGCTGGTCGCCCTGTCTGTCGTAGCGCACCGCGGCCTGGTCGACGGCGGTCTCCGCAGTGGCGAGGTCGATGGTGTCGAGGCCCGTGCTGGCGGCAGCTCCGGCTGCCGCCTCGAGGTAGCCCAGCGCCCGACGCGCGTCGCCTCCGGCCAGTCGTACGAGGTGGGCGCGGGCCTCGTCGTCGAGGGCGGTCCGACCCTGCAGCCCACGCTCGTCGGCGAGGGCCTGGTCGATGACCTCGGCGACGTCGTCGTCGGTGAGGGACTGCAGGCGCAGCAGCAGGCTGCGGGACAGCAGCGGCGAGATGACGGAGAAGAAGGGGTTCTCCGTGGTCGCGGCGATCAGGGTGACCCAGCGGTTCTCCACACCGGGCAGCAGCGCGTCCTGCTGCGCCTTGGAGAAGCGGTGCACCTCGTCGACGAAGAGGACCGTCTCCTGCCCGCCGCGCGCGAGCTCGGCGCGGGCGCCGTCGATGGCGGCGCGGACCTCCTTGACCCCCGCCGAGACCGCCGACACCTCGACGAAGCGCCGCTTGGTCTGCTGGCTGACGATCGCCGCGATGGTCGTCTTGCCGGTGCCGGGAGGGCCCCAGAGCAGCAGGGACATCGACTGGTCGCCCTCGATGAGACGACGCAGCGGCGAGCCGGCGGCGCGCAGCTGCTGCTGACCGACCAGCTCGTCGATGGTGCGCGGCCGCATCCGGACCGCCAGGGGCGCGGAGGCGTGCGTGTTGGCGCCCAGCGAGCCTGCGCTGGGCACGGACCCGGACATGCTTCCGGGCGCAGGTTGCCCCGCGCCCGGAATATCGAACAAGCCGTCCACGTCGGTGAGTATCCCCGACGACCGACGGCGGGGGTCAGCCCCCCGTGGTCTGCTTGGTCTTGAGGTCGTACCAGGTCGTCTCGTAGCCCGGGATGGTCAGCTGCGTGTTGGTGGGCGTGGCGCCCGAGACCGGGCTGCCCTGGTCGTCGACACCGAGCAGGTCCGTCGTCACCGGCGCGGCCGGGTGGGACCCCAGCTCACCGGCGAAGTGGCACGCGACCTTGTGGCGCTGACCGATCTGGAGCAGCGGCGGCTCGACCTTGGCGCAGATCTCCTGGGCGAACTGGCACCGCGTGCGGAACCGGCAGCCGGAGGGCGGGTTGATCGGGCTGGGCACGTCGCCCTCGAGCCGGATCCGCTCACGACGACCGCCGATCGCCGCCTGCTTCACGTCGGGCACCGCGGAGAGCAGCGCCTGTGTGTAGGGGTGGTGTGGACGGCCGTAGATCGTCTCCCGGTCACCGATCTCCACGATCTTGCCGAGATACATCACGGCGACCTCGGGGCAGAAGTGCCGGACGATGGCGAGGTCGTGGGCGATGAACAGGAACGACACGTCGAACTCGGACTGGATGTCCTGGAGCAGGTTGACGACCTGCGCCTGGATCGAGACGTCGAGAGCAGACACCGGCTCGTCCGCCACGAGCACCTTCGGGTTGAGCGTCAACGCGCGGGCGATGCCGATGCGCTGGCGCTGGCCTCCGGAGAACTCGTTGGGGTAGCGGTTGTAGTGCTCGGGGTTGAGGCCCACGATCTCCAGGAGCTCCTGGACGCGCGAGAGCACCTGGTTCTTGGGAACGATCTTGTGCACCTCGAGAGGCGCACCGACGATGGCGCCGACCGTGTGACGCGGGTTCAGCGAGGTGTAGGGATCCTGGAAGATCATCTGCACGTCGCGGCGCAGCGGCTTCATCTCGCGCGACGACAGCTTCGCCAGGTCCTTGTCCTCGAACATCATCGAGCCGCCGGTCGGCTTGTAGAGCCGGGTGATCAGGCGACCGGTGGTCGACTTGCCGCAACCCGACTCGCCGACCAGTCCGAGGGAACCGCCCTTGGGCACCTCGAACGAGATGCCGTCGACCGCCTGGACGTGGCCGATGGTGCGACGCAGGACGCCCGACGACTTCACCGGGAAGTACATCTTGAGGTTGTCGATCGACAGCACCGCGGGCGCCAGCGGGTCGAGCTTGGTGGCCGTGTGGCCCTGCTCGGCGAGGGTGGCGAAGTCGAGGTTCTCGATGCCGACCTCGTGCGAGCCGTAGGCGTCGGGGGTCTCCGGGCTGCTCTCCTCGGTGAGCTGCCGCTCGCCCGTCTCGGCCGCGTTGGCACCCACCTCGGTGGGCTCGATCTCTGCGCGGGCGTTGGGGTCCTGCGTCATCGGGTCTCCTCGACGAGCTCGGGGGCGATCTCGGGCAGCACCTCGGTGGTGTAGACACCGACCGGGTCCGCGAGGTGGCATCGCTTGAGGTGGGCCGTGCCGGAGCTCGCCGGCAGCAGCTCGGGCAGCTCCGTGCGGCACAGGTCACCGGTGACCTTGTCCGAGTGCACGCAACGGGGATGGAACGAGCACCCTGTCGGCGGCCGCAGCAGGCTGGGCGGGTTGCCGGGGATGGGGATCAGGCGGGCATCGGTCGACGCGCGCACGTCAGGGATGCTCGAGAGCAGGCCCCACGTGTAGGGCATCTCCGGCGCGACCAGGATCTGCTTGGCCGTGCCGTACTCCACGCAGCGACCGGCGTACATCACGAGGACGTCGTCGGCCATCTCGGCGATGACGCCGAGGTCGTGGGTGATGATGATGACGGCCGAGTTGAACTCACGCTGCAGGTCCTGGAGCAGGTCGAGGATCTGCGCCTGCACCGTCACGTCGAGCGCGGTGGTCGGCTCGTCGGCGATCAGCAGCGACGGGTCGTTGATCAGGCCCATCGCGATCATGGCGCGCTGCCGCATGCCGCCGGAGAACTGGTGCGGGAAGTCGTCCACGCGCCGGTCGGGCTGCGGGATGCCGACGCGGTCGAGCATCTCGATGGCCTTGCGGCGCGCGTCGCGCTTCGAGGCGCTCGAGTGGTGCACGAGGTAGGCCTCCTCGAGCTGTCCGCCGATCTTGTAGAACGGGTGGAGGGCCGCGAGGGCGTCCTGGAAGATCATCGCCATCGAGTTGCCCCGCAGGCCACGCATCTTCGACTCGCTCAACCCGACGACCTCGGTGCCACCGACCCGGATCGAGCCCGAGATCTGCGCCGACTTCGCGTCGTGCAGGCCCATCACGGCCATGCTCGAGACGGACTTGCCCGAGCCGGACTCGCCGACGATGCCGAGGGTCCGGCCCTTCGCCACCGAGTAGCTCAGTCCGCTCACGGCGGTGACCGGACCGTCCTGCGTCGGGAAGGCGACCTTGAGGTCCTCGACCACGAGGTAGGGCCCGTCGTTTGCCTCGTTCTCGACAGCAGGCGACTGGGTCATGGGAACGCTGGTCACGAAAGCCTCACCCTCGGGTCGAGGACGCTGTAGACGACGTCGACGAGCAGGTTGGAGATGATCAGGACGACGGCGCTGAAGAGCGCGGTTGCTTGCACGACGGGCAGGTCACGACCCTGAACGGCCTCGAGGCTCCACCAGCCGATGCCCTGGATCTCGAAGATCCGCTCGGTGAAGATCGTGCCGGCGAGCAGCGTGCCGAAGTCGATGCCGAAGATCGTGACGACCGGCACCAGGGCAGCTCGCAGCCCGTGCTTGTAGACGATGGTGCGCGACGGAAGGCCCTTGGCCTTGGCCGTGCGGATGTAGTCCTCGCTGAGCGCCTCGACCATCGCACCACGCGTGAATCGCGTGTACTGCGTGCAGCCGAAGATGCCGAGCGCCACCCACGCCAGGAACATCCCGCTGAACCACTTGAAGGGTCCGTCCTGGGTGATCGGGAAGTAGCCCGTGTTGCTGAAGAACGGCACCTCGAACGTGATCGTGAGGTAGAGCCAGGTCAGCAGGGCGAAGAGGTAGTAGGGGATCGAGCTGATGAAGAGGAAGCTCGAGACCAGCGCCTTGTCCGCGGCAGTGCCGCGCCGTCGGGCCGCGGCGACGCCGATGGGTACACCGAAGAGGAGGTAGAGGAAGGCACCGCCGATGGCGACGGAGAAGGTCGCGGGGATCCGCGAGACCAGCTCCTCCTTGACGGGCTGCTTGGTGCGATAGCTGACACCGAGGCACGGCGCACTGCACTCGTACTCGTTCGAGGCGATGGTCAGCGTGCGTCCGACGAAGATGCCCTTGACGTACTTGCCGTACTCCTCGTAGACCGGGTTCTGGTAACCCAGCGTCCGCTCGTAGATCTCGAGCTTGGCAGCCGAGCAGCGGTTGCTGGTCTCACGGTCGCAGATGGGCTGCGCGGGACTCGACGGGCCGTACCAGAACAACAGGAAGATCGCCATCGAGACCAGCGTCACGACGAGAACTCCCGAGATCAGCCGCTTCACGACATAAGCGAACATCGCAGGTCACTCTCCGGGGATGGTGGATGAGTCGGACCCCCCGAGGCAGGAAGCCTACCGGGTCCGGGCTGCCGAGTGGGGGCCCCCGGTTGAGGGAGCCCCCACTCGTCAGTGGTTGCTACATGGTGACGCTGTGGTGCTGTAGTGCCGGGCGGTGCCCCTGACCAACGGGGGCACCAGGGGTCACTGCATCACGTAGACGTCCTTGTAGTTCGGCGCACCGATCGAGCCATCGCCCGTCGGGTTACCGATCTTGCTGCCGAAGACGAACAGGTCGTTGCGGAACGCGGTCGGGATGATCGGGAAGTACTCCGTCATGATCTTCTCGTCCAGAGCGCCCCACGCGTCAGCCTGCTCGTCGAGCGGCAGGGTGGCGATGTTGTCCATCTCGTCGTTGACCGAAGGCTCGTCGAAGCCGGCGGTGTTGTAGACAGCGCCACCCTTCAGCAGCGGCGGGAGCATGGTCGAACCGGCGGGCCAGTCCGAGCACCAGTTGACGCCACGGAGGTTGAGGGTCTTGTTGACCTTGTTGTCCGGGTCGAGCCAGATGTTGTAGGGCGAGTCCTGGACCGGGATGGCCTTGACCTTGAAGCCACTGGCCTCGAAGCCCTTCGTGATCTGCTCCTGACCGGCGACGGCCAGCGGGTCGACCTCGTAGAACACCATGGTGATCGGGTACGGCTTGTCGGCGCCGTAGCCGGCCTCCGCGAGGAGCTCCTTGGCCTTCTCCGGGTCGTAGGTGATCTGCGCACCGTCGACCTGGAAGTCCTTCTTGCCCGCCATGCCGGGAGGCATGACCGAGTTGGCGGGAACGCGGGTCACGCCCGGAACCTCGCCGCCGGCGATCCACACGTCCTGGTAGGGGTACGCGTAGGCGAGTGCCTTGCGGACGTTGATGTCGGTGATCTTGGTGTAGTCAGGCGTCAGCGTGGAGACACACTGCGACGTCTGCTGCACGAGACGGTCGCCGAGCTGGCCGTTGGCGTCGTTGTACTTGTCCGAACCGAGGCCCGTGGAGATCGCGGTCTGGCTGTCGGAGTTGTCCGAGAGCATGATCTCGTCGACCTTGGCCTGGTCCTGGTTGAACTTGAACACGAACTCGTCGGCGTACTGGTGACGGCCCGGGTCGGAGTCAGCGGACCACTGGTCGTTCTTGACCAGGACCAGCTCCTCGTTGGGCTTGTAGCTGTCGACCTTGTAGGGGCCGTTGGACAGCGGCTTGTTGCCGTAGTTCGGCGGCTTGGAGGCGTTGCCGAGCGGAGCCGGGCCCATCGCCATGAAGGCGCCCCAGTAGTCCATGTCCGGGAACGGCTTGGCCATCTTGATCGTGACGTCCTGGCCGTCGACCGAGATGCCGGAGTAGCCCTCGCACTTGGGGTCCTTGCCGGTGTAGGGACCCTTGTAGTCCGCTGCGCCGTCGAAGTAGGTCTTCGAGTACTCGGTGCCGGCACCGGACGGGAAGGCGTCGGAGTCGAGCGAGCGGCAGATGCCGAACGCGACCTCGTCGGCGGTGACGGGCTGGCCGTCCTCCCACGTGGCGTCGTCACGAATGGTGAAGGTCCACTCGGTGAAGTCGTCGTTGGCCTGGCCGAGGTCGACGGCGAGGTCGGGGACCAGCACGGGCTGACCCTTCTCGTCACGGACGTACTGGGTCAGCGAACGGCTCGTGAGGGCCTGCTGGATCGAGTTGCCCGTGACGGACCAACCAGCGGTCGGGTCGAGGGTGTCGGGACCGGGGTCGCCCGGCAGGTAGACCGTGACGGTCCCGCCCGCGGCGGCACCGTCGATCTCGGCGGCGGGACCCTGGCGCTCTGCGTCCTTGGTCCCTCCTTCTTGTCCGCCGAAGGTCTTCTCGCTACCTGCACCACTAGTTCCGTCGTCCGACGACCCGCCGCCACAGGCAGCGAGGGTCAGAAGAGCGGCACCAGCGACGAGCGCGAGCGGCTTGTTCCGCTTCATGCTGTCCAGCCTTTCGTTTTTGTTCTCACCGAGGACGGCGTCTCCGGCGCGTGCATGGGACCGTGGCTGAGCAGTGCTCAGCGGCGGGTCTTGGGGTCGAGGGCGTCGCGGACCGCGTCACCCAGGAGGTTGAGGGAGAGCACCAGGGCGACGATGCCGAGGAGCGGCTGCCACAGGTACTGGGAGTAGTCACGGAAGAACGTGAGGTTGGTGGCCTTGAGGATCGTCTGACCCCACGAGACACCGTCGGTGACACCGATGCCGAGGAATGCCAGGCCGGCCTCGAGCGCGACGAAGGTCGGCAGCATCAGCGACACGCTGATGATGATCGGCGCCGCGAGGTTGGGCAGCAGCTCCTTGAAGAGGATGCGCGAGGTGGGCATGCCCATCACCCGGGCCGCCTGCACGAACTCGCGCTCGCGCAGGGCGATGACCTCGCCTCGGATCAGGCGCGCCGTGCCCATCCATCCGAAGATGGAGAGGACCATGATCAGCGCTGTCTTCTGGATGGTCCCGTAGTTGTCGGAGAGGCTGAACCGGTCGTTGATGATCGGCGCCAGCGTCAGCGCAGCCAGCAGGAACGGGATCGTGAGGAAGAGGTCGATGAAGAACGACAGCACCTTGTCGATCGCTCCACCGAGGAACCCGGCGAGCAGGCCGATCACGACGCCCACGACGCTCGCGAAGATCGTGGCGCTGGTCGCGATGAGCAGCGACACCCGGCAGCCGTAGAGCCAGTAGGCGAGGTTGTCCTCACCGGTGCGAGGGGCGACACCCATCGGGTGGTCCATCGTGAAGGGGCCGTTGGGCGGTCCCATCTCGGGCAGCGGCAGACCCTTGTTGAGGCCGTCGACGCGCTCGCTGGCGAGCGGGGTGTCGAGACTGACACCGAAGGCGCTGCTGATCGGGCCGGCGAAGACAGCGCAGATGATGAAGAACAGCACCACCACGGCGCAGATGACGGCGATCTTGTCCTTGGCCAGGCGCCCGAGGGCGATCCGCAGCGGGGACTTGCCGGAGATCTCCTTGGCCTGCTGGCTGTTGGGATCCTGCTGTGCCGGCTCACCGCTCAGTGAGCCCAGTGTTTCCGGTCCTGCGGTGTCTGCCGACATGCTCTCCCCATCTGGTTCGGGACTGTCCCGGCGCCGATCCGGGGATCACCCGGGGGCCTGCGCCGAGACAGGACTGTATGTGACCCGCGCCGCACGAACGATCACTGACGCGTAACGATCCAGTTACGACCCATTAACCAGTTGACAGTGCCGAGACCGGCAAACCTCCGCTGGATCATGCGTGCAACGGGACCTTCTGGCCTACTCCCGGGACGGGGCAGCAGGCTCTTCATCCTTCGCCGGGGCGGCGTCCACCCCGGCTTCCTTGCGCTGCTCGGGCGTGATCGGCGCCGGCGCAGCGGTCAACGGGTCGTACCCGCCACCGGACTTCGGGAAGGCGATCACGTCGCGGATCGACTCCGTACCGGCAAGCAGGGCGACGATCCGGTCCATCCCGACGGCGATGCCGCCGTGCGGCGGGGCGCCGAACTTGAAGGCGTCCAGGAGGAAGCCGAACTTCTCCTGCGCCTCGTCCTCCCCGAGCCCCATGACCGAGAAGACGCGCTTCTGCACGTCGCCGCGGTGGATACGGATGGACCCGCCACCGAGCTCGTTGCCGTTGCAGACGATGTCGTAGGCGTACGCCAGCGCGCTGCCGGGGTCGGTGTCGAAGGAGTCGAGGAACTCCTCCTTGGGGCTGGTGAACGCGTGGTGCACGGCCGTCCAGGCACCCGCACCGACGGCGACGTCGCCGCTGGCGACCGCCTCGGAGCTCGGCTCGAAGAGCGGTGCGTCGACGACCCAGGTGAAGGCGAAGGTCGAGCTGTCGAGGAGGTCGCCGCGGCGACCGATCTCGAGTCGGGCGGCGCCGAGGAGCGCTCGGCTGCTCTTGACCGGTCCGGCGGCGAAGAAGATGCAGTCCCCCGGCTGGGCACCGACGTGGGCCGCCAGGCCGTCGCGCTCGGCGTCGGTGAGGTTCTTGGCGACCGGTCCCCCGAGCTCGCCGTCCTCGGCGACGGTGACGTAGGCCAGGCCCTTGGCACCGCGCTGCTTGGCCCAGTCCTGCCACGCGTCGAACTGGCGGCGGGGCTGGCTGCCGCCACCCGGCATCACGACGGCACCGACGTAGTCGGCCTGGAAGACCCGGAAGGTGGTGTCGGCGAAGTAGTCGGTGCACTCGACGAGCTCCAGGCCCATCCGCAGGTCGGGCTTGTCGGAGCCGAAGCGCGCCATCGCGTCGGCGTACGTCATGCGTGGGATCGGGCGCTCGATGGTGTGACCGGCCTGGGCCCACATGGCCTCGAGGACGTCCTCCATCAGCGTGAGCACGTCCTCCTGGTCGACGAAGCTCATCTCGATGTCGAGCTGGGTGAACTCAGGCTGCCGGTCGGCACGGAAGTCCTCGTCGCGGTAGCAGCGCGCGATCTGGTAGTAGCGCTCCATGCCGCCCACCATCAGCAGCTGCTTGAACAGCTGCGGGCTCTGCGGCAGGGCGTACCAGCTGCCGGGCGCCAGCCGGGCGGGCACCAGGAAGTCGCGGGCACCCTCGGGCGTCGAGCGGGTGAGGGTCGGCGTCTCGACCTCGACGAAGTCGCGGGCGTCGAGCACGTCGCGCGCCGCCTTGTTGATCCTCGACCGCAGGCGCAGGGCGGCATTGGGCCCGGAGCGGCGCAGGTCGAGGTAGCGGTGCTTGAGGCGCGCCTCCTCGCCGACCTCGCCACCCTTGTGGCCGGACGCGTCGTCGATCGGGAACGGCAGCGGGTCGGAGGTCGACAGCACCACCACCTCGGTGGCGACCACCTCGATGTCGCCGGTCGCGAGGTGGGGGTTCTGGTTGCCGTCCTTGCGGGCCACGACCTCACCGGTCACCTTGAGGCAGAACTCGCTGCGGAGGGTGTGGGCGACCTCCTCGTCACGGACGACGACCTGCACCACGCCGCTGGCCTCGCGGAGGTCGAGGAACGCGACCCCACCGTGGTCGCGGCGCCGCGCCACCCATCCGGCGAGCGTGACGGTCTGGCCGACGTCCGCGGCGCGCAGGGCGCCGGCGTCATGGGTGCGGATCACTGGTTCTCCTCTGTACTGCTGGGGGTTTCACTGACGGTGCTGACGATGGTGGGCCGGAGGTCGTGCTCCGGCGGGATCCAGCTGGTGGGGTCGGCGTCGACCTGGTCGCCCGTGCGGATGTCCTTGACCTGGCTGCTCCCGTCGGCCTGGAGGAACCAGACATGGGGGATGCCGCGTCGCTCGGCGAAGCGGATCTGCTTGCCGAACTTCGCCGGGGTCGGGGCGACCTCGCACGCGACGCCGCGGGACCGGAGCGCGGCGGCGACCTCGGTGCTGGCCGTGCGGTCGTCCTCGGTGTTGAGGGCGACCAGCACCGCGCTCGGCACCGGACGGCTGCCGGACAGGACACCATCGGCGATGAGCGGGACCAGGGTGCGGGAGACGCCGAAGGACACGCCGACACCGGGATAGGTCGTACGCCCGTCGCTGGCGAGCGCGTCGTAGCGCCCTCCCCCGCCGACGGACTTCAGGCGCTCGTAGCCGGCCATGAAGATCTCGACCACGGTGCCGGTGTAGTAGTCGAGGCCGCGCGCGATGCGCAGGTTGGCCTCGACGTCGACCCGGTCACCGGCGACGGCCCGGCAGCCCTCGGTGACGGCAGCGAGCTCCTCGAGCCCCTCGTCCATCAGCTCGTCGGTGACGCCGAGCGCGCGGACCCGCTCGACGAAGGAGCTGTCGGCGACACGGATGGTGGCGAGGTCGAGGCAGCGCTGCGCCTGCTCGGGTGTCGTGCCGACGCGATCGACCAGCATCGTGGCGACCTCGCCGGCCGGGAGCTTGTCGAGCTTGTCGATGACCCGGATGGCGTCGGTGACGTCATCGATGCCGAGGCCGCGGTAGAAGCCCTGGATCAGCTTGCGGTTGTTGAACTGGAACGACAGGCGCGGGATCGGGAGGGCGCTCAGCGCGTCGACCATCACCGCCATCACCTCGATGTCGTGGTGGAAGGGCAGCTCGTCGCGCCCGACGATGTCGACGTCGGCCTGGGTGAACTGGCGGTAGCGCCCCTCCTGCGGCCGCTCCCCGCGCCACGCCGGCTGCGCCTGGAAGCGGCGGAACGGGAACTCGAGGTGGCCGGCGTGCTCGAGGACGTAGCGCGCGAAGGGCACGGTGAGGTCGAAGTGCAGCCCCAGCTCGGCCTTCGCGTCGGGCTCGGCCGCGATCCGCTGGAGGACGTAGATCTCCTTGTCGACCTCTCCGCCCTTGGCCAGGCGCTCGATCGGCTCGACGACGCGCGTCTCGATGTTGGCGAAACCGTGCAGCTCGAAGGTGCGCGACAGCGACGCGAGGACCTCGCGCTCGACGGTGCGCTGTGCGGGCAGCAGCTCGGGGAACCCGCTCAGCGGGCTGATCTTGGCCATCAGAGGTCCTGGAGATAGGGGTTGGTGGCGCGCTCGCGCCCGATCGAGGTCTGCTCGCCGTGGCCGGGGAGCACCACGATGTCGTCGGCCAGCGGCAGCACCTTGTCGGCGAGGCTGCGCAGCATCTTCGAGTGGTCGCCGCCCGGCAGGTCGGTGCGCCCGATGGAGCCCGCGAAGAGCAGGTCGCCGGAGAACATCACCTCGGAGACGTCCTGCTGGTCGTACGGCGAGCGGAACGTCACCGAACCCTCGGTGTGACCGGGGGTGTGGTCGACGACGAACCTCAGGCCGGCCAGCTCGAGCTCGGCGAGGTCGGACAGCTCGCGTACGTCGTCGGGCTCGGCCCACGTGTAGTTGCCGCCCAGCAGCATCTGGGTCGTCTCGGGGCTCATCCCGGCCATCGGGTCGGCCAGCAGGTGCCGGTCGGCGGGATGGATCCATGCGGTCGCGTCGTAGGTGCCGGCGACCGGCGCGACGCACCACATGTGGTCGACGTGCCCGTGGGTGACCAGGACGCTGACCGGCTTGAGCCGGTGCTCGCGCACGACCTCGGCGACTCCCTCGGCCGAGTCCTTGCCGGGATCGATGACGATGCACTCGGCACCGGGACCCGTCGCGACGACGTAGCAGTTGGTCCCCCAGGGTCCGGCGGGGAAGCCAGCGATGAACACAGGTGTCAGTCCTTGCTCGTGGGTGCGGTCCGGGCGTTTGCTCCGGTGGGAACCCTACCGAGGGCGCTCCGGGCCATGACTACGATGGGCGACCATGAGCTCCGACAAGCAGTCCCGCGACGACGCGGCTCCCGCCCAGGTGGCGTGGGGTCGCGTGGCCGAGGACGGCACCGTCTATGTCCGCACCACCGATGGCGAACGATCCGTCGGGTCCTACGAGGCCGGTACGCCGGCCGAGGCCCTGGAGTTCTTCACCAAGCGCTTCGACGAGCTGGAGGGCAAGGTCCACCTGCTCGAGCAGCGGGTCGCCTCGGGCCGGCTGGCGCCCGAGGAGGCGACCTCCTCGGTCAAGGCGCTGCGCGAGCAGATCGTCGACGCGCACGCGGTCGGTGACCTCGTCTCGCTGGCCGCCCGCCTCGACGCGCTCGGCCCGGTGATCGCGGTCCAGCGCGCTGCCCGCAAGGAGGAGCGCGCCCAGAAGACTGCCGCGTCCACGGTGGAGAAGGAGAAGCTCGTCGCCGAGGCCGAGAAGCTGGCCGAGGGCACCGACTGGCGCAACGGCGCCAACCGGCTGCGCGACCTCCTCACGACGTGGAAGGAGCTGCCGCGCCTCGACCGCGCCACGGACGACGCGCTGTGGCGGCGGTTCTCCACCGCGCGGACGACGTACACGCGGCACCGCAAGGCGCACTTCGCCGAGGAGCACGAGCGCCGCGACGGTGCTCGCGTGGTCAAGGAGCGCCTGGCCAAGGAGGCCGAGGCCCTCTCGACGTCGACCGAGTGGGGTCCGACAGCGGGTCGCTACCGCGACCTGATGCGCGAGTGGAAGGCCGCCGGCCCGGCTCCGCGCGAGGTCGACGACCAGCTCTGGCAGCGCTTCCGTGGTGCGCAGGACACGTTCTTCGGTGCCCGTGACGCCACCAACGCCGCCCTCGACGAGGAGTTCGCCGCCAACGCCGAGGTCAAGGAGGTGATCCTGGTCGAGGCCGAGAAGCTCGTGCCGCTGGTCCAGTCAGAGGGGGCGGACCTCGATGCGACCAAGAAGGCCTTCCGCGACCTCGCCGACCGGTGGGACGCCGCCGGCAAGGTGCCGCGCGACCGGATGAAGGACCTCGAGGCCCGCATGCGCAAGGTCGAGCAGGCCATCCGCGCGATCGAGGACGACCAGTGGAGCAGGAGCGACCCCGAGAAGTCGGCCCGCGCCGACGACATGATCGGCAAGCTCGAGGCCGGCATCGCCGAGACGCAGGTCAAGCTCGACAAGGCCACGGCCGCCGGCGACGCCAAGCGCATCCGGGACCTCGAGTCCGAGCTCGCCAACAAGCAGGCGTTCCTCGACATGGCGAAGAAGGCCGCGGCCGACTTCGGCTGACCGGGCGGTTCGTGCCCGTCCTGAGCACTGACCGGGCACTTCGTTGCGCAACACAGGCACGAAGTGCCCGGTCACCTCGGGGGACGGGCACGAAGTGCCCGGTCACCTCGGGGGACGGGCACGAAGGGGGGAGCTCCCCCTTGACTCAGGACGTGACGCGGTAGGCGTCGAAGACGCCCGGCACGGCGCGTACGGCCCGGAGCACGCCGTCGAGGTGGGCGGCATCGGCCATCTCGAAGGAGAACCGGCTCTTGGCGACGCGGTCACGTGTCGTGGAGAGCGTGGCGCTGAGGATGTTCACGTGGGCGTCGGAGAGCGCCATCGTGATGTCGGAGAGCAGGCGGGCGCGGTCGAGGGCCTCGACCTGGATGTTGACCAGGAAGGTCGACTGCGAGGTGGGTGCCCACTCGACCTCGAGCACCCGCTCCGGCTGGCCGAGCAGGCTCGAGGCGTTGGTGCAGTCGCGGCGGTGCACCGAGACTCCCCCGCCCTTGGTGACGAACCCCAGGATCGGGTCGGGCGGCACGGGCGTGCAGCACTTCGCGAGCTTGACCCAGAGGTCGTCGACGCCGGGGACGATGACGCCGGCGTCGGTCGGCGCGCGCTTGGCGCGTGAGCGGCCGGTGATCGTGACGCCCTCGGACAGGTCCTCCTGCGCGCCGTCGTCACCACCGTGCAGGTCGATGACGCGGCGTACGACTGCCTGCGCGCTGAGGTTGCCCTCGCCGACCGCGGCGTAGAGGGCCGACACGTCGGCGTGGTGGAAGTGCTCGGCGACCAGCGCCAGCACGTCGTGGGTCATCAGGCGCGTGAGGGGCAGGCCCTCCTTGCGCATCAGCTTGGCGATCTGGTCCTTGCCGCGCTCGATCGCCTCCTCGCGCCGCTCCTTGGTGAACCACTGGCGGATCTTGTTGCGGGCTCGCGGGGACTGGACGAAGTTGAGCCAGTCGCGCGAGGGACCGGACGTGGGCGACTTGGAGGTGAAGACCTCGACCACGTCGCCGTTGTCGAGGGTCGACTCGAGCGGCACCAGGCGGCCGTTGACCCGCGAGCCGATCGTGTGGTGGCCGACCTCGGTGTGGACGGCGTACGCGAAGTCGACCGGCGTGGCACCCATCGGCAGCGGGATGACGTCACCGCGCGGGGTGAAGACGTAGACCTGTGCCTGGTTCATCTCGAAGCGCAGCGACTCCAGGAACTCACCCGGGTCCTCGACCTCGCTCTGCCAGTCGAGGAGCTGGCGCAGCCAGGTGAGGTCGTCCTTGTCGCCGAGGCGGTCGGTGTCGACGCCGGCCTTGCTGTTCTCCTTGTACTTCCAGTGCGCCGCGACGCCGTACTCGGCACGGCGGTGCTGGGAGAACGTCCGGATCTGCACCTCGACCGGCTTGCCCTCGGGTCCGATGACCGTGGTGTGGAGCGACTGGTACATGTTGAACTTCGGCATCGCGACGTAGTCCTTGAAGCGCCCCAGCACCGGGTTCCAGCGCGAGTGGATGACGCCGAGCGCGCTGTAGCAGTCGCGGTCCTCGTCGACCAGGATGCGGATCCCGACGAGGTCGTAGATGTCGGAGAAGTCGCGGCCCCCGACGATCATCTTCTGGTAGATCGAGTAGTAGTGCTTCGGTCGGCCGGTGACCTTGCCGTTGATCTTGGACGCCTTGAGGTCCTGCTCGATCTCGGTGACGACCTCGGCCAGGAACTGGTCGCGCGACGGCGCCCGCTCGGCGACCATCCGCACGATCTCGTCGTAGATCTTGGGGTGGAGCGTCGCGAAGGCGAGGTCCTCCAGCTCCCACTTGAGCGTGTTCATGCCGAGCCGGTGGGCCAGCGGGGCGTAGATGTCGAGGGTCTCGCGCGACGACCGCTCCTGCGAGGCCGCAGGCACGTAGCGCAGGGTGCGCATGTTGTGGAGCCGGTCGGCGAGCTTGATCACCAGCACCCGGATGTCGCGCGACATCGCGACGATCATCTTGCGGATGGTCTCGGCCTGCGCCGAGTCGCCGTACTGCACCTTGTCGAGCTTGGTGACGCCGTCGACCAGCAGCGCGACCTCGTCACCGAAGTCCGCGCGCAGTGCCTCCAGCGTGTAGGGCGTGTCCTCGACCGTGTCGTGCAGCAGCGCCGCGACCAGCGTCGTCTCGGTCATGCCGATGTCGGCCAGGATCGTGGTGACCGCGAGCGGGTGCGTGATGTAGGGGTCGCCGCTCTTGCGCATCTGGCCGGTGTGCCACTTGTCGGCCTCGGCGTAGGCGCGCTCCAGCAGGGCGAGGTCGGCCTTGGGGTGGTTGGCCCGGACGGCGCGGAAGAGCGGCTCGAGGACCGGGTTGGACGAGGGCGGCCGGGTGCCGACGCGGGCGAGGCGGGCGCGCATGCCGCGCGCGGTCAGGGGCGCCCTGACCTCCTGCGCGGGGACCTGCTCCTCTGCCATGCACCGAGTCTAGTGAGTGGCCTCAGATGGTCAGCAGGGTGCTGATCGGCAGCTCGCCGGTCACGGAGCGTGGATCGAGGAAGCCGAGCTCCATCAGCACCGATACGCCGACGGCCTCGCCACCGCACTCCTCGATCAGCTGACGGGTCGCGACGACGGTGCCGCCGGTCGCGAGCACGTCGTCGACCATCAGCACCCGCTCCCCCGCGGCGATCGCGTCGCGGTGCACCTCCAGGGTCGCCTCGCCGTACTCCAGGGCGTACGAGACGGCGTAGGTCTCGCGCGGGAGCTTGCCCGCCTTGCGCACCGGGACGAAGCCGATGCCGAGCGCCAGAGCGACCGGCGCCGCGAGGATGAAGCCGCGCGCCTCCATGCCGACGACCTTGTCGACCACGACGTTGCCGTGGTCGTCGCGACCGGCCGCCGCCAGGGCGGTGATGATCGCGGAGAAGGCGTGGTGGTCCGCGAGGACCGGCGTGATGTCCTTGAACGTCACACCCTCCTGTGGCCAGTCCGCGACGTCGACGGTCAGCCGGGTCAGCGCCTCCTGGGCCGTACGCCGGTCAGGCATCCTCGGCCGGCCCGTCGATCACACCGTCGTGCGGGTGGTCGACCTTGGCGATGGCCGCGCGGGCGATCTCGATCTCGGTGCCGGGCGCGATCTCGAGTCGTGCCGTGTCGTCGGTGACGGAGCGGACCGTGCCGTAGATGCCGGACGACATCATCACGCGCTGGCCCACCTCGATGCTGTTCTGCAGGGCGACGGTCTGCCTCTGCCTGCGCTGCTGGGGGCGGATCACCATGAACCAGAACAGGGCCAGGATGACCACCAGGGGAAGAAGTGCGGCGAGGTCGTTCACGATCGGGGCTCTCCAGAGGTCGAGGGGAGGGTGGGGTGCGTGAGCGCGTGGAGTCTACGCGGCGCGCTCCGGCCACCCAGACCTCGTCACGCCTCGTCAGGCGTCGTCAGGCGTCCAGGCGTCGTCGAAGAGGGTGGAGTCGACCACCTGATCGGGACCGGACATCGGCGGCGGGGTGAGGCCGAGGTGGTGCCACGCTGCCGGCGTCGCGACCCGCCCTCGCGGCGTACGGGCCAGGAGGCCGGTGCGGACCAGGAACGGCTCCGCGACCTCCTCGACGGTCTCGCGCTCCTCGCCGACCGCGACGGCGAGCGTCGAGATGCCCACCGGTCCCCCGCCGAAGCGGCGGCACAGCACGTCGAGCACGGCGCGGTCGAGGCGGTCGAGGCCCGACTCGTCGACCTCGAACAGCTCGAGCGCGGCGCGGGCGACCGGGAGCGTCAGCACCCCGTCGGCACGCACCTGGGCGTAGTCGCGGACCCGGCGCAGCAGCCGGTTGGCGATGCGCGGCGTGCCGCGGGACCGCGAGGCGATCTCGCTGGATCCCTCGGCGGTGAGGTGCACGCCGAGCAGGCCGGCCGAGCGGTGCACGATCTGGTCGAGCTCGTCGGGCTCGTAGAACTCGAGGTGCGCGGTGAAGCCGAAGCGGTCGCGCAGCGGCCCCGGCAGCAGGCCGGCCCGGGTGGTGGCGCCGACGAGGGTGAACGGCGGGATCTCGATCGGGATCGCCGTCGCGCCCGGGCCCTTGCCGATGATGACGTCGACCCGGAAGTCCTCCATCGCCATGTAGAGCAGCTCCTCGGCCGGTCGCGACATCCGGTGGATCTCGTCGACGAAGAGGACGTCGCCCTCGTTGAGACCGGACAGGATCGCGGCGAGGTCGCCGGCGTGGGTGATCGCGGGGCCGCTCGTGAGCCGCAGCGGAGTGCTCATCTCGCCGGCGATGATCATCGCCAGCGTGGTCTTGCCGAGCCCCGGCGGGCCGGACAACAAGACGTGGTCGGGAGCCCGGCCACGACGGCGAGCCGCCTCGAGGACCAGGCCCAGCTGGTCGCGTACGCGGACCTGCCCGACGACCTCGTCGAGGGTCTTCGGCCGCAGGGCCGCCTCGACCGCGCGCTCGTCGCCGTCGGCCTCGGCGTCGGTGAGCCTCTGGAGGTGGGCGTGCTCGACCTCGGTGAGGTCGTCGTCGACGTCGTCGTCCCAGTTCATCGGCGCCTCACGCCTTGCTCAGCGCGCGGAGCGCGGCACGCATCAGGGCGCCCACGTCGGGCATCTCGCCGGCGTCGGGGGCGACGGTCTCGACGGCCTTCTCCGACTCCTTCGCCGACCAACCGAGCCCGACGAGCCCCTGCTGCACCTGGTCGCGCCAGGCCTCGTGCGGAGCTGCCGTCGTCGTCGCGTGGTGGCCGCCGGTCGGCGGGCCGATGCGGTCCTTGAGCTCGAGGATGATGCGCTGCGCGCCCTTCTGGCCGATGCCCGGGACGCGGGTGAGCGCCTTCACGTCCTCGGTCATGATCGCGCGGCGTACGTCGTCGGGACTCATCACCGCGACGATGGCCTGGGCGACCTTGGGGCCGACTCCGGAGGCGGTCTGGGCGATCTCGAAGACCTGCTTCTCGTCCTCGTCGAGGAAGCCGAAGATCGTCAGGCTGTCCTCGCGCACGACCATGCTCGTCGGCAGGATGGCGGACCGTCCGACCCGCAGGGTGGCGAGGGTGCCGGGGGTGCACATCAGCTCGAGCCCGACCCCGCCCACCTCGAGCACGGCGCTGTTGAGCGTGACGGCGGCGACCTCGCCGCGGACGAAGGCGATCATCGGGTCCTCACTGAGGTCTGGTGGGCTGCCTGCTGTGCCCGCTGTGTCTGCCTGGCCCTGGCCACCGCCTCCTCGAGACGGGTGCTGGCCGAGCCGCGCCAGACGTGGGTGATGGCCAGGGCGAGCGCGTCGGCGGCGTCGGCCGGCTTGGGCATCTCGGTCAGGCGCAGGATCCGGACGACCATGGCGCCGACCTGGGCCTTGTCGGCGCGGCCGTTGCCGGACACGGCGGCCTTGACCTCGCTGGGGGTGTGCATGGCGATCGGCAGGCCGCGGCGGGCGGCCACCACGAGCGCGATTCCGCTGGCCTGGGCGGTGCCCATGATCGTGCTGGAGTCGGAGCGGGCGAAGACCCGTTCGACGGCCACCGCGTCGGGCTGGTGCTCCTCGATCCAGGCGTCCAGCCCGCGCTCGATGGTGACCAGCCGCTCGGCGACCGGCAACGACGGACTGGTGCGGATCACGCCCACGTCGACCATCGTCAGCGGGCGTCCGACGCTGCCGTCCACGACGCCGACGCCGCACCTGGTGAGGCCGGGGTCGATGCCGAGCACCCGCACGCCGCCCACCTCCCGCCGATCAGTCCGTCCGAACACCTGTTCGTTCCGACAACGCTAACCGGCCGCGCCCGCCCGGCGGCGTACGACACGCGGGTCTGGGCGGTGTGCGACCGCAGCCCGCTGCCGGCCGCCCTGTCAGTCGGCCCGGGCCATGTAACGCCGGGTTAGGCCTTGTAGGGACCATCCCCGGGGATAGGTAGAACAAGCACCAACCCGGCGTTACATGCAGCCCAGCGACAGCGCGGGACCACCGAGTGGCGCCAGGAACTGTCCACAGCGCGCCTCCAGGTCGCTCCGTCCACAGGCGCCGCGCACGACCCGAGCGACCACGTCGCGTACGCGCCAGCGTGAGGCCCATGTACCTCCCGGCGTTCGATCTCCTGCACCGACAGCATGGCCTCATCACCAGCCGACAGCTCGCCGAGCTCGGCTGCACGCGCGATGACGTCGACCGCCTGCTGGGCCACGGAAAGCTGGTGCGGGTACGACGAGGTGTGTACGCCGACGGCGACGCGTGGTCGACCGCTGATCCGCACAGGTCTCGCCCGCTCCTGCGGATCCGTGCGGCGGGCATGAGCCTCACGTCACCGTTCTACGTCTTCAGCCACGACTCCGCCGCGATCGTGCTCGAGATGGGTGCCCCGTCCCCCGCGACGGCCATCGTCCACGTCACCCGGAGCAAGGTGCACGGCGACGCGGAACGTGCCGGCGTCAAGCACCACCGCGCCCCTTTCGCGAAGGAGGACGTGGTCGTGGTCCACGGCCTCCGGGTGCTGCGGCCTGCCCGGACGGCGCTCGACATGGCGCGCGAGCACGGGCGCGCCGCGGGACTTGCGGCGTGCGATTCAGCCCTGCGCCGGGGCGTCTCGCGCGAACAGCTCACCGAGGTGCTGGACAGCATGTTCTGCTGGCCAGGCACCCACACGATGGCGTGGTGTGTCGAGCAGGCCGATCGCGGCGCGGAGAGCTACCTCGAGTCCCAGGGCCGCGAGCTCGTGCTGGAGCTGGGCATCGGACGGCCCAGCACCCAGCTCGGGCTCACAGACGGTCGCCGCGAGGTGTGGATCGACTTCCATGTCGGACGGCACATGTTCGAGGTGGACGGGATGGCGAAGTACCCCGACGATCCGGAAGAAGCCCGTGCTGCGCTGCGCAAGGAGAAGGACCGCCAGGACTTCATCGGAGGATTCAAGCTCGGGGTCTCGCGCATCACGGCGTACGACTGCGGAGCCGGTCGTGCGGCCGCTCTGGCGAGGCTGCACCGGGAGCACGCCGACACGTGTCGGCGCTTCGGGAGCTCGATCGACGACCTCGCACCCTTCGTGCTCCCGCCCGAGCGCCGCCGCGCCGGGTAGCCCAACGGTGGCGCAGACCGGCTCCGAGTTGTCCCGCCCAGCCATGTAACGCCGGGTTAGACCTTGTAGGCACCCCCGGCGAGGTCCAGCGGTCTAAGCAACGGTCATGCTGCTGCCGGGTTGGTCAGCAGCGCTGCCAGCCGGTCGGCTGGGGTCTGCAGGTCAAGGGTAGGGCGGGGTCGACGGTTGAGGCTGTCGGCCACCCTGCGGAGGTCCTCGGCGGTGTGGACGCTGAGGTCGGTGCCCTTCTCGAACCAGTGCCGCAGCAGCCGGTTGGTGTTCTCGTTGGTGCCGCGCTGCCACGGCGAGCGGGGGTCGCAGAAGTAGAGCGTGGTGGCGAGCTGGAGCTGGATGCGTTCCCACTCGGCGAGCTCGGTGCCGCGGTCCCAGGTGATGGAGCGGCGCAAATGGTCGGGGAGCTGGCTCATCTCACGGATCATCGCTTCGGCGACGCTCGCGGCGTCGTGGCGTTCGGGCAGGTGGAGCAGAATGGTGAACCTGGTCGAGCGCTCGACCAGGGTCCCGATCGCGGATCGGCTGGCCGGTCCAACGATCAGATCGCCTTCCCAATGCCCTGGCACCGCCCGATCGGCCACCTCGGCCGGACGGTCGCTGATCTTGTACGCCTCGGCGTACGGCGACGTGGTCCGGCTGGTGTGCCCGCGAGGCTTGCGCTGGCGGCGTTTCAGGCTCAGCTGGCGGTACAGGTCCTTGCGCAGCTCGCCGCGGCCCTGCACGTACAGCGCCTGGTAGATCGTTTCGTGGCCCACCCGGTTCATGCTCTCGTGCGGATGGTCGCTGCGCAGCACCTGCCCGATCAGCCTGGGCGACCAGCCCTCGTCCATCTGGTCCTCGATCCACCGGCACAGAGCCGGGTTGCGGGAGAGCTTCCGCTCCTTGGGCCGTCGGCGGCGTTCGTGCGCGGACCGGTGCGCGACCGGCCCCCAGTAGGACCCGTCCGGGCCACGATTGCGGTCGACCTCACGCCAGATCACCGACTTGTCGCGCCCGATCAGGTCGCCGATCTCCTGGTAGGTGCAACCGCATCGCAACGCGACCGCGATCGCCGACCTGTCCTCGCTGGTCAACGCCCGGCGCTGCCGCGCTCGGCCATCGCGGCGTGGCTCGTCCGGCACCCTGGCCGGCGCGCTTCCGGGCAGGCCGCCATCACGGCCGAGCTGGATCACAGGGCTCATGAGTCCTGATCGTTGCCACCAGTCCCGTCCGGCCCGCTCAGACACGCCCGAGAAGGTCGCAGCCCGATGCAGCGACAGTCCCGAGCACACCAGATCGAAGAACTCCTCCCGCTCCTCGTCGGAGACAAACCTCTTCGCCATCCACAACACCGCCTCACCGCTCGGCGTTGCTTAGACCGATGGACTCCGCCCCCGCCGGGGATAGGTAGAACAAGCACTAACCCGGCGTTACATGGGGTGGGGCGGTTTCACCGGAGAAGGGCACGAGGTCAGGCGTCGGCGGCCTCGAGCTCGGCGAGCACGTCGGCGGGGACGTCGACGTTGGTGTAGACGTCCTGCACGTCGTCGAGGTCCTCGAGGGCGTCGACGAGGTGCATCACCTTGCCCGCGCCGGCGGCGTCGACGGGGATCTCGAGGCTGGCGACGAACTCCACGTCGGCGGAGTCGTAGTCGATGCCGGAGTCCTGGAGAGCGGTACGGACAGCGACGACGTCGGTGGCCTCGCTCTGCACCTGGAAGGCCTCGTCGAGGTCGATGACCTCCTCGGCGCCGGCGTCGAGGGTGGCCTCGAGGACGTCGTCCTCGGAGACCTCACGCACCGACCCGTCGTGGTCCTGCGACTTCGGCACGACGACGATGCCCTTGCGGTTGAACAGGCGCGAGACCGAGCCGGGGTCGGCCATGGTGCCGCCGTTGCGGGTCACCGCGGTCCGGACCTCCATCGCGGCACGGTTGGTGTTGTCGGTGAGGCACTCGACCAGGATCGCGACGCCCTGCGGTCCGTAGACCTCGTAGGAGATCGTCTTGTAGTCGACGCCACCCGACTCGGCTCCGGAGCCACGCTTGAGCGCGGAGTCGATGTTCTTGTTGGGGACCGAGTTCTTCTTGGCCTTCTGGATGGCGTCGAAGAGGGTCGGGTTGCCCGTGGGGTCACCGCCGCCCTGCTTCGCCGCGACCTCGATGTTCTTGATCAGCTTGGCGAAGAGCTTGCCGCGCTTGGCGTCGACCGCGGCCTTCTTGTGCTTGGTCGTTGCCCACTTGGAGTGGCCTGACATGGATCCCTCTATCTGTTGCCGGCGTCGTCGGATCGTCAGACCGAGCGCACCAGGTCCACGAACATGCCGTGGACCCGGTCGTCGCTGCCGACCTCGGGATGGAACGAGGTCGCCATCAGGGGGCCTTGACGGACCGCGACGATCCTACCTGCGGCCGGACCTGACTCCACCCGAGCCAGCACCTCGACGTCGTCGTCGACGCCCTCCACCCACGGTGCACGGATGAACACGGCTCGTACGGGGTCGTCGAGGCCGTCGACGTGCAGGTCCTCCTCGAACGAGTCGACCTGGCGCCCGAAGGCGTTGCGCCGCACGGTGATGTGCAGGCCGCCGATGGTCTCCTGCCCCACCGCGCCGTCCTCGATCCGATCGGCCAGCATGATCATCCCGGCGCACGTGCCGAACGCAGGGAGACCCCCGCGTACGGCCTCGCGCAGCGGCTCGATCAGGTCGAAGATCGTCGCGAGCTTGACCATCGTCGTGGACTCCCCGCCCGGGATGACGAGCCCGTCGCAGGCCGCCAGCTCGGCGGGACGGCGTACGGAGATGGGGTCGGCGCCCAGCGACCGCAGCGCGGCCAGGTGCTCGCGGACGTCGCCCTGCAGGGCCAGCACGCCGATGGTGGGATTCACGATGGCCGATCCTAGGACCGCGTCCCCGCCCGGAGGTCAGGGCCCATGGGGCTTCCCCGAAGCGGGTGCTGCGCTGACTACCAGCCGCGCTCGGAGAGGCGGTGCGACTGCGGGAGCTCGTCGACGTTGATCCCGACCATGGCCTCGCCGAGGCCACGCGAGACCTTGGCGATCACGTCGGGGTCGTCGAAGAACGTCGTTGCCTTGACGATCGCCTCGGCCCGCTCGGCCGGGTTGCCGGACTTGAAGATGCCCGAACCGACGAAGACGCCCTCGGCGCCGAGCTGCATCATCATCGCGGCGTCGGCCGGTGTGGCGATGCCGCCTGCGGTGAAGAGGACGACCGGCAGCTTGCCCGCGGCCGCGACCTCCTTGACCAGCTCGTAGGGCGCCTGCAGCTCCTTGGCCGCGACGTAGAGCTCGTCCTCGGCCATGCCCTGGAGGCGACGCAGCTCGCCACCGATCGTGCGCATGTGCATCACGGCGTTGGAGACGTCGCCGGTGCCGGCCTCGCCCTTGGAGCGGATCATCGCGGCGCCCTCGGTGATGCGACGCAGCGCCTCGCCGAGGTTGGTCGCACCACACACGAACGGGACGGTGAACTGCCACTTGTCGATGTGGTTGGTGTAGTCGGCCGGGGTCAGCACCTCGGACTCGTCGATGTAGTCGACACCGAGCGACTGGAGCACCTGCGCCTCGGCGAAGTGGCCGATGCGCGCCTTCGCCATCACCGGGATCGAGACGGCCTCGATGATCGAGTCGATCATGTCCGGGTCGCTCATCCGGGACACGCCGCCCTGGGCGCGGATGTCGGCCGGGACGCGCTCGAGGGCCATCACCGCGACGGCGCCGGCGTCCTCGGCGATCTTCGCCTGGTCAGCGGTGACGACGTCCATGATGACGCCGCCCTTGAGCATCTCGGCCATGCCGCGCTTGACGCGGCTCGTGCCGTGCTCGATGGGGGTCTCTGCCGACGTCTGGGGGGTGTGCTCAGCCATGCCTGAATCGTAGTGCGGCCCCACCCCGGAGGATGCATCGGGACGGGGGCTGGTTCAGGCCTGCGAGGCCGCCCGCGCGAGCGCCTGCCGGCGTACGACCCAGATCCGCTGGGCGACGGTGACCGTCGCGGCGATCGCCAGGATCCAGACGGCGATCTCGAGGAGGATCCAGAGGTCGAGCACGTCGGCGAAGAACGCCGGCACGAGCATGCCGACCAGACGGTCGGGCCGCTCGGCGATGCCGACCTTGGCGTCGTACCCGAGGAAGTCGGCCTTCGCGCGGGCGTACGACGTGACGGCGCCCATCACGAGGATGACGAGGCTCAGTGCGAGGTAGAGGTGGCTCTCGTGGTGCCAGGCGAAGAAGAGCGCGAGACCGCCGAAGAGCGCACCGTCGGCCACGCGGTCCAGGGTCGAGTCGAGGAAGGCGCCGAAGTCGTCCTTGCGGCCCATCTTGCGGGCCATCGCACCGTCGATGAGGTCGCTGAAGATGAAGACGGTGATGAACAGGACGCCCTGCCAGACCCAGCCCTGGGCGAAGAAGAACAGCGCACCGAAGCTGACCCCGAGGGTGCCGACCAGCGTCACCGCGTCCGGGCTGATGCCGAGGCGGATGAAGAGGTTGATGAACGGGGCGAGCATGACGCCCTGCCAGAACTGCTTGAACCTGTCGAGCACGGGCCGCAGGCTACCCGTCCACGAGCGCGGCGCGGACGTCAGCCACGGCGGAGGGCGCGCCGGTGACCGTCCAGTCGACCCCGCCTGCCCGTACGACGACGGAGTCGCCGCCCGCGCCACGGACGATCGCGGCGCCGGGCAGCCGGTCCCAGTCGGCGACGCTGTGCTGGAAGAGGACGTCCCACTGGCCGCCGGCGATGGCCATGCAGTCCATCGTCCCCGAGCCGAGCATGCGCAACGTGCCGACCTGGCCGAGGGCCCGGGTGAAGGCCTCTCCCACCTCGCTGCCGAAGAACGGCGGGTGGAGGTAGGTCGTCGCGCACCGCGACTCGCGCGGGGTGTCCGGCAGTGGCTCGAGCAGGACGCCGTCGCAGGTGCTGGGCAGGTCGGGACCACCGACCCAGGTGCGCAGCTGCGCGGCGTGGTGGACCGCGCCGAGCAGCACGTCGTCCTCGTCCTCGAGGGCGATGGCGCTGCACCACCAGTCGCTGCCACGCGAGAAGTTGTAGGTGCCGTCCACCGGGTCGATCACCCACGTACGCCCCGAGGTGCCGGGCTTCGAGGTGCCCTCCTCCCCCACGATCGCGTCGTCGGGACGCTCGGAGGTGAGCTGCTGCACGATCAGGCGCTCGGCCGCCGTGTCGGCCTGGGTGACGATGTCGGAACCGCTGGTCTTGTAGGACACGTCGAGTCCCTCGGCGCGGATCCGGGCGGCCAGGAGGGCGGCCTCCCGCACCAGGTCGGCGGCGAGGGCGGCATCAGCGATGAGACGGGAGTCATCCACGCGGACCACGCTAGCCGTGGGGCGTACTGTGGCCGGACGGAGCCATCCAGGCTTCCGACCAGGGAGCCCCGATGAGCGACAAGTCGCCACGGCAAGGCATGTCCAAGAAGTCCGGCAAGTCTCTCAAGGAGAAGCGCGCCGACAAGCACGCCAAGGCGTCCGGGAAGAGCGACGCCCCCGAACCGATCGTGCCCAAGAAGCGGTGAGCCTCCTCAGCCTCGGCGTCGTCGGCACCTCCGCCAAGGAGAACGAGCACCGACTCCCGCTGCACCCCGAGCACCTGTCGCGCCTCTCCCCCGACATCGCCGAGCGCACCACGCTCGAGCACGGGTACGCCACCCGTTTCGGCCTGAGCGACGATGACCTCGCGCCCTACGTGGCCGGGTTCGCCTCCCGCGAGCAGATCATCGAGGGCTCCGACGTCGTGGTGCTGCCCAAGCCGCAGCACGAGGACGTGGCCCGGATGCACGCCGGCCAGGTCCTCTGGGGGTGGCCGCACTGTGTCCAGGACACCACGATGACCCAGCTGGCGATCGACCGCGACCTGACGCTGATCGCGTTCGAGGCGATGAACCACTGGACCGCCGACGGCCACGTCGGGCTCCACGTCTTCCACAAGAACAACGAGCTCGCCGGCTACTGCTCGGTGCTCCAGGCCATGGAGCTCGTCGGCATCACCGGCGACTACGGCCGCCGGCTCAGCGCTGTCGTCATCGGCTTCGGTGCCACTGCGCGCGGCGCGGTCACCGCCCTCAAGGCCCATGGCGTCGGCGACGTCGCGGTGCTCACCACCCGCGGTGTCGCAGCCGTCGGTTCGCCGATCCACTCGGTGCGGATCCGCCAGTTCGACCACGACCCCGACGGCGTCGGCATCAGCGTCGTCACCGACCGGGGCCGCGAACCGTTGGCGCCGTACCTCGCGGAGAACGACATCGTCGTCAACTGCACGCTCCAGGACACGGCCGCACCGCTGACCTACCTGCAGACCGAGGACCTGGCCGGCTTCCGCAACGGGAGCCTGATCGTGGACGTGTCGTGCGACGAGGGGATGGGCTTCTCCTGGGCCGTGCCGACCACCTTCGACGACCCGATGTTCACCGTCGGCGACCGGGTCCACTACTACGCGGTCGACCACAGCCCGTCGTACCTCTGGAACTCGGCGACCTGGGAGAACAGCGAGGCGCTGCTGCCGTTCGTCGAGCGGGTGCTGAGCGGCCCCGACGCCTGGGACGAGTCGGAGACCCTCAGCCGCGCCATCGAGATCCGCGACGGACGCATCCTCAACCCGGCGATCCTGGCGTTCCAGGGCCGGTCGTCGGAGTATCCCTACATCGTCGGCTGAGGCAGCCGGGCGATGGAAGGCACCATCGCGAGGGCGTTGATCGCGATCGAGAAGACGAGCAGCGCGAGCGCCCACGCGGCGTGATCGGCCCACCACAGGCCGCCGCACGCCGAGGCGACGACGAGGACCTTCGTGGCTGGCCGGGTCACCGGGGTGCCGAACGGGGCCTTGGGCGATGCCAAGGTCGCCCAGAGCGCGACGACAACCGCCGCTGCGAGCACGCCGACCACCCAGCCACCCCACTCGGCCGCTGTCACCCACACACCGGCGACGAGCAGCAGCTCGTCGAGGAAGACCAGGGCCAGCACCGTCCATCCCAGTGCCGGTGGCACGTCACGCATCGGGCCAGGCGTCGGCGAGCAGCGCGCGCGTGTCCTCGAGCAGCTGCGGGAGCGTCTTCGTACCGCCCACGACGGTGATGAAGTTCGCGTCGCCCGTCCACCGCGGCACGACGTGCTGGTGCAGGTGGTCGGCCAGCGACCCGCCGGCGGAGCGGCCGAGGTTCAGCCCGACGTTGAACGCGTGCGGGCTGCTGACCGTGCGGATCGTCCGCAGCGCCTGCTGGGTCATCGTCATCAGCTCGCCCGACTCGGCATCGGTGAGGTCGGTGAGGTCAGCGACGTGTCGATAGGGCAGCACCATCAGGTGGCCGGGGTTGTAGGGGTGCAGGTTGAGCACGGCGTACGTCGACTCCCCCCGCGCGACGATGAGCGACTCGTCGTCGGGGTGGCCGGGGATCGCGCAGAACGGACAGCCCTCGTCGTCGACGGCCGTGCGCACGTACGCCATCCGGTGCGGCGTCCAGATCCGCTCCAGCCCGTCGGCGCTCTCAGTCATGCCGATGATCCTAGGGTGGCCGGATGACCACGATCCGGCCGGCCGTTGCCGCTGACATGGCCGCAGTGGCGGACCTCTGGCACGAGGGCTGGCACGACGGCCACGCCGGCCACGTGCCCGACGGTCTGACCGTGCTCCGGACGCTCGAGGCCTTCCACGAGCGCACGCCGGCGCGGGTCGCGGACACCGCGGTGGCAGTGACGGACTCCGGTGAGCTGCCGGGCTTCGTGATGGTCGTCGGCGACGAGGTGGAGCAGGTCTTCGTCGGCCGCGCCTGGCGCGGGACCGACCTCGCTGCTCGTCTGCTGGTCGAGGCGGAGCGACGGGTCGCCGCCGCCGGTCACTCGTCTGCGTGGCTGGCGGTAGTGGCGGGCAACGCCCGGGCCCGCCGGTTCTACGAGAAGCAGGGCTGGTCCGACACCGGCGACCTGCCCTACGAGGTGACCGCCGGCGGCCAGGTGTTCGTCTCGCCGTGCCGGAGGTACGTCAAGGACGTCTGACCGGTCCTCCTGACGGACTCGTACGGCCGTCGATGCACTCGCGCAGGAGGTCGGCGTGGCCGCAGTGTCGGGCGTACTCCTCGATCATGTGCACGACGATCCCGCGCGCCTGCCACGACTCGCCCCCGACAGACAGGTCGTCGTAGCCGGCCTGGACCTCGCGCGCGTGCTCCACCTCGTCGCGCCAGGACTGCCACGCCTCCGCCACGCAGGCGTTGGTCGCGACCGCGCCCTCGAAGTCCCGGTCGGTCTCTCCCTCGACGAAGTAGAGGTACGACGTCTGGGGCTGATCGCCCAGCTTGCGACGGAACCAGTGACGTTCGATCTCGGCGAGGTGCCGCACCAGCCCGAGGAGGCTCATCGTGCTGGGTGGCACCGAACGGGTGGCGAGCTGCTCGGGCGAGAGGCCCTCGCACGTCTTCTCGAACGCCGACCGGTAACCGTCGAGGTGGTGACGCAGGGTCTCGACCTCTCCCCCTCGTTGATCGGCCATGCGAGACACCCCATCAGGTGGTCGTGACGTGGGCAAGCCCGGATGGCAAGGTCAGATTGGAAGTAGTCCATCAGGTGCGCGAGAGACCACGGCGTATCCGGTCATCGAGGTGAGCGATGCACGAGTCGCGGCGCGTCCGGACGTGGGCGACCGGTTCGTCGGCCCTGGAGACGGGGGAAGGACGCACGGATTGCGGCATGAGCGGACGCTTTGGAGAAGTCATCGTCCGTCTTCTATCGAGGTCGCTGCTTGCTCCGCGCCGTCAGACCGCGGACGGGCCGCCGGGCCGCCCCGGGGAGGGGGACGGTCCGGCTGCTACCTCACCCACTGCGGGGCATACAAGACGCGCCTATCGCTGGGTCAGATGCGCTTCTCGCAGTTCCGAAACTTCTCGCCCTGACAGACGTCGCGCTGGAGTCCACCACTGACGCGGTCCTTTCCGGGGCCGCCGATGAGGCGGTCATTGCCGCCGCGCCCGGTGATGTAGTCGTTGCCAGGGCCGCCGATGAGGCGGTCGTTGCCGTTGCTCCCATAGATGTGGTCGCTGCTAGGGCCGCCATAGATCGTGGCCTCGTAGTTGGAGCACCGAGGCCTGATCCAACGGTCTGCGACATCGCCTCTGTACCTGGCCGGAGCGGAGAGGATGTCCCGGTCCTTCATTCCCTTGATTGTCGTCCGGCACGCGGCGACGGTGATGTGGTCCGCGCGGTCGGTGCCGATGACGTCGGCGCGCTTGGCGGCCACGGTGAGGGCATTGAAGCCGCGGACGCGGACCGAGTCCTCCACGCCCGCCTTGGTGGCCGTCACCCGGGAAGCGCTCAGGTCGGCGCGCACCCGGTCGTGGCTATGGAGGTCGAGCAGCAGTTGGTCGCGCCCGTCGCCGCCCTTGATCCGCGTCGCCTTTCCGCCCAGGCTGTTCGACTCGTAGGAGTCGTGCCCGCCGCCGAGCGCGATGTCGCGGTGATACGTCATCGGCGCGTTGACCTTGACGCGCTCGGTGCCGTCGGTGCCGCGGAACGTGAACCGTCCGTACTTGGCCGACGTAGTGAAATCGAGCAGGAGTAACCGGCCCGTCCAGGTGAGCGCCGTGTCGGCGCCGGTCACCGTGCCGCTGGCGTCCACTGTGCCGCTGGCGTCCACGGTGACGTCGCCGTTGGCGGATCGCACGCCCAAGATGCCGTTCCTGCCAAGGGACACCGCGCCCGGGGCGGTTTGGATGCCGCTCCAACTGACTTCGCCGGCGGCGACGACGAGGTCGATGATGTCGGCGTTCGGCTGGCCTGCCATGCCGGAGATGACGAGGCCTTCACCGCTGACGCGGATGACGTCGGCTTCGGTGTCGGTGCCGTCGACGGTGCCCGCGTAGATCGTGGAATTGTCGCGCTCGGAGGGGATGAACGTGTCGGCCCCCGCGCCGAGGACGACGATGACGCCGATAGCGTAGGTCACGCCGCCGTTCTCGCCGGTCGAGCACACCAGGTCGTCGCCGCCGAGTGCGTCGACACGTGTCGCGCCGTTCGTGACGATGACGTCCGCGCCCTCCGTTCCGGTGATCTGACCCCCGGGCGTCCCGACGATGGTCGCCGCCTGCCCCTGACATGTCTCGCCCGCTGCGACGGCGGTGCCCACTGGCGCGAGCAGCGCCGCGCCCAGAAGCGCGACGGCGGTCAGAGTGATGGTCCTCATGATTCCCCTTGATCGTTGACGTACCCGTATGACTACGCGTCGGACCAGAAGGTTGTGACGACCTGCTGACGGACGTTGACGTCCGCTCATCGCCAGATCCGGTCGTTGCGACGGTCAACGCGGAAACCTCAGCGAAGGGCGTCTCGAGACCCCGACGTGCCTGTAGCCCCGCGATCCGCTGGATCGCAGGGTGCGGGGCGGGGTCATGGTCGGTCGGGTGGGTCGAGCGCGGTGGTGCCGGTGCGGTCGCGTCGGTAGTGGTGGCCGTGGGGGCTGGTCCATTCGAAGACGCCGGGCGTGATCATCCGGTAGGTCCAGGCGGTGAAGGTCTTGAGTCGGTGGTGGAACCGGCAGAGTGCACCGAGGTTGTGGGTCGCCGTCGGACCGGGTTGCGGTCGGCCTTCTGCTTCGGCGTCGTGGTCGTACTCGTCGACGTGGTCGATGTCGCACCCCCGTGCCGGACGTGAGCACCACGGGAACACGCAGGTGCGGTCGCGGAGGACGACCTGCTCGCGGATCCGGGCCGGGACGGCGTACGCCGGCGTGGTGAGCTTGGCGTTGAGGTCGATGACGGGCTTGATGGTGATCTTGGTGCGCGTGTCGCCGCACCACGACTGGATCTGGTCGAGCAGCAAGAGGCGCTGGCGTTCCTCGAGCCGACCGGTCGGACCGAACACCGTGTGGTCGCCGTCGGTGGTCGCGTTGAAGTGGGCGTGGAGGAGGACTTCACGCGCAACGGGAAGGTTCGGCCCTTCGGTGGTTGAGGTGCGAGCGGAGCGAGCCTCGAAACCATCCCCTCCGGCGGCGAGGTCCAACGCTGTCTGGGTGCGGGCGAGGTCGCCGAGGGCCTTGGCCCGGCGGACGTCCAACGACTCGGACGATCCGAGGGCCTTCTGCATCGCGGCGCCGTGGACCAGGGCACGGTCGAGGTCGAGGCCGTCAGCGAGGTCGAGGTCTGCCTCGAAGTGCAGCGTGCCCGCGAAGTGGACGTCCTGGTCGTCGAGCGTCGCGTGCCGCGGGTCAACCGAGAGGTAGCCGTCCTCGGGATCAGATGCCGGGTCCGCGATGGCGAGGTCGTAGCGCTTGACGGTCTCCGCCACGAGCCGGTCGAGCTGTGCGGGACCGACCTTCCCCGCGACTGCGGCGACCTGCCGGTCGACCCACCCGGCGGCTTCGACCGTCAGCACGGGAGAGGCGTGGATGGTCGTCTCTGCCACCAGGCGTGCACGCCAGGTGGCGACGCGCCCGGCGTGGACCTGGGCCCACAGTCGTGGGAGGCGGTGGCGCAGCTCGAGGGCGTGACCGACCAGCTTCTTCGCCGACACCGTCGAGATTCCGAGGACGGCACCGAGCTCGGCGATGCAGAACTCCGCGACCAGCGGGCACCCTTGCCCGGCGATGGGTTCCTCATGCTCGGATCCCGGGATGGTGAACGCGGCGGCGCAGTGGATCGACTCCGGCGGGTGCAGGTCCGCCCACCGGGCGGCGATCTCGAGGAGCTCGGCCGCTGCTTGGTCCTCCGCACTCTTGCGATCGCGGGCCAGCGCGAGCAGGCCGGAGGCGTCGAGGTCGGTGTCGACCTCTGCTTCCGATGCCCCTGCCAGCGCCTCGCTCATGTGTTCTATTATAGGCGATGACACCGACAGTCGACCCACGATCCACAGAAGACTTCGATCGACCGAGATGCTTTGGTTTCGAGGCTCGCTGCGCTCGCACCTCAACCAACGGGAGGCGGATGCTTCAGGCGACTGACGGTGGCCATCGGTGCCGGCGCCATGCGTCCCAGGTCGTGAATCCTGCCGGAGGGCGGTCGACGGGCTCGGTGCCGTCGAGCTCACCCGGCGCCGGCACGTCGAACCCGGCGGTCCACTCGGCGATCTCGTGCTCGGTCAGGACCCACGTCGTGTGCGGTTCCTCGGCCTGGCGACGGTCGATCCGCCTGCGCTGCTCGGCGGGTGACAGCGAGAGGTAGCGCATCTCGACTGCAGCCCCGCGGTCGGCGGCCGCCTGTCGCAGCGCGGATCGCTCGTCCCTCCCCCAGAGGCCGAAGTCGATGACGACGTTGCAGCCGAGCTCGAGGGCACGCAACCCGATCTCGACCAGTCGTCCTTCGATGACGTCCGAGGCGGAGGCCGGGTTGTCGGGCCCGTACAGGGCCTTCGATCCACTCGTCCTTCGTCAGGCGCAGCGCGTCCACCCCGACCTCGAGTCGCCGCGCCTCGGTCGTCTTCCCGGTGCCCGGCAGTCCCACCATCAAGAAGAGGGTCGGTCGCGCGGCCATCTCTACACGACCCTCAGGTCCAGGCCTTCGCGAGCCGCTGCACGATCTCGGTGAGGCGGTCGGGCGAGGTGGCGATGTTGAGGCGGACGTGGCCGGTGGAGCCGGGGGCGTAGGACGTACCGCTGCTGACCATGACCCGACCGCGGTCGAGGGCGACGGCGGCGGCATCGTCGTGGCCGTAGGCGGACGCGTCGAGCCAGGCGAGGTACGTCGCTTCCAGGGGGCGCATCCGCACCTCCGGGAGGTGCTCGGCGAGGAGCGAGACGAGGAGGCTGCGCTGCTGGTCGAGGCGCTCGACGAGGGAGGCGAGCCAGGGGTCGCCGTCGTCGTAGGCAGCGCGGGCGGCGACGACACCCATCGGCGAGTAGGACTCGTTGCGCGACATCGGCTCGTCGACGAGGGTGCGCTGTGCGGCCCGATCGGGCACGACGAGCTGGGCGCACTTCAGGCCCGCGGTGTTGAAGGCCTTGGACGCCGCGACGACCGCGATCGCGTGGTCGTGGGTGCCCTCGATCGCGAGGTACGAGACGTGCTCCGCGCCCGGCAGCACCAGGGGCGCGTGGATCTCGTCGCAGACGACCCGGGCCCCGTGGCGTACGACGACGTCACGGATGCCCTCGAGCTCGGCACGCGTGAAGACCTTGCCCCATGGATTGTGCGGCTGCGTGAGGATCAGCGTCTGGGCGCCCTCGGAGAACAGCCGGTCGAGCCGGTCGAGGTCGATCTCGGCGCGATCTGCCGTGGTCGGCACCTCCAGCTGGTGCTCGGCGCGACCGGTGACGGCTGCGAGACCGTGGTGGGCGTTGTAGCCGGGCGTCGGGAAGACCACGCCACCCGGCCCGCTGAAGACGTCGATCGCGATGCGGACGCCCGCCGTCACGTCGACGACGGGGTGGACAGCCTCGGGCTCCGGCGCCCACCCGAAGTGCCGTTCCGCCCAGCCGGCGTACGACTCCGCGAGCGCGGGATCCCAGCCGTAGAGCGGATATCCGGTGATGCCGTCCGCCAGCATCTGCTGGACCGGGCCGAGCACCATGGGGTCGACGGCGTAGTCCATCTCGGCGACCCACGCCGGGATCACGCCCTCGGGCACGCCCCACTTCAGGGGAAGCGCGAGACGCGCCTCGGCGTCGGTGAAGTCGATGATCGGACGTCGGTCCCCCACCATCGAAGGCTCAGACCTGCTCGCGCGACGCGACGGCTGCCGCGACCCGCTCGATCGCCTCGGCCAGCGGTACGCCGTTGTCCTGGCGGCCGTCGCGGTAGCGGAACGAGACCGCGCCCTTCTCGACGTCGTCGTCGCCGGCGATCATCATGAACGGCACCTTCTGCAGCTGCGCGTTGCGGATCTTCTTCTGCATCCGGTCGTCGGACTCGTCGACCTCGACCCGCAGCCCCTGCGCCTTCATCTGCTTCGCGATGTCGAAGAGGTAGTCGTTGTGACGCTCCGCGATCGGGATGCCCTGGACCTGGACGGGCGCCAGCCAGGGCGGGAACGCGCCGGCGTAGTGCTCGACCAGGACGCCGATGAAGCGCTCGATGGAGCCGAACTTGGCGGAGTGGATCATCACCGGCTGCTGGCGGGTGCCGTCGGCCGCGATGTACTCGAGGTCGAAGCGGTCGGTCGACGGCTGGTTGAAGTCGTACTGGATGGTCGACATCTGCCACGTGCGGCCGATCGCGTCGCGCGCCTGCACCGACACCTTGGGTCCGTAGTAGGCGGCACCGCCCGGGTCGGGAACGAGCTCGAGGCCCGACTCGACGCAGACGTCCTCGAGCACCTTGGTCGCGATCTCCCAGTCCTCGTCCGAGCCGATGAACTTGTCCGGCTTGGAGTCGTCGCGGGTCGACAGCTCGAGGTAGAAGTCGTGGAGACCGAAGTCGCGGAAGAGTCCGAGGCAGAAGTCGAGGAGGTGCTTGATCTCGCCCGGCGCCTGCTCCTTGGTGACGTAGGAGTGGGAGTCGTCCTGGGCGAACCCGCGGACGCGGGTCAGACCGTGGACCACACCGGACTTCTCGTGGCGGTAGACCGAGCCGAACTCGAAGAGCCGCAGCGGCAGCTCACGGTAGGAGCGCTGGCGGGAGCGGTAGATGAGGTTGTGCATCGGGCAGTTCATCGCCTTGAGGCGGTAGTCCATGCCGTCCACGTCGAGCGCGGGGAACATCCCCTCGCCGTAGTAGGGCAGGTGTCCGGAGGTGTAGAACAAGCCCTCCTTGGCGATGTGAGGGGTGCCGACGTACTCGAAGCCCTCCTCGATGTGCCGCGCGCGGACGTAGTCCTCCATCTCCCGCTTGATCACGCCGCCGCGCGGGTGGAAGACCGGCAGCCCGGAGCCGATCTCGTCCGGGAAGGAGTAGAGGTCGAGCTCGCGGCCGAGCTTGCGGTGGTCGCGACGCTCGGCCTCCTCGATGCGGTGGAGGTGCTCCTCGAGCGCCTCCTTGGTCTCCCACGCGGTGCCGTAGATGCGCTGGAGCTGCTTGTTCTTCTCGTCACCGCGCCAGTACGCCGCCGCGCTGCGCATCAGCTTGAAAGCGGGGATCCGCTTGGTGGTCGGCAGGTGCGGGCCACGACACAGGTCGGACCACTTCGCCTCGCCGCTGCGGCCGATGTTGTCGTAGATGGTGAGCTCGCCGGCACCGACCTCGACGCTGGCGCCCTCCCCCATCGAGTCCGGGTCGGAGGCACCCGCGCCGCCCTTGAGACCGATCAGCTCGAGCTTGTAGGGCTCGTCCTTGAGCTCGGTCAGCGCGTCGGCGTCGGTGGTGACCCGGCGCTCGAAGCGCTGGTTCTCCTTGATGATCTTGCGCATCGCGGACTCGATCTTGACCAGGTCCTCGGGCACGAACGGGGTCTCGACGTCGAAGTCGTAGTAGAAGCCGTTGTCGATGGGCGGCCCGATGCCCAGCTTGGCCTCCGGCCAGAGCTGCTGCACGGCCTGGGCCATCACGTGGGCGGTCGAGTGCCGCAGGATGTCGCGGCCGTCGGCGCTGTCGATGGCCACCGCCTCGACCTCGTCGCCGTCGGCCAGCTCGTAGGCCAGGTCCTTGAGAGCGCCGCCCACGCGCGCGGCCACCACGTCGGCGTCGTCGCGGAAGAGCTCCCAGGCCTTGGTGCCCGTCGTCACCGAGGTCTCCGCACGCTGATCGGCGTGGATGCGGACGACCTGGATGTCGGACACGAGAGCTCCTGGTGAGTGGGTGGTGAAGCGGGGACGGATGTCGCGGCGAGCCTATCGGCCGCACCCGGTCGCCCTCACCCGGGTTTCCTCCACCCGCGAGGGTGGACGCAGCGGTGAAGCCGCCGACCTCGGGGTACCCGGCGTCATGGCCCTCGCCCCCTCTCGACCGCAGGCTGCCGCTCCGCCCCTGACAGTGGCGTCGGTGCCGTCAGGCCACGTCTACGTGCGTCACCTCGCACCCCTCGACGGTCGCGGCGCCGTCCGGCTGCCCGATCCCGACCCGAACCGGCCCGACCGTCCCGCCGGCGCCACCTGGTGGCCGCCGGTGATGCTCGATCCCGAGTGGGCACGCACGGCCGAGCTCGACGTCTTCCACCTGCACTTCGGCTTCGACGCCTGCCCGCCCGAGCAGCTGGACACGCTGACCCGGCTGCTGCGCGAGCGAGGCAAGCCCTTCGTCTTCACCGTGCACGACCTGCGCAACCCGCACCACGACGACCGCCGACTCCACGACGAGCAGCTCGGAGTGCTGGTTGCGGCGGCCGACGCACTGGTGACGCTGACCCCCGGCGCGGCCCGCGAGATCGAGGCGCGTTGGGGGCGTACGCCCACGGTGGTCCCGCACCCGCACGTCGTCGACCTGCCCACCATCTCCCGCGCGCTGGAGGTGCGCCCGCCGTGGCACCGGCGGCCCTTCCGCGTCGGCCTGCACCTCAAGAGCCTGCGCGCCAACATGGACCCGATGCGGATCCTGCCGACCCTGGTGGAGACCGTGGCCGGGCTCGACGACGCGGTGCTGCAGGTCAACTGCCACCGCGACATCCTCGACGCCGACGGCGCTCGCCGCGACGCGGACCTCTCCGCATGGCTCCGTCGCGAAGCGTCCGACGGAAGGCTCGAGCTGGCGGTGCACGACTACTTCTCCGACGAGGACCTCTGGTCCTACCTCGCCTCGCTCGACCTGTCCGTCCTGCCGTACACGTTCGGCACCCACTCCGGCTGGCTCGAGGCCTGCCGCGACCTCCAGACGACGGTGCTGGCCCCGACGTGCGGCTACTACGCGGACCAGGGACCGATCCTGAGCTACACCAACGACGGCGACGACTTCGACGCCGACTCACTGCGCGACGCCGTCGTACGGGCGTACACCGAGCGCCCACGCTTCGGCGCGACCGTCGAGGAGCGCACCGAGCAGCGACGCAGCGTGGCCCAGGCGCACGAGGACCTCTACCGCGAGGTGACCGCGTGAGCGTACGGCTGGCCGGTGAGCCGCTCCGGATCTGCCTGGTGGCCAACTGCCGGTTCCCGATCGCCGAGCCGTTCACCGGTGGCCTCGAGTCCATGACCTGGCACCTGGCTCGTGAGCTCGTACGCCGTGGGCACGAGGTCGCGGTGTTCGCCGCTCCCGGCTCCGATCCCGGGCTCCGCGCTTTCGAGCTCCCGGTGGACGCGATGCCCGACCACGCGATGCCCGAGCACGCCGGACGCCACGATGTCGGCGCACCGCCGTACGTCGAGGTGGCCGAGCACCACGCCTACCTCTCACTCATGCTCCAGCTCGGCGGGCACGAGGGCGAGGAGTTCGACGTCCTCCACAACAACAGCCTCCACTACCTCCCGGTCGCGATGGCGCGCTCGCTGCCGATGCCCGTCCTCACCACCCTGCACACCCCTCCCCTGTGGTGGCTCGAGTCCGCAGTGCGGATGGACCGCGGCGCCAGCTCGTTCGCGGCGGTGTCGCGTCACACGGCCGCGGCGTGGGCACCCATCACGGAGAGCACGTGCGTCCTCAACGGTGTGGATGTCGGCCAGTGGCCGGTCGGGCCCGGCGGCGAGGGGGCCGTCTGGTCGGGACGGATCGTGGAGGAGAAGGCCCCTCATCTCGCGGTCCTCGCCGCCCGCAGGGCCGGCGTCCCGATCGTGCTGGCCGGGCCTGTCCTGGACCGCGACTACTTCCGCGAGGCGGTCGAGCCACTGCTCGGCGCCACGACGACGTACGCCGGTCACCTTCCGCAGCACGAGCTCGCAGCACTCGTCGGGAGCTCCGCCGTGGCGGTGGTGACGCCCGCGTGGGACGAGCCGTACGGCCTCGTGGCGGCGGAGGCGTTGTCGTGCGGCACCCCGGTCGCCGCCTTCGCCCGCGGCGGCCTTCCCGAGGTCCTGACGGCTGGCACCGGACGTCTCGCTGCACCGGGTGACGTGGACGACCTGGCCCGCGCGATCCGTGAGGCGCTCGCCCTGGACCGTGACGGGTGCCGCGAGCACGCAGAGGCGCGTCTCTCGCTCGATCGGATGGTCGACACCTACGAGGACCTCTACCGCCAGCTCGTCAGTCGCAGGGTCGCGGCGTGATCGGGTACTACGTCCACCACCAGGGCAACGGTCACCTGCACCGGGCGATGACCGTCGCTCCCCACCTTCCCGGGCCGGTGACGGGCCTCTCGTCCCTGCCCCGGCCCGAGTCGTGGACCGGCCCCTGGGTCCAGCTCTCGCGCGACGACACAGCCCCTTCGTACGAAGCCGCCGACGTCACCGCACGAGGGCTGTTGCACTGGGTGCCGCTCGGCGACGGCGGCCTGCGCGGACGCATGGGTGCGATCGCAGCATGGATCGAGGAGCACGCACCCGCCGCGATGGTCGTCGACCAGTCGGTGGAGGTGTGCCTGCTCGCGCGGCTCCACGGCATCCCCGTCGTGGCGATGACAGCTCCTGGTCGACGTACGGACCAGGCCCACGCGCTCGGACTCGGCACCGCGTCGGCCGTGGTCGGAGCCTGGCCCGCAGGCTGGACCCACCGCTTGCTGCCCGGACTCGACACCGGGACGAGCGATCGCGTGCACGCCGTCGGCGCCGTCTCCCGGTTCGCGGTCTCGGCGGGCCGCGTACGCGTGCCGGGACGGCGGCCGCACGCCGTGCTGCTCGCGGGGACCGGCGGCGACGGCTTCACCCGGTCAGCCATCGCCCGGGCGCAGGAGCAGACGCCCGACTGGGACTGGACCGTGCTCAGCCGCACGCTGGGGACCTGGCACCAGGACCCTGCTGCCGTGCTCACGACCGCCGACGTCGCGGTGCTGCACCCCGGCCAGAACTCCCTCGCCGAGGTCGCCGCCCTCCGCATCCCTGCGCTCGTCGTCCCGGCCGCACGCCCGTTCGACGAGCAGCACGTGACGGCCTCGGCTCTCGCCGACGGCTGGCCGGCCGTCGTGGTCGAGTCGGTGCCCACCACCGGGTGGCGCGACCTTCTCGAAGAAGCCCGCCTCCTCGACGGGGAGGGGTGGTCCGACTGGTGCGACGGCGGCGCCCCGGTCCGCATCGCACAGGTGGTCAGCAGCGTCGTCGGCGCCGAGCGGGCGGCATGACCACGGCCGTCGTGACAGTGGCCCACCGTCGGCACGACCACCTGTCCGGGCAGCGTGCGTCCCTCGCCGCCTCGACCACTGCACCCGACCACCACGTCGTGGTCGCGGTCGACGACCCGGTCGTGGCCGCCGCTGACTGGTGCGCCGCATCCGTCCCGCGCCACCCGCTCGGCCTTCCGATCGCCGCCGCCCGCAACAGGGGCGCCGAGGCCGCGATCGAGCGCGGCGCGGACGTGTTGGTCTTCCTCGACGTGGACTGCCTCGTGGACGCGCACCTCGTCGCGTCCTACGCCGAGGTGGTGCGCGACGAGCCGACCACGGTGTGGTCGGGGCCGGTCACCTACCTCGACCCACCTCCAGCAGACGGCTATGACCTGGCGGCGCTGGCAGACCTCGACTCACCGCACCCGGCCCGGCCAGCGCTCGCCGTCGGCGAGCGGGAGACGGGCGCTGACCCCGACCTCTTCTGGTCGCTCTCCTTCGCCTGCTCCGTCGACGCGTGGCACCGCACCGGTGGCTTCTGCGAGGACTACGTCGGCTACGGCGGTGAGGACACCGACTTCGCCCGACTCGTCGTGGGCTCCGGCCTCGACCTGGGCTGGGTCGGTGCCGCACGCGCCTTCCACCAGTGGCACCCGGTGTCGCGACCTCCGGTGGAGCACGTCGAGGACATCGTCCGCAACGCGGAGATCTACCGCGGCCGCTGGGGTGACACCCCGATGCTGGGGTGGCTGGAGGCCTTCGAGGAGCGCGGGCTGGTGCGCTCCGACGACGAGGGACGCTGGCTGGTCGTCACCTGAGCCTTCCGGAGATCACCGGGCTGCGTCGAGGTACCCCACCATCCGGTCGAAGAGGCCCGAGGCACGGTGCAGGTCGGGCGATCCGGGCTGGGGGTCCTCGTCCGGCAGGACGGTCCGGTCCTGCCGCCATTCGGGGCGGTAACGGTCCGCGAGTGCGGCGGCCACTCGGCTCGCATCGCGGACCACCAGAGGGTCCACCGACCAGAACGCCTCGAAACGACGCTCGGTCGAGCCCGCTCGCTGGCCAGGCCGCTCGACCGCGGTGAGGAAGGCCGGGAGGTCGGGTGAGTCGCAGATCACGAGCCACTCGCGGTTGAGCTGAGCCTCGCGGGGGAGCGCCACCTCCACCGGCTCCCCCGGCTCGAGGGGTGCCGCTGCGGCGAAGTCGGCGAAGACGACGGTGCTCCGTGCCGTGCGGGCCAGCTCGCGCCAGCGACGCAGGGAGTCGCGCAGGTAGGTCTCGCGCTGGAAGCCGCCGAAGAGCACGGGCTCCGCGGCCCGCGCGCAGCACTCGTCCTCGATGGCCCGGCTCAGCGCGACCAGAGTGGAACGTGACAGCACCTGCGGCACCAGGGTGGGGTGGCGCAGCCGGAGCTCGGCGAACACCGAGCCTGAGTGGGGTGCCCCCTCGGTGACGCGCTGCACGGCTGCCTGGAGCGGGAGTCCTGTGCTCCTGCGCTCGAGCACGTCGAGCACGGCTCGCACCTCGGCCTCGGGGTAGCGACGGTGGCCGCCGCCCGCCTGCCGCTCGGCACGGGGGAACCCGTAGCGCGATTCCCAGCTCCGCAGCGTCGTGGTGGGTACTCCAGTGCGACGGGCCAGCTCGCCGATGGTGAGGGGGGCGTGCGACGTGGACACCGACTTCTCCTATGCAGGGCGCCTAGTTATAGTTCCAAGTCTTGCATAGATTCGGCCCAGGCCACGTGAACCCGCAACCGAGGGGGACGGGATGATCTCGACCGGCACGGATGCTGCCCTGCAGCGCCTCCTCGACCACGGTCGCGCCCGAGCGGCCGCCGTCGATCCGCACCACGAGCGCCTCTGGGACGCCCTGGTCGCGGCCACCGAGGGCGGCAAGCGCTTCCGACCCGCCCTGGTGATCGCCACCCACGACGCACTGGGCGGCGCGAGTCCCGATGCCGCGGCGGAGGTCGGCGCCGCGATCGAGCTCCTCCACACGGCATTCGTCATCCACGACGACGTGATCGACGACGACCACCTGCGACGTGGCCGGCCCAACGTCAGCGGCACGTTCCGCACGCGGGGAGAGGCCCTCGGTGCGTCGGACCAGGGCGCCGGCTACGGACTGACGGCCGCCATCCTCGCGGGTGACCTCGCCCTCGCCGCCGCAGTTCGTGCCGTCGCCCTGTGCGGCGCCGGGCCCGACGTCGTACGCCGCCTCCTCGACCTGTTCGATGCAGCCCTGCACACGACCGCGGCCGGCGAGCTGGCCGACGTACGTCTGACGCTCGACCGCGACCCGGTGACACTCGCGGAGAGCCTGACGATGGAGGAGCACAAGACCGGCGCCTACTCCTTCGCCCTGCCGCTGCAGGCCGGGGCAGTGCTGGCGGGCGCTGACGCTGCGACGACGGCACACCTCGACGGGGTGGGCCGGGCGATGGGCGTGGCCTTCCAGCTGGTCGACGACCTGATCGGGGTCTTCGGCGACCCCGCGCACTCCGGCAAGAGCGCGACGTGCGACCTGCGCACCCGCAAGCAGACGCCGCTCCTCGTCCACGCGCGGTCGACCGCCCAGTGGGAGGCGATCAGCGGCTACGTCGGACGGGACCTCGACGGCGACGAGCTCGACGACGTCCGCACGCTGCTCACCTCGTCCGGATCACGGACCTTCGTCGAGGAGCTCGCCGAGCAGCACCTGGCGTCGGCCCGCTCGGGCGTCGCCGCACTGGGCATCTCCCTCGACCTGCTCGAGGACGCCGTCATCAGGCCACCGACGGTCGTCGACGGGAGCGAGGTCGCCGCATGAACCTCCACCTGAGCCGTGGCGTCACCGGCACCCTCTACGACACGGTGTCCGAGGCCAGCTCGGCCGTCGTCATCCGCGAGTACTCCAGCTCCTTCGGTCTCGCCTCGCGCCTGCTCGGCGAGCCGGTGCGCACCCAGGTGCGCAACATCTACGCACTCGTACGGGTCGCCGACGAGATCGTGGACAATCCCGATCCCTCCCTCCCCCGTGCCGCTCGGGCCACGATGCTGGACTGGCTGGAGGACGACCTACGGCACGCGCTGTGCAACGGCTGGAGCGGCAACGTCGTCGTGCACGCCTTTGCCCGGACCGCCCAGGCCGTCGGCATCACCGACGAGATCGTCGCGCCGTTCTTCGCCTCGATGCGGACGGATCTCGACGTCACCGAGCACACGCCGGCCAGCTTCGAGACGTACGTCTACGGCTCGGCGGAGGTCGTCGGCCTGATGTGCCTGCGGGCATTCGTCGCGGCCCCGGACGGGGCGCACGACCGGGCGGACAGCTATGACCGGCTCGCCCCGGGCGCCCGGCGGCTGGGAGCGGCGTTCCAGAAGCTCAACTTCGTGCGCGACCTGGCCGACGACCACGACGTGCTGCGCCGCGACTACTTCCCCGGCCTCGACGTGGACCGGTTCGACGACGCGGACCGCGACCGGATCCTCGACGACATCGACGCCGACCTCGCCGCCGCTGCGCGCGTCGTGCCGCACCTGCCGGGCAGCAGCCGCCGGGCGGTCCATGCCGCCCACGCGACGTTCGCCGAGCTCGCCTGCCGGTTGCGCCGGACCCCCGCCGAGGAGATCCGGCGCACCCGGGTGCGGGTGCCGACCGCGGTCAAGCTGAGGATCGCCGCCGGAGCGCTGCGCGGGGGTCGCTCGTGACGCTCCGCATCCCCGACCGGGTCCTGCGGCGCCCCCTGAGGTGCGTACGCCGACGAGCCCGGCGTGCCCCAGCGCGTCGTGGTCGTCGGCGGTGGCATCGCCGGCCTCGCGACCGCCGCGCTCCTCGCGTCCCGCGGGCACAGCGTCGACCTGCTCGAGAAGAACGACGAGCTCGGTGGCCGTGTCGGCAGTGTCGAACGCGACGGCTTCCGCTTCGACACCGGCGCCTCGTGGTACCTCATGCCCGAGGTGTTCGAGCACTTCTTCTCGCTGCTCGGCACCTCCGCGGCCGCCGAGCTGGACCTGACCGTGCTCGACCCGAGCTACCGGGTGTTCTTCGAGGGTCACGCCGACCCGGTGGACCTCCGGCCGGACCGGGAGCACAACCGCGCGCTCTTCGAGTCCCTGGAGCCCGGTGCCGGCGAGCGGTTCGACGCCTACCTCCGCTCGGCCGAGGACACCTACGACATGGCGCTGCGCCGGTTCCTCTACAGCAGCTTCGAGTCGCCCACGTCGCTGCTCGCGACCGACGTCGTACGCCGCGCGCCGGCGCTGGGCAGGCTGCTGACGCGGTCCCTGGAGAGCCACGTCGCCGCGTCGTTCTCGGACCGCCGGATCCGCCAGATCCTCGGCTATCCCGCGGTCTTCCTCGGCTCGTCGCCGAACCGGGCGCCCAGCATCTACCACCTGATGAGCCGGCTCGACCTCGGCGACAAGGTGCTCTACCCGCAGGGTGGCTTCACCCGGCTGATCGAGGTCATCGCCGCCCTGGCGCAGCGCCACGGCGCCCGGCTCCACACCGGCGTCGAGGTCACCGCCATCACGACGCGGCCGGGTTCGCGCGGCGCGCGCGCACACGTCGCGGGAGTCGAGCACACCGACGCCCGTGGAGCAGTCGCCGCCCTGGACGCCGACGTCGTGGTCGGGGCCGCCGATCTGCACCACCTCGAGACCGCGCTCCTGCCCGAGCACCTGCAGACCCACCCCGAGCGCGCCTGGCGCAGGCGCTCGCCCGGGCCGGGAGCGGTGCTGGCGATGCTGGGCGTCGAGGGCGCGCTGCCGCAGCTGGCACACCACTCACTCTTCTTCACCGCCGACTGGAGGCAGAACTTCGGCGACATCTTCGGACGTGACGCCACGGTGCCGGACCCCGCGTCGATCTACGTCTGCAAGCCGTCGGAGACCGACTGCTCGGTCGCACCGCCGGGGACGGAGAACCTCTTCGTGCTCGTGCCGGTGCCGGCCGACACGGCAATCGGCGCCGGTGGTGACGACGGCGGCGGGTCCGAGGTCGTCGAGCGCACGGCCGACCAGGCCATCGACCTGGTCGCGGCGTGGGCCGACGTCCCCGACCTGCGCGAGCGCATCCTCGTCCGCCACACCGTCGGCCCCTCGGACTTCGCCGAGCGCTACCACTCCTGGCGCGGCGGGGCGCTCGGTCTGGAGCACACGCTGCGCCAGAGCGCGTTCCTCCGTCCCGGCAACACCTCGGCCAAGGTCGACGGGCTGCTCTACGCCGGGTCGACCACGATCCCGGGCGTGGGCCTGCCCATGTGCCTGATCAGCGCCGAGCTGGTGCTGAAGCGGCTCTCCGGCGACCGCTCGTCGCTCCCTGTGGGCGGATGACCGTGCTGCAGTGGTCCTACGTCGCGATGCTGGCGTTCTGCCTCGTCGGCACGCTCCCCCTCGTGCCCGCGTTCCGGCTGCGCGTGCTGCACCGACCGGTGCGGCTGCTGCTCACCATCGTCCTCGCCGGAACACCGTTCCTGCTGTGGGACCTCTACGCCACCCACGCCGGTCACTGGCGGTTCGACGCCGCCCAGACGCTGCAGTGGCGGGTGGCCGGCGTGCCCCTGGAGGAGGTCGCGTTCTTCGTCGTCATCCCGCTCGTCGCGGTGCTGACCCTGGAGGCGACCCGCGCGGCCAGGCATCATGGCCTCCCCGGACGCCGCGGCGAGGACGGCGCATGACGTACACCACGCTCGCGGTGATCGGCGTCCTGACCGCCGTGGTGCTCGACCGGTGGGTCGCCCGAACGGAGCTCACCTCGACGCGCGACTGGTGGTCGGCGTACGCGATCATCGTGTTCTTCCAGCTGGTGACCAACGGCTGGCTGACCGGTCGCGGCATCGTCCGCTACGACCCAGACACCATCCTCGGCTCCGGCCGGGTCGTGCTCCTCGGCGACTGGCGACTCGTCTACGCGCCCGTCGAGGACCTCGCCTTCGGGTTCGGGCTGGTCCTGGTCTCCTGCGTGGCCTGGACCTGGCTCGGCCGCCGCGACGAGGAGGTCGCGTCATGACCGTCGCCGCTCGCCTGCAGGCGCTGCAGCCCACCGACGTCGGCGTGCCCGGACCGAGCTCGCTCGACATGGCACGAGCCTTCCGGTCCGTGCGGCGCGACCCGCTCACCTTCCTCGGCGAGGTGCAGCAGCGCTACGGCGACCTGGTCTCCTTCCCGGTGCCCGGCCCGCCCGCCCTGCTGCTCAACGACCCCGCCGACGTCCGCCACGTGCTGCAGACCTCGGCCCGCCACTGGGGCAAGCGCACGGTGCAGTACGCCGCGCTCGGCCGCGTGACGGGTCCCGGACTGCTCGCCTCGGCCGAGCCGAGCTGGATCGAGCACCGCCGGCTCGCGGCTCCGGCCTTCCACCACGAGCGCCTCGCGGCGGTCAGCGACCGGGTGCGAGCGGCCGCGGACGATGCCATCCGCGCCGAGCTGCGCCCCGGGCGCGGCCCGGGACCGGGGATCGTCGACGTGTCCGGGCTCATGCATCGCATCGGCCTGGATGCCGTCGGACGGGCCCTCTTCTCCGCGGACCTCGGTGGGCATGCGGAGGACCTGCTCCACGCCAGCAGCCAGGCTGCCGAGCTGGTCGTGCGCCTGGGCCGATCGGTCGTGCCCACCGCCGAGTGGGCACCGACGCGGACCAACCTCCGGCTGCGGTCGGCGCGCCGCCGCCTCGACGCCGTCGCCGCCCAGATGATGGCCGAGCGTCGCTCCCGGCCGACGTCGGCGGGCACCGTCCCGTACGGCGACGACCTGCTCGGCCTCCTGCTCGACAGCGGGCTCACCGACCGCGAGGTCCGCGACGAGCTGGTCACCATGGTGATCGCCGGCCACGAGACCGTCGCGGCGTCACTCACCTGGACGCTGATGCTGCTGGCCGAGCACCCCACGGCCCAGGAGGCGGTCCGGCTCGAGCTGGCAGCGCACCCCGGCCCGGTCTCGCTGCTCGACCACCGCGACCACATCCCGCAGACCCGGGCCGTGATCGACGAGGCGCTGCGGCTGTTCCCGCCGGCGTGGGTCATCTCGCGACGCTCCGATCGTGAGGACGTCGTGGGCGGGGTGACCGTCCCCGCAGGCACGCTCGCCATCATCAGTCCGTGGCTGGTGCACCGGCGGGCCGACACATGGGCCGGGCCCGAGGACTTCCGACCGGAGCGCTTCCTCGAGCCCGGAGCGGGGCGCACGGCGTACCTCCCCTTCGGGCAGGGACCGCGGCTCTGCATCGGTCGCGAGCTGGCGCTCGGCGAGATGGCCGTGGTCCTCGACCGCCTCCTCGCCACGCACCACGTCAGCCTCCCGACCGGCTGGACGCGCCCCGAGGCGCAGGCAACGGTCGCGGTGCACCCTCGCGGCGGCATGCCGCTCGAGCTCACGCCCGTCAGAGTCGGTGTGCGATGACCGCTCCTTGGAGCGACCTCGTCGTCGCCCTGCTCCTGCTCGCGGCCGCTGGCGTGCCCCTGTGGCTGCTGCGCGACCTGCGCACGCTCCCTGCCTCGCCACCCGCCGCGGCGGTGCACACCGTCTCCGTCGTCATCCCTGCGCGCAACGAGGAGCAGACCCTGCCGGCGCTGCTCGCCTCCCTCGTCGGGCTTGCGGTGGCGGAGGTCGTCGTGGTGGACGACGACTCCTCCGACGACACGTCCGCCGTGGCGGTCGATGCCGGCGCTCGCGTCGTCGTCGCCGCCCGCGCCCGGCCCCACGGCTGGACTGGCAAGGCGTGGGCCTGCCAGATGGGGGCGGACGCCACGACCGGGGACCTGCTGCTCTTCCTCGACGCCGACACGGTGCTCGCCCCCGGCGCGATCGACGGGCTGGTGCAGCTGCACCACACCCATGGCGGACTGGTCTCGGTGCAGCCTCACCACCGCGTGGTCCGAGGCTACGAGCAGCTCTCGGCCTACTTCAACGCCGTCGCCCTCATGGCCAGCGCCGCCTTCACCGGCCGCCGGTCCCATCGGCCGATGGCATTCGGCCCGTGCCTGCTGACCTCGCGCGACGACTATCAACGAGCCGGCGGCCACCAGGCCGTGCGCGGCGAGATCCTCGACGATGTCAGCCTCGCCCGCGCGTACGACCGTGCGGGCCTGCCGGTGACGTGCGTCGCCGGCGGCGCGGCGCTCTCGATGCGCAGCTATCCGGGCGGGCTCGCCCAGCTGGTGGCTGGCTGGACCAAGAACATCGCCTCCGGTGCCTCGGCCGCGAGCCCCCCGGCATCGCTGGCCACCGTCCTCTGGATCTGTGCCCACCACGTCGTGGCCGCCGGCGCACTGACCGGTGCGGTCGAGGTCGTGACGGGGCGCGCCGACGGGTCGGCCGTGCTCTGGGCCTTCGCCTGGACCGCCGCGGCACTCCAGCTCCGCGGAGTCCTGAGAGCAGCAGGGACGTTCCGGTGGTGGACCTGGGCACTGTTCCCCCTGCCGCTGCTCGCCTTCGACCTGGTGTTCGCGCGCTCCGCGCTCCTGACCGGCGTACGCCGCTCCGTGCGGTGGCGCGGTCGCCCGGTCGACCTGCGCCGCGAGCCCTCCCCGCGTGAGGTGTCGTGATGCTGCGCTACGTCATGCCGCAGTGGCTCACCGTCGTCGTCGACGTCATCGCGTGGGGCGTCTTCCACGCCGCGACCGGCTACGCCGCCCACCGGCTCGGTGCCGAGCGGCTGGCGCGCGACGGCTGGCTGCTGCGTCCGCGGAGGTTCGAGGTCGCCGGTCGTTGGTACCGCGACCGGCTCCGGATCCACCGGTGGAAGGACAAGGTGCCTGAGGCGGGAGCCCTCTTCGATGGCGGCATCAGCAAGCGCGAGCTGCCGGCACGAGACGCCGAGGGGCTTGCGGTGTTCGTCCGCGAGACGCGCCGCGCGGAGATGGGGCACTGGTGGGCCCTCGCCTGCAGCCCCCTGTTCGTGCTGTGGAACCCGCCGCTCGCCGCGATGCTGCTCGTCGCCTACGGCGTGTTCGCCAACCTGCCGTTCATCCTCATCCAGCGCTACAACCGGTTCCGCACGCAGTCGGTCCTCAGTCGGCTCGAGCGACGCGGGAGCAGGCGATGACCGCCGGGGCGGCCACGCGGACCGCCGAGCCCGAGGTGGACGGCGGGGCGGAGTCGCGCCACGGTCCGGTCGCGCAGCTCCTGATCGCCTGGTCGCCCCTGAGCGCGATCCTCGTCGCCTACGGGGTGGCGGAGTGGGTCACGGGTGCGCTCGGGGCCGGCGACGCCACCAACCGTGTGGGGGCAGCACTCCACGTCGCGGAGCCCGCCCGGGCGGACGAGCGGGTGTTCGGCACCGTCCCCACGGTCTGGCTGCAGGAGCGCCTCGTCGACGGGACACCCCACTGGTGGGACGCGCTCGCGGCCCTCGTCTACGTCACGCACTTCGTCGCCATCCCGCTGCTGACAGCCGTCGCGTGGTTCGCGTTGCGCGACCGCTTCCGCGAGTGGGTCGTCGCGGCGCTGACGATGTCGTTCGTCGGCATCGCGGGCTACGTCGTCTACCCCGCAGCTCCGCCCTGGCTGGCCTCCGAGCGCGGCCAGATAGGTGACGTCGCCCGCATCTCGGACCTGGGCTGGGACGTCCTCCACCTCGACGTCGTCGGCCGGATCACGGAGGCCGGGCAGTCCGGCAGCAACCCGGTCGCGGCGATGCCCTCCCTCCACGCCGGAGCAGCACTGCTGGTGGCGATGTTCCTGTGGCCGTCGGTCTCCCGGGTCGCGCGTGGCGCCCTCATGGCGTACGCGGGAGCGATGGCGCTGACGCTGGTCTACACGGGCGAGCACTACGTGGTCGACGTCCTGGCGGGCTGGACGGTCGCGGTGCTCGCGATCCTCGTGGCCACTGCGACTCGGCCAGATGGGTACCGTCGCAGGAGACGGCCCGTCCGGGGCCAGGGCGAGGAGGTCTCGTGACGACCGAGCTGTCCCGCAGCCGCGGCGACGCACGAGCCGTCGCGCGCGGTCTCGTCGGTGCCGCGCACGTCGGACCTGCGCTCGCGGTCACCGTCCTTGCCGGCCTGCTCGCCGCCGCCCAGGACCTCACTGTGGGCCGCGCGACACTGGTCGTCGCCGCGGTGCTCGCGGGCCAGCTGTCCGTCGGGTGGAGCAACGACCTCGTCGACGCGGGACGCGACCGCCGGGCGGGACGTGCGGACAAGCCACTGGCAACGGGCGAGGCGTCGGACGCCGTGGTCCGCGCCGCGTGCGCGGCCGCCGTCGTCGCGTGCGTCGGGCTCTCCCTCGCGCTCGGCCTCGTCCCCGGGCTCCTGCACCTCGGCTGCGTCGCCTCCGCGTGGGCCTACAACCTCGGCCTCAAGGCGACCGTGTGGTCGTGGTTGCCCTACGCGCTGAGCTTCGGCGGGCTGACTGCTGTCGTGACGTACGCCGACAGCGAGCCGCCGCCGTGGTGGTGGCCGGTCGGCGCCGCGCTGCTCGGCGTGGGCGCCCACCTCCTCAACGTGCTGCCCGACCTCGACGACGACGCCGCCACGGGCGTACGCGGGCTCCCGCACCGCCTGGGCCGCCGGGGCATCGCGCCCGTCGCCGCAGTCGTGCTCGTCGCCGCCACGGCGGTCGTGCTCGTCGGCGCCGCTCCCCCGCAGCCGGTCGTCGTCGCGGTCGCAGCGGTCGTGCTGGCACTTGCCGCGGTCGTGGTCCTGGGCGCCGGCCGCAGGCCGTTCCTCGCCGCGATCGGCATCGCGCTCGGCGACGCTGTCCTCCTGGTGGTGACCCGATGAGCTCGGAGTCGTGGGACCTCGTCGTCGTCGGAGCGGGACCGGCGGGAGCGAGCGCCGCGCTGGGTGCCCTGACCGCGGACCCGTCCCTCCGCGTCCTGCTGCTCGACCGCAGCGACTTCCCGCGCGACAAGTCGTGCGGTGACGGGATCGCACCCCACGTGCTCGATGCCCTCGCTGAGGTCGGCGCGGCCGACGTCGTCGACGGCTGGACTCCCCTGCGAGATCTCGAGCTCGCCCACGGTGACGTGGTGGTGTCCGGCCCGATGCGGCGCGAGGTGCACGTCATCCCCCGCCAGGTCTTCGACGCCCGGTTGGTCGAGCGGGCTGTCGCCGCGGGAGCCGTGCTGCGACGGCACCGCGCCACCTCGATCGAGCTCGCCGGCACCGGCCCGGTCGTCTCCGGCGAGATCCACGGTTCCGTCGTGGTCGGAGCCGATGGTGCGCACTCGATGGTCCGCCAGGCGCTCCTCGGCAAGCGACGCGAGACCCGCGCCATCGCCATCCGTGGCTACGCGCCCGTCACCGACGCGATCCGCGGACGGCAGGTCATCCGCTACGGCGACCGGCGACAACCGTCGTACGCCTGGGCCTTCGACCGCGGCGACGGCCTGGCCAACGTCGGCTACGGCGAGCTGCTGCCCGGCGAGTCGTCCGGAGCACCGCCCAGCCGCCAGCTGCTGCTCGACCAGCTCGAGCAGCTCGTGCCCGGAGCCGCCAGCACCGGCGCGGACTGGCGCGGTCACCACCTGCCGCTGAGCAGCTGGCGCTGGGAGCAGCCCGACGGGCCCGCGCTGCTGGTCGGCGACGCCGCCGGACTCGTGAACCCGATGACCGGCGAGGGCATCTACTACGCCGTGGCCACCGGGATCGCTGCCGGCCGCACGGCCGCGCAAGCGGTCGCCCTCCGCCGGCCGGAGGCGGCCGGGGCGCGGCACCGCCACGTCGTGCGCGGACTGCTCGGCTCCCACCTGCGCCACACCTGGCTGGCGTCGCGGCTCGCGCAGTCGCCGCGCGTCGTCGACGCCGGCATCCGGGCCGCCGGCCGGGACCGCCACGTCTTCGACACCCTCGTCGAGATGGGTCTCGGTGACGGCCACATCGGCCCTCGTCTGGTGGCCGGCCTGGCGCGCGACCTCGTCCCGCACCCACGACCACTCCGCCGCCCCCGAACCGCAAGGACACCATCCGCATGAGGATCCTGGCCGCCCGCAGCGCCCTGCCCCAGCACTCCTACCCCCAGGCGGAGATCACCGAGGCCTTCGCCGACGTGATCTCCGAGCGCAGCCTGGACCACGCGCTCCTGCGCAGGTTCCACCGCAACGCCGGCGTCGAGCGCCGCCACCTCGTCCTGCCACTGGCCGACTACGCGACGCTCGGCGACTTCGGTCACGCCAACGACCTCTTCATCGAGCACGCCGTCGAGCTGGGCGCGCAGGCGCTCATCGATGCCCTGAAGGCTGCCGACCTGACGCCGTCCGACGTGGACCTGATCGTGACCGCCACGGTCACCGGGCTGGCGGTGCCGTCGCTCGACGCCCGGATCGCCGGGATCGTCGGGCTGCGTGAGGACGTACGCCGGATGCCGCTGGTCGGCCTCGGCTGCGTGGCCGGCGCCGCCGGGATCGCCCGGGTCCACGACTACCTGCTCGGCCACCCCGACCACACGGCCGTCCTGGTGGCGGTCGAGCTGTGCTCGCTCACCGTCCAGCGCGACGACACGTCGGTGCCCAACCTCGTGGCCAGTGGCCTCTTCGGTGACGGCGCCTCCGCGGTCGTCGCCGTCGGCGACGCGCGCGACGGAGGCACTGTGCGGGTGCTCGACTCGCGCAGCCGGCTCTACCCCGACAGCGAGCGGACCATGGGCTTCGACGTGGCCGGCTCCGGGTTGCGCATCGTGCTCGATGCCGAGGTGCCGACCCTCGTCGAGCGGTTCATCCGCGGCGACGTGGATGCGTTCCTCGCCGACCACGACCTGACCCGCGACGACATCGGCTGGTGGGTCTGCCACCCCGGCGGCCCCAAGGTGATCGAGGCGCTGCAGGACGCGCTGGAGGTGCCGCGCGAGGAGCTGCAGCTGACGTGGGAGTCACTGGCCCGCGTCGGCAACCTCTCGTCGGTCTCCGTCCTGCACGTCCTCGAGGACACGCTCGCCCAGCGTCCGCCCCAGCCCGGCAGCCACGGCGTGCTGCTCGCGATGGGACCGGGCTTCTGCTCGGAGATCGTCCTGCTGAGGGCCGAGTCATGACCACGCTGCTGGCCTTCACCGTGCTCGTCGCCCTCGTCGGTCTCGAGCGCGTCGCCGAGCTCGTCGTGTCGGTCCGCAACGCGGCCTGGAGCCGCGAGCGAGGCGGCGTCGAGAGCGGGCTCGGCCACTTCCCCTTCATGGTCGTGCTCCACACCGCGCTGCTCGTCGGCGCGCTCCTCGAGGCGTGGGTACGCCGTCCCGACGTCCCGTCGCTGCTCGCCTGGTCGATGCTCGCCCTGGTCGTCGCCTCGCAGGCGCTGCGGTGGTGGTGCATCGCGACGCTCGGCCGGCGCTGGAACACCCGCGTCATCATCGTGCCCGGCCTGCCTCCGGTCGCCTCGGGTCCCTACCGCGTCCTCCGGCACCCCAACTACGTCGCGGTCGTCGTCGAGGGCGTCGCGCTCCCCCTCGTGCACGCCGCCTGGATCACGGCGGTCGTCTTCACCGTGCTCAACGCCGGACTGCTGGCCGTCCGGATCCGCACGGAGAACGAGGCGCTCGCCACGCTTCCTGCCGTCAGCGAGCCCGCCAGTGCGTGACGTCGTCATCGCCGGCGGCGGCCCGGTCGGGCTGGCGGCAGCGCTCCACGCGCACCGCGCCGGGCTGTCCGTCATCGTCCGCGAGCCGCGCGGCGGCACCATCGACAAGGCGTGCGGCGAGGGGCTGATGCCGGGCGCGGTCGCCGAGCTCGCCGCCCTCGACGTGCATCCGCGTGGGCGCCCGCTCGCCGGGATCCACTACCTCGACTCCCACGGCCGCGGCCTCGGAGCCACTGCCAGCTTCGCCGCCGGCGCTGGACGTGGCGTCCGTCGCACGGTCCTGCACGAGGCCCTCGCGACAGCCGTCGCCAGCGCCGGGATCCCCGTCGAGCCGCGGGCGGTCGAGGACGTGCGCGACCTCGGCGACCGGGTGCTCGTCGACGGCGAACCCGCTCGCTACCTCCTTGCCGCCGACGGCCTGCACTCCCCCGTACGCCGACTGCTCGGACTCGAGGCCCCGACGGCGGCGCGGCGACGCTTCGGGCAGCGGTGCCATGTCGCGCAGGCGCCCTGGACGTCGTACGTCGAGGTGCACTGGTCGCCGCGGGCCGAGGCCTACGTCACCCCCGTCGACGACGACCTGGTCGGTGTGGCGGTGCTCGGCGACGCCGGCTCCCGGTTCGACGACCTCCTCGCCGACTTCCCGGTCCTCGCCGAGCGGCTCACCGGTGATCGCACGCGGGTGATGGGCGCCGGGCCGTTGAGCCAGCGCGTCCGCAGCCGGGCGGCCGGGCGCGTCCTGCTGGTCGGCGACGCCGCCGGCTACGTCGACGCGCTCACCGGCGAGGGCATCGCACTCGGCCTGGCCCAGGCGCGTACGGCCGTGGCGTGCGTGGCCGCGGACCGCCCCGCCGACTACGAGCGCCTCGCCCGTCGCCTCGGACTGCGGCACGAGCTGCTCACGCACGCCCTCCTCAGGGCCACCGCCTACGCACCCGTGCGGCGCGCGCTCGTGCCCGCCGCGTCACGACTGCCGTGGGTCTTCGGCGCGGCCGTCAACCAGCTCGCCCGGCCCGCGGGAGGGACAGCATGAGCTCACCGGCGAGCGAGCTCGTGGTGCTCCTCGACGAGGACGGCCGGGCCGTGGGCACGGCCGACAAGGCCGGCGTGCACCATGCCGCCACGCCGCTGCACCTCGCGTTCTCGGTGTACCTCTTCGACGGCGACGGCCGGGTGCTCGTCACCCGTCGCGCGCTGACGAAGCAGACCTTTCCGGGCGTGTGGACCAACAGCTGCTGCGGCCACCCCGGACCGGGCGAGGACCTCGCCGACGCCGTACGCCGGCGGGTGCGCCAGGAGCTCGGCGCAGACGTCGACGACCTGCGCCTGCTGCTGCCGGCGTTCCGCTACCGGGCCGAGCAGGACGGCGTGATCGAGCACGAGATGTGTCCCGTCTTCATCGGAATCGCGCGTGATGTGGGCGATCCGGATCCCGCCGAGGTCGACGAGGCCAGGTGGGAGGACTGGGCCGACTTCCGCGCCGGAGTGCTGGACGGGACCCGCCCGGTGTCGGTGTGGTGCCGCGAGCAGGTCGCCGCGCTGCCCGAGGATCCGCTCGGCGCACCGGAGGGTCGGGTCGAGGACCTGCCTCCCGCCGCACAGCCCCAGGGGTGAACACCTGACTGGACCTTTCCGCGTTCCACGAGCACAACGCGCGGACCTGTCATACCCTGCGGCCATTGGGCCCTGGCGACCACGGGCTGTCCTGGTCAGTTCGGAGGAACGCCCGTGTCCGAGATCGGTGCCCCGACCAGCGTCGGCGTACCCGCCCAGAGGGAGCCCGTCGAGATGACAGCCGCGCTGGACGAGGAGAGCGACCGCGTCGCCCTGCGCCTCGCCATCGACGCGGCGGGGGTCGGCGCCTTCGTCTGGAACCTGACCACCGGTCGGTTGCGATGGGACACACGCCTGCTCGAGCTCTTCGGTCTCGACGAGAGCACGTTCGGCGGCACCATCGAGGCCTTCAACGAGTGCGTCCACCCCGGCGACCTCGACCGCGTGAGCGCGGCGCTCGAGCGCGCGATCGCCACGTGCAGTGACTACGCCGCCGAGTACCGCGTGGTCCTGCCCGGCGGCGGCGTCCGTTGGATCGAGGCGCGGGGCCGCGCCTTCCCAGAGGAGCCCGGTGGCCCCTCCGTACGCCTGGTGGGCGCGGCGTACGACACCAGCGACCGCAGGGGTGCGCAGGACGCTCTGGCTCGGTCAGCACAGCGGATGGCCCTCCTCGCGTCGGTGTCCGACGGCCTCACCAGCACCCTCGACCCGGTCGAGGGCGTGAGCCGCCTGTCCACCCTGCTGGTCCCCGACCTCGCCGACTGGTGCCTCGTCACGCTCGTCGACGACCCCCACGCCTCCGACTGGCGCCGTGGGCTCCGCGACGTCGGCTGGTCGCACGCCGACCCCGGGATGCAGGAGACGCTGCGCCAGTACTCCGCGTTGCGGCTGCGCGCGATGACCGACTCGTCCTACCTCGTCCGGACCATCCGCGAGACGACCCCCGTCCTGATGGAGTCCGACGCGACCGCGCAGATCGCGGCCGTGCTGCGCGACGGCGCTGCGCGCGACCGCCTGCACGAGCTGGACCCCGAGTCGGCGGTCGCCGTGCCGCTGCGCGCGCGGGGACGTACGGTCGGCGTCGTCACCGTCTTTCGCGGGCGCGAGCGTCCGGCATTCACCGAGGACGATCTGGCCCTGCTCGAGGACGTCGGCGCCCGGGCCGGGCTGGCCCTGGACAACGCCCGGCTCTACGAGGAGCAGCGTGGCGTGTCCGAGGCCCTGCAGCGCAGCATGCTCACCGACCCACCGCAGACGGACCACCTGCAGATCGTCACCCGCTACTCCCCCGCCAGCGAGGCCGCGCGCATCGGCGGCGACTGGTACGACGCGTTCCTCCAGCAGAACCGCGGCCCGGGCAACAACGACGTCGTGGTGGTCGTGGGCGACGTGGTGGGCCACGACGTCGAGGCAGCGGCCGCCATGGGTCAGGTGCGCGGACTGCTCCGCGGCATCGCGGTGCACAGCGGCTACGCACCGGCCGCGGTCCTGTCGGGGGTCGACCACGTGATGCAGTCGCTGCGTCTGGAGACCACGGCCACCGCGGTCGTCGCCCGGCTCGAGCACCACCCGCGCCCGGGCGCCGCCGCCGGCGAGGAGGTCGTGCTGCGCTGGGCTCACGCCGGGCACCCCCCGGCCATGCTGGTGGCTCCGGACGGCACGGTCACCCGGCTCGCCGACGTGGACGACAACGACCTCCTGCTCGGCCTCGACCCGGAGACGAAGCGTGCCGAGAAGGTCTCCTTCCTGCAGCCCGGCTCGATCCTGCTCTTCTACACCGACGGCCTCGTCGAACGCCGCGACCGCGACGTCCAGGAGGGCATCGATGCGCTCGCCGAGATGCTCGGCGAGCTGGCACCGCACACCGACGACCTCGATGAGCTCTGCGACGTGCTGATCGACCGGATGATCGGAGACCAGCCCGAGGACGACGTCGCGCTGCTGGTCGTGCGGTGGCGGCCTGACCCCGCTGCTTGAAATTTTCACTTCTTCGGTGAACATGTGTTTACCCCTCGACGAGTCGGGTACACGAGTGCTGGTGGCTCGGGCCGCCACCTACTCACGAAGGAGATCCACAGCAGTGACCAGCACCCCAGACAACGTCAGCACGAGCCCGGAGGCCACGGCGGTGGCGCGCGACCTGATCGCGTCGTTCGGCCAGGACCCGGCACGCTACGTGCCCGGCACGGTGGCCACGCTGCCAGGGACGCGTACGACGACCTACGTGATGGCCTGCAGCCCGCGGTGCCCCCACGACGACCAGCGGTGCCACCGCCCCCACGCTGCGTGGCTCAGCGACGAGCGCCTGCGCGCCCAGCTGGGCGCCGCCCCACACGCCGGCGGACGAGACCACGCTCGCCCACGCGTCCCCGCGCAGCGCCGCAGCGCCTGACCGCCTCCACGACCACAGCGCCGCGCTACCTCCGGCGCAGCTCGGGCGATGGGGCTCGACCTGCTCGTCGACCGGCTGGCTCCGGCGCGCGTTCACGCAGCACCCGGCCCCAGCCGACTCCGCCGAGGAGACCCAGGGCGAGCATCCCGGCGATGGTGAGCGGCAGGTTCGCCGTCCCCTGGTCGTCGGCGATCGCCACGGTCACGACCACCCCTGCGCCCGCCATCGACCACTGCAGCCAGCGTGGTCCGACAGGGGCGAACAAGAACGCCGACATGACCGCGAGCGGGAGCACGACGATGCCCTGGGCCAGGAACGCGCCGAGGCCGGGGATGGCCGCCAGCCGCCACCAGCCCGTACGCCCGCGGACCAGGGCCGCCCCGACGAAGCCCGTGCAGAGGCCGAAGATCGTGAACATCAGGACGATCGCAGTGCTGCCACCCCAGGTGAACTCCGGGTCCCGGGCGACCAGGTGCATCCATCCGCGTGCGGCGATGCCGACGAGGAAGCCAAGGAGCGCGCCCTTCAGCGCCGTGCGGGTCATGCTGACGAGGACGCCCTGGACCCGCCAGAGGGTTGCCCGCAACGGCAACAGCAGAGCCGCGCCACCTGTGGCGCAGTGGCCACTTCGGTGCAAACAACAGAGCCGCGCTACCTGTAGCGCGGCTCTGTTGCATTCTCGGGTGGGCGATACTGGGTTCGAACCAGTGACCTCTTCGGTGTGAACGAAGCGCGCTACCACTGCGCCAATCGCCCGAGACGCGGGAACGATATCCCATCGTCGGAGCCCGCCGGGAATCCGGGTAGGGCCCCTGTCAGTCCTTGCTGCTGCTGCGCTCCTTGATCTGGTCCCGCAGGTCGTCGGCGGCATCCGGGTCGTCATGGAAGCGGCGGTAGCTGTAGATGATCAGCCCGAGCGCGATGAACGCGGAGATGACCTGGGTGATGCCGGTCCACATCCCCCCGGGCAGCCACCACGCGTCCGACAGGGGCCACCAGCCGGGCGCCGGGGGTTCCATGATCCAGAGGACCCCGACGGCCGCCAGCACGACGGCTCCGAGGCACGACGCGATGATCCGCGGCACGGTCTCCACGCCCTCGGCGGCGCCGAGCATGGCGCGCAGACGTACGGGCTCGACGCGACGCTCCGCCCAGTCGTACTGCTGCGACAGCAGAGCGAGCCCGGCGAAGATCCCGAGCAGGCCGGGGCCGGGCAGGATCAGGCCGGCAATACCCAGCAGCAGGAGCGCCCAGCCGAGCGTCTCCAGAACGACGCGCTTCGCGGCCCCAGTCATGAGGAAAAACCTACCGGGTGCTCCTAGGCCGGTATGGTCCAAGGAAACGCGAACGTTTGGTCAAGTTAGTCATGAGTCAGTCTCAAGATCAGGTCTGGACCAGTCGGGGCCATATTTGGGCGTTTCGCATCACGAGCGGGTGCGGATGACGTCTCATGAGCACCGAGCCCGGGAACCCCACTCGGGAAGTCATTCTCAAGGAGCAACGATGAACATGTCTGGTGGCGGGCACACGCTGGCCGATGTGACTGTGGACATCACTGTTGAGTGCGCGGACGAGCGTGGCATCCGCCACGAGATCGACACCGTGCTCGGCTACCGCAGCTCCGACCCCTTCGCCGTGGCGATGACCTTCATCACCGCTGACGGCGAGCTCGTCTGGACGTTCGGGCGTGACCTGCTGATGCGCGGCACGCAGTCGCCCGTCGGCGAGGGCGACGTCCACGTCTCCCCGGCCATCAGCCTCAGCGGCCGTGCGATGGTCAGCATCGAGCTCAGCTCCCCCGACGGCCACCTGGTGCTCCTCGCCAGCTCGGCCGACGTGCAGGACTTCCTCACCCGCTCCGCCGCCGTGGTGGCGCCGGGCACCGAGTCGGACTACTTCGACGTCGACATGCTCATCACGCAGGTCCTGGCTTCCTGAGCCCGGGATCCCCGCTCGGTCAGACCTGCGAGTGCTGGGCGATCCAGCTCGCGTGCAGCCCTGAGTAGACGCTGCCCTCCTGGGTGACCAGCACGGCGTGCGGCCCTCGCTGCACCACCCGCCCCTTGTCGACGACGATCACCTCGTCGGCACCCTCGGCCGTCGAGAGCCGGTGGGCGATCGTGACCGACGTGCGCGACTGCATCAGCCGCTCGAGAGCCCGCCCGATCTGCATCTCGAGCGCGGGGTCGACGGCACTGGTGGCCTCGTCGAGCACCAGCAGGTCGGGATCGGCGAGGTGCGCGCGGAGCAGCGCCACCAGCTGACGCTCCCCCGCCGACATCGACTCACCGCGCTGCCCGACCTGCGTGTGCAGCCCGCGCGGCAGGCCGGCGAGCCACTCGTCGATGCCGAGCTCGGTCGCCGACTCGAGGATCTCCGCCTCACTGGCCTCCAGGCGCCCGTAGCGCACGTTGGCGGCGATGGTGTCGTCGAAGAGGAAGCCCTCCTGCGGCACCAGCACCACGCTGCGGCGCAGCGAGCGCGCGTCGATGCGGCGTACGTCGACACCGTCGAGCAGCACCGCCCCGTCGACCGGGTCCATCAGTCGGGTGAGCAGCTTGGCGAAGGTCGACTTGCCCGAGCCTGTCTCACCGACGATCGCGATGCGCGTGCCCGCATCGATGGCGAGGTCGACCTCGCGCAGCACCGGCGGGCCGCCGGGGTAGGAGAACGTGACGTCGGCGAACCGGACGTCGATCGGTCCGCGCGGCAGCACCTCGCCGTCGGGACCCGGGTCGACCAGGTCGGCGGGCGTCTCGAGGATCCCGAGGACCCGGCGCCAGCTGGAGATGGCGTTCTGGGCGTCGGTGAGGATCTGCGTGCCCATCTGCACCGGGCCGACGAACAGCGAGACGAGGAACGCGAAGGCGAGCACCCGGCCGGGCGTCATGTCGCCGGTGAAGCCGAGGAGCACGCCGATGATGATCACGCCGGCGTTGGCCAGGCCCGCCGAGAGGCCGCCCAGCGAGAACGACGTGACGGTGTAGGTCTGTGCGTGGGTGTAGGCGTCCTGCCAGTCCTGGATCGCGCCGTCGATGCGCGCCTGGGTGCGGTCCTCGACGCCGTAGGACCGCACGACCGCGGCGCCGACCACCGGCTCGGAGATGGCGCCGAGCAGCACCCCGACCTGGTGGCGTACGACGGTGTAGGCGGCCGACAGCTTCTTCTGGAACCAGCGGATCGAGAGGAACAGCGGTGCGAAGGCCAGCCAGACGACAGCGGCCAGCTCCCAGCTGTAGATCACCATCAGCACGGTCGCGACGAGCATCTGCCCGATGCTGACCACGAAGATCAGGCCGCCGAAGACGAGGAACTGGCTCACCTGGTCGACGTCGGTGGTGACGCGGGAGACGAGCGCCCCGCGTCGCTCGGTGTTCTGGGTGAGCAGCGGCAGGTCGTGGACGTGGCGGAACGCCTTGGTCCGCAGGGTGGCGAGGCCGCGCTCGGAGGTGGTGAAGAGGCGCGAGGTCATCGCGTAGGACGCGTAGCCGCTGATCCCGATCGCGAGGGCTGCCAGGACGCCCATCCACGCGACGTAGTCGAGGCGCGGCCCGCCGGGGCCGTTGAGCCCCCGGTCGAGCGTCTGCTGGACGGCGATCGGGACGACGATCTGGCCGCACGAGGCGACGATCGCCAGCACGAGGGTGAGGCCGAGGCCCTCGCGGAGCTCGGGTGAGTACTTCATGCCGAGGCGGATGGTCGCGATCGCGCCGATGTCCTCGCCGGAGTCCATCGTGGTGCCGGCAGTCGGGGTCGTGGTGCTCATGCGTTGTCCCTTCCGGTGTCGGCAGTCGCGGCCTTGTCGGTGTCGGTCTCGTAGGCGTTGACGAGGTGGGCGTAGGCCGGGCTGGACTCGAGCAGCTCGGCGTGCGTGCCGCGAGCCACGATGCGGCCTGCCTCGAGGTGCGCCACCTCGTCGGCCAACGAGATCGTGGCCTTGCGGTAGGCCACGACGAGCAGCGAAGCCGTCGATCCGTCGACGTCGTCGCGCAGGGAGGCGAGGATGCGGGCCTCCACCTCCGGGTCGACCGCCGAGGTCGCGTCGTCGAGGATCAGCAGCCGCGGACGGCGCACGAGCGCCCGGGCCAGGGAGAGCCGCTGGCGCTGGCCACCGGACAGCGACGTGCCGCGCTCCCCCAGCTTGGTGTCGAGGCCCTCGGGGAGGGCCGCGACGAAGCCGTCGGCCTGCGAGGTGCGCAGCGCACCCCACACGTCCTCGTCGGGCACGTCGGCACCCAGAGTGACGTTGCCGCGGACGGTGTCGTCGAACATGAACGCGGTCTGCGGGACCAGCGCGACGTCACGCGGCAGCTCGCCCTTGCGGAGCGTACGGAGGTCGCGTCCGTCGATCAGGATCGCACCGGAGTCGGGGTCGACGAGCCGGCTCAGCAGGCTGGTCAGGGTGCTCTTGCCCGAGGCGGTCGCACCGACCAGGGCCACGGTGCGGCCCGGCCTCACCTCGAGGTCGATGCCCCGCAGCAGCGGGTTGTCGGCGTCGTAGGAGTAGTGGAGGCCGTCGACCTGCAGCAGCGCGCCTGCGCTGGTGCGGGGCAGCTCGTCGGGGCCGTAGGGCATGGCTCCCGTGGCGTCGAGGACGGCCTTGGCGCGGCGGTAGCCGACGACCGAGCGGGGGAACTCGCCCAGCAGCCAGCCGATGGCGCGGATCGGGAACGAGACGATCGTGAGGAGGTAGGCGATCGTGACGACGTCGCCCGGGCTGGTGGACCCGCTCGCGACGCGCGAGACACCGACGGCCAGCACGACGAGGACGCCGAGGCTGGGGAGGCTGGCGAGCGCGGGGTCGAAGACGGCCCGGATGCGGCCGGCGCGCACGTTGACGTCGCGCAGCTCGTGGGCCTTGGCACGGAACCGGTCGGTCTCCTCGACCTCGCGGCCCAGCGTCTTGACGACCATCGCCCCGTCGAAGGACTCGTGCGCGATCTCGCTGACCTCGGCGCGCAGCCCCTGCGCCCGCGTCATCAGCGGCGAGGCGTAGCGCTGGTAGAGCAGGTTGGCCATCACCACGGCCGGGAAGACGAGCAGGCCGACGACGGCCATGACCACGTCGGCGACGAACATCTGCGCGACGGCGATCACCATCATCACCACGGTGCCGAGCGCCATCGGGAGCGGCATGATCGGCGACCACGCCGCCTCGACGTCGGAGTAGGCGTTGGAGAGCAGCTGACCGGTCGGGTGGCGCTGGTGCCACTCCATCGGCAGGGAGAGGTATTGGCGGGTGACGCCGCGACGCGTGTGCGACTGCATCCGGTAGTACATGATCCCGCCGCCGAGGCGCCGCGCGACGATGCCGATGGCGCGCAGGATCGCCACGGACATGAAGAGCACGAAGACCCACACGAGCATGTCGGTGCCGATCTCGCCGGTGTCGAAGGCGGGGATCAGGACGTGCTGGGTCGACCAGCCGAGCACCCACGCGTCGGCGACGGTGAGCACGCCGAAGAGCACGGCACCCAGCGTGGCGACGGTGAAGACACGCGGCTCGCGCTTGACGCCGACCCACAGGACCCGGAACCCGTCGAGAGTGGTGGTCCCGCGCTGCTCCGCATCATCTGTCACTCAGCGAGGCTATGCCCTGCCACCGACAGCAGCCCAATCACGCCCTGATCCGTGAGAGGAACGCGCGGGTGCGCTCCTGCTGCGGGTCGCCCAGCACCTGGCCGGGCGTACCGCGCTCGTGGATGCGCCCGTCGTGGAGGAAGCACACCTGGTCGGCCACCTCGCGGGCGAAGCCCATCTCGTGGGTGTTGAGGAGCATCGTGACGCCCTCGCCCTTGAGCTCGGTGAGCAGGTCGAGGACCTCGCCGACCAGCTCGGGGTCGAGGGCGCTGGTGACCTCGTCGAGCAGCATCAGCCGAGGGTTGGCGACGAGTGCCCGCGCGATCGCGACGCGTTGCTGCTGGCCACCGGACAGGTCGTCGGGGCGGGCGTGCGCCTTCTCGGCCAGGCCGACCCGCTCGAGCATCGCCAGGCCGCGCGACCGCGCCTCGTCGGCGGACACGTCGTGCACCAGCCGCAGCGCGAGGGTGACGTTGCCGACGACGTCGAGGTGCGGGAACAGGTTGTAGGCCTGGAACACCAGCCCCATGCGCGAGCGCACCTCGTCGCCGTCGACGCGTGGGTCGGTGATGTCGCGGCCCTCGAACGTGATGACGCCGTCGTCGACGACCTCGAGGAGGTTGACGCAGCGCAGCAGGGTCGACTTCCCGGAGCCGGACGCCCCGATGAGGACGACACACTCGCCTGGCTCGACGGTCAGGTCGACGTCGCGGAGCACGACGTGGTCGCCGAAGGACTTGCGGACGCCGTCGAGGCGCAAGAGCTCGGTCACAGTGCGCCTCCCGCTCCGTGGTAGCCCTTCTTGCGGGCGTAGCGGTCGGTGAGCCGCGCCATCGGGATCGTGAGGCAGCAGAACAGCACGCCGGCGACGACGTACGGCGTGTAGTTGAAGTCCAGCGCCGTCTCGATCTGCGCCTTGCGGATCGCGTCGGTGACGCCGAGGACCGCGATCAGGCCGGAGTCCTTCTGCAGCGAGACCAGGTCGTTCATCAGCGGTGGGATCACCCGGCGCCACGCCTGCGGCAGCACGACGTGGCGCAACGTCTGGCCGTAGGACAGGCCGAGCGAGCGGCCGGCGAGCCGCTGGCTGGGGTGCACGGACTCGATGCCGGCGCGGAAGACCTCCGCGACGTAGGCCGAGTACGACAGCACCAGTGCCGTGCCGCCCCAGAACAGCGGCGAGGTGGGCAGGCCCTGGAGGCTCAGCGCCGGGCCACCGAAGCCGAGCAGGAAGATCACCAACAGCAGGGGCAGGCCGCGGAACACGTCGACGTACGCCGTGCCGAGGAGGCGCAGCGGGAAGGCCACCGGCCCCCGCAGCGTGCGCACGACGGCCACGGTGAGGCTCAGCACGAGGATGAGGACCCAGCAGATCGCCATCACCCGGATGTTGAGCCAGAGCCCCTCGAGCACCGCGGGGAACGACGAGACCGCCTTGTCCCAGCTGAAGTAGGTCTCGCGGACGCGATCCCACCCGGGCGAGCTGACCACGGCGCCGCCGACGGTCCCCAGGAGGAGCAGCGTGCTGCCGGCTGCGATCGCCGCGCTGCGGATCGTCCGGCGCCGCCGCCACTCGTCACGCTCGGCCTGGACCGTGGAGGGCTGCCAGTCCCCGGTGGTCCGGGCGTCGGCCACCCGGTCAGTCATCAGGAGAGCTCGGGAGCACCCTGCTGCTCCAGCCACTCCTGACCGATCTGGTCGAGGATGCCGTCGTCGCGCAGTGCGTCGACTGCCCCGGAGATGCAGTCGGTGATCGGGCTGCCCTTGCCGAGCACCGCACCGAACTGCTCGGCCTCGCCGTCCGGCAGCGGCAGCTGGCCGACGATGATGCCGTCGTCGAGCTGGACGGCCGTCATGAAGTACGCCGTGGGCAGGTCGACGACGATGCCGTCGATCTGGCCGTTGTTGAGCGCCTGCACGGCCTGGTCGTTGGTGTCGAAGACCGCCGGGTCCTGCGAGGGCTGGATCTGGTCGGTGATCGCGGTGTAGCTCGTGGTGCCGACCTGGGCGCCCAGCTTGGCGTCGGCGAGGTCGGCGACGCTGGTGATGCCGTCGAGCGAGCTGCCCTTGTTGGTGATGACGGTCTGGACGACGTCGTAGTAGCCGGACGAGAAGTCCACGGCCTTGCGACGTGCCTCGGTGATGGAGACCTGGTTGACGTCGAGGTCGAAGTCCTTCGGGCCGGGCTGGACGACCTTGTTGAAGGGCACCTTGACCCAGGCGACCTGGTCCTCGGTGTAGCCGAGCTGCTCAGCGATGGCGTACGCCACGGCGGCCTCGTAGCCCTTGCCGTTGGTCGGGTCGTTGTCGACGAACCACGGCTCGTAGGCCGGGTCGTCGGTGGCGACCGTCAGCGTGCCGTCGGCGACGGTCTCGAGGGTGTCAGGGGTGCACTCGTCGGCGGCCGGCGTCTCCGAGGCGGACTCGGAGGTCGAGTCGCTCGCGTCATTGCCTGAGTCGGCCTCGTCGGTCGGCGCGCACGCGGTCAGCACGAAGGTGGCGGTCGCGAGGGTGGCGATGGCGAGGTGGCGCGCAGGGTAGCGCCGGGAGGTCTGCAGCATGGCCGAATAGTACGACCCGACCAGGCGTCAGCGGACCGGATGACCGGCCGTGGACAGACCGGCCTTGACGTCGGCGATGCGCAGCGTCCCGAAGTGGAAGACGGTCGCCGCGAGCACGGCGTCGGCGCCAGCCTCGACGGCCGGCGGGAAGTGCTCGACCGCACCCGCTCCCCCGCTCGCGATGACCGGGATCGACACCTCCCGGCGGACGGCTCGGATGAGCTCGAGGTCGAAGCCGTCGGTCGTGCCGTCGGCGTCCATCGCGTTGAGGAGGATCTCGCCCGCACCGAGCTCAGCGGCGCGCGCGGCCCACTCGATCGCGTCGAGGCCGGCACTCTTGCGACCGCCGTGGGTGGTGACCTCGAACCCGCTCGGGGTGCCCGGTTGGTCCGGGCGGGTCCGTCGGGCGTCGACGCTCAGGACGAGCACCTGGTTGCCGAACCGGTCGGCGATCTCCGCGACCAGCTCCGGTCGGTGGATCGCGGCGGTGTTGACCGCGACCTTGTCGGCGCCTGCCCGGAGCAGCCGGTCGACATCGGCCACGCTGCTGACCCCGCCGCCGACGGTGAGGGGGATGAAGACCTCCTCCGCGCAGCGGCTGACGACCTCCATCGTGGTGGCGCGGCCCTCGTGCGAGGCGGAGATGTCGAGGAAGGTCAGCTCGTCGGCGCCCTCGGCGTCGTAGAGCCGCGCGAGCTCGACCGGGTCACCGGCGTCGCGGAGGTCCTGGAAGTTGACGCCCTTGACCACCCGGCCGCCGTCGACGTCGAGGCACGGGATGACGCGGATCGCGACGGTCATGGCTGCTCCTTCGCGCTGCGCGCGGCCAGCGCGACGTCGACGATGTCCGCGCGGGGCTGCCCGACGAGCTCGGACAGCGGCACCCAGGCCGGCGTGGTCGGTGGAGCCGCCGACCTCGGTGGTCCCCAGCTCGCCGCCCGTGATCGTGGCCTCGAAGACGAACCTCTGGGACCGGAACCAGCCGTCGAACATCCGGCCCCTCCTCGTGAAGTGGTGCTCGGCGAGGAGTGCGCCCGGCTCCACGTGGTAGCCGGTCTCCTCGTAGACCTCGCGCACGACGCCGTCGCTGATCGACTCCTCGAAGTCGATCCCGCCGCCGGGCAGCGACCACTCCGGGTCGCTGTGCCCTTCACCGTTCCACCAGGCGAGCAGCACGCGCTCCTGCTCGTCGACCAGGAGGACGTACGCCGCGAGCCGCGTGTGGTACTCGAAGAACTCCAGGTCCATCCGGCTCACGCGCCCCTCGTCAGCGCCAGGGCGTCCTCGAGGGTGAACCGCCCCTCGTAGAGCGCCGTGCCGGCAATGGCGCCCTCGACGCCCTCGTGGACGAGGCCCATCAGGGCGCTGATGTCGTCGAGGGTGGTGACGCCGCCGCTGGCCACGACCGGCTTGTCCGTCGCGGCACAGACGTCGCGGAGCAGCTGGAGGTTGGGCCCCTGCAGCATGCCGTCCTTGTTGACGTCGGTGACGACGTAGCGCGCGCAGCCCTCGGAGTCGAGTCGCGCGAGCGTCTCGTAGAGGTCGCCGCCCTCGCGCGTCCAGCCGCGTGCGGCGAGCGTCGTGCCCCGCACGTCGAGGCCGACGGCCACCCGGTCGCCGTACGTCGCGATCGCGCGGGCACACCACTCGGGCTGCTCCAGCGCGGCGGTGCCGATGTTGACGCGGCGGCAGCCGGCCGCCATCGCGGCCTCCAGCGACTCGTCGTCACGGATGCCGCCGCTCATCTCGACCTGGATGTCGAGGGTGCCGACGATCGTCGCCTGGAGCTCGCGGTTGTGCCCGTGCCCGAACGCGGCATCGAGGTCGACGAGGTGGATCCACTCCGCCCCCGCCTCCTGCCAGCGCAGCGCGGCCTCGATCGGGTCGCCGAAGCGCTTCTCCGAGCCGTCGACGCCCTGCACCAGCTGGACGGCCTGGCCGCCCTTGATGTCGACGGCGGGCAGGAGCTCGAGGTAGGGCTGCTCGGGGGTGCTCGGCATGCCTCGATCCTAGGAGCGGCGGTCGGCGCGCTCGCACGGGTGGTGGCACGGCGAGACGCCGCCTCGCGCGTCGCCATCGTGCTTCGATGGCGCCACCACGTGCGAGGAGGTGCCGAGGGAGCACACGACCGGCGCGTTCGGGACGTGGGACGACTGGCGACGGCACCGCTGGCCGCCGACGATGCCAGCCTGAGCGAGCGACTACGTCACCACTGGGGGTCGTTGATCCAGTCCGCCAGGTCGGAGAACGCGCCGGTGCCCAATGCCGGCGCCAAGATCACCGGCAGCGCCACCACCAGCACTGCGAAGGCAAGCATTGCGAGCCACGGTCGCCCTTTCACACCGTGCACCACCATGCCAGCCGCCGCGGCTGGGGCGACGAAGGGCAACGAGGCCGGCAGCTGCCACCAGCACCAGGCGATCACTGCTCCATAGAGGAGCACGCCGACGATCCGCACGCCGACCGCTCGTGCCCATGACGTCGCCCGGCTCGACCCGACCTCGCCGTGCCGAAGGATGTCGGCCATCGGGAGGTGGCAGGCACGGCAGCCCAATGTCGTGATCACGCCATCGCACAAGGGGCAGGTCACGCCGGCTGGTGACGGTCTGGTCTTCGGCACGCGGCAACGGTAAAGGGCGTCGGACGACTCGCGGAGCAGAACGTCGAACCTCGACCCACTACTCGTGCACGACAGTCACGGACAGGACTACGACCCCGTCGGACGTTGCTGCGGCGGGGTGTGGGGCGGGGTCAACTTCGGTCGGGTGGGTCCGGATCGTCGATCCGCGTGGTGCCCGTGTGGTCGCGTCGAAATCCGTGGCCGTGGGGGCTGGTCCACTCGAAGACACCGTTGGACGTCATCCGGTAGCGCCAAGCGGTGTGGGTCTTGAGTCGGTGGTGGAAGCGGCAGAGTGCGCCGAGGTTCCACGTCGCGGTGGGCCCCGGCTGGAGTCGGCCTTCGGCCTCCGCGTGATGGTCGTGCTCGATGACGTGGTCGATGTCGCAGCCACGCGCCGGTCGCGTGCACCACGGGAACGCGCACGTCTGGTCGCGAAGGATGACCTGCTCGCGGATCCGGTCGGGCACGGCATACCCAGGTGCGTTCAGGTCCGCGTTGAGATCGATGACGGGCTTGATGGTGACCTTCGTACGGGAGTCACCGCACCAGCCCCTGACCTGGTCGAGCAGTACGAGCCGCTGGCCTTCCTCCATCCGTCCGGTGGGACGGAAGACGGTGTGTTCACCCACGGTCGAGGCGTCGAAGTGGGCATGGACGACAACCTCCCGAGCGACAGCCTGACCGTCCTCGGTGCGCACCGCGCTGGTGCCATGCGCGTGCAAGTCCAGCGCGGTCTGGGTGCGGGCGAGGTCGCCGAGGGCCTTGGACCGGCGTACGTCGAGGGCGTCAGTGGAGCCAAGGGCTTTCTGCTCGGCAGCGTTGTGGGCGAGTGCCTGGTTGAGGTCGAGGGCGTCGGCGATGTCGAGCTCGGCCTCGAAACGCATCGTGCCGGCGAAGTGGACCTCATCGTCGTGCAACGTCGCATGCCTCGGATCGACCGACAGGTACCCGTCCTCCGGGTCCGCGGCCGGATCAGCAACACTGAGGTCGAAGCGCTTGATGGTCTCCGCAACCAACCTGTCGAGCTGAGTTGGACCGATGCGACCGGCCACCGCAGCAACCTGCGCGTCGACGAAGGCAGCAGCCTCGACCGTGAGGGCGGGAGAGGTGTGGATGGTCGTCTCGGCGATCGATCGTGCCCGCCACGACTCGACCTGACCCGACTGCACCTGTGCCCACACCCGCGGCAGCCGGTGCCGCAGCTCGAGTGCGTGACCGACAAGCTTCTTCGCCGACACCGTGGAGATCCCCAGGACGGCACCCAGCTCGGCGATGCAGAACTCCGCCACCAACGGGCAGCCCTCGCCGGCGAGGGGCTCCTCGTGGTCGGTGCCCGGGACAGTGAACGCGGCCGCGGAGTGGATGGACTCCGGCGGGTGCAGGTCCGCCCACCGCGCAGCGAGATCGAGCTGGCGTGCGGCTGCCGCATTCTCGACGGCGCGTTCAGAGCGCATCGATGACAGCAGGTCGGAAGCGCTGAGGTCATCGACCTCACCTACCTCCGGCCCCACCAGCGTCTCGATCATGTGTTCGATCCTAGAGAAGACCACCGACAGTCGGCCCACACCAATGTGCTGCGACGATGACGGCGTGATCGGCGACCGGTGGGGTGTGAGCGAGGCGGAGGTGGCGCGACGCTACGGGTGCGACGACCTCGTGCCCGATCCGACGCTGGAGGCGTGGCGCGGGGTCACGGTGCACGCCGATCCCGCGACGGTGTGGGCGCGGGTCCGGCAGGTGCGGCTCGCGCCGTACTCCTACGACCTCATCGACAACCTGGGCCGCCGGTCACCGCGCGAGCTGCGCCACGTGCCCGAGCCCGTCGTCGGCGATCCGTTCACGCGCGCGTTCGGCCGTGACCAGGGGCGAGTGGTGGCCGTGGTCCCGGGCGAGGAGCTGACCGCGAGGATCATGGGGGCACACATGTCGTACGCCGTCCTCCCGCAGGGCAGCGCCACGCGCCTCCTCCTCAAGGTCGTCATGGGCACGGGCCGATGGCTCGCGCCGGCGGTCTCCGTCGGCGACCTCGTGATGGCCCGCAAGCAGCTGCTGACGCTGCAGGCACTGGCCGAGGGCGACTAGCGCCAGACCGGGGCCACTTCCCGGTTGTAGCGACGGGCCAGCACCGTGGTCAGCACGGTGACGACGGGCCCCGGGATCGTCGCGCGCAGCGCCTCCCGCTCCCGCGTTGCCTGCGCCGTCCTGCATCCAGGCGAGCGCATTGGCGGCATCGACGATGCTGGCGGGGCGGAGCTTCTTGGCCAGCTCCTTGAACTCCGGGTCGTCCTCCAGGTTGCCCATCGGCGCCTCGACGTCGCGCTCCTCGTGGTCGAGGTGGTCGTTGATGACGACCTCGGCGCGGTCCACCTCGGCGGCCGCGGCGCCCGCGTTGACAACGGTCGGCGCGGCGACGAGCCCCTCGATCGCGCTGCTGACGTCCGTGAGGGCGGACTTCATCGCGACGTGCTCTGCCTCCATCTGCTCGAGCAGCGAGAGCTCGACGCCCCGAGACTCGAGGAACGGCCACAGCAGCTCGTCCTCGGCCTCGTGGTGGTGGGTGAGCTCGCGCACGAGGTTGCGCCAGGCGGTCTGGATCTCGCGCGCTCTCGCGGCGTCGCCGTCGCGTAGGCCGCGCAACGCCTGTGCGGTCCGCGCCACGTCGCGGCGCACGGCCGCGTGGATGATCTGGTTCATGCTCATGGTCCCCGTCATGCCGGGAAAATAACCCTCAGGCAGGGAGGCTGGCGACCCAGTTGCGCAACAGGTCTGCACCAGCGTCACCGGACTTCTCCGGGTGGAACTGGGTGGCAGTGAGCGGCCCGTTCTCGACCGCGGCCACGAACCGGTCGCCCCCGTGCTCGGCCCACGTCACGAACGGCGCCGCGGTGCGGTCGTTGGTGACCAGCTCCCACGTGCGCGCGGCGTAGGAGTGCACGAAGTAGAACCGGTCCCCCTCGACCCCCGCGAAGAGACGTGAGCCGCTGGGCACCTCGACGGTGTTCCAGCCCATGTGCGGCACGACGTCGGCCTCGAGGCGGGTGACCAGGCCGGGCCACTCGTCGCAGCCGTCGGTCTCGACGCCGTGCTCGACACCGCCCTCGAAGAGGATCTGCATGCCGACGCAGATGCCGAGCACCGGCAGTCCACCCGCGAGGCGACGACCGATGATCCGCTCGCCCTTGATGGCGCGCAGGCCCTGCATGCAGGCGGCGTACGCCCCCACGCCCGGCACCACGAGACCGTCAGCCGCGAGCGCGGTGTCGAAGTCGTCGGTCAGCGTCACCGACGCACCGGCCCGCTCGACCGCGCGCACGACGGAGCGGACGTTGCCCGAGCCGTAGTCGAGGACGACGACCTCCGGACCGGCCTCAGGGGTCACAGGCTGCCCTTGGTGGACGGCACACCCGTCTCGCGCGGGTCGATCGCGACGGCGTCGCGGAAGGCACGGGCGAACGCCTTGAACTGGGCCTCGACCAGGTGGTGCGGGTCGCGTCCGGCGAGCACGCGCACGTGCAGCGCGAGGTGGGCGTGGAAGGAGATCGTCTCGAAGACGTGCCGGGTCAGCGAGCCCTGGTAGGCCGCGCCGGTGCCGCCGATCGCGACGTAGACCTGGCCCTCGGGCTCACCGGTGTGCACGCAGTAGGGGCGCCCGGAGACGTCGACGACGGCCTGCACGAGCGCCTCGTCCAGCGGGACGGTGGCGTCGCCGAAGCGGCGGATGCCGGTCTTGTCGCCCAGGGCCTCGCGCAGCGCCTGCCCGAGGACGATCGCGGTGTCCTCGACGGAGTGGTGCGCGTCGATGTGGGTGTCGCCGCTGGTGTGGACGACGAGGTCGACGAGCGCGTGGCGGGCGAAGGCGTCGAGCATGTGGTCGTAGAACCCGACGCCGGTGGACACGTCGGAGCGCCCGGTGCCGTCGAGGTCGACCTCGACCTTGACCTGGGACTCCTTGGTCGTGCGCTCGATCCGCGCGGTGCGGCTCATTGCTGCTCCTTCATCACGTACGTCAGTGCGTCCCTGAATGCTGCCATCTCGTCGCTGGTGCCGATGGAGACGCGCAGCCAGCCGTCCGGTCCGGTCTCGCGGACCAGCACCCCTCGGTCGACCAGACCCTGCCAGACCGCGTGCCGGTCGGCGAACCGGCCGAACAGCACGAAGTTGGCGTCCGAGTCGGCCACCTCGAAGCCTTGCTCGCGGAGCCAGACGACCGTCGCGTCCCGCTCCGAGCGCAGGTCGTCGACATGGGCGAGCAGCTCCTCGACGTAGGACAGCGCGACGCTCGCCGTCGCCTGCGTCGTCGCGGACAGGTGGTAGGGCAGGCGTACGACCCGCAGTGCGCCGCAGATCGCCGGGTCGGCCGCGAGGTAGCCGAGACGTGCGCCCGCGAGGGCGAACGCCTTGCTCATGGTGCGCGTGACGACGAGGTTGCGGTGCTGCGGCAGCAGCTCCAACGCGCTCGGCGTGCCGGAGCGACGGAACTCGCCATAGGCCTCGTCGACCACCAGCAGGCCGGTGTCGCCGACCGCCTCGGACAGCACCGAGACCGCTTCGGGAGGCAGCGCCGTGCCGGTCGGGTTGTTGGGGCTGGGCAGCAGCACGATGCTGGGGCGGCGCTCCTCGATCAGGGCACGGGCCCGGTCGAGGTCGAGGCCGAAGTCCTCCTCGCGGTGACCCACGGCCCACTCGGTGAGGGTGTTGCGGGCGTACTCGGGATACATCGAGTACGTCGGCGCGAAGCTGAGCGCGAGCCGCCCCGGGCCGCCGAAGGCCTGCAGCAGCTGCTGCATCACCTCGTTGGACCCGTTGGCCGCCCACACCATGCCGGGCGTGATGCCGCTGCCGCCAGACGTGTTGAGGTAGCCGGCGAGCTGCTCGCGCAGCGCGGCGAACTCGCGGTCGGGGTAGCGGTTGAGCTCCACCGCGACCGTGGACATCGCCTCAGCGAGAGAAGCCGCCAGACGTGCGGACGGCGCGTAGGGGTTCTCGTTGACGTTGAGCTGGACCGGCGCCTGTGCGTGCGAGAGCTGGGGCGCGCCGTAGGGCTCGATCCCCCGCAGCTCGTCGCGCAGGGGCGGGAACGGGGCGGTCACGACTGCTGCTCGAAGCGCACCGACACGGCTTGGCCGTGGCCCGGGAGGTCCTCGGCCTCGGCCAGTGTGACCACGTGGTCGGCGACGTCGGCGAGCGCGGCCCGCGAGTAGTCCACGACGTGCATCGAGCGGGTGAACGCGCGGACCGACAGCCCGCTGGAGTGGCAGGCGCAGCCGGCGGTGGGGAGCACGTGGTTGGACCCGGCGGCGTAGTCGCCGAGCGACACCGGCGCCCACGGTCCGACGAAGATCGCGCCGGCGTTGCGGATCCGGGCGGCGACGACCGCCGCGTCGCGGGTCTGGATCTCGAGGTGCTCCGCGGCGTAGGCGTCGACGACCTGCACGCCCTGGTCGACGTCGTCGACCAGCACGATCGCGGACTGCTGGCCGCCGAGGGCCGTCCGGATCCGCTCGGTGTGGCGGGTCGCGAAGACCTGCTTGTCGAGCTCGGCCTCGGTGGCGTCGGCCAGCGAGAGGGAGTCCGTGACCAGCACCGAGGCGGCCATCGGGTCGTGCTCGGCCTGGCTGATCAGGTCGGCGGCGATGAAGGCGGGGTCCGCGGAGTCGTCGGCGAGGATCGCGATCTCGGTCGTGCCGGCCTCGGAGTCGATGCCGACCACGCCGCGCACCAGCCGCTTGGCTGCAGCGACGTAGATGTTGCCGGGGCCGGTGACGAGGTCGACCGGTCGGCACGGGCCGGCGCCGTGGGCGAACATCGCGATGGCCTGCGCCCCGCCGACGGCGTACACCTCGTCCACCCCGAGGAGTGCGCACGCGGCCATGATCGTCGGCTCGGGCAGGCCCTCACGGTTCTTCTGCGGGGGGCTGGACAGGGCGATCGATCGCACGCCCGCCACCTGCGCCGGCACCACGTTCATCACGACGCTGCTCACCAGCGGGGCGAGCCCGCCGGGGACGTAGAGACCGACACGATCGATCGGCACCTTGCGGTGGGTCACTGTCGCACCGGGAGCCACCTCGCTGGTCACGTCACGTTCCAGCTCGGCCTCGCACGTGAGGCGCAGTCGGCGTACGGACTCCTCCAGCGCTGCGCGGATGTCGGGGTCGAGCTCGGCCAGCGCGGTCTCCAGTGCCTCGCGGGGCACCGTGATCTCGTCGCGGTCCACGCCGTCGAAGCGGGCCGACAGCTCGACGATGGCCTCGACCCCGCGGGTCCGGACGGCGTCGATGATCGGTGCCACCACATGGGTCGCGGCCTCGACGTCGAACTCGGCGCGAGGCACGCTCGCGCGGTAGTCGACGGACGCCGGATCGGCGCCCCTCAGGTCGATGCGACGGATCATGGACATGCGAGGAGTCTAGGTTCCCCGGCGGGTCGCTCCGCGGTCGCGGGCACACCGTGGACGCGGGTGGTTAGGTAGGTCACGTGAGCGACCAGCTGCCGATGTTCCCGCTGAGCACCGTGGTGTTCCCGGGGATGAGCGTGCCGCTCCACGTCTTCGAGGACCGCTACCGGATGCTCGTGCGGCACCTGCTCGAGGTCGACGACCCGGCCGAGCGCGTGTTCGGCACGGTCGCGATCCGCGAGGGCTACGAGGTCGGCGAGCACGGCGCCCAGTCGGTCTACCGCGTCGGCTGCGTGCTCCAGCTCACCGAGGTCGACCGTCGCGACGACGGCACGTTCGACATCGTCGCCGTCGCCCGCGAGCGGCTGATGCTCGAGGAGATGCAGCGCGGGATCGAGTTCCCGCAGGGCGTCGTCGCGGTGCTGCCCGAGCCCGAGGTCGAGGTGCCGAGCGAGGTGCTCGACCGCGCACGGGCCACCTTCACCGCCTTCCGCGTCGCCATGACCGAGCTGCAGGGCGATCCGTTCAGCGGCACGCTCCCCCGTGACCCCGACTACCTGGCCTGGACCCTGTCGGCCCTGACCCCGCTCCCGATGGCCGAACGCCAGTCGCTGCTGGAGGCCACCGACGCCACCGAGCGCCTCGAGCTGGTCACCCGGTTGCTCACCGAGGAGCTGCGGGCGATCAACGTGATCCCGTCGCTGCCCGCGACCCAGGTCGCCCGGACCGCGTGGTCCCCCAACTGACGGCCGCCGCACGATGGCGAAGAAGTCCCGCCCGGTCGGTGGCACCCCGGCCACGCTGGCGCTGACCGCTGCCGGGATCGCGTTCGAGGTGCGGACCTACGAGCACGACCCGCGCGCGGCGTCGTACGGCACCGAGGCGGCCGAGGCGCTCGACGCTGACCCGGCTCGGGTCTTCAAGACGCTGCTGGCCTCCCTCGACGGGAAGCTCGTGGTCGGGATCGTCCCCGTCACGGGTCAGCTGGACCTCAAGGCGCTGGCCCGGGCGCTGGGTGGCAGCAAGGCCGTGATGGCCGAGGTCGCCGCCGCGGAGCGGGCCACCGGCTACGTCGCCGGCGGCATCTCGCCGATCGGGCAGAAGCGCGCCCACCCGACGGCCCTGGACGCCACTGCGCTCGACCACGACACGATCCTGGTGTCGGGCGGTCGGCGTGGCTTCGACATCGAGCTGGCGCCCACCGACCTGGTGGCGGTCACCGGCGCGGTGACCGCCACCATCGGTCGCTGATCTCGCGCAGAGATCAGTCGGTCGTCAGCTTGAACATGCCGTGCACGACGTCGCCGTCCACCCAGGCACTGATGCCGAAGGCGGACAGCGGTGCGAGGTTGTCCGTCACCCCGGCGTCGGCGCCGCCCACGTCGCCCACGAGCCGGACCAGCCAGTCGTCGTCGGCGTCGAAGTTGACGTAGAGCACCGACTGGGCGTCGCCACCCTCGATGACCTTGGCGTAGTCGTCGCTGCCGCCGAGGTCGCCGCCGCTCTCGAGCTTGCCGCGGTAGTCGTCCTGCAGGGCGAGCACGGCGTAGCCGTCACCCTCGGTGACCTTGAGGAAGTCAGCGGCCTCCGGGCCGGCCAGGTCGCTGATCTTGTCGAGCACCGCCTGGATCTCGCCGGCATCGCCCTTGATCCGGATGCCGGCGGGGACCTCACCGGGCCCGCCGTTGGTGATGGCGTCGGGGTCGAGGCCGCTGCCGAGGGAGATCGTCACGCCCTCGCCGAGCAGGGTCTCGACGTCCTCGGGAAATGCCAGGCCGGTCTCGTCCTCGAACTGGGTGAGCTGCTCGTCGATCGTGTCCGCCTCGTCCGGCATGGTCGTCTTGACGTAGTCGAGCAGGGCTTCGGCCCAGCCCTCCTTGAACCCGAAGCCCATCGCGGCCACGGTGTCCTCCGGGAGGCTGGTCACCATGTCGACGCCGACCTCGGTGTCGATGAACGAGGTCATGTCCGGCTGGTAGTTGGACATGGCGTACTCGACCTCGACCGCCCCGTCGTCGAAGCGGACCGTGGCGGCCGCACCGTCGAAGTCCTTCAGCAGCTCGCGCAGCTGCTCAGCCTCTGCGGTGCCCGGCAGTGGGCCGCTGGGCTGGAACTCGCGCTGGCCCTCTGCGAGCCCGTCAAAGAGGTCGGGCTGGGAGACGAGCAGGTCGACCGCACCCTTGGCGACGTACATCGACATGAAGCCGTCATCGCCGGCCTCGCCGGTCCACTGGCCGAAGGCCGAGTCGCCGGAGAGCGTGCCGCCGTCGGTGGCGTCGACGACCTGCTGGGCGATCTCGTCGGTCTCGGCGATGACCATCCAGTCACCGTCGACCACCCAGCCTCCGGCGCCACCGGTCGCGGAGTCCGAGCCGCCACACTTCTCGAGGAGGGTGGCCATGCCGTCCTCGGCCTTGCCGGCGTCGGTGACCTGGACCACGCCGACCGGAGCCGGCTCGTCCTCGCCGAGGTCGACGGCCGCCACGGCCGCGCGCGAGCCGAGCCACGGCTTCACGTCGGCGGAGTAGTCGAGGCCCGCGCACTCACCGGACTTGGTGATCTCCTCGAACATCCGCTCACGCAGGTCGTCGTCCGTCTGGAGGTCGACCTTGTCGGTGAACCCGGGGAACTTGCGCAGCATCTTGATGGCCTCGATCTTCTGGCCACCGCTCGGGTCGAGGTCGACGCTCAGGTAGGCGATCGTCGAGTCGGGCAGGGCCTCGGCCGGCTGCGCTCCCTGCGCGAAGAAGCTGGCGGCCGCCCAGGCACCGCCCGCCACGACTGCACCGCCGGCCACGATCGCGCCGAGCGCGATCAGACGGTTGCGGTTGTCGTTGTCGGCGGGCCGGTGGTCCCCCGCGTGCGCGGACCCTCCCTGGCTGGTTCCGTCCAGGTAGTCCGGGCTTCCCGGTGTGGTGCTCATGACAGTTCTGCTCCCCCGCTGCACGTGTCCCGAACGCTCGGGACGGCCCCGTTGTGATCGCGCTCAGCCTACCCACGCGGGCGCCGGGCCAACCCCTGACTTCCGAAGAGAAACATCCCGACCAGACCAGTCATCGCACCCGCCGGAAAGGCCACCAGTGCGGTCGAGTGCCAAGGCGTACGACCCCGGTCGGGAGCCGTGAGCCCGAGGTCGCTCGGGAGCGAGGTGTAGTTGGCGCTGCCGGCCGCGAGCACCTGCGGATCGGGCGGCCCGAGCGAGGCGCCGACGGCGTACATCAGGATGCCGGCGGCAGTCGCGGCGACGAGCACCGTGACCACGGTCGCCACCTCGTCGTCGCGCCAGAGGCCGGAGACGGCCGCGAGCACGACCCCGAGCGGGTACGCGATGAGGACGAAGAGGGCGACGCCCTGGAAGGACACGTCCGGTCCGGCAGGCTCGAGGAACCACTCCTTCTGGTAGGCCAGCCCCACGGGGGCGTCCCACAACCGCTCCCACAGCACGCCGGCGCCGGCGCCGGCGAGGAGGAACCCGACGACCACGAGGCCGAGGTGCTTCACCCGGTGAGGCATCCGGGTCCCAGGAGCTGCTTGAGGTCGGCGAACAGGGCGGGGCTCGGTGTGACGCGCAGGTTGTCGTCGAGCCGCAGCACCTTCGTCGAGCTGCGGGTCAGCAGCCGCAGCTGCACCTCCGTCATGCCGGGGTGGGTGCCGAGCACGTCACGCAGCTGGGCGACGACCGGCGGAGTGCACCGCGTCGACGGCAGGCTGATGACGACGGGGCCGGTCGGTCCGTGGGTGAGGTCGGGGGCGGTGACCTCCTGGGCGCGCAGCTCGGGCTGGTCCTTGTCGCGCGAGAGCTGGCCCTTGATGCGGACGATCGCGTCCTCGACCAGGAGGGTCGAGGCCAACGTGTAGGAGCTCGGGAAGAGCAGCACCTCGATCGCGCCGTCGAGGTCCTCGAGGGTGATCGTGGCCCACGGGTCGCCGCGCTTGGTGATCTTGCGCTGGACCGACGTGATCAGGCCGCTGACGGTGAGCGTCGAGCCGTGGGCACGCTCCTCGTCGAGCAGGAGCTGGCCGATCGTGCAGTCGGTGCCCTGGGACAGCACGTGCTCGAGCCCGAGGAGCGGGTGGTCGGAGACGTAGAGCCCGAGCATCTCCCGCTCGTGGCCGAGCAGCGTCATCTTGTCCCAGTCGTCGATGTCGGGGATGGTCACGCTGACCCCGAAGCCGGCGTCGTCCTCGCTGAGGCCGCCGAAGAGGGAGTCCTGGCCGATCGCCTCGTTCTTCTTGAGGTCGACGAACTGGTCCACGGCCGTCTCGTGCACCGCGGCCAGGGCGCGCCGCTTGTGCTTCATGTCGTCGAACGCGCCGGCCTTGATCAGTGACTCGATCACGCGCTTGTTGCAGACCAGCGCGGGGACCTTCTCCATGAAGTCGTTGAAGTCGGCGTAGCGGCCCTTGTCCTCGCGCGCGGCGACGATGCCGGCGACCACGTTGTGGCCGACGTTGCGCACGGCGGTGAGGCCGAAGCGGATGTCGTTGCCGACTGGCGTGAAGTCGGCGTGCGACTCGTTGACGTCGGGTGGCAGGACCTGGATCTTCATCCGGCGACACTCGTTGAGGTAGATCGCCATCTTGTCCTTGTCGTCCTTCACCGACGTCAGGAGGGCGGCCATGTACTCCGTGCGGTAGTTGGCCTTGAGGTAGGCGGTCCAGTAGGTGATGACCCCGTAGGCGGCCGAGTGCGACTTGTTGAAGGCGTAGTCGGAGAACGGGAGGAGGATCTCCCACAGCTTGTCGATCGCGACCTGGGGGAAGCTGCGCTCGAGCATCCCGGCCTGGAATCCGGCGTACTGCTTGTCGAGCTCCTCCTTCTTCTTCTTGCCCATCGCGCGGCGCAGGTTGTCGGCGGCCCCGAGGGTGAAGCCGGCGAGCACCTGGGCGATGGCCATCACCTGCTCCTGGTAGACGATCAGGCCGTAGGTCTCGCCCAGCACCGGCTCGAGCGCCTCGGCGAGGGACGGGTGGATCGGCTCGATCGGCTCGCGGCCGTTCTTGCGGCGGGCGTACTTGTTGTGCGAGTCGGCCCCCATCGGGCCGGGGCGGTAGAGCGCGGAGACGGCGGTGATGTCGGCGAACTGGTCGGGCTGCATCGAGCGCAGCAGCGAGCGCATGCCCGAGCCGTCGAGCTGGAAGACGCCCAGCGTGTCGCCGCGGCCCATCAGCTCGTAGGTCGCCCGGTCGTCGAAGGGCAGCTCCTCGAGGACGACGTCCTCGTCGCGGTTGACCTTGATGTTGACCAGCGCGTCCTCGAGGGTGCGGAGGTTGGAGAGGCCGAGGAAGTCCATCTTGACCAGCCCGAGCGACTCGCACATCGGATAGTCGAACTGGGTGATCACCGCCCCGTCCTGCGGGCGGGCCATGATCGGGACGATGTCGATCAGCGGCTCGCTCGACATGATCACGCCGGCGGCGTGCACGCCCCAGTTGCGGATCTGGCCCTCGAGGCCGAGCGCCGTCTCGTAGATCGTGCGGACGTCGGGGTCCTGCTCGTGGAGCGCGCGGAACTCGCCGCCGTCGCGGTAGCGCTTGTGGTCGGCGTTGAAGATGTCCTTGAGGGCGACGCCCTTGCCCATCACGTCGGCCGGCAGGGCCTTGGTGATGCGGTCGGAGATCGCGAAGCCGTGGTCGAGCACGCGGGCGGCGTCCTTGATCGCGGCCTTGGACTTCAGCCGGCCGAACGTCGCGATCTGCGCGACCCGCTCGGCGCCGTACTTGTCACTGACGTAGGCGATGACCTCGCCGCGGCGGGCGTCGTCGAAGTCGATGTCGAAGTCGGGCATCGAGGGGCGCTCGGGGTTGAGGAACCGCTCGAAGAACAGGCCGTGCTCGAGGGGGCACAGGTCGGTGATGCGGAGCGCGTACGCCGCGATGGAGCCGGCACCCGACCCGCGGCCGGGACCCACGCGGATGCCGTTGTCCTTGGCCCAGTTGATGAAGTCGGCGACCACGAGGTAGTAGCCGCAGTAGCCCTTCTGGGAGACGATCGCGAGCTCCATCTCGACCCGGTCGCGTACGCCCTGGTCGAGGCGGTCACCGGGGTAGCGGGCCTCGATGCCGCGCCAGACCTCCTTGCGGAACCAGCTGTCCTCGGTCTCACCCGCCGGCACGTCCGCACGGGCCATGTAGCCACCGGTGGACTCGGTGAACTCGACGTCGCAGCGCTCGGCGATGGCCACCGTGTTGTCGCATGCCTCGGGCATCCCGAACCGGTCGGCCCAGAGCTCGCGCATCTCGGCGGCCGACTTGATGTAGTAGCCGCCTCCGTCGAACTTGAGCCGGTTGGTGTCCGAGAGCCGCTTGCCCGACGCGACACAGATCAGGGCGTCGTGGGCGGAGGCGTCCTCGGGGTTGTTGTAGTGCGAGTCGTTGGTCGCGATCGGCGGGATCGAGAGCTGCTTGCCGAGGCGCAGCAGGTCGTCGCGGACCCGCTTCTCGATGTCGATCCCGTGGTCCATCAGCTCGAGGAACACGCTGTCGCGACCGAACATGTCCTGGAGCTCGCCGGCCTCGCGCACCGCCTCGTCGTACTGGCCGAGGCGCAGCCGCGTCTGGATCGCGCCGCTCGGGCAGCCCGTGCTCACCATCAGGCCCTCGCTGTGCTCGGCGAGGATCTCCTTGTCCATGCGGGGCTTGTAGAAGTAGCCCTCCATGCTCGAGCGCGACGAGAGCCGGAACAGGTTGCGCATGCCCTCGGTGCTCTCGGCCCACATCGTCATGTGGGTGTAGGCCCCGCCGCCGGCGACGTCGTTGCCGCCCTCCTCGGCCAGGTCGCCCTGTCCCCAGCGCACCCGGCGGCGCTCGCCGCGCATGGTGCCGGGGGTGATGTAGGCCTCGATGCCGATGATCGGCTTGATGCCGTGCTGCTTGGCCTTGCTGTAGAAGGCGTAGGCCCCGTGCAGGTTGCCGTGGTCGGTCATCGCGATCGCCGGCATGCCGAGCTCGCTGGTGCGGGTGAAGAGCCCGTCGAGCAACGACGCCCCGTCGAGCATGGAGTACTCGGTGTGGACGTGCAGGTGCACGAAGCTGTCAGGGGAGACGGCCGACATGGAGGAGACTTCCGCACCTTTCGTGGGTCGCTGACGGTGCCAGTCCTGATCTGCGGGCCGGCGGGACTGCTGAGTGCTCAACTCGTCAGCCCAAGGAGGGGGGAAGAGCAGTCAGCCTACGTCAGTGTGCACGGCCCCACCGACAAGACACGACCCCGATCGCGTCTGCTCACAGCCAGTCGAGCGCGTGCCCGTGGCCGTGGCTGAACGCCACCGGCACGCCGTCGAGCGCGGTCACGAAACGCCCCGAGGGGACGTCCACGGCGCCTGTGACCTGCGGCAGCACGCGGCGCCCCTCGTTGCTGATCCACCGGCAGCACCCCTCGGCGACGAGGCCCGTCATCAGCTCGTGGAACCGGCGCCGGTCGGGCTCCTCGAGGTAGGCGATGACGGCGGAGTGGAACACCACCGGCGTGCCGTGCCCCGCGGCCTCGTCCAGCAGCGCCGGCAGGTGGTCGAACAGGTCGCCGCGCCGCAACGCCGGCGGGTCGAGGCGGGCCACGGCGACCGCCGCGCGCAGGCGTTCGCGCCGCTCGTCCTGCTCGGGCCAGACCAGGTTCTCCAGCCACGCCATCGCGTCGGCGTCGCCGACGTCGAGCGGGTTGAGGTCGACACCGCCGCGCCAGGCGACGTCCGGGTGTCGTACGGGCACCGGGAGCGGCCCGGTGGCCTCCGCCGTGAGCGTCGGGCCGCCGCTCCCCCGCAGCCCACCCACGGGCGGCCACGCGTAGTCGTAGCGGTCGGGGAACAGGCAGAGCCCGGCGCTCGCACCGACCTCGATGAGCGCCAGCGGGCCCTCGACCCTCGCCAGCACCGGGACGAGGGTCGCGAGCCGACCGACCTCGTTGGTCTGGGTCGCCCGCGCCATCACCGTCGCGCCGATCTCGTCCTGCCGGTCGAGCAGCAGGCTGCGGAGGTCGGCGTACGACCCGGGCGCGGGAGCGCCGTGCCAGCGGGCGGCCGCGAACACCAGGTTGGGCTGCCGCTTGATCGGCGGCAGCGTCCCCAGCCAGGCCAGGACCTCCTCGTCCTGGCTCACCCCGAGCGCCCACGCCTCGAAGCACGGCGAGTCCCCCGCGGCGTACGTGGCGAAGTCCCGGTACTCCTCGATCACGTCGTCGTAGAGCAGCACGTCGCCCATCCTGCCTCGGGTGCGTCAGCGGCGGGTCGGGAACGGGCCGACGGGACCGATGCCGGCGTTGCCCATCCGGATCCCGGAGAACTCCAGGCCGCGCTCGCGCACGCCGGCGAAGTGGTCCTCCAGCTCGTCGAGCACCAGCAGCTCGATGCCGTGCTGCTCGTGCAGGGCCACCAGGTCACCCACCGGCAGAGGCGGTCCGAGCGGTGCGACCGGCCGGGTGGCGACCTAGGCGTGCGGTCGATCGCCGAACGGCTCGAAGTCGTCGGCGGCGAAGCGGTAGGCCCAGAGCGTGGTGGCGTGGATCGTCGACAGCCACCGCGACTCGACGGCGTGCACCCGCGGCCCGTCGCCCCACGAGCACACGCGCGGGCACTGCCGCGGGAACCAGTAGCACGGGCTGTTGAGCTCGTCGACCGTCCAGACGTACGCCTCCGGCTGCTGGGCCGTGGCGGCGACGTGCGGCACGAACGCCTCGATCGAGGGGTCTTCGCTGAAGTGGAGCAGCTCCCCCACAGCCGGCAGCATCAGCGGGAGGCGTCGAGCGACTCGGCGATGATCACGTCGACGATGCGCGCGACCCGCTCGCGGCCGAGCTCGGGCGCGACCGCGGCCACGCGCTCGGCGATCTCGGCCTCACGGACAGCGTCCCGCTCGCCGGACGGCTTCACCGACTGCACGGCGCGGGTGAGGGCCGTACGACGCGCGAGCACGTCGCCGAGCACCAGGTCCGTCTCGTCGATGAGGGCGCGCAGGAAGGCGAGCGGCTCCGGCCCGGGCCACGCCACCCGGATGTCGGGTGCACCCTCCTCGTTGCCCGCGCCGTCGGTGCGCTCCAGCTCGAGGCAGCCGCGGCTCCGGTAGAACGCGCGCGCCGGGGCGTTGGACTCGAAGACCCAGAGGCAGAAGCCGCGCGGGCGCAGCGTGGTGACCAGGTCGAACAGTGAGGTGCCGACGCCGCTGCCCTGGGCGTCGGGGTGGACGTAGAGGTCGTCCAGCCAGGTGGGCGTGCAGCGGGCGTAGCCCACGACCTGGTCGCCGACCGTCGCCAACCACACGTCGTACGTCGTCAGGTCCCAGCCGGAGACCCAGGCACGTACGTCGTCGTCGCCGTGCGCGCCGGGCGGGAACGAGTCGCCCGCGGCCCGGCGTGCGGCGAGGTGGACCTCCGCGAGTGCAGGGAGGTCGCCGGCCGTGGCGGCGCGGAGGGCCAGGTCAGTGCTCATCGCGGATGACGTCGAGCGCGCGCTCGAGGTCGTCGGGATAGGTGGACTCGTAGGTCACGTAGTCCCCGGTCTCCGGGTGCTCGAAGCCGAGACGCATCGCGTGCAGCCACTGGCGCTCGAGCCCGAGCCGCTTGGACAACGTCGGGTCCGCGCCGTAGGTCAGGTCGCCGACGCAGGGGTGCTTGAGCGCGCTCATGTGGACCCGGATCTGGTGTGTGCGGCCGGTCTCGAGGTGGACCTCGAGCAGGCTCGCGAACCGGTGCGCCTCGAGCGTCTCGTAGTGCGTGATGCTGTGGCGGCCGTCGGCCATCACGGCGAACTTGTAGTCGTGCTGGGGGTGCCGACCGATCGGTGCGTCGACCGTGCCGGCGAGCGGGTCCGGGTGGCCCTGCACGAGTGCGTGGTAGGTCTTGTCGACCGTGCGGTGGCGGAACGCGTTCTTGAGCACGGAGTAGGCGTGCTCGGACTTGCAGATCACCATGACGCCGCTCGTGCCGACGTCGAGGCGCTGCACGATGCCCTCGCGCTCCTTGGCGCCGGAGGTGGAGATCCGGTAGCCCGCGCCGGCGAGGTGGCCCACGACGGTGGGTCCGCGCCAGCCGGGCGAGGGGTGCACGGCGACGCCGACCGGCTTGTCGATCACGACGATCGCGTCGTCGTCGTGGATGATCCGGATGCCCTCGACGATCTCCGCCTTGATCTCGAGCGGGTCGCGCTCGGCCGGGATGGTGACGTCGAGCATGGACCCGCCGTTGACCCGGTCGCTCTTGCCGACCGCCGCGCCGTCGACCAGCACCAGGCCCTGCGCGATGAGGTCCGCCGCCTTGGTCCGCGAGAGGCCGAACATCCGGGCCATCGCCGCGTCCACCCGCTCACCGGAGAGCCCGTCGGGGACGAAGACCGTGCGCTGGTCGGCGTGGGACGTCATCGGTCGCTGCTCATGCCTGCGTCGCGGTGGACTCGGCATCGCGACGGTCCGCGTCGCGGCTCCCGTCGAGCGCCACGCCCCGGAACGTCTGCAGGATGATCAGTCCCGCCGCGACGTTGATGCACATGTCGGCGACGTTGAAGACCGGCCAGTGAGGCAGCATCAGGAAGTCGACGACGTGACCGTGGAACGGCTCGGGGTCGCGGACGAGCCGGTCGGTGAGGTTGCCTGACACGCCGCCCAGCAGGAGACCGAGCGCGAGCGCCCACCCGGTGCTGCGGACGCGACGGCTGAGCCACAGCACGACGACGACGGCGACCGTGGCGAGCCCCGTGAACACGATGGTGAAGTCGGTGCCGGTGCTGAACGCCGCACCCGGGTTGAACGTCAGGTGGAACGTGAGCCAGTCACCCAGCACAGGGACGTCACCGTCGGCCAGCGAGGCGAGCGCCCACTGCTTCGACCCGAGGTCGGCGGCGTAGGCCAGCGCCGCGATCGCGGCGAAGACCAGACGGGCATCGACACGCCGTGGTGCCGGGTCGTGATCGACCTGGTCGCTGGAATTCAGCGACGCTCCTCGCGCTGCTTGCATGACATGCACAGTGTGGCATGCGGCACGGCCATCAACCGATTCTTGCCGATGGGGTTGCCGCAGGAGTCGCAGACGCCGTAGGTGCCGTCGTCGATGTGTGCCAGCGCCGTCTCGAGCTGGCCGAGCGTCTCGCGCTCCCGGGCCAGGACGGTGAGCTCGTGGTCACGCTCGAAGCTGGTCGCGCCGACGTCGGCCTGGTCGTGTCCGGCGCCGTCACCGGCGTCGCGCATCAGCCGGGCGAGCTCCTCCTCGGCCTCGCCGATGGAGACGGTGAGCCGCTCCTGGTGCTCGCGGAGCTCCTTGACGACCTCGTTGAGCTCGCTGCGGGTCCAGGCGTCCTCGCCGTCGAGCACGACGAGCCGTGCAGGGGTCGCCTTGCGGGGTGCTGCCTTCTTCGCAGAGCCTGCGTTCGTCACGGAGTTCGCCTTCTTCGCGGGAGCGGTCGTGGTGGCCGGAGCGGCCTTCTTCGCGGGGGTCTTCTTCGCCGGAGCCTGGGCGGCCGGAGCCTTCTTCGCGGGCGCCTTGGCGATGGGAGCAGCCTTCTTGGCCGGAGCCTTCTTGGTCGCAGCCTTCTTCGCCGGAGCCTTCGTGGCCGGAGCCTTCTTGGCCGGCAGCCTTCTTGGCCGGAGCCTTCTTGGCCGGAGCCTTCTTGGCCGGAGCCTTCTTGGCCGGAGCCTTCTTCGCCGGAGCCGGCCTTCTTCGCCGGAGCCTTCTTCGCCGGAGCCTTCTTCGCCGGAGCCTTCTTGGCGGCAGCCTTCTTCGCCGGAGCGGCCTTCTTCGCGGGCGCCTTGGCGGCGGGCGCGACCTTCTTGGCGGGCGCCTTCTTGGCGGGCGCCTTCTTGGCGGGCGCCTTCTTCGCTGCCGCCGGCTTGTCGGCGGCGGCCTTGGCGGTCGACTTCCGGCCGATCACCCGCTTGGCGGCCGCAGCCGCAGAACCGGCGAGGGACTTACGCGTGGTGCCAGCCATGTCCGAGGGCCTCCGCATGGATCAGGTGTGGCGGGAACCACACGGTCGCAGGGAGGGTATCCGCTGCCGCGAGGCAGGCCAACCTCGGCTCGCCGAAATGCGAGAACGGCCACCCTCATGGGTGACCGTCCTCGGGACGTGCAGGTGGTGCGGGGTGGCGCGAGGCTGCTGCTCAGCCCTCGTCGTCGCCCAGGACCGAGCGCAGGCGCTTGGGTCCCTGACCGCTCTCCGCCGGAGCCTGGCTGTCGTTGCCCGTGGAGAGCGCCTCGAGCTGCTGGGTGAAGTAGGTCTTGAGACGGGAGCGGTACTCGCGCTCGAACTGGCGCAGCGTCTCCACGTCGCCGTTGAGCTTGTCGCGCTCCTTCTCCAGGTCGCCGAACATCTGCTGGCGGCGCTCGGCGGTCTCGGAGTCGAGCATCTGCGAGCGCTGGCGGGCGTCCGCCTCCATGCGGTCGGACTTGGACTTGGACTCACCCTCGAGGCGCTCGGCCTTGGTGCGGGCGGCACCGACGATGCGGTCGGCCTCGTTCTTCGCGTCCTCGACGAGCTCGTCGGCGTTGCGACCGGCGATCTCGAGCAGGCGGGCGGCGGCGTTGGACGCGTCGGCGATGTTGCGCACCGGCGCGGGAGCAGCGGCGACGGCCACCGGCTCCGGCTCGGGCTCCGGCTCAGGCTCGGGCTCGGGCTCCGGCTCGGGAGTGGCGGGGGCGAACGACACCGGCGCGGGTGCCGAGGAGCCACCGCCCGACTGAGCTGCGGACAGCTTGGTCCGCAGGTCGTCGTTGTCCTTGGTGAGCCGCGCGAGCTCGGCCTCGACCTCGTCGAGGAACTGGTCAACCTCGCCCATGTCGTAGCCCTCACGGAGCCGGACAGGCGTAAAGCGCTTGTTGCTCACGTCCTCAGGCGTCAGCGGCATGACGTCACCAAACTTTCACTCTTCGATATGCGGTGGCTCTGGCTGTCAGAGACAATAGCGCCCGGCGGCTCACCCAGCACAGTGACCCGTGTGGCAGGTGGTTCCGGGATGGTTCTCAGGTGCACGTCGTGGGGACGCTCACCCTGGTCACAAGGTGAAGACGGTGGCCACCACGTTGAGCAGCAGCCATGCTGCCACCATCACCAGCAGGAAGCTCAGGTCGAGGGCGACCGAGCCGATCCGCAGCGGCGGCACCACGCGACGCAGCGCCACGATGGGCGGGTCCGTCGCGGAGTAGACGCCCTCAAGAGCCACCAGCAGCGGGCCGTGCGGCTCCCAGCGGCGCGCGAACACCTGGACCCAGTCCACGATGAACCGGATCCAGAGCAGCCCGATGAAGACGAGCAGGATCATGTAGAGGGTCTGGCCGAAGATCTGCACAGGGAAAGACTGCCTCAGCTCTGGTTGAAGAACCCGTCCTCGGCGATCCGCTCCTTGTCCTCGGCCGAGACCGCGACGTTGGGCGGGGAGAGCAGGAAGACCTTGTTGGTCACCCTCTCGATCGTTCCGCGGGTGGCGAAGATCAGGCCGGCGGCGAAGTCGACGAGGCGCTTGGCGTCGTTGTCGTCCATCTCGCTGAGGTTCATGATCACGGGCGTGCCGTCGCGGTAGTTCTCACCGACGAGACGGGCCTCGTTGTAGTTGCGGGGGTGCAGGGTGGTGATGCGGCTCAACTCGGCCACGACTCCCGTCTGGACCGGGGCCGGACGACGGCGCTCGGCAAGGTCGGACACAGGGGCAGGGCGTCGGTCGCGCGCGACCGGACGCTGGTCGACGGCGTCCTGGGTCGAGGTCTCCGTGTCGCCGTCATAGTCGTCGTAGTGGCCGGTGTCCTCGAGCAGGCCGAGGTACTCGCCGATCTTCCTCATCGCGCCGCTCATGTGACGTGTCCTCCGCTAGACAGGGCGACCGTGATCGGACGCCTGGTGACTGTTGTCGACATTACTGGAACTGGGGCCTCGGACCGAGGACCGCGGAGCCGACACGCACGTGTGTCGCGCCGTGTCGGATCGCCGCCTCGAGGTCGCCGCTCATCCCCGCCGACAGCACGGTCGCCGCGGGGTGGTCGGCCAGGAGGTCGGCGTGGATCGAGGCGAGCCGCGCGAAGGCCTCGAGCGGCTCCTCGCCGAGCGGCGCGACGGCCATCAGGCCGCACAGGCGCAGCATCCCCGCCTCCTCCACCCGACGAGCGAGCTCGCCGAGGTCGGCGGGGTCGGCGCCCGACCTGGCGGTCGCTCCGGGCTGGTCGAGGCTGACCTGCAGCAGCACGTCGACGGAATCGGGTGGCCGCGCGTGTGCGCGCCCTTCGCCAGCGGTCCGACGAGCTTCGCGCGATCGACCGACTCGACCACGTCGGAGTACGACGCGACCGCGGCAGCCTTGTTGGACTGCAGGCCGCCGATGAAGTGCCACCGCAGACCGAGGTCGGCGCACTCCGTCGCCTTGGCCTCCGCCTCCTGGTGGCGATTCTCGCCCACGTCGGTGACGCCGAGGCCGGCGAGCAGGCGCACGTCGGAGGCCGGGAAGAACTTGGTGACGACGACGAGCGAGACGTCGCCCTCCGGCCGCCCTGCCTCGGTGCACGCGGTCGCGATGCGACGGCGTACGTCGTCGAGGTTGCCGGCGAGCTCGTCGAGGCGGCTCATGACATCCACACCAGTCCGGCGAAGCGACCCGCCGCTGCTCCGTCGCGCCGGTAGGAGTGGAGGGAGGCGTCCTCGCGCGTGCAGCCACCGACGTCGATGACCTCGACGCCTGCGCGCCGGAGCTGGGCTCGTACGCCGGCGCCGATGTCGAGGGCGGGAGTCCCCCACGACGTGGTCGACCACGTCTCGGGCACCAGGGCCACGACCTCGTCGCGCAGCGCGGCGGGCACCTCGTAGCAGGCGCCGCACACGTGCGGTCCTACCCAGGCTACGAGCTCGGTGGCACCCAGGGTGGCCAGCTCCTCCACGGTGCGCGTCGCGATGTCGAGGGCGGTGCCGGGCCGGCCCGAGTGGACGGCACCGATGACTCCGGCGTCCGCGTCGGCCAGGACGATGGGCACGCAGTCGGCCACCCGGATCATCAGTCCGAGCCCACGCGTGGCGGTGACCAGGGCATCGCCGGTCCCGGCCTGTCCCAGCGGCATGGGCGCATCGACGTGGACGATGTCGTCGCCGTGGACCTGGGTGAGACGGGCGAAGGGCACACCGGCCTCGGCCTCGAGCCGGGCAAGCCGCTCGGGGAAGGCGGGGTCGAGCCCCTGCAGGTCGGTGGAGGAATCGGTGAAGGCGACGTCCACCCGGACGTCGCCCCCACGCGAATCGTGATAGCCGAACACGGACTACTTCAGGAAGTCCGGCACGTCGAGCTCGTCGTCGTCGAACTGCACCTGCCGGGCCGGTCGCGGTGCACCCGCGACCGGCTGGGCGTCAGGCGCCGACGGAGCGAACGTGGTCGGCGTCTGGGTGGGCGTCGACTGCGACTGCGCCGGGGCAGGCGCCTTGGTGGCGATCTGCTGCGCGGCGGCCCGGGTCTGCTCCTGGGTCTGCGCCGGCTGGTTCTGCCGGAGCACGTTGCCGTCGGAGCGGCGCTTGGGCATCCCGCCATCGAACCCTGCGGCGATGACGGTCACCCGTACCTCGTCACCCAGCGCGTCGTCGATCGTCGCGCCGAAGATGATGTTGGCCTCGGCGTGTGCGGCCTGGGACACCAGTGCGGCGGCCTCGTTGATCTCGAAGAGGCCGAGGTCGGAGCCACCGGCGATCGAGAGGAGCACGCCGTGGGCGCCCTCGATGCTCGCCTCGAGCAGCGGGCTCGAGACCGCCATCTCGGCGGCAGCCACCGCGCGGTCCTCGCCACGGGCCGAGCCGATGCCCATGAGGGCGGAGCCGGCGTTGGCCATGACCGACTTCACGTCGGCGAAGTCGAGGTTGATCAGGCCCGGGGTGGTGATCAGGTCGGTGATGCCGGAGACACCCTGCAGCAGCACCTGGTCGGCCTGCTTGAACGCGTCGAGGATCGACACGCTGCGGTCGGTGATCGACAGGAGCCGGTCGTTGGGGATGACGATCAGCGTGTCGACCTCCTCGCGGAGCTGGCTGATCCCCTCCTCCGCGGAGTTGGCCCGACGGCGACCCTCGAAGGCGAACGGGCGGGTCACGACGCCGATGGTCAGCGCACCCAGCGACCGGGCGATGCGTGCCACGACGGGCGCGCCTCCCGTACCGGTGCCGCCGCCCTCGCCTGCCGTCACGAACACCATGTCGGCGCCCTTGATGACCTCTTCGATCTCGTCGGCGTGGTCCTCGGCCGCCTTGGTGCCCACCTCGGGGTTGGCGCCGGCACCGAGGCCGCGGGTGAGCTCACGGCCGATGTCGAGCTTGACGTCGGCGTCGCTCATGAGGAGGGCCTGGGCGTCGGTGTTGATCGCGATGAACTCGACACCCTTGAGGCCGACCTCGATCATGCGGTTGACGGCGTTGACGCCACCACCGCCGATGCCCACGACCTTGATGATCGCCAGGTAGTTCTGCGCTGCTGCCACGGCACGGGGCCTTTCTTGAGGGACTGATGCATGGAGGGGGAGTTCGAGAAAGCTGGGGAAGGTACGAGATCGGGTGCCACGCCCCTCGGTGCCGGCGGAACCTTAACCGTCAGCCTGAGGGTTATAGTTATGTCAACCTCGCCTTTCGACAGACCATAGGCAGCCGCCGATGCGCGGCGGTGGCGACACGCCGCACCTCCGGTGCGTGAGGCGGATTTTCGCGAGGCAGGACCTGCCTCACGCACCGCTCGGCCGACGAGACGGCGTCAGGGGGTGGCGCGATAGGTCGGGTTCCCCGGCACGCTGACGTCGTAGAAGGACGCCTTCTGCGCGGCCAGCAGCTTGTCGACGACCTCGGCCTTGAGGGCGGACTCCTCCGCACTCCCCCACAGCACCTCGCGCTGGTCGCGCATGACCAGCGTGATCTGGTCGACGGTCTCGACCTCGACGTGGTCGACGCGGCTCGCGAGGTCCTTCGGCAGCGCGGCGACCACGGTGGCGGCCTCCTTGAGGGCGTCGGTCCCGGCGGACCCGCCGGCCCGGACGCGCGGCATCCCCTGGGGGGCGCTCTTGTACTCGCGGAACACGACGCCGTCGGCGTCGAGCCCGCGCAGCCGCCCGGCCAGCTCGACCACCGCGACGGCGGTGCGCTCGACCACCTCGATGCGTACGCCGTCGGGCCAGGTGCGGGTGACATCGACCGACTTCACCTCGGCGAGCGAGCCGACCCGGGCACGGGCGCGGGCGAGGTCGACGAGGGCGAGCTGGTCACCGAGGGGAACGTCTGCCCTCTCGCGGATCCGGCCGTCGCTGAGCAGCTGGTTGCCGACGACCTCGACCCGCTTCACCTGGAGGGTCGCGGAGAAGAACACCAACCAGATCGACGTGCCGAGGAGGGCGACGACCAGGAGCAGGGCGAGCACGTAGCGCAGCGAGAGCCATCGGCGCGCCCACTGGCGGCGCGCGAAACGGCGACGGGTGCGCCGTGCGGCGCGGTCCTCGCGATCCACTCACGCACCGCCCGGCCGGAGCAGCTCGAGCACCTGGGGCCCGACGGTGGTGATGTCTCCGGCGCCCAGGGTGATGACGAGGTCGCCGGGACGCGACCGCTCGGCGAGCACCTGGGCTGCCGCGCCGAGCCCGTCGACGTAGGTCACGTGCTCGGGCGGCAGGGGTACGGCGTGGGCGACGAGGTGACCGGTGACCTCGGGATCGGGGTCCTCGCGCGCGACGTAGACGTCGAGGACGACGACCTCGTCGGCGGCGCCGAGGGCGACGCCCATCGCCTCACCGAAGATGCGGGTGCGCGAGACCAGGTGCGGCTGGAAGGCCGCCACGACGCGGCCCTCTCCGGCCAGGGCACGAGCGGCCTCGAGGTCGCCACGGATCTCGACGGGGTGGTGGGCGTAGGAGTCGTAGACGCGGACGCCGGCGACCTCACCCTTGAGCTCCATCCGCCGGCCGGTGCCGGTGAAGCCGGCGAGCCCACCGGCGAGCGCGTCGAAGGAGAGGCCGAGCTGGAGGCCCATGGCGAGGGCGGCGACGGCGTCGAGGACGTAGTGGCGGCCGGGGATCCGCAGCTGCAGCGCGCCGAGGTCGGCGCCGCCCCGGGTCACCCGGCACGTCGACGTGGATCCGTCGAGCACGAGGTCGCGGATGCGCAGGTCGGCGTCGGCGGACTCCCCCACCGTCACGACGTCGAGGCCCTGGGCGCGGGCCGTGCGAGCCAGGTCCGCGGCGCCCGCGTCGTCGAGGACACAGACCAGGAAGCCACAGGGGTCGATCGTGTCGACGAAGTCCTCGAAGGCGCGGTGGTAGGCCTCCTCGGTGCCCCAGTTGTCGAGGTGGTCGGCCTCGACGTTGGTGACGATCGCGGCGTGCGGGCGGTAGTGCAGGAAGGCGCCGTCGCTCTCGTCGGCCTCGGCGACGAAGAGGTCGTCGGTGCCCGAGTCGGCGTTGCGGCCCGTCGCGGTCAGCACCCCGCCCACGGCGTACGACGGATCGACGCCGGCGGCGAGCAGGGCCGAGGTGAGCAGCCCGGTGGTCGTCGTCTTGCCGTGCGTGCCGGCCACGGCGAGGACCCGCGAGCCCACCATCACCGAGGCGAGCCCGGCCGACCGGGGCAGGATCCGCAGGCCGCGTCGCTGTGCCTCGAGCACCTCGGGGTTGTCGTCGCGGGCGGCCGTGGTGACGACGAGGGTGTCGGCGACGCCCACGTGGGCGGCGTCGTAGCCGAGGTGGCAGGTGACCCCGAGCTCGCGCAGGGACGGCAGGAACGGGGTGTCGTGGTCGTCGCTGCCGGTCACCGTGAGACCGCGCGCTGCCATGATCCGGGCGATCGCCGAGATGCCGGCGCCACCGATGCCGACGCAGTGCACACGGCCCAGCTCGGCCGCGGGCAGGATCTCCTCGGGAACCGGGATCTTCACGAGACCGCCCGCTGATCGGAGTGGGCTGCGTCGAGGATCATCCGAGCGAGCCTCTCGTCGGCGTCGAGCGGGATCACGCCCCGCGCCGCGGCGCCCATCGCGGCGAGGCGGTCGGGGTCGGTGAGCAGGCCCGGCACGCTCGCCGCGACCCACTCGGGCGTCAGGGCGGCGTCGGCCACGAGAAGACCCCCACCCGCGTCGACGACGGGTCGGGCGTTGAGCGCCTGCTCGCCGTTGCCGATGGGGAGCGGGACGTAGATCGCCGGCAGCCCGACGCCGGAGACCTCGGTGACGGTGTTGCTGCCCGCGCGGCACAGGACGGCGTCGGCGGCTGCGTAGGCCAGGTCCATGCGGTCGACGTAGGTGAGCACGACGTAGGGCACGTCGGACGGCTCGACGCTGAGCTCGTGCTGGGGGCCGACGATGTGCAGGACCTGCACGCCGGCCGCGGCGAGCTCGGACGCGGCACCGGAGACGGCGGCGTTGATCCGGGCCGCGCCCTGGGACCCGCCGGTGACCATCAGGACGGGCCGGTCGTCGCGCAGCCCGAACGTCGCCAGCGCCTCGGCCCGGAGCGACGAGCGGTCGAGGGTGGAGACGAGGCGGCGGATCGGCAGCCCGGTCCACACGGCGTGCGGCAGCTCGGTGTCGGGGAAGCTGGTGGCGACGTGGCGGGTCATCCGGGCGCCGAGCTTGTTGGCCACACCGGGGATGGTGTTGCCCTCGTGGACCACGATCGGGAGGCCGCGCCTGCGGGCGGCGAGGTAGGCCGGGACGGACACGTAGCCACCGAACCCCACGACCACGTCGGGCCGCACCCGGTCGACCACCTCGAGGGCCGCCGCGCGGGCGGCGCGCAGCCGGCTCGGCACCCGCACCAGGTCGGCGCCGGGGCGCCGCGGCAGGGGCACGCGCGGCACGTACTCGAGGGGCAGTCCGGCCTCGGGCACCAGCCGCGCCTCGAGGCCCTCACGGGTGCCGAGGCAGGTGATCTGGGTCGCGGGGTCGAGCCGCCTCAGGGCGTCGGCCGTGGCGAGCAGGGGCGAGGTGTGGCCGGCGGAACCGCCGCCGGCGAGGAGAACGCGCATCGGTGCTGATGCTAGTGGTGTGCGGCGGCAGAGAGGCCGGCGGAGCGGTTGCGGCGGCGGGCAGCCAGGGCGGCCGCGGCCTCCGGCTCGCGGCGCGCGAAGCCGATGATCAGTCCGAGGGCGACCAAGGACGGCAGCAGCGCCGATCCGCCGTAGGAGACGATCGGCAGAGGGATGCCGATGACGGGCAGGACCGCGAGGACCATGCCGACGTTGATGATCATCTGGCCGAGCAGCCAGACGATGATGCCGAAGGTGGCGTAGCGGACGAACGGGTCCTGGGTGCTGAGCGCGACGCGGATCGCGGCGTAGGCGATGGTGAAGAACAGCGCGATCACCAGCAGCGTGCCGACCAGGCCGAGCTCCTCCCCCAGCACCGCGAAGATGAAGTCGGTGTGGGCCTCAGGGAGGTCGCCCCACTTCTGTTGCGACGCACCGATGCCCTGACCGAACCAGCCGCCGCTCGACAGCGCGTAGAGGCCGTGGGCCGGCTGCCACCCGGCGTCGGTGTAGTCCTTGAACGGGTCGGTGAAGTGGGTGATGCGGTTGAGCCGCTCCGAGTCGGTGGCCGCGAGGGCGACGGCTGCCACGCCGAGGACCGACAGGCTCAGCCCGAACAGGCGCATGGGCGCACCGACCACCCACAGCATCCCGAGCAGGATCGCCGCGAGCACCATGGCCGTACCGAGGTCGCGGCCGACGAGGACCAGCCCGATGACGGCGAAGAGGCCGGGCACCACCGGCACGAGCAGGTGGTGGAGCTCGCGGAGCCGGCGCTCCTTGTGGGCGTAGATGTTGGCGGCCCACAACACGATCGCGAGCTTCGCGATCTCGGCGGGCTGGATGTTGATCGGACCGAGTGCCAGCCAGTTCTTGTTGCCGTTGATCAGGACGCCGAACTTCGCGACCAGGGCCAGCAGCACGAGCGCCACGAGGAAGCTCGGATAGGCCATGCGGCGGATGACGCGGATCGGGAGGCGGGAGGCCACCCATGCCGCCGGCAGACCGAGGGCGACCCACAAGAGCTGGCGCTTCACCACGGCGTAGGAGTCGCCGTAGTTGATGTAGGAACGGACGCTCGAGGCGCTCAGCACCATGATCACGCCGATGGTGAGCAGCAACGCGGAGGCGCCGAGCAGCATGTAGTAGGAGGCGAGCGGCTTGTCGAGCGCGTCGCGGAGCGAGCGCCAGGCCGCCACGATGCCCGAGCCGAACGGCTGCCTGCCTGCGTCCTCGGGGTTCGCGGTGGTCACTCCTCGCGCTCCCCTCGGTGGTCGGTGTCAGTCGGTGCGGGCGATCCTGCGGTGCACGGCCTCGGCGAACGCGTCGCCCCGGTGGCCGTAGTTGGTGAACATGTCCATGGAGGCGCAGCCCGGCGCCAGCAGCACGGTGTCCCCGGACCTGGCGAGCCCAGCGGCAGCGTCGACCACACGCTCCATCGGGTCACCAGTCTCGTCGGCGCCCACATCGATGACGGGCACATCGGGCGCGTGTCGCGAAAGAGCGTCGGCGATGACCTGGCGGTCCCGGCCGAGCAGGACGACGCCCCGCAGCCGGTCGCGCGCGGCGACGACGAGGTCGTCGAAGCGCGCCCCCTTGGCCAGGCCGCCCGCGACCCAGACGACCGGGTCGTACGCGCCGAGCGAGGACTGGGCGGCGTGCGGGTTGGTGGCCTTGGAGTCGTCGACCCACGTCACGCCGTCGGCCTCGGCGACGACGGCGATGCGGTGGCCGTCGGGGCGGAAGGCACGCAACCCGTCGCGCACGGCCTGCTGGCTGACGCCGTGTGCGCGCGCGAGCGCGGCCGCGGCGAGGGCGTTGGCGATGAAGTGGGGCGCGGTCGAGGCGAGGTCGTCGAGGGTGCAGAGCTCGGCAGCGCTCGAGGTCCGCTCCTCGATGAAGGCGCGGTCCACGAGCAGGTCCTCGACCACGCCGACGTTGCCGCTCGACGGGGTGCCGAGGGTGAAACCGACGGCCCGCGCGCCCTCGACGACGTCGGCCTCGGCGACCATCTCCTCGGTGGCGGGGTCGGCCAGGTTGTAGACGCAGGCGCGCTGGACCCGCTCGAAGATGCGCGCCTTGTCGGCGGCGTACTGCTCCATGCCGGTCCGGGGTCCCGGTTGGCCGCCCGTCTCGTCGTCGTACCAGTCGAGGTGGTCCTCGGCGAAGTTCAGCACCGCAGCGGACTCGGCGGACATCGAGTGGGTGTAGTGCAGCTGGAAGCTGGAGAGCTCGACGGCCAGCACGTCGTAGGGATCGGGGTCCATCACGGCCTCGACGATCGGCAGCCCGACGTTGCCGACCGCGACGGCTCGCAGCCCGGCTGCGAGCAGGATCGACTCGAGCATCTGGACCGTGGTGGTCTTGCCGTTGGTGCCCGTCACAGCGAGCCACGGAGCCGCGTGCTCCGGGTCGCGCAGCCGCCACGCGAGCTCGACCTCGCCCCACACGGGGATCCCGCGCTCGGTGGCCTGCGCGAGGAGGGGCGCGCTGGGCTTCCACCCGGGCGAGGTGACGACGAGGTCGACGTCGTCGGGCAGGACAGCCGTGGCGCCGGCCTCGAGACGTACGGTCGCGCCGAGGGTCTCGAGGAGCTCGGCCTTCTCCGCCTTTGCCTCGCTGCTGGCCTCGTCGAGTGCGGTGACCTGTGCACCGAGGAAGAGCAGGTTGTCGGCCGCTGCGTAGCCGGAGACGCCGAACCCGGCGACGACGACCCGGACCCCGGACCAGTCGCTCGTGCGAGTGAGAGCAAGAACATCACTCGTCGTGGGGTGATCAACCAATTCCGGCGACCCACTCGGCGTAGAAGATGCCGAGGCCGGTGGCGACGGCGAGGCCGGTCACGATCCAGAAGCGGATCACGATGGTGACCTGCTCCCAGCCGAGCATCTCGAAGTGGTGGTGCAGCGGCGTCATCCGGAAGACGCGGTGGCCGGCCTGCACCTTGAAGATGCTCCGGAAGAGCCCGCTCGCCCGGCTGACCTTGAAGACCGAGACCTGGATCATCACCGAGAGCGTGATGACGACGAACAGGCCACCGATGACCAGGAGGAGCAGCTCGGTGCGCGTCATGATCGCGAAGCCGGCCATCGCGCCGCCCAGCGACAGCGAGCCGGTGTCGCCCAGGATGATCTGGGCCGGCGAGGCGTTCCACCACAGGAACCCGAAGCAGGCGCCGGTGAGGGCGGCCGCGACGACGGCCAGGTCGAGCGGGTCGCGCACCTCGTAGCACTTCGGTCCGGCCTCGAGGGCGCAGGACTGGCTGTTCTGCCAGATGTTGACCAGCGTGTAGGCGGCGAAGACGAGGATGGACGCGCCTGTCGCCAGGCCGTCGAGGCCGTCGGCGAGGTTCACGGCGTTGCTCGTGCCGGTGACGATGACCCAGAACAGGAGCATGGCCACGACCGCCGGCAGCGCGAACCGCTCGTAGTCGCGGATGAAGGAGATGTGGTCGGACGCCGGACGCCAGCCGCGGTCGTCCTCGAGTGCCGGCGAGAGCGCGAGGACACCAAAGACCACGCCGATGACGGTCTGTCCGACCACCTTCGCCCGTCCGCGCAGGCCCGTGCTGTGCTGGCGGCTGACCTTGAGGAAGTCGTCCATGAAGCCGACTGCACCGAGCCCGACCAGCAGGAAGAGGAGCAGCAGCGCCGACGCGGTGGGCGGCTGCCCGGTGAAGATCTTGGCCGCGAAGTAGCCGACCACCGTCGCCAGGATGATGACGATGCCACCCATCGTGGGCGTGCCACGCTTGATGTGGTGGGTGGTCGGCCCGTCGTCGCGGATCGGCTGCCCGAAGCCCTTCTGGGTGAAGAAGCGGATCGCGTAGCGCGTGCCGAGGAGGGAGATCAACAGGGAGAGTCCTCCTCCGATCAGGATGGCTCTCATCTGGTGCGTCTCCCTTCGTTGCTCGTGCCGCTGTCCGTGAGGAGGTCGTCGGCGATCGTCTCCAGCGCCGCCCCCCGCGATGCCTTCACGAGGACGACATCAGCAGCCGAGACATTGTGTCGCAGCCAGTCGGCGGCCGCCGCACGCCCCGCCGTGGTGATCGCCACACCGGAGACATCCGCCGCCTCGTAGCCCTCCGCCATCGCGGTGGCGGCAGGGCCGACGGTCACCAGGACGTCGACGCCGACCTGGGCGGCGTACGCCCCGACGCCGGCGTGGGCGGCGGCGGCACCGTCACCGAGCTCGAGCATCTCGCCGAGCACGGCGACCGTACGCCGACCGCTGCCGGCACCGATGCCGCCGAGCGTGTCGAGCGCGGCCCGGACCGACTCGGGGTTGGCGTTGTAGGCGTCGTTGAGGACGACGAGGCCGTCGGCGCGCTCGGTGAGCTCCATCCGCCAGCGGCTCGCCGACACGGCGTCGCCGAGCGAGTCGGCGACAGCGTCGAGGTCGAGCCCGGCGGCGAGTGCCATCGCAGCGGCGGCTGCGGCGTTGCGCCACTGGAAGGCCCCGACCTGGGCGAGGTGCACGGTCGCGCCCGATCCGCGGTGGACGAGCTCGAAGGACTGGCGGCCGAGCTCGTCGGCGCTCACCTCGCCGACGGCCACGTCGGCAGGTGCGGTGCCGAAGGTGGTGACCGTCGCGGACGTACGGGAGGCCATCGCGGCGACGAGGTCGTCGTCGGAGCTCAGGACCGCGGTGCCGTCGGCCGGCAGGGCCTCGACGATCTCGCCCTTGGCGCGGGCGATGGCGTCACGGCTGCCGAACTCGCCGATGTGGGCGGTGCCGACGTTGAGGACCGCGGCCACCTGCGGCGGTGCGATCTCGCAGAGCTCGGCGATGTGCCCGACGCCGCGGGCACCCATCTCGACCACGAGGTAGCGGGTCTCGGTCGTGGCACGCAGGACCGTCAGCGGCACGCCGAGCTCGTTGTTGAAGTTGCCGCGGGTCGCGACGGTCTTGCCCGCGTCGCCGAGCACGTGCGCGAGGTAGTCCTTGGTGCCGGTCTTGCCCTGGGAGCCCGTCATCGCGAGGACGACGATCTCCGGGAGCCGGTCCAGGACGTGCCGGGCCAGCCGGCCGAGCGCTGCGGTGACGTCGTCCACGACGACGGTCGGCAGGTCGGTGGGCCGGGTGCCGAGGGCCGCGACTGCACCGGCCTCCCCCGCAGCTGCGGCGAAGTCGTGCCCATCGACCCGCTCGCCGGTGACGGCGACGAACAGGCCGCCCGCCTCCGGGGTGCGGGTGTCGATGAAGGCACCACCGCTGACGGTGGCCTCACCGTGCGCGACTCCCCCGACGACGTCGGCGATCTCGGCGAGCGTCATCTCGATCACGGTGTCGCCGCCTCGATCGCCGCCTGGATCTCCTCCGCCGCCACGACGCGGTCGTCGAACGGGTGCACCACCCCGTCGACCTCCTGCCCGGTCTCGTGGCCCTTGCCGGCGATCAGGACGACGTCGCCGGGCCGGGCGCGGCGTACGGCCTCGCGGATCGCCAGGCGGCGGTCGCCGACCTCGACGACCTCGGCGCTGCCACCGCCGGTGCCGTCGAGGACGGCTGCCCGGATCGCTGCAGGGTCCTCGGACCGCGGGTTGTCGTCGGTGACGACCACGACGTCGGCCGTACGCGCGGCGATGTCGCCCATCACCGGCCGCTTGATCGTGTCGCGGTCCCCGCCGGCGCCGATCACGAGGATCACGCGGCCGTCGGTGAGGGGGCGCAGCGTGGCGAGCACGGCCTCGAGGGCGTCGGGCTTGTGGGCGTAGTCGACGACGACGGTGTAGTCCTGACCGCGCGACACCGGCTCGAGGCGACCGGGCACGCCGTCGACGCCTGCGATGCCGTCCGCGACGCGGTGCGGGTCGAGGCCGGCGAGGGCCGCGGACGCGATCGCGGCGAGCGCGTTGGAGACGTTGAACTCGCCGGGAAGGTTGACGCCCGTCCGCACCTCGACGTCGGGGCCGACGACGGTGAAGGTGGCACCCGACGCGGTCAGCTCGACATCAGTCGCGCGCCAGTCCGCGTCCCGGCCCCGGGATGAGTACGTCGACATCGGGATCGTCGCGACGTCGAGCAGGCGTCGGCCGAACTCGTCGTCGATGTTGGTCAGTCCCTGCTGCGCCCGCTCGGTCGTGAAGAGGGCGGCCTTGGCGGCGAAGTAGTCGTCGACGTCGGCGTGGAAGTCGAGGTGGTCGCGCCCGAGGTTGAGGAACGTCGCGACGTCGAAGACGACTCCGTCGACGCGACCGAGGACCAGGCCCTGGCTGGAGACCTCCATCGCGCAGGTGTCCACGCCGTGCTCGGCCATCACGGCGAAGAGGCCCTGCAGGTCGGGTGCCTCGGGGGTGGTGAGCTCGGTCTTCACCTCGCGCGAGGCGATGCGGGTGCCGACGGTGCCGATGACCGCCGACGTCACCCCGGACGCGGTCAGGCCCTGCTCGAGCAGCCGCGTCGTGGTGGTCTTGCCCTGCGTCCCGGTGACCCCGATCACCCGCAGTGACTCGGCCGGGTTGCCGTAGATCCGCGCCGCCAGCCGCCCGAGCACGCGACGGGGCTCGGCCACGACGACGGCTGCCGTGCCCGTCGGGAGCCGGTCGAGCCCGGCCGGGTCGGTGAGGACGACGACCGCGCCTGCCTCCAGCGCCCGGGCGGCGAAGTCCGCGCCGTGGGCACGCGCGCCCGGGAGGGCGGCGTACAGGTCGCCGGGGCGGGTCCTGGCGGTGCTGAGCGAGATGCCGGTGACGGGTACGGCGAGGTCGCCGTGAACATCCACGTCGGTGCCGTCGGCGAGCCAGTCGGCGAGCTCAGCGGCCGACGTCCCTGGGGTACGGCGCGGACGCGTCGCCATCGCTGGTTGCACCGAGGGAGCGTATCGACTCACCACTCGACGGGGAGACGCGACGGCTTGCCGTTGGTCGGCTCCACGCCGTAGCGACCGAGCACGTAGCCCATGATCCGCGAGAAGACCGGGCCGGCCGTCGAGCCGCCGCCGGCCTCGCCCTTCGGCGCGTGGACGACGACGTAGACGGTGAACCGGGCGTCGTCCGCGGGTGCGAAGCCACCGAAGGAGACGGAGGTGCTCCCGTCGTAGCAACCGCACTCCGGGTCGACGCGCTGCGCCGTGCCCGTCTTGCCCGCGACGAGGTAGCCGGGCACCTGAGCAGCCGGCGCGACGCCGTCCTCGGGGTCCACGACCTTCTCCATCATCTTCGCGGTCCCGCGGGCAGCCTCCTTGCTGACCACGCGGGTGCGGGTGGTGGTGTCGGTGCCGACGGTCACGCCGTCGTCGGTGACGGCGCTGCCGGAGATCAGGCTGGGCGACACGCGTACGCCCTTGTTGGCGATCGTGTTGACCGCGGCCGCCATCTGGAGGACGTTGACCGACAGCGACTGGCCGAAGGCCACCCGGTCCTTGGTCTGGGAGGTCATCGCGTCGCCGGGCGTGAGGATGCCGGAGGTCTCGCCACGGACACCGACGTTGGTCTTCTGCCCGAGGCCGAAGCGCTGGAGGTAGGCGACGAGCTGCGGCGGTGAGAACGCGTCGGCAGCCAGCACGGTGCCGATGTTGGAGGACTTGGCGATGATCCCGGCCAGCGTCAGCCGGATCATGCCGTGGTCGAACCAGTCGCCGATGACCCGGTCCTGGCGGGCCAGGTTCGGCGGCACCTTGAACTTCTGGCGCGGGAAGGCCAGGCCTGCGTCGATGAGCGACGACATCGTGAGCACCTTCTCGACCGAGCCGGGCTCGTAGGTGTCGTTCATCGCCCGGGAGCCGAGGTCGTCCTTGTCGGACGCGCCCGGCTTGTTGGCGTCGAAGGTGGGCACGTCGACCAGGGCGAGGACCTCGCCGGTGCGGGTGTCCAGGACCGCCGCCGACGCGCTCTCCGCGCGGTACTGCTGGACGACCTGGGCGAGCACCTTGCCGGTGAACCACTGCAGGTCCCGGTCGATCGTCGTGTGCAGCGGAGCGCCGTCCTGCGGCTCCTTCAGCGTGCTGTCGCGCAGTGGGATCCGGACCGACTTGCCCGAGGTGGACTGCCACGTGGCCTCGCCGTCGACGCCGGCGAGCTGCTTGTCGAAGGTGCGCTCGAAGCCACCGAGCGGCTCGTCGGTGCCCATGTAGCCGAGGAGGTTGGCCGCGACGTCGCCGGCCGGGTAGTCGCGGATCGGGTCGTCCTCGAGGGTGATGCCCTCGAAGCCGGCGTCGTCGAGCGCGGCGAGGGTGTCGCCGGCCAGCGTGCTCGGCACCCGGCGGGCGACGTACTCGTAGCGGCTCCCGGTCTTGCGTCCGCGCAGGGCGTTGAGGGTCTTGAAGTAGTCGATCGACAGCCGGTCGGAGAGCAGCCGGGCCAGCTCGGGTGCCTGGCCCGCGGTCAGGACCGGGTCGGCGATGACCATCTTGCCGCGGATGGAGTCGGCGAGCGCGACGCCGTTGCGGTCGAGGATGTCGCCGCGCTCGGCCACGAGCGGCAACCGCGCAGCGCCCTCGGCGGCGGCCATCGCGGCGTACGACCGGGGGTCGACGCCCTGCAGCTGCACGAGCCGCGCGCCGAAGAAGGACAGCACGATGGCGATGAGGACGAACCCCACGCGCAGGCGCAGCATGGGCGCGCCACGCGAGGCGCCGCGCTTACTGATGGCGCGGGTGCTCGGCACTGTTCTCCTCATTTCCTGACCGGGGTGGTGACCCCGGTCCCTTCGGCATTTCTACAGGTGCGACGACGCCGATCCGTGGGACCGCGCCGTCACCGGTTGCGGTTCTTCCTCGCCTGCTTGTTCTTGTGCGCCTTGCTGTTCGCCGTGGCGCCTGCCTTCGCGTTCGCCTGGTCCCCGGCCACGGGCGTCTGCGTCGTGGTGTCCGCAGGCGGAGCGACCTCGACGACGGTGGGGGCGGGTGCGAGCACGGCCGGGATCGGCGGCACCGGCGGCAGCAGCTGGATCGCGTCGGCCGGGGTGGAGGGCGTCCGGACGCCGCTCGTCCTCCCGGTCTTGAGGTCGAGGAACACCGGTGCGGCCGGGATGACCATGCCCATCTCCTGCGCCTGCTGCGCCACCCGCTGCGGGTTGCGCAGCTCGTCGAGCTCCATGCGCAGCGTCTGCTCGCGGGCCGCCAGCGTGTCGGCCTCGCCCTGCAGCGACGAGGCGGCGAAGGACGCCTGCTGCATGGAGGTGTTGAAGAGGAGGAGCCCGACGATCCCGCCGACCAGGACCAGGCTGACCAGCGTCACGAACGGCACCCGCGGCGCCCGCGTGCGCATCCGCGGCACCACCGAGAGGCGCGCCTTGTCGACGGCCTCCTGGGCGAGCCGGCTGACGCGGGTCCGGGGCTGCAGGACGGGACTGCTCATCTGACGACTCCTGGGGGAAGGTGGCGGGAGCGGGTGCGGGCAGAGGTACGAGAGGACTGGCGTGAGGCACGATCGGCGGGCAGGACGCGCTCGACCGCCCGCAGGCGCACCGAGGCGGCGCGGGGGTTCTCGGCGATCTCGTGCTCGTCGGCCTGCTCGGCGCCGCGGGTGACCAGCCGCAGGGCGGGCTCGGCGCCCTCGGGCACGAACGGCAGGTCCGGCGGGACGTCGAGGCGGGTGGCGTCGGCGAACGCCCGCTTGACCAGCCGGTCCTCGAGCGAGTGGTAGGCCTCGACGACGACGCGGCCACCGACGCCGATCGACTCGATCGCCGCCGGGACGGCACGGCGCAGGACGGCGAGCTCGTCGTTGACGGCCATCCGCAGCGCCTGGAACGTCCGCTTGGCGGGGTGACCACCCGTACGCCGGGCCGGCGCGGGGATGGTGGCGTAGAGCAGCTCGACCAGCTGGGCGCTCGTCGCGAACGGCGTGCTCTCGCGACGGCGTACGACCTCGCGGGCGATCTTGCTGGCGAACTTCTCCTCGCCGTACTCGCGGAGGATGCGGGTCAGCTCCTGCGGTGTCGCGGTGTTGAGGAGGTCCGCCGCGGTCTGCCCGGTCGTCGGGTCCATCCGCATGTCGAGCGGTGCGTCCTCGGAGTAGGCGAAGCCGCGGTCGCGGACGTCGAGCTGCATCGACGAGACCCCGAGGTCGAAGAACACCGCGTCGGCGTGGTCGAGGCCGAGCGAGCCGAGGACCTCGGGGAGCTCGTCGTACACCGCGTGGACGGCCGTGAACCGGTCGCCGTGGGAGGCGAGGCGCTCGCGGGACATCTCGAGGGCCGCGGGGTCGCGGTCGATGCCGATCACCCGTGCCTGCGGGAGCCGCTCGAGGACGGCCTCGCTGTGGCCGCCGAGGCCGAGGGTGCAGTCGACGTAGACCGAGCCGGGTGCCTCGAGGGCAGGCGCCAGGAGGGCGACGACCCGGTCGAGGAGCACCGGGGCGTGGCGGGGAGAGCTCATCGAGTCAGCCCTGGGATCCCAGGTGCGTCAGCAGGAGCAGGCCCAGCGCCAGGGCCGAGGCCGTGGCTGCCGAGAACGCGACCAGTGCTACCGCCTCGCGCGCCTGGTCGCGCACCCGCAGCGGCGGCGCCGCTGCGGTGCGTCCCAAGGGCTGGGTGGTGCTCATGGTCTCGACCCCACTTGAATGCTGGTGCTGCTGACGGGTGCTGCAGTTGGCGGTGCGGCTGACACTCCCCGCCGTGTGGCACGAGATGAGCCGCCGCACCAGGTCCCTGCCCGCTCCCTGTTGCTTGGGGAGGCCCTCTGGTGCCGGGGAAGTGCCCCAGATGGCCGCTCGAGGGAGCGGGCTCGAGACCTGGTGATGCGGGTCGCGATGTCAGCTGTGAAGTTGTCGGGTGCTGCGGGTGGATCAGATGCCGGGGAAGACCTCGTCGCTGAGCTCGGAGAACTTCTGCTCCTGCTCCTCGGAGTAGCTCGCCCACGCCGTGGGGTCCCAGATCTCGATGCGGTTCATGGAGCCGATGACGACGCACTCCTTGCGGAGCGAGGCGTACTCCCGCAGCGGTGCCGGGATGTTGATGCGTCCCTGCTTGTCCGGCACCTCCTGGCTGGCGGCGGCGAACAGCATGCGGACGTAGTCGCGGGTGCTCTTCTGCGTGACCGGCGCCTCTCGGAGCCGGTCGGTGAGCCGGCCGAAGTCCTCGAGCGACCAGACAGTGAGGCAGCGCTCCTGCCCCCTGGTCACCACGAGTCCCTCCGTCAGCTCGTCCCTGAACTTGGCGGGGAGGAAGAGGCGGCCCTTCTCGTCGAGCTTGGGCGTGTAGGTGCCGAAGAACATCCGGTACCTCCCCTTGCTCGGCGGGCAGATCGACCCTGTCCCCCACTTCGCCCCACATTACTCCACTTCGCTCCACCGTCAACCGAAACGCGGGAGTTGTACGCGTGAATTTCGGCGATCTCTCGCCGTGGCCGGCACGGCGCACCTCGGTGCCAGGTCGGGGGCGATCGGGCGCGCCGAGCGTGGAACCGGCCTGATCGAGCGCCGACGAGGCCGAGGTGGAGCCCACGTGGGGGACGGTGGGCGGAGGTGGTGGTGGAAAGTGGGGCGCAGTCCGATAACGGTCTGCCGGCAGGTCTCGGAGCAGGCGGCGTGAGGCGGGTATGTTGCGCGCACCACATACCGTGGTGGCAGCGTTGTGCGCTGGCGAGGGCTGACGAGGGGATGGGCAAGACGTGACCACTGGGCCAACTGATGGGGCTGTTGGGCAGGCACCCGACCTGGACACCGTGCGTCGGGTGACCGGGGCCGTACGCCAGAACATCGAGCGGGTGATCGCCGGCAAGCCGGACGTCGTCAACGCGTGCCTCGTCGTCCTGCTGGCCGAGGGCCACCTGCTCATCGAGGACGTGCCCGGCGTCGGGAAGACGCAGCTCAGCAAGTCCCTCGCGCGCAGCATCGACTGCTCGGTGCGGCGCATCCAGTTCACCCCGGACCTGCTGCCCTCCGACGTCACCGGCGTCTCGATCTTCAACCAGGACACCCGCGAGTTCGAGTTCCGTCCCGGTGGCGTCTTCGCCAACATCGTGGTGGGCGACGAGATCAACCGCGCCTCCCCCAAGACCCAGTCCGCGCTGCTCGAGGCCATGGAGGAGCGCCAGGTCACCGTCGACAGCGCGACGTACACGCTCGAGAAGCCGTTCATGGTGATCGCGACGCAGAACCCGATCGAGATGGAGGGCACCTACGCCCTCCCCGAGGCGCAGCGCGACCGCTTCATGGCTCGCGTGTCCGTCGGCTACCCGGTCGAGTCGGCCGAGATCGCGATGCTCGAGGGCCACACCGCCCACAACCCGCTCGACGACCTCGAGCCGGTGACGGACGCCGGCGAGATCCGCAAGGTCATCGAGATCGTCGGCCGCGTGCACGTCTCGTCGGCCGTCCACCGCTACGCCGTCGCCCTGACGACGGCCACCCGCCAGAGCAACGACCTCCACCTCGGCGCCTCGCCCCGCGCGACGCTGCACCTGGTGCGGGCCGCCAAGGCCGTCGCCGCGACGCAGGGGCGCGACTACGTGCTCCCCGACGACATCCACGGCATCGCCTCGCCGGTGCTCGCGCACCGGCTGCTGCCCAATGTCGAGGCCACGATGAGCGGACGCACGACGTCCGCGATCCTGTCCGGGATCGTGGAGTCGGTGCCGGTTCCCTCCGGGTCCGACTCCACCTCGATTTCACGCGGCAGCCGTGCGTGAGGCGCTCGCTGCACTGACCGTCCGCGGGCGGGCGTTCCTCGCCGCCGGCATCACGACGATGGTCGCCGCGATCATCGTCGGGCACTCCTCCGTCGTCCGGATCGGCGTGCTGGTCGCCGCCCTCCCGCTCCTCACGGCGTGGTGGGTCGGACGCTCGCGCTACCGCCTCGCCCTCGTGCGTACGGTCTCGCCGCAGCTCGTCGCCGCCGGCCAGCCCGCGACGGTCGAGCTGACGGTCTCCAACGAGTCGCGCACGCCGACCGGCGTGCTGCTGCTCGAGGAACGCCTCCCCTACGTCCTGGGCACGCGGCCGCGCTTCGTGCTCGAGGGACTCGGTCACGGCTGGCGACGCCATGCGACGTACGCCGTGCGCTCGGAGCTGCGCGGGCAGTTCGACATCGGCCCGATGTCGGTGCGCGTGACCGACCCGTTCGGGCTCGTCGAGCTCGGGCGCACCTTCCACGCGACCACCCGGCTCACCGTCACCCCCCGCACCATCACCCTGCCCACGATCCCGCTCGGCGGTGCGTGGACCGGGTCGGGCGACAACCGACCACGTGCGTTCGCGACCGGCAGCGCAGAGGACGTCACGGTCCGCGAGTACCGCCGCGGTGACGACCTCCGTCGCGTCCACTGGCGCAGCTCGGCCCGCGTCGGCGAGCTGATGGTGCGGCGCGAGGAGCAGCCGTGGCAGTCGCGGGCCACCGTGTTCCTCGACAACCGCGGCACCTCGCACCGCGGGCAGGGAGCCGCCAGCTCGCTCGAGGGTGCGGTGTCGGCCGCCGCGTCGATCGCGGTCCACCTGACCCACCTCGGCTACACCGTGCGCCTGGTGACCGCCTCCGGCGACAGCCGCGAGACGCAGTGGCACTCCCAGAGCGCGCAGGCCAGCACCATCCCGCTGCTCGAGGCCCTGGCCGTCGTGCAGCTCGACCACTCCCCCACGCCCGACACCCAGTGGCTGGCCGAACCGGGCCACGGAGGCCTCGTGGTCGGGGTCTTCGGTGGCCTCGGGGAACCCGACCTGCCGTTCCTGCGCCGCCTGCAGCACCACGCCTCGTCGAGCCTGGCGATCGCCCTCGACGTCGACGGGTGGGCGCCGCACCTGCCCGTCCAGCCGGGCCCGAGCGCTGCGACCCAGCTCACTTCGACGGGCTGGCGCTCGGTGACCCTCGGTCCCCGTGACCGTCTCGACGCCGCCTGGCAGGAGCTGGGACTGATGCAGAGCCGCGCCACCGCATCGGCAGGGGCGGCACGATGAGGGCCAGCTGGAGCAGCCTCCCCCACCAGCTGCGTATCGCCGGCATCGCGATGCTCGCGTCGTGGGCCACGGTGCTGTCGTGGAGGGTGCTGACCGCGGGCTTCGCCGAGGTCGGCTTCCCGCTCCTCTTCATCGGGGTGGTCATCGGCGGCCTCGGTGCCCTGGCCCGCTGGAGCCGGGTCCACCCGGCAGCGATCATCGGCGGCCAGGTCGTCCTCGGCGCCCTTCTGGTCCTCGGCACCACCACCGGCTCGCCGCTTCCCACGCCGGGCAACGTCGATGCGTTCCTGGCCGCGATCGATGCCGCCCTCGAGAGCTCCCGCAACTACGCCGCGCCGGTCCAGGCGGGCGTACCGCCCGTCCACCCCCTGCTGCTCATCGGCGGCACGCTGGTCATCCTCCTGGTCGACGCGATCGCCTGCACCTTGCGCCGCGCACCCGTGGCGGGCCTCGCGCTGCTGACGGCGTACACCCTGCCGGTCGCCGTGACGGGCGACGCCGTCTCGTGGTGGCTCTTCGTCGTCGTCTCGGCCCTCTTCCTGACCCTCGTCTTCCTGCAGCACAGCGACCACGTCAGCAGCTGGGGCCGTGCACCTGACGGCGACAGGGGCTCGTTCTCCGTGCGCACCGGCGCGATCGGCAACACCGCTGTCGCCCTCGGTGCTGCGTCGATCGCCCTGGCTGTCGTCGTCCCGGCCGCCGTGCCCACGATGAGCATGAGCGTGTTCGAGGGCAACGGACCCGGCACGCGTGAGGTCGAGGTCAAGGACCCGATGGTCGACCTGCGCCGCGACCTGCAGCGCGGTGAGGACATCGACCTGCTGACGGTGACCACGTCCGGACCGAAGCCCACCTACTTCCGCCTGTCGGTCCTGGCCCGGTTCAACGGCTCGCAGTGGACGCCCGGCGACCGCGACATCCCCGACACCCAGACCGCCACCGGCGCCCTGCCCCCTCTCGACGGCGTGGCGCCCGACGTCGACCGGCGCGAGTACAAGTACGACGTCCGCATCAGCTCGGACTTCAGCTCGACGTGGCTGCCCACCACTGCGCAGACCACCCAGATCGCCGCCGGCACCGACTGGCGCTACGACGTCAACACCCGCGACTTCATCGCTGCCCGCGACGACGTCACGACGGCCAACCGCACGTACGACTTCACCGGCGCCGTGCTGACCTACGACGCGGACGCGATGAACAGCGCGGTCTCGGGCGCCGGCACCGTCGCCGGCATCTTCACCGACATCCCGGCCGGCCTCAGCAACGAGATCCGCCGCGAGGCCGCGAGCGTGACCGCCGAGGCGCCGACCCGATTCCAGAAGGCGCAGCTGCTGCAGCAGTGGTTCCGCGAGGACGGCGGCTTCCGCTACGACCGCGCCCAGGTCGAGTCGGCCGGCAGCGGCGGCGCCGACCTGCTCGCCTTCCTGCAGGACAAGGTCGGCTACTGCGAGCAGTTCGCCGCCTCGATGGCGATCATGGCGCGCGTCCTCGGGATCCCCAGCCGGGTCGCAGTCGGGTTCCTCGAGCCCGAGAAGTCGACCAACGGCGCGTGGGTGTTCTCCGCGCACGACCTGCACGCGTGGCCCGAGCTCTACTTCCCCGGCTCCGGCTGGGTGCGCTTCGAGCCGACCCCCCAGGCCCGGGCCGGCGAGGTCCCCGGCTACACGACCGCCGACTTCGCGCCGGTGACCGCGTCGCCGTCGCCGAGTGCGACGCGGTCGACCGAGCAGCTGCCCGATCGCGGCGCGAGCCCGAGCGCGGACACCGGCTCGGCCGACGACAACACCTCGTCGGTGCCGTGGGTGGCGATCCTCGCCGGGATCCTCGGTCTCGGCGTCGTCGCCCTGCTGCTGCTCACCCCCCGGCTCGTCCGCGCGGCGCGGCGGCGGCGGCGGATGGCCGGCGACATCGAGGACCTGTGGGTCGAGCTGCGTGACGTGGCCGCCGACCTCGGCCATGCGTGGCCCGTCGGTCGCTCACCGCGGCGGGCCGGCGAGTGGTTGGGCCGACTGCTCGCCTCCCCCGTCGGCGGCGGCGAACGCCCCGACCGCCCGCGCCGCGGCCGCGACCAGGCACCCGAGGCTGCCCACGCCCTCGACCGCCTCGTCGGCGTCCTCGAGCACAGCCGCTACTCCCGCAACCCGGAGACCTTCACCGCCGAACGGTTCGCGGACGACGCCAGGCTCGTCGAGGAGGCGCTGGCCGCCGGCGTCACTCCCCGCGACGTACGCCGGGCCGAGTGGTGGCCCGCATCGGTCGTCGGGCGACGTACGTCCTGGCGCCCTCGCTCGTCGCGTGCGCCCCAGACCCAGACACCCGTCGACACAGAGCCCAGCCGGACGGTCGACGAGCTCGTCGGGTGACCGGGCACTTCGTGCCCGACAGCCAAGGTGACCGGGCACTTCGTGCCCGTCAGCCAAGGTGACCGGGCACTTCGTGCCCGTCAGGCAGGGTGAGCGGGCACTTGGTGCGCGGAACGAGGTGCCCGGTCAGCGCTCGAGACGCGCAGGAGGTGCCCGGTCAGCGCGCGGGACGCGCAGGAGGTGCCCGGGTCAGCGGGCAGGACCGTCAGAGGCCGCGTTCGCGGCGGCGACGCCACCGCTCCTCGACGCGATCCATGAACGGAGCGCCCGAGCGCTGGCGACCGGGGCGGTGCTGACGACCACCGTCGACGACACCGAAGCCGGAGCGGCCGGAGGCACGCACCTTGCTGGACGGCGTGCCGGGGTGGCGGGAAGAGGTGAGCGCGAGGATCGCACCGCCGAGCATGACCACGAAACCGAGCACGCCGACGATCGTCTGGACGAGGGCGCTGAGGTCGAGGAGCACGGCGACGATCAGGAGGCCGATGCCGGCCAGGAGGATGACACCGCCGACGATCATCCGTCGACGGGCGGCGCGCTGGAAGGAGGTACCGCGCAGCGTGGACGCGAGCTTGGGGTCTTCCTCGACGAGGGCGCGCTCCATCTGCTCGAGCATTCGCAGTTCTTCCTCGGAGAGCTCCACGCCTCCTCCTCACCTTCTTGGCGCCAAGTCTAGGCACGCGTCGGGACCTACGGTAGGCGTCCTGCCGAAATTCACCCCGATGCAGGTGATGGATCTCCCGTCGTGATCATCCGCCCCGCGCGCGAACCCCCACGAGGCTCGCCGGTCGTACGGCCGACGTACCGAATCTCCGGGTCGCCCGGTCCACCGCACGGTCGGCGTCCGCCCACCCGTGGTCGGGCTCACCGAGCACCAGCTGGCGGTGCACGGTGGCGCGCGGAACCAGCCCCTCGACGCGTACGCCGACCAGGCGCAGGCGGGCGCGCTGGAGGCCGAGCGCGTCGTAGAGGCGGGTCACGGCGCGATGGATCTCCACGGTCACGTCGGTCGCCTCGGGCTGGGTGCGCGACCGGGTGATCGTGGTGAAGTCGGCGAACCGGACCTTGAGCGTGATCGTCCTGCCGGCGACGTCGGCCGCGCGCATCCGACCGGCCACCCGGGCCGAGAGACGCAGCAGCTCGCGCACGATCACCTCACGGTCGTCGGTGTCGCGGGCGAAGGTCTCGTCGGCGCCCATCGAACGCTCGGGCTCGTAGGGTCCGGACCGCGGCGTCAGCTCGCTGCGGTCGGTGCCCCACGCGAGGTGGTGGAGCTCGCGGCCGAGGTGCACGCCGACGGCACGCTGCAGGGTGCGGAGCGGGGTGTGGGCGACGTCGCCGACGGTGAGCAGGCCGAACCGGTGCAGCAGCGCCTGGGTCTTCTCCCCCACGCCGTAGAGCTCGCCGACGTCGAGGGGATGGAGGAACGAGGTCACCGCCGCCGGCGGGACGACGATCACGCCGTCGGGCTTGGCGCGTCTGCTCGCCAGCTTGGCCACGGAGATCGAGGCCGCGACCCCGACCGAGCAGGTGATGCCCTGCTCGTCGTGGATCGTGGAGCGCAGCCGCTCGGCGATCGCCCCGGGCGAGCCCAGCCGGCGCGTGGAGCCGCGTACGTCGAGGAACGCCTCGTCGAGCGAGATCGCCTCGACGAGCGGGGTGACCTCACGGAAGGTCTCCATGACCGAGGCCGAGACGCTGGTGAAGGTGGCGTAGTCGGGCTCGATCACCACGACGTGCGGGCACAGCCGGCGCGCGCGCGTCATGGGCAGGGCGGAACGGACGCCGTAGCGGCGGGCGACGTAGTTGGCCGCCAGCACCACCCCGCGGCCGCTGCCGCCGACGACGACCGGCTGGTCGACCAGGTCGGGCCGTTCGCGCAGCGCCACCGAGGCGTAGAACGCGTCCATGTCGACGTGCAGGAGCGGAGTGGCGATCGGCTCGTCGCCGGCCGTCACGACGCCCCTCGGCGCCCGCTGGCTGGATCAGCGACGCGCGATGACGTGCAGCTGTGCCGCGAGAGGAAGGTATTCGGGGCGGGTGGCGACGGCACGCTCGAGCTCGACGAGGGCCGCGGTCGCACCCGGCTCGAGGTCGAGGAGGTTGCCCGGCACGAGGTCGGCGAAGACCCGCACGGCCTGGACGGAGGTCGGCCGGAGCCCGGCGGCGGCGAGCAGGTCGACGACCTCGTCGTGGGTGAACCGACGCCCGCCCCTGCCCGTCGCGACCGACGACCCGGTGGTCGCGTCACCGTCGAGGAGCTCGCGCGCGGCCTGGAAGTGACCGGCCATGGCGCGCGCCACGACGGCCGCGTGGCGCTGGGCCACGAGGAGGCTGAGGTGTCCACCCGGACGCAGCACGCCCGCGATGGCAGCCAGGGAGGCGGCGGGGTCGTCGACCATCTCGAGCACGCCGTGGCAGAGCACGAGGTCGGCCTCGTCGACGAGGCTCGGCAGGTCGGCGAGGTCGCCCTGCTGCCCGGTGACCTGGTCGGCCACCCCGCGCTCCCGGGCGCGACGGCCGAGGGACGCCAGGGCGTCGGGACTGGGGTCGATGACCTGGACGTGGTGGCCGAGCTCGGCCAGCGGCACGGCGAACCCTCCGGTGCCGCCGCCGACGTCGACGATGCGGGCCCGACCGCCGCCGGTGGGGCCGAAGGAGTCGCCGTCCAGCACCGTGCGTACGCCGTCCCACGCCACGCCGGAGCGGACGGAGTGGCGGCGGTCGCTGGCGGAGGGCTGGGCCATGCGGGCAACCCTAGTGCGCGCGGGAGACGGTTCACCCGGGGCTCCCGGGGCTGCGGTGCCACAGTCGTCGGGCGACGTCCTTGACGGCGTCGCCGGCCGGCTTGACGTCGGCGTAGGGCGACACCCGGAAGCCGCTGGTGTGGACGAGGACCCGCCTCTGGTCGGGCTCCTCGCCGCCCGCCGGCTCGGGGACCCGGGCGAGCTCGGCACGCACCAGGTCGAGCCCCTCCTCGGCGCTGCGACCGCGCTGCCACAGCTCGTGCATCGCCGGCAGCTCCCAGGCTCCGGTGGCTCGCAGCGACACGCCACGGCGGCCGGTGCGCCGGAGCTCGCCACGCACCAGCAGCAGCCAGGACGCGAAGACCGTGGCTGCGTAGGGCCCCTGCGCGTCCTCGAAGAACGTCGCGTCGACCGGACCGGTGCCGTCGTCGAGCGTCAGGAACACCACACGTCGACCGGACCTGATCGGTGGCGTCTGGGTGGCGACCTTCACCCCGGCGACGAGCACCTCGGAGCGGCTGCGCCGGCGCAGCAGGTCGCGACTGCGGGTGACGCCGAGCGCGTCGAGGAACGGGTCGTAGGTCGCGACGGCGTGCTGGCTCACGTCCAGACCGAGGATCTCCAGCTCGGCTCGCATCCGCTCGAGCGTGGTCATCTCGGGCAGGCCGGAGGGCCGCTCTCCCGGCTCACCCGGCTCGTCGCCCAGCCGGAGGGTGAGCTGCACGGAGTCGGCCGCGACCACCGGCCGCGCGGCCCGGGACTGCGCCGACGCGCGTGCCCACACGCCGCCGTCGGCCAGGACGTGCCGCTCGACCGGGGTCGACGCCCCGCGGACCCCGGGGTCCGTGCTGTTGCGGGCCGCGGCGTCCGTCGCCGTGGCGGCGGCCGGGAGGGGCGTACGCCGACCGGACAGACCGCGACCGCGGGACGCGCGGTCGAGCGAGCGGGCGTAGAGGTCGAGCTCGGCCACCTGGAGCAGCAGGTCGCGCCGGGTCACCCGTCCGCGCCGGTGGACAGCGTGGTCGACCGACCCGATGCCGTAGACCGCGTCGAAACCGCCGGCCAGCACCAGTCGCTCGAGCACCGGCCGCGAGACCCTGGCGCGGTGGAAGAAGTCCGAGAGCGAGACGTAGGGCCCGCCGTCCCGCGCCCCGACGATGCGGGCGACCTCTGCCTCGCTGATCCCCTTCACGTCGGTGAGCGAGAGCCGGATCGCGTGGCCCTCGTCGGTGCTGCCGCGCTCGACCACGTACGCCGACGAGCTGGCGTTGACGTCGAGCCCGAGCACGCCGACACCGAACTGCCGGGCGTCGTCGAGGATCAGCCGCTTGGGATACATCCCGGGGTCGTGGGTGAGCACCCCGGAGAGGAAGTGCGCCGGCCAGTGCGCCTTGAGCCAGGCCGACTGGTAGGTCGGGAGCGCGAAGGCGGCCGCGTGCGCCTTGCAGAACCCGAACGACGCAAAGGCCTCCAGCACCTTCCAGATCTGCTCGACGAGCGCGAGGTCGTAGCCCTGGGCGAGGGCCCGCGGGAAGAACCATGCCCGCGTCTCGGCCATCCCGTCGGTGCTGCCGAGCGCACGCCGCTTCTCGTCGCCCTCGGCCCGGGTGACGCCGCCGAACTGCGCGATCATCTCGATCACCTGCTCGTGGAAGACCACCACGCCGCGGGTCTGCTCGAGGATCGGGCGCAGGTCGTCGTGGAGGTAGTGCGCCGTCGCCCACCCCTGCTTGACCTCGAGGTAGGGGGTGATCATGTCGCTCTTGACCGGACCGGGCCGGAACAGCGAGATGTCGGTGATGATGTCGTCGAACGTCTCGATGCCGGACTTGCCCACGAGCTCGCGCTGGCCGGGCGACTCGATCTGGAAGACGCCGAGGGTCCGGGCGCTGCTGATCATCTCGTAGGTCGTGCTGTCGTCGAACGGCACCTGGACCTCGTCGTCGAGGTCGATGCGGACGCCGTCGACCCGCTCGACCTCGGCCACGGCGTGGGCCATCGCTGACTGCATCCGGATCCCGAGCACGTCGAGCTTGAGGAGACCCAGCTCCTCCACGTCGTCCTTGTCGAACTGGCTCATCGGGAAGCCGGCCCAGGACGCCTCGACCGGCGTGCGGTCGAGGAGGGTGTCGTCGGAGAGGAGCACGCCGCAGGGGTGCATCGCGATGTGGCGGGGCAGCCCGTCGAGCCGCTCGACGAGGCCGAAGAAGTGGTCGAGCGCACCGTCGCCCAGCCCGCTGACGCGCAGCTCCGGCAGGTCGCGCAGTGCGAGCCGGGCATCGCGGGCGCGGATGTGCGGGAACGCCTTGGCGATCGCGTCGATCTCACCGGGCGGCATGCCGAGCGCGGCTCCGACGTCGCGGACGGCGTGGCGGACGCGGTAGGTGTCCATCATCGAGACCGCGGCGCACCGCTCACCGCCGTAGCGGTCGAGGATCGCCCGGTAGACCTCCTCGCGCCTGGCCGACTCGACGTCGACGTCGATGTCGGGCAGCGAGGATCGCCGCGTCGAGAGGAACCGCTCCATCAGCAGGCCGTGCCGGATCGGGTCGACCCCGGAGATCGCGAGCAGGTAGTTGACCAGGCTCCCCGCCCCGGATCCGCGCGCGGCCCGCCGGATGCCCATCTGCCCGACCATGTCGGTGACGTCGGCGACGGTGAGGAAGTAGGACGCGTAGCCCAGCACCCGGATCGTCTCGAGCTCGTCGTCGAGCCGCTTCCAGACCACCCCCATCGGGCCCGTGCCGTAGCGGGTGCCGATGGCGGCCTCGCACCGCTGTCGGAGGGCGATGTCGGCGGAGGGGGCCCGCGCGTCGGAGAGCTCGAACTCCGGGAAGTGCACCTCCCCGATGCCGAGGTCGGCGCGGGGGTCGAGCGCGCACCGGTCGGCCACGGCCCGGGTGCGCGCGAGCAGCCGCCTGGCCTCCACCTCGCTCTCGCCCAGGCCGGCGAGGCGGCACACCTCCTCGGCGATCTCGTGCATCTGCTTGCCGGTCTTGAGGAACCCCTCGGCATTGCCCCGGGTGCCGCTCGGGCCGACGTCGCGCAGGTGGGTCGAGCCGAGCGGCACCAGCCGGCGGGCTGCGTCGAGGACGTCGATCGTCGGCGCGTCGAGCCGGTCGGCGTAGCGCACCGCGTTGGTCAGGACCGTGGCCAGCCCCGCAGTCCGGGCGATGCCGGCCATCCGTGCGGCGTGCGGCGACGTGCCGGGACCCCAGTCCCCCGCGCGACCGCCGAGCCGGTGGGAGACCAGCTCGACGACGAGGTTCTCGCGGGGCACGACCTCGAGCCACGGAGCGATCGCGGCGAGCCCCAGGTCGTCGCGGCGACGGGTCGCGGCGACGCCGAGCTCCGAGGACGGTCCGAGCAGCACCAGCACGTCACCGCCTCGCAGGTGCGGGGCCAGCAGGTCGACAGTGGCGACCGGCTGCCCGCGCTCGCCCGACAGGTGCACCGACGAGACCATCCGGCACAGCGCCGCCCAGCCCGGCTTGCCGCTGGCCAGGAACGTCACCCGCCCGTTGCCGCCCTGCCCCACGGCGGCCTCGCGGGCCGCTCCACCGCGCACGGGTGTACGACGGGGTGCTGGCCGACGCGTGGCCCCGCGGGCACCGGTCTGCGGCGCCACGGCCAGGTCGACGCCGAGCACCGGCCGGATGCCCGCGCGACGGGCGGCGCGGACGAACCGCACCGCGCCGTAGGTGCCGTCGCGGTCGGTCAGCGCGAGCGTGTCCATCTCCTGCTCCGCGGCGCGCTCCACCAGCACGTGCGGGTGCGAGGCGCCGTACTGGAGGGAGTAGCCGGAGGCCACGTGGAGGTGGACGAAGGGGTCCGGTGGCACCTCACGCCACGCTGGCGTGCGGCACCAGACCGAGCGCCTGCTCGATCACGGCCAGGAACCGGTCGGCGTCACGGACCAGGTCGTCCGCCTCGCGCTCGGAGACTGCGCGGGTCGAGCCCGCCTCGGCGGCGGCCCGCTTCGCGGCGCCTGCGGCGAAGAAGCTCGCCCACTCCGACAGCTCCGGTGCCACCTCGGCCAGCAGCACCCAGGCGTTCTTCTGGCGGCGCCCGCGCGGTGCGGGCCTGGCCCGTGCCGCGAGCAGCGCGGCAGCGGCACAGAGCGCCGCGACGTGGGCGCAGGCGTAGCGGGTGGGCACGTCACGAGCGGTGATCGCGTCGCGCAACGAGGTGGCCGAGCGCTCGAGGTAGGAGTGGGCGGTGGCCGGCAGCATGTGGGGTCCCATCACGTCACCTCCTCAGTCCTGGCAGCCGACGAGCTGCCAGCGCCCGTCGGTCCAGTCGAAGGACAGGTCGAAGACGCCGTAGGTCTCCGCGTCGGCGGGCTGGAGGCCACGACCGGCCTCGACGCGCCACAGCTCGCGCTCGGCGACCAGGTCCGTCGTCGTACCGGCTCGTCCGGCTGCGCCGGCGCCCTGCCACCACGGACCGGTCTCCACCCAGTGCGCGACCACCGCGCGCACCTTCCACAGCCTGCCCCGCCACAGGAACTGGTCGGGGTCCTCTGCGTCACCTCGTCGCACCTCTACGGGGTCGTCGTACTGCCTCATCGCGCCTCCTGGCACATCCATCGACCCCGGGCCGACCCGGGTGGGAGGTGGGGGTCGAGGTCACCGCCACCCGGGTCGCATCGAACATCTGTTCGAACACCCCGCACGGTACTACCCCCTACCGACAGCCCGTCAAGAGCCGCCAGGACCCGATGGCGCCGGATGTGGAGGGACGGGCGAGGACGTGGTTCAGACGTCGCGCAGGTAGGTGGTGGTCTCGCGCTGCCAGAGGAAGTAGAGGAGCGCCAGGCCCTCGACGATGACGAGCGCGGAGAGCACGACGAAGATCACCGGGAGGTGGTTGTCGAGGCAGATCGCACCGACCAGCACGCCGACGCCGGCCGTGGCGGTGAGCACCAGCCGGGTCCAACCGTGCCCGCCCATGAAGAACGAGCCGAGCACCATGGCCAGCAGGGTGAAGCCGACGAAGGCGACGAGGGCCAGTGCCACGAAGCCGGGCGCGCTGGGGCTGGCCCGCAGCGCGTCCAGGCCATCCTCGGCGAGGATCGTCTGGGCGCTCTCGTTGCCCTCGGCCCACGCCCGGAGCACGGCGTCGCGCATCAGCCAGATCAGCAGGGTGATCACGCCCGCGGTGGCCACGATGAGGCCCAGGACTCGGACGGCGTAGTCCACTGACCGGGGCACGTCGCGCGCCATCCATCACTCCCTGGGGTTCGTCGTTGTCGTCGCTAGGCTCGCATCATGTCGATCGAGCACGCATCCATCACCTCATTTCGAGGCGAGCACACCCGGCTCGGCGGGACGGGTGACGTGGTCATCCTGCCCGACAGCGCCCACACTGCGGCACTCGCCGCGGCCGCGCTCGGGTGCGAGGTCGGTGCGATCGCCAACAGCCTGCTCTTCGACGCCGAGGGCGAGCCGATCCTGATCCTCACCTCGGGGGCGCACCGCGTCGACACCACCGCCGTCGCCGACCGCATCGGCGTGGGCCGGCTCGAGCGGGCCGCCCCCGAGTTCGTCCGCCTCCACACCGGGCAGGTCATCGGTGGCGTCTCGCCGCTCGACCACCCCGCCCCGGTCCGTACGTGGATCGACCCGTGGCTGCGGCAGCACCCCGTCGTGTGGGCGGCTGCCGGGCACCCGGCCGCGGTCTTCTCCACGACGTACGACGAGCTGGTCGAGATGACGGGTGCGCTGGAGGTCCAGGTCGATTGACGTCGACCGACATCCGGCACGACTGAGAGGATCCACCCGTGGACGCACTGGCACTGACCTTCTCCAGCGGTTGGGCGAGCGGGATCAACTCCTACCTCGTCGTGCTGGTGCTCGGCCTTGCCGACCGGTTCGGATCGGTGGAGGGCATCCCCGACGTGCTCGGGCGCTGGGACGTGCTGGCGGTGGCCGGCTTCCTCTACGCGATGGAGTTCATCGCGGACAAGATCCCCTTCATCGACTCCACCTGGGACGCGGTCTCGACGGCGATCCGACCGACCGCCGGAGCCGTCATCGGCGTCCTGCTCGCGGGTGACGCCTCCTCGCTCGACCAGGCGGTGCTCGGCGTGGTGGGTGGCGGTACGGCTCTCCTCAGCCACCTGGTCAAGGCGGGTGGGCGGCTCGCCATCAACGCCTCTCCGGAGCCGGCCAGCAACATCATCGCGAGCCTCACCGAGGACGCTGCCGTGCTCGGGGTCGTGTGGTTCGCCCTCGACCACCCGCAGGGCGCCGCGGCGATCGCCGGCGTGCTGCTCATCCTCGGCCTGGTGATGCTGTTCTTCGTCGGCCGGCTCGTGCGCCGCGGCTGGCGGCGCTGGAAGAGGAAGGGCCCGATCCACCAGGCCGCCTAGCGTTGCCCCTGGCCCTAGGGTTCCCCCGTGGCTCGTGTCGTGGTGATCGGTGGCGGCTTCGGCGGCATGGCCGCGGCTGCGCGGCTCGCCAAGCTCGGCCACGACGTCACCCTGCTCGAGCGCTCGGACGCCCTGGGCGGCGCGCTGAGCACGGTCGAGGTCGACGGGTTCGGGTGGGACGCCGGCCCGACCAGCACGCTGCTGCCCGCCGTGATCCGCGACCTGTTCCGCAAGTCCGGCCGCCCCCTCGAGCGCGAGGTCGATCTCCAGCCCCTGGACCTGGTGCGCGAGCACCGGTTCGAGGACGGCTCCGCGCTCCGCCTGCCGGGTGGGTCGCGCGCCGCCCAGCTCGCCGCGGTCGACGAGCTCGGTCCGGGCCTCGGCCAGCAGTGGGTGGACCACGTGGCGGCGTACGGCGAGGCGTGGGAGCTGCTGCGCAGGGAGTGGTTCGAGCGGCCCTTCGACGAGGACGTCGCGCCCTCCGAGCTCACCGCGCTGCTGCGGAGCCGGGAGTCCCTGGAGAAGCGACTGCGCAAGACGTTCCGCGACGAGCGGCTCCGCCTCCTCGCCGGCCATCGGCTGGTGATGGACGGCCACGAGCTGCGCGACGTCCCGGTGTTCGCGGGTGTCGACGTCTACCTGGAGCAGCGCTTCGGCGCCTGGACCGTGCCTGGTGGGCTGGCCGCTCTCGGGACGGCGATGGCCGCGCGCCTGGCCCTGCGCGGCGTCACCGTCCTGACCGGCACCGAGGTGCACGACCTGGGGGTGTCAGGTGGTCGCGTCACCGGCGTACGCACGGCGGGCGGCGAGCTGCCGGCCGACCACGTGGTCGTCGCGATCGACCCGCGCCGGCTGCCGGCGCTGGCGTCGTACGTCCGCCGCACGATGCCCGCGATCCCGCCCGTCGTCTGCCACGTCGGGCTGGAGGGTGACGTGCCCGACCTGCCGCACGAGGTGGTGCTGCACGGCGACCCGCTCCTCGTCGTACGGACCGGCGGTCGCGCTCCTGACGGCGCCGCCGCCTGGACGGTGCTGGCACGCGGCCGGATCGCCGAGGACGTGCTGACCGCCCTGGCTCGGTCCGGTCTCGACGTGCGTGCGCAGGTGGTGGCACGGGTCGACCGCAGCCCGCGCGACCTCGTCGAGCAGTGGGGTGGATCGCCCCACGGCATGCTCTGGCAGGGACCGCGCACCGCCCGCACCCGGCTCGGTCCACGTACGCCGATCGCCGGCGTGCTCACCGCCGGTGCCCACGCGACGACCGGGTCCGGGCTGCCGTTCGCGGGACTCAGTGCGGCACTGGTCGCCGAGGTCATCGGCCGAGCGTGAGTCCGGGCCTGAGCCGGAGGTCAGTGGAGGAGCTCCCACACCACGGTGATCGCCACGGTCACGGTGGCCTCGCCGGGTGCGAGCCCTCCGCCCGAGTCGCGCATCATCGCCATCTTCGGCATCGGCGACGGGCCGCCGGCCGCGTCGCCCTCGACGATGGTCTGGACGGCACCGAGCCCGGCGCCCGCCATCCGCGCCAGGGCGGCGGCGCGCTCGCGTGCATCGGCGAACGCGGCCTCGCGTGCCTCAGCCTCGGCGCCGTGGTCCTCGGTCACCTCGAGGCCGACGCTGTCGATCACCAGCCCGTCGGCGACCTCGCGCGCGAGCTCGGAGAGCATCGCGCCGGCTCCCGCGAGATCGTCGCAACCGATCGCGAAGCCGTGGCGGGCCTCGTAGCCGTCCGCGCGTCCCTCGCGGTCGTGCGACGGCCACACGGTGATGCCGGTGGAACCGAGCCGCTGCTCCTCGACGTGGCGGCCGGCGACCTCGGCGAGCGTGGTGGCGGAGCCCGTCATGGCGTCGTACGCCTCGGCGACGCCGGCGCCCCGTCCGACCGCGGCCAGCCGGACCACGGCACTGTCGGGCGCGACCTTGCTGGATCCGGTCCCGGTCACGGTGACGGTGTGCATCTCGGACATGGGCCCAACCTAGTCGCGCTACGGTCGGGCGATGCCGACCAGCATCGCCGTCGAGGTGCTCGACCAGCTCGAGTCCCACTGGGCCAGCCAGCTGCGGCCGCGACTCGACGGGCTCACCGACGCGGAGCGCCTCTGGGAGCCGGTCCCGGGCTGCTGGTCGGTCCGCCCGAGGGCCGAGGTGGCTGCGTCGATCGCCCACGGCTCCGGTGCGTTCGCGTGGGAGCACGCCCCGGTCGAGGGACCCGAGCCGATGACGACGATCGCCTGGCGGATCGGGCACCTGGCCGAGGGACTCGCCTCGACGGCGGGCACCTACTTCGGAGGTCGGCAGGTCGACCTCGACACCTACGACTACGCAGGGACCGCCGCCACCGCCCTGGCGCAGCTCGACGCGGAGTACGCCGCCTTCGTGGCGGGCATCCGCGCTCTCGGGGACGACGGACTCGCCGAGCCCCAGGGCGACCGCAGCCCGCCGCAGTTCGCGCACGCCCCGGTGGCGCGGGTCGTGATGTTCATGGCGGTGGAGGTCTTCCACCACGGCGCTGAGATCTGCCTGCTCCGCGACCTGTACGAGCGGGCGCCCGGGATCAGACGGTGATGCGCAGGTTGGCGAAGATCTCGCGCGTCGCCTTGGAGCGGTTGAGCGTGTAGAAGTGCAGGCCCGGTGCGCCGGCGTCGAGCAGCGCCTCGCACAGCTCGGTCGCGATGGCGATGCCTTCTGCGCGCAGGGCGGCGGGGTCGTCGGCGAGCGGCGTCAGCCGCGCCGTGACCTCCTCGGGGAGCTCGCGACCGGAGAACTCCACCATCCGCTGCATCGAGCGGAGGTTCAGGATCGGCATGATGCCCGGGATGATCGGCAGGTCCGCGCCGACGACCTCCGCCCGCTCGACCAGGCCGACGTAGTCGCTCGCGCGCAGCACCATGTCGGTCACCGCGAACTCGGCCCCGGCGTCGTACTTGCCCCGCAGGACGCGCGCGTCCGTGGCGAGGTCGACGGCGTCGACGTGCCCCTCGGGGAAGGCGGCGACGCCGATGCGCATGTCGTCACGCTCGTGGATCAGCGCGACCAGCTCGTCGGCGTAGGTCAGGCCGCCCTCGGTCGGCGTCCACGGCGTCCCGGGCCCGGTGGGCGGGTCACCGCGCAGGGCCATCACGTGGGTGACGCCGGCGGCGTGGAGGTCGTCGAGGATCGAGGTGATCTCGGCAGTGGTGTGGCCGACGCAGGTGAGGTGTGCGACCGGCAGCAGGGTGGTGTCCCGGGCGATGCGTCCGGTGATCGCGACCGTGCGGTCCCGGGTGCTGCCGCCGGCGCCGTAGGTCACCGACACGAAGGTGGGGGCGAACGGCTCGAGCTCGGTGATCGCCTGCCAGAGCTGCTCCTCGCCGGCCTGGTCCTTGGGCGGGAAGAACTCGAAGGAGAAGGACCGCTCGCCGCGCGCCAGTCGCTCGCGCATGCTCAGGTCCCGGCCCACGTCCCGACTGTGCGTCATGCGCAACAGCCTACGTACGGACACGATGTCTTCCGCACACCGTCCACTGGCTAGGCTCGGCGACGTGACGACCTGGGACCCCGCACCGTTCCGCGACCAGGTCCAGCAGGTGCTCGACGACTTCCTCGACGAGCAGGAGGCCGAGCTCGCTCCCCTCGGCCCCGACGCCGACCGCCTGATCGCCGAGGCGCGTACGTCGGTGCGCGGCGGCAAGCGGTTCCGTGCCGCCTTCTGCCACTGGGGACACCGGGCGATCCGGCCCGAGCCCGCGGACCCCGCGGCCCTGGCCCGGGCCTGCGCTGCGCTCGAGATGCTGCACGCGAGCGCCCTCGTCCACGACGACTACATGGACGCCTCCGACACCCGTCGCGGCCGACCGGCGACGCACCGCGCCTTCGAGGCGGAGCACCGGTCCGCCGGCTGGCGCGGCGACCCGCAGCAGTACGGCGCCGCGGCCGCGATCCTGCTCGGCGACCTGCTCCTCGGCTGGGCCGGCGACCTGCTGCGCCACTCGGGCTTCAGCGCCGCCGAGGTCGCGCCCGGGCTCGACCTCTTCGAGCAGTGCCGCAGCGAGGTGATCGCGGGCCAGTTCCTCGACGTCTCCGTCCAGGCCCGCGGGCATGCCGACGTCGACACCGCGATGACGGTGCTGCGCTACAAGTCCGCGAAGTACTCGATCGAGCGGCCCCTGCACATCGGCGCCGCCCTCGCGGGTGCCGACAGCGCCCGGATCCAGCAGCTCACCCGCGTCGGCCTGCCGCTCGGCGAGGCGTTCCAGCTCCGCGACGACCTGCTCGGCGTGTTCGGCGACCCGGCGGAGACCGGCAAGCCCGCCGGCGACGACCTGGTCGAGGGCAAGCGGACGGTGCTCGTCGCGCTGGCCCTCGACGCCGCTCCGCGCGCCGCGGCCGAACGGCTCGACGCCGCACTCGGCACGCCGCTCACCGCCGCCGACGTCGACGAGCTGCGCGTGATCATCGACGCCTCCGGCGCCCGCGCGCAGGTCGAGGAGGTCATCGGCTCGCTCGCCGACCACGCGGTCGAGGCGCTCGGCGCGGCCGACGTGGACGAGCACGCGCGGGTGGTGCTCACCGAGCTGGCTGCGGCCGCGACCCAGCGGACCGTCTGAGCTCTGCAGGTCGCCGCCCGGGGTGGCGGCACATCGCACGCCAGCGACGTACGGGCCTGCGATCTGCCGCCACCCCCGCAACGCCCGCCGGGACGCGGCGCCGATCTCAGTCGAGGCTGGTGACGCCCGGGACGGTCGGTCCCTCCCCGCGCAACAGCACGGAGAACGGCACGCCGCGGTCGGCGTTGACCCGCGAGCCGAGCACGCTCAGCGCGATGCTGAAGGCCCGATCGTCCGTACGGGCCAGCGTCCCCCACCCGTCCCACAGCAGCAGGACCCCGTCCGTGCCGCTGCCGATGTCGTGCAGGCAGTCGGCGAGGGCGTCGAAGTTCTGGCCGTACCAGTCGGGGAAGCCGAGCGTCTCCCCCACCGCGGCGAGGAAGGCGGGCTTGGTGTCCGCGCGGGTCCACCCGTCGACGTAGCCGAACCCCCACCCGGCGTGCTCGACCGTGTGGCGTACGTCGGCGACGTCGAAGGCGCCGTGCCACAGGTGGATCCCGGGTGCCTCGCGCCCCGCAAGGACGGCTGCCAGACCACTCATGTCGCTACCTCTCGATCCGGGAGAACGACCCGTAGTGGTCGGCCGTCCAGTAGAGCTCGGCACCGTCGCCCGCGATGATGCGGCGCGCGCCCCGGCCCGGGGAGCCGGGCGTGGGCACGGTGTACTCGCGGTAGTAGCCCATCGGCTGGTCCGGCAGCAGGTCCTCGCGGTTCTCGAACGTGACGCCGTCGCGGTCCTCCGGGAAGGGCCCGCCCGCGTCGATCAGCTCGAGCGTCTGCGCCGCCTCGGGCGGCAGGTCGGCGAGCCGGGCCGTGGGTAGCCCGTCGTCGGAGACGCTGCTCGGGGTCGATGACGAGCCGGTGGACGTCGAGGCGTCGGACCGGCTGGGTCCCGAGTCGCCCTGGCCGCCGCCGGTGACCAGCCACGCGACCAGCATCACGGCCGCGACGAGCAGCAGCAGCCACCGGTAGCGCTCGCGGCCCGCTGCTGCGCCCGTGGCCATCAGTACTCCAGCACCTGCGCGCGACGCTTGACCTCGCTGCCGCGGTTCTCGCGCAGCGCGTCGATCGGGCGACCGGGGAGGTCGTCGTCGGTGAAGAGCCACGCGATGCACTCGCGGTCGTCGAAGCGGTGGTCGTGGAGCAGGACGAGGAGCCCGGAGAGGCCCTTGACGACCTGGCCGTCCTGGATGAAGTCGGCCGGGACACGCTGGCCGGCTCCGGGTGCGGACACCGCGTGCGCGAGCTCGTGCTCGCGGATCATCGTGCGCACCTTGCCGGGGGTCACGCCGAGAAGCTCGGCGACCTGGCTCCAGTCGAGCCACTCGGGGACGAGGGCGGCCAGGTCACGGTCGGCAAGAGGGGTGTTGCTCATGCCCGAAGCCTAGGGGTGAGCAAGCGCGGCAGCGAAGTCGTACACGCCTGGGAAGTTGTCACCCCGACGGGTGATCCGTAGCGTGCCTCGGATGCACCCCCTCCGATCCGCGCTCGCCGCAGCCCTCGTCGGTCTGCTGGCGCTCACCCTGTCCCCGGCCGTCTCCCCCGCGTCGGCCGACCACCTCCACGGCGCCGCGCCCGGCCCGATCCACGCCGGCAACACCTTCGGCTGGTATCAGTACGGCGTCTTCCGCCAGGAGTTCATCGGCCCCAAGCCGGCGTTCTGGAAGAAGAAGGGCCGCGGCATCGTCCGCACCCAGAACGGCATGCTCACGCTGATGAGCACCCAGCGCGGCAGCGTCTCGGCCACGCTCGACCTCAAGGGCCACCCGTACGGCCGCTGGGAGATCCGGATGCGGGCCCGCACGCTGTCGACGGTCAAGGGCGGCAAGCCCTTCAAGGTCGTCACCGAGCTGGTCCCCGGAGGCACCCGCGACCAGCACTGCGGCGGTCGCGACATCGGCATGGAGAACTTCACGCTCGGCACCAACACCGTGAAGTCCTACGTCCACACGCTGCCCAACAGCTCCTACCGCGGCTTCCTCGGTCGCCACCTGCGCAACGACCGGTGGCACACGTACGCCGTCGAGGTCGCTCCCGACCACGTCTCGTGGTTCGTCGACGCGCACGTCATCAACACCGAGCGCCGCGACGAGGCTCTGGACCCGATGCCGCGACAGCTGAAGTTCGAGCTGCGCGCCAAGGAGGGCACGAAGATGGATCCGGCCCGGATGCAGATGGACTGGATGCGTTACTGGTCGATGCGCGCGCCCAACGAGAAGTCCATCAAGGCGCCGCAGCTCGAGCAGAGCACCTACAACGGCGCCTGCTGACCCGGCTCCAGCACCAGCAACGACACGCCCGAGGGGCCCTGCGCATCGCGCCGGGCCCCTCGCTGTCGCTACCGTCGAATGCTCGTCAGGCGCGCTTCCCTCCCGGAGGACCCCAGGTCCCTCGGGCGCAGCCGGCGATGAGGAGTGCCAGACGTGTTCCGACCTGTGCCCCGACCCGACCGACGACCCCACCCCGTCCGGACGCTCACCGCGCTGGTGCTGGCAGCGATGCTGTCCGCGCCGCTCTCGACCGCGCTCGTCGCGCCCGCGCACGCGGACCACGCCGACGCGCCCGGCGGCCGCAGGCTCGTCTCGTACGTCGTACGCCCCGGCGACACCGTCTCCGGTCTCGCCGTGCGGTTCCACGCGTGGACGGCGGAGATCGTGTCCACGAACCACCTCGGACGGGGCGGGGTGCTGCGCGTCGGGCAGGAGATCGTCATCCCGGTGGTGCGCAAGGGGGACCGGTCGGGCGAGGGCGGCACGAAGCACGGGGGCAAGGGCCGCACCACGAAGATGTGGCAGCACCCCGACCGCGACCGCGAGAAGGTCCGGCGGGTGATCGCGGGCGCGGCACGTCACCACGACGTCGACCCGCAGCTCGCCCTCGCCATCGCCTGGCAGGAGTCGGGCTGGCAGATGGGCGTGGTGTCCGGCGCGCACGCGATCGGCGCGATGCAGGTGCTGCCCTCCACCGCCCGGTGGATGGAGCACTACGCGGGGCACCGGCTACGGCTGCACCGGCTCGGCGACAACGCGCAGGCGGGCGTGCTCCTGCTCCGCGTGCTCTCGCACCACACGCACCGGCGCGCCCACAAGATCGGGGCGTACTACCAGGGCCTGGGCGCCGTGCGCGAGCACGGGTTGTACGAGGAGACCAAGACCTACGTGGGCAACGTCGTGGCCATCAAGCGCCGGCTGGAGGCCGGCCGACCGCCGTCCTGAGCGCGCAGACCCGCGGCACGCCACGCCGGAGCCACGCCTGAGCGTCACCGCAGGCGGCGGTTTTCGTAGAGTGGTGGGGCCGGATCCTTCCCCGTGTGCCCCTCCCAGATCCGGCGTGGAGGTCGACAGTGGAGCCTGAGCACGCCCGCGCACCCGCGCCCGGCGTCTCTGGCGACCCCATGGTCGGGCGCCTGCTGGAGCGTCGCTATCGCATCGGCCCGCGCATCGCGCGCGGTGGCATGGCCAGTGTCTACGAGGCCACCGACACCCGCCTCGACCGCACCGTCGCCGTCAAGGTGATGCACCCCGGTCTCGGCGACGACCAGGAGTTCGCCGAGCGGTTCGTCCGCGAGGCCCGCGCGGCCGCGCGGCTCAACCACCCGCACGTCGTCGGCGTCTACGACCAGGGTGACGACACGTCCGACGGCCAGGACACGGTCTTCCTGGTCATGGAGTACGTCCCGGGCCACACGCTGCGAGACGTGGTCCGCAAGGAGGCGCCGATGCCTCCCCGGCGGGCGCTGGCGCTGCTCGAGCCGGTCGTCTCGGCGCTCGGCGCGGCCCACCGTGCCGGGCTGGTCCACCGCGACGTGAAGCCGGAGAACGTGCTCATCGCCGACGAGGCGCACGGCGGCCGGATCAAGGTCGCCGACTTCGGCCTCGCCAAGGCGGTCAGCGCCGACACCCAGCACACGGCGACGGGAGGCGTGCTGATCGGCACGGTCTCCTACCTCGCTCCCGAGCTGGTCGTCGACGGGCGGGCCGATGCTCGCGCCGACGTGTACGCCACCGGCGTCGTGCTCTACGAGCTGCTGACGGGTGCCAAGCCGCACGAGGGCGAGTCGCCGATCCAGGTCGCCTACCGCCACGTCCACCACGACGTACCGATGCCGTCGCTGCTCCAGCCCGGCATCCCCGACTACGTCGACGCGCTGGTCGCCCGCGCCACCTCCCGTGACCGCGACCAGCGTCCCGCCGACGCCACGGTCCTGCTGCACCACTTCCACCGGGTCGAGCAGGCGCTGCGCGACGGTCTCGCCTCCGATCCCGAGCTCGCCGCCGACCTCCTCCCCCGGCGTGCGCCCGTCGACGACTCGGTCGCCGTCATGGACGCGCGCGGCAACGACACGACGCCCGAGCCGTTCGACGCCGGCGCATTGGCGCTGCTCACCGAGGTCGATCCCCGCGACTCGGGTCTGATCGACGACGGGAGCCCTGACCGGACGACGGCCATCGAACGGCACCCGGTCGCCGCGGGCGGTGCACCTGCGGCCCCTGTCACCGAGCCGATGAGGGCCACGGCGGCCGCCGCGGCACCCGCGACCACCACGGTCGCCACGCCCGCGCCCGCCGGCTCCTCGACGCGGCCGGCCCACGGTCGCCCGCCCGGGCGGGCACCGAGCAAGGTCGCCCCCGTCTCGACGACCGCACGGCGACGATCGATGAAGGGCCCGGTCTCGCTCCTCCTCGCGATCCTGCTCGTCGCCGGCATCGGCCTCGGTGCCTGGTGGTTCGGGTGGGAGCGCTACACGACGACCCCGGGCGTGCTCGGCCTCGACGAGGCCGCGGCGAGCGCCGAGCTGGAGTCCGCCGGTCTGGAGGCCGACGCGGGCACGCCGGCGTACAGCGAGAACGTCGAGGCGGGCCTGGTCATCGCCACCGACCCCGAGCCCGGTGGCAAGGTCCTCGACGGCGGGTCGGTGACGCTGGTCCTCTCGCTGGGCCCGGAGCGGTACGACGTGCCCGACCTCGCCGGACAGAGCGAGGACCAGGCGCAGGACGCGCTCGCCGCCACCAAGCTCTCGTTCGGCACGAGCGCCGGCCGCTGGAGCGAGACCGTGCCGGAGGGGCAGGTCATCCGCACCTCACCCAAGACCGGGACGACGCTCAAGCCGGGCGCCACGGTCGACCTCGTCCTGAGTCGCGGCCGCAAGCCGATCACCGTCAAGGACTGGCGCGGCAAGCAGCTCGACACCGCCAAGGCAGCGCTCGAGAAGCGCGGGCTCGAGGTGGCCGTGTCGGGCGAGGTCTACAGCGACACCGCCCCCGAGGGCGAGGTGATCTCGCAGGATCCGACCACCGGCACGCTCTACCGCGGGGACACGGTGTCCTTCTCGGTCTCCCTCGGTCCTGAGCTCGTCGAGGTCCCCTCCGTGAAGGCGATGGGCGTGGAGGCCGCGACCGACCTGCTCGAGGGCCTCGGCTTCGTGGTCGAGACCAGGCAGGCCGACATCTACCTCGGGATCGGCTACGTCTCCAGCTCCGACCCGCCTGCGGGCGAGCAGGTGCCGAGGGGATCGACGATCACGCTGTCCATCGTGTGAGGTCCTAGCCTTCCTCCGTGACACCCGAGCACGACCGGCGTACGACGCTGCTGGCGACCGCCGCCCTGCTGGCGCTCACGGCGTGCTGGGGATCGACGTTCTTCCTGATCAAGGACCTGCTCGACCGGGTGCCGACGCTCGACTTCCTCGCCCTGCGCTTCGCCATCGCGTCGATCGCGCTGCTGGTGGTGGCGCCCCGCGCCCTGGGGCGCCTGTCTCCCGTCGTGCGCCGCCACGCCGCGGTCCTCGGCCTGCTGTACGGCGTGGCCCAGATCCTGCAGACGTCCGGACTCGCCCACACACCGGCCAGCGTCAGCGGCTTCGTCACCGGCCTGTACGTCGTGTTCACGCCGCTGCTGGCGGCGGCGATCCTGAGGTCGAAGATCCCGCCGATCACCTGGGTCGCGGTCGCCCTGGCCACCATCGGCCTCGGGATCCTGGCCCTGCGCGGCCTCAGCGTCGGTTACGGCGAGCTGATCACCCTGTCATCGGCCGTGCTCTACGCCCTGCACATCGTCGGGCTCGGTGCGTGGTCGACCGCGAAGGACGCGGTCGGCATGACCATCCTCCAGATCATGGTGATCGCCCTGGTCTGCACGCTGGCCACCGTGCCCGACGGGATCGTGCTGCCGACCAGGACGAGTGACTGGGTCTCGGTGGCCTACATGGCGGTCATCGTGGGCGCTCTCGGCCTGCTCGGCCAGACCTGGGCGCAGGCCCACCTGCCGCCGACCCGCGTCGCGATCATCATGAGCATGGAGCCGGTCTTCGCCTCGGCCTTCGCGGTCTCGCTGGGCGGGGAGGACGTCACGGCGCGTCTGCTGCTGGGCGGCTCGATGGTGCTCGTCGCCATGCTGACGGTCGAGCTCGCACCACGCCGCGTGGTGGAGGGCGAGGTCCCGCACATCGCCGTCTGACCGGCCGTCCCACCCCAAGACGGGAGGACGAGCGAGGTCGGGTCCGCCTATCGTGGCCCCGTGGACACGTGTGTGCGGTGCGGGGCCGACCTCGGCGTCGGCCGCTTCTGCCTCAACTGCGGGCACCCCATCGGCGAGCCCGCTCCCGCCGCGGCGCTGGTCGAGGACCGGCCTCCGACGACCGTCACCGCACCCGCCAACGAACCCGCCGGAGAGCCGTCCGAGCCGGTCACGCTTCCTGTCCAGGCGTCCGACCCGACGGCTGTCGCTCCGGTCAGCGCCCCCGTGACCGTCGCGGTCGTCGCACCCGAGCCCGCGCCGGTCAGCGGTCGCGCTGCGAGGGCGCCGGCACCGGCACCGGCACCGCGGGAGTCCACGTGGGATCCGCGCGAGGACCTGCTCCCCTACGAGGAGGTCGACGAGCTCGGTGCCGACGACCCGCTCCGGGGACCGGCCTGGATCTTCTGGGTGCTGGGCGCAGTGGTCCTGGTCGGTCTGGTCTTCGTGTTGCTCGAGGCCTTCGGCACGGACGAGGGCGACACCGCGACCGACGAGACGACCACCAGCGAGTCCTCGGCGTCTGCGGACGGCGGTGCGGGTGAGTCGACCGAGCCCGGGGGTGCGGGGCAGGCCGAGGCCCCGAAGGGCATCGGCAAGCGGGTCGAGCTGGCCAGCAACGCCACCTTCGAGGTGCCTGGCACGGCGCCGCCGACGACGGACTTCGACGGCAACCTGGTGGCGTACGAGGCCACCCAGATGCACGACGGCCTCCCGAGCACGACGTGGCGCACCGCCGGCGACGTGACCGGGCAGGCCGTGACCATCACCCTCGCGGAGCCGGGCGTCGTCTACCGCGTGGGCATGATCAACGGCTATGCCAAGCAGGTCGCCGGGGTGGACTGGTATCCCAACAACCGCCGCATCCTGTCCGTCACCTGGGGCTTCGACGACGGCACGACGGTGGAGCAGACGTTCGCGGAGCGCCCCACCATGCAGCTGCTCAAGGTGCCACCGGTGGAGACGTCGTCCGTGACGATCACGATCACCTCGGTGACGCCTCCGGGCAGCGGCAACCTCGGGCGCGACTACACCGCGATCAGCGAGGTCACGGTCAACGGGAAGCGAGCCGGCTGAGCACGATGGCCGCCCGGTCCGCATCGGCCCGGGTGACGTCGAGGTGGGTCACCAGGCGTACGGCGCGGGGTCCCACCGTGGCGATCCGGACGCCCTCGTCGGCGGCTGCCGCCACGAAGGCGGCGGCGTCGGGCCGGTCGATCACGACGATGTTGGTGTCGACCGTCGCCGGGTCCAGGCCCAGCGCCTCGCCGAGCAGGCGTGCGTGCTCGTGGTCGTCGGCCAGCCGGTCGACGTGGTGGTCGAGGGCGTACGCACCAGCTGCCGCGAGCACGCCGACCTGGCGCATCCCGCCGCCCATCCGCTTGCGGCGCACGCGCGCCTCGTCGATCGCATCGGCCGAGCCGACCATCAGGGAGCCGATGGGCGCGCCGAGACCCTTGGACAGGCAGACCGCGAGCACATCGGCGATCCGCCCGTAGTCGGCGAGCGGCGTACCGGTCGCGACGTGGGCGTTCCAGAGCCGGGCGCCGTCGAGGTGGATCTTGGTGCCGACCCCGTCGGCCCAGCTACGCAGGTCGCGCAGGTCGTCGATCGGGAGGACGGCACCGCCCGCGAAGTTGTGGGTGTTCTCGACCGAGACGGCGGCGGTGCGGACGAAGTACATCCCCATGTCCGGGGCGTACATCGACTCGATCGCCGGGAGGTCGACCTGACCGCGCACGCCGGTCCACGTGCGCATGGTGATCCCGCTGATCGCGCCGTGGGCGCCGAGCTCGGCCCGCGCGATGTGGGCCGAGGAGTCGCACAGCACCTCCTCGCCGGGCGTCACGACGCTCGCCACGGCCAGCACGTTGGCCATCGACCCGGTCGGCGTGAACAGCGCGGCCTCGTGACCGAACATCCCCGCGACCCGCTCCTGAAGCGCGGTCACCGTCGGGTCCTCGCCGTAGACGTCGTCCCCCACCTCCGCGCGGGCCATCGCCTCACGCATCGCCTCGGTCGGCCGGGTCAGGGTGTCGGAGCGCAGGTCGATCACGCCGCCGAACCTACCGGGGCCCGTCCGGCCTCTCGTCGAGCGGTGTGTGAGGCGGGTTCGGGGCCTCGAACAGCAGCCTCACGCACCGCTCACGGGCGCGTCGGCGTACGACACGCGCACCGGCGGTGTGTGAGGCGGGTTCTGGGCCTCGAAAACCTGCCTCACGCACCGCCGGCGAAGGTGCGTGGACCACCGTCCAGTACGCCCAACTTGCGCGGGGTCCGCTCGGCTACTAGACGTACGCCGTGGACGCTCGACGCACGGCATGCCGTGCGTCGAGCGGCCGATGGTCCGCTCAACCAGCCTCGTGGCACGAGCGCACCCGAGGCGCAGCCGCTCCTCAGGCCTTGCGCAGCATCTCTGCGACGAGAAAGGACAGCTCGAGGGACTGGACGCGGTTGAGGCGGGGGTCGCAGACGGACTCGTAGCGGTTGGCGAGGCCGGCCTCGTCGATCTCCTCACCGCCGCCGATGCACTCGGTGACGTCGTCGCCGGTGAGCTCGACGTGTACGCCGCCGGGCCAGGTGCCGAGGCTGCGGTGCACGTCGAAGAAGCCCTGGACCTCCTCGATCACGTCGTCGAAGCGGCGGGTCTTGTAGCCGGAGGACGCCTCGAAGGTGTTGCCGTGCATCGGGTCGCAGACCCATGCCACGTTGAGGCCCTCGGCGGTGACCTTCTCGACCAGCGCGGGCAGGCCGTCACGGATCTTGCCGGCACCGAAGCGGGTGATGAAGGTGAGCCGGCCGGGGGTGTTGTCCGGGTTGAGCCGCGAGGCATAGGCCAGCGCGTCGTCCGGGGTGGTCGTCGGGCCGAGCTTGACGCCGATCGGGTTCTTGATCTTCGAGAGCAGCTCCATGTGCGCGCCGTCGAGCTGCCGGGTGCGCTCGCCGATCCACACGAAGTGCGCGGAGACGTTGTAGGGCAGGTCGGTGCGCGAGTCGATGCGGGTCAGCGCCTGCTCGTACTCCAGCAGCAGCGCCTCGTGGCTCGAGTGGAAGTCGACGCGGTGGAACTCGTCGGGGTCGGCGCCGATCGCCTTCATGAACGTGAGGGCCCGCTCGATCTCGTCGGCCATCGCCTCGTAGCGCTGGCCGAACGGCGAGCTCTGCACGAAGTCGGTGTTCCAGAGGTGCACCTGGCGCAGGTCGGCGTAGCCGCCCGTGACGAAGGCACGGACCAGGTTCAGCGTCGCGGCCGACGAGTTGTAGACGTCGACCAGCCGCTGGGGGTCGGGAATGCGGGACTCGGGGGTGAAGTCGTAGCCGTTGACCGCGTCCCCGCGGTAGGCAGGCAGCGTCACGCCGTCGCGGGTCTCGAGGTCGGAGCTGCGCGGCTTGGCGTACTGCCCGGCGAGGCGGCCGAGCTTCACGACCGGCACCGAGGCGGCGTACGTCAGGACGACCGCCATCTGCAGCAGCACCCGCAGCTTGTTGCGGACGTTGTCGGCGGTGACCCCGGCGAACGTCTCGGCGCAGTCGCCGCCCTGGAGGAGGAACGCCTCGCCGCGCGTGACGGCGGCGATCTTCTGGGTGAGGTCGTCGCACTCACCCGCGAAGACGAGCGGCGGCACGGTCCGCAGTCGGGCGACAGCAGCGTCGACGGCCCCGGCATCGGGGTACGTCGGCTGCTGCAGGGGTCCGAGCGCGTGCAGCTGCTCGAGGGTGGGGATGGCGGTCACCCCACAAGGGTACGGCGACCCTGCCGCCCGACCCGAACCCTGACCGCCCGCTGGGCGACCGGTGGCCGAGTGGTGGGCGAACGACGCGGAGGCGTCGTCAGCTCCGGGGCTTCAGCACCCCGGCGGCGTCGGTGACCCGGAGCCCACCCGACCTCGTCCGGCTGGCCTCGAGCGTGCCCGTCACGACGGACGCGTCCGGGTAGCTGATGTGTCCGGGCGCACCTTGGCGCGAGGTCGTCCAGAGCCGGTCCTCGAAGCCGATCTCGCCGCGGAACTGGTGGTTCTCCAGGACCAGGTCGTCGGCGGTGGCCTGGCCGACGACGTAGGAGGCCTCGCCGCGGTAGAACAGCGAGCCGTGGGAGACCTGGAGGATCCCGTCGCGCTCGTGCACGGTCTGGTCGTGCACCTCGCCACTGAGGTAGACGTCCACGCCGCCGGCGACCATCGCCTGCCAGAGGTCGGACCGGTCGCCCTTCTCGTAGGTCAGGTGGCTGGAGTTGCGCGCCCGGACGTCGCCGGTCATCGGGACATGTCCTTGCACCATCACCCACGGCACCTCGTCGCGACGGGCCTGGCGCAGCACCCGCTCCAGCCAGGCCAGCTGGGCGGGGTCGACCGACATGTGCACGTCTCCCCCGCGCCGCTCGAACACGTCGAGGGTCACGAGCAGCACGTTGCGGTCGAGCCGGACGGCGTACGCCGTGCGCCTCGCCGGGCCGCGGGGCGGGTGCTTGGAGAAGCGCGAGCGACCGTTGGCGCGGGACAGCATCTGGTCGGCATAGATGTTCTTGAACTCGGGCACGTGTCGCCGCTTGAAGTCGATCCAGGGATCGCGCGTCGTGCGCCACGGGTCGTCGCCGATCTCGTGGTCGCCCACCGCGGTGAAGGTCCGCAGGCCGTGGTCGGCGAAGCGCTGGCGGTAGGCCGGGTAGTAGACGGCCGCCGCGCGCCGCCAGGCGCGCATCCGCTGCGCCTCGGTGCGCACCGGACCGAAGACGCCGCTGCGCGAGTCGTCGCGACCCCAGCGTCCCTCGACGAGGTCGCCCGCCACGAGGACGTCGCGCGTGCCGTGGGACGCCATCTCGTCCATCACCTGCTCGAGCGCGGCGTCGTACTCCGGGTTGGTCGAGTTGGCGACGTCACCCGTGCGGGGGTCGACGAACTCCGTGCGCCCGTCGGCGGTCAGGTCGGCGACGTCCTGGTTGAGGAAGTCGGGAGCCGAGACGAAGGTGTACGCGTCGTGGAGCTCGGGGGCCGCCGGCACTGCCGGACGGTCGCGCGGGCCGCCACGCGGCAGCACGCCCTCGGGGCCTCCGTCGGGCGTCGGGGAGATCGTCGGCGCCGGCAGGTCGCGACTCGGGGTGGCGCTCGCCGACGGGGACGACGGTGCGACCGACGTGCAGCCCAGTGCGGACGCGATCAGGACGGCCAGGAGGAGTCCGAGAGGTCGTCGTGTCACTCGGCCCACCGTAGACGTAGACGGGCGGTGCGACGCGGTGATCCCCGACACGGCCGGGACGTCCCGGCCGCGTCGGAGCGCGCTACTCGAGGTGGTCGATGTCGCGGAAGCCCGTCTTCTTGGCCCGAACGCCGCGGTTGGTGAGCCAGGTGAGTGCCCAGAGCACCACACCGATGGCGAGCAGGCCGCCGGCGATCTTGTACTGGACCATGTCGGCCTCGAGCCGCGCCCACGGGCCGAGGAGGTAGGCGCAGCAGATCGCGCCGATCACCGGCAGCACGATCGGCGCCCGGAAGGCGCCCTCCGGGGTCGGGTCGCGACGCAGGATGAGGCAGGCGATGTTGACGATCGTGAACACCGCGAGCAGCAGGAGCGCGGTGGTGCCGGACAACGCGGCGACCACCGACGACTCCGAGTCGAGCGTCACCACGCTGATCAGGCCGAGGGCCAGCAGCGTGGTGAAGAGGATCGCTGTCCACGGCGAGCGACGCCCGGGGAGCACCTTGCCGAGGGCCCGCGGCAGCACGTCCTGCTGGGCCATGCCATAGATCAGTCGGCTGGCCATCAGCATGTTGATCAGCGCCGTGTTGGCGACCGCGAAGACCGTGAGGAACGGGAAGAGCTTGTCGATCGGGAGGTTCGGCGCGCCGATCTTGACCACGTCGAGCAGGATGCCCGCCTCGGCGTTGGTCGGCTTCTCGATCTGACCGGCCGGGATCACCGCGACGACCGAGATCGCGACGAGCATGTAGATCACGACGGCGATGCCGAGGCCGGTGAGCATGGTGCGCGGGAAGATCTTCAGCGGGTCCTGCGTCTCCTCGACCATGTTGACCGAGTCCTCGAAGCCGACCATCGAGAAGAACGCGATGGCAGTGGCGATGGTGACCGCCATGAAGAGGCCCTTGTCGTCGGGGCTCTCGAAGACCGTGATGCGGCCCAGGTCGGCGTCGCCGCGGCCGACCACCCAGGCGCCGATGCCGATGACGATGGCCAGCGCAGTCATCTCGACGAGGGTGAGGAGCACGTTGAACTTCACGCTCTCCCCTACACCGCGCAGGTTGATCGCGGCGAGCACGAGCATGAAGACCAGCGCCGTGGTCAGGGTGGCGAACGTGCTCGGGTCGTCGTTGCCGAAGCCGATCAGCAGGTTGGCCGCCAACAGGTTGGACGACGTGGAGGCACTCGTGATGCCCGAGCAGACCACCGTGAAGGCCACCAGGAACGTGACGAAGTGGATGCCGAACGCCTTGTGCGTGTAGAGCGCGGCGCCCGCGGCCTGCGGGTACTTGGTGACGAGCTCGAGGTAGGAGAAGGCCGTCACGGTCGCGACGGCGAAGGCCACCAGGAACGGCAGCCAGGCGATGCCGCCGACCTGGCCGGCCAGCTTGCCGGTGACGGCGTACACACCCGCACCGAGGATGTCGCCGACGATGAAGAGCAGCAGGAGCTTGGGCCCGAGCACGCGCTTGAGGTCGGCGTCCTCCGGCCCGTTGACGTCTGGCTGAGTGGTTTCTGTCGTGCTCATCGAGACTCCCCTTCATCGGTCCGTGCACTGCACGGGGTTGCCCCACAATGGCGCTGGCGTCGGGGGCTCGGCAACCTCTGCCCCACCCCTTCAACGGCATGGTGCCCACTTCGTCACTGTTCGAATCGTGACCGCAGGGCGGTCGCCGTTCCGGTGTCGGATCGTTTTCTCACTACCCTGCTCACCATGCCGACTCGCGTTGCGATCCTCACCGCTGGTGGGTACGCCCCCTGCCTCTCCTCTGCCGTAGGTGCCCTGATCGAGACCTACGACGCCACCGACCCCGCCATCGAGCTGATCGCCTACAAGCACGGCTACCACGGCCTGCTCACCGGCAACAGCATCGTGATCGGCCCCGAGGAGCGAGCAGGCGCCGCCGTGCTCCACCGCCATGGCGGGAGCCCGATCGGCAACAGCCGGGTCAAGCTCGCCAACGACGAGGACTGCCGCCGACGCGGGTTGATCGGCGAGGGCGAGACCGCCCTCGCGGTGGCGGCCGCACGGCTGCAGGCCGACGGCGTGGACGTGCTGCACACCATCGGCGGCGACGACACCAACACGGCGGCCGCCGACCTGGCGGCGTACCTCCGCACCCAGGGCTCGGAGCTCACGGTCGTGGGCCTGCCCAAGACCATCGACAACGACATCGTCCCGATCCGGCAGAGCCTCGGCGCCCAGACGGCCGCGCAGGAGGCGTCCCGGTTCGCCCAGCACGTCCTCGCCGAGCACGGCTCCAACCCGCGGATGCTGATCGTGCACGAGGTGATGGGCCGCGCCAGCGGTTGGCTGACGGCCGCGGCGGCCCGGGACTACATGGCCTGGCACGCCGAGCAGGAGTGGCTGCCCGGCATCGGCCTCGACCCGCGCCGCTGGGCGATCCACGCGGTGTACGTCCCCGAGCGGGGCATCGACCTGGCCGCGGAGGCCGCGCGGCTGCGTGCGGTGATGGACGAGGTCGGCTGCGTGAACATCTTCCTCGCCGAGGGGGCCGGCATCGACGACATCGTCGCCGACCTCGAGGCATCCGGGGAGACCGTCGGTCGCGACGCGTTCGGGCACGTGAAGATCGACACGATCAACCCCGGCCGCTACTTCGCCGACCGCTTCTCCCGCGAGATCGGCGCGGAGAAGCAGATGGTGCAGAAGTCCGGCTACTACTCACGCTCGGCCCCGGCCAACGAGACCGACCTCGCCCTCATCCGCGAGATGGCCGAGCTCGCCGTCGCGTGCGCGCTCGAGGGCACTCCCGGCGTGATCGGGCACGACGAGGAGCGCGGCGACGAGCTGCGCGCGATCGAGTTCGAGCGGATCGCCGGGCACAAGCCGTTCGACCCCGACCAGCCGTGGTTCGCCGAGCTGCTGCGCGGCACCGGCCAGGCCTGATCTACTCCGGCGCCACGACCGGCTCCGCACGCTGCGTGACCCGCAGCGCGGCTGCCGGCAGCGCGCGCGGGAGCGTCTGGAGGAAGCCGGCCGTGGCCAGCGCGACCACCGTGAGCACCCACCACAGCGTGGCCTGCCCGTGCGCGAGCAGCCAGGTGAACGCGATCGGCGTCACCGCTCCGCCGATGCCCCAGCTGAGCTGGAACAGGCCGAGGTAGCGACCGCGCAGGTGGTCGGGAGCCGCCTCCGCGGCGGTGGCGCTGAAGACCGGGCCGCCGACCAGCTCGCCGCCCGTGTAGACCGCCGCACCGGCCAGCATCACCACGACGGCCAGCCACACCGGCAGCCAGCCGGCGAGGACGAACATCAGGTAGCCGGCCGCGAAGACCAGCTGCGCCAGCCCCATCATCCGGCCCCGGACCTGTCCGGTCATCCGGCGTACGACGAGGCCCTGGCCGAGCCCGACGAGCGCGGTGTTGAGGGTGAAGATCGCGCCAACGACCCACCCCGGGAGGTCGATCGTCTCGGCGACGTAGACCGGCAGGGCGAAGTTGAGCACCATCATCGCGACCACGAAGCCGAACTGACCGACCACCAGCCGGAGGTAGGCCCGGTCCCGCAGGACGACACCCCAGCCCTCGACCGGCGCGTCCTCGTCGTGGGCGACCCGGTGGTCGGGCACGTCGAGGAGCAGCACGAACGCGAGCACGAAGGTGACGGCGTTGACGACCACGACCGACTGGTAGGCGATGTCGGTGCCGATCTGCAACGCGACGCCGGCCAGGACCCCGCCGACCGAGAAGCCGAGGTTGCGCACGGCCTGCAGGAAGCCGAACCAGGTCTCTCGCTCCCCCGGCTCCGAGATCGCGGTCACGACGTTGCCGAAGGACCCCCAGAACGCCTGGCGGCCCAGGTTGAGCAGGGCGGTCCAGAGCGCCACCGCGAGCAGTGAGTCGGCCCACAGGTACGCCGCCATGCCGGCGGCCTGCACGAGGTTGCCCAGGAGCATCATCTTGCGCGGTCCGAAGCGGTCGACCATGGTGCCGATGACGAAGGCCGCGGGCATGCTGAGCAGCGCCGACAACGAGAGCGCCGAGCCGACCTCGACGAGGGACAGGTCGGTCATCGCGAGGAAGTAGAGCAGCGTGATCGGCATGAACAGCCCGCTGCCGACGGTGTCCGCGACGATCGCCGCGACGAACCTGCGGTGCTCGCCGACGCTGGGGAATCCGAGTCGGTTGAGCACCAGCCCACCCTAGGACGGGACACCGACGATCTCCTCATGGATATGTTTCGGCACATGACGTTCTCCATCGTGGCCCGGTCCGACGACGGCGAGTCGTGGGGCGTGGCCGTCGCCTCGAAGTTCCTGGCCGTGGGATCAGCGGTCCCTGCCGCAGCCGCAGGGGTCGGTGCGATCGCCACCCAGGCCGATGCGAACCTCGCCTACAAGTACCTCGGCCTCGCCCACCTCGACGACGGCGCGACCGCGCAGGTGGCGCTCGACCGGCTGGTCGAGGAGGACGACGGGCGCGAGCACCGGCAGGCCGGGATCGTCGACTCCGACGGCAACGCTGCGACCTGGACCGGTGCCGAGTGCTTCGCCTGGGCCGGTGGCGTCACCGGTCGCAGTGGCGAGCGCGGTGGCTACGCGATCCAGGGCAACATCCTCACCGGTCCCGAGGTCGTCGAGGCGATGGAGCGGGCGTGGTCCGACGCCGGCGACCAGCCGCTCGAGCGGCGGCTGCTCGCGGCCCTCGCCGCCGGCGACGCGGCCGGTGGCGACCAGCGAGGTCGGCAGTCGGCGGGACTCCTCGTCGTACGCGACGGGGCGGGCTACGGCGGTCACGACGACGTGGCCGTCGACCTGCGTGTCGACGACCACCCGCAGCCGGTCACGGAGCTGGCGCGCCTGGTCGAGCTCAACGAGCTCTACCTGACCGCGTCGACGCCGGAGGAGCAGGTGCCGGTCGACGACACGCTGATGATGGAGCTCGAGACGCTCGCCAAGGGCGACGGCAAGGACAGCTTCCACATGTGGGTCGGCTCGGAGAACTACGAGATGCGGGTCGGACCCGGCGTGCGACCGGAGTGGATCGACCGGCGGATCCTCGCGATCATCCGGGGCGAGGAGGGCACGGCATGAGCATCCTCGCCATCGACGCCGGCACCACCGGCGTGACCGCGGTCGTGGTCACTCCCGACGGCCGCATCCAGGCCAAGGGCTACCAGGAGTTCCGCCAGCACTTCCCCCAGCCGGGCTGGGTCGAGCACTCCGCCGAGGAGATCTGGCAGGCGACGCTGGAGGCGACCCGCGAGGTGCTGACCAAGGTCGACCAGTCGGAGCTCACGGCAGTCGGCATCACCAACCAGCGCGAGACGATCGTGCTCTGGGACCGCGAGACGCTGGGCTCTCCGCGCCGCGCGATCGTCTGGCAGGACCGGCGCACGGCCGACATCTGCGACCGGCTCCGCGAGGACGGTCACGAGGACCGCGTCGCCGAGCTCACCGGCCTGCGCCTCGACCCCTACTTCTCCGGCACGAAGCTGATGTGGCTCGCCGAGAACGAGCCGCACACGTGGGCGCTGGTGGAGTCGGGGCGGTACGCCGTGGGCACCGTCGACTCCTACCTGATCGCCCGGCTGACCCGCGGCACCTGGCACGTCACCGACGTGTCCAACGCGTGCCGCACGCTGCTGTTCGACCTCGAGACCGGCGACTGGTCCGACGAGCTGTGCGAGCTGTTCGGCGTGCCTCGCGACGCACTGCCCGACCTGGTGCCCAACTGGGGCGAGGTCGCCCCGACGGACCCGAAGGTCTTCCTCGGGTTGTCGCTCCCCATCGCCGGGATCGCGGGCGACCAGCAGTCCGCGCTGTTCGGGCAGACCTGCTTCGACGAGGGTGAGTCGAAGTGCACCTACGGCACCGGCTCGTTCATCCTCACCAACACCGGCACCTCGGTCGTGCGCAGCGACGCCGGCCTGCTGTCCACGGCCGCGTGGCGCTCCCCGGGTGGCGAGATGACGTACGCCCTCGAGGGCGCGATCTTCGTGACCGGTTCGGCCGTCCAGTGGCTGCGAGACGGCCTCCAGATCGTCGGCAACGCCGCGGAGACGGCCGCGATCGCGCAGACCGTCGACGACACCGACGGCGTCGTGTTCGTGCCCGCGCTGACCGGCCTCGGTGCTCCCCACTGGGACCCGCACGCGCGCGGCATGATCATCGGGATCACCCGCGGCACCACCCGAGCCCACATCGTCCGCGCGACGCTCGAGGCGATCGCCTTCGAGGTGCGCGACGTCCTGGAGACGCTGCCCGAGCTGTCGACGCTGCGGGTCGACGGCGGGGCCTCGGCCAACGACCTGCTCTGCCAGCTCCAGGCCGACCAGGTCGGACGCGCCGTCGAGCGGCCGGAGATCGTGGAGACCACAGCGCTGGGTGCGGCGTTCCTCGCCGGCCTCGGCACCGGGGTGTGGGACTCGACCGACGACCTGCGCGAGACCTGGGCCCTCGACCGGCGCTTCGAGCCGGGCGGCGACCGTGAGGCCCTCGACGCGTCGTACGCCCGGTGGACCGACGCGGTCGAGCGGTCGAAGGGCTGGGCCAGCTAGGAGCGGTCCCGCGCGGGAGTCACCGCTGAAGCGGTGACTCCCGCGCAGATCGGCCGTTGCAACAGCCCAACCGCGCAAGACTCCGCACACCGAACGGCGGATCAGCCCTCGAGCCGGGCTCTCGCGGCCTTCGCCGCGTCCACCTCGCCCTGAGCCTCGTCGACGACCTCGTCGGCCTCGGCCTGCACTGCCTCGGCCTCGCCGAGCTCGTCGTCGACCTCCTCGACCTCGGCGTCGAGCGTGGCGATGCGGCTGCGGAGCTCGTCGATCTCCGCCTGCAGCTGCAGCGTCCTGGCGCGGAGCTTCTCCACGGCGCGGCGTGCACCGCGCTGCTCCTTCTCGGCCACCCCGAGCGACGCCCTGGCCTCCGCCAACCGCTCGTCGGCGGCCTTGCGCGCCTTCACGTCGGCATCGGGATCGGGTACGACGCGGAGCTGGGGCCGTCCTGATGGAGCCGGGTCGGGCGCCGCCGAGGGGCGCGCGGTCGCGCTGAAGCCGAGCGCCTCGGGCACCGCGACGGCGCCACTGAGGTCGAGGTCGCCGAGCCCCGTGGCGGACAGCGAGGTGACCAGGAGTCCGCTCCGCACCGCCTTGGCGGCGTCGGGCTCGAGCATCGCGGCCGTGAGGGTCGCCTCGACCTGGTCGCCGACGGACTCGGTCGTGCGCACGCCCTCCTCGCGCGCCAGCCGGCGCGCGGTGGTCGTCACCGAGGCCGTGAGCTGGCGCCTCTGCTTGGTGAACTCGCGCAGCTGGGTCGCGTCCAGGTTGTCCTGGGCGTCGCGCAGCGCGGCGCCGACGGCGAGCACCTGGTCGACCTGGTCGGGGTCGCGGCGCACGAGCAGGTTGAGCACCCACGCCGCCAGCGACGCCTTCTTCAGCCCCTTGATCCCGGCAGCGAGGGCCTTGTCGGCCTTGTGCTCCTTGACCAGCGCGTCGCGCGCGGGCGTGAAGTCCGCGAGCGGCAGGGCGTAGAGGTCGTCGGCGATCTCCAGCAGCGGGTCGGCCATGGGAGTGATCCTAGGGAGCCGGTGGAGCGGTGTACTCGAGCTCGGTCGGGAACGGTGGCCACGGGCAGTCCTGGCTGGCCCCGCTCGGCAGCCAGCCGAGCGACTCGTAGAGCGCCCGGGCACGCGTGTTGAGCGCCAGCACCCACAGCTGACGCGCTCCGGCCGCCTCCGCCCGGTGGAACCCCTCGCGACCGAGGCCGGCGCTCCAGTGGTCAGGGCGGACCGCGAGGTGGCGCAGGCTCTGGCCGTCGTGCGCAGCCAGGGCGACGAGGCCGTCCGGGTCCTCGACGACGTCCACGACCACCTCGGGATCATCGAGCAGCAGGACCCACCGGGCGAGCACGTCGTCGTCGGGATAGGGCAGGTCGCCGAACACGTGGGCCAGGCCTCGCTGGCTGGCGACCCGCTCGAGGTCTCGGAGGTCCACCACGTCCTCGACGGTGGCGCGACGCCAGATGGTCATGGGCGACCCGCGTCGTCCCACGCGCGGTGGGCGGCTTGCGTGCGGTCCCACAGCGACGACCACTCGTCGGAGGTGACGTCGTCGATCGGCAGCAGCAGGTCGTCGACGAGCGCGGCGCGCCACTCGTCGTACGTCGCGAGGTCCCGCTGCTCGCGGTGGTCGGGCGTCATGACGGTGTGCACGAGGCCGCGGACGCCCCGCTGCACGGGGCCGTCGATGCGCTGGACGACCAGGACGCGCAGGAACGGCGAGTCGGGCGAGGCGCTCAGGAAGCGGTGCGACTCGGCGACGGCGGCGGCCGAGTGGTCGCGCGAGGTCACCACCGCACCGCGTACGACGCCGTCGAGCAGGTGGCGGTAGGTCCAGGCGGCGGGGCCGGTCGGCCGACCCGAGGCCTGTGCGCCGTAGCCGGCACCGATGCCGAAGGTCCATCCGTCGACGTCGTGGTCGCCGCGCACCAGCGGCAACGGCTCGGCGAAGCCTTCCCCCATCCCGGCGTCGGCCCACCAGTGGCCGCCCGGGTTGTCGTCGGTGACCAGTCCGGACACGACGAGGACGAGGTGGTTGAGGGTGGTGTCGAGCTCCTGCTCGGGGCGCGCCCAGACGTGGCCGTGGCGGCGACTGACGGAGAAGCCCAGGCCGGTCAGGAGCCGGTCGAGCGCACCGTTCTGCTGGAAGCAGTAGCCGATGCGTCCACCCGCGACCGCACGGGCGGCGGCCGACGACGGCTCCGCGTCGTCCGGGCGTCCCAGCATGATCGCGAGGTTGTCGTAGGGGATCCGGGCGACGTGCGCGCGGTGCACCCGCCGGAGCCCGTCGAGCGTGGCCGGCGGTCGGTCGGTGAGGCCGAGCCGGGCGAGGTAGCCGTCGAGCTCGGGCGAGGTCGTCGTCTCCATCGTCCCCCGTCCATCTCGTCCCGGGCATCTCCTGGGGCAGCCCGAACGTACCCGCAGGGGTGATGGGACGAGTCCGCCTACCTGATTTCGGGGTTGAGCGCCGTCCTCCTCAGATGTTCCGGTGGAGGCCAGAGCTGTCCCGGGTCCGTCACCACTGTGGGGGTGCATCCAGATGCGTCGATATGTTCCGCTGTCCTTGGCCGCCGTGCTGGCGCTGGTGCTCGCCCCGGCCCCGCCCGGCGCTGCGGCCCCACGTCCGGCCCACGTGACCGTCATCCAGGCCGTGCCCGGCGCGAGCGTCGAGGTGCGGATCGACGGACGGTCGCTCGCGAGCAACGTCGAGGTCGGTGACGTGCTGGGCCCCTTCGACCTGAGACCCGGGACGCACGACATCTCGTTCACGGCCGTCGACCTCGAGGTCGACGCCTCGCTGAGGATCGGTTCCGGCGCGGCCAGTGACGTGGTGCTCCACCTCCCGGCCGACGTCGGTGGCGAGCCGGTGGTCCACTCCTACCGCGCGCCGACCGGCTCGATCAGCCCCGGCACGGCTCGGGTGATGCTCGCGCACACCGCCACCGTTGCGCCGGCTGACGTGGAGGTCAACGGCGAGACGGTCTTCACCAACATCGCCAACGGGGAGTTCGCCGACGCCGACGTCCCGGAGGGCACCATCCAGGTGGCGCTGGTCCCGTCCGGCTCGCCCGCGGATCCGATCCTGGGACCCCTGGACGTGACCCTCGAGGGCAGCACGCTGTCGATGATCTACGCCTACGGCAACCCTCGCGACGGGTCGATGAATGTCATCTCCCACACCACCGGGCTCGCCCCCGACGGATCAGTGCGCCCGTCGGTCATCGACACCGGCTCGGCCGGTCTGGTCGAGGACCCGGTCGACACGTTCGGGATCGAGGGGCCAGGAGTCACAGCGTGGGCCGCCGCTGGGGTTGGTGCGCTCGTGGCCGGCCTCCTTCTCCTGATGGCCGTGCAGCGCCGGCACCGAGGCAGACGCGCGGCGCTGCCGGTGAGATGACGGACGCAAGGAGGGTGGCGATGGTCGCGGTCGGCTCGCTGCTCCTCGCAGGCGCCGGATGTGCCTCACGAGCACCCGAGTCCCCAGCAGCGCGACCCCGTGTGGTGGCTGAGCCCTCGTCCGGGCTGACGCCGGAGCGCATCCCCCGGGCGCGGCGCGCCTCGACGGTCGTCGTCGCAGAACCGCCCGAGCTGCTCACCCTGCCCAGCGGTGGCGAGATGCTGGTCCGCCCGGCGGGGACGAGCCCGCAGGGCTTGCTGGACGTTCCGGCCGACATCGCCCAGGCCGGGTGGTGGCGCGGTGGGGCGCAGCTCGGTGACCCGTTCGGCTCCACGCTGGTGGCCGCCCACGTCGACTCGCGCACACAGGGACTCGGCCCCTTTGCCGAGCTCCTGGAGCTCCCCCGCGGCGCTCGCGTCCGGCTCGACTCCGACCACCTCTCGCAGACCTTCGAGGTCCGATCCCGCCGGTTGGTCCCTCAGGGCTCCCTCGACCGCGAGGCCTGGCTCTTCGACGTCGCAGGCCAGCGTCGGCTCACCCTGGTCACGTGCGCTCCGCCCTACGACGCTGCCCGTGGTGGCTACCAGAACCTGGCCGTCGTCATCGCTCGCCCGCTCGGGCCAACGGTCGCGAGGGTCCGATGACCAAGAAGGGGTACCAGAAACGCCTGCCGGCGGTGCTGCCGCCGCAGGCTGCAACGCCGGCGAGGCCGCCGGGACCGACGCGCCCCTCGAGCCCATCGAGCCCGTCGAGCCCGTCGAGCCCGCCCATGGTCCCGGGGCCACGCGCGTCGCCCGAGCCCCACCAGCACGTCGAGCCGCCGCGGCTCGCCCCGCCGGCCGTGACAGCACCCACCGGTTCGGGGCGACGTCGCCGCGCGATCGTCACGGTGTCCGCGGCCCTCGTGGTCGGTCTCGTCCTCGCCGGGACCGCGACCCTCGTCACGCAGTGGCTCGCGGGGCAGGCAGACCAGCCCGCGCCAGCCCGCGAGACGGGCACTGCACCCTTGGCCGGGGCGCCCGCTCTGGTCTCCGACGAGTCCTACGTCGAGACCCGGGCGCTGGGCGACGGGACGCTCGTAGTACGCCACTTCATCCGGACGCGTGAACCGCTCGACCGCGTACGGCTCGTCCTCCCTGTGGTGCCGGGTCCGGAGGACCTGTCAGCCACGCAGGTGGAGGTCATGGCGGACGGTGCTCGCATCGACGGTGCGGGCGAGATCACCGACCGCGGGGCGACGTACATCCTGGACGCCGCGACCGACCTGCAGGTCTCGTACCACCTCGAGGGAGCGGTCGAACGCAGTGAGTCGGTCCCGGGGCGCGCCCTCGCCGTGGTGACGGCGCTCGACGTCAGGTACACCCCGCGGATCCGCCGCGAGACGCGGGTCCTGGTTGCGCCAGCCGTGCTGTCGCTCGCCTGCGCGACCTCTCCGCAGCAATCACCCGTGCCGTGCGGCGAAGCAGACGGCGCGGGCCAGTGGCAGGTCGAGCTGGTCGGCGACCGCGTGCAGGACCGGATCGTCGCCGCGCTGACGCTCGACTGAGCTCAGGCGTTGTCGTCGTCCTTGTCGAGGCCGTGCTCGATCGCCCAGCGGGTGAGCTGGACGCGGTTGTTCATCTGGAGCTTGCGCAGCGTGTTCTGGACGTGGTTCTGCACCGTGCGGTGCGAGAGCACCAGCCGGGTCGCGATCTGCTTGTAGCTCATGCCGGTGGCGACCATCTTGAGGATCTCGGTCTCCCGATCGGTGAGCTGGTCGACCGGGCTGTCCGGGGGTCCGTCGGCGATGCGGCGGAACTCGCCGAGCACGAGACCCGCCAGGCCGGGGGTGAACACGGCCTCGCCCTCGGAGACGCGCACCACCGCGTCGATCAGCTCGGCGCTGGACGCGGACTTCACGAGGTAGCCGGTGGCCCCGGCCTTGATCGCCTCGAGGACGTCGCCCTGCTCACCGCTGGCGGACAGGATCAGCACCCGCGCCGTCGGGTCGTGCTCGAGCATCATGCTCGTGACCTGTACGCCTGTGTTGTCCGGCAGCTGCAGGTCGAGGACGACGACCTGCGGCGCAGCCGCGGGGAACCTCGCGATCGCTTCACGGCCGTTGGCCGCGACCGCCACCACCTCGTGCCCCGCCGCCTGCAGGTCGCGCTCGACGGCGTCACGCCACATCGGGTGGTCGTCGACCACCATCACCATCACCATGTCGCCCCCCGGCTCCCTCGGTTGGTGCGCATCGTAGCCATGTCAGTCGCCAGGGGGGAGGTAACGACCCCTGCGGTGGACGAGCGGGTCGACGTCGTCGCCCACGACGACCTCGACGAGCCGGCAGGTGACCAGTCGCGACCAGCCCGCCTCGACGTCTGACTCGACCTCCAGGGATGCCCACGTGACGGCGTCGGAAAGGCGGGGCCCATGGTCGGTCGCGGTCCATTCCGCCATCCGCCACGGACCACCCGGGGCAGGCGCCGTACCGGCGAACACGTCGGCCAGGTCCCGGTCCTCCCAGCCCAACAGCTGGAGCACGCCGCGGCCGGTGTCGAGCAGCCGCTCCGTCAGGTCCGCGTCCGGATCCAGCAGCGCCAGCACCCGCCCGGTCTCGCCGCCCGCGACGAGCCAGGACGAGACGGTCAGGCCGGCCCGGTCCTCGGGCTGGCCCGCGGTCCACAGCGAGACCGTGCCGCCGAGGCGCCCGCGCAGCCGGCGTACGGGGTCGCGGTCGCCCTCCGGCTCCAGGAACGGGTGGCTCGAGTGGATGGTCACCCGGTCACGCTAGCGGCACGACGAGCTCCCACTCGGTGCCCCACTCGCCACTCTCCACCCGCGCGGTGCCGCCGAGCTCCGCGATGCGGCCCCGGATGGAGGACGTGACACCGAGGCGTCCCTCGTCCTCGGCCTGGGCCAACCGACCCGGCCTGATGCCGGGGCCGTCGTCGCGCACCGAGACGGTGATCGCGTCCGGTGCCGCCTGCGCGAGCACCCAGGCGCTCCCGTCGGGTCCGACGTGGGCCAGGACGTTGTCGAGGCAGGCCCGGACGGCGGCGACCGTCTCGGTCGCGACGTGCTCGTCGACCAGGACCGCGCTGCCGGGCGTGGCCACCTCGACCCGTACGGGATGCGCGGTGGCCATCGCCTCCAGCGCACCTGCGAGGTCCACCTGACCACCGGCTGCGGTCGGGACCGTGTCCTGCTGCCGGATCAGCGACCGGAGGTTGCGCTCCTGCTCCCCGGCGAGCCGGCCCAGGTCCGCCCAGTCGCCGCCGGCGGCGGCACCTTGCCGCTGCGTCATCGTGAGCACCTGCAGCACGCCGTCGTGGACGGCACGGGCGAGCCGGGTGCGTTCCTCGGCCGCGGCCGCGGCGTGCTCGGCGGCGTCGCGCTCACGGGCCATCCGCTGCAGGGACTCGCACAGGTAGCCGACGATCGGGCCGCCGATGATGATCAGGAAGACGTTGCCGTAGTTGCCCTGGTCCATCTCCGAGCGCGGCAGGAGGTCGAAGACCGCGATCAGGACCGACGCGAACAACCCTCCGCGCCAGTGCCAGTGGATCGCCCAGGCGAGCAGTGCTCCCATCACCCAGAAGCCCGGGATCGTGGCGTTGAAGTCCGGGCCCTTGACCAGTGGGGTCGCCGCCATGGCCGCGACGGCGATGGCGAGGTCCGCGACCAGCAGGACCGACGTGCGCCTCGCGCGGTCGTGGTAGAGCCAGAGGGCGGCGGCCGTCCAGACGACCAGCACCAGGACGATCGCCAGACCAGCGTCGGGGTGGTCGAAGTTGTCGCGCCGGTAGGCGTTGAGGCCGACCATGTTGATCGTCACGACGACCCGGACGATCGCGAGCGCCGAGTAGAGCCGGTCCTCGACCGCGAGCGCCGAGGCGGCGCGCGGCGTCGGCGCCCAGCCCCCGGCGTACGTGCTCAGGACGCCTTCTTCTCCGCGTCGCCGGCCTCGTCACGCTCGGCCCGTTCGCGCTCGACCTTGTCGCGCTCGGCCTGCTCGGCGGCGAGCTGCTTGGCCTTCTCCTTGTCGAGCTCCTTGGCCTTGCTGGCGTAGAGGTCGACGTACTCCTGGCCTGACAGCCGCATGATCTCGTACATGATCTCGTCGGTGATCGAGCGCAGGATGTAGCGATCGTTCTCCATCCCGGCGTAGCGCGAGAAGTCGAGCGGCTTGCCGAAGCGGACCACTGGTCGCGTCCAGGTGCCGTAGACCTTGCCGGCCGGTGCGACGACGTCGGTGCCGACGACCGCGCACGGGATCACCGGGGCGCCGCTCTCCAGCGCGAGGCGGGCGACCCCGGTCTTGCCGCGGTAGAGCTTGCCGTCGTGGGAGCGGGTGCCCTCGGGGTAGATGCCGAAGAGATCACCCTCGCCGAGGATCTTCATCGCCGACTTCATCGCGCCCTCGGCGGCGTTGGCGCCCGAGCGGTCGATCGGCACCTGGCCGGCACCGGAGAAGAACTTCTTCTGGAACCAGCCCTTGATGCCGGGGGTCGTGAAGTACTCCGCCTTGGCCACGAAGGTGACGCGACGGTTGAGCGTCAGCGGCATGAACAGCCAGTCGGCGTAGGAGAGGTGGTTGCTCGCCAGGATCGCGGGACCCTCCTCCGGCACGTGGTCCACACCGAAGGCCTTGGGCCGGAAGACGAGTCGCAGCACCGGCCCGAGGGCGATCCACTTCAGGAACCAATAGAGCACGGTCCGAGACTAAGGCACGACTCGCAAGTCCATGGCCTGCTGCGCGCCATCCCGCGGGCGCCTCGCTTCGTTGTCGTCAGTCGTCGATGCTGGCGCATCGCCTCCCTCCTCCGCCTTGCGAGACATCCCGCAGGACGACGCTCGCGACGGCCGAGACTTGCGAGGCGTGCCTATCCCTGCTGCTGGGCGGTGACCCGCTCGATGAACTCGGCCGACTCGGAGAAGATGCGCGGAGCATCGTTGTCGAGGGTCGCGACGTGATAGCTGTCCTCCAGCACGCGCTCCTCGAAGTCCTTCGACGACAGGCCGGCGTTGAGCGCCCGCGAGCTCGAGATGTCGACGACGTGGTCCTCGGCGGAGCGGAAGAACAGCACCGGGATGGTGATCCGCGGCAGGTCCCGGCGCAGGTCGGCGTACCCGGCGAACATCGACGCTGCCGCCTTCAGGGGCGTGGTCGGGTAGCCGTGCTCGTCGGCGCCGGGCTTCTTGATGTCGTTGGCGATGCCGGGCATGCCGGGCACGACGTGCTTGAGCACCGGCAGCAGCTTGACGTCCTTGCGCATCGTGTCGACGGCCGGGTTGACGATGCAGATGCCGGCCAGGCCGTCGCCCTTGTCCGCAGCGAGGCGCAGGCAGAGCGCACCTCCCATCGAGAGGCCGACGGCCACGACGGCGTCGTTCTCGGCGGCGAGCTTGTCGTACGCCCCCTCGACGGCCGCGACCCAGTCGGCCCAGGTCGCCTTGTTGAGGTCCTGCCAGACGGTGCCGTGGCCGGGCAGCAGCGGCATCTCGATGGCGTACCCACGGGCAGCCAGGTCCTCGGCCCACGGCCGCATGGACACCGGGTTGCCGGTGAACCCGTGCTGGACGAGCACTCCGATGCGGCGACCACCGGTCAGCTCGGATCGCGCCGGCGTGGACATCGGAGCGACGAGGGCGGGGTCGAGCGGGGCCGCCGGGGAGCCGAGGAACGGGATCTTCACGCGCACAGTGTGCACCACTGGGAGGTACCGTGAGGGACGTGACGACGCCAGGCGACGAGAGCCGCACCGAGCTTGCCTGGCGCGAGATCGTGCAGCACTACGGCGACCGGCCTGTCCTCGACGACGACGCCCGGCACGCTCCGCCGCCTGCCGACGAGCCACCGGTGGACCACGACGACGAGCCGGACACCGACGCCGACGCCGAGATCCCGGTCGTCGACCGGTTCCAACCGCCTCCCCCGCCGCCGTTCCCGGTCCCGCGGACCTGGCAGCGCGGCGCGGCCTGGTCCGGCATCTTCGTGGCGCCGGTCCTCGCTCTGGTGATCACCCTGTTCTCGATCTATGTCGCCCCGATCATCGGTTGGGCGCTGGTCCTGTGGTTCGTGGGCGGGTTCGGCTACCTCGTCCGTTCGATGTCCCGCTCCCCCCGCGATCCGTGGGACGACGGCTCCCGCATCTGACGGTGTGCCGCTGGCGGTTGACCAGCACGTAGGGTCACGTCCGTGGGAGCCAGTGAGACCGTCGAGGTGACCGGACACCTGATGGACAGCGGCATCCTGTCGCGCATCCTCGACGACATCCGTGACTACGGCGGCGACTACGTCATCGACACCTTCGACGTCGGCCACGAGGCCCACGACCCCAGCAGCGCCAGGATCACGGTGCGCGCCGACGACGACGCGTCCCTCCAACGACTGCTCATGCGGCTGCAGACGCGCGGGGTCAACCAGCTCGACCCGGGCGAGGCGGTCACGGCCACGGCCGACCTCGTCGGCGTGCTGCCGGACGGCTTCTACTCCACGACGAACCTCGAGACCCGCGTCCACGTCGACGGCACCTGGTACGAGGTCGAGAACCCCGAGATGGACTGCGGGCTCGTCGTCATGTCGGCCGCCGACGGGAGCCCGCGGGTCCGGACTGTCCCGATGTCGGACGTCGAGCCCGGCATGCGCATCGTGGTCGGCGCCTCCGGGATCCGGGTCTCGATCCCCGGCCCGACCTCGGTGGCCGACGCCTTCGCCTCGGCAGATGGCGACGCACCCCACGAGAGGCCCCAGGCCGTCCTCGTACGCCAGGTGGCCGATGGCATGCGCCAGGCGAGGGAGGCAGGCAAGCGCCTGCTGTGGGTCGCCGGACCGGGCGTCGTCCACACCGGTGCGGCGCCGGCCCTGGTCGCCCTCATCCGCGCCGGCTTCGTCGACGTCCTCTTCGCCGGCAACGCACTGGCGACGCACGACATCGAGCAGTCCCTCTACGGCACCAGTCTCGGGCTCGACCTGAGCATGACCCACGGCGTCGAGCACGGCCACGAGCACCACGTGCGTGCCCTGAACACGATCCGCAAGTCCGGGTCGATCGCCCGTGCCGTCGAGGACGGCGTGGTGACCAGCGGCATCATGCACGCGCTCGTGACCGAGGGGCGACGGTTCGTGCTGGTCGCGTCGGTGCGTGACGACGGGCCGCTGCCTGACGTCTACACCGACGTGATCGAGGGACAGCGCGCGATGCGTGCGGAGGTCGCCGACGTCGGCTACTGCCTGATGATGGCGACCCAGCTGCACTCGGTCGCCACCGGCAACATCCTGCCGGCGACGGTCCCGCTGGTGTGCGTCGACATCAACCCGAGCACCGTCACCAAGATCGCGGACCGCGGGTCCAACCAGGGCCGCGGCATCGTCACCGACGTCGGGCTCTTCCTCGAGCAGCTCTCCCTCGAGCTGGTGCCGGACTACCGACGCGGCTGAACGACCGGGTCACCGGTCACCAGCAGTGCGGCGCCGATCATCCCGGCCTGCGGTCCGAGCATCGCCGCGACCAGGTCGGGAACCCGCCGGTGCGCGGCGCCGACGAGCGTACGTCGCAGCGCGGCGCGGGCCGGGTCCAGCAACCGGTCGCCGGCAGCCGACACGCCTCCCCCGATCACGACCAGCTCGGGGTCGAGCGCCGCGACGAGGTTGGCGGTGCCGATGCCGAGCCAGTCGCCGACGGACGCAAAGGCCTGGCGGGCGACGAGATCGCCCTCCTCGGCGGCCGAGGTGACCATCGGTCCGGTCACCCGCTCGGGGTGCCCGCCGCTCGCCTCCGACAGCACGGACGGCTGCTCGGCCATGAGCGCGCGGGCGTTGCGGACCAGGGCGTTGCCCGAGGAGTACTGCTCCCAGCACCCGCTCCGGCCGCACTCGCAGGCCTGACCGCCCGGGACCACCTGCATGTGCCCGAACTCGCCGGCCATGCCGTTGTGGCCGCGCAGGACGTGACCGCCGAGCAGCAGCGCTCCCCCGATGCCGGTGCCCATGGTGATCATCAGGGCCGAGCCCGCACCCCGGGCGGCACCGTGGTGCGCCTCGGCGCGGGCCGCGCAGTTGGCGTCGTTGTCGAGCAGCACCGGGCACCCGAGACGCTCCTCGAGGAGCTCGCGCAGCGGCTCGCCCTGCCACGGCAGGTGCGGGGCGAACATCACCCGCTCGCCCGTCGGGTCCACGAAACCGGCGGCCGCGACACCCACGCCGGCGAGCGCCCGTCCGTCGGCGGACTCGAGGATCGCCTCGACCATGGCGTCCTCCGCCTGCCGGGTGACGCCCCGCCGGCCCGGGGTCGTCCGCAGTGCGGTCGACGTGACCCGACCCTCGCCGTCGACGACGCCTGCCAGCACCTTGGTGCCGCCGATGTCGACGCCCACGACGACCCCTCGACTCATGCGGACATCCTCACCCATCCACTGCGCATGAGCCGGTTGGACCACCCGTCTAGTCATTCCGGGCCATCTTTGGCGGCGGTCGGTCAAGACTGGCGGCAATCCGGCGACAGGGTGATCGGGGACTCGTACGGTGACAGGCGAATCATTTTTTTGGGTGAGGGGATCTTCATGCGTCGGCGCATCAGCACGAACCCGCGCGGCGAGCGCGGCGCGTCTGCGGTCGAGTTCGCTCTCGTCGTCATCCCCCTCCTGATGGTCATCGCAGGCATCGTCAACTTCGGCTTCGTGTTCGCCCAGCAGCTCTCGCTGGACAACGCTGTCCGTGCCGGCGCTCGGGCAGGCGTGGTCGACACCGGCAAGGACCTCACCGCCGAGACGACCAACCAGTGGAACTCCACCGTCATCGCCAAGTCGCAGACGAGCGGGTTCGCCGTCACGTTCCCGACCAGCACCGGGGGGGTCGGATCGACGTGCAAGGGGAGCACGTTCGGCAAGAACATGGTCGTCAAGGCCGTGGTCACCTCCAAGTTCCTCTTCCCGTGGCCGCTGCCCGGCATTGGCAACACCATCACGCTCTCGAGTCAGGCGGAGTTCCAGTGCGAGTACCAGTGATCCACCGCAGTCCACCGCCGGCACGCGACGAGCGTGGGGCGACCGCGATCCTCGTGGCCCTGCTCGCGGTCTTCCTCGTCGGCCTGTCGGCCTTCACGGTCGACCTCGGCGCCGGCTACGTCAGCAATCGCAATCTCCAGAAGGCTGCGGACGCGGGGGCCCTGGCCGGGGCCCAGACGCTGTCCAGGTATCCGGGCTCCTGCAGCACGGTCGCGTCCAACTCTGCTGCGGTGGCCGCGGCAGGAGTCGTCGCCGCCAACGTGGCCAAGAAGAACTATCCGGATGTGAGCTGGACCAAGACTGCGTTCACGGTCAAGTGCGACGCCGGCAGCAAGTCGCTCCTGGTGACGCTGGGCAACTCCGGCGTGACCACCAACCGCTTCGCTGGCGTCTTCGGTGGGCCTTCGAGCATCACGTCGACACGCGCCTCCACCGCCGCCGTCGAAGTGGCTCCCGCCACGAGCAACCGGATGCGGCCGCTCGCGATGTGCTCGACACAGCTGACCGCCGGCCCCTTCGTACGTCTGGACTATCCCAAGGATGCGCCCCCCGCCTGCGGGGGCGCCTCGGGGGCGTGGTGGACCGTCGACTGCCCGGGGAACGCGTCGAACTCCACCAGCGTGATGGTCCAGCAGGTGCGGGACGGGTGCCCGAAGGGCGCCTCGGTCGTCTCGGCGCAGTCGGAGTCCCAGACGACGTCGCAGCTGACCACCGCCCTCTCGGCGGCGTGCCTGGGCGGCCAGACGGCAGATGGATCCTGTCTGGGGTCCAACCCGGGAAACCTCGACTCCGGACAGGTGGCGTCGTCGTGGAAGTACCTCGTGGACAACAGTGTGGCGGCCATCTTCCCGGTGTTCTGCGCTCCTCCGCAGTGTTCCTCGACGACCATCAACGGCTCCGGCAACAATGCGACGTTCCCGGTCTACAAGCTCCTGGGCGCGGTCATCTGCGGCTATCACTTCAGCAAGCAGGAGAAGTACCACTCCACCACCGGCGAGTGCGCGGGCCTGCCCACCACCATGTACGCAGGCAACGACGAGTCCGGCAACACGGTCAACTACCTCATCATCAAGTACGTGCAGGTGAGCGCATCCGGCTCGAACCAGGAGTCCGAATGCTCGCTGGGCCACACCACCTGCGACGGTGGGCTGCGGCGGACCCGCCTCGTCGACTGAGGTCGTCGGTCAGTCCTCGGGCCATTCGTCGCCCACGTCGATGTGCTCGACATCGGCACGACCTTCGGCGCGCGGTGGCGCCATGACCGCGGCGATCGCCTGCGCCACCGAGCTCGCGGCTGCCGCGAGGTGCGCGGTGACCTCGGGGCTGAGCTGACGGACGGCGTGGACCGTACGGCACAGCGGACAGACGGTGCACTCTGCCGACCCCGTGGCGAGGTGCTCGTCGATGCTGTGCACCGCCGATGCGGCGTGCGACGCGAAGCCGGACAGCCCCTCGCTCGCCTCGCCAGCGTGGTCGCGAGCCCAGCCCGACAGCGCGCCGAGGAGCTTCGCGGCCTCGTCGCCGAGGGGACCGACCTCGTGGGCATCGCCCGCGTCGCTCACGTGATCTCCTCGGGTCATGGTGTCGGTCGTGCCGGATCGGCCGCCTGGTCGGTGAACCTGACCTGCAGCTCGCCCCCGTGCACCCGCGCCCCCGCAACGCGGTGCCGCGACACGCCCGTGGGGAGCGTCAGGAGACGACGATACGACCCGACGCTGACCACGAGCTCGTCGCCCTTGCGCGCAAGACGGACGTCGTTGCGGTCGGCGAGCGGCAGCGGCATCGACAGCACCACCCCACTCGCGTCCGACCGGACGTCCATCGGCACTCGCTGGACGCCGTGTGCCAGCGGGTCGGCGTCGCCGTACACGGCCCGTGCCAGCTCCAGCAGCTGTTCGCGACCGACCGGCTCGGATGCTCGGTAGACCGACGTGCGCACGTCCAGGCCGGCGAAGGAGTCGGCGGCGTCGGCCAGCACCCGCTGCTGGGCCTCGACCCAGGTGGTCCGCCAGGCGTCGGAGCCGCCGTCCGGGAAGACCCGGTTGATGATCGCCGCGTCCACGGCATAGCCGAAGAGCGTCAGGAACGTGTACGCCCGGCGCGACTCGGCCAGGACCACTGACTCGGGCGTGAGCACCAGACGTATCGACGTCTCCGGCCCGGTCAGCACCGCGCGTACGTCGTCGAGCTCGGCATGGAGACGTTCGATCGCGTCGAAGACCGAGTCCTCCGGCATCGGCACCCCCGCGGCCCGGGACAGCACCGGCCTCAGTGCCTTGACGACCCGCCGCTCGACCGGGAGCACCCTCGTCATGTACCAGCCGAGGGCCTCGGGGAGGGCGAGCAGGCGCAGCGTCTCCGCCGTGGGGGCACAGTCGACCACCAGCACGTCCCACTCCGCCGAGCGCGCCTGCGCGCGGACCTCGAGGAGGGCCAGCACCTCCTCGGCGCCCGGGATGACGGTGAGCTCCTCGGCGGCGACCGGGTCGACACCGGCGACGTCGAGCACGCTCATCAGGTAGCCCTGGATCTCACCCCAGGACCGCTCGAAGCGCTGCTGCGCGTCGACGTGCTGCACCCAGAGGTCGGGCGCGACCTCCGTGGGCTCGCCGGTGGCCGTCACTGCCAGCGCGTCGGCCAGCGAGTGGGCAGCGTCGGTGGACAGCACCAGCGTGCGGTGGCCGGCGGCCGCGCTGGCGCAAGCGGTCGCGGCAGCGAGCGTCGACTTGCCGACGCCGCCCTTGCCCGTGAAGAGGAGGATCCGCATCCCGGACCCGGATGTCAGAGCGACTCGACGCGCTTCTTGAGGCCCTTCAGCGCGGTGTCGATGAGGATCTTCTCGCCCTTGCGCTTGAGCATGCCGATCAGCGGGATGCTCACGTCGAGGGCGAGGCGGTAGGTGACCTCCGTGGAGCCCTCACCGGCGTCGACCAGGGTGTAGGCGCCGTCCAGCATCCTGAGCATGTTGCCCTCGACCAGGGTCCAGGTGACCTCCCGGTCGGCGTCCCAGTCGTAGGCGAGCGTGTACTCGTCCTTGATCGGCGACACGTCGAGGGCGAAGTAGACCTGCTCGGCACGGCCATCCGCGCCCGGGACCGTGACCTCGGCCTTCTGCACGCCCTTGGCCCACTCGGGGTAGGACTCGAAGTCGGCGATGACGGCCATGACGTCGGCCGGCGGAGCGTCGATCGTGATCGACGATGAGGTCTGTTCGGCCATGGCCGGAGCCTAACCTGAGGGATCTCGCCCCGGCTTGCCGGGCGAGCAGCCCGAGCCTCGCAGCCGCTTGCGGCAAGAGGGCCTTGCCATCGGCAGAGCCGTGCCGCTCAAGCGATAGCCTTCGCACCGCAGTCGTCATCAACACAGGAGGCCCTCGTGCGTGAGTTCGCCGCACCGCTCTCGATCACCATCCCCACCACGGGCAACCTCACCGACGACGTCGTCGTCAACGCACGGGAGGCAGGCGACACGGCGGTCTTCAGTCGTCGCACCACCGACGGCTGGGTCGACGTCACAGCTGCGCACTTCCACGACGAGGTGCGCTCCGTGGCCAAGGGCCTCCTGGCGGCCGGCGTGGAGCCCGGTGACCGGGTCGCGCTGCTGTCGAAGACGCGCTATGAGTGGACGCTGTTCGACTACGCCATCTGGTTCGCCGGTGCCGTCTCGGTGCCGATCTACGAGACGTCCTCAGCCGAGCAGATCGGCTGGATCCTCCAGGACTCCGGCGCGCGCGCCGTGGTCGCCGAAGGACCGGACCACCTGGCCCGGGTGCGGGAGGCGCGCCAGGCGGGCGACCTGACCGAGCTCCAGCACGTCTGGTCGATCGAGGACAACGCCGTCGACGTGCTCGACCGCCTCGGCTCCGACATCCCGGACGAGGTCCTCGAGCAGCGGCGTACGACTGCGACGCCGCTCGACCTGGCCACCTTGATCTACACCAGCGGCACCACCGGCAAGCCCAAGGGCTGCATGCTCACCCACGCCAACTTCATGTTCGAGCTGGGTGTGGCGGTCGACGAGCTCGGCGACCTGTTCGACACCGAGGACGCCTCGACGCTGCTCTTCCTGCCGCTCGCGCACGTGTTCGCCCGGATCATCCAGGTCGGGTGCGTCAAGAGCCGCGCCCGGATGGGGCACAGCGCCGACATCAAGAACCTGGTCGCCGACCTCGGCGAGTTCCGGCCCACCTTCATCCTCGCCGTGCCGCGCGTCTTCGAGAAGGTCTTCAACACCGCCTCGCAGCGCGCCACCGCCGACGGCCGAGGCGCCATCTTCGACCGCGCCGCCGACGTGGCGATCGCCTGGTCGCGCGCACAGGACGGCACGAGGGTGCCGGTGCGCCTGCGCGCCCAGCACGCCCTCTTCGACCGCCTCGTCTACGGCAAGCTGCGCCAGGCGCTCGGCGGCAGCTGCGCGTACGCCATCTCCGGCGGCGCGCCGCTGGGCGAACGGCTCGGCCACTTCTACCGCGGCATCGGCCTGACCGTGCTCGAGGGCTACGGCCTCACCGAGACCACTGCGGCGCTCTCGGCCAACCTCCCCGACGCGACCAGGATCGGCACCGTCGGGCGACCCCTGCCCGGCACCGCGGTGCGGGTCGCGGACGACGGCGAGCTGCTCTTCCGCGGCGGACAGGTGTTCGCGGGCTACTGGGGCAACGAGGCCGCCACGAGCGAGGCGATCGACCGCGACGGCTGGTTCCACACCGGCGACGTCGGCGAGGTCGACGACGAAGGCTTCGTCCGCATCACCGGTCGCAAGAAGGAGATCCTCGTGACGGCCGGCGGCAAGAACGTCGCGCCGGCAGTCCTCGAGGACCGGCTCCGCGCGCACGCACTCGTCGACCAGTGCCTCGTCGTCGGCGACGGCCAGCCCTTCATCGGCGCGCTGGTGACCATCGACCGGGAGACCTATCTCGGCTGGGCCGAGGAGCACGGCAAGTCCGCCGACATCGCCGACGTCGTCGAGGACGACGACCTCGTGGCGGCCGTGCAGGGCGCGGTCGACGAGGCCAACAAGGCCGTGTCGAAGGCCGAAGCCATCCGCAAGTTCACGATCCTTCCCGGCGAGTGGACCGAGGAGGGCGGACAGCTCACGCCGAGCCTCAAGCTCAAGCGCAACGTCGTGGTCCGCGAGTCGCGCGGAGAGATCGAGGCGCTCTACCTCGGCTGAGTCCGTCCTCCCCCGGGCCACCACCCCTACTCACCTTTTGTCGCCCTCGTCGATCCCCTGTTGCGACGAGCCCGCGGGCTAGTCGAGGACTATGTCCGACTAGTCATTACGGGCTAGTCCTGCACCGCTTTCGGGTGGTTTGCGCGGTTTAGCCCACGCCCCGGTTTCGCGCGCCCCTACATTCGATCCGCTGGGCGGGCACCGGGGCTCGGATTCATGCACAGTCCCTGGATCCGCCTACGCGACCGAATCCCCCACCAGGGGGACCCCATGACACGCGAAGGACCGCACCATGGCTCGCCGTTCTGTTCTCCTCCTCGTCGCCGCCCTCATCGCCCTGGCCGGCACGGCCATGATCGTTCTCTACGTCCAAGGCATCGATGCGCGGGCCACCAAGGACCAGGAGCTGGTCGAGGTGCTCGTCGCGACCGCGACCATCGACCTCGGCGAGTCCGTCGCCGACGCGCAGGACGCCGGCAAGATCGACAAGGCCGAGGTCCGCCGGGCGGACCTGGTCGACGGCAGCCTGACCTCGACGACCTCGATCGCCGACGACGTCGCGATCGGCACGATCTACCCCGGCGAGCAGCTCATCGCCAAGAAGTTCGGAACGCTCGGTGACACCCAGAGCCTGGTGATCCCCGACGGCAAGATGGCCGTGTCGGTGGAGCTCACGGACTTCGAGCGCGTCGCCGGCTTCGTCAACCCCGGCAACGAGATCGCGGTGTTCGCCACCGCTCTCGATCCGATGGCGATCCTTGCGGACAACAAGGAGCAGAAGCTCGGCAGCGTGACCAGGATCGTGCTGACCAGGGTGCCGGTCCTCGGTGTCGGCACCACGAGCGTGACGTCGCGGACGGTCCAGGCCGAGGACGGCGCGACGGCCACTGAGGAGGTCGCTCGCACCATCCTCACGATCGCAGTGACGCAGGAGGAGGCCGAGCGGTTCATCCAGGCGGATCGCACGTCGGAGCTCAACTTCGCGCTCCTCACCGACGACTCCAAGGTGGAGGACGGTCCGGGCGCCAAGCTCGGCGACGTCTTCCCCGAGCTCTATCCGGGGCCTGCGGTCGTGACCGCCGTCCTCGAACCGGACGTCGGGCAGCGCGGCATCCTCCAAGCGATGTTGCACGGGTCCGCGGCCTTCGCAGACCTCGAGGGGCTGGACCAACACATCCGCAACACCCACAACGAGTTCGCCGTGGTGATCGGCCCGTCGGTGCCGAGCGAGGCGGCCGCCGAGCTCGCGCAGTGGGCACGGGTGCACCGGCCCGACCTCGGCGTGATCCTGTTGCGGCACGACGTCGACAGCGCCGCGCTGTCGCTGGCGCTGCGCAGCGGGATGCGCGAAGTGGTCGCCGCTCGTGACCTGGCTGGCATCACCACTGCTGTCCAGCGCGCCCGCAGCGTGGCCAACGCCATCGGCCAGACCTTGATGGACGAGGCGCAGGCTGTGGCCGTGTCCGCCCGAGCGGAGGCGGCCGCGGAGATCGCCGAGGCGGCCGCGGTGGCCCAGGCCCAGGCCGACGCACCGCGCGGCAAGATCGTGACGGTCTTCTCCACCAAGGGTGGGGTCGGCAAGAGCCTGGTCGCGACCAACGTCGGCGTCGCCCTCGCGCGGGCCGGCAGCTCGGTGTGCCTGGTCGACCTCGACGTCAACAGCGGGGACGTGGCGATCATGCTGCAGCTGACGCCCCAGCGCACGATCAACGACCTGGTGGGCTTCGACGGCGTGATCGACGCCGAGGGCATCGCCTCGATCCTCACCCACCACTCCGACAACCTCTCGATCGTCGCGGCGCCGGTGCGGATCGACTCGCCCGACCAGGCCTCGCAGGATGACGTGGCGAAGCTGCTCGACGCCCTGCGCCGGATGGTGGACTTCGTGGTCGTCGACACCTCGGGGACGTTCGACGACCTCGCCCTCTGCGCGCTCGACCGCTCCGACTGCATCGTCCTCGTCGGGACCCTCGACATCCCGTCGCTCAAGGCGCTCAAGCTGGCCACCAGCACGCTGGAGGTGCTCAACTTCCCCAAGTCCACCTGGCGCTTCGTGCTCAATCGCGCTGACGGCAAGGTGGGCCTCACGGTCGAGGAGTACGAGAAGACATTGGGTCTCAAGGCCGACTCCTCCCTCGTCTCCAGTCGCGAGGTCCTCGCTGCGGTCAACCGGGGCGAGGCCCTGGTGTCCGCCTATCCGAACCACCCCAACTCCAAGGCCCTCGTCACGTTCTCGAAGAACGTGGCCGACAGCATCGCCGAGCCGGCCGCTGCCACCGAGAGCACCCCATCCAGTCGGAAGTCCAGCGGCTCCCGGCTACGCCTGAGGAGGGCATGACGTGAGCCTCACCGACCGCCTCGCCGCCGCCCGCGGCCGTACGACCGACACCACCGACAGCCCGTCGGCTCCGACTGGTGCATCCAGCCAGACGCCCGCGGTGCCGAACAGCGCTGCTACGGAGGCCAAGAAGAGCCCCGCCCCCAAGGCGGACCCGTTCCAGGACCTCAAGCGCATGGTCCACCAGCGCCTCGTCGAGGCGCTCGGACCGAAGCTGTACGACGCCCACATGACCCAGTCGGAGCTCGAGCAGCAGGTGCGGCTCGCGCTCCAGACCGCGATCGCCGACACCGACATCCCGATGTCCTCGGCGGACCGCACCCGTATCTCGCAGGAGATCGCAGACGACATCCTCGGCTACGGACCGATCGAGCCTCTGCTCCGCGACCCCACCCTCACCGAGGTCATGGTCAACACGTTCCAGGACATCTACGTCGAGCGCAGCGGCAAGCTGATCAAGGTGCCGACGTCCTTCACCGACGAGGCTCACCTCCGGCGCACCATCGACAAGATCGTCAGCAAGATCGGCCGCCGCGTGGACGAGACCAGCCCGATGGTGGACGCTCGCCTGCCTGACGGCAGTCGTGTCAACGCGATCATCCCGCCGCTCGCGCTCGACGGCTCGAAGCTGACCATCCGCAAGTTCTCCGAGACCCCCTACACGGTCGAGGACCTGATCAATTTCGGGACGCTCACCAAGGCGTCGGCCGGACTGCTCGAGGGCTGCGTCCGCGGGCGGCTCAACATCCTCGTCTCCGGCGGCACCGGCTCGGGGAAGACCACGACGCTCAACGTCCTGTCATCGTTCATCCCCGACGACGAGCGCATCGTGACCATCGAGGATGCCGCCGAGCTGCGGCTCGGCCAGGACCACGTGCTCCGGCTCGAGTCACGCCCGCCCAACATCGAGGGCAAGGGCGCTGTCACCATCCGCGACCTGGTGAAGAACTCCCTGCGCATGCGTCCCGACCGCGTCGTCGTGGGCGAGATCCGTGACGCCGCGGCACTCGACATGCTCCAGGCCATGAACACCGGGCACGACGGGTCGATCTCTACCCTGCACGCCAACACTCCGCGTGACGCCCTGGCCCGCCTGGAGACGATGGTCCTGATGGCGGGCATGGACCTGCCCGTGCGCGCCATCCGTGAGCAGGTGGCCAGCGCGGTCGACCTGATCATCCAGCAGACGCGGCTCAAGGACGGAACGCGACGCGTCACCGCCATCACCGAGATCGTCGGCATGGAGGGTGACATCATCACGACGCAGGACGTGTTCATGTTCGACTACGGAGCAGGCGTGGGCGAGGACGGCAAGTTCAAGGGCGGCCTGATGTCGATGGGACTGCGGCCCCGCTTCCTCGAGAACCTCACGGACCACGGTGTGCACATCGACCCGGCGGTCTTCGCCACCGGGGGAACCCTGCGATGAGTCCCCGTCAGACTCCGCGAGCCGCCCGGCTGGCCGCGGCGCTCGTCGCCGGCGGGCTGATCGCCCTGGGCGGCGCAGCACCGAGCCATGCCGATGACGAGGTCAACATCGACCACCTCGAGTCGGTGGACGGAGTCGTCTCACTGGTCCTGGCGGTCGACGGCGTCCCCGGCGGCACCGCGGTCGACCCCTCGTCGGTCCAGGTCGAGGTCGACGGCCGGTCCGTCGAGTCGTCGGCCAAGGTGATCTCGGCCGGTGACGTCCAGCGCACCACCGTCCTCGTCCTCGACGCCAGCAACAGCATGTTGCAGGGCGACAAGTTCACCGCTGCAAAGGCCGCCGTCGACACGTTCCTCGCCGCCGCTCCCGCCGACGTCCGCATCGGCCTGGTGACGTTCGCCGGCGACATCGGCGAGACCATCGAGCCCACCACCGACCACGACTCCGTACGCGCTGCGCTCGACGGCATCGAGCTGAGCAAGGGCACGTCGGTGTACGACGGCATCAGCGAGGGCCTCGACCTCGTGGGCACCGAGGGGTCCCGGTCCCTTCTCGTCCTCTCGGACGGGGGCGACACCAACAGCGCGACCACCTTGAGCGTCGTCACCACGGACGCCCAGGACGAGGGCGTGGTGGTGGACGTCGTCTCGCTCGCCAACCCCAAGAACGCCGCGACCATGGCCGACCTCGCGGACTCCACGGGCGGCCAGGTCATCCCGGCCGAGCAGGGCGCCCTCGACGCGGTCTTCTCTGCGCGCGCCGACGCGCTGGCCCAACAGCTGCTCGTCACGTTCGACCGTCCCGAGGACGGGGCCGCCGAGGTCAACCTCGGAGTGACCGTCAGTGCGGCGGGCACCTCCTTCACCGATTCCGCTTTCGTCTCCATCGGCGCGGCCGCATCGGCGCCGGACATCGTGGCGTCCGGCAGGTCGCTGGTCGGGACGCCGGGGATGCTCGGTGGCGCCCTCGCGCTCGCCCTCGGTCTCGCCGGCGTCCTCGCCGTCGTCATCAACGGGCCCAACAAGTCGTCCGCAGACCGTCGCCTCGACGCCTACTTCGGCGAGAAGTCGGGGGACAAGGGCAAGTCGGGCAACGGCAGCGCCGACATCCGGGGATCGGCCGTGGCACTCACCGACAAGGTGGTCTCGGCCGACCTCGAGACGCGTGTGTCACAGCGCCTCGCGGGCGCCGGCTCGGCGCTCACAGCGGCCGAGTGGCTGCTGCTGCACGTCGGCATCGCCATCGGGCTCGCGCTCCTCGGGTTCATCATGAAGGGACCCGCCTTCGCCGTCCTCGGCCTGCTGGTCGGCACGATAGGACCGTGGCTCTACCTCAAGTTCCGCCACTCACGTCGGCTCAACAAGTTCAACGGGCAGCTGGCCGAGACGCTCGGCATGATGGCCGGTGGACTCCAGGCCGGTCTGTCCCTGCCCCAGTCGATCGACAGCGTCGTCCGTGAGGGCAGCGAGCCCATGGCGGGCGAGCTGAAGCGTGCGCTGATCGAGCAGCGTCTCGGTGTCGACATCACTGATGCGCTCGAGGGCGTGGGCACGCGCATGAACAGCGAGGACTTCGACTGGATCGTCCTCGCCATTCGCATCCAGCGCGACGTCGGCGGCAACCTGGCCGAGATCCTGCACACCGTTTCCGACACCCTGCGCGAGCGTGAGTACCTGCGCCGACAGGTGAAGGCCCTGAGCGCGGAAGGGCGGCTGTCCGGATACATCCTGACCGGGCTGCCCCCTCTCATCGGCTTCTACATGATGTTCGCGAATCCCGACTACATCAGAGTTCTGTATACGACGGCTATCGGCTTCGTGCTGTTGGGGGTGGCGGCATTCATGCTCGCAATCGGCGCATTCGCCATGGCCAAGCTGTCGAAGGTGGAGGTGTGAGGTGACGGAACCAACGCTGTTCATCGGCGCCGGCCTCATGGGCCTGGCATTGCTCCTGGGCTTGAGCGTGATCGGCGTCATCACCGCGGAACGGCGCGGGGTGGCACGGTCTGTTGCCGCGATCCAGGCACTCGACTCGGCACCGAGCGTGCTCAAGGCAGAGATCGAGCGTCCCTTCGCCGAGCGCGTCATCGCCCCGCTCGGCGAACGGATGGTCGGACTCGGCCGCCGTCTCGTGCGCGCCGACACGGCCCGCAAGATCCAGTACCGGCTGAACATCGCCGGCAACCCGCCCGCATGGGACGTCAACCGGATCCTCGGCCTCAAGGTGCTGGGCGCCGGACTCTTCACAGTCCTCGGATTCCTCTACCTGCTCGGCCGCGACTGGCCGTTCTACAAGGTCGTCGTCGCCACTGCGTTGATAGGACTCTTCGGATACGTCCTTCCCAACGTCCTGCTCTACAACGCGGGGACGAAGCGCGAGAAGCTCATGCGCAACGGGCTGCCCGACGCCATGGACCTCCTGACGATCTCGGTCGAGGCCGGTCTGGGTTTCGATGCCGCCGTCAGCCGGGTCGCGAAGAACGGCGACGGTCCGCTCAACCAGGAATTCGCCCGCCTGCTCCAGGAGATGCAGCTCGGCGTCGGCCGTGTGGAGGCGATGCGAGCAATGGCCCAGCGCACATCGCTCCAGGAGCTGAAGTCGTTCTGCAACGCTATGGTGCAAGCCGACAGTCTGGGCATCCCGATCGCCCGCGTGCTGCGCATCCAGAGTGGGGAGATGCGCACCAAACGTCGTCAACGGGCGGAGGAGAAGGCGCAGCAGGTGCCGGTGCGCATCATGATTCCGCTCGTGCTCTTCATCCTGCCGTGCCTCTTCATCATCATTCTTGGTCCCGCAGGAATCCAGATGTCCCGCAACCTCTAACCGTCCGTGAGAACACGATGAACTCGACTGCATCTCACGACTCAAGCGGAGCTCGACCCGCCCTGCAGTTCTGGCGTACGACGACCGCCGTCCGGGTCTTCGCACTCGCTCTGGCAACCGGGACGGTGCTCAGTCGTGGCCTGCTCGTGGAAGCGGCCCCGATGCTCGTGGTGCTCGGTCTCGCCGCCACCGTCAGCTCGCTCCTCGAGTGGGTTGCGCGCAACCGTCCGACGCACTGGCATGTTGTCGGCGAGGCCGTCGCCGTGGCGACCTTGGTCGTGGGCACCGGGTCTACCTCGGACCTCGGCGCCTACCTGGCGGTCGCACCCATCGCGGCTGGCGTGCGACACGGCCCGGTCACGACACTCAACGTCGCACTGGTGTCGGGACTCACCGTGGCAGCAACGGTTGCCTCCGACCCCGGCAGCGGCCCCTTGCGCGGGGCGGGTGACACGCTGCCGTGGCTCGTCATCGGACTTGGCGTCGGTCTTCTCGCCAGCTGGCAGTCGCGGTCCAATCGCGACCTCGCCGCGCGCCAAGCGCCGTACGCCGCCGCCCACCAGCTGATGGCGCGCATCCACCAGCTGGCCAGCACGGGCAGCCTCGGTCTCAACAGTGCCGCGCTCGCCATGGAGCTCGATGTCGCGATGCGCGAAGCAACCGGCGGCGCTCGATCGACGATCTTCGTTGCCGAGCCGGACCACACGCTCCGCCCGCTCCACAGCGGCGACGACGTGGATCGGATGGCCCAGGAGATCGAGATACCGGAGTCCAGACGGACCCCCGGCGCTGCAGTCGTGCCACTCCGTGGTGCTGAACAGGTGCTCGGCTACTGCGTGGTCGTCGGTGTGCCGCGTTGGACACCGGAGCTCGACGAGCGCGCGCGCGACGTGGCCGACGAGTTCGCCGTGCGCCTCGACACCGCCGTGCTGTTCGACGAGGTCCGCACGCTGGCCACCTCCGAAGAGCGCAACCGCATCGCCCGGGAGATGCACGACGGCGTGGCGCAAGAGATCGTCGGTCTCGGCTACATCGTCGACGAGATCGAGTCGATCAGCGACCACGACCAGACGCGCGAGCTGGCGTCGGCGCTGCGGTCCGAGATCACCCGCCTCGTCTCGGAGATCCGGTTCTCGATCTTCGATCTGCGGCACGAGGTCTCCGACGGCCGTCTCTCCAGCTCTCTCGCCGACTATGCACGTGCGGTGAGTCATGCGACCGGTCTCCGCGTCCACCTCTCGCTGGCAGAGTCTGGCCCTCCTCTCCCGGCGCGGACGGCGACCGAGGTTCTGCGCGTCGCCCAGGAAGCCATCGGCAACGTACGAAAGCACGCGTGCGCCGACAACCTGTGGGTGGTGCTCGACTCGGACGGGTCGCGGCTGAGTCTCGAGGTCCGCGACGACGGCGTCGGCCAGGCGGAGCCGCGCGACAACCACTGGGGCCTCCAGACCATGCGCGAGCGCGCCAAGACCGTAGGTGCAGACCTCGACATCACCCCCCGACCTGACGGCGGAACCGTCGTCAGCCTGCGGTCCCCGACGACCGCGCCCCACGAAGGAGACAACGCCCATGGGCACCACCGTGCTACTGGTTGACGACCACGAGCTCATCCGACAAGGACTTGCGCGGGCGTTCGAGCGTGACGAGAACATGACCGTGGTGGGACAGGCCGGAAGCCTCCAGGAAGGTGTCTCGGCCTGGGAGAGCCTCCAACCGGACGTCGTCGTCACGGACCTTCAACTGCCCGACGGCCACGGACTCGACGTGGTGCGCGCCATCCGTGCGAGCAACGACACCACGGGCGTGGTGGTGCTGACCATGCACGCCGGCGACGAGCACATCTTCGCGGCCATGGAGGCCGGAGCCTCGGCGTTCGTCGGCAAGGACACCCGGGCCGCAGAGGTCGTGAGCGCGGCCAAGCACGCGGCAGTCGCCCCCCGGACCTTCCTGTGCGCGGGCCTCAGTCAGGCAGTCATGCGCCGTGCCACCTCGCCCGCTGCGCCCAAGCTCTCCGGTCGTGAGGCCGAGGTTCTTGCCCTTCTTGCCGACGGCCTCGGCACCGGGGAGATCGCCTCGTCGCTCTACATGAGCGAGTCGACGGCCAAGACGCACATCACGCACATCTACCAGAAGCTCGGTTCGGCCAACCGCGCCCAGGCTCTCGTGACCGCCATGCGAATGGGTCTGCTCGACCACGCCTCACCTCAGCGGTTCTGAGCCAGGAAGGTCCGAGCGCGATCCGCCGATCGGAGCGTGAGGCATGGGCACAGGCGGGGTGGCGCACACCCCGTTGGGAGTTCATCTCGTAGTCACATGGGACTACGAAGGGGTGGACGATCACCCGATTCGGTCGCTACGAGATCTTGGCAAGATCTTCCTCGACGGGTCCTGGTGGGCTCGGAACCGAGACTCATCACACTGACAACAAGGGGAAATACCATGATCGAGAAGCTCCAGTTCATGACCATCATGCTGATCAACGACGTCAAGGCCAAGCGCGACGAGCGCGGCGCGACCGCGGTCGAGTACGGCCTCATGGTGGCCCTCATCGCCGTCGTGATCATCGCCGCTGTCACCACCCTCGGCACCAACCTGAACGCGAAGTTCACCAGCGTCGGCACCTCGGTCAACTGATCGTCTGAACAAGCAAGGGCCGGCGTCATCGTGATCGATGACGCCGGCCCTTCACTTTTCTGGGAGACAACCATGCGTGAAGTCATCACAAGGTTTCGTCAGCGGTGCTCACCCGCGCGCGACGACCGGGGCGCCACCGCGGTCGAGTACGGAATGATGGTCGGACTGATCGCCGCCGTCATCGTCGTCGGGGTCACGGCCTTCGGCCTCGCCGTCAACGACCTCTTCTTCATCCCCGCCAACGTCTTCAACTGAGCAGCAGTCGCAGCGCGAGCGCGGACCACACGAAGCACCACGCCCTCGTCCACGTGGTCAGCTGCGCAGCAGTTTCTACCGTGGTTCTACCTGGTGTCACCAGCGCGCCGAGCGGGCGGCCGGTGCCCGCGTGCGGGTAGGGCGCAGATAGTCACAACGGACTAGGAATCCCGGGCCGATCGCCCGATTCCGGAGAACCCGAGATCTCGGCAGAGTGTTCCGCGACGGGTCCTCGTGGGCTCGAAATCGAGACTCATCACACTGACAACAAGGGGAAATACCATGATCGAGAAGCTCCAGTTCATGACCATCATGCTGATCAACGACGTCAAGGCCAAGCGCGACGAGCGCGGCGCGACCGCGGTCGAGTACGGCCTCATGGTGGCCCTCATCGCCGTCGTGATCATCGCCGCTGTCACCACCCTCGGCACCAACCTGAACGACAAGTTCACCAGCGTCGGCAACTCGGTCAACTGATCGTCTGAGCACGCAAGGGCCGGCGTCATCGTGATCGATGACGCCGGCCCTTCACCTTTCTGGGAGACAACCATGCGTGAAGTCATCACAAGGTTTCGTCAGCGGTGCTCACCCGCGCGCGACGACCGGGGCGCCACCGCGGTCGAGTACGGGTTGATGGTCGGACTGATCGCCGCCGTCATCATCGTCGGGGTCACGGCCTTCGGCCTCGCCGTCAACGACCTCTTCTTCATCCCCGCCAACGTCTTCAACTGAGCAGCATTCGCAGCGGACGGCAACGCGGATGCCGCCGTTCGAACGCATGGCACCATTCAACGCCTTGAAGGCGACCGGAAATCCCGGTCGCCTTCAGCTCTTCCCGCTCGGGTCACGAGACAGGCGATCGAGGCGCGCCTGCCACAGCGGCACCAGCTCCCGCAGCGCAAGCCCGGCTCGCGCCAGCGCCATCGGCACCGGTGTGCCGGACGCGGCCGCGTCGTAGACCGCCACCAGGCCCCGCTCCCCCAGCCGCTCGGCGATGATCCGACAGGCCAGCCAGGCTTCCTCGTAGCGGGCCTGGAGGTCGGGCGTCCGAGTGTCGAAGTCGGCAGCGCTCGGCAGCGCACCCGGGACCCCGTCTCGGCGCACGGCCGCGATCGCCCGGCCAAGCGTGGTCGTGTCGGGTAGTCCCGTGTCGCGCAGCGCGACGTAGTCGGCGAAGCCCTCGACGAGCCAGGGCTCCGCTCCGCCACGGGCAGCGTCGGTCGCCACGTGGACCAGCTCGTGGCTCATCACCACCTGCGCGCCGGCCCGGCGAAGCCCAGCGGTCACCTCCGGGTTCACGAACACATGGACGGGTGCATCGCCCTCTGTCGAGCTCCCGGCCGCAGCGGTCACCGCCGCGATCCCGGCGTACGTCCCGGGAGCGGCCCCCAGCGTCTCGTCGAGAGCGGCGGCGCTCGCCGGCACCTCGACAACCACCGGCTCACGCCAGGCCGGCAGCACCCGACGTACGACGGTGATCCCTCGCGTGACGCGCTCGACGGTCGCCTCCGCCTCGCTCCGAGCACCGTCGACCATCACGAGCACGCCCGGGGCTCGCGCCACGGTGAGCTCGCCTCGCAGCCAGAGTGGAGCCCGTCCACGCTCGGAGCCACCGAAGCTCACGATCCCGAGGCCCTCGTCGTCCGGTGCGAACGTCACGACGACGTCTGCCTGCGAGGGCGAGGAGTCGCCGTCCACCTGCCAACCGACCTCTGCAACCGCCGACCAGCTGCCGTCGGCCGCCACCGTGCCCACCTGGTCGACGTAGCGCGCGGACACCGCGCGCAGGTCGAGAGACTCGGAGTTGGCGGCGATGCCCGCCAGCACCTCCTCGGAGCCGGGCTCGCCGTCGGGCGCGAGCTCGGTCAGCGCCGCGGCATCACGGGCGTCGAGCCCCGAGACGAAGGCGGCAAGGGCTGCCGACGCATCGGCCGGGCTGGCGCGTGTGACGTCGACGGGTCGGGGGGCCACCTCGTGGCGGCCACCGCGCACCAAGACCAGCGCGACCACGAGGGCAACGACCACGAACAGCGCCAGACCCCCGAACAGCAAAGGGCCGGCCGCCCACCGAGGTGGACGACCGGCCTTCGAGGTCTGCTGGTCAGCCAGGGCGGACCGCGCCGACGTAGGGCATCGAGTAGAGGCCCGCGACGGCGACGCCGGTGCCGGGGTTGGCGGCGTGGACGATCATGCCGTTGCCGATGTACATGCCGACGTGGCTGATCGGGCTGTAGTAGAACACCAGGTCGCCGGGCTGCAGGTCGCTCGCGGCGATGTGCGGGCCGGAGCCGTACTGGGCGCTCGACGAGTGCGGCAGCGACACGCCGGCCTGGGCCCACGCGCGCATGGTGAGCCCGCTGCAGTCGAAGGCGTTCTCACCCATCGCGCCGTAGACGTAGGCGTCGCCGACCTGGGCCATCGCATAGGCGACGGCGGCGGCGGCGCGGCCGGACGCCGGCACGGAGGCGGGCATCCGGGTGACGCCGCTGCGCGAGGTGAGCAGGCGCTCCCGCTCCTCGGCCTCGAGGCCGGAGAGCACGCTCTTGGCCTCGGCCAGCTTGTCGTCGACCGTCTCCTTCTCGGTGCTGAGCTGCTCGGTGAGGTCGGCGATCTCCTGGGTGCGGGAGTCGGTCGCCTCGCGCCGGATCGCGAGCGCCTCGAGCTGTGTGTCGTAGTCGGCGAGCATCGACGACTGCAGGTCGTTGAAGGACGACATCGTGGAGAGGGTGTCGAGGAAGGCGCTGGGGTCGTCGGACACGACGACCTGCCCGACCGTCGAGATGCCCTCGCCCTCGAGCTGGCGCACCACGGCGTCGGAGACCTGGTCGCGGACCTGGTCGAGGCGCTGGTCCTGACGGGCCTGGTCGGCCTTGAGGCCGGCGAGGTCGCTGCGGAGGTCGGCGAGGTCGAGCTGGGCGTCGTGCAGACGCTCCTGCGCGGCCTCCGCCTCGTGGTAGAGCCGGTCGACGCGAGTCTTGACGTCCTTGATGGACGGGTCGGCCTGGGCGGGGGTAGCAGGCACGAATGCGATGGCGGCGATGGCAGTCAGACCACAAATGGTCGCGCCGGCACGCTTGCGGGTGTGAGCCACGAGCGGGGGAACTCCTCGGGGGTGTCGTACGCCTACCAGGTGAGCTGACGGGTTCGGCACGACGTTGCCTACTCCTGCTCCACGCACCGCTCGCGCGATGCGCCTTGCAGGAGATTCACCCCAGGGGGAAGGTGGTTCCCCGGCTCATCGTCCACGGGTGGTGCTCGGGAGTGGACGACGACTCGGCGCGACCTCCGCGCGGGCCGGGTGACCCACTTCCACGGAAGCCAGCCCACAGAGTAGACCGCATCCCCGAACCCCGCCAATCTTCGCGGCAACTTCTCGGGGCGTGTCTCACGCAGAACCTCTGCGCGGGCCTGACGGGCGGCGCTACGGTTCCCGCACACCGACAGCAGTGGAGCCATGACACGCCTGATCCTGCGTACCCCGCCAGGGGCCGACGACCCGATGGTCACTCCCCTGCGCTGGTTCGCCCGCACCTTCGGACTGGCTGTGGTCGCCCACCTGGCGGGCAACCCGGCCGGCTGGCGTGGGGACCAGCTCGGCGGGGGGATCCTGCTCGTGCTCGTGTCGGCACTGCTGGGCGTGCTCGGACTGCTGCTCCTCGTACGCCCCGACGTTCGCCTCCTCGCGGCCGCCGCTGCGCTCACCTTGGTCACGCTGTGGCTCGAGCTCCCCGTGACGGGCAACCACTGGGTGCTGGTCGGGTTCATCGCCATCGCCGTGCTGTTCTCCCTCGCGACGGCGGACCCATGGGCGTGGCTCTCGGTCACGGGACGCTGGCTGCTGCTCGGCTTCTACAGCTTCGCCGCCTTCGCCAAGCTCAACTCGGGCTTCCTCGACCCGAGCGTGTCGTGCGGCGTCTACTACGCCAACCAGTCGCTCTCGTCGTTCGGGCTCCCGACGTTCGGCGCGGACACCCCGATGGGGATCATCGCGATCGCCGGCCCCGTCATGACCGAGCTCTCCGTCCCGATCCTCCTGGCGTTCGCCCGGACCAGACGGGCGGGCGTGCTGCTCGCGCTGGTCTTCCACTCGATCATCTCCCTCGACCTGGGCCAGCACTTCTACGACTTCACGGCGGCGCTGGTGGTGCTCCTGTGCCTCTTCCTGCCCGAGTCCACGACCTCTGGCTTCGACGAGCGAGCATCGCGGCCGTCACGGCTGCGGGTGTGTGCGGTGGCCGTCGCTGTCGTGGTGGTCACGGCTTCCCTGCTCCCCCCGGTGGCACCCGCCGTGGCCGTGGTGAAGCTCATCGGCTTCGCCGCCTGGGTTCCGGTGGCAGCATGGCTCATCGTCCGGACGGCCCGCGACGGTCTGGGCCCGGCACCTCAACCCATGCGGCTCCCAGGCGTGGCGGCGTGGGTCCTGGTCGCGGCCGTCGTGGCGAACGGCCTCACCCCGTACCTCGAGCTCAAGACCGCCGTGGGGTTCAACATGTACGCCAACCTCGTCACAGTCGCCGGCGACACCAACCACCTCGTGGTGCGGCGAACCCTGCACCTGAGCGACGTGCAGGACGATCTCCTCAAGGTGGTCGAGACCGAGGACGATGGCCTCCAGACGTACGCGGACGAGCACTACCTCCTCCCCCGCCGCAACCTGCTGGACTACCTCTCGCGCAACCCCGGCGTCTCGGTCGTCGTCCGGGACGAGACGGGCGAGCACACGCTCACCAGCGACGATGGCGTACGACTCCCGGTGGTGGTCAGGAAGCTGCTCACCTTCCGTGCCGTGGACGCTGACGAGCCGCCGCGCTGCCAGGCGGTCTGGCTGCCCGCACTCTGAGCGAGCAGCGTCACGCCGACTCGATGACCGGACCAGCCAGCGGCTCGACCAGGCGTAGTGGGGGGACGAGGCCGCCGCTGGCCAGCACGTCCAGTGCCGCCATCTCGTCGTCGTCGATGGTGAGCTCGGGGGGTGGGCCGAGCAGCACCGTCACCACGCAGTCGTGGCAGTGCAGCCCGCGCACCACGCAGGTGTCGCAGTCGATCCGTGTCGTCATGTCTCGAACCGTGACAGGGGCCACCGACAACGGCCTCCGACGCCGGCCGGCACCGGCGTGTCGGCGTGTCGGCGTCGGGCCGCGGGTCAGCCGGTGACGAGGCTGATCAGTGCCGATGCGGGCACCGCGCGAGCTCCTCCGCGCGTCACGTCGCGCGCCACCGCCTGATCGCCGCTCACCACGACGACGACCCGGCCGCGCGGCTCGGCGGCGACGAGCTGACGGATCACGTCGTCGGCGATCACGCCCTCGGGGCTGAACACGACACGGACACCGCGGGGCGCCGGCATGACCGTACGGGCGGTCGACTCGGCCGCGTCGAAGACGACCGTGGTCTCGGCACCGGACCGCGCGACGACCGGTCCGAGCGCCGCCACCAGCCGACTGCGCTGGGCCTCCAGGCTCGCGGTCGGCCACGCCGCCTTGGTGACGTTGTAGCCGTCGACGATCAGGCGGGCGTGCGGCAGCGTCAGCAGCTGGTCGAGCAGGGCCGGCGTGGGAGGTGCGCTCGAGCCGGGTGCAGCGACGGCGCCGGCCAGTGCGGCCTCGACGGTGTCTCCCGGCGTGCCGTCGACCGCGGGTAGGCCGAGCTCGCGTCGCAGGCCGGTGGCCGAGTCGACCACCGCGTCGAGGAGCAGTCGTGCCCGGATGGTGGCGGCATCCCGGTCGGAACGGGCGTCGCGGCGCTGGACCGCACGGCCGGACTCGGCCTCCTCGAGCTGCGCGCGCAGGCGACGTACGTCGCCCTCCGCTGTCCGGGTCACCGCCTCGGCAGCGGCGGCCGCCTCGTCGCGCGCGACCACGGCCGCGTCCCGCTCGCTCTCGGCGCTGCGCAGGGAGCTGCGGGCCTCGCCGAGCCGCTGGCGCAGCACCTTGTGGTCGGCACGCGCGCCGTCCAGCGCCAGCCGGTGGTCGGCCTTCACTGCCGCCAGCTCCGCCTGCAGAGCCGCCACCTGCGCGGTCAACCTGCCGAGCTCGGCCCGATCGTGGTCGTCGCGCACGTCCTCGCTCGCCAGGGTCTCGGCGACGGCGTCGACCCGGGCCTGCCATCCCTCGTCCCGGGTCAGCCACGCACGAGCGGCCCCGTCGAGCGGATCGTCCGTGCCCACGGGCACGGCGGCGACCTGGATGGCGGCGTGGCCGCGGAACTCGTCCTCGGCGAGCGCTGCCCAGATGAGGCTGCCACCGAGGCGCGCCCGTCGGGCCGGCGCGAAGCCGGCCACCTTCCGCAACGGTGGCGGGACCGGGGTGATCGAGGGCAGCACCGCGGACACGAGAGCGACCACCCGGAGGCGGAGGCGCTCGGGAAGGGCGGCCGCGTCGCTCACCTGCAGCCCGTCACCCGGCGGCCGGGTCGGCAGCGGTGTCGGCGTCCGCGCGGTCGACCACCTCGATGGCGTCGGAGCGGCCGCACCACCGGCAGGACACGGACTCCACCGTCTCGGCCAGCACGGTCTCCTCCTCGATCCGGTGCTCCCCGGCGAGGTCGACGTGCCAGTAGTCCGTCGTACGTCGGGTGCGCGTCACGTCGAAGCGGGTGAGGTTGCCGCAACCCGCGCAGCGCCAGCGCTCACCGTCACCGGGAACGCGGAGGTCGGCGGTCGGGTCAGTCACGGGAGCTCCTCTGGGACGGGTGTGGACCGGGCGGTCGAGGGAGCGGGTCAGCGCGCGAGCCAGCGTAGTGCGCGCGCCCTCCCGCCATTGTCGGATCCCACGTCTAGCGTCGTCGGACATGAGCTCGACTGCCCACCGACCGACGCGGGAGACATCCCGCTGGGAGGCGCAGCGCAGCTTCGACGAGCTGGGACGGCCCCTGCGCGACCTCACGTTCTGCGTGGTCGACCTGGAGACCACGGGCGGCTCGGCCCAGGGCGGCTCGATGATCACGGAGATCGGCGCGGTGAAGGTCCGCGGCGGCGAGGTGCTCGGCGAGTTCCAGACCCTCGTCAACCCGCACACCGAGATCCCCGCGTTCATCGCTGTCCTGACCGGCATCACCAACTCGATGGTCCACGACGCACCGCCGATCGAGTCCGCCCTGCCGGCGTTCCTGGAGTTCGCGTCCGGCTGTGTCCTCGTGGCGCACAACGCGCCGTTCGACGTCGGCTTCCTCCAGTACTTCGCCCGGGAGCAGGGGCGCCCGTGGCCGAGGTTCGAGGTGCTCGACACCGCCAAGCTGGCTCGTCGGGTGATCACCCGCGACGACGCACCCAACTGCAAGCTCTCCTCGCTGGCCAAGGTCTTCAACGCCTCGACCACCCCCAACCACCGCGCGCTCTCCGACGCGCAGGCCACGGTCGACGTGCTCCACGGCCTGATGGAGCGACTCGGCGGGCTCGGCGTGCACACGCTCGAGGAGCTCCAGACCTTCTCGGCACGCGTGAGCACGGCACAGCGACGCAAGCGCCACCTGGCCGAGGGCCTCCCGCACGCCCCCGGCGTCTACCTCTTCCGCGACGACCGGTCCCGCGTCCTCTACGTCGGCACGTCGCGCGACCTCCGCACCCGCGTACGCACCTACTTCACCGCGTCCGAGACCCGCAGCCGGATGGGCGAGATGGTCGGCATCGCGACCTCCGTCACCGGCATCGAGTGCGCCACGCCGCTCGAGGCCGAGGTCCGCGAGCTGCGTCTGATCGCCGAGCACAAGCCGCGCTACAACCGTCGCTCGCGTTTCCCCGAGAAGGTCCACTTCCTCAAGCTGACCCGGGAGGCATGGCCGCGGCTCTCGCTCGTGCGCAAGGTCCTCGACGACGACGCCGACTATCTCGGCCCGTTCTCGTCGCGGAAGACCGCGGAGAAGTGTCTCGCCGCGCTCCACGAGACCTTCCCCGTGCGTCAGTGCAGCGGCAGGATGGCGCTGGTCCCGTCGGGCTCCGCGTGCGTGCTGGCCGAGATGGGTCGTTGCCTCGCCCCCTGCGACGGCTCGACCGACGAGTCGACCTACGGCGCCGTGGTGCGCCAGCTCCGCGACACCTTGCTGCGGAGCCCGCACGAGGTGGTCGAGGCCATCAACGAGCGGATGACTGTCCTGGCTGACCGCGAGCGCTTCGAGGAGGCGGGCGTCCACCGCGACCGCCTCGCGACGTTCGTCCGCGCCGCTGCCCGCACCCAACGGCTGACGGCCCTCACCCGCTGCCCCGAGATCGTCGCCGCCCGTCGTGAGGACGACGGTCGGTGGGCGGTCCATGTCGTACGCCACGGCCGGCTCGCGGCTGCGGGCGTGATCCCGCGTGGCAGCGACGCCCACCAGTACGTCCGCGAGCTCGGTGCCAGCGCCGAGACGGTCGGCGAGGCCCCCGGGCCGGTGCCCGCCGCGACGGCCGAGGAGTCCGAGCGGATCCTGCGGTGGCTCGAGTCCCCCGGAGTCCGGCTGGTCGACGTCGACGGCGAGTGGACGTGCCCGCTCGGCGGCGCGGGACGCCACCTGTCGCTCTACGACGCGGCCCATCAGTCACGGCTCTCTCTGGTGCCGTTCGACGAGAAGCGCCTCCCGACGCCGGTGCACCGACCCGTGCGCTGACGGCTTCTCGGTGGTTGAGGTGCGAGCGCAGCGAGCCTCGAAACCTCAGTCGAGACCGATGCTGAAGGCCGACTCGAGGTCGTGCTGGGAGTAGGTGCGGAAGGCGATGTGCGTCTCGGTCTCGGTGACACCCGCGACCTTGTTGAGCCGGTCGGCCACGACCGAGGCGACGTCTTCGTGCTCCCGGACCCGCACCAGGGCGATCAGGTCGATCTGTCCCGTCACCGAGTAGACCTCGCTCACCCCGTCGAGGGAGGCGATCGCCTCCGCGACCTCGGGGATGCGCGCGACGTCGGCCTTCACGAAGACGATGGCGGTGATCATGGGGCCACGGTAGCGCCATCGCCCACCTGCCAGACCGATCGGTCGGACCCTCCTAGTCATTTGTGACTACAGCGGGCTGTTCGTCAGCGCGACCCGTCCGCGAGTCCTAGCGTGGCACGGTCTGAGCCACCCAACGACGGGGAGAATCCGGGATGTTGCTAAGAGTTGACCGCACGCGTGCTCTGACGGGCGTGAGCCTGTCGGCAGTGGCGGCCTTGGTCGTGGCAGTCCTGGGACCCACGACCAGCGCCTACTCCGTGGCGCCCGCCCAGCCCGGCAACCTGTCGGCGCAGCAACCGAACGGCGCGACGGCGGTGCTGTCGTGGGACCACGTCGCGGGAGCGGTCCGCTACGAGCTGCAGGTCGACGACGACCCCGGGTTCGGGTCGCCGGAGCTGATCCCGAGCGCCACCGTCAGCACCGTCAACAACACCTACGTCCCGACCGCCAACCTCCCGTCCGGCAACAAGTACTGGCGGGTGCGGGCGCGCAACGCGGCCAACGAGGACTCGCCGTGGTCGATCGCCCAGTTCGGGAACCCGTCCGTCGCGGTGCCCCAGCCGGCATCGCCCCCGAACAACACGACGCTCTCGCAGCCGTCCCAGCCGCCGCTGCTGACCTGGTCGGCGTCCCCTGGCGCGACCAAGTACATCGTCGAGGTCGACGGCGACTCCGACTTCGTCGGCGCCACCCCCATCGAGACCGCATCGACGTCACTGGTGTGGCCCAACGCGCTGCCTGCGGGAACGGCCGCCAACCCGGCCGACTACTTCTGGCGGGTCACCGCCAGCAAGGGCTCGGGCCTCAACTCGCAGCCGAGCCCCGCGTCGCGCTTCATCATCGGCCCGCTGGCGGCGCCGACCATCACCTCGCCCCCGTCGGACCCGAACTTCGAGCTCCAGGACGTGGTCATGGACTGGGAGCCGGTGCCTGGCGCCAAGTCCTACGACGTCGAGGTCGCCCTCAACCAGGACTTCACCACGATCGTCGAGTCGATGACCGGCATCACAGGCACGCGCTACTCGCCGATCGTGACGTACGACAACGACCAGTACTACTGGCGCGTGCGCGCTCGCGACCTGGACGACCAACCCACACCGTGGACCGCTTCCCTCTACGACTACAACCGCACCTGGCCGGCTCAGCCGCAGGCCGTCTTCCCGGCCGCGCTGGGCATCGAGACAGTCACCTCGCCCATCTACTTCGAGTGGACCTCGGTGCCGCACGCCTCCGAGTACGAGATCCAGCTCAGCACGACCCCCGGCTTCACCGAAGCGACCACGAACTCCTGCCGCACGGCCGGCACCACGTACACGCCTGGCATGTTCGCCATCAACACCACCGGTATCCCCTCCACGTTCCGCTACGAGGAGGACTGCGAGCCCACACCCGGCACGGTGAACTACTGGAAGGTTCGTCCCCTGGACCGTCCGTTCGCCAAGGTCGGTGGCGGCGACATTCCCGGCGTGCAAGGCATCTTCAGCGACGTCCAGTCCTTCCTGTGGAACCCGGTCCAGATCAGCGGCATGTCGCCGGCAGACGGCGCAACCGTCGACAACGCGTCCTTCAGCTGGAACCCGGCACCGGGCGCAGAGTCCTACACGGTGGTCGTCCAGAACGGCACGGGCTCCGAGGTGGACAGGAGCAAGACGTTCGCGACGTCCTACACCGTCGACGGCAACACGGCACTGCCCGCGTCGGGCAACCCGTACTCGTGGGCGCTCTACGCCACCACTGCCGACGGGATCAACTCACTGCGATACACCCGCTCGTTCAACGTCAGCGGCACGACGCCGGCAGCCCCTGCCGACCCGGCCGACTACCTGAAGCCGATCACCGGGACCTTGGCAGACGGTCCGTACGAGACGGTGCCCGCCCTCACGTGGGAGACCTTGCCCGGGGCCGCGCGCTACCGGGTGAACATCGGCTACGCCATGGACTCAGGCCAGATCTGGTTCGGTCACGCCGGCGGCCAGGACCTCCTCGACCAGCCGATGCCGTACTCCGCCATGACCGACATCGGCGACCGCCTCATGCTGCCGGGCACCTATGACTGGCAGGTCAGCGCGTACAACGCTGCCGGGAGTCTCCTCGCCTCGGGGCCAGAGGGGCGGTTCACCATCGCCGACATCGCATCGACGTCCCAGCACGCGCTCGCCATCGGGGGGCGGGAGCTCGACCCCAACAACCCAGCCGCGAAGACGCCATGCAATCCCCTGAGCGGCCCCTGCGTGGTCCCGACGACGCCCGTCCTGAAGTGGAAGGCGCAGCCCTACACGTCCTACTACATGGTGTACGTCAGCCGTGACGCCTCCTTCACGAACCTGCTGGAGCCGAGCAACGCCATCCCGGCCACCACCAACTCGATGTACGCCCCCGCGCTCGACAACAGGTTCTGGACCTACCCGGACACTGAGGCCGGCGAGGCTCTCTATTGGTTCATCCGCCCGTGCCGGAAGGTCAACAACTGCGCCGACAGCCCGGTCTCGACCAATGGCAGGGCCCAGCACTCGTTCACCAAGACCTCCCCCAAGGTCGATGGGCTGACGAGCACGTCCCCGACCAACAGCGAGATCACGTTCAGCTGGAACGACTACAACGAGACCAACCGCTCGACCCAGTGGGCGCAGACCGGCGAGGATCGCCCGCAGTCCGCCATGCAGTACCGGATCCAGGTCGACGACGTCGAGTCCTTCGGCACCGGGCCGGCACTGGTCGACGAGCGCATCGTCGACCAGGCCACGTACACCGCCTTCGACCGGCTCTACCCCGAAGGGACGCTCTACTGGCGCGTCCAGGCCATCGACTCGACGGGGGACTACACCGGCAACGGCCGGTTGTCATGGTCCGAGACGAAGACGTTCACCAAGGCGAGCCCGCGCGTCGAGCTGATCAGTCCCGTGAACGGTGCGACCGTTTCCGGCACCGCCGCGCTGCGGTGGAAGGCCCAGGCATTCGCTGGCTCCTACAAGGTGGAGGTCTACAAGAACAACGACACCACCTTCTCCCAGGTGAATCGCGTCGTGCAGGCAACAGTGCGCACGGCTGCGTACGCTCCCCCGGCCCCTCTGCCGGTGACGAGCGAGCCCTACGTCTGGCGGGTGCAGCGGATCGACACGAAGGGGAACCCCGGACCGTGGTCCTGGGCTGGCAACGTCGACCCCGCGGGCAACCCGGTCGGCCGCTTCACCGTGGGATCCGGCCTGATGGAGATCACCTCGCCTGCTCCCGACGGCGTCCAACCGCCGAACGGCCCCGTCCTGACGTGGCGCGACCTTCCGGGCGCCGTCAAGTACAACGTCGAGGTCAACGCGCCGGGCGGAGGTCTCGCCGCCACGGCGCAAACGGTCGCCACGGCTTTCGCCACGACGACCAACTTCACCACGGGCACGTACCCCTGGAAGGTCACGGCCCTCGACGCCAGCAACAACCCACTGGGATCCGTGCAGTCGACCTTCGTGGTCGACGCCCGGCTCATGGCGACCGCACCGCCCGAGATCCAGGCTCCGTCGGGCACGGGTGTGGGAGCGACGCTGACGAGCACGCCGCCCGTGTGGAACCAGGCTGACGTCACCATGACGTACCAGTGGTGGCGTGACGATCAACCCATTAGCGGGGCAACAGGTGCGACGTACGTGCTGACGGTCGCCGACTACAACAAGGCGGTGTCCCTCCGGGTCACCGGCAAGAAGTCCGGGTTCAGCGACGGCGTCGCCGTGAGCAACGCGATCGGTACGACCGCCGGCGGTGCACTGCAGGCCACCGCCCAGCCGGCGATCAACGGGACACCGAAGTCGGGGTCGTCACTGGCCGTCACCACGGGGACGTGGTCGCAGCCAGGGCCCACCTTCAAGTACCAGTGGTTCCGCACCGGTGCACCCATTGCCGGGGCCACGAACCAGAACTACACGCTCACCGCCGCCGACGCCGGCAAGGACATCTCCGTGACCGTCCTGGCGTCCAAGAGCGGATTCGCCGACGGGTCCGCAACCGCCCCCTCGGTGTTCGTGGAGAAGATGGTGTCGACCACGACCTCCACCCTCTCGACCACGACCATCAAGCGCGGCAAGACCGTCAAGGTCGGCGTCACGGTCACCATTCCCTTGGTTCCGGCGCCGTCGGGCGCCCTGAAGATCCAGGACGGCGTGAAGACGCTCAAGACCTTCACGATGGACCCGTTCCGCAAGGGCGTGATGACGGTCAAGCTCTCCACGAAGAAGCTGAAGGTCGGCCGTCACAAGATCAAGGTGGTCTTCGTGGGCAACCCGTCGACCAACATGTCCAAGTCCAAGGTGATCAGGCTCATCGTCAAGCGCTGAGCGATGCGGTCCCAGGTCACGGCGGGAGATAGTGTCCCGCCGTGACCTGGCTCGCTGACCACTGGCTCGACATCCTTGGCTGGGGAGGCAGCGCCCTCCTCGTCTACTCCTTGTTGCAGGCGAGCGTCCTGCGCCTCCGTGTGCTCAACGCGATCGCCTGCGTGATCCTCATCGTCTTCAACGCTGCGCTCGAGGTCTGGCCGATGGTCGGCATGAACACAGTGCTGGTGGCCATCAACGCGTACTTCATCGTCCAGCTGCTCCGCGATCGGCACGACGAGACGGCGTACGAGGTGCTCGAGGTGTCCCCCACCGATGAGTACCTGCGACACGTGCTGCGCGTGCACGGCGCCGACATCCTCAGGTTCAACCCCGAGTTCGTGCACGATCCGTCGGAGACCCACGACGCGTTCCTCGTCCAGAAGGGCGACGAGACGGTCGGGGTCGTGCTGCTGCGCGAGGACGGTGACACCGCGCACGTGCTGCTCGACTTCGTCACGGCGCGCTACCGCGACTTCTCGCCCGGCGAGTTCGTGTGGCGCCGCAGCGGCCTCCTCACGCAGCGCGGCATCCGGCGCGTGGTCACCCCTCCCGGGATGGTCGGCGCCTACTACGACCGGCTCGGTTTCACGCGCACGGGCGACTCCTGGGTGCTGACCCTCTAGATCCCGGTTCGCGCACATTTCGTGTGCAGGACTGATCGAATTGGTGAACGCACACCACGGGGGTCCCATGAACATCGCACCGATCCGGCGAGTCGCGGCCGCGACCGCGGCCGCCCTGCTCCTCACCTCCTGCGGCAGCCTGCCCGACCGGATGGACTTCTTGGCGGGGACCGACGAGTTCGTCCAGCAGAGCCCGCGCAGCATCGCGAAGGCCGCCTTCGCCGACATGCAGGACGTCACGTCGGTGCGGATCCTCGGCAGCCAGGAGGACAAGAAGTACGGGTTCACCCGGGTGGACATCCGCCTCAACGAGACCAGCTGCTCCGGGAGCCTGGACACCGCGGTGGGCACGATCCGCCTCCTCAGGAATCCCGCGGGCGCGTGGTTCAGCGCCGACGAGGACTTCTGGCGTGCGAACGCCGGGGCATCGCCCCAGGTGGACAAGCTGGTCCGGGACTACGCCGGACGCTGGTCCGCGATCAAGGGGAAGAACGCGCTGCTCGACCTGTGCGACTTCGACGCTCTGCTCGACGGCTTCGCGTTGGACGAGGACGACACGGAGGACAGCATCGAGGCGGGAGACGTCGTGGAGGTGGGTGACGCGGACGCCGTGCCGGTCACCGGCCAGGACGGCAGGAAGCGGGTCACCGCCTGGGTCGCCGTGGAGGCGCCCCACCACGTGCTGAAGATGGCGCCGGCCGAGGACTCCGGCCGACCCGACGAGCTCTTCTTCGAGGAGTTCGAGGGCAAGGTCGTCGCCGAGTCGCCGGACAAGAAGGACATCGTCGTCCTCCCCACCTCGTGAGCGCGGGGTCCTAGAGCCGGTTCAGCGCGAGGCCGGTCGGCAGCACGAACGACAGCACGAGGACGACGAGCGCCACCAGCACTGCCGGTCCCGCCAGACCCTCGCCGCGCGACATCGCCAGGGCCGCACAGACCATGCCGACGATCCCGAGCATCGGGCCGTAGCCCAGCACGACCGCGGCCGCACACACGAACGCGACGACGGAGAGCACCGAGCTGGGTTGTCCTCCGTACGCCATGACGGAAGTGTGGCAGACGGTGAGGCGCTTCAGCGGGCGGTTGCGGCCACCCACTGCTCGAGCGTCGCCTGTGCGGCACCCGAGTCGATCGCCTCGGCGGCCTTGGCGACCCCGGCCGCGAGGGCGTCGGAGACGTCCTGGGCGGGTGCGTCGTAGACCGCCAGCGCAGCACCGGCGTTGAGCACCACGGCGTCGCGCACCGGACCCGGCTCGCCTGCCAGCATCCGGCGTACGACGTCGGCGTTGTGCGCTGCGTCGCCGCCGCGGAGGTCCTCGGTCGTCGCGCGGGCGATGCCCAGCGTGGCGGGGTCGACGGTCAGCTCGGCGACCTCTCCCCCGTGCACGCGCCACACGGTCGAGGTGGTCGTGGTCGTGAGCTCGTCGAGCCCGTCGTCACCGCGGAACACCCAGGCATCGACGCCACGCTCGGCCAGCACACCGGCCATCACGGGTGCCATCTGCTTGTCGGCGCAGCCGATGGCCTGGGCCTGCGGGCGCGCCGGATTGGTCAGCGGGCCGAGGATGTTGAACGTCGTCGCGATGCCGAGCTCGCGGCGCGGGACGGCGGCGTGCCTCATCGCGGGGTGGAACGCGGCGGAGAAGCAGAACGTGATGCCGGCTTCCTCGGCGACCTCCGCCACGCGGGCCGGGGTCAGGTCGAGTCGGATGCCGAGCGCCTCGAGGACGTCGGCCGATCCGGACTGCGACGAGGCGGAGCGGTTGCCGTGCTTGACCACCCGGGCACCCGCGCCCGCGGCGACGATCGCCGACATCGTGGAGATGTTCACCGACATCGAGCGGTCGCCACCCGTGCCGACGACGTCGAGGAGCCGGCCGGGCACGGAGATCGGGTTGGCGGCGGCGAGCATGGCGGCCGCGATGCCCGACACCTCCTCGACCGTCTCGCCCTTGGCGCGCAGCGCCACGACGAAACCGGCGAGCTGGACGGGTGTCGCCGCCCCGGCGAAGACCTCGTCCATGGCCCATCGCGTCTGCTCGGTCGTCAGGTCGCGACCGGCGACCAGCGTGGAGAGGACATCGGGCCAGGTGTGGGACATGGGCCGAGTGTTCCAGACCACCCGCGTGGTGAAGGGGTGTGGCCGGGTCTCGATACGCCCGCTCGTCCCTCGCGGGCTACTACCACCGAAGGGGCGGGCTGCTCGACCACCGAGGTCACAGACGGCAGACTGACGTCAGGAGGTGGCCGGGACCGACGGGCGCATCAGGCCGATGACGGCCTCGGCGAGCTGGATCGGGTCGATCGGGTGCGGCACCGCCGCCTCGGCCCGCGACCAGGTGGCCAGCCACGCGTCCTGCGGACGACCGGTGAGGACCACGACGGGCGGGCACTCGTAGATCTCGTCCTTGAGCTGCTTGGCGATGCCCATGCCGCCGGCGGGGACCGCTTCGCCGTCCAGGATGGCGAGCGAGATGGTGCCGGAGTCCATGTTCTGCAGGACCACCGGCTCGGTGGCGACCTCGACGTACTCGAACTCGGGCAGGTCCGGGTGGGGGCGGCGGCCGAGGGCGAGGATCACCTGCTGCCGCGTGTTGACGTCGTCGCTGTAGACGAGGACCTTGACCGGGCGGGCTGCGGAGGCATCAGACACGTGGGCATCGTAACGGCCCACCGAGCTCGTTGGTTTCGAGGCTCGCTCCGCTCGCACCTCAACCGCCGATGGGGCGGCTACTCGACCACCGAGGTGGAGGACCGGCGCTCGGCGAGGTCGAGGCGGCGATCCTCGCGGGCCGCCTCCTTCATCGACGAGCGCACCCACTGGGTGAAGAGGACCGCGAAGAAGAGCACGCCGATCAGGTCGCCGGTGGCCCAGAGGATGCCTCCGGCCAGGTGCTGGTCCTCGAGCATCGGGGGCAGCCAGGCGCCCATCGGCCCCTCGCGCAGCGCTGCGTAGTGCTCGGCCCCGATGATCGTCGTCTGGCCCATGATCGTGACGCCGAGGAAGGCGTGGAACGGCAGTGTCATGAGCGTCAGCAACACCCGGAACGGGTAGCTCACCCGTCCCGGAACCGGGTCGATCCCCATGAGCGGCCAGAAGAAGAGCGTGCCGACCAGCACCAGGTGGACGTGCATCATCTGGTGGACGAACGCCGACGCAAGGCTGGCGTCGTACCAGCCGCTGAAGTAGAGCGCCCACGGCGAGGCTACGTAGAGGGCGAAGGTCAGCGGTGGGAAGGCGAGCACCGTTGCGACCCGGGAGTGCAGCACGGCGAGCAGCCACCGGCGCGGAGCCGGCGGGAGCGTGCGCAGCGCCAGGGTGACCGGTGCGCCGAGCGCCAGGGCGAGCGGCACGACCATCGACAGCAGCATGTGCTGGACCATGTGCACGCTCAGCAGGGTGGTGTCGTAGCGCCCCAGTCCGGAGGCCGTCGCGAAGAAGAACGAGCCCATCCCGAGACCGACGAAGGAAAGAGTCCGACCGACCGGCCAGCGGTCCCCCCGACGGTGCAGTACGACCACCCCGAGGACGTAGAGGCCCACGGCCCAGACGGTCACCACGAAGGGGATCGGGTCGATCCCCCAATCGGTGAAGAGCCGCCCGAGGGTGAATCGCGGGAGGACCTCGAGGTCGGCTGGCAGGAGGGTCGAGAGGGCGGGCAACACGGTGTGAACTTTATGACCCCGTTGCACAGGGGGTCGGGGTGCCCTCCGCGCGATCGAACCGCCATAATGGGCGAGTGGCGACAGCAACAGCGACGATTCCGGCCTCCCGGCTCCACGGGCACCACGACCGACCCAGCATGGTCAGCGTGGGAACGATCATCTGGCTCTCCAGCGAGCTGATGTTCTTCGCGGCGCTGTTCGCGGCCTACTTCACCATCCGCGCCGTCAGCCCGGACCTCTGGGCGCAGGAGACCGACAAGCTCAACGTGCCGTTCTCCACGGCCAACACCGCGATCCTCGTGGCCTCCTCGTTCGCCTGCCAGTGGGGCGTCTTCGCCGCCGAGCGCGGCCAGGTCGGGCGTGCAGGATCGCTGTTCAACGTCGCCAAGTGGGGCCTGCGCGAGTGGTTCATCCTCACCTACGTCATGGGCGCCATCTTCATCGGCGGCCAGGCACTCGAGTACTCCGAGCTGATCCACGAAGGCGTCACCATCCCGAGCTCGGCCTACGGCTCGATGTTCTACCTGACCACCGGGTTCCACGGCCTGCACGTGACGGGCGGGCTGATCGCCTTCCTCTTCGTGCTCGGCCGCACCTACCTGGCCAGGCGCTTCACCCACGAGCAGGCCGTCACCGCCATCGTCGTGTCCTACTACTGGCACTTCGTCGACGTGGTGTGGATCGGCCTGTTCTTCACGATCTACGTCATCCAGTAACAACCCGAGAATCCACCACCGTCTGCAACTGGCAAGGGACTCAACGTGCGCGTGCTCAACCGAACCGCTGGTCGCCTCTCCCGGCATCGCCGGGGACCACTTGCCGGCCTCGCCGTGCTGCTGCTCGGGCTGCTGATCAGCGGCTCCCTCTACACCGCCTTCGCGCCGGCGCAGGCCACGAGCCAGGCCAGCGAGACCGAGCAGGCCGCGCAGGGCAAGGAGCTCTTCCTCGCCAGCTGCGCGTTCTGCCACGGCAAGAACGGTGAGGGCATCCCGACCGTGCGCGACGGCCAGCAGCTGGGCCCGTCGCTCGTCGGTGTCGGTGCCGCGGCGGTCGACTTCCAGGTCGGCACCGGCCGCATGCCGATGGTCCAGCCCGGCGCACAGGCGCCCCGCAAGCCCCCCGTCTTCGAGCAGGACGAGATCGACGCGCTGGCGGCCTACGTCGCCTCGCTCGGCCCCGGCCCGGCCGTGCCCAACCAGTCGGACTACTCGATCGAGGGCCTGTCCGAGGACGAGCGCCAGGAGGCCATCTCCCGCGGCGGCCAGATCTTCCTGACCAACTGCACGGCCTGCCACAACTTCAACGGCGCCGGCGGCGCCATGCCGCGCGGCGGCTACGCCCCGTCACTGCACGGTGTCGAGGGCAAGTACATCTACGAGGCGCTGCTGACCGGGCCGCAGAACATGCCCAACTTCAGCAACGGCAACCTGTCCCCCGACGAGAAGCGCGACGTCATCGCGTACCTCGGCAGCATCCAGGACACCCCCGAGTACGCCGGCTTCGCGCTCGGCGGCCTCGGTCCCGTGTCCGAGGGCCTGTTCGCCTGGTTGGCGGGCATCGGCACACTGGTAGGTGGAGCCGTGTGGATCGCCTCGCACACGACCCGGAGCAAGAAGAGCAAGGTGAACGCGTGAGCAACGACAGCCACGACCACCCGGTCAACGCATCCGACGGCACCCCGGTGACGCACGGCGCGACGTCGACGGCCACGCCGGCGACGTACGACTCGCACGTGCCCGCCCACCGCGAGTCCGAGCCGATCGCCGACCCCGGTCTGCCGCCGCACACGTGGCGTCCCACCGACGTCGACCCCAGGCTCGAGAAGCGCGCCGAGCGCCAGATCGCGGCGATGTTCATCGGCGCCATGGTCATGGCCGTGCTCTTCGTGGTCGCCTACTTCTCCTTCTCGGTCGGCGACAACTGGGACACCTTCGCCGGCATGGGCGCCTCGACGATGGCGCTCGGTGTCACCCTGGGCCTCTCCCTGCTGCTCATCGGCATCGGGATCATCCACCTGGCCCGCAAGCTGATGGCGGACGCCGAGATGGTCGAGATGCGCCACCCGGCCTCCTCCCCGCAGGAGGACCGCGACGCCACGATCCAGGCCCTCAACGACGGCCTCGACGAGGCCGGCATCGGCCGTCGCCCGCTCGTCCGCAACACGATGCTCGGCGCCGTAGGCGTTCTCGGCCTCCCCGCAGTCGTGCTGCTGCGCGACCTCGCGCCCGGCGACGCCCTGGACGTCAACCAGCTGGCCCACACGATCTGGGAGAAGGACATGCGCCTCGTGCGCGACGTCGTCGGCACCCCGATCCTCGCGAGCGAGATCGAGGTCGGCGACCTCATCAACGCCGCGCCGGAGGCGATGTTCCCCACCGAGGAGAACGGCTACCCCGAGCTGGAGGGCGCGGAGGAGCAGGCCGAGAAGGCCAAGGGCGCAATCATCATCGTGCGGATGGACCCCGACGACATCACTCCGGCCAAGGGCCGGGAGAAGTGGACCGTCGAAGGGATCATCTGCTACTCCAAGATCTGCACCCACGTCGGGTGCCCGATCTCCCTCTACGAGCGCACCACGCACCACGTGCTGTGCCCGTGCCACCAGTCGACCTTCGACCTCGCGGACTCCGCCAAGGTCATCTTCGGTCCGGCTGCCCGGCCCCTTCCCCAGCTGCCACTGGCAGTCGACGAAGAGGGCTACCTGGTCGCACAGAGCGACTTCAATGAGCCCATCGGGGCGAGTTTCTGGGAGCGTGAGAAGTTGTGAGCACCGACTCAAGGCTCGACACCAGCAAGGTCGCGACGAGCAATCGTACGGACGCTGCGACCGCGTCCAAGCCCAGCCCGGCGGGCTCGCTCGCCTCCTGGGCGGACGACCGCCTCGGCCTGGCCACGGCGATGAAGAAGAACCTGCGCAAGGTCTTCCCCGACCACTGGTCGTTCATGCTCGGCGAGATCGCCCTGTGGAGCTTCGTCGTGCTGCTCCTCACCGGTGTCTTCCTGACCCTGTGGTTCAACCCGTCGATGGGTCACGTCACCTACGAGGGCTCCTACGACCAGCTCCGCGGCATCGGCATGTCGGAGTCGATGGCCTCGACGCTGCACATCTCCTTCGACGTGCGCGGCGGCCTGCTCATGCGTCAGATGCACCACTGGGCCGCGATGATCTTCATCGCCTCGATGATGGTGCACCTGCTGCGCGTCGCCTTCACCGGCGCCTACCGCAAGCCGCGCGAGCTCAACTGGGTCATCGGCTGCATCCTGCTGCTCCTCGGCACGCTCGAGGGCTTCACCGGCTACTCCCTCCCCGACGACCTGCTGTCCGGCACGGGCGTCCGCGCGGCGGACGGATTCCTCAAGGCCACGCCCGTCGCCGGGTCCTACATGTCGCTCATGCTCTTCGGTGGCGAGTTCCCCGGCGAGTCGATCATCCCGCGGCTCTACATCGTCCACGTGCTGCTGATCCCCGGCATCCTGCTCGGCCTGATCGCCGCCCACATGCTGCTGCTCGTCTACCACAAGCACACGCAGTGGCCCGGCCCCGGACGCACGGAGCAGAACGTCGTCGGCTTCCCGATGCTGCCCGTGTACGCCGCCAAGGCCGGCGGGTTCTTCTTCATGGTCTTCGGCGTCATCGCCCTCATGGGTGGCCTGCTGTCGATCAACCCGGTGTGGAAGTTCGGGCCCTACGACCCGACCAAGGTCACGGCCGGGTCCCAGCCCGACTGGTACATGGGCTGGCCCGACGGCCTGCTGCGCATCATGCCCAGCCACATGGAGTCGGTGATCTTCGGTTACACGATCTCGTGGAACGTGCTGATCCCGATCCTCCTCGTGCCGCCGTTGATGCTCACCGTCCTGATCGTGCTGCCCTTCCTCGAGGGCTGGATCACCGGCGACAAGCGTGACCACCACCTGCTCCAGCGCCCGCGCAACGCGCCGACGCGCACCGCCGTCATGGTCGCCCTGATGACGTTCTACGGTCTCGCCTGGGCGGCCGGCGGCAACGACATCATCGCCATCAAGCTGCACGCCAGCATCAACCAGATCACCTACTTCATGCGGGTCGCGATCTTCCTCGGACCGCTCCTGGCGTTCTGGATCACGCGCCGCTGGTGCATCTCCCTGCAGCGCCACGACAACGACTTGCTGCTCCACGGGTACGAGACGGGCATCATCACCCGCTCGGTCGACGGCCAGTACGCCGAGCGGCACCTGCCGATCAGCGGATCCAGCGCGTACACGCTCACGGCGCGCGACCGCGACGAGATCTACGCCGGCGAGGGCGACACCGACGCCGCCGGCGTGGCCGCCCCCAACTCCCGCTCGGAGAAGGTGCGCGCCAAGCTCTCGTCGTGGATGTACAGCAACAACGTGCAGAAGCCCACTCGCACCGAGCTCGAGGAGGCGCACCACCACGCCGAGCACGAGGCGGAGCTCCAGGCCGGGCTCGATCACCCGGTCGACGGTCACCAGTTCGACGACCACCGCCTGCGCGACACCGACGAGGTGCCGCTCCGCGACCACTGAGTCGCCCCGCACGACGACGAGGGCCCGCCGGGATGTTCCCGGCGGGCCCTCGTCTTTGTCTGATCGCTCCGTGGGGCGGTGCGTGAGGGGGAATCCGTGCCGCCCGATCCCGCGTGACACACCGCTTCCCGGCGGGCCCTCGTACGCCACGCCCGCGGGCGGTGCGTGAGGGGGATTCCATGCCCCTAGAACCCGCCTGCCACACCGCTCCCCCGCGCGCCGGCGTACGCCGCCCCGTTCCGGCGAGCGGTGCGTGAGACATCTTTCGATGCCCGACAACATGTCTCACACACCGCTGACGCGTACGACCACGCCACGGCGGTGGGTGAGACAGCTTCTGAGCGTGCAGAGATCCGCCTCACCCACCCGCTGGAGGGACGGCGCTCAGGAGAGGGCGGAGCCGGTCTTCCAGTCGGGGAAGGGGAGGTTCCAGTCGCCGTAGCCGTTCTCGAGGGTCATCTGGCGATCGGTGCCGGTGTACTCCACGACGTCGCCGCGACGGCTCATGGCGTAGAGCCAGCCGGCGTCAGCGGTCGACATGCCCGTGCAGCCGTGCGACACGTTGGCGTAGCCCTGCGATCCCACCGACCACGGCGCGGCGTGGAGGAACTCACCGGAGTAGGTGACGCGCATCGCCCACTTCACGTCGTCGATGTCGTAGGCCTCGGGGCTGTTGCGGTTGATGCCGACGGTCTCGGAGTTCATCCGCTTCTGGGCGAACTTCTCGATGATCACCTTGGTGCCGGAGCGCGTGACGAAACCGGCCTTGCCCGTCGTGATCGGGATCGTGCGCAGGAGCGCCCCGTTGGAGAAGACCTGCATCTGGTGGGTCTGGGCGTTGACCTTGTAGACGTGGGCGTCGCCGATCTGGAAGTCGATGCTGCGCGACTCCTGGCCGTAGATCCCGTTGCCCGCGGGCAGGCTGTTGAGGTCGAGGTCGACCGAGACGTCGGTGCCGGCCTTCCAGTACGACGCGGGGCGGAAGTGCGCCTCCTGGTCGTTCATCCAGTACCACGACCCGCGCTGGGCGGGGGTGCTCGTGACGTGCATGTGCTTCTCGAACATCGCCCGATCGGTCACCGGGACGTCGAAGGTGACGATGACCGGCATCCCGACGCCGACGGTCTCGCCGTCCAGCGGCGCGATCGAGGCGTACGTCTGCTCGGCGAGGGTGAGGTCGACGGTGTGGAATCTGCTGGTCCGCTCGATGCTGCGGCCGTCGCTGCGGGTGGCGGTTGCCTTGATCACGTAGTCGGTGCCGGGCTCGAGCAGGGCGTCCGAGGTCCAGGACCCGTTGGCGACCTTGCCGGCCACGGCACCGGCCGCCGAGGTGACCTCGACGGCGTCAAGGGTGCCGCCCTCAGCGCCGACGGTGACTGAGGCGTCGATCGGGACCGCCGCGGCGTCGGTGAAGCTCGTCGAGAGGTGGACCGGGTCAGGCTTGGGGGTGTCGGAGGCAGTTGAGACGCCCGGCCCGTCGGGGTCAGCGGAACCAGCGGAACCACCCGTCGCCGAGCTGCACGCCGCGAGGCCACCGGCCAGGGTCAGCAGGGCAGCGGCCACTGCCGTACGACGGTGCGCGGAGCGCAGTGGACCAGACGCGCGGTTGCGCATGCGACGAACCCCCAGGGATGAGCGACGAGCGAGAACGGAAGAGCCCGTCCAGCGTACGTCGCGGACGGGCTCTTCGGTAAAAGCCGGGAGGTGGCGGCGGCCTGGCTGCCCGGCCGACGCCGTCGCGAGCGCCATCAGGTGGGTGTGATGGCAAGGCGGAGGGTCGAAGGCGGGCCGCTAGGCCCGTCGAGCGCCCGACAACGCAGCCAGCGCGGCCGCATGGTGGCGCGCAGCAGGCGAGAGGCTGGCGCCGCCAGGCCTAGTGAGCGTGCTCACCCCGGTAGTACTCGAAGATGAAGCCGCACAGCACGATTCCACCGACGGCGAAGCCGATGAAGACCAGCCACCACGCAGCCAGTGCCACGCCGTAGACGACCACACCGAGGGCAAGGGCGCACCACAGGGGCCACCAGGAGTAGGGCGGGAAGAATCCCAGCTCGCCGGCACCGTCGGCGATGTCGCCCTCCTTGCGGTCCTCCGGGCGCGCGTCCATGCGCGAGGCGTGGAACCCGAGGTAGAGGGTGACCATGCCGAAGAGCAGCGCGGTCATGACCAGGGCGGTCGTGCCGGTCGGGTCCTCCGCGAGGAACCAGTAGGCCGGTGCGACGACCGCCACGAAGAGCGCGGTGATGCCGAAGACCCAGGCTTCTGCCTTCATCGGTGGTCTCCCTCGGTCTCGGTGGTGGTGCCGTCGACGCGCTCCTGGAGCAGCTCCTCGCGGCCGTCCACGTCGGGTGCGTCAGCGACGTCTCCCTCACGCTCGGCATCGTGCTCGTGGAGCTCCATGAGCGCGATCTCGGGGTGGTGCAGGTCGAACGCCGGCGACTCCGAGCGGATGCGCGGCAGGCGGTGGAAGTTGTGCCGCGGCGGCGGGCAGCTGGTGGCCCACTCGAGCGAACGGCCCCAGCCCCACGGGTCGTCGACCTCGATCTTCGGGCCCTTGGAGGAGATGTAGACGTTGTAGAGGAACGGCAACGTCGAGGCTCCGAGCAGGAACGCTCCGATCGTCGAGATCTGGTTGAGCGTGGTGAACCCGTCCTCGGGCAGGTAGTCGGCGTAGCGGCGCGGCATGCCCTCCACGCCGAGCCAGTGCTGCACGAGGAACGTGGTGTGGAAGCCGACGAACAGGATCCAGAAGTGGAGCTTGCCGAGACGCTCGTCGAGCATCTTGCCGGTCATCTTGGGCCACCAGAAGTAGAAGCCGGCGAACATCGCGAAGACGACGGTGCCGAAGACGACGTAGTGGAAGTGCGCGACCACGAAGTAGGAGTCGGACACGTGGAAGTCCAGCGGCGGGCTGGCCAGGATGACACCGGTGAGGCCACCGAAGAGGAACGTGGTGAGGAAGCCGACCGACCACAGCATGGGGGTGTCGAATGACAGGGATCCCCCCCACATCGTGCCGATCCAGTTGAAGAACTTCACGCCGGTGGGCACCGCGATGAGGAACGTCATGCCGGAGAAGAACGGCAGGTCGACCGCGCCCGTGACGAACATGTGGTGGGCCCAGACAGCGACGGACAGCATCGCGATGCCGAGCGTCGCAGCCACGAGCCCGACGTAGCCGAAGATCGGCTTGCGGCTGAAGACCGGCAGGATCTCGGAGATGATGCCGAAGAACGGCAGCGCGATGATGTAGACCTCGGGGTGCCCGAAGAACCAGAACAGGTGCTGCCACAGGATCGGCCCGCCGTGCGACGGGTCGAAGACGTGCGCCCCGAGTATCCGGTCGGCCTCCAGCGAGAGCAGCGCACCCGCGAGGATCGGGAACACCATGATCACGAGCATGCTGGTGATCAGCGTGTTCCACACGAAGATCGGCATCCGGAACATGGTCATGCCGGGCGCGCGCATGCAGATGATGGTGGTGATGAAGTTGACGCCACCGAGGATCGAGCCGAGACCGGCCATCCAGAGGCCCATGATCCAGAGGTCGCCACCGACACCCGGACTGCGTACGGCGTCGGAGAGCGGCGTGTAGGCGAACCAGCCGAAGTCGGCGGCGCCCTGGGGGGTGAGGAACCCGGACCCGGCGATGATGCCGCCGAACAGGAACAGCCAGTAGCTGAACATGTTGAGTCGCGGGAACGCCACGTCGGGCGCACCGATCTGCAGCGGCATGATCACGTTGGCGAAGCCGAAGAACAGCGGCGTCGCGAACAGCAGCAGCATGATCGTGCCGTGCATGGTGAACAGCTGGTTGTAGAGCTGCTCGCTCACGACCTGCTGACCGGGGTAGGCCAGCTCGGAGCGGATCAGCATGGCCATCAGGCCGGCGATCAGGAACCACGCGAACGACGTGCCGAGGTAGAGCTTGCCGATCAGCTTGTGGTCGGTCGTGGTCAGGACGCGGACGACCTGCTGGCCGATGGCCTTGCGCTGCGGGGCAGCAGCGGCGGATGCGGCACTCACTCCGCGCTCCCTTCCTGGGACTGGCTCTCGCCGAGCCCGGTCTGCGTGGTCACGTTGGCGCCACCGATGATCGGCGTCTCGGCGGTCTGGCCGGCGTCGGCCAGGTCGGAGAGGTACTGCTCGTACTCGGCCTGGCTGACGACCTTGACCTCGAACAGCATCCGCGAGTGGTAGACGCCGCAGAGCTCGTAGCACTTGCCCTTGTACTCACCCTCGACGGTCGGGGTGACCTGGTACTTGTTGATGCGGCCCGGAATGACGTCCATCTTCATCAGGAACGACGGGACGCCGAAGTCGTGGATCACATCGGGCGAGCGCAGGTTGAACTGGACCCGCTGACCGACGGGCAGGACCAGCGTCGGGATCTCGCCGCCGTCGCCGGACGTGTAGACGTAGGACCCGTAGGCGTAGTGGTCCACGTCGCCCGTGGCGTCGGGGTTCTGCTCGCCGACGCCGTAGTTGAAGGTCCACGACCACTGCTGCCCGGTGACCTCGACGGTCAGGTCCGGCGTGGAGAGCTCGGTCTGGATGTCCTGGACGCGCACGGTGTGGAAGAAGAACACGATGCACATGAGCACAGGGGCGATCGTGTAGAAGACCTCGAGCGGCAGGTTGTAGCGCGTCTGCCGCGGCACCTCGTCGTCACTGCGGCGGCGGAACTTCACCACGGCGTAGAAGATGAGGCCCCAGACGATCACGCCGGTGACCATCGCGGCGACCCACGCCCACTTCCAGAGCTCGTAGGTGTAGGGCCCCTGCTCGGTGACACGGTCCGGCATGGCCAGATTCCTGATCTGGTGCTCGTCGGCTGCGGAGCATCCGGCCAGCACCACCATCGTCACGCCGAGCAGCGCGACCCTCAGGGCACGCCGTGCAGGCGCGCCCGAGATCTTGGGGACTTTCAGACCCACTGACGAGCCTCTCTCTCGGTCCTTCTCAGACATGCAGAGACTATCCCCAACGGGCCGCGCCGTGCGGGGCAGGGTGGGGTGTCGCGGGTGGGTGGCAGAGTTCACCGTGTGACAGGCGTGCCTCCGCGCGGAGACCTCGACAGCGCATCCGCCGCGCCGCTCCACCCGGCGGCCCGAGAGGTGCTGCTCGCCGCGCTCGACCGGGGGTACGCCGACCCGCGGCGGCTGCATCGCGCCGGCCGCGAGGCCCGGCTGCTGCTCGACAACGCCCGCGAGGCGACGGCCGATGCGCTGGGCGTACGCGCCGACGAGGTGACGTTCACGCCGAGCGGCACGCACGCCGTGCACCTCGGCCTGCTGGGGCTGGTGCGCGGGTCGCGGCACGGCACCCGGGTCGTGCACTCCCCCATCGAGCACTCCGCGGTCCGGCACGCGGTGGCCTGGGCCGCCGAGCCGAGCATCCGGGGCAGCGACGACGGTGTCCACGTCGACCGCACCGGCCTGGTCGACGCGGGCAGCCTCGTCCGGGACGCGGGCTCGCCCGGCGTCGCGGCGGTCGCCCTCCAGACCGCCAACCACGAGGTCGGCACCCTCCAACCGGTGGGCGGGCTCGCGCTGCCCGACGAGATCCCGCTCTTCACCGACGCGTGCGCGTCGATGGGCCGGCTCCCGCTGCCCGATGGCTGGGCGGCGGCAGCAGGTTCCGCGCACAAGTGGGGCGGGCCGGCGGGCGTCGGCATCCTGCTGGTGCGCAAGCGGGCTCGGTGGCGCAACCCGTTCCCCGGCGACGACCGCGTCGACGAGCGCTCGACCGGCTTCGAGAACGTCCCCGCGGTGCTGGCGGCCGCTGCGTCATTGCAGGCGGTCGTCACCGAGCGCGACGAGGTCAATGCCCGCCAGCACGGTCTCATCAGCGTCGTACGCCGACGGGTGGCGGCAGAGGTGCCGGACGTCGAGGTCGTGGGCGCACCGGACCGGCGACTCCCCCACCTCGTGACGTTCTCGTGCCTCTACGTCGACGGCGAGGCGCTGGTCACCGAGCTCGACCGGCGCGGCTTCGGCATCGCCAGCGGATCGGCCTGCACGGCGTCTACGCTGACGCCGAGCCACGTCCTGGAGGCGATGGGCGTGCTGACCCACGGCAACGTACGGCTGTCACTGCAGCGCGACGCGACGCGTGCCGACGTCGATGCCTTCTGCGACGCGCTGCCTGAGGTCGTGGCCGAGATCCGCGGACGGGTGGGCCTGTGAGCGAGCACGAGGTGGACCTGGAGCTCGATTGCCGCACCCTGGTCTGCCCGATGCCCGTCATCGAGCTCGCCCGGCACCTCGGCGACGTCGAGATCGGCCAGCTGCTCGCGGTGGTCGCGCAGGACCTTGCGGCCTCGGTCGACGTGCCGGCGTGGTGCCGGATGAAGGGCCAGGACTACCTCGGCGCGGACACCGCCGACGACGGCGCCCCGCGCTACGTCGTACGACGGGTCAGCTGAGCGTCACGGTCGGATCGTCTGCAGGTGCGGCGCGAAGTCGGCGACGGCCTCGTCGCCGTAGGTCGCCGCACACCGCGCGAGGAACGCCGCGCGCGAGATCTCGTACTCCTGGGTGCCGACCTGCTCCACCACGTAGACCGCGAGCAGGCAGCCGAGCTGGGCGGCGCGCTCGTGGCCGAGGCCCCAGCTCAGGGCGGCCAGGAAGCCGGCGCGGAAGGCGTCGCCGACACCGGTGGGCTCGACCTTCTCGATCTCCGGGACGGCTGCGACGACGATCGACTCCTTGCCGGCACTGTCGATGCGGACGCCGTCGGGGCCGAGGGTGACCACCCAGGTGCCGACGCGCGAGAGCACCTCGTCACGGCTCCAGCCGGTCTTCTGGGTGATGAGGCTGGCCTCGTACTCGTTGGAGAACAGGATCTCCGCGCCGTCGATGAGCGGACGGATCAGGTCGCCGTCGCCGAAGGCGAGCTGCTGCGACGGGTCGGCGAGGAACGGGTAGCCGCGCATGCGGCACTCCTCGGTGTGGCGCAGCATCCCCTGCGGGTCGTCCGGGCCGATGATGACGAAGTCCGGCGCCCCGACGCGCTCGACGATCGGCTTGAGCTCGATCTCGCGCGACTCGCTCATCGCGCCGGCGTAGAAGCTGGCGATCTGGGCGTGCGCGCTGTCGTTGGTGCACACGAACCGCGCGGTGTGGCGGGTCTCGGAGACGTGGATCGAGTCGCAGTCGACGTTGTGCCGCTCGAGCCACGAGCGGTACTCAGCGAAGTCCTCGCCGACCGCGCCGACGAGGACCGGCCGCAGGCCCAGGTTGCCGAGGCCGAAGCAGATGTTGGCGGCGCAACCACCGCGGCGTACCTCGAGGTCCTCGACGAGGAACGAGACCGACAGCTTGTCGAGCTGGTCGACGACGAGGCTGTCGGCGAACTTGCCCGGGAAGGACATCAGGTGGTCGGTCGCGATGGATCCGGCAACGAGGAGGGACACGACGCGAAACACTACCTCTCGGTACGACTCGGGATACCCCTCAGTAGCCAATAGCGTCGTCGTCATGACGACGTCCCAGCCCGGATCCGCCCGCGCCTCGAACCTGGTCCACGACGAGCTGGGCACCCCGGCCGAGATGGCCGCCGACTGCCGTGAGGCCGGGCGCAACCTCGGCCTGGAGTCGCGTCTCGAGCGTCGCTTCGAGCGGGCCGCTCAGGCCGCCGTCACCGCGCCGCCCAGCATCCGCTTCGAGGACTATCCGACCGAGGTCGGCAAGCGCGAGATCCGGGTCACCGACGCCGCCGCCCGCATCGCCAACGCGCTGCACCTGCACCTGGACTGATCGGGACCGGGCAGCAACCCGTTCGACGACGAAGGCCCCCGCCAGTGGCGGGGGCCTTCGTCATGGGTGGATCAGTGGAAAGAGTCGCCGCACGCGCACGAACCCGTGGCGTTGGGGTTGTCGATCGTGAAGCCCTGCTTCTCGATGGTGTCGACGAAGTCGATCTCGGCACCGTTGAGGTAGGGGACGCTCATCCGGTCGACCACGACGGTCACGCCGTCGAAGTCGGTGGTGACGTCGCCGTCGAGGGTGCGCTCGTCGAAGAAGAGCTGGTAGCGCAGGCCGGAGCAGCCACCGGGCTGCACGGAGATGCGCAGGGCCAGGTCGTCGCGACCCTCCTGCTCGAGGAGGCTCTTGATCTTGCCGGCAGCGACATCCGACAGGTTGATCTGGTCGGTGCGGCGATCGGTGGTCTCGATCTGCTCGGTCATCTCATCACTCCAGAAGTCTCGGGTTACTGCAGGTTCCAATGGTCGCACACGGAGGGTTATTCCCCAGCCTCCCGAATCATGCCGGCGGCAGCCGTACCTCGAACCAGGCGCCACCACGCCCGTCCTCCCGGTCGACGATGCGGACGGTGCCCCCATGGCGCTCGACCACGGCCCGGACGATCGAGAGTCCGAGCCCCGTACCGGAGTCGTGCTCTCGAGCGGGGTCGCTGCGCCGGAACCGTTCGAAGACGGCCTCGCGGAGGGCGGGCTCGATGCCCGGACCGTCGTCGGCGACGACCAGCAGCGTGCCCGAGGCGTCCTGGCGGCAGGTGACCTCGACGCGGTCGCGGGCATGGCGTACGCCGTTGGCGAGCAGGTTGCGCACCACCCTGGCCAGGTCGTCGCGGTTGCCCTGCACGGGTGCGGCCGAGACCCCTGCCACCTCGAGGACCACCGAGGCCGTCGGGCGGACCCGGGTCACCTCCTCGAGGACGACGTCGTCGAGGTCGACCAGGGACATCGTGGTGGCGGCCGCGTCCTGTCGCGCCAGGAACAGCAGGTCGCGGACCAACCGCTCCATCCGGTCGGTCTCGGCGAGGAGGTCGCTGGCGAGGTCGCGCCAGGCGGACGGGTCGTCGGTGCGCTGGGCGACCTCGAGCTGCGTGCGGTAGGACGCGAGCGGACTCTGCAGCTCGTGGGCGGCATCCGCCACGAAGGTGCGCTGGCGTCGGTGCGCCTCCTCGACGGGGCGGAGCGTCCGCCCCACCAGCAACCACAGCAGGCCGGCCGACGCCAGCAGGACCAGCGGCATCGCCAGGAGCAGGGCGAGCCCGAGGGCGATCACGTCCTGGCGGATGGACTCGCGACTGGTCCCCACCACCACGGTGAGCGGCCCGTCGGGTCCCTGCACCGTCGCGAGCCAGGAACGGTAGTCCTCCGTCTCGTCGTCGTCCGGCACGCCGTCGAGGTCGATGTGGACAGCGTCCTCGTCGCCCGTGCGATCGGTGACCGCGCCTGCATCGCCCAGGCTCGCGGACGCCGCGACCACGGAGCCGTCGGCCGCGATGACCTGGCCCATCGAGTCGTCACCGATGTCGGCGAGCAGGTCCGGCAGCCGGTCCTGCTCGGCGAGGCCCGCGATGTCCTCGACCCGGCTGATCGCGAGGTCGTCGGCGGACGAGACGACCTGGCGCTGGAAGAGCGCGAGGACGAGCCCGCTCGCCGCGAGCAGCACCACCGCCGACACGGCCGTGGCGACCGCCGTGAGGCGGAGCCGGGTGCCCACGTCAGGCCTCGACATCCGCGTCGAGGCGGTAGCCCGCGAGCCTGACGGTCTGGATGCTGCGGCGATCGAAGGGCTCGTCGATGCGCATCCTGAGCTGGCGGATGTAGACCTCCACGATGTTGGGGTCGCCCTCGAAGGCGAAGTCCCACACGTGCTCGAGGATCTCGGACTTGGCCACCACCTCCCCCGCTCGTCGCATCAGGAGCTCCAGCATCGAGAGCTGCCGCGGCGTGAGCGGCACCTCGACGTCACCGCGCCAGACGCGGTGGGCAGCCGGATCGAGCCGGAGGTCGCCGACCACGAGCTCGGTGGGGCGCGGCCCGCTCCCCCGGCGTACGAGGGCGCGCAGCCGGGCCACCAGCACGGCGTACGAGAACGGCTTGCCGAGAAAGTCGTCGGCACCACCGTCCAGCGCGCGGGCCTCGTCGTCGGGCTGGTCCTTGGCGGTCAGCATCAGGATCGGGGTCCAGTCGCCGCGGTCGCGGAGCTCGGCGCACAGGTCGAGCCCGCTCACGCCGGGAAGCATCACGTCGAGGACGAGGGCGTCGTACGCGTTCTCGCCCGCAAGCCAGCGCCCGTCCTCACCGTCGAGGGCGACGTCGACGGCGTAGCCCTCGGCCTCCATGCCACGTCGGAGTGCGAGCGCGACCCGCTTGTCGTCCTCCACCACCAGGATCCGCACCCGACCACACTGGCACGTCGTGGCTGAATGCGGACTGAAGGGCCGCTGAACGCCACCGGCGCCAGGACGTCGGCGTTCAGCGTGGCTTCAGCGCCCGCGGTGCACGATGGAGGGGACCGAGCAGCGCACGCCCATGAGAGGTGACCGACATGCAGAGCAAGACGAAGAAGATCCTCGCGGCATCCGCCGTGGCCGGGCTCGTCGTGGTCGGCGGGGCTGGGACGGCCATCGCCGGCAGCGACGACGACGCCTCCGACCGCGCGATCGACGGACCTGCCCTTCAGCAGGCGTCCGACGCGGCGCTGGCCGAGACCGGCGGCGGCAAGGTCACCGAGACCGAGGTCGGCGACGAGGAGAGCCTCTACGAGGTCGAGGTCACCCTCGACAACGGCGACCAGGTCGACGTCCAGCTCGACAAGGACTTCCAGGTCGTCGGTACGAAGACCGAGTCCGGCGGCGAGACCGACGACTGACGCCTAGCGCGACCAGGTCCGTGCCACGCGCTCGGCCAGGTCCGCGAGAGCGTCCGCGGGTGCGCCGAGCGCCCGCTCCTCCCCCACCAGCTCGACGAGGGAGTACGCCGACTCGATCCCGAGGGCGCGCATCTCGCGGGAGCCGACGAGCACGTGCCCGGCCAGGACGATGCACGGTCGGAGCGCCTCGGAGGCGATCGCTGCGACGCCGTAGGGCACCTTGCCTGCGCGGCTGGAGAAGTCGAAGGAACCCTCCCCGGTCACGACCAGGTCCGCGAGCCTCGCACGCTCGGCGAGCGAGACGGCGTCGGTGACGAGGCCGATCCCGGGCTCGCGGGTCGCGCCGAGGACGAGCAGTGCGTATCCGATGCCCCCGGCGGCGCCGGCGCCCTTGTCGAGGGACGTACGCCGGTCGGTGGCGACCGCGAAGCCCTCGAGCCAGCCGTCGACCTCGGCGATCCGCTCCTCGCCGATGCCCTTCTGCGGCCCGAAGGTCTTGGTGGCCCCGAACAGGCCGGTGAGCGGGCTGTCGACGTCGCTCGCCGCCACCAGGGTGATCCCGGCCAGGCGGTCGTGTGCGGGCCCCAGGTCCACGCCCGTGATGCCGGCGAGCGCGGACGGACCACCGTCGAGCACGCCGTCCGAGGTCGCTCCCAGCGCGGCCAGGAACCCGGCCCCTCCGTCGTTGGTCCCGGTCCCGCCGAGCCCGACGACCACCGTCGTCGCGCCACCGTCGACGGCCGCGAGGACCAGCTCACCCACCCCGCGGCTCGAGGCGGTCTCCGGGTCACCGTCGACGAGGTGCAGTCCCGCCGCCTGCGCGCTCTCGACGTACGCCGTCCCGCCCACGCGCAGCACCACGGCCGGCACGGCCGCTCCGTGGGGTCCGGAGACCGTGACCGCCTCGAGCGAGCCGTCGAGCGCGGCGTGGAGGACGTCGACGAAACCGGGACCGCCGTCGGCCATCGGCGCGAGGTCGAGGTCGTCGTCCGGGGACTGCCGCCGCCAGCCGGTGGCAATGGCCTCGGCGGCCTGGACGGCCGTCAGGGTCCCCGCAAACTTGTCCGGGGCGATGAGCACGCGCATGGCGCCCATGATCCAGCACTGCCTTGCAGTGGTCGCATCCGGCATGCTGACCGCATGAGCGAGCGCAGCGAGCGAGTCATTGAACACAGAGTCACTCGTGCCTCGTGCGCGCACGGAGCGAAGCGAGTACGTGCATGAGTCTCGATCCGATCGTCGCCGAGGTCACCGTGCCCGTGACCGTGACCGAGGCCTTCGTCGGCTTCACGGCGCAGATGGGCGAGTGGTGGGACCCGCTGCTCACCCCGGACGCGGCCACCTTCACCGGCATCGCCATCGACCCCAACGGCCCGGTGGCGATGGTCCACGGCGACGAGGAGTTCGTCTGGGGTCGCGTGATGGAGTGGGACCCCATCGGCCGCTACTCGCAGGAGTTCTGGCTCGGGCACCCGGAGGACGAGGCGACCGTGCTCGACGTCCGCTTCACCGAGGCCGAGGCCGGAGGCACCCAGGTCCGCCTGGTGCACAGCGGCTGGGTCGCCGGCACCGAGGACGTCCGCGAGAAGTACACCCACTGGGACGACCTGCTCGGCCGCTACGCCGCCCACGTGTCGTGACCCTGCTCGTCCGCCCGATGCAGGTCGAGGACCTGCCTGCGTGCGAGTCGATCACCCGCATCGCCTACTACGAGGTCGACCGGGCCACCTCCCAGCGGTCGTGGCCCGACCCGGCCCCGCGGTCGGAGTCCGGACGAGTCGACTGGCTGGCGAAGTCGCGCCACAAGCTCAGCACGGACCCCGGCGGCTGCTGGGTGGCCGAGGAGGACGGTGAGGTGGTCGGTCTCGCCACGTCGCTGAGGCGCGAGCTGATGTGGATCCTCTGCTCGTTCGCGGTGGCGCCGGAGGCCCAGGGCCGCGGCCTCGGGACGTTGCTGCTCGACGCGGCGACCCGCTACGGGGACGGGTGCCTGCGCGGGATGTTCGTCGCGAGCCAGGACCAGGGGGCGCTGCACCGCTATCGCAGGGCCGGCTTCGACCTGCACCCGCAGATGGTGCTGTGGGGTTCGGTGTCCCGTGACGTGCTGCCGTCCGTCCCGCACGTCCGTGAGGGAACCGCCGCCGACCGCGACCTCTGCGACAGCCTCGACCGGCGCACGCGCGGCGCGGCGCACGGAGCCGATCACGCGCTCCTCGCGTCACAGTTCCGGCTGGTGGTCAGGGACCACCCGACCGGACAGGGATACGCGTACGTCTCCCGGGCCGGCGGCGTGCAGTGCCTCGCTGCGGAGAACCGGAGGGCGGCCGTCGCGCTGCTCTGGGAGTCACTGGCCGCCGCCGACCCGGACGTGCCGGTCGAGGTCCCGCGGGTGAATGCCGCGAACCAGTGGGCGCTGGACGTCGCGACGGCCGCCCGGCTCGGGATCCACTCCCGCAACTTCCTCGCCACCCGTCACCTGAAGCCGCCGACGACGTACATCCCGCACAGCACGTTCCTCTAGGGCTAGGAGAGCCTCCGCCGCGTCCACCAGAAGGACAACCCGGCCAGCAGTGCCGAGGCGCCGCCGTACACCGCTGTCTCGGCCCACTGGAGCGGCCAGAAGTGCGAGACCGGCTGGACCACGAGACGTTGCTGGTATCCCTCGGAGGCAAGCCTGTCGAAGCAGGTGTCCAGCGAGTCCGCGGGCGCCCGCACCGCGCCGACGTCCGGAGCACCCGCGGTCCCCGGCCTCCGCGGGTCCGGCATGCAGGCACTGAACCAGGCGGGCAGCCCGGTCACCCTCCCGTCGGCGTCGATGGTCTCGTTGGCGATCACCCAGTCGCTGGGGTCGGACGGCCGGGCCTGGAACTCGATGGTGTCGCTGCCCCCCTGCGAGCCGAGGCCGGCCATCGTCTCCTGCGAGATCTCGACGGTCTGGGTCACAGTCGGGACGAGGTGCGGCCGCACGAGGAACGGGACCGCGACCTGGACGGCGACGTAGACGGCCAAGGTCAGTGCCATCGCCGGGAGCGAACGACGAAGCAGCACGCCGAGGGTCACTCCGAGGACGAGCGCGAAGACGGCGTAGCCGATCGGCACGACGCCACGCATCGCGAACGCCACGGGCGCCAGGCGTGACGGCAGGCTGCCGCGCGTCTCGCTCTGGATGCCGTCCAGCGGATCTGCCCACCAGGTGATCGCCAGCGTGAGGATCCCGACGGCGACGGCGGTCAGCAGCGCGACGATCCCGAGCTTGGCGGCGAGCCAGCGGTGACGGGTCACGGACTGGTTCCAGACAAGTCGATGGGTGCCGTTCTCGAGCTCGCGAGCCACCAGTGGCGCACCCCAGAAGATGCCGATCAGGGCGGGCACGACGGCGATCACCACGATGCCGGAGTAGTAGATGAAGCGGTCGGACTCGGTGAGCTGGCCGAAGAGGTTGCCGTCCGCCGGTGTCAGCCGGGCGATGCGGGGTCCGGTCAGGGCGAGCACCAGTGCGGCCAGGGCTACCAGGGCGTAGACAGCGAGGAGCTGCGCGCGGACCTGGCGCCAGATCAGCCAGGTCATCCCAGCACCTCCAGCGTCGGCCGGGACGTGACCCGGGGGGCGGCGTGCTCCATGTAGGCCAGCACCAGGTCCTCCAGGCCCAGCGCCCCCACTGCCCAGACCGGGTCGAGGACGGGCGAATCCGTGCGGATCACGAACGTCGACTGGCGATCGGTGTGACTCTCGGAGATCACCTGCTGGTCGCCGGGCAGCGATCCCGGTTCGCGACGCGGACCGGTGAGTCGGTGATGACTGGCGACCAGGGACTCCACGTCGCCCTCCACGCGCACCTCGGAGTCGACGAGCACGACGACGTGGTCGCAGACCCTCTCCAGGTCGGAGACGACGTGCGAGGAGAGCAGCACGCTGAGCTCGTGCTCGGCCACCGCTTCCATCAGGGCCTGCAGGAACTCTCGTCGGGCCAGGGGGTCGAGGCTGGCGACCGGCTCGTCGAGGATGAGCAGCTCCGGACGCTTGGCGAGACCGAGGGTGAGGGCGAGCTGCGCCCTCTGGCCACCGGAGAGCCGTCCGGCCTTCTGCTTCGGGTCGAGGCCCAGCCGGGCGACGCGGGCCTGCGCGATGGATGCGTCCCACCGAGGGTTGAGGTGCGCGCCCATCCGGAGGTGGTCGGCGATGCTGAGCCCGGCATACGTCGGGGTGTCCTGGGCGACGTACCCGACCTTGGCCAGCTGACCCGCACCCGCGGCCGGGCGACCGCCGCAGACCTCGATGGTGCCCTCGGTCGGCTCGAACATCCCGACGGCGAGGTTCAGCAGCGTGGTCTTGCCGGCCCCGTTGGGACCCACCAGGCCGGTGACACAGCCTTCGGGGATGTCCAGCGTGCAGTCCCTGAGCGCCCACGTGCGGTGGTAGCGCTTCCCGAGTCCGCGGGCCGCGAGCACGGCACTCACGCTATGTCCGCGTCGGCTGCGCGAAACGTGCTGGTGAACAGCGCGTCGATGCTCTCGTCGTCGAGGCCGGCGAGCCGGGCCCTGTCCAGCCACTGCGCCAGCTCTCGGCGCAGCGGCTCGTGCGCGGCGAGCGAGGAGTCGGCCAACGTCCGGGTGACGAAGGTGCCGACGCCCGGACGAGCCGCGACCAGGCCGTCCCGCTCCAGCTCACGGTAGGCCTTGAGCACCGTGTTGGGGTTGATCGCCAACATGGCCACCACGTCCTTGACGGTGGGGAGCTGATCACCCGTCTCCAGCAGACCGAGACGGAGCGCACGACGCACCTGATGGACCACCTGGAGGTACGGCGAGACTCCCGAACGCGCATCCAGCGAGAACTCGATCATGTCAGCCACCTATTCATCTAGTTGACTAGCACAATAGGTCGCCGCCGCACCGGGCGCAAGACCGTCCTTCAGGGCCTCCGGTCCCCCGAGCCGGGCTCCATCCGCGCACCGGCGGCGACCTCGCCGCCGATACGTGAGTCACGGCCGACCAGGACGACGTCGTCGTCGTGGGCCAGCCGCCGCGACGGCTCCGCGCCGACTCGTGCGCGGGCCTCGACCTCGCACCGCTCGTCCAGCACTGTCGTCCGCACGACCGCTCCGGCCCGGATCACGCAGTCCTCCATCACGACGCTGTCGTGGACCTCGGCACCCTTCTCGACCACGACGCCCGGGCCGAGCACGCTGCCGACGACGAGGCCGGCGACGTCCGCGCCGGGCGAGAGCATCGAGTCGTGGCAGTCGCCCGCGGCACGTACGCGGGCGGCGGGCCGGTCCGGCCAGTGCGAGATGACGGGACGTCCCGGGTGGTCGAAGACGTCGACCTTGCCCCGCAGCAGGTCGCGGTGCGACTGCAGGTAGAGGCCGGGTTGCCCGACGTCGCGCCAGTAGCCCGTGATCGGCACGGCGGCGACCTTGCCGCCCTCGACCAGGCGCGGCAGCAGGTGCTCGCCGAAGTCGCCGATCCCGCTGTCGCCGTCGGCCGTGGCCTCGGGGTCCTGCTCCCCCACCAGCTCGTGCCGCAGCTCGTGCAGGGTCGCGAGCAGCGCGGCGGTGTCGTAGACGAAGATCTCGGTCGCGACCGTCCTCGCGGACGGCTTCGACGGCTTGTGCTCGACCCCGGTGACCCGACCGCCCCGCCCCGCGAGCACGACGACGTTGTCGGACGCGTCCTTCTTGCTCACCTCGCTCGTCAGCACCGTCGCCGCGCGACCAGCGGCGACGTGCTCCTCGATGACCGGCGCCAGGTCCATGTTGAAGACGTGGTCGGCGCTGCACACCACGAGGGTGGGCGCACCGAACGCCTCGATGTCGGCCGACATGCGCAGCAGCAGGTCACCGTTGCCGTGCGCGAAGCCGCTCTCGGTGGCAGGCCCCGTCCCCGTCTGCGGGACGATCCGGCGGAAGCCGCCGCGGTTGCGGTCCAGGCTCCACGGGCGCCCGCCCGACAGGTAGTCGTCGATGGACGTCACCTGGTACTCCAGCGACACCCACACGTCCGCGAGGTCGGCGTGCACGAGGCCGGAGAGGGCGAAGTCGATCAGCCGGTGCACACCGCCGTACGGCAGCGCGGGCTTGGCCCGCTCGCGGGTGAGCACGTCCATCCGGGAACCCTGTCCGCCCGCTTGCACCAGGGCCAGCACCTCACCACGTCGTGACATGGTCGCCACCCTGCCACCGGCGAGGCGGTGTCCGCTCCCCCTCCTAGGATGGAGGCATGAGCCTCGTCGACCTGCCGCTCCTCCCGCTCGGCAAGGGCCGCGACCTCGACGCCGAGCGCGGCGTGGAGTGTCCCGGAGACCTCCCGGCAGCGTCCGACCCCGACCTCGTCGAGCGTGCGCGCGCCGCGAAGGCGGCGCTCGGTGACCGGCTCTTCGTCCTGGGCCACCACTACCAGCGCGACGAGGTCATCGAGTTCGCCGACGTCACCGGCGACTCGTTCAAGCTGGCCCGCGACGCGGCCGGCCGTCCGGACGCCGAGTTCATCGTCTTCTGCGGCGTCCACTTCATGGCAGAGTCGGCCGACATCCTGACCTCGCCGGCCCAGCGCGTCGTCCTGCCCGACCTCGCGGCCGGCTGCTCGATGGCCGACATGGCGCGGCTGCGCCAGGTCGAGGACGCCTGGGACGCGATGGCCGACGCCGGCATCCAGGACAGCGTCGTGCCGGTGACCTACATGAACTCCAGCGCCGACATCAAGGCGTTCTGCGGCCGCAACGGCGGCGTCGTGTGCACGTCGTCCAATGCGGACGTCGCGCTCGACTGGGCCTTCGCCCAGAAGCCGGGGGACGACACCAAGGTCCTCTTCCTCCCCGACCAGCACCTCGGCCGCAACACCGCCGTCCTCCAGATGGGCATCGCGCTCGACGAGTGCGTCGTCTGGGACCCGCAGCAGCCCCGTGGCGGACTCACCGCCGAGGAGCTCCAGAAGGCCCGGATGATCCTCTGGAAGGGCCACTGCTCGGTGCACGGCCGGTTCTCCGAGGACGTCGTCGACGAGCTCCGCGCGAAGCACCCCGGCATCAACATCCTCGTGCACCCCGAGTGCACGCACGAGGTGGTGCTCAAGGCCGACCTCGTCGGGTCGACCGAGTTCATCATCAAGACGATCGAGGCCGCCGAGCCCGGCACGGTCTGGGCGATCGGCACCGAGCTCAACCTGGTCAAGCGCCTCGCCGACTCCCACCCGGACAAGACGATCGTCTTCCTCGACCGCAACGTCTGCTACTGCTCGACGATGAACCGCATCGACCTCCCGCACCTCGTGTGGGCGCTGGAGAACCTGGTCGCCGGTCAGGTGGTCAACCAGATCACCGTCGACCCCGAGACCGAGGCCGACGCCCTCGTCGCGCTGCAGCGGATGCTCGACCTGCCCGGCAAGTCCCACCGCGACTGAGCCTCCCCGGAAATCCAGCACCGCGATGAGACACGTCAGCGACTCCGAGCGACGGAGCCGCATCGCCGTACGCCACGCGCTGTCGCCTGCCCACCGGGTCGACGGGGTGGAGGCGGTGACCCGGGCCATGACCGTGCTGCACGCCACCGAGGCCGCCACGGTGCACCTCGCGATCGCCGCGCGGTCCGAAGGCATCGCCCCCGCCGACGTCGACGCCGTGTTGTACGACGAGCGTGCGGTGGTGAAGCAGCTGGCGATGCGGCGCACCCTGTTCGTCTTCCCGCGCGACCTGCTGCCCGCGACGTGGGGCAGCGCGTCGGCCCGCGTCGCGACGTCCGAGCGCAAGCGGATCGCCAAGGCCATCGCCGGCGCGGGCATCGCCGCGGACGGCGAGGCGTGGCTCGACGCAGCCCGTGAGGCGACGCTGGCGCGACTCGCCGACGGCCCCGCCACGACCGCCGAGCTCCGCGCCCAGGTGCCCCAGCTGGCCGGCATGGTCGGCGGCGACACCGACAAGCCCTACGACCGCCCGGTCCCGGTCGCGCCGTGGGTGCTCACGCTCCTCGGTCTGGAGGGTGCGGCGCTCCGAGGGCGCAACGCCGGTCACTGGCGGCTGAACAAGCCCACCTGGACCCTCTCGGCGGAGTGGCTCGACGTGGTCGAGGCTCCCCTGGACGAGGCTGCCGGCTACGCCGAGCTCGTACGCCGCTGGCTGACCACGTTCGGCCCCGGTACGGCGGCGGACATCCAGTGGTGGCTCGGCTCGACCAAGACGGCGGTCACGCGCGCACTGGCGGACCTCGACGCCGAGGAGGTCGCGCTCGACGACGGCTCCACGGGCTGGCTGATGCCCGACGACACCGACGAGGTCGGTCCCGTCGAGCCGTGGGCGGCACTGCTCCCGACGCTCGACCCCACCGTGATGGGCTGGAAGTCCCGCGCCTTCTACCTCGACCCCGGCCACGTGCCCTACCTCTTCGACACCAACGGCAACGCCGGTACGACAGCCTGGTGGGACGGCCGTGTCGTCGGGTGCTGGGTGCAGGACGACGACGGGGTCGTACGACTCTCCCTGCTCGACGACGTCGAGCCCGCGGGCCTCGACGCGCTCGGCCGCGAGGCCGCCCGGCTCACCGCCTGGCTCGACGGCACGGTCATCGGCAACGTCTACGCGTCACGACAGATGAAGCAGGCGAAGCTCCCCTAGGCGCCGACGGGTCAGGACGCGGGCAGCTCGAACCAGAAGACCGAACCGCCACCGTCGCGATCCTCGACCCCCACCGAGCCGCCGTGCGCCTCGATGATGCGCCGGCACGTGGCAAGCCCGATGCCCGCGCCCTCCACGCTCTTGTCGAGGCGGGTGAACGGCGCGAAGATCCGCTCGCGCCCGTCGACCGGGACGCCCCGACCGCGGTCGCGCACCTCGACGCGCGGTCGTCCGGCGACCACCCGGAAGCCGACCTCGATCTCGGGGTCGCGCCCGTCGTCGGTGAACTTCGCCGCGTTGTCGACGAGGTTCATCAGCACCGAGCGGAGCTGGGCGGCATCGCCGCGCACGACGGGGAGGTCGCCGACCACCACCGTGTGCGAGGCCAGCCGGGCCTCGAGGTCGTCGAGCGCCGCCCCGAGCTCGACCGCCAGGTCGACCAGGTCGTCGCCGGGAGCGGCTCCGAGCGACGCGAATGCCAGGAGGTCGTCGATCATCCCCGCCATCCGGTCGACGCCCCGGCGCGCCCGGGCGAGGGTGTCGAGGAGGTCGGGATCCGTGACGTCGAGCTCGAGCGACTCCAGCGACAGCGACACCGACGTCAGCGGGTTCTTGAGGTCATGGCTGACCTGGCCCGCGAAGTGCTCGAGCCGCTCGTTGGCCGTGCTCAGTCGCGCGTTGGCCTCGCCGAGCCGTCGCGAGGCGAGCTCCAGCTCGAGCAGGTCGACGACCCGGTCGGCCAGCAGGGCCAGCCCGCTGGCGGCCTCCGGCGTCACCTGGTGCGTCTCGGTGTCGAAGACGCACAGCGTGCCGATCACGACGTCGGCGGGCGTGCGCAGCGGGTGAGAGCCGTAGTACGTGACCTCGGCGTTCGGGCCCGTCGTCCACGGGTTGTCGGCGAAGCGGTCGTCGCGAGCAGCGTCCTCAAGCATGATGGAGCGTCCGGAATCCACGACCAGGCGACACATCGAGTCTTCGCGCGGTGTGTCCTTGCCCTCGAACCCCGAGGTGGCTACCTGGTGCTGCAGCTCGGGGCTGAAGAGGTTGATCGCAGCGAAGGGCACCCCCGCGACCTGCGCAGCCAGGTCGACCAGGGCCTCCAGCTCGCGGCGCGGCGGCCTGCCGATCACGTCGTACGCCGAGAGCACCCGTGCGCGCTCTCGCTCGTCCGCCGTCTCGTCGTTCACAGTCCCGTTCACAGTCCCGGTGCCTTCCAGATGGCGAGCCAGCGCTGGAGGTCGGCCTCCATGGGCAGCTCGGGGGCGAGCAGGTCGCGTACGGACAGCTCGAGCAGGTTGTCCCGCGTCTGCTCGCCGGTCGGCGCGAACGGGTAGAAGGTCCCCTGCTTGTAGAGGTAGGTCAGGCCGAACCGCTGGCCGGACGCGTTGGCGAACGGGACCATCGAGCACAGCAGCCCGCTGTCGAAGCCGTTGAGCTCGAGGGTGGTGTTGACCGCGTGGAGGTCGGTGCAGAGCCCGGCCATGTCGGCCGCGTCACCGGCGACGACCAGCCAGGTGAAGCCGAAGTCGTCGGTGGTCACGGTCACCTCCGGTGCCTCCGCGTCGTCTCGGATCAGCGCGAGCACGTCGGCCTGGGTCTGGGCGAACGCCGCGCCGGACGCCGAGCGGTAGCAGACCGATCCGGAGCCGGTCGGCGCGAAGCCCAGCGCGGTCTGCAGCGTGATCGCCGCGCTCGGCACGAGGAAGAGCGCGTCGAGGTTGTTGGTCTTGGCCTTCGTGCGCGCGCGCACCGTCTCCCAGAGTCCCATCGTCGCCCCCGCTCAGCCGGCCGGCCGGCTGAGCTCGGCCTGGATCCGGGCGAGCTGCTCGAGACGCTGCTGCAGCGGCGGGTGCGTCGCCATCAGGCCGCTGAGCCCACCGCTCAGCGCGGGGACGATGCAGAGCGCGCTGGCGGCGCTGCCGGCGCGGAGGTCGCGCTTCGGGATCGCGGCCGCCTCGCCACTGATCTTCTGGAGGGCGGAGCCGAGGGCCGCGGGCTTGAGGGTGAGGTAGGCGCCCGCCCGGTCGGCGCTGAGCTCGCGGTAGCGCGAGAGCAGCCGCAGCAGCAGGAAGCTGGCGGCGTACACCACGAGGCTGACGACGAGCGCGACGAGCACGGCCGGCAGGGTGCTGTTGTTGCGCGAGCGCCCGATCCCACCGAACTGCGCGAACCGCATGAGCAGGCCGGCCGCGATGCCGGCAGACGACGCCACCGTCATCACCAGCACGTCGCGGTGGGCGACGTGGCTCAGCTCGTGCGCCAGCACCGCCTCGAGCTCCTCGGCGTCGAGGGTCTGCAGGATCCCGGTCGTCACGCACACGACGGCGCGGGCGGGCGAGCGCCCGGTGGCGAACGCATTGGGGATCGCCAGGTCCGAGATGCCGACCCGCGGCTTGGGCATGTCGGCCAGGGCACAGAGCCGGTCGATCATCCCGTGCAGCTCGGGTGCCTCCTCGGGCGTCACCTCGCGGGCGCGCATCGCTCGCATGGCGACCTTGTCGGAGCTCCACCACTGCCAGAAGGCCATGCCGATCGCGATGACCGCCACCAGAGGCGCGTAGCCGGGACCGACGGCATAGATCAGCCCCACGACGAGCCCGACGAAGAGCGCGCCGAGCAAGAACATGGTGAGGGTCATCCGGGCGGTCAGCCCGGTGTCCTTGATGAAGCGGGAGGTGGCCATCAGCAGCAGGCCGAGCCGGCCGACCTCAGCCTGGGATCAAGCCGTCGTCGCCCAGGAGCTCGCGAACCTCGTCGATGGTCGCGTCGGGCGGCGGCAGGATGAGGTCGGACTCGTCGAGGGAGTCGACGTCGTGGTGCGTCCCGCTGGCCCGGACCGCGGCCAGGAGGCCCTGGAGGGCCGTACGGAACATGGCCTCGTCGCCGGACTCGACGGCGCTCTCGATCTGGTTGTCGAGGCCGTTGAGCGCGTCGAGCGCGTGGTCGTCGAGGTCGTACTGGCCCTCGCCGAGGATGCGGACGATCATGCCCGGCCGCCTTCGGTGCTCTCGCCCTCGGTCGGCACGGCCTCGGGCTGGGAGGCGGGCTCGGCGAGGATGTCGCCGTCACCGGCCTCGATGGCCTCGGGCGCGGCACTGCCGGCCTTGAGGCGGGCGAGCTCCGCCTCCACGTCGGAGCCGGAGCTGAGGGCGTCGAGCTCGCGGGAGATGTCATCGCCGGCATTGAGCTGCGAGGCGTCGTCGAGCGCACCCGAGGCGATCAGCTCGTCGATGGCCTGCCCACGGGCCTGCATCTGGGCGGTCTTGTCCTCGGCCCGCTGGATCGCCAGACCGACGTCACCCATCTCCTCGCCGATGCCCGACATCGCCTCGCCGATGCGCGTCTGCGCCTCGGCCGCGGTGTAGGTCGCCTTGATGGTCTCCTTGCGCGTGCGGAAGGCCTCGACCTTCGCCTGGAGTCGCCCCTGGGCCAGGACCAGCTTCTCCTCCTCGCCCTGGAGCGTGGCCTGCTGCTCCTTGAGGCTGACGATCTGGGAGGCGAGCCCGGACTTGCGGGTCAGCGCCTCGCGCGCCAGGTCCTCGCGTCCTGCGCCGATCGCCTTCTCGGCCTGCCCCTGGAGCTTGGCGGCCTGCTGCTCGATCTGGTTGACCTGGAGCTCGACGCGCTTGCGGCTGGTGGCGACGTCGGCGACCCCACGGCGCACCTTCGACAGCAGCTCGAGCTGGCGCTGGTAGCTGTAGTCAAGCGTCTCGCGGGGGTCCTCCGCCCTGTCCAGGGCCTTGTTGGCCTTGGAGCGGAAGATCAGGCTGATGCGCTTCATGAGACTCATCGGGGTGAGGACCCTCTCTCGGTCATGCGTGCTGGACCATGTGGTGCCGGCGACGTAGGGGTCGTGCACGGCTCTTTCGTCACTCTCACCCTAGGACCAAACCCAAGCCGGAGGTAGGTCATCTGCCGACGCCGGGCCGCGTGGCGGGCGGCGATAGGCTCATCCCCAGCATCCGAACCATCCGAAGGCAGTGCGCGTGTTCCGTCGTACCAAGCAAGAACCTGACCTCCCACCGACCCACGACAAGGTCGGCGGGAAGGGTCGTCCCACGCCCAGCCGCAAGGAGGCCGAGGCGGCCGCCCGAGCCCGCGCCAAGGTGCCGCGCACGCGCAAGGAGCAGATGGCCGCCCAGCGCAGCGCGCGCGGTGAGACCTCGCAGAAGATGCGTGAGGCGATGAAGACCGGCGACGAGAAGTACCTGCCGGCCCGTGACCGTGGACCCGTACGCCGGTTCGTCCGCGACTACGTCGACTCGCGGTTCTCCTTCATCGAGCTGATGGTGCCGCTGCTGGTGCTCTCGATGATCCTCGGCTACTCCGGCAGGAGCGGGCTGATCCAGCTCGGCAACACCGTGCTCTTCACCACGATCGTGGTGATCATCGTCGACATCGTGATGCTCCGCTTCCGCATCCGTCGCGAGGTCGGGCTCCGGTTCCCGGGCGAGTCCACGAAGGGCCTGACCTTCTACGCTGCGCTCCGCTCGCTGCAGATGAAGTTCCTGCGGCTGCCCAAGCCGCAGGTCAAGATCGGCGAGAAGCTCACCGGGTCCTACCGATGACCTCCGTCATGAGCGCCGTATCCATGAGCTCCGTCCGATGAGCCACGACCACGGCGGACCGACCGCTGACGTGTCCGTCCGGATCGCCTGGGCCGATGACGCCGCCTCGATCGCCGGGGTCCAGGTGCGTGCCTGGCCGGCGCTCTACGCCGGGCTGTTGCCGACCGAGCTGCTCCCCACAGACGTCGAGGCCGTCGCGGCCCAGTGGCGCCAGGTGCTCACCCGCCCCGCCGATGCCCGGCACCGCGCCCTGGTCGCGCTCGAGCGCAACCGCGTCGTCGGCTTCGTGCTGACCTCGCCCGCCGTCGACCCCGACAGCGACCCCGTCGCCGACGGCGAGGTCGCCGAGGTCACCCTCGACCCCGACGAGCGAGCCAAGGGCCACGGCTCGCGACTGCTCCAGGCGGCCGTCGACACCTTGGCGGCCGACCGCTTCACCCGCGCGGTCACATGGGTCAACGCCGAGGACGACGCCCTCCGCGCGTTCTTCACCGAGGCCGGCTGGGCACCCGACACGGCCCACCGCGAGCTCGATCTCGACGGCACCGGCGCGACCACGGTGAGGCAGGTCCGGCTGCACGCAGCCATCGGCTGAGCAGGACGGGCGGGTCGGGCCGGCCCGAGAGGCACCGTGGGGCGAAAACCACCCCTGAGTGTGCTTGATTTTCGTGTGACGGGCGTCACTATGGAGGTCCGGCCACTCCGCCGGTCCTTGCACGGGGGTCCAGATGCTCGGTCCGCTTCCTACGCTCCACCGGTTCGTCCTCGTCCTCGCCGCGCTCGTCGTCTGCATCGGCATCGGCTTCTGGTTCGGCGCCATGCCGGAGGTTCCGCTCAACCTGCGCGTCGGCCTGCTGGGCGGCACGGCGGCCGGTGTAGCAGCGGCCTTCGTCCTCGTCCACGACTTCCACGAACGGCAGGCACGCCCCGCCCGCGCGCGGAGGCGGATGCCCTAGCCTCGGCTCGTGACCGAGAGCCTCAGCGCCGCTGAGCGCTCCGGGATCGTCCGGGACGGCCTCGCCGTCGGTCTGGCCACCGGTGCGTACGGCATCGGATTCGGCGCCGTGTCCGTGGCCTCGGGGCTCAGCGTGGCGCAGACCTGTGTGCTGTCGCTGCTCATGTTCACCGGTGCCAGCCAGTTCGCACTCGTGGGAGTCGTTGCCGCGGGCGGTGCTCCCCTCTCGGGCGCCGCCACCGCCCTGCTCCTCGGCACGCGCAACACGCTCTACGGCTTGCGGATGGCGCCGCTGCTGCAGTGGCGCGGATGGCGCCGGGCGGCCGGCGCCCACGTGCTGATCGACGAGTCGACGGCGATGGCGGTCAACCGCCCGACCACCGAGGGCGCCCGGCTCGGCTTCACGACGACCGGCGTCGCGGTCTTCGTCCTCTGGAACCTCGCCACGGCGATCGGGGCCTTCGCAGGAGAGGCCGTCGGCGACCCGCGTACGTTCGGGCTCGACGCCGCGGTGGGGGCGGCGTTCCTCGCCCTGCTGTGGCCGCGGCTCACGGAGCGCCGCAACGTGCTGGTGGGCGTGCTGGGTGCCGCCGTGGCCCTGTCGATGGTCCCGATCACCGCACCCGGTGTTCCGGTGCTGGCTGCCGGCGGCGTCGCCGTCCTGGTCGGTGTGCTGTCGAAGCGGCAGGTTCCGACCGAGGTCCCGGGCGCGGACGACGTCGCGGGAGGTGACCGCTGATGTGGACCGCGATCCTGCTGGCGTGCGTCGGCTGCTACGCGCTCAAGCTGGCCGGGCTCTCGCTGCCCGAGCGGGTGCTGAGCCACCCGACCGTCGAGCGGGTCGCCGACCTGATGCCGGTGGCGCTGCTCGCGGCGCTGGTCGCCGTGCAGGTGTTCTCCGGCGGGACCGCCCTCACCCTCGACGCTCGCGTCCTCGGGCTGGGCTTCGCGGTCGTCGCCCTGCTGCTGCGGGCACCGTTCCTCGTCGTGGTCGTGGGGGCGTCGGTCGTGGCTGCTCTCGCTCGCCTCGTCTGACGCCCCCACGCCCCCCGACGGGGTCGGTCGATCAGCCGACCGAGACCGCACTCCAGGCGGCGGCGACGGTGTTCTGCTGCACCGAGCCGGCGCCGTACAGGTCACGCGCGGCGTTGAGCGTCGCGGTGCGGGCTCCGGCATAGGTGGTGCTGGACGTCATGTAGACGGTCAGCGCTCGGTACCAGATCTTCCCGGCGGCGTCGTTGCCGATGCCGGTGATCGTGGAGCCGTTGCAGGTCGGTGAGTTGTGCGCGACCCCACCGATCGTCTTCGCGCCGCTGCCCTCGGCCAGCAGGTAGAAGAAGTGGTTGCCCACGCCGGAGGAGTAGTGCACGTCGAGGTTCTTGGTGTTGGCGCTGTAGCAGTTCGGCGAGCTGCCGTCCGCGATCGGGTTGTCCATCCGGCGGAAGCCGACGTGGTTCTTGAGGTCGAACTCCTCACCGATCAGGTAGTCGCCCGGGTCGCCCGCGTTGGCGGCGTAGAACTCCACCATCGAGCCGAAGATGTCGGAGGTGGACTCGTTGAGGCCGCCCGACTCACCGGAGTAGGTGAGGCCGGCGGAGTTCTCGGTCACGCCGTGGCTCATCTCGTGGCCCGCCACGTCGAGGGAGACCAGCGGGCCGAAGTTGACCCCGTCACCGTCGCCGTACGTCATCTTGGTGCCGTCCCAGAAGGCGTTGACGTAGTTCTTGCCGTAGTGGACCCGGTTGTAGGAGCCCTTGCCGGTGTTGAAGATCCCGTTGCGGCCGTGGACGGCCTGGAAATAGTCCCACGTCTCGTTGGAGCCGTACTGGGCGTCGGCGCCGGCGGTGGCGCGGTTGCTGTTGAGACCGTTGCCGAAGACCGTGCTGGTGCTCGTGATCAGCGTGCCGGTCTTGCAGTTGATCCCCAGCAGCGCGCAGGCGTTGGAGTCGGACGCGTTGGCCATGTCGGTGGTGTAGGTGTCACCGCGGACGCCCGCGTTCTTGAGCTGGTAGGTCGAACCCGACTGCGTCACGCTCAACGGGACCGTGCCGCTGTAGAGCGTGTTGCCGGTGCCGTCGACGTTGACGACCTGCTCCTCGGTGCGGATCACCATGCCGGTGCGCGCATCGACGTACGTCGCCAGGCGGGACGGGGTGCCGTCTGCCTGGGTGCCGCCGGTGAGGACCTCCCACGCCAGGCGCGGGGTGGCTCCGGTGGCGTCGACGACGAGCTCGCTGCTCTCGGCGGCGTCATCGCCTCGTACGGCCGTGGTGCGGGCGTTGCGCGCAAGGACGGCACGCTTCGCAGTGGTCGACGCGACGCTCGCGTCGGTGCCGAGCGTGAGGGGCGCGGCCAGGGTCTGGCTGACGCCCTCCCAGCCGGCCGCCGCGTCACGATGGACGACCAGGTCGCCGCCGACCACACGAAGTCCGTCGATGGTGCGGTCGAAGCGGACGTGGGTGCTGCCGTCGGGATCGACGAGCGTCTGACGGGTCACGAATGCCTGGCCGTCAGTGGCACGCGAGGCACCGGGGTGCGCCCGGAGCCCGGCGAGGGCGTCGCCGACGACGTCGGCGCGCGCGGCCGGAGCGGCCCCCTGGGCGCCATGAGCGGCCGTGGTCAGCGGCAGCGCGGCCGCGGTGGCGGCTGCGAGGGCGAACGCGGCGAGTCCTGCAGTTCTGCGCATGGTGGAGAGCCTTCCGAGAGGTCAGCCGCGCCCCCGAGTGGGTCGCGACTCCACTGGCCCAACGATGCGAGGTGGCGCCGGTTACGCCCGTAGCGGCCCGACGCGCGGCCTGGGGGCGTCGCTCGAGGCAGGCTCTCGCCGGCCTCGTGCGACGCCCCACCCACAGGTCAGCCGACCGAGACAGCACTCCACGCTGCGGCGACCGCGGCGTACTGCGTGCTGCTGGCGCCGTAGAGGGCGCCTGCGGCGTTCAGCGTGGCCGTGCGCGCCCCGGCGTAGTTGGTGTTCGACGTCATGTACTCGGTGAGCGCCTTGTACCAGATCTTCGCAGCCGCGTCGCGGCCGATACCGGTGATCGTCGAGCCGTTGCACGTCGTCGAGCTGTGGACGACGCCGCCGATCGGCTTGGCGCCGCTGCCCTCGGCCAGCAGGTAGAAGAAGTGGTTGGCCACGCCCGACGAGTAGTGCACGTCGAGGTTCTTGGTGTTCGTGCTGTAGCAGTTCGGCGAGCTGCCGTCCGAGATCGGGTTGTCCATCCGTCGGAAGCCGACGTGCTTCTTGAGGTCGAACTCCTCCCCGATCAGGTAGTCGCCCGGGTCGTTGGCGTTGGCCGCGTAGAACTCCACCATGGTGCCGAAGATGTCGCTGGTGGCCTCGTTGAGGCCGCCGGACTCACCCGAGTAGGTCAGGCCGGCGCTGTTCTCGGTCACGCCGTGGCTCATCTCGTGACCGGCCACGTCGAGGGAGACGAGCGGACCGAAGTTGACGCCGTCACCGTCGCCGTACGTCATCTTCGAGCCGTCCCAGAACGCGTTGACGTAGTTCCTGCCGTAGTGGACCCGGTTGTAGGAGCCCGCACCGGTGTTGAAGATGCCGTTGCGTCCGTAGGTGTTCTGGAAGTAGTCCCACGTCTCGTTGGAGCCGTACTGCGCGTCGGCGCCGGCGGTGGCCCGGTTGCTGTTGAGGCCGTTGCCGAAGACGGTGGTCGTGCTCGTGATGAGCGTGGCGTTGCCGCCGGACTTGTTCTTCATGTCCGAGGTGTAGGTGTTGCCCCGGATGCCGTCGTTGCGGAGCTGGTAGGTCGTGCCGGACTTGGTCACGCTCAGCGGCACCGCCCCGCTGTAGAGCGTGTTGCCCGTGCCGTCGACGTTGACGATCTGCTGCTCGGTGCGGATCACCATGCCGGTGCGCGCGTCGACGTACGTCGCCAGCCGCGAGGGCGTGCCGTCGGCCTGCATGCCTTCGGTGACGACCTCCCACGCCAGGTGCGGGGTGGCTCCGGTCGCATCCACGACGAGCTCGCTCCCGGAGGCGCGGTCATCGCCGTGGACGGCCTTCGAACGGGCGTTGCGGGCCAGGACGGTGCGCAGGGCGGAGGTCCTCACGACCCTGGCATCGGTGGCCAGCGTGAGCGGCGCGTCGAGGGTCTGGCTGACGCCCGCCCAACCGTCAGCGGCGTCCTGGTGCACGACCAGGTCGCCGCCGATGACCCGGAGGCCGTCGAGCGTGCGGTCGAAGCGCACGTGGCTGCTGCCGTCCGGGTCGACGACCGTGGTGCCCGCCACGAAGGCCTGGCCCTCGGTGGACCGGGCCGCTCCCGGGTGCCGCTGGAGTGCTGCGAATGCGGAGCCGGTGACGTCGGATCGCGACGTCGTCGCGCCCTGGGCGCTGGTTGCCGCGGTCACGGGCAACGCGGCCGCGGTGGCGGCTGCGAGGGCGAGCGCGGCGAGTCCTGCTGATCTGCGCATGGTGGTGCCTTCCGGGAAGGTGCACCGCGCCCCCGAGTGGCGCGCGGCTTGGGGTGACCCGAGCGATGCTCCCCGGCCGGAAGTCATGTTCCCGAGCTTCAGTCGAGGTCGAGCAGTGACTCTAGACCGACTGTGAGGCCGGGCCGGGTAAAGATTTGCCGGATCCCGACGAGGACGCCCGGGGTGAAGGAGACGCGGTCGAACGAGTCGTGCCTGATGGTGAGGGTCTCCCCCGCCGTGCCGAGGAGGACCTCCTGGTGCGCGACCAGGCCGCGCACGCGCAGCGCGTGGACGCGTACGCCGTCGACGTCGGCGCCGCGGGCGCCGTCGAGCCCGGTCGAGGTGGCGTCGGGCATCGGCGCGCTCCCCGCGTTGCGCCGGGCGGCAGCGATCATCTCGGCCGTGCGCCGGGCGGTGCCGGACGGCGCGTCGGCCTTGTCGGGGTGGTGCAGCTCGACGACCTCGACCGACTCGAAGAAGGGCGCGGCCTCGGCCGCGAAGCGCATCATCAGGATCGCGCCGATGCTGAAGTTGGGGGCGATCAGGACCCCCACCGCTGGGGCGTCGGCGAGCCACTCCCCCAGCCGGTCGAGCCGCTCCTGGTCGAAGCCCGTCGTGCCCACCACGGCGTGGATCCCGTGCTCGATGCAGAACCGGAGGTTGTCCATCACCACGTCGGGGTGCGTGAAGTCGACGACCACCTGCGCGCCGGACCTGGCCAGCTCCTCGACGTCGTCGCCGGCGTCCACCGACGCCACCAGCTCGGTGTCCGGCGCGGCCTCGACGGCCCTGCGGACCTCGGACCCGACCTTGCCGCGCGCGCCCAGCACGCCGACCCGGATCGTGGCTCGGACGGGGGTGGTGTGGCGCTCGGGGTCAGGGGTGCTCACCTGCCCAACCTACTGCTCGTCCAGACCGGACGGGTGGCGGTGGCTGACTCGCGCACACGTGTCTGGCAGGGTGTAGGTCATGCCACTCGCGACCGTCCCGCCGCGCATCAAGTGGGCGGTCGACCTCATGGACGTGCAGCCCACCGACCAGGTCCTCGAGATCGGTTGCGGCCCCGGTGCCGGAGCCGAGGCGATCTGCTCCCACCTGGAGACCGGAAAGCTGTTCGCGATCGATCGTTCCGAGTCGGGGGTCGACCGGACCAAGCGCCGCAACCAGAAGTACGTCGACGCCGGACGGCTCGTCGTACGCCAGATCGACCTCGCCACGCTGCGGGTCCCGGTCAAGCGGCTCAACAAGGTCTTCGCGTTCAACGTGAACCTCTTCTGGGTCCGTCCCTGCGAGGACGAGATCGCCCTGCTCCACGAGCGGGTCGTCCCCGGCGGCGCTGTCTATCTCTTCTACGACGCCGCCCGCCCCGAGCTCGTGCCCAACATCGTGAAGAAGGCGTCCGAGAACCTCCTCCGCGGCGGCTTCCGGGTCAGCGTGGTCGAGCAGAAGGCTCCCCCGGTCATCGGGATCATCGCCAAGCGCTGACTACTTCTTCGCCTTCTTCTCGGCCTTCTTCTCAGGGCCGACGACGGCGAGCAGCTCGGGCTGGGTGAAGAGGTCACGGGCGAGGGTCGACACGTCGTCGAGGGTCACGGCCTCGATGCGGCGGACCACCTCGTCGATGGTGAGCAGCTCGTCGTGGACCAGCTCGGCCTTGCCGATGCGCGACATGCGCGAGCCGGAGTCCTCCAGGCCCAGGAGCAGGCCGCCCTTGAGCTGGCCCTTGCCGCGCTCGACCTCCTCCTCGGTGAGCCCCTCGGCCGCGACCTTGGCGAGCTCGGCGCGCACGGTCTCGAGCACCGCGTCGTACTTGCCGGGCAAGCAGCCGACGGACACGCCGACCACGCCGGCGTCCGCGTGGTGGCTGGCGAAGGAGTAGACCGAGTAGGCCAGGCCGCGGTGCTCGCGCACCTCCTGGAACATCCGTGACGAGGTCCCGCCGCCGAGAGCGGTGTTGAGCACGCCCAGCGCATAGCGACGCGGGTCGGTGCGGGTCATGCCCTTGACGCCGAGGACCAGGTTGACCTGCTCCTGAGGCCGGACCGTACGCGTCTGGCCGGGGTGGACCTTGCGGGCCTTCTCGGACTGGGCGGGCGGGGTCGGGAGCGCCTCGCCGTCGAGGAACCCCTGACGGCCGAAGGCCCGCTTGACCTGGCGTACGACGGTCGTGTGGTCGACGTTGCCGGCGACGGACACGACCATGTTGCCCGGCGTGTAGTGGCGTCGGTAGAAGCGCAGGACCTGCGCCTGCGTCATCGCGGTGATGGACGCCTCGGTGCCGGCGATGGGACGCCCGAGCGGGGTGTCGCCCCATGCCTGGGCGGCGAAGAGGTTGTGGACGACGTCGTCGGGGTCGTCGTCGTGCATCGCGATCTCGTCGAGGATCACGTCGCGCTCCGCCTCGACGTCGGGCTCGGTGATGGTCGAGGCGGTCACCATGTCGCCCAGCACGTCGACCGCGACGTCGAAGTCCTCGTCGAGGACCCGGGCGTGGAAGACGGTGTACTCCTTCGTGGTGAAGGCGTTGAACTCGCCGCCGACCGCGTCGAGGGCGACCGAGATCTCCATCGCCGTGCGCTCGGGCGTGCCCTTGAAGAGCAGGTGCTCGAGGAAGTGCGAGCAGCCGTGCAGGGCGGGCGTCTCGTCGCGCGAGCCGACATTGACCCACACGCCGATGCTCGCCGAGCGGGTGCCGGCCATCTGCTCGGTGACGATGCGCAGGCCGCTGGGCAGGACCGTACGACGTACGCGGGAGGTCACCGCCCCTTCGGCGTCCTTGACGGTGTGGAGGGTGCGGGTGGTGCCGTTCTTCTGCACGGGGGTCCTTCCGGTGCTGCGCGGGGTGGAACGCCACGACCGGCCGGCGGAGGCCGCCGGCCGGTCATGGATGGAGCTACGGGTGACGCTGGGTCACTCGGCGTCGACGGCCTCGACCTCGGCCGACTCCTCGGAGTCGCCCTCGGCCTCGTCGACGACGGGGACCAACGAGAGCTTGCCGCGGTCGTCGATCTCGGCGATCGAGACCTGGACCTTCTGGCCCACCGAGAGCACGTCCTCGACGGCCTCGACCCGCTTGCCGCCGGCGAGGGCGCGCAGCTTGCTGATGTGCAGCAGGCCGTCCTTGCCGGGCATCAGCGAGACGAAGGCACCGAAGTTGGTGGTCTTCACCACGGTGCCGAGGTAGCGCTCGCCGACCTCGGGCATCGTCGGGTTGGCGATCGCGTTGACCGCGGCCTTGGCCGCCTCGGCAGCCTCGCCGTTGGTCGCACCGATGTAGACCGTGCCGTCGTCCTCGATGGACAGCGTCGCGCCCGTGTCGTCCTGGATCTGGTTGATGACCTTGCCCTTGGGCCCGATCACCTCGCCGATCTTGTCGACCGGGACGCGGACGGTGATGATGCGCGGCGCGTGGATCGACATCTCCTCGGGAGCGTCGATCGCCTCGGCCATCACGTCGAGGATGGCCAGGCGCGCGTCGCGGGCCTGGGTCAGCGCGGCGGCCAGGACCTCGGCGGGGATGCCGTCGAGCTTGGTGTCGAGCTGGAGGGCCGTGACGAACTCACGCGTGCCGGCGACCTTGAAGTCCATGTCGCCGAAGGCGTCCTCGGCACCGAGGATGTCGGTCAGCGCGACGTACTGCGTCTCGCCGTCGACCTCGTCGGAGATGAGGCCCATCGCGATGCCGGCGACGGACGCCTTGAGCGGCACACCCGCCTGCAGCAGCGACAGGGTCGAGGCGCAGACCGAGCCCATCGAGGTCGAGCCGTTGGAGCCCATGGCCTCGGAGAGCTGGCGGATCGCGTAGGGGAACTCCTCGCGCGAGGGCAGCACGGGCAGGAGGGCGCGGCGCGCGAGCGCACCGTGGCCGACCTCGCGGCGCTTGGGCGAGCCCACGCGGCCGGTCTCGCCGGTGGAGAACGGCGGGAACACGTACTTGTGCATGTAGCGCCGGTGCTTCTCCGGGGACAGCGTGTCGAGCTGCTGCTCCAGCTTGAGCATGTTGAGGGTGGTGACGCCCAGGATCTGGGTCTCGCCACGCTCGAACAGCGCGGAGCCGTGGACGCGCGGGATCACGCTGACCTCGGCGTGCAGCGGGCGGATGTCGGCGAGGCCGCGACCGTCCATGCGGATCTTGTCGCGCAGCACGCGCTGGCGCATCACGGACTTGTTGAGCGAGCGGAACGCCGCGCCGATCTCCTTCTCGCGACCCTCGAACTGGGCCGAGAGCTTCTCGAGCAGGGCGACCTTGATCTCGTCGACCTTGGTCTCGCGCTCCTGCTTGTCGGCGATGGTCAGCGCGGCAGCGGTGTCGTCCTTGGCGGCCGACTCGACGGCGGCGTAGACGTCGTCCTCGTAGTCGAGGAAGACCGGGAAGTCCTGCACGGGCTTGGCGGCCTCGGCGGCGAGCTGGGCCTGGGCCTCGACGAGCTGCTTGATGAAGGGCTTCGCGGCGTCGAGGCCACTGGCCACGACCTCCTCGGTCGGCGCCTGGGCACCGTTCTGCACGAGCGCGATGGTGTCCTCGGGCGCCTCGGCCTCGACCATCATGATGGCGACGTCACCGGACTCGGTGACCCGACCGGCGACGACCATGTCGAACACGGCGTTCTCGAGCTGCGAGTGGCTCGGGAAGGCCACCCACTGGCCCTCGATGAGAGCGACGCGGACGCCACCGACGGGGCCGGAGAACGGCAGGCCGGAGAGCTGGGTGGAGAGCGACGCGGCGTTGATCGCGAGCACGTCGTAGGGCTGGTCCGGGTCGAGCGCCATGACCGTGATGACGACCTGGACCTCGTTGCGCAGGCCCTTCTTGAAGGTCGGGCGCAGTGGGCGGTCGATCAGGCGGCAGGTGAGGATCGCGTCCTCGCCCGGGCGACCCTCGGAGCGGAAGAACGAGCCGGGGATCTGGCCCACGGCGTACATCCGCTCCTCGACGTCGATCGTCAGGGGGAAGAAGTCGAAGTGGTCCTTGGGCGTCTTGCCCGCGGTCGTCGCCGAGAGCAGCATGGTCTCGTCGTCGAGGTACGCCGTGACGGAGCCGGCGGCCTGGCGGGCCAGGAGGCCGGTCTCGAACTTGACCGTGCGCTTGCCGAACTTGCCGTTGTCGAGAACGGTCTCGACGGCGGAGATGATGGGTTCACTCATGGAAGCAGGATCCTGCTTTCTCTTCGCGGAGCGATCCGCGGCGCCACACGTTTCACCGAAGGGTGGTGGGGCTTCGAAGCCCCGCGGGGGCCGGTCTTCGATCGAGGCCCGCAGATCCGTTGATCTGAAGGCCACTACCGAGGACCGAGCCGGACGTGCGGGTCGCTCCTGTGGTTTGGATTCAGTTGTTGTTGATCAGCCTAGTCAGTGCCAGACCACACCGGGTCTGAGCGTCGTCAGGGGCGTGGCCTGGCAAGGCGGAGGAGCGAAGGCGACCTGGGAGCGAAGCGGTCGTCGAGCGACGACAACGCAGCCAGGGCGCGTCCATGGCGTCGCTCAGCGACGGAGGCCGAGGCGCTCGACAATGGAGCGGTAGCGCTCGATCTCGGTCTTGTTCAGGTAGTTGAGCAGCCGACGACGCTGGCCGACGAGCAGCAGCAGGCCACGACGGCTGTGGTGGTCGTGCTTGTGCGTCTTGAGGTGCTCGGTGAGGTGCGAGATGCGGTGGCTGAGCAGCGCGATCTGGACCTCGGGCGAACCGGTGTCACCCTCGGCGACGGCATACTCGGCGATGATCTTCTTCTTGGTGTCCGCGTCGGTACCAATCGACATGGGGGCTCCTTCGGTTCTCGTTGCGCGGCGCGCCCGGGCCTGTTCACCGGGGCACTCTGGATCCGCGGCCGTTGTCACGGCGTGTCGCCCACGTGGGCAACCGCAGAAGCATATCGAGGCGCTGGACCGGTGGCCCAATCCGCGCCGCGCAGCAACGAGGAGGTCCTCCGAGGGAACGGGGTCCCCGCGGCGTTGTCCGGAGGAGCGAAGCGGAGGAGGAGAACGCCGCGGGGTGTTCACACCGCCGGCGGGGGCGGCGGGTCCGACTCGGTGGTGCGCTGGGCGGTGGCCTGGCGCCCCTCGGCGTCCGTGGTGGTCGCCGTCGTGGTGTGACGACGCTTGGTGTTCTGCTGGACGATCGTGAGCACGAGCCACAGCGCCCCGGCGAGGACCAGGATCCAGCCGAGTGTGGTCACGTTGAGCGGACCCACTTGCTGCTCGTTGAACGCCAGCGCAAGGACCAGTCCTACGACGATGAGGCCGATCGGCCCTCCGAAACCCATGACGATCTCCATTCTGTTGGGGATGCTGCCTCGATCTCGCCCGGTCTGGACCGGGCGGGCAGAGTCTGTCCTGCTGCGACCTGCACTGTCACCCCCCTCAGGGGGCCAGCGTGCGAACATCGCCCTATGAGCGAGCGAAGGATCGGCGTCTGCAACCTGTGTGAGGCGATCTGTGGGCTGGAGCTCACCATCGAGGGACGCGACGTCATCGGTGTGCGCGGCAACAAGGCTGACCCGCTGTCCCGCGGCCACATCTGCCCGAAGGGCGTGGCGATCGCCGACGTGTACGCCGACCCCGACCGGCTGCGGCGCCCCGTACGACGCGTCGGTGAGGGGCTGGACGCACGGTGGGAGGAGATCGGCTGGGACGAGGCGTTCGACCTGGTCGCCGACAACCTGGCCCGGGTGATCAACGAGCACGGCGACGACGCGCTCGGCGTGTACCTCGGCAACCCCAACGCCCACAGTCTCGGCTCGATGACGCACGGCACGGCGATGTTCAAGTCGTTCCGGACGAAGAACCGCTACTCCGCCACGTCGGTCGACCAGCTCCCCCACCAGCTCGTCGCGCACCTGATGTTCGGCCACCAGCTCTTCCTGCCGATCCCCGACATCGACCGCACGTCGTGGTTCCTGGTGGTGGGCGCCAACCCGATGGCGTCCAACGGCTCGCTCATGACGGTGCCCGACTTCCCGCAGCGCGCCCGCGACCTGCGTGCCCGCGGTGGACGCATGGTGGTGCTCGACCCGCGGCGCACCGAGACCGCGAAGATCGCCGACGAGCACCACTTCGTCCGCCCCGGCACCGACGCGTGGGTGCTGCTCGCGATGCTGCACGTCCTCACCGCTCGTTCCGAGCAGACGCCGAGCCGGCAACCGGTCGTGGCGTCGTACGTCGACGGGCTGGCGACCGTCGTCGACCTGGTCGCCGACTTCACCCCCGAGCGCGCCGAGGCGATGAGCGGCATGCCGGCCGACGAGATCCGTCGGCTCGCCGACGAGCTGGTGGCCGCGGACGCGGGCGTCGTCTACAGCCGGATCGGTGTGTCCGCCGGGCCGTGGGGCACGGTCTGCCAGTGGGCGGTCACCTGCCTCAACGTGCTGAGCGGCAACCTCGACCGGGTGGGCGGGGCGATGTTCACCTCCCCCGCGATCGACGCGGTCGGCACGGGTCTCATCGGCCGCGGCCACCACGACGCCTGGCGCTCGCGGGTGCGCGGGCTGCCGGAGACGGCCGGCGAGCTCCCCGTCTCGGCGCTGCGCGAGGAGATCGAGACTCCGGGCGACGGCCAGGTGCGTGCGGTGCTGACCGTCGCGGGCAACCCCGTCCTCTCGACGCCCGACGGCTCACGCCTCGACGGTGCGCTCCGCGACCTCGACTTCATGGCTGCGGTCGACATCTACGTCAACGAGACCACCCGGCACGCCGACGTGATCCTGCCGCCGACGACGGCGCTGGAGCGCGACCACTACGACCTGGTCTTCCACCTGCTGGCGGTGCGCGACACGGCTCGCTTCACCCCCGCTGTGTTCGAGAAGGACGCGGACCAGCGCCACGACTGGCAGGTCTTCCGCGAGATCACGTTGCGCACCACGGCGAAGCTGGACCGCAAGCCACCGCTGAAGAAGCGGCTGGTGCAGCGCGCCCGACTCACCGCGAGCCCGACGTTCCTCATCACCCAGCTGCTGCGACGCGGGTCGAGCGGCGTGACGATGACGAAGCTGCGCGCCCGTCCGGCCGGCATCGACCTCGGTCCGCTGCGCGGCGGCCAGCTGCCCGGCCGGTTGCCGTCGAAGGACAAGCGCATCGACCTGGCGCCGGCGCTCGTGGTCGCAGACGTCGCCCGCCTCGCCGCAGTCGTCGCGCCCGAGGGCGACGAGCTGCTGCTCATCGGTCGCCGGCACAAGCAGGACTGCAACTCGTGGATGCACAACTCCGAGCGGCTGACCAAGGGCAAGCCCCGCCACCAGCTCCTGATGAACCCCGCCGACCTCGAGCACCGCGAGCTCACGGACGGCGCGCGCGTGCGGGTGACCTCACGCGTCGGTTCGGTCGAGGTCGAGGTGGCGGCCTCCGACGACCTGATGCCGGGAGTCGTCTCGCTCCCCCACGGCTACGGCCACGCCCGCGACGGCGTCCTGATGACCCGCAGCCGCGAGGTGCCGGGCGTCTCGATCAACGACCTCACCGACCCCGAGCGGCTCGACGTGTCGGGCAACGCCGCGCTCAACGGCGTACCGGTGGCGGTCACCGCCTGCTGAGGTCGCCCCTCTTCGTGTCCTTGCCGCCCGACGTGTCGTTGCCGCCCTTCTCCTCCGGCGGCCGGACCTCCTCGACCGCGTCCGGGACGAGCGGGTTGGTCACCTCGGGCGTCGTCGCCCGGTCGGGGGTGGGGAACGCCGCGTCGCTGAGGTCGGCACGGCTCGCCGGCGTCCGCGCCGGTCGGGCCCGCACCCCGAGCGGGAAGACGTTCCAGCGGGTGACGTCGCCGAGCACCCAGGGCACCGTGCGCCCTGCCTGGCCGTAGCACTGCACGTCGAGCGGACGGCCCCGCTGGTCGAAGAGCTGCACGCCGGTCAGCGGTTGGCCAGCGGCGTCGTAGGCCGCGATGTTGCAGACCTGTTCCCCACGACTGACCAGGCCCGGGGCTCCGTTGCCCCGCTGGGCCTCGTTGTAGCCCTGGCTGTAGCGGCTCCATGACTGGGCGTCGAGCTGACCGTTGATGACAGGCAGCGCGACCAGGGCGACGACGTTGAGCAGCAACAGTGCCACGCGACCGGCCGTGCCGGACCGACCACCGGGCCAGAGCCTTCCGGTGCCGACGAGCGTGCTGCCGACGAGGCAGATCAGGAGGATGGCCGTGCCGAGCACGGGGTGGACTCCGGGCAACCACCGGAAGCCGTAGTCGTACCAGCCGGGCACCAGGCGGGCGACGGCGACCGCGGCCGCCCACGCTCGCAGCGCCCACCAGGCCGGGCGCAGCGCGACCAGCACGGTCCAGACCGGCGCGATCCGGGGCCCGGCGACCGCTCCGTCCCACAGGTGACGCACGATGTCGAGCTGCTCGGCCAGGGAGCGGCCGGTCGGGATGCGGAGCCGGCGGCGAGCCATCGGGTCGAAGCCGGCCGCGGACCGCAGCTCACGGGCGTAGGCCTCCGGGTCGCCGAGCACCGCCCCGCCGTGCTCGGCGACCTGGTCGGTGAGGTCGGCCTCGAGTCCCTCGGTCAGCTCGAGCCGGTCGTCCTCGGAGAGGTCGGACAGCGACTCGCGGACGCGGGCCACGAAGGACGCGACGTCGGGCCGGACGGGAAGTGCGGTGGTGTTCATGCGCTGGCCCCCTGGGCGGTGGTCGTGGCGGGACCGTCGAGGAGCCCGTCGAGGGTGGAGGAGAAGGCGTGCCAGTCGTCGCGCTGGCGCGCCAGCTGGTCACGGCCGATGGGCGTGATGCCGTAGTACTTGCGGTGCGGGCCGCTCTCGGACGGCACGACGTAGGACGTGAGCGCGCCGGCGGCGTAGAGGCGGCGCAGCGTGCCGTAGACCGACGCGTCACCCACCTCTGCCAGGCCGCCGTCGCGCAGCCGGCGCACGATGTCGTAGCCGTAGCCGTCCTCGCCCCGCACCACGGCGAGGACCGCGAGGTCGAGGACTCCCTTGAGGAGCTGGGTCTGGTCCATGGCTCACACACTACTACGCAGTCCGCAGTAGTGCGCGTCACGAACAACCTCGTCGGCGTGTCCTGACGCGCTCTGCACGCACAGGAGCCCCCGCCGAACAGCTGGCGGGGGCTCCTGTGCGCTGGTGGACCTCTGGTGTCGGTGGGACCTCAGGTGCTGACGTCGCCGAGGACCTTGAGCACGTCGTCCGGGGTCTGGGCCGCGTCGAGGGCAGCGATGCTGTCGTCGTCGGTGAACGCACCGGCGAGCGCCTGGAGCACCGTGAGGTGGTCGTCGCCGGCGCCGGCGATGCCGACGACGTACTTCGCCGGGCTGCCCTTCCAGTCGATCGGCTCGTCGTAGCGGATGAACGAGATGGCCGTCTGGCGGATCAGCGCCTTGGCCTCGTTGGTGCCGTGCGGGATCGCGAGGCCGTTGCCCATGAACGTCGAGACCGACGTCTCGCGCTCGTGCATCGCCGCGATGTACGCCTCGTCGACCGCACCGCTCGCGACCAGCAGCTGGCCGGCCTCGGTGATGGCTGCGTCCCGGTCCTTGGCCTGTCCGCCGAGCACGATGGATTCCCGGCTCAGTACGTCGCTCATCTCCGCCTCATCTCGCTGATGTCTCGTGGGTGGGGGTGTGACTCATCAGACCACAGGGTCCGATGTTCCCGGTCCGACAACGACCGGGCCCGGCCCTCCGCACCGCGGAGGGCCGGGCTCTCAGGGGGGTGACTCGTCGTCTCAGGTGGTCGTGGAGTTGTTCTCCTCGACCATCGCCACGATCTCGTCGTACCTCGGGCTGCCCATGAAGTTGTCGACCGACACGTGGACGGCGGACGGCGTCTTCTCGCGGGCGCGATCGGTGAGGTCCTGGTGGGTGACCACCAGGTCGACGTCGTCGCTCAGGTTGGAGATGGCCTTGTTGACCACCGTGACCTCCGGGTGA